>NZ_DASQZG010000011.1:0-192708 GCF_035638815.1 Polaromonas sp.
GACCAAATTTGTCTTCGTCACCGGCGGTGTGGTGTCTTCCCTGGGCAAGGGAATCGCCTCAGCCTCCTTAGCAGCGATCCTTGAATCGCGAGGCCTCAAAGTCACTTTAATCAAGCTGGATCCCTACCTCAACGTTGACCCAGGCACGATGTCACCGTTTCAGCACGGCGAAGTGTTTGTGACCGACGATGGCGCTGAAACCGATTTGGACCTTGGCCACTATGAGCGGTTTGTTGAAACCCGCATGCGCAAGGCCAACAATTTCACGACTGGGCAGATTTACAAAAGCGTTCTGGAAAAAGAGCGCCGCGGCGATTACCTTGGCAAAACCGTTCAGGTCATCCCGCATGTAACCAACGAAATCCAGGAGTTCATCAAGCGCGGCGCTGGCTACGGCACACCGCAGGGCGTCGATGTCGCCATTGTTGAAATTGGTGGCACGGTCGGTGACATTGAGTCCTTGCCTTTCCTCGAAGCCGTGCGTCAGATGAGCCTTCGCCTGGGCGCCAACAACTCTGCCTTTGTCCACCTCAGCTACGTCCCATGGATTGCCGCCGCAGGCGAGCTCAAAACAAAACCCACACAACACACCGCCAAGCAGCTGCGCGAAATCGGCATCCAGGCCGACGTTTTGCTCTGTCGCGCAGACCGGCCAATTCCCGCCGAAGAACGGGAAAAGATATCTCTGTTCTCCAACGTGCCCGAGTGGGGCGTGATCTCAATGTGGGACGTGGACACGATTTACAAGGTGCCGCGCATGCTCCATGAGCAGGGACTGGACGGCCTGATCTGCGACAAGCTACGACTGAATACCCCACCCGCCAATTTGAAACGCTGGGACGATCTGGTTTACGAAACCGCTCACCCTGCGAACGAAGTGCACATCGCCATGGTTGGCAAGTATGTCGACCTTTCCGACAGCTACAAATCGCTCAACGAGGCGATTCGCCATGCTGGCATGAAGAACCACGCGAAAGTGGTCATCGAGTATGTGGACTCGGAAACCATCACGCCAGACAACGTTTCGCGGCTTGCCAAGTTTGACGGCATTCTGGTGCCCGGCGGTTTTGGAAAACGTGGCGTTGAAGGAAAAATTTGCGCCGCCCGTTTCGCGCGTGAGAACAAGGTTCCCTACCTTGGCATTTGTCTGGGCATGCAGGTTGCCACGATCGAGTTTGCACGCCATGTAGCGGGGTTGAAAGATGCCAACAGCACCGAGTTCGAGCCCGAGAGCCCCAACCCCGTGATCGCACTGATTACCGAGTGGAAAGACGAAGACGGCACCATCAAGACGCGTAATGAACAATCCGACTTGGGTGGCACCATGCGTCTTGGCGCGCAGAGTTCGGACGTAGCCAAAGGCACGTTGGCGCACAAGATTTATGGCGACGTTGTCACCGAGCGGCATCGTCACCGCTACGAGGCCAATGTGCACTATCTGGACCAGCTCCGTGAGGCTGGCCTCGTGATTTCCGCGCTAACCCAGCGCGAGCAATTGACCGAAATTGTTGAATTGCCGCAAAACATTCACCCCTGGTTCATTGGCGTGCAATTTCACCCTGAATTCAAATCCACACCCTGGAATGGGCATCCGCTGTTTAATGCGTATGTGAAGGCGGCACTGGATCACCAGACTGCGGGCAAATCCCTGAAGGTAGTCGCATGAAGTTGTGTGGCTTCAACGTAGGCCTGGATCAACCCTTCTTTCTCATTGCCGGCCCTTGTGTTGTTGAGTCCGAACAATTGCAGATGGACGCAGCCGGAACCCTGAAGGAAATCACTTCCAGCCTCGGCATCCCCTTTATTTTTAAAAGCAGCTTTGACAAGGCCAACCGAACCAGCGAAACGGCATATCGTGGCCTTGGTATGGACAAGGGGCTTGAAATACTCGCAAAGGTGAGGCGCGAAATAGGCGTTCCTGTTCTTACGGACATCCACCGCGAAGACCAGATCGCTCAGGTTGCATCTGTGGTCGACGTCTTGCAGACTCCGGCCCTCCTGTGCCGGCAGACAGATTTCATCCATGCCGTGGCGTTATCTGGCAAGCCCGTGAACATCAAAAAAGGTCAGTTCATGGCCCCTGGTGACATGAAGAACGTCATTGTCAAAGCGCGTGCCGCTGCAAAAGCTGCCGGCTTGAGTGAAGACAACTTCATGGCCTGCGAACGCGGCGCCAGCTTTGGCTACAACAATCTGGTAAGTGACATGCGCTCATTGGCCATCATGCGCGACACTGATGCGCCAGTGGTGTTTGATGCAACCCACTCGGTGCAGTTGCCTGGTGGTCAAGGCACCAGCAGCGGCGGCGTTCGTGAAATGGTCCCGGTGCTGGCCCGCGCAGCTGTCGCCGTTGGTGTTGCGGGCCTGTTCATGGAAACCCATCCCGATCCTGCCAATGCGCTGTGCGACGGGCCCAACGCGGTTCCCCTTAAACACATGAAGGCCCTGCTGGAAACGCTGCTCGCACTTGACCGCGTGACCAAGAAGAACGGCTTTCTGGAAAACAGTTTTAACACCTGATCGGGCAACGGCCCACTCAATTGCAACAAGGAAACAGGCCATGGCGCCCGCGTACATCATTGTCGACATGAAAATCACCGACCCGGAGCAGTACAAACAGTACATGGCCGCAGCGCCCGCAGCGGTGGCGGCTGCGGGCGGCGAATACCTGGTCCGTGGTGGCAAGTTTGAGGCACTGGAAGGCAACTGGCAGCCGGCGCGCGTCGCCATGCTGCGCTTTCCAAGCTACGACAAGGCCAAGACCTTCTATGACGACGAAATGTACCGTGCCGCACGCGCCAAGCGTGCCGGCACCACCGAGTTTTTCAATATGGTGCTGGTCGAAGGCGTTTCCGCCCCGGTCTGATAGCCCTCTTAACAAAAAAGGAACTAAACGTGAGTGCAATTGTTGATATCGTCGGCCGGGAAATTCTCGACAGCCGTGGCAACCCTACCGTTGAATGCGACGTGCTGCTGGAGTCCGGCATCATGGGCCGCGCTGCCGTTCCCTCGGGCGCCTCCACCGGCTCACGCGAAGCCATCGAATTGCGCGACGGCGACAAGGCCCGCTACCTCGGCAAGGGTGTCCTCAAGGCGGTCGAGTACATCAACACCGAAATCTCTGAAGCCGTACTGGGCCTGGATGCGAGCGAGCAGGCCTTCCTCGACCGCACATTGATCGACCTGGACGGCACCGAAAACAAGGGCCGGCTGGGCGCCAACGCGATGCTGGCCGTCAGCATGGCTGTGGCACGTGCTGCCGCCGAGGAAGCTGGCCTGCCCCTCTACCGCTACTTTGGCGGCATGGGTGCAATGCAGATGCCGGTTCCCATGATGAACGTGATCAACGGTGGCGCCCACGCCAACAACAGCCTGGACCTGCAGGAGTTCATGATCGTCCCCGTAGGTGCGCCCAGCTTCCGTGAAGCCCTGCGCTGGGGTGCCGAGGTGTTCCACGCGCTCAAGAAAATCCTTCACGACAAGGGCATCAGTACCGCCGTGGGCGACGAAGGAGGCTTTGCCCCCAGCGTTGAAAACCACGAAACCGCCATCGCCCTGATCCTCGAAGCCATCGACAAGGCCGGCTACACCGCGGGTGACCAGATTGCCCTGGCCCTGGACTGCGCCGCCAGCGAGTTCTACAAAGACGGCCAGTACGTGCTCGAAGGCGAAGGGGGTCTGCGCCTTTCCGCGCAGCAGTGGACTGACATGCTGGCCACCTGGTGCGACAAGTACCCCATCATCAGCATCGAAGACGGCATGCACGAAGGCGATTGGGACGGCTGGAAGATTCTGACCGAACGCCTGGGCAAGAAGGTGCAATTGGTTGGCGACGACCTGTTCGTCACCAACACCAAAATCCTGAAGGAAGGCATCGACAAAAACATTGCCAACTCCATCCTGATCAAGATCAACCAAATCGGCACACTCACTGAGACATTTGCCGCCATTGAAATGGCGAAACGGGCCGGATACACCGCTGTTATTTCACACCGCTCCGGCGAGACTGAAGACGCCACCATTGCTGATATTGCAGTGGGCACCAATGCCGGTCAGATCAAGACCGGCAGTTTGAGCCGCTCGGACCGCATGGCCAAGTACAACCAGTTGCTTCGCATCGAAGAAGACCTGGGTGACATCGCGATCTATCCGGGCCGCGATGCTTTCTACAACCTCAAGTGAATGGCCCCACGCTCGTCAATTCCTGTGCTTCGCAGCGCCCTGAAGGCGGGGCATAGTTCGCCATGAGTTCACGCCTCGTCCCTCTCCTGCTGATTGCGCTGCTGGTCATTGTGCATGCGCAACTCTGGGTGGGTCGGGGCAGCGTACCCAACGTGAATGAAATGCAGCGCAAGCTCGACGAGCAGACGTTGAAAAATGCCCAATCAAAAGTTGAAAACGAGCGCCTTGCCGCCGAGGTGAAAGATCTCAAGGAAGGCCTTGAAATGGTTGAAGAAAAAGCGCGCGAAGAGTTGGGCATGGTCAAGCCCAACGAGATTTTTGTCCAGATCGCCCGCTGACATCGGCACTTCCATGCTGCGAGTCGCCCTGCTGGGGGCCCAAGCAACCGCGAGGACAAACCTCGCTGCGGCCCTTCTGTCAGCCAGGCCTGAGCTTCAAGTCACAGTCATCGACCACTGCAAGATGCTGGACAGCCTGACACCAGGCCAACATTCCCCTTTTGATATCACGCTGCTGATGGGCCTGGATCTGCCGCGAGGGGGTCAGGATGCCCCCGAAGCCGAAACAACCGATGTGCGGCTACGAAGCGCTTTGGCAACTGCGGGAATTTCCTACAAGGTCATCTACGGCTGCGGGCCAGAACTTCTGCAGCACGCGCTGGGCGCAGTGGACGCGTTGGTCTCTGATCAAACCTCGCTGCACAGCCGCAAACCGTGGGTATGGACCTGCGACACCTGCAGCGACCCGCAGTGCGAGCGGCGCCTGCTGAGCGATTTGATCGCGGCGCGCGGCGAGTAGTTATTGAACGGTGGGTGCAGGCGGCAACTGCCGCCCGGGGTTGGTAAAAATTTGCGCCGCGTCAACAGGATCAAACCCGTACTGCGCGCCGCAAAACTCACAACCCACATCAATGCGCCCTTGCTCGGCAATGATGCTTTCCACCTCCGCCGTGCCCAGGCCGCGCAGCATGCTGCTTACCCGGTCATGCGAACAGCTGCAGGAGAAACTGGGTGCCAGCGGCTCAAAGCGCGTGATTTGCTCTTCCCAGAACAGGCGGCGCAAAATGGTGTCCGCATCGAGACCCAGCAACTCTTCGCGCTTGAGCGTGCCCGCCAGCAAGGCAATCCGTTTGTAGTCCTCGTTCAGGCCAATCTGGTCTTCCGTGGCATCGCGATCAATCTGTCCTTCAAGGTTGCCCTGCCCTTTTACCGGCAAACGCTGTATCAGCAAGCCTGCAGCCACCTTGTCGTCGGCAGCCAAAATCAGCTTGGTATCCAGCTGCTCACTCTGCAGCATGTAGTGCTCCAGAATTTCGCCGAGGTTTTCAATTTTTTCGTGGTGATCGCCAAACAGCGGAACCACCCCCTGGTAGGGCTGCTGGCCCGGCAACTTGTCTTTTGGGTCCAGCGTGATCGCACACCGGCCCTGGTTGTTTACGTTGACCAGCTTGCTGAGACTATCGCCAGATTCCACAGTGCCGGTTACGGTTGCTGTGGCACGCAGGCTCAAATCGGGCTGCACCTCAGCCACGGCCACCTTGACGGGCCCGTCACCAAAAATCTGCAGGATCAGGGCGCCATTGAACTTGATGTTGCTTTGCATCAAGGCCCCCGCGGCTGTCATTTCGCCCAGCAACTCCAGCACCTCGGCCGGATAGCCGCCACCAGCCTCGCGGCGCTTGAGGATTTCCTGCCAGGCGTCGGTTAGCCGCACCAACATGCCACGGACCGGCAGGCCGTCAAAGATGAATTTATGGAGTTCGGAGGACATCAGGCGATCTTCTTGAGCCCGGTCTTGTAACGCCGGGCATTCTCTACATAGTGCTGAGCGCTCATTTTTAAACCCTCGATCTGTTCGGGGGTGAGCTGCCTGACAACCTTTGCGGGGCGGCCCAAAATCATGGACCCATCCGGGAATTCCTTGCCCTCCGTCACCAGTGAGCCCGCGCCGACCAGGCAATTTTTGCCGATCCTTGCGCCGTTCAGTACCACCGCCTGAATTCCAATCAGCGATCCATCTCCAATCGTGCAACCGTGCAGCATGACCTGGTGGCCAACGGTGACGTTGTCGCCTATCTCCAGCGGCATGCCTATGTCGGCATGCAGGACGCTGTTGTCTTGAATGTTCGAGCCCCTGCCTATGCTGATGGTTTCCGTGTCGCCTCTGATGACCACGCCAAACCAGACGCTGCTGCTTTCGGCCAGAGAAACATTGCCCATGACCTGAGCGTTGTCCGCAACCCATGCGCTCTCATGAATGTTGGGAGTCAGCGCGTCTAGTTGGTAAATACTCATGGTTAGCCAGAATCCTGAACGGTGGAGGTGATGATCTCATTGTAAGGATCGGCCCCAAGCAGTGCCCTCGAGTGGCTTTACGCCCTCCACCCCATCGCGGCTTTGTCGTTGCGGGATCCACAACAAAAAGTGCTTCTTGCCCATGCGCTACGGGCGCAAGCAGCTACTCTTTTAATAGCAACCCACGGCCCGACAGGTTCCTGGATCTACCGGGTTACGCCGCCCGGCCCGAGCGGCATTCGCATCTGGATGTGACCAAGCGCTCGCCATTCACGCCTGAAGGTTTGGCTCGCTGTTCTATGCGGTGACCCAAACGTCAAGTCGCTGATCGCGCGAGACGCTCGACAAGCGCCTCGAGTTCTTCCAGTTCAAAGGGCTTGCTCAGTGGATGCGCGGTAGGGCCGAGCGACCGGGCGACGTCCCTCAAGTCCTGCCCTGAGCAGACGATCACCGGCAGCGTCGGGTTATGACCAAAAGCCTCGCGCGCCACATCGAGGCCCGAGCCGTCGGGCAGGTTGATGTCGGTCACCAGCAGGTCCACGGTCTGCTCGCGCAGCACCTCGCGCGCGCCGGCGCCGTCGGCCACACATACGATCCGGCGATCGGCGGTGGCAAGCAACTCTGCGAACGACTCCCGGACGAAGTCGTTGTCTTCAACGTATAGGATGACGAAAGGCTTGACGGTCATGGCTGGCTGGCGGGCTGCTGAATTCTGTGCGAGGTTGCAGGCGGTGGGCACGACCTTGATGAGACTATTTGGTTTCTGAGGACCAGGGGAAATTAATATAGTTTTCGCGCGTGTCGAAACAGATATTGCCGTACATCTTCAGATAAGACGCGCGCCGCGACGGATCGGCATACACCGCGCCGGGGTTGGCCGTATCGCGTTCATAGTCCGCGATGTTGCTGCTGGTCAGCGCCCTGGGCAGAATATCCATTGCCTGTGGAATGGACTTTCCGTCCAGCCAATCAGCGGCCTGCTGGCCCATCGCGTAACCGAAGATGGATGAAGCAAGGCTGATGCTCGCCTTGTAGGGGCTGTCGCCTTTTTTGATTTCGACGACCGCTTCCCGCTCGCCGTCGATACCGCCCAGAAACTGATCCGACCGCGCCTTGCCCGCTTCGCGCAATGCCGCCAGCGCTCCGAGCACTACCGTGTCCGCGCCGAGCACGACATCGATATTCGGTTGCGCGAGCAGGATCGTCTTCATCGTGCGATATCCGCCCTCCTTGTCGACCGTGGCGGGCGAAATGTCGGCCACGATCGTCACGCCCGGAAGTGTTCGCAGGGTGTCGCGCATGGCGGTAAAACGCGGCGCCAGGAATTGCAGGCTGTCATGCGTCAGCAGCACAACCTTGGCCTTTCCGCCAAGCCGCGTGCGGATGTAATTTGCCGCCGCTTCCGCCAGAACTTTGCCGGTCAGGTATTGCGGCGCGTTCAACACCGTGGTCGCCGGCGGTGGCACGATGGCACCCACATAGGCGCCCGCGCCCAGCACCTTCTTCAGAGCCGGCGCCAGCGACGGAGGATCGATAGGCGCCACCACAATTGCGCCCGTTTTATCAGTTGCGATGCCGCCAAGCTGTTTAACCATCAGCGCAGAATCATTATTGGCAAAGGCAACGCTATAGCCGAGGCCCCGTGCCCGCGCCGCAGCTTCCAGCCCGCGTCCCGCGCCTTGCATGAACTCGCGCCTGTTGTCCTGCACAAACACCAGCTTCTTCTGCAAACCCGTTGGCGCTCTGCAGGCAGCCCGTGCCGCATCGTACGCAGGCAACTTGACCGGGTTGGTCAGCCCCCCGCTGCCAGCGGCAAACGAAGACGCGCCGAGACACATCAGTGAAGCAAGCGCAGACAGTCGAAATTTCATCGCCAATTCCTCGAAGACACCATCACGCATTCGCCGTCGTCAGCACCAACCGCGCCATCGTACCCGGCATGCGGTTGATATATTCCACGTGCGTCTTCAGCGCCGACGCCATCGTATTGATGATCTTGCTGCCCAGCCCGGTGCCCGCATGCGCGCTGTTCAGCGCAATCCCCACGCCATCATCCTCAACCGTCAGTTCGGCCTTGCCGCCCTCCAGTCGCTTGAGCCGCACCCGCACCTCGCCGGTCTTCTCGTCGGGATAAGCATATTTGAAGGCGTTGGTGACCAGCTCCTGGACGGCCACGCCCAGGCTGACGCTGGCGTCAGTGCTTAGCGAAATCGGCTCCAGATAACATTTCAGGATGGCGGTGTGGCCGTCCTTCTTCATCGCCGTTTCCAGATTACCCAACATGGCGCCCAGATAATCGTTCAACGCCACGTTGGTCACATCGCCTGATGTGTACAGGCTCTTATGGATCAGCGAGATTGCACTGATCCGCGACTGAGTTTCACGCAAGGCATCCTTGGCCGACGTGTCGGTGACTGTGCGCATTTGCATCCCCACCAGCACCGCCACCAGCTGCAGACTGTTGGCCACGCGGTGATTGACCTCGGTCAGCAGAACTTCTGCGCGTTCCCGCGCCATGGCCAGATCGGCCGTGCGGGACTTCACACGTTCCTCCAGCGTTAGATTGGCTGCCTGCACTTCGTCGCGTGCCACTTTCAGATCCTGCCCGTTGCGGTAGACAGTAAAGGCCACCACGAACACCACCAGAATGATGACCACGGCGGCGCCTGCCGATATCCAGCGCAGCACGGACGCATTGCGTTGCTGTTCGGCGCTGTAGAGCGTGATGTTTTCGTCGGCGATCAATATCGCCCCATAGAGAAAGACATTGATTTCGTCCATCAGCGTCTTGCCGCGATTCCTTTGAAGCAATGCCAAGGCGTCTGCATCGCGGCCAGCACTTTTCAGCGCGATGCTGTTGTCCATCTCGCCGATCTTTTCTCCTACCGCTTCTGACAACCGGGGCAGCATGGCACGGTTGGGCGCATTTGGCGCAATCATCCGGCCCAGATCATCCAGCTCCTGCCGCGCCCGCGTCTTGGCCGTGTCATAGGGGGCCAGATAAATCTGGTTTCCGGTCAGGAGAAAACCGCGCTGGCTCGACTCAGCGGTGCGCAAATGATCGCGCAGCTCCACAGCGGCGATGCGGCTCGTGCGCTGCAACGCCGATTGCTCAAACAGGCTGTTGCTGCGTTCTACCAGCCAGATGGTGGTGCTGACGATCACGATCAGCGCAAGAAAGCCGATCGTGAGGCCCGCGCCAACGCCTATCGCCAACCGGCTTCGTCCTGACATCAATCAACTTTCAAAGGCTGGGTGGAAGTGCAGGGCGCGCGATCCTTCGCCCTGTGGTCCGAACTGAAAACGGGTCTAGCAGCGGTTCGGAATCTGCCTCCAATAATACCAACTTATTAGTTGAGTGAGGCCCATCTATTGTGAGGATCCGCCTGAAGAACCCGTAGGGCGCACGACCAGTTGGTTGCGAAGGATGCATCGGCTTTTCCAGGTGGCGCCCTAGAATAGTTTCATCCCCTCCACCGACCTCCCGACCTTTTGCCCCCAGGATTCAGAGTTGCCCGGCTCGCCCCTCATGATGACACCCATGCCTGTGAAACCTGAGCTGCGCCAAATGGCCCTGGAGGCCTTGTCGGAACGGGACTCACAACAAAAAGTGCTTCTCACCCAGTCGCTGCGCGTGCGGTCAGCTACTCTTTTTATAGCAGACCAGCGGATCGAAGCGCCGACGGGTTTACCGGGTCACCCTGCGAAGCCGGAGCTGCGCTCGCACCTGGATGTGCCCAAGCGCTCCCCATTCACACCTGAAGGTTTGGCTGCCCTGCTGCATGCGGTGACCCATATCGAGTTCAACGCGATCAACCTGGCGCTGGATGCGATCTGGCGTTTTGATGGCATGCCGCACGCTTACTACCTCGATTGGCTGAAGGTGGCGGCAGAAGAAGCTCACCACTTCAGCCTGCTGCGCGCTCATTTGCAGTCCCTGGGATATGACTATGGAGATTTCCCGGCGCACACCGGCCTTTGGGACATGACCGCAAAAACGTCCGACGATGTACTGGCGAGAATGGCGCTGGTTCCGCGGACACTGGAAGCCCGCGGACTGGACGCAACGCCTGCCATGCAGGCCAAGCTGCGCAAAGTGGGCAGCCCCGGCGCCCTTGGGGCGGTTGCAATCCTCGACATCATCCTGCGTGACGAGATCGGACACGTTGCCATTGGCAACCACTGGTACCGCTTCTTATGCGGCGAGCGTGGACTCGAACCGCTTGCAACATATGGGCAACTCGCGAAGCAGTACGAAGCCCCCGCTCTGCGCGGCCCCTTTAACCTGGAAGCGCGACGCGCGGCCGGGTTTGATGAGGCTGAACTCGCCCAATTGGGGTGCTAACCCATTTCCACACAACTGAGGCGCTATCCGCGTGGATGGTGCACCGCGTGCAGTGCCTTCAACCGCTCGCGCGCAACATGGGTGTAGATGGTGGTCGTGGAAATATCGGCATGGCCGAGCAGCATCTGCACCGCCCGCAGGTCTGCCCCATGGTTGAGCAGGTGCGTCGCGAAGGCGTGGCGCAGGGTGTGGGGCGACAACGGCGAGGTGATGCCTGCCTGCAGTGCGTACTTCTTGACGATCATCCAGAACATCACGCGGCTCATGCTTTTGCCTCGCGCGGTGATAAACAGGTCCTCAGTCTGTTGTCCGCCCAGAATGTCGGGGCGCGCTTCTGCGATGTACTGCGCCACGGCCTCCCTGGCAACCTGACCAAATGGAACCAGGCGCTCCTTGCTGCCTTTACCCATGACGCGCAGCACGCCCTCGTTCATGCCGAGGTGAAAAGTCTTGAGGCCGACCAACTCGCTGACGCGCAGCCCACTGGCGTACATGAGCTCCAGCATGGCACGGTCGCGCAGGCCCAGCGGCGCATCTTCGCTGGGTGCAGCCAGCAAGGATTCCACCTGCGCCTCAGACATCAGCTTGGGCACCCGCAGCGCCTGTTTGGCAGACTGCAACTTGAGCGTGGGGTCAGCCGTGATGAAGCGCTCTCGCAGCGCCCAGCGAAAGTAGCGTTTGAAAACCGTTAGCCTCCGGTTGGCCGATGTCGCTTTGCTGGTGTCGTGCTTGAGGGAGAAATAGCTGTTGAGGCTGGTTTCAGATGTGTCGTTGAGCTGCTGACCCTGAGACGCAGCCCACTCTGCATAAAGCGTCAGGTCGCGCCTATAGGCAGCCAGCGTATTTTTGGACAAGCCATCTTCCAGCCAAAGGGCGTCAATGAAGCTGTCGATACCTGACTGGCTCTGGGGGTGCATGCACCAACGATAACAAAAGCGGACCGCAGGCAAAAAAATACCCCGCCGGGCGTTAGCCTGCGGGGGTATGGTGTACCGGGCCGAAGGCCGTTGGCAATCAGTCCAGCTTGAGTCCAGCGCTGGTCACAACCTTTTTATAGACTTCGAATTCAGCCTTGATCTGGGTCGTGAACTGCTCAGGTGTGTTGCCCACAATGATCGAACCGGTGTCTTCGATGCGCTTGCGAACCGCAGGGTCTTGCAGGGCCTTGAGTACCCCTGCACTGACTTTGTCAACAACCTCTTTGGACAGACCCTTGGGGCCGATGATGCCGTAGTAGGCCATGCGGTTAACAGGCTCCAGGCCGACTTCCTTGAAGGTGGGAACGTCAGGCATAACCGACAGCCGGTTAGGCGCAGCCACGACGATGGGGATCAGCCGCTTCTGCTGGATGAAGGGCAACGCCGAGGGAATGTTGTCAAAAATAATCTGGACCTGGCCAGCCACCGTGTCATTCAGTGCCGGGCCTGCGCCGCGATACGGAATGTGCGTGATGAATGTGCCGCTCAGGCTTTTGAACAGCTCGGTCTGCAGGTGACCAATGCCGCCGGTCCCGGACGATGAGTAAGAATATTTGCCCGGATTTTTCTTGAGCTCGGCGATGAACTCTTTGTAGTTGCGCGCCGGAAAGCTTGGGTGCACGGCAATGATATTTGGCGTGGCAGCGATATTGATGATGGGCGTGAAGTCTGTCAGCGTGTTGTACGGAATTTTCGGGTTGATGGCCGGGTTGGCCGCGGTGGTGGATACCGTTGCCATACCCAGCGAATAGCCGTCCGGTGCTGCCTTCGAGGTCTCCAGGGCGCCCACCACACCGCCGCCACCTGCCTTGTTTTCGATGATGACGTTTTGGCCCAGGGCCTTGCCGAGCGGCTCGCCAATCACGCGCGCCACGATGTCGGTGGTGCCGCCAGGTGCAAAAGGCACCTGCAGCTTGATGACCTTGTTTGGATAGGACTGCGCGAAGGCTGAACCGCATGCCGCAACGGCGAGGGTCAGCGAGGAAAGGGTAAGGAGGTATCGGCGTTGCATATGCATGTTCCTTTGGATAAATGGCAAATAAGCGGTGACAGGCTTGATCCTAAACTTACAACGCGCGCCGGTATGTTGTGGATTACGCATAGGGGCAAACCCGAAGCAGTGCCTCGTTCGGGTTATTCTCGAAGGGTGAATTACGCCCTGCTCCTCTTCCCCGACTTCGCCCTCATCCTGTGCGGCTACCTGGTGTGCCGCTACACCGCTCTCAATCGCACCGTTTGGGAGCAGGTGGAGAGCCTGGTTTATTACTTCCTGTTTCCGGTGCTGCTGTTTCAGTCCATTGTCAGAAGCCCGCTTGATCTAAGCGCAACCTCCAGCCTCATCATTGCCGGGCTCACGATGGGCGTGTTGGGCATTGCGCTTTCCTACTCTTTACCCTGGCTACCCTGGCTGGGCGCTCGCATCGACAAACGCGAACACGCTGCCAGCGCGCAAATCGCCTTTCGATTCAACTCCTTCATCGGCCTGGCCCTGGCGGAGCGGGTGGCGGGGGCGGAGGGACTGCTGCTCATCGCCGTGCTGATTGGCGTGTGTGTGCCGCTCTTTAACGTTGGCGCAATCTGGCCGATGGCGCGCCATGCAAACACCGGGTTTGTTCACGCCCTGATTCGCAACCCCCTCATCATTGCTACCGCCACCGGCATGACAGCCAATCTGATGGGCTTCCAGATTCCGGTATGGCTGGAGCCCACAGTGACCCGCATAGGCGCCGCCTCCCTGGCGCTGGGCTTGATGGCCGCTGGCGCTGGTATGCAATTCAGATCCCTGGCGCAGGCCAAAACCCTGGCTGTGTCGGTGCTGGCTATTCGCCACTTTCTGATGCCCTTGATTGCGCTCGGCTTGTCATGGGTGTTTCGCCTGTCGCCCGTTCAGACGGCGGTATTGCTGGCGTTTTCGGCCTTGCCAACCGCGTCAAGTTGTTATGTGCTGGCGGCACGCATGGGCTACAACGGCGCCTACGTAGCCGGGCTGGTTACCCTGTCCACGCTTCTTGGCATGGTGAGTTTGCCGTTTGCCCTCGGGGTGCTGCGTTAGTCCACTAGCTAGCTAGCTAGCCAGCCACAGCAACCACCACCGCTGACTCTGCGATGGAGGCCACCGCCGGGCTGCGAACCCTGAGTTGATGCCCCGGCCCGGCAAAACCCACCAGTTGCAGGCCGCCTTCCAGCTCCATCGCTACCTCGCCTCCGGCTGCAGCCCGCGAGACACGCGTGGTTCGCCCGTGCAGCAAATTGGTGTCCCCATCCGGCGTTGCTTTTCCCAGCACCGTCACCGCGATCGCTTTGCACAAGGCCAGCACCGCCAGGCCTGCGCAGAGGCCCAGAAGCTGCGCACTCTCCCGCGTGACGCGGGAAAAAAGCTGGCCGCCGCCGGCCAGGGCGAGCTGTACCCGCACCACCTGACCTTGTGCACGCAGACCCACCACTGTGCATGGGAGCTGGTTGCGCATGCTGGTCCGCAAGCCAAGGGAAGCCAGTGCAGAAGGATTGGACAAACTCCCGGACTTGCCAGCCAGGCGCGCCAGCACTTGCCCACGCGCGTGCGCGAGTTCGTCCGCAGCGCGGAGCAGCTCCCGGCCTGCATCTGTCAGGAGCGCACCACCGCCACCCGAACCGCCCACCGTGCGCTCAACCAGCGGCACGCCGGCCAGATTGCTCAAGGTATCCACAGCTTGCCAGCCCGCCTTGTAGCTCACACCGGCTGCCCGCGCGGCCTCGGAAATCGACCCTGCCTCACCGATACGGCGCAGGATATCCAGGCGTTTGTCAGCAGCATCGTGGCCCAGGGCGCTTGCCAGTTGAAGCGGTGGTTTTTTCATGCGGCCATTGTCGCCCTGGAGCTATACTTTCGCTATTCCATTTCAGAATAGCGCGTACCCGCATGAAAGTTTTTCGCTTTCCTTCTTTCCTCGCACTGCTCACGTGTAGCCTCGCGCACGCTGGTGAGGTCCGTGTGGCGGTCGCGGCCAACTTTGCCGCGCCCATGCAAGCCATCGCCGCCATTCTGGAAAAAACCACGGGGCACAAGGCAGAAGTTGTCACCGGCGCTACGGGCAAGTTTTATGCACAAATCAAAAATGGCGCGCCCTTCGACGTGTTGTTGTCTGCGGACAATGAAACGCCTGAAAAACTGGAAAAAGACGGTCTGACCGCACCGGGCAGCCGGTTTACCTATGCCCGGGGCCAGCTGGTGCTGTGGTCCGCCAATGCGGCTCTGGTTGACGCGCAGGGCCAGGTTCTCAAAACGGGAAATTTCAGAAAGCTAGCGATTGCGCAACCCAAAGTGGCACCCTACGGGGCGGCAGCCGTGCAGGCTATCACCCAGCTCAAGCTGAGTGAGCGGCTTACGCCGCGCCTAGTTTACGGGGAAAGCCTGGGCCAGACCTTCACGTTTGTTTCCACAGGCAATGCGGAGCTGGGATTTGTGGCGATGTCTCAAGTGCTTGAAGGTGGAAAACTCAAGAGTGGCTCCATGTGGGTCGTGCCTCCATCGTTGTACCAACCCATCGTGCAGGACGCAGTGGTGCTCACACAGGGAAAAGACAAGCCCGCAGCCGCCGCACTTGTGACGTTGCTCAAGTCAGACCGCATCAAGGACCTGATCCGCAGCCACGGCTACGAGCTGTGAAACACGCCACCTTGTAAGCCCCCATGCTCACTGACTCGGATCTCGGCGCGATTGCACTGACCGTCAAACTGGCCGGACTGGTCACGCTGATCCTGCTCCTCATTGGCACACCAGTGGCCTGGTGGTTGGCACGTACGCGCTCCTGGTTGAAGGTGCCGGTCGGCGCGGTGGTGGCCATGCCGCTGGTGCTGCCGCCCACGGTTATCGGGTTTTATTTGCTGGTAGCGATGGGGCCTCACGGGCCTGTGGGCCAGTTCACCCAATCCATGGGCTGGGGCGTGTTGCCTTTCACCTTCTGGGGCCTGGTGGTGGCGTCGATTTTCTATTCCCTTCCTTTTGTGGTGCAGCCGCTGCAGAACGCCTTTGAATCGATTGGCGACCGGCCCATGGAGGTTGCCGCCACATTGCGCGCCTCCCCGCTGGATACTTTTTTCAGCGTTGTACTCCCACTGGCCCGCCCGGGTTACCTCACAGCCAGCGTGATGGGTTTTGCGCACACCGTGGGGGAGTTCGGCGTGGTTCTGATGGTCGGGGGCAACATTCCCAATCAGACTCGCGTTGTGTCGGTACAAATCTACGACCATGTGGAAGCGCTGGAGTATGCAGATGCGCACCGGCTGGCCGCTGTGATGCTGGTGTTTTCCTTTACCGTGTTGCTGGCGCTGTATGCCTTCAACCCGACCGGCAGAAGAAGGTAGCTGACCGTGGATCGCATCACAGCCGATTTCAAGCTGGCCTACAGCGGCTTCGCGCTTGATGTGCAGCTCGACTTGCCAGGACGCGGGGTAAGTGCGCTGTTTGGGCCTTCCGGCTGCGGTAAAACCACCTGCCTGCGCGCCATTGCCGGGCTCGAACATGCACGGGGTCATTTGCGTATCTCTGGAGACGTCTGGCAAGACGATGCTCATAAACATTTCCTGCCCACGCATCAGCGTCCACTGGGCTACGTGTTTCAGGAAGCCAGCCTGTTCCCGCATTTGAGTGTGCGGCGCAATGTCGAGTACGGCATGAAACGTGTACCTGCCTCACGGCGCCGCGTCTCGCTCGACGATGCGGTCGAGCTTTTGGGCATCGCGCCCTTGATGGACAGGCAACCGCAAACACTGTCCGGCGGGGAGCGGCAACGGGTGGCCATGGCCCGCGCCCTTGCAACCAGCCCGAGTCTGCTCTTGCTGGACGAACCCCTGGCCGCGCTCGATGCGCAGCGCAAAAGCGAAGTCCTGCCGTACCTGGAGCGCCTGCACAACGAGCTGGACATTCCGGTGATCTACGTGAGTCATGCGATGGACGAGGTGGCGCGACTGGCAGACACGCTGGTCGTCCTGTCCCAGGGGAGAGTGGCGGTGTCAGGTCCCTTGGCCCAGACTCTGGCCCGGGTTGACGCGCCAGGTTTGTCAGACCAGGAGGCGGGTGTGCTGCTGGAGGCCACAATTCTTGAACGCGATACCCGTTGGCATTTGGCGCGCGTGGGTTTTGCAGGTGGGAGCTTGTGGCTGCGTGACACCGGCCAGGGGATCGGCAGCGGTGTGCGCGTGCGTGTGCTGGCCCGCGACGTCAGCGTTGCGACAAAAGAACCAAAAGGCACCAGCATCCAGAACGTGATGGCCTGCGTCGTGGAGTCCATCAGCGCTGACGCTCACCCTTCACAGGCGCTGCTCCGCCTGAACCTGAATGCAAACGCGTCAGCGGCTCAAAGTCAGACCGTGCTGCTGGCGCGCATCACCGCCCGGGCGGTTGACGCCATGGGGCTGACCAGCGGCAGCGCGGTGTGGGCGCAGGTAAAGTCCGCCGCGCTGGTTGAGTAGTTTTTTACCTGGTCGCGAGCGCGTTCGGGAAGAACAGCTGCTCACCGCTGATCCTGTAACTTGCAATGACGCCCTGCCCTGCTGGCGACACCACCCAGTCGACAAACTTCTGTGCATCGTCGGCCCTGATACCGGGGTGTTTGGCGGGGTTGACCACCAGCACCCCGTACTGGTTAAAAAGGCGCGTATCGCCCTCCACAAGCACGGTCAACTCTGCGCGGTTCTTGAAGGCAAGCCAGGTTCCACGGTCTGCCAGCACGTAAGCGGCAGAGCTGGCGGCGATATTGAGCGCGGGACCCATGCCGCATCCACAGGCTTTGTAGTTGGCAAACTGGGGCGTCTCCACACCCGCACTTTTCCAGTAGCGCAACTCAGCCGCGTGTGTACCGCTTTTGTCGCCGCGTGAGACAAAGGCTGCGTTGGCCGCCTGGAGCTTTTTCAGTGCGTCCACGATGTCCCTGCCTTTGACTTTGGCAGGATCGCCGGCCGGGCCAATCAACACAAAGTCGTTGTACATCACCGGAAACCGCTTGACCGCAAAACCTCCGGCCACCATCTTTTCTTCGGCCACCTGGTCATGTACGAACAGCAGGTCAGCGTCTCCGCGGCGGCCCATGTCAATGGCCTGGCCAGTGCCCAGCGCAACCACCTTGACGTCCATGCCACTGGCCTGCTTGAAGGCTGGCAACAACGCACCAAACAGACCCGACTGCTCGGTCGAGGTTGTGGACGCCATCACGATGGTGCGCGGCTGCGCTATTGAAAGCGTAGCACTCAGCGCATATGAAATAAGGGCTAGAGCCCTAAAACACTGCAGAAATGACGCGAAAAACGGCTTCGGACTCATGCAAGCTCTCCTTTTACAAACAGTTCTGCTTCAGGCGGCAGGGGGCCATTGAAAAATTCATGTGCAGGCAAATCGGCCAGCAAGCGGCCCTGCTCCAGATAGATGACGCGGCTGGCCAGGCGTTTGACCTGACCGAGGTTGTGACTGCTGAAGATCAGCGTCATGCCAGCCTCTGCAAACTCTGCCATCAGCCCCTCCACCTCGCGCTTGGCGGCAGGATCAAGGCTCGCGGTCGGCTCGTCGAGCAACAGAACTTGCGGCTGCAGCGCCCATGCCCGAGCCAGCGCCAGACGCTGCTGCTGACCCGATGACAGGGCCTTCGCATTGCGTTGCGCCACGCCCGCAAGCCCTACGCGCGCCAGCGCCTGCAGCGCCGCGGCCCTGGCCTCTTTCCAGACCATGCCCTTCAGCCAGAGTCCCAGCGCGACGTTGCTCTGCGCGCTTGCACGCAGCATGTAGGGCCGCTGAAAAACCATCGCCTGCCTCATATTCACGCCACACGCGACCGTGCCTCGATTGGGAGGTAACAGGCCGTGCAAGGTGCGCAGCAGTGTGCTTTTGCCGCTGCCATTGGATCCGACCAGCGCCACGCGCTCTCCGGCCCGGATACGCAGATCACACGCGACGAGCGCGCGTGTGTGGCCGTAACACACGTCAACTGTTTTGAGTTCAAAAAGCGGGCTCATCGCATCCCTCCACTGCCCTGCACCGGCACCAGCGGTGGCCCATCGTCCAGCCGCTCGCGCCAACGCCGCACCAGCGTGATCAGCACATTGAGCATCAGCACCACCATCAGCAGAAGGACACCCAGTGCAAGCGCCAGCGGGAGATCCCCTTTGCTGGTTTCCAGCGCAATGGCCGTCGTCATGACCCGGGTGAAACCGTCGATGTTGCCCCCCACAATCATCACCGCACCGACTTCCGAGATGGCCCGGCCAAACGCCGTGATCAACACGGTGAGCAAGGCATAACGTTCGTCCCACAGGAGGAGAAGGCTGCGCATGCCCTTGCCAGCACCCATCGACTGAAACTGCTCGCCATGCAGGCGGTCGGCGTCTTCAATCGTCTGGCGTACCAGCGCGGTCACAACTGGAAGCACCAGCAGCGCCTGCGCCAGCACCATGGCCTTGAATGAAAACAGCCAGCCCAAAAAACCCAATGGGCCCGAGCGCGACAGCAGCAGGTACACCACCAGTCCCACCAGCACCGACGGCAAGGCCAGCAAGGTATTGAGCACAGTCAGCACCACCGCCCGGCCGCGAAACCGGGCCACACCCAGCCAGGCTCCCAGCATCAGACCGGCGCTGCAGGCAATCAGGCAGGCGCAGGCACTGACCGCCAGTGAGCGGAGCACAATGCTGGCGAGCAGTGGATCGAGCGAGGTGATGAGTGCGGCGGCCGTGCCAACACTGTCCGAGAAGGTATTCATGGCAGCTGTTTCGCTCTATCGTAAGGATGAATAACCCGCCCCGCCATTGGGAATCAGGAGCTATGAAGCCTTGTACATAAGGCGAGGCCTTCGATTCGTACGCCCATAATCAAAACAGTCCTTACTTTCTCCCATGCACAAAGTCGAACTTTCCTATCTGCTGTCGCCTGAGCGGGGCAAGGATGCCTTGATTCGCAACCCGCTCATGGACCTGCTGTACGCGGTGCGGGAGCAGGGGTCGATTTCGAAGGCCGCCAAAGAGCTAGGATTGTCCTATCGCCATGTCTGGGGCGCGCTAAAAAAATGGGAGCAAACGCTGGGCCGGACATTGATCGTCTGGGACAAGGGCCAGCGTGCCATGCTCACCGAGTTTGGCGAAAAGCTGCTGTGGGCTGAGCGCCAAGCCCAGGCACGGCTCGCGCCGCAGATAGAAGCGTTGCGTGGCGACATCGAGCGCGCTTTCTCAACCGCCTTTGATGACGACGCCCACGTGCTGACCCTGTACGCCAGCCACGACAGCGCGCTCAGTGCGCTACGCGAACACGCCGCGGCGCATCGCCTGCATCTGGACATCCGCTTCATGGGCAGTGTGGACGCAATCGCCGCACTCAATGCGGGACGTTGCAGGATGGCAGGCTTTCACACGCTGGAGCTACCGGGAAGCGACTCTCTGGCTGCGCGCACCTACCGCAGTCTGCTGAAGCCGGGGCTGCACAAAATGATCGGGTTTGCCTATCGAAACCAGGGCTTGATCGTCGCCAGGTCCAATCCGCTGCGGCTTTCCCGACTCCTGGACCTCAAGCGGCACGGCGTTCGTTATGTCAACCGCTCGCACGGCACCGGCACGCGTGTGTTGCTGGATGAACTGCTGGAGGTTGCCGGCCTTGATGGACGCAGTATTCAGGGCTACGACAATGAGGAGCCGTCGCACCACGCCGTGGCCCAGGCAGTGGCTAGCGGCTCGGCGGATGCAGGCTTGGGCATAGAAGCCGCGGCCAGGGAAATGGGACTGGACTTCATACCGCTGGTGAAAGAGCGTTATCACCTGGCGTGTCTGAAATCTGCATTGACCGAGGATCCGGTGCAGGCACTGCTTGCCGAACTGCAAAGTGCCGATTGGCAAACGGTGCTGGCCGGTCTGCCGGGCTACAGCGCTGATGGTGCGCAAAGTGGCGAAGTGTTGTCCATGCGGAGTTTGTTGCCTTGGTGGAATTACCGCAAGATCAAAGGTCTCAAGGTTTGATTTGCACTAAATCGCTGTTTTGCCCTTTATTGGCGGGACTAGTTTGCTATTAATACAATAGCTGATGATTGTCATTCGAGACCCCGAATCGAGTCCGGGATGACAGAGGGAGGCGGCAATGGCATCCAGCCCGCGCCAAATCGTCTGCAACAAAATCATCTATAGCGCACAAGACCGAAACCCACAAAAAACATCATCCCGCTCTGGCAAATAAAAATTCCGGTACTTCGGATGCCGCATACGCGCCCGCGTAGCCATCGAAGCCCCCCTGAGCACCTTGTGCGTTCCAAACCAGGGTTGCGAATAGTCGGCATAGGGATGCGGCGTAAAGCCCGGGTAGGGCCGGAACGTACTGCCCGTCCACTCCCACACATCGCCCCAGACAAACCCGCGTCGCGTGGCCGTGTGCGCCGCCACTTCCCATTCGACCTCCGCCGGCAGCCGGCGTCCGGCCCAACGGCACCAGGCGTCGGCCTCCCACCAGGTCATGTGCATGGCAGGCTGGTTGCCCAGCATGCGCATCGTTTTTCCAAAACGGATTTGCATCACCGCGCCGCTGGCGGATCCGATCTGCTCCACATACCTCGGCCCTCGCCTGCCCTCGTTGCTGGCGGTCTTTTGCAGCCAATCCCAGCCAGCCGCTTGCCAGAAATCGGCGCGGTCGTATCCGCCATCGTCGACAAATTCAGCGAACTGGGACCAACTCACCGGCTGGGCGTCAATTTCAAATTCGGGCACACTGACCCGATGCTCGGCACACTCGTTGTCAAACACAAAACCTGCGTTGCCCGGTGCGGTGTGCCAACCGAAACTCCAGGACGTAGCAGGTACCAGCACGGGCTCGCGCAGTGTCATGGTCGGCGGGGTGAAGGCCTGCAGCATAGCCTTGTCCAGTTGCAAGCCCAGCGTTTGCGCCGTGTAAGTCAGGGCCTCTGCGTGCATGTCTTCATGAAACAGGCACAGCCGATAAAAATACAGGGCGGCATCGTCGTCCCCGGCCTTTTCAAGCAACTCCAGCGTGCTTTCCAGCGTTTCCAGCAGGTAGGCACGGCAACTGGAGACACCGGGCAGCTCCAGCGCCCAGCGCTTGCTGTGCGGCACGTTGGCAGAATCCCACCAGCCGTCAGCACGGGGCTCGATCGACGCCAGTCGCGCGTGAGCCGGATCGCAGAGCACGCCGCGAGCGCGCTGCATGTTGCGGCCGATCCACCACTCCTGAAACCAGCCCACATGGCCCAGCTCCCACAAGGGCGGATTGATGATGGACAACTGGGGAACTGCAAAATTGTCGGCCTTCAGCGCTTGCTGGTACTGGCCGAAAAGCCGCAGCGTGTGGTTGCGCGCATCCATCAGCGCGAGCGACAACACATCGCGTCCCGCACTGCGAATGAGTGGCGAGTCAATCAAGCCGGCGCCAGACGCTGGCGACGACTGGGGTGGCGAATTGGGTAAAGCGTCTGATGCCAAAACAGTGGTCCTGGTGAGTCCCGCCATGCAGGAGACCAACAATGGCAATTGGCATACCGCACATCGCTGGACGCAATTTCTGTCCAGACATTGTGACATCGCCCTGCTCCCAGCCTGGTCTCAGCCCCTGCCCGGCCCGCCCGCTGACATGATGATTGCACTGCACGCGCGGCGATCAGCCGTATCCATCGCGGCCTGGGCGCACCATTATCCGGACAAGCCCTTGGTCCTGGTTCTCACGGGCACCGACCTGTATCGGGACATTCAGGGTGACTTGCGCGCGCAGCAATCGCTGGCATCGGCCACCTGTCTGGTGGTGCTGCAAGAAGCCGGCGTGGAGCAGTTGCCACCTGACCTGCGACACAAAGCCCGCGTCATTTACCAGTCAGCGCGCCCGCTGCGTCCGGCCACTAAATCAACGCGGCAATTCCGCGCACTGATGGTCGGGCATCTGCGTGACGAAAAGGATCCCCTGACCTATCTAAAGGCCGCCGCCCATTGTTCTGCCACGCAAATTCGCTTTGACCACATCGGTGAAGCACTGCAACCGCATCTGGATCACGCCGCACGGGATGCAGAGGCCAGGCTGAAGAACTATCGCTGGCTCGGCGGCTTGACGCGCGCATTAACCCGTCAACACATCAAGCGAGCCCATGTGCTGGTGATCAGTTCAGTCATGGAGGGTGGGGCGCAGGTGGTTATGGAGGCGGTGCAATCCGGCACTGCTGTGCTGGCCTCACGCATCAGCGGCAACCTTGGCATGCTGGGCACAGACTACGCCGGGTACTTCCCTGTCCAGGACGATGCGGCTCTGGCGACACTTCTTCAACGCTGCGCAACGGACCGCGAGTTTCTTGAGCTGCTGGAGAAGCAATGCCGCCAGCGGGCCCGCCTTTTTAATCCTGCCCGTGAAAGACGGCTTGTCCTAAACTTGCTGACAAGCCGGTGACTGCCCCCGGCACTGACTGAGAAAGCTTTCCGATGAATGCCCTTGAACCTTCTGCCCCACCCGCCGCTATCCGCTTGACCAGTTTGTCGCACGGCGGGGGATGCGGCTGCAAAATTGCACCCGGCGTGCTCAGCGAAATTCTGAAAAACTCAAGCAATCTGCCCGGTTTCAATTTACCGCCTCAATTGCTGGTGGGTATAGAAACCGCTGACGATGCTGCCGTGTACCTGCTGAACGACGAGCAGGCCCTCATCGCCACCACCGACTTCTTCATGCCCATCGTGGACGACCCCTACGATTTCGGACGCATCGCCGCCACCAACGCCATCAGCGATGTGTACGCGATGGGTGGCACGCCCATCATGGCTTTGGGCCTTGTCGGCATGCCCATCAATGTCCTGCCGCTGGAGACCATTGGTGCCATTCTCCGCGGCGGGCAGGATGTCTGCCGTGATGCCGGCATTCCAATCGCTGGCGGCCACACGATTGATTCGGTAGAGCCGATTTATGGGCTGGTGGTGCTGGGTCTGGTGCATCCGTCCCGCGTGAAAAAAAACTCGGGCGCCAAAGCGGGCGACGTGTTGATCCTGGGTAAACCGCTGGGGGTAGGCATCCTGTCAGCGGCGCTCAAGAAAGAGATGCTTCCGCCCGCCGGATACGCCAGGATGATTGAAGTCACCACCCAGCTCAACAAACCCGGCATTGCACTGGCCGCCCTTGATGGCGTCCATGCGCTGACCGACATCACCGGTTTTGGCCTGGCAGGCCACAGCCTTGAGCTGGCGCGCGGCGCCAAAGTTCAAATAAGTCTGGACTGGTCGCTCATGCCCCTGATTGCCGGCGTGCGGGAGTTGGCGGCGCAAGGCTGCATAACAGGCGCGTCAGGCCGCAATTGGCAAAGCTACGGCACTGAAGTGACGCTGCCTGGCGCCTTCGCCGAAGCCGACAAAGCACTCTTGAGCGACCCGCAAACTTCGGGCGGTTTGCTTGTGTCGTGCAGCCCGGATGCGGCCGCCCAGGTACTGGAGATCTTTCATGCCCAGGGCTTTGCCGAAGCCGCAATAGTCGGTGAAGTGCGAGAAGGCAGCGGCGTCAGCGTCTACTGAATTCGCGACTTCCCTCAGGGTATACCCAGGGCGTGTACGTCAGCATTCTTTAAGTGACGCGCCAACCTTCCACGTTAACATCTGCTCACTCGCGAGTGGGTTTTTCCTGAGCGCCACACCCGGTCAGGGCGTCCGTTCTGCGTTGACTGTTTTATTCCTGGAGACATACCCTATGACCCCTCTTCTCTCGCTGTCCCGCGTGATAGACAGCATCAGCACCTTGTTGGGCAAAGTCACCATGTGGATGATTCTTGCCACCACCCTGATCAGTGCGGGCAACGCCATTGTGCGCAAGGCTTTTGACATGAGTTCAAACGGCTTGCTGGAAATCCAGTGGTATCTGTTTGCTGCGGTGTTCATGCTGGGCGCAGGTTATGGTTTCTTGAAAAATTCACATGTTCGCATTGACTTCATTTCAAGCCGCCTTTCAGACCGCACCCGCAACTGGGTCGATGTGCTGGGCATCGTGTTTGTACTTTTCCCGTTTTGCATTCTGATGATCAGACTAAGCTGGCCGTTTTTCATGAATGCCTACACCAATGGCGAAATGTCGCAAAACGCGGGAGGACTGATTCGCTGGCCTGTATACCTTTTGGTGCCCGTTGGATTTGCTTTTTTGATGCTGCAGGGTGTGTCTGAGCTGATCAAGCGAATCGCTTTTTTGCGCGGCGTGATTGAAGACCCGATTGGCGGCGAAGCTGCCAAATCGGATGACCAAAAACACCTTGAAGAGCTGGAGCGCATTGCTGCCGCCCGCCTGGCTGGAGAAAAATAATGGAAACCACATTTCTCGCACAACATTTTGTGCCCTTGATGTTTGCGGGGCTGTTTGTCCTGCTACTGACTGGTTTTCCAGTCGCCTTCGGACTGGCCGCAACCGGCCTGGCTTTCGGCTTCATTGGTATGGAAGCCGGTCTTTTTCCCGCCAATTTGTTTCAGGCACTGCCATCGCGTATTTTCGGCATCATGCAGAACGACACGCTGTTGGCGATTCCGTTTTTCACCTTCATGGGCATCATTCTGGAGCGCTCCGGCATGGCCGAGGACTTGCTGGAAACCGTGGGCCAGGTATTTGGCCCATTGCGGGGCGGTCTGGCCATTGCCGTGATTCTTGTTGGCGCGCTGCTGGCTGCAACGACTGGCGTTGTGGCTGCTGCGGTGATCTCGATGGGCCTGATTTCCCTGCCCATCATGCTGCGCTACGGCTATAGCCGGGTGATTGCTACCGGCACCATAACCGCCTCCGGCACGCTTGCGCAAGCCATTCCACCATCGCTGGTGCTGATCGTTCTGGCTGACCAGCTGGGCCGCTCTGTAGGCGACATGTATTCCGGCGCTTTGTTGCCCGGCCTGTTGCTGGTCGGTTTGTACATCCTGTTCATTGTGGTCGTGGCATTCGTCAAACCGGCCATGGTGCCGCCGCTACCGCCAGAAGCCCGTATTTACAAAGAAGCCAATGGCTCATCGGGCCACAGGTCCTTGCTGGTGCTGGTCGTGTTGTGCGCGGTTGCGGGCTTTGCATGGTCCAGGGTTCACAACGCGGTGTTGACCCCTCTGCTCCAGCGGCCATTGCCTGCGCCGGGTGATGAGATCGTTATTTTGTCGATGACGCTGGCTTCACTGCTGGGCTTGTCGCTCGCGATCATCAACCGCGTGACGCGCATGGGCCTTCTGTCCAGGCTGGCTGAGCAAGTGACCTTTGTTTTGATGCCACCGCTGATCCTGATCTTTCTGGTGCTTGGTACCATTTTCCTCGGTGTCGCAACGCCGACCGAAGGCGGTGCGATGGGCGCTTTGGGTGCGCTGATTCTGGCACTCGGCAAGCGCCGCATCAATATGCCATTGCTCAAACAGGCGCTCGAGAACACCGCCAAGCTGGCCTCGTTTGTGCTGTTTATTCTGATCGGTTCAACCGTTTTCAGCTTCACCTTCAATGCAGCTGATGGTCACATCTGGGTAGAACACCTGTTCGATGGCATACCTGGCGGCGCCTGGGGCTTTTTGATCGTGGTGAACATTCTGGTGTTCATTCTGGGCTGCTTTATCGACTTCTTCGAAATCGCCTTCATCATCATCCCGTTGCTTGCGCCTGTGGCTGAAAAAATCCTGCCAGGCCTGGTACCCGGCATGACCGCGGACGACGCCATGATCTGGTTCGGTGTGATCATCGCCATGAACTTGCAGACTTCATTCTTGACGCCGCCATTTGGTTTTGCGCTGTTTTACCTGCGCAGCGTGGCCGCCAAATTTGATTACAAGGACCGCGTCACCGGCGCCACGATTCCAGCGGTTACCACAAGCGAGATTTACAAAGGGTCGATCGCCTTCATCATCCTGCAACTCATCATGGTCGCGGCAATCATGATCTTCCCGAACCTGGTCACAGGTGGTATCGAGAAAGTAGAACTGCTGAACAAGGATCAGATCATGGAGCAGCTCCAGATCCCCAAAACCGATGAGGAAGTCAAGCAGGAAGAAGCTGAGGCCAAGGCAAGCAGCACGGGTGAAGAAGCCAAACCCGCTGAAGGCAAGGAAGATGATCCCATGAAAGCCATGATGGAAGCGGCCGAGAAAGACCAGAAGAAGTAAAAGCTTCTTATCCACAAAAACGAGGCCCTAGGGCCTCGTTTTTTTTGGCCTGACTTGTTTCCGTCCATCCGTTGGAAAGCAGCCCGACCGATTGAATCTGTAGATCCGGCCGCGCTTCAGCGCGGCTTCAGCCGGTTGAGACGCGCAACCGCACCCCTGTGGAAGTGGCAGAGCAGCTTCCATCCGCCCCACCATGTCTTGCGCCGTTCCGAGGCGGTGCCGCGCTCAGGGTGGCTACCTCAGCCTGACACTTCCAGTCGAACCGATGCATGCGGTGCTTTGCCCGGATGGCCTGCGCATGGAGGCGTTTGAACAGAAAACACCCACGCACAATGGAAGCGCTCCCGCAAATCGGGACGCCACCCTTTGGGAGTGAAGATCAAATAGCTGCAGACCAACAGCAACCGAGTCCCGGCGCCGCCAAATCGCCACAACGCAGAAGCTGATTTGGCCCGGGCGTGAGCGCAACGCCCACTCCCTGCAGTGCCCGTCAAACAAAGGCCAAAAAAAACCACGCCTGAGCGTGGTTTTTTAGCGCTGGGAAGCTTACAGTTTTTGGGACTGCATGAACTGGTCGAAGCGCGCTTCGGTAAAGCGGAACCAGAGGTTCTGGTCTTTACGGAAGGCCGAGTAGTCGGCATAGATTTTCTTCCAGTCAGGGTTGCTGGCATTGAGTTCGTCGTACAGAGCCATCGACTCCTTGAATGCCAGATCCATCACCGGTTTGGGGAATGGCAATACCTTCGTCTTGGCGCCGACCAACTGCTTGAGTGCGTCGGGATTGCGGGCATCGTACTTGGCCTGCATGTCGGTGTGTGCGTAAGCCGCTGCAGACTCCAGAATGGCCTTGTTTTCGGCGGAGAGTTTGTCGTACGCTGTCTTGTTGACAAACGCGTCCAGCTGCGGACCACCTTCCCACCAGCCGGGGTAGTAGTAGAACGGAGCCACCTTGTTGAAGCCGAGCTTCTGGTCGTCATAAGGACCGACCCACTCAGCAGCGTCAATGGTGCCCTTCTCAAGCGCCTGGTAGATCTCGCCGCCAGGAATGTTTTGCGGTACCGCGCCCATGCGTGTAAGCACCTTGCCGGCGAAACCGCCGATGCGCATCTTCAGGCCCTTGATATCAGCCGCGGTCTTGATTTCTTTGCGGTACCAGCCGCCCATCTGCGCGCCAGTGTTACCCATGGGAAAGTTGACAATGTTGTACTTGCCGTAAAACTCGCGCATGAGTTTCAAGCCATTGCCCTGATACATCCAGGCGGTCATCTGGCGGCTGTTCAGGCCGAAGGGAATCGCGCATCCCAAAGCAAAAACATCGTTCACGCCGAAGAAATAGTAGGGCGCGGTGTGGACCATTTCGGTCGTGCCCTTTTGCACGTTGTCGACCATGCCGGCAATGGCTGGCATCAACTCGCCGCCTGGATGCACGGAGATCTGGAACTTGCCGCCAGACATCTCACTGACTTTTTTGGAGAAGGTTTCAGCTGCGCCGTAAATGGTGTCCAGTGCCTTCGGGAAGCTCGATGCCAGGCGCCAGCGGATGGCTTCCTGGGCATGCACGGCAGGTGCAACGCCAGCGGCGAGCACACCGGCAATGCCGGCATTTTTAATTAGGGAACGACGATCCATGAGCTAACTCCTCGGTAATAGATAAAAGAAATGGGGCACAACCACCCGCGAGTCTAGGAGTCACCCCTCTGTTAAACATTGGGAGTTACCCACTCAGGGCTTAACCTCATTGACGGGACACAGGTGCAACACGCCGTTACAGTGCATTGCTTCGGGGATTGTAGAAATGTCGCGACCGGGACTCGCGCGGGTTTTCCCTTGAAAACACCGCTGAACCAGATGGCCTTCAGGCTTCTGTCAGAAACGAAAAAAGCAGTGCGCCGTTATGGTGTAACCGGTTCAGGCCACTGACTTTAATGCCGGCTTTGCTGACTTGGCCGCCTCAAGCAGATGACCAAATCGAGTGGCGATGGACTGCTCAATGCCTGCAGCGTCAAGGCCTTGCTGCGAGAGCAACTTCGCTGGATCACCGTGCTCGGTGAACTCGTCAAGCAAGCCCAGGTGCTGCAGCGGCTTGTGAATGCCAGCCTCTGCCAGTGCCTCTGCAACCGCACTGCCTGCGCCACCCATAACGGCACCTTCTTCGACTGTCACCAGCACGTCATGCGCACCCACCACCTCCAGGAGCAGTCCGGTGTCGAGCGGTTTGGCCCAGCGCATGTTGACAACCGTAGCGCCAAGTTTTTCGGCCGCCTGCAGGGCCGGATAAAGCAAGGTTCCAAAAGCCAGAATGGCTACGCCCGATCCCTGGCGGCGCACTTCGCCCTTGCCAAACGGAAGGCTGTCCAGATGCGCTTGTGTGGCTACGCCTGCGCCAGCGCCGCGCGGGTAACGCACAGCCACCGGATGGTCCTGCTCAAAGGCGCTGCTCAGCAACATGCGGCACTCGTTCTCGTCGGCCGGGCACGCCACGCTCATGTTGGGAATGCAGCGCAGGTAGGAAATGTCATAAGCGCCCGCGTGGGTGGCGCCGTCAGCGCCGACAAGCCCGGCACGGTCGAGCGCAAATACCACCGGCAGGTTCTGTAGCGCCACGTCGTGTATCAGCTGGTCGTACGCGCGCTGCAAAAACGTGGAGTAAATGGCGACCACGGGCTTGAGTCCCTCACAGGCCATGCCAGCGGCAAAGGTCACCGCATGCTGCTCTGCAATGCCGACGTCGTAATAACGCTCAGGAAAACGCTGATGAAACTCCACCATGCCCGATCCTTCACGCATGGCTGGCGTGATGCCTACAAGCCGCTTGTCTTTCTCGGCCATGTCACACAGCCAGTGACCGAACACCTGCGTGAAAGTCTGCTTGGCGGGGGCCGCAGACTTTTGCAAGCCCATGGCCGGGTCAAACTTGCCGGGGCCGTGGTACGCCACGGGGTCGGCCTCTGCCAGTTTGTAGCCCTGCCCCTTTTTGGTTACCACGTGCAGGAACTGCGGGCCCTCGCCTTTGTCCATCAGGTGCTTGATGTTTTCCAGCGTCGGGATGAGCGACTCGAGGTCATGCCCGTCGATAGGACCGATGTAGTTGAAACCGAAGTTTTCAAACAGGGTGGCCGGGACCACCATGCCTTTGGCGTGGGTCTCCAGCCGCTTGGCCAGTTCAAAGAGGGGCGGCGCTACCTTGAGCACCTGTTTGCCAACGTGTTTGGCCGACGCATAAAACTGCCCGCTCATCAGTTGGGCCAGGTAGCGGTTCAGCGCACCTACCGGCGGGCTGATGCTCATGTCGTTGTCATTGAGCACCACCAGCAGCTTGCAGTCGCACACACCCGCGTTGTTCATGGCTTCAAAGGCCATGCCCGCGCTCATGGCGCCGTCACCAATGATCGCTACCGCGTGACGCTCTTCGCCCTTTTGCTTTGCTGCCATGGCCATGCCCAGCGCAGCAGAAATGGAGGTTGACGAGTGCGCCGTGCCAAAGGTGTCGTATTCGCTTTCACTGCGGCGGGGAAACCCGCTCAGGCCACCCAGTTGCCGCAGGCTGTTCATGCGGTCGCGGCGACCGGTCAGTATCTTGTGCGGATAGGTCTGATGACCCACATCCCAGACCAACCGGTCGTCCGGCGTGTTGAATACATAGTGCAAGGCAACTGTGAGCTCCACCGTACCGAGGTTGGAACTCAGGTGCCCGCCAGTCTGCGACACGCTTTGCAGCAGATAGGCGCGCAGCTCGTCCGCCAGGGCCTTGAGCTGCACCCGTTGCAACTGGCGCAGCTCTGCGGGGCTGTTTATGGTTTCAAGCAATTGATACATCGTGGTTTTTGTTCTTTCACGCCAAATGCGCACTCGCCCTGAACTCAGCTTAAATAACTAACTTAACTCAATTCAAGTTAACTCTTGCGGTTGACCAGCATGTCCGCCAGCGCGCTGAGCGCTGCCGTGTGTTTGAGTTCACTCGCCTTCAAACTGTGATGGGCCTCTGACAACAGCTCCTGCGCGTAGTTGCGCGACGCAGGCAAACCCATCAGGGATACAAACGTCGGTTTGTCATGGGCGGCATCCTTGCCCGCGGTCTTGCCAAGTGTTGCGGAATCTGCGGTGACGTCCAGAATATCGTCCACCACCTGAAAAGCCAAACCGACCGCCGCACCATAGTCGCGCAAAGCGGATTGCGCTGCACGGGTGGGGCTGCCACAGGCCGCGCCCATCATCACGCTGGCTTGCAGCAAGGCCCCGGTCTTCAAACGGTGCATGTCGTGCAATTGCTCTGAAGACAGGGCTATACCCACGCTGGCAAGGTCAATAGCTTGCCCACCCGCCATACCCTGATACCCGGCAGCCTGCGCCAACATGCGACACAGGGCCGCCTGGGTGGTAGCACCGATGGATTCGTCTTCGGGCGTCAACAACTCAAAGGCGAGCGCCTGCAGGGCATCGCCTGCCAGCAAAGCCTGAGCCTCTCCAAACTTGACATGCACAGTCGGCTTGCCACGCCGCAGAACGTCGTTGTCCATGCAGGGCATGTCATCGTGCACCAGCGAATAGGCATGGATCAGTTCCACAGCACAGGCCACCCTGAGCGCCGCCTGCTGACTCCCGCCAACCGCCTCACACGCCGCCATCACCAGCAGGGGGCGCAGGCGCTTGCCGCCGTCAAGCACCGCGTAGCGCATGGCATCGCCAAGGCCGGCGGGCGCCGGGGTGGGCTCAGGAGGCGCCACCCAGCGCATCAGGGCCTGCTCGACTGCGGCAAGTTGTCGGACGCTCCAGGCGTCCAGTGCAAAAGGTTTTTGCTCGGTCAATGGGTTTACTTTGCTTTTTATTCTTGCGGCCAGGGCTTGAGCTGGTTGCCCTCAAGCACCTTGATCTGATTCTCAACTGCGCCTAGCCTGTCCCGGCAAAACTTGAGCAGTTCGGCGCCGCGCTGGTAACCGGTTAACAGCTGGTCCAGCGGCAATTGGCCCGATTCAAGACTCGCCACCAGCGTTTCAAGCTCATCAAGTGCGGCCTCGTAACTGGTCGGGACGGTGGGTGCGGAAGTGGAGGAAGTTTTAGCCATGGGTTATTTGATGTCAGCGGTGATTTTAGGCTGTTGCAGGGTCTTGTCACAAAAGCGGGCGCCCCCGGGCCAAGCGAGCTCCTGTGTGGCGAGCCATCTTCTTTACAAGAAGCCCCCGGTACAATGAAACCCGCGCTTGCCCCGGTCTTCCGACCCCCATCTAACCCCCGAAACGGCCTGTTTCGGCAATTGCATGTCCGATTTAAGCCTTCGTCTCTTGCAGGCCACCAGCCAGCTGCCCATTTCAAGCTACTTTGATGCGGGCCTCTATCAACGGGAGCAGCAAAAACTGTTTGCCAGGGGCCCACGATATGTCGGGCATGAGCTGGCCGTTCCCGCCATGGGTGATTACTACGCCCTCCCGCAGGAGATGGGTGGGCGCGCACTGGTGCGCAATGGCACCGGCGTCGAGCTGATTTCAAATGTGTGCCGCCATCGTCAGTCCACCATGCTGCAGGGGCGCGGCAACACGGGCAGCAACATCGTGTGCCCGCTGCATCGCTGGACTTACAACACCACCGGCGAGTTGATCGGCGCGCCCCACTTTGAAGTAGACCCTTGCCTGAACCTGAACCGCTACAAAACCAGCACCTGGAACGGCCTGGTGTTTGAGAACAATGGTCGCGACATTGCCGCCGAAATGGCGCCGCTGGGTCCCATGCAGGACCTCGATTTTTCCGGTTACCAGCTCGACAAGATTCACCTGCACGAGTGCAACTACAACTGGAAAACCTTTATCGAGGTGTATCTGGAGGACTACCACGTGGGTCCTTACCACCCGGGGCTGGGCGCCTTTGTCACCACGGACGATCTGCGCTGGGAACTGACGCCAAATTATTCGGTGCAGACCGTGGGTGTGTCCGACAAGCTGGGCAAGCCGGGCACCGATGTGTACAAGAAATGGCACGACGTGGTGCTGCAATACCGCCAGGGCGTGCCACCCAAATACGGTGCCATCTGGCTGACGTATTACCCCAACGTGATGGTCGAGTGGTACCCGCACGCGCTGGTTGTCAGCACCCTGCACCCCCAGGGGCCGGACAAAACACTGAACGTGGTGGAGTTCTTCTACCCCGAGGAAATCTGCGCCTTTGAACGCGAATTCATTGAAGCCCAGCAAGCGGCCTATATGGAAACCTGTGTTGAAGACGATGAAATTGCCCTGAGCATGGACGCAGGCCGCAAAGCATTGATGCAGCGCGGCGACAACGAGTTTGGCCCCTACCAGAGCCCGATGGAAGACGGCATGCAACACTTTCACGAGTGGTATCGCCGTGAAATGGGCGCCAGCAAAACCACGCAGATGCTTTGAGCCTGCCGGTTCAGGCGCTGCATTTACGAGAGAACCCACGATGTACACAACGCTGATCTCTGCAGAACAACTTCAGGCCCTGGTGACCGCCCGCAAGTCTTTGCGCGTGTTTGACTGCAGCTTTGACTTGATGCAACCCTTGGCCGGGAAACAGAAATACGTTGAAGCGCACATCCCGGGTGCGGTGTACGCGAATCTGGACACTGACCTGAGCGCGAAACATGGCGCACCCGGAGCCCATGGGGTATTGACTGCCACTGAGGGGGAGGACCAGCCAGCCTCTGGCGGCCGCCACCCGCTGCCAACACGCGAGAAGTTTGCGACCTGGCTCTCCAGCGTCGGGTTTTCCAATGACATGCAGGCGGTGGTTTACGACCGAAACGGCGCCAACTACTGCGGCCGTTTGTGGTGGATGCTCAAGTGGGCGGGCCATGAAGCCGTGGCCGTGCTGGACGGCGGACTGCAGGCCTGGCAAGCGACCGGCGCTGCGGTCGCCAGTGGAGAGGAGGCTTCACACTTTCAGGCCAACTTTGCTTTGGGTGAAGAAAAGGCTGTGCTTGTCGACGCCCAAACCGTGGCGGCCCGACTGGATCAAAGCACCCAGACCGTAGTCGACGCGCGTGCGCCAGCCCGCTTTCGAGGTGAGGTTGAGCCACTGGACCCGGTGGCCGGTCACATCCCGGGCGCGCTGAATCGCCCGTTTAGCCAGAACATCGGCGAGGACGGCAAATTCAAATCTGGGGAGCAACTCAAAACAGAGTTTGATGCGCTGCTTGCCGGTCGCGACCCGGCCACCGTGGTGCATCAGTGCGGCAGCGGCGTCAGCGCCGTGCCAAACCTGCTTGCGATGGAAATTGCCGGGTTGGGTCGCACCGGCTTATACGCTGGAAGCTGGAGCGACTGGTGCAGTGACGCCACGCGCCCAGTCGCCAAGGGTTGATGACGATTCTGGCAGTTGGCCGTTGTACGACGGCAATAGTTTGCTACATATTTGGTAGCAAACTATTTTCAACTACTTGCCCATCAACTGGTTGAGTTTTTCGGCTTCGAAGGTTTCCTCGCGTGCGGCATCGTCTGGAACACAACCCCTGCCCGCGCCCTGAGCTGGCGCCGCCGAGAGTTTCTCAATGGCCTGCCAAAGCAAAGCAATCTGATGCTCCTGCGATGAAGCGTTGTCGATCAGCCCCTTCATGGCTTGTGACACCGGGTCGTCGTCCAGCGTGATGCCGTAGGCGGAGAACTGGCTCTGCGTCGTGGTGACGTCGGCGCTAACGCCGGTTTTGGACGGAATGATGCGAGCCGGGATGCCAACCGCCGTGGCACCAGCCGGCACGGGCTTGATCACCACCGCGTTGCTACCGATCTTGGCACCGTCGCCCACCAAAAACCCGCCGAGCACCTTGGCCCCTGCACTCACCACCACGTTTTTGCCCAGTGTGGGATGGCGTTTTTCGCCTTTGTAGAGCGAGGTTCCGCCAAGGGTCACACCCTGATAAATCGTGCAACCGTCGCCGATCTCGGCCGTTTCCCCAATCACGATGCCCATGGCGTGGTCGAAAAACACGCGCTCACCGATGATCGCACCAGGATGAATTTCAATACCGGTTAACCAGCGTGAGATGTGGGAAACAAATCGCCCCAGCCATTTGAAGCCGTGCGTCCAGCAGCCGTGTGCCACCCGGTGCAACATGATGGCGTGCAGGCCCGGATAACACGTGAGCACCTCCCATGTGCTGCGCGCAGCAGGATCACGGTCAAGGATGCACTGGATATCGGAGCGGAGTCTGGAAAACATAGGCGAAGTCTACTTGTCGTCCGCGCTCTGCGCTGGCGTACCAATTTTGGCCGTGGCCAGTCCGGTTTTTTGCAACATCGCCTTGGCCACGCCGCGCAAAATATGGATCTCCTCCGGGCTGAGTTGAGCGCGGTTAAACAGCTGGTTCAGACGCGGCATCAATTTTTTCGGCGAGGCCGGATCCAGAAAACCAATGTGGGCCAGCGCCTCTTCCCAGTGCGCCAGCATGCCCGCCACGGCAGCAGCGTCGGCCAGCTGCGGCTCGGCGGTTGCCGGCTGCACGGCAAAACCGCCCAGGGCTTCGCGCCAGTCATAAGCAATCAGTTGCACTGCGGCAGCCAGGTTGAGCGAGCCAAAGGCCGGATCGGTCGGAATGCTCAGCGCCACATGGCAGCGGTAAACGTCCTCGTTTTGCATGCCAAAGCGCTCAGAACCGAACAAAAACGCCACGCATTCAGGCTTTGAAGGCAAATCGGCCTTCTGCCCTTTAAAGACGGGCGAAGTCAGCTCTCTATTCGATAGCAACTGGGCGAAGTGCGCACGCGGCGCGCAAGTCGGCGGGCCAAAGTCACGCGGCGTCATGGCCGTGGCACATAAATGCGTCATGCCGTCCAGCGCCTCGTCCAGCGTCGCAACAATGCGTGCGTTTCTCAGCACGTCCAGCGCGCCACTGGCCCGTTGTATGGTTTCTTCGCGGTTGAGCACATTGGCCCAACGCGGCGCCACCAGAACCAGATCGCCAAAGCCCATGACCTTCATGGCGCGCGCGGTTGCACCAACATTGCCAGCGTGGCTGGTGTTGATAAGGACAAAACGGGTTTTCATGGCGCCAATGGATAAACGGGTCGGCCTGGTGGCCTGTAACACCGGTAAAATAGCGCTATTGTCGCCTGCGCTCCGGTTACCAGAGTGCAGCCCTGCCCGCTCTTTCTTATTCGTATATGTCCAGCAATCTCCACCCTATGCTTAACGTGGCCATCAAGGCTGCGCGCGCCGCAGGCGCCATCATCAACCGCGCAGCGCTGGACGTCGAATCGGTCCGCGTGTCTGTCAAGCAGACCAACGACTTCGTCACCGAAATCGACCAGGCTGCCGAGGCAGCCATCATCGAAACCCTGCTCACTGCCTACCCCGGCCACGGCATCCTGGCAGAAGAGTCTGGCAACGAGCATGGCGCCAAAGACTCTGAATTCGTCTGGATCATCGATCCGCTGGACGGCACCACCAACTTTATTCACGGCTTTCCTGTCTACTGCGTCAGCATTGCGCTGAGCGTGAAAGGCAAGATCGAACAGGCCGTGGTGTATGACCCCACCCGAAACGACCTGTTTTGCGCCACCAAGGGTCGGGGCGCTTACATGAATGACCGACGCATTCGCGTGGCAAAACGCATCCGGCTGCAGGAATGCCTGATCAGCACCGGCTTTCCTTATCGGCCAGGCGACAAGCTCAAGACCTATCTCCACATGCTTGGCGACATCATGAGCCAATGCGCAGGCGTGCGCCGGCCCGGCGCCGCAGCTCTGGATTTGGCTTATGTGGCAGCCGGCTTTTCAGACGGGTTCTTTGAATCCGGACTCAAGCCCTGGGACGTTGCAGCGGGTTCGCTGCTGGTTTCCGAGGCAGGCGGCCTGATCGGCAATTTTTCAGGCGAAGCAGATTTTCTGGACCACGGAGAGTGCTTGGCCGGCAACCCCAAAATTTACGGTCAGATGGTGGGCCTCCTTGGCAAGTACAGCAAGTTCGCCAGCGCGGGAGACAAGGCAGGTGTACGCCAGGCTTTGCAGGAGGACGCAGCGCCCAATGCGACCCTGAAAGTTTCTCGCCCCAGAAAGGACAGCGCGTCCGACCCCGCCCTTCCGCCTGATGAGCCAGAGGCACTGGCCTGAAAGAGCCTCTTTACCTTTGGTTTCGATTTTTTCTGACGGGGCACCAAGCCTTGGGCCTACAGCGCGGGAGTCGCAATCGCGCAATGTCAGTTACCATCAAAAAACCCCAGAACGCAGGTGTGTACTCCACCCTGTAATCACCCGGAAATTCTGAACAAATGACTACGTCCGCTACCTCCTCTTCCCCGTCTTCGGCTGCACCGGCAGCCGATGCTGTCCTGATGCTCGAAGTTGCCGAACTCGTGGTCTCATCGCTGAACCTTGAAACAGCCGCCGCAGATATTGGGCCTGATGACGCCTTGTATGGCGACGGCCTTGGACTCGACTCCATCGACATTCTGGAAATCGCGCTGGTGGTTTCCAAGCGTTATGGCCTGCAATTGCGCGCCGACCACGAAGACAACACGCTTATTTTCCAGTCCCTGCGCAGCCTGAGCGACCACATCGCCCTGCAAAGAACAAAGTGATTCCGGGCTTGACGGCAAAGTTGCTGAGCGCTGTTCGCTGGGCAATGATCGCCGCCTTTTGTGTTGCCTATCCAGTGTTGGCGCATCTGGCCTCTGCGGATCCTTACCCCGATCTGTTCGCCGCGGCCGTAGCCATGGCACCCCTGTTGGCAGTGGCTGCTGTTCTGGCCTGGCGGTCACCGTACCGGGTCGCCATGCTGGCTTTGTGCCTGGCCGGCTGCGTGGCGATCTATGCAACAAGTGGCTGGCTGGTAAAACACTTCAACTGGGTATTTCTTCTGCAACATGCGGGCATGCAAGCACTTCTTGCCATGGCTTTTGGCAGCACGCTGCGGCCCGGGCAAGTCCCCATGGTGTCGCGGTTTGCGGCCATCGTGCACGGCGAACTTTCTCCTGCACTCGGCCGTTACACCCGCCAGGTCACCTGGGCCTGGACCATTTACTTTGTGATCATGACGGCCCTGTCGCTGCTCCTATTCTGGCTGGCGCCCATCGTCGTCTGGTCTGCCTTTGCCAACCTTCTGAATTTCCCGCTACTGGTATTGATGTTTGGCGGCGAATATCTCGCGCGATTTTGGGCGCTTGAGCCTGCCGACCGCACAGGCCCGCTCGAGGCCATTCGCGCCTACCGGCAGTCAAACTCCCGAGGCCAGCCCCCTGCAGCCTGAGGCGCAGCCCGCGCAGCCACCCATCATTGACACATACCCAGCCATGACTCATAGTTTTTTTCTTGTTGGCCACGACAGCGTCGAGGACATCGTCGCCTGGCGCCTTGGAAAAAGCATCACGGTGCGACAGTATCTGAGCGACGTTCGGCACCTGGCAACCCAGCTGGCGCCCGGCAAGCACATGCTCAATGCCTGCAGCGACCGCTATCACTTTGCTGTCGGTCTTGGCGCGGCGCTGCTCACCGGAAAAATCAGCCTGCTGCCACCGACCCACACGCCGGAAATGATGCGTCAGTTGCTGGACCTCAGACCTGACGTTTTTTGCCTGGCCGATGCTCCTCATGCGATCGACCTGCCGGGCATGGTGTATCAGGACGCGATGGCACATCCGCGCGCCGCTGCAGACTCCCGCGCTTATTGCGATATCCCCGTGCTTCCCGGCCATCAGCCAGCAGCTGATGTTTTTACTTCCGGCTCAACCGGTGTACCGCTGCCCCATCGAAAAACCTGGGGCGCCCTGGTGCACAGCGCGCGTGCCGAAGCCCAACGGCTCGGCGTCACCCGCGAGCAAGCCAGTCGCCCGTACAACATCATCGGAACGGTCCCGCCACAACACATGTTTGGGTTTGAGTCGACTGTTTTGATGCCACTCCTGTGCGGCAGCGCCCTGCACGCCGGACACCCTTTTTATCCTGCCGACATCGTAAGCGCCATTCAGGCCGTTCCCCGGCCACGCTTGCTGGTCACCACGCCGGTTCATTTGCGTGTGTTGCTGACCTCCGGCATGGATCTGCCAGCGCTGGACCTCGTGGTGTCGGCGACAGCACCGTTGTCGCAGCAGCTGGCACAAACATGCGAGACCGCTTTTTCAGCGCCCCTGCTTGAAATCTACGGGTCGACCGAAACCGGACAAATCGCCACGCGGCGGAGCACCCGGACGCAGGAGTGGGAGCTGTTTCCACAGGTCACTCTCACGCCCCACGACGATCGCTTCTGGGCGTGTGGCGGCCATGTCGAGCAGGTCATGCCCATGAATGACGTGATTGAACCCATCGACAACCGGCGCTTCCTGCTACACAGCCGTCTGGACGACCTGATCAATATCGCGGGCAAGCGCAGTTCTTTGGCTTACCTGAATCACCATTTGGGAAGTATTCCGGGCGTGATCGACGGCGCTTTTTTCATGCCGGACGACAGCGACGCCGACGCTGTCGTACGCCTGATGGCCTTCGCGGTAGCGCCCGGCATGACATCCGCCGCACTGATGGCCGGCCTGAAAGAGCGGATTGATTCCACTTTTTTGCCGCGTCCACTGGTTTTGCTTGATTCGCTACCACGCAACGCGACAGGCAAACTGCCGCGCGAAGCACTGCAGACCCTCGCTGCAAAACATCTCTCGGGTGTCAGCTCTTCAGGCAGCAAACATGCACGGTGAAACCAGCTGGACGGTTGCCGGCGATCACCCGGCGTTTGCCGGGCACTTTCCGGGCAAGCCGATTGTCCCCGGTGTTGTTCTTCTCGACGTCGCTTTACACGCCATCCGCCAGGATCGTCAAGTCCATGGCCCAAGCCGAATCACTTCCGCCAAATTTCTCAGCCCCGTGTTACCGGGAGAAACGCTGGCCATCACCTGGACCACTTCCGGCGCGGGCCAGACCCGGTTTGAAATCTCGGGCAACGGGCGAGTGGTCGCCAGTGGGGTCTTTGCATTTGAGGCCACGCCATGAGTAGCATCGAAGGTAGCCCATCGCCCGCAGCCGCGTGGCGGCAAAGGCCGGAGCGCAGCAACATGCTGATGTTGCGCGTCATGACCTGGATCTCACTGCGCCTGGGTCGCACGGCGGGGCGGGTGGTTTTGTACGGGATTGCAGCGTATTTTCTCGTCGCCAACGCCGCAGCAAGGCACGCATCCAGAGCCTATCTGCGCCGGATACTCGCGCTGTCCGACGCCTCGCGTGTCGGCTGGCGCGCGATTTTCAACCACTTCCTCAGTTTTGCGTCGACGATTCATGACCGGGTGTATTTGATCAATGATCACTTCCAGCTTTTCGACATCCGTGTTCACAATGAGCACCTGGTCGACAACCTGACAAACCGTAGTCAGGGCGTGTTCCTGATGGGCGCCCATGTGGGTAGCTTCGAAGTGCTGCGAGCTGTCGGGCGCAAGCAGGCGGGGTTGCGCGTTGCCATGGTGATGTACGAGGAAAACGCCCGCAAGCTCAACTCTGCCTTGAGCGCCATCAATCCAGCGGCGCAACAGGACATCGTGCCGCTTGGGCGGGCAGACTCCATGCTCAAAGTCAACCAGCTTCTCGAGGCCGGCAGCGTCGTCGGCATGCTGGCCGACCGCTGCTTGAACAACGACACAACCCGCCCCGTCCCCTTTCTTGGCCAGTCTGCGGAATTTCCCGTTGGTCCGTTTCGCATGGCGGCCATATTGCGCAAACCCGTCGTTTTCATGGTCGGGCTTTACGGTGGGGGCAACCGCTACGATATCCATTTTGAGACGCTGGCTGACTTTTCCAGCATGCCCGCTGGCGGGCGTGAAGCTGCCGTACAGGCCGCCATGGCACGCTACGCGCAGTTGCTGGAACAACATTGCCGCACCGCCCCATACAACTGGTTCAATTTTTTCGACTTCTGGCAAACGAGCAAGCCCTTGCCTGCCCCAACTTCAGGTCCCGCTTCATGACCAATGCTTCACGCTTTTTCACCGTGTCAACGCCCAGAGCCTGGTTAGCCGCTGCGAGCGTGATGATCGGCCTTTGCAGCACGCCAGCCCTGGCCGCCTGGGATGTGAACCAGTTGATGAAGGGCCTTGCCGAAAACAAGTCAGGCCGGGCAAGCTTTGTGGAAAAAAAATACATCGCCCTGCTCGACAAGCCTGTCGAGTCTTCTGGCGAGTTGCTTTACACCGCCCCGGACCGGCTGGAAAAGCGTACGCTCAAGCCCCGCGTCGAGTCGCTGCTCATCGATAGCGGCACCCTCACCGTTGAGCGCGGGAAACGCAAAATGGTGTTGCGGCTGCAGGAGTATCCCGAGCTGGTCGCCTTCACCGAGAGCATCCGTGGCACGCTGGCAGGAGACATCGCCGCACTCCGGCGCGTCTATAACCTGGACCTCGAAGGCAACGAGGAGCGCTGGACACTGACCCTGCGTCCGGTCGAAACCAAAATGCTCGAGGTTGTGCAGCGCATCCGGATCGGCGGCAGCCGCGCTGAGGTCAAGTCCATCGACATTGAGCAAACCGACAAGGACCGGTCGGTGATGACCATCGAGAAGCTAGCAGCACCATGACGGGGAGGTTCACTCAGCGCCGGTTTCTGCCAGTCTGGCTGTGGGTAGCCTTTTTGCTGGCCTGCGGCGCCATCATCAGCCGCACGGAGGTCACCACGGACCTCTCGGCTTTTTTGCCAAAAACCCCAACACCTGAGCAACAGTTACTGATGGACCAGCTGCGCGACGGGATTGCCTCGCGCCTGATTCTGGTGGGTATCGAGGGTGCCGACGCGCCGGCGCGCGCCGAAATTTCCAAACAAGTGGCCAAGCGCCTGCGTGCCGACAAGGCTTTTGCAGCCGTCAACAACGGAGAGCCTGTCAACACCGAGCGCGACCAGGCTTTCCTGTTTAACAACCGCTTTTTGCTCAGCCCTGCGGTGACCCCTGAACGCTTCAGCACCGACGGTTTGAGCGCGGCCCTGCAGGAAAGTATCGACCTGCTGGCATCACCCGCAGGGCTGCTGGTCAAGTCCCTTTTGCCGCGAGACCCCACGGGGGAGATGGTCCAGCTCCTTGACCAGCTCAGCGGCGCAAACCAGCCACAGCTGGCGCATGGGGCCTGGGTCTCACGCGATGGCGCGCGTGCCCTGATGTTGATGCAAACGCGCGCCACGGGATCCGACACAGATGCGCAGCAGCGCGCCATGGCCGCCATCAATCAGGCTTTCGAGGCAGCGCGCCAGACGGCCCCCGAGGCAAAACTCGTGATGACCGGGCCGGGCGTCTTCTCGGTCACCTCCCGCGAAACCATCCACAGCCAGGTCAGCCGCCTGTCCCTCATCAGCGTCGTCCTCATTGCCGCCTTGCTGCTGCTGGTGTATCGCTCACCGACGGCTTTGGTTCTTGGGTTTTTGCCAGTCCTCACCGGGGTGCTTGCTGGCGTTGCGGCGGTCAGCCTTGGCTTCGGCGCTGTGCATGGCATCACACTGGGTTTTGGCACAGCGCTCATCGGTGAAGCTGTGGACTACTCCATTTACCTGTTCGTGCAATCCGAGCAGGCCGAGGGCGATAACGAAAATTGGGTCCGGCGTTTCTGGCCTACGGTTCGCCTTGGTGTGCTCACCTCCATCTGCGGCTTCGCGTCACTTCTGCTGTCGGGCTTTCCCGGCCTGGCGCAACTCGGCCTGTACGCCATTGCCGGCCTCATCGCCGCCGCGGTCATGACCCGATTTGTTTTGCCACGCCTTTTGCCAACGAATTTCCGCATCCATGACGTGTCCGCAATTGGCCGGGTCCTTGGACGCTTGACAGAACGGGCGTCCGTCTTGCGCTGGCCGGTAGTGGCATTGCTGCTGGCCGCCTGCGTTGTTCTTGCCCTGAACCGCAACACTTTGCTCAATGAGAAGATTTCCTCCCTGAGCCCGGTTTCTCAAGCGGACATCGCTCTGGACGAGAGCCTGCGCGCCGACATGGGTGCGCCCGATGTACGGTACCTGGTGGTCGTCTCCGGTCCCACCCGCGAAGCCGTACTGACTTCCTCCGAACAGGTTTCCAGGCTTCTGGAAACGCAAGTGGACAAAGGGGCACTGGCGGGATTTGAAAGTCCCAGCCGCTACCTTCCGAGCATGGCTACCCAGCGCGCACGCCAGGCCAGCCTGCCCGAGGCAAATGAACTGCAAGTCCGACTCACGAAAGCCGTCCAGGGCCTGCCCGTGCAGGCAACGCTTTTTGATCCTTTCCTGGCCGACGTTCAAACCAGCCGCAAGCAGCCCCTGCTGGAGCCGGCCGATCTGGAGCGGACCTCGATGGCCATGGCAGTGGATGCGCTGTTGCTGGAACAGCCTCGTGGCTGGACCGCCTTGCTGCCGCTCAAAGCGCCGGAGGGTGGCAACATAAATGCCGACCCGATTCGCGCAGCACTCGCCGAGACCGGCTTGTCAAATGTGCTGTTTGTCGACATGAAGGCCGAATCCGACCGCCTCTATTCCGGCTACCTCAACGAGGCTTCGCTACTCTCACTTGGCGGCCTTGTAGCACTTATTTTGTTGTTGCTGGTGATTTTCCGTTCGCCCTCACGGGTCCTGCGCATCATCGCGCCGCTGATTGCGTCGGTTATCACCGTCACCGCAGCGCTTGCCCTGTTAGGTCAACAGCTGGTCATATTGCATTTGGTGGGGCTCCTGCTGGTGGTAGCCGTTGGCTCAAACTACGCACTCTTTTTTGACCGACCCGATCCTCTCGTCCCGATCTCACACCGCACCCTGGCTTCAATGGCACTTGCCAATGCAACCACAGTGGCGGGCTTTGGCCTGTTGGCGTTTTCCAATGTTTCCATCTTGCAGGCCATGGGTGTCACGGTCGCTCCAGGCGTCATCCTCGCGCTGGTGTATGCGGCAATTTTCGCGAAGCAAGCTCATGTCCAGGTCTGAGCTCAACTGGTACTCCCCCCCCTTAATACGCGGCTCCATTGCTGCGCACGGATTGGCCGTTGTTGCCATCGTTGCAGCCCCGACCTTATGGCCCTGGCTACTGTCGGCCGTGGCTGTCAATCACATGCTGATTGCAGGTGCCGGCCTTTGGCCGCGCAGCCAGTGGCTGGGTCCCAACTGGACGCAACTGCCTTCCGCTTCGCAGCAGGTTGTTGCGTTAACGATCGACGATGGTCCGGATCCAGTGGTCACCCCTCAGGTACTGGACGTGCTTGACCGCTACGCTGCGCGAGCGACGTTTTTCGTCATTGGCGAAAAAGCCGAGCGTCATCCCGAGCTGTGCCGCGAAATGATCAGGCGCGGCCATGCCGTTGAAAATCACAGTCAGCACCACCGCCATCACTTCTCGGTGATGGGCACGGGGGGCATCACGCGGGAGGTGCAAGCCGCTCAGGACACAATCGCTTCGATCACCGGCCAGCGTCCGAAATTCTTCAGGGCGCCCGCTGGGCTGCGCAATCCCTTCCTCCAACCGGTGCTGGCCCGATTGGGGCTGCAGCTGGCGAGCTGGTCTGCGCGCGGTTTTGATACGCGAATCGGTGACGCCGCCCGCATCAATTCAAAATTGCTGCCCAGCCTGAAGGCGGGGGCGATCCTGCTTTTGCACGACGGCAATTCTGCGCGTACGCCCGGCGGTGTGCCTGTCATTCTCGAAGTGCTTCCCGCCCTGCTTGAGACGGCTGCAGCCCGGCAGTTGCGAATGGTCACCCTGCGCGAGGCACTGGCGTGAGCATTGATCTCCCCCTGCAGACCCCTTGGCACACCCAGGCCGCGCAAGCTTTTCCTCACCACATTTTTCTGAAAAGCATCGGCATACCGGCATTTATTGCCATGTTTTTTGGCGCCTACTTCTACCTGCTGAAATATCCCGTCCATCCCGTCACGCTGATGCCCATCACCCTGCTCGATCGACTGATCAACTTTCAGCCTGCAGCCGTGCCTCTTTATGTTTCGTTGTGGGTGTATGTGTCCTTGGCGCCTGCGTTTTTGTCGAGCCGGCGCGAGCTGTATGTGTATGCCCTGGGCATGACCGCAACCTGCCTGACCGGTCTGCTCGTCTTCTATTTTTGGCCCACTGCCGTTCCCGCCGCCGAGATTGATTGGGGCCTTTACCCGAGTGTGGACTTTCTTAAAACCATGGATGCGGCCGGCAATGCCTGCCCTTCCCTGCACGTGGCCACCGCTGTTTTTACCGGGGCCTGGCTACATTTCATCTTGCGCCGCTTCGGTGCGCCGTTGTGGCTCCTGCTTGCCAATTCGGTTTGGTGCATTGGCATCGCCTACTCCACCCTGGCTACGCGCCAGCACGTAGCCGTGGACATGTGGGCCGGGTTGGCATTGGGTCTGATAACGGGCTTTATGTCACTACGCTATATACGACCGGTCAGCGCCAGTGATCGCACCGGGACTGACACTGGCTGAACTTCAAAAAAATTCATCTGTTTTAACCAGCTCGTCATCTGTGACTTCTGCCCATCTCCGCCACCGTTAACAGTTATTCCGCCATGCACTCCACCCCCTTTGCCTTCACCAAAGAGCTCACCGAACAGGCTTCCGCGCCCTATAAGCCGGCTGGTCTTTACACATGGTTTTTTGCCAAGGGCAAGCTCGGAGGAGACCCCGCGTTTTCCTATTTGCTAAGCGCCGGACTGTTATCCAACCGTTCGCGAATTCTCGATATCGGTTGTGGGCAGGGACTGCTGACCTCCTGGCTGCTTGCCGCGAATGCGAGCGCCGCGCGCGGTGATTGGCCCAAAAATTGGCCACCGGCGCCGACGCCGTCTCACGTGCGTGGAATCGAACTGATGGCGCATGATGTGGATCGCGCAAATCAGGCCCTTGCACCCGCTGTTCAGGCAGGTCAGGCTGAATTTGTTCAAGCAGACATGTGCAGCGCGGATTTCGGAAAGGCCGACGCCGTGGTGATTCTGGATGTTCTGCACTATGTCCCGGTTTCCGCGCAGGACGACGTGCTGCGACGCGTTCGCCAGTCGCTTCCCCCGGGCGGGCTGTTGCTGCTGCGAGTCGGGGATGCCGCCGGAGGTTTGCCCTTTGCCATCAGCAACTGGGTGGACCATGTTGTTACCACCCTGCGCGGCCACCGGCTGGGCACGTTGTATTGCCGCCCTCTTGCTGACTGGAAAATCGCGTTGCAAAAACTCGGTTTCGAAGTCGAAACACAACCCCTGAGTCAAGGCACCCCGTTTGCCAACGTACTCCTTGTTGGACGATTGCCACAGGCTGCATGAGCCCTGCCCATCGACAGATAATTTCCCACGTATCAAATGACCTCGCCCACCCGTTCATCGCAAGCCACTTTGCCGCCCATTCACCTTTCCAGCTTCACTGCCAGCAGTTGCATTGGCAAAGGACTTGAGCCCATGCTGGCGTCGCTGCGCTCCCGCCGCAGTGGACTGCAGCCCTGCCAATTCGATACTGTCACGCTCTCAACCTGGGTGGGCGCAGTGGAAGGTGTCGACGAGGAAGTCATGCGGGCCGACCTGGCGCATTACGACTGCCGCAACAACCGGTTGGCCCAACTGGCTTTGCGTCAGGACCGGTTCACTGAAGCTGTTGCCGCGACAGCGGCTCGCGTCGGACCCAGGCGCGTTGGTGTTTTCATCGGGACCAGCACCTCGGGCATTTTGCAGACCGAACTGGCTTACCGGCGTCTGGACCCCCACACAGGCGCATTGCCGCCTGACTTTGTTTATCACGGCACCCATAATTCTTTTTCGGTCAGCCAGTTTGTACGTGACTACTTTGGGCTGCAGGGCCCTGCAGCTTCCGTCTCTTCTGCCTGCTCATCAAGTGCCAAGGTATTTGCTTCAGCCAGCCGCATGATGCAGGCCGGCCTGATCGATGCTGCCGTCGTGGGCGGCGTGGACTCGCTGTGCCTGACAACCCTGTATGGTTTCAACTCACTGGACTTGCTTTCTGACAGCCCCTGCCAGCCGTACGACACCGCGCGCAAAGGCATCTCCATCGGCGAAGGCGCTGCATTTATATTGCTCGAACGTGTGCCGGACCATCTCAACGCCGACGCGGTGTTACTGTGCGGCGTGGGTGAATCCAGTGATGCGCACCACATGTCCGCTCCGCACCCGGAGGGGCTCGGTGCCTCCATGGCGATGCGGCAAGCGCTGCAGACCGCGGGGCTGGATCCCTCAGGCATTGACTACATCAACTTGCATGGCACCGCAACGCCCTCCAACGACGCAGCTGAGGGCAAGGCCGTGGCGGAAGTCTTTGGAGAGAACACGGTGGCCTGCAGTTCCACCAAAGGCGCAACCGGTCACGCCCTGGGTGCGGCTGGAGGCATTGAAGCCATCATCAGCGCACTGGCGCTGCAACACGGACTGATGCCAGGCGGCGTAAACACCCAGCAGCGCGACCTGGCCATACCCGTGAACTACCTGCTCGAAAACCGTGCACAGCCTTTGAGGCGGGTTCTGAGCAATTCATTCGGTTTTGGCGGTACCAATTGCAGCCTGATTTTCAGTCGCGCTGCCTGAAAGACCACCCATGACACAGCCTTCCACTTCCACCCGTCCCCATAGCTCAGCCATCAAGGCCCTGACTGTTTTTGTCGAGGGCGTCGGCCTGCTTGGTCCAGGTCTGCCGGACTGGGCGCAGAGCGTCCCCGTCCTCAGCGGGCTTGCGGCTTACCAGACGCAGCGAACCGTCCTTCCGCTGCCCATGGCCTTGCCCCCAGCCGAGCGCCGGCGCGCTGGCGCAGTCGTCAAGGTTTCCCTCGCTGTCGGGCAGGAAGCCGTCACGCACTCAGGCCACCAGGCGGCGGCGCTTGCGTCGGTGTTTTCATCGTCCAGTGGGGATGGCATCAACTGCCATGAAATTTGCAACACGTTGGCCTCCAGTGACCGCCTGATTTCACCCACACGATTTCACAATTCCGTGCACAACGCGCCTTCGGGCTACTGGAGCATTTCCAGTGGCGCCATGGCCTCTTCGTCCGTGCTGTGTGCGCATGACGCCAGTTTCTCGGCGGGCTTACTTGAGGCGATGACACTCGCGGTGGTCGAAGATACGCCCGTCCTGCTGGTGACTTACGACACCGATTACCCGGAGCCCCTGCGCAGCGTCCGACCGATCCCCGACACCATCGGCCTGGCCTTGGTCATCAGCCCGCAGCGCAGCCCAAGGAGTTGCGCGCAGATCACCTTGGGAGGTGAAAGTGGTGCGACGACTGCAGCGGAAAGTGCGATGGACAACGCCGCACTCGAAAGCCTGCGAACGGCGGTCCCGGCCGCTCGCGGCTTGCCCTTGCTGCAGGCCATCGCCAAAAAGCAGACAACTTCTGTGGTGCTGGCTTATCTGGACGGCATGCAGCTCGCCCTTGAAGTCTCTCCCTGATGAGCGCCACAACGCCGATCAACCGCGACGGCATTGCCCGGCGCATTCCGCACCAGGGCAGCATGTGCCTGCTTGATGAGGTCACTGCCTGGGATGACGCACATATCAGCTGCCAGACCACCAGCCACCTCGCGCCGGACAATCCGCTGCGGGCGTACGGCCAATTGGGTGCGGCCTGCGGTATTGAATATGCGGCCCAAGCCATGGCCATGCATGGCGCCCTGGTGGCTGAGAGACTGGCACCTGACGGAACTGCCTCCATCCCCACCCGTGGCGGTTACCTGGCCAGCGTACGCAGCGTCATCATGCATGTCGAGCGGCTGGATACGGTTGCTGGCCCTCTGATGGTCCATGCAGAACGCGTGACCGGCGACACCAACACCGTGCTCTACAGCTTCACCGTGCAAGCCGGCGCGCAGGCATTGCTGAGCGGGCGCGCGGTCGTCGTGCTCGACGCATCTGCCTTTGCAATTTCAGGCTGAACCACATCAGAGATATCACGGAAGAAAAATGACAAACCCCCAACCCAAACGTGCATTGGTGACCGGTGGCAGCGGCGGCATTGGCGCGGCGATTTGCCGGCGCCTGGCGGCTGACGGCCTCCACGTTGTCGTCCACGCCAACAGCAATTTGGCCACCGCAGAACAAGTCGCTGCGGACATCGTTACCCAGGGCGGGCACGCCCAGGCGATTGCCTTTGATGTGACCGATGCCGCCGCTACGGCGCGCGCACTGGAAGCGCTGCTGGAGCAGGGGCCCATTCAGGTACTCGTCAACAACGCGGGCATTCACGATGACGCCGTCTTTCCCGGAATGCAGCTGGCCCAATGGCAAAGGGTGCTTGACGTTTCGCTCAATGGCTTCTTCCATGTGACGCAACCCCTGACCATGCCTATGATCCGTACCCGATGGGGCCGCATCATCAACATCACGTCGGTGGCGGCAGTAGCGGGCAACCGCGGACAGGTCAATTATTCGGCAGCCAAAGGTGCTTTGCATGCGGCCACCAAATCGCTTGCGCTTGAAGTCGCCAGCCGCGGCATCACGGTCAACGCGGTGGCGCCAGGCATCATTGACACTGCAATGACAAAGGACAGCTTCAGCCCTGAAGCCATTCATGCCATGGTGCCCATGAAGCGGGCCGGGAAGGCAGAAGAAGTCGCCGATCTGGTGGGTTTTCTGGCTTCGACCCAGGCCGCCTACATCAGCGGTCAGGTCATTTCGATCAATGGCGGAATGATTTGACGCCGCGATCGGGCCGACACGCCAATCGCAAGGCGCAAGCAGCCGACCTTGTCTGATTGACTTCGTGAAAATTTGCCCGAAACTAGGTGGGAAGCGGCGCCCAGATACCGAAGCTGTGGCGCCGTCTCCCTCAGCCCCCAGGCGGCCCATTTCTCGCATTTTTTATTGGCTCTACCGAGTGCGCAAGCGCACCGTTCCGGCTGAAAGGCAAGCATTTCCATGAAGACTTCAAATCCTCCATCCGCAGCCCAGGCACCGCACGAGCCCCTCACCGGGTACTACGCAAATGAGGAGGAGAGGCAGAGCTATTTGCGCCGCATCTTTGACACCACGGCGCCGGACTACGACAAAGTCGAAGCCATGCTGGCTTGGGGCACAGGGTCCCGGTATCGCCGCCAGGCTCTGGAACGGGGCGGATTGAAGACGGGCATGCGCGTCCTCGATGTGGGTGTTGGGACGGGTCTGGTCGCTGCTCAGGCCTGTCTGATCACGGGCAACCCTTCACTGGTGACCGGGGTTGATCCCAGTCCCGGGATGCTGGCAGCCAGCAAACTGCCCGCCAGCATGACGCTGGTCAACGGCCGGGCCGAGTCCCTGCCTTTTCCGGACAATCATTTCGATTTTCTCAGCATGGGGTACGCGCTTCGCCACATCAGCGATCTGGGTGTGGCATTTGCGGAGTTTCACCGCGTCCTGAAACCGGGAGGCCGTCTGTGCATTCTGGAAATCACCCAGGCCCGCACCCCGGTCGGGAAATGGATACTGAAAACCTATATGCGCGGTGTCATCCCCTTCCTGAGCCGACTCGTCACCCGGCGAACAGAAACGACAACGATTTGGCGCTATTACTGGGACAGCATCGAAGCCTGCGTGCCACCGGCGCAAGTGATTGCCACTCTGCAGGCTCAGGGCCTGTCAGATGTGCGGCAGCATCTGGAAGTGGGCGTCTTCTCGGAATACCAGGCGATCAAGCCACTGTAGACAGCGCCCGGCGGCACATCGCCAAACGGATCAGCTCTGCCCCTTCAAACGCCTTGTCAGCAGCAGCGGCAAGCGCAGCAGAAAGCCCAGGAATAACCGGGAGTGCATCCAGCTCAGGAGCAGGTTGTCACGCAGGTAATTGAAGTGCGACACACCGCCCTCGTCCACCCGGAAATACTTGACAGTAGCAGGCAGGTTGACGGGTTTGACGCCCAGCCAGCACATACGCACCACGGCCTCGGGGTCAAAGTCAAAACGACGCATCCACCGTTGCCCGTGCATCACACGCCGCAGCGGCGCTATGGGATACACGCGAAATCCGAACAGCGAGTCACCGATACCGGCCCACAATGTTTCCAGGTTGGCCCAGCCGTTGGAAACCTTGCGGCCATTCACACGCAGACGCGGGGCATCGGCCGCAAACACGGGAACGCCCAGCACCATGACTTCTGGCTGCGCGCTCGAGGTTGCCATGAAAGAAGGAATCAGCGGAGCGGGATGTTGCCCATCGGAGTCCATGGTCAGGACGTGGGTGAAACCCTGAGCCGCCGCCAGATCAATGCCGTGCAGCACTGCCGCCCCCTTGCCGACGTTGGTTGGCAACACAATGACCTTCAGGCCATCGTCCCCTGCAGCCATGGCCTGCAAGCCCTGCGCGCTGTCGTCGCTGCTGCCATCGACAACCACCCAGACGGGGGTCCACTGCGCGCGCGCCGAACGCACAGTTTCGTAAACTTTGGGGCCGGGGTTGTAGCTGGGGATGAGGACCAGATGAGTGCGGGACGGGCTGGCTTGGGAATCAGACATTAGCTTGAAAAATAAACTCAGAAAATCACAGGCGCAAAAAAATCACGATGGCCGCTTTACCGGAAATTCGGGCAGTTGTGCATGCGCCATTTCTGCCTGAAAGTATTCTTCCAGCTCCTTGACAAAACGCCCGGTGTGTTTAGGCGGGTCAAAGCGCTTGCCCAGCCGGATGCGGTAGGTAATCGGCATTTTGGGCGTCCACATGACCGACCAGCCTTTACCCAAAAACCCGGAATTGGTTTCAATAAAAACGGTTTGCACGGCCACGCCGGCATTCTTGGCAATGAGGCCAGTCGTGCCCTGCATGGCACCGACGGGAAAAGTGCTGGTGCGTGTCCCTTCAGGAAACAGGAGCAGGTGGCTGCCCTGGTGCAGATCGGCCACGCCCAGTTGCACCATGGTGCGCAACGGCGTGTTGCGGATGTAGCCAGCCAGGCGGGCACCGACGCCAAAAAACACGTTATTGACGATGTCGGCCTTCATGATGCAGGCCGCGTCCGGCAGTCGCGACAGGATCATGACTGCATCCAGCAGGGAAGGATGATTGGGAGCGATGATCATGGCCGGCATACCGCGCAGGGCATCCAGCTCATCAAGGTCAAACCGGCAGGCTCCCATCAGGGCCAGAAAACGCAGATATCCCCGGGCACTCACCGTGACAATCCGCCGGCCAATTTTCTTGCTCATCACGCGGGGCAAAACCGCACGCAAGGCGAAAGCCGTCAATGACACGGCCAGGCAAATCAGCCCAAGCACCAGAAAGCCCAGATGCAAGCGTATGGATTCGTGCAGGGCCCGCCGGCTCGCATGTACGCCGCGAGGCCCGGTCAGCACCACGGCAGACTCGTGGTCCATGGGGTCTGTCCGCGTATCCGTGTTCACCGGGCAACCGTCTCTGCGTCAACCACGCGAATATTGGATTTGCGCAAGCGCATGGCCTGCCAGGAGCGTTTGAAGTTCAGGATGGATGCCGCGTAAAAGATGCCCTTGAGCAGCGCAAGTGACCGCCAGATCGGCGTCTTGCCAAAGATATCCCCCGCCAGCATTGAAAGCAGTGCTTCTTTCACGCGCCAGATATTGCTGGGCGCCATAAACAGATCGCGCATGGTCGGGTTGGTCACACGGTAGATAAACCACGAAAACTCCTTGGGGCCCAGCCGTGCCTGGTGGTCAAAGTTAGCCAGCGCAGATTTGGCTTTGGCGGGCTCCCGCAGGCAAATGTCGACGGTTTCAGCCCCCACAAAACCAGCCTGCATGGCCAGCATCACACCCGACGAAAACACCGGATCGATGAATGTATAAGCGTCACCGATCAGCAGGTAATTGGGGCCGTGGGTTCGGTCGCAGGAATAGGAAAAATTACCGGTGGCCTCAACGTCGGACGACAGCGTGGCATGGGCCAGCCTTTCGGCCAGTGCGGGACACATGGCAATGGTGTCCAGGAAAAAATCTTTCACGGGTTTGGCGCGGCTCTTGAGGTAATGCGGCCAGACCACAGCGCCCACACTCGTCGCGCCATCAACCAGCGGAATAAACCAGAACCAGCCGTAGTCAAACCAGAAGATCGTGATGTTGCCTTCATCCTGACCGGGAAGCCGGGTAGCGCCCGTGAAATGGGCGTACAGGGCCGAGCTGTTGTGCTTGGGGTTGCGGCGTTTGACATCAAACTGTCGGCCCAGCAACGTGTCGCGTCCCGATGCGTCAACCACAAATTTGGCGCGCCAGTCGTGCAAGCGTCCATCGTCATGCTGCGCATGAATGGTGGCTCCGCTATGGTCCGAATCGAAATCCACATTCTTGACCTTGCAGCCCTCAATGACTTCCGCGCCCATCTTCGAAGCGTTGCGAATCAGGATTTCGTCAAAATCAGAACGCCGCACCTGGTAGGAATAAGGCATGGACTTGTCCCATGCATCCGCAAACATGAAAGTCTGGCTTTTGCTGGCATGCCATGGAGACACAAACTCGGCGCCCCACTTTTCCATACCAATAGCCTTGACCTGTTCCGCTACTCCCAATTTTTCAAGCAAGGGCAAATTGGCAGGCAAAAGCGATTCGCCAATATGAAAACGCGGGTGGTGTTCTTTTTCGAGTACCACCACTTTGTGGCCACGTTGCGCGAGCAAGGCCCCGATCGTAGACCCCCCTGGCCCCCCACCAATCACCAGTACATCGCATTCACTCATGACGGGAGTAGCTGCGGTTGTCGGTGAACTCTGCTCAATCATCGGGGCGTCCTTGTAGGAGTCGGTTACAGGCCTTCCCGACCCTTCCCAGGGGCGGCTTGCGGCGCATTTTTGCCTTCTGAGGCGTCAATTCAACGAGTCTACTTCGAACAGGAGACAGTTTTTAGTGAGATTCTCCACAGCATTGGTGAGGTTGGCGTATTCACAACTCCTGACTGTTACATCGGCAGCAAGGTATTGACAAGCTGCACCCCAATCCGGGGCAAACAGCCCAAAATCGCCTCTCTCTAAATCCTTCCTGCACTGTCTTTACAAAGGCGCCAGCATGTCGCCCCCTAGCGGCTGCCGGCAAATCTGTACAGAAGGAAGACTGGCAAGTGCTATTATTTTCGGTTCGCGTGTTACCAGCCTGCACTTCCGTGTTCACCCCGCGTGTTCAGCCCTTTACAGACAACGCCTGAAACCTCAGTGAACCTGCCCCTCCCAACGTCTCTTGCCGCCGATCCGGTCCCCGGTAAACACACGCCCATGATGGTCCAGTATCTGGGTCTGAAGGCAGACTACCCGGACACCCTGCTTCTTTACCGCATGGGCGACTTTTACGAGTTGTTTTACGCAGACGCGGAGAAGGCCGCACGCTTGCTTGACATCACACTGACCCGGCGCGGGCAGTCCGCTGGCGAGCCCGTTGTCATGGCTGGCGTTCCATTTCATTCGCTGGAGGGCTACCTCGCCAAACTCATCAAGTTGGGTGAGTCGGTGGCTATCTGCGAGCAGGTTGGCGATGTGGCCACGAGCAAGGGGCCGGTTGAGCGCAAAGTCGTCAGAGTGGTCACTCCGGGCACGCTGACTGACACCGAATTGCTGAACGACAAGACCGAGTCCATTTTGCTGGCGGTGCACCAGGGGGCGCGCAATACCTGCGGCCTGGCTTGGTTCAGCGTCACGCAAGGCGAGATTCATCTGGCCCACTGCGCCAATGACGAACTGCAAGGCTGGATTGCCCGTATCGCGCCCAGTGAGCTGCTTTACAACGTTGACGTCACGCCCGCCTTTGAACAAAGTCTGAAAATCCAGCGCTGTGCGGTCAGTGCCCGGCCTGCCTGGCAATTTGACAGTGCCCTGGGTGCACGCCGGCTGCTGGCCCAGTTGCAGGTGGCAACGCTGGCTTCATGGAACGCTGAGAACCTGACCGAAGCACATGCCGCAGCGTCGGCACTGCTCGGTTATGCAGAGCACACCCAAGGCCGGGCCCTGACGCATGTGCATGGTCTGCAAGTGGTGCAGTCCGGAGAATTGATTGAGTTGCCACAAACCACACGTCGCAACCTGGAGCTGACCCAAACGCTGCGCGGCGAGGATTCGCCCACATTGTTTTCGCTGCTGGATACCTGCACCACAGGCATGGGTAGCCGCGCACTGAAAAGCTGGCTGTTCAGTCCCCGGTGTGACCGGAGTCAGGCGCAGGCGCGCCTGGATGCGATCACCGCTTTACGGGGTGGCCTGCAGCAAACGCTGCGCGCAGGCCTGAAGGGCTGCAGCGATGTCGAGCGCATTACCGCGCGCATCGCGCTGCGCCAGGTGCGCCCGCGGGAGCTGGTGGCCCTGCGCTGCACGCTACAAAAAACAGAGCACCTCGCGCCCGTATACAAAGGGCTACCGGTACTTTTAACCCGCATCTTTGAGGATTTGCGGGCGCCCCCCGACTGTGAGGCCTTGCTAAGCCGCTACGTACTGGACGAGCCCTCTGCGATGATCCGCGACGGTGGCGTCATCAGCCATGGCTGCGATGCAGACCTGGACGAGCTGCGCAGCATCCAGACCAATTGCGACGATTTTTTGCTGGAACTGGAAGGCCGCGAAAAAGCCCGTACTGGCATCAGCAACCTGCGCGTGCAGTTCAACAAAGTGCACGGCTTTTACATCGAGGTGACGCAAGGCCAGCTCGACAAGGTGCCCGACGACTACCGCCGCCGTCAGACACTAAAAAATGCCGAGCGTTACATCACGCCCGAGCTCAAGACCTTTGAAGACAAGGCGCTGTCCGCACAGGAGCGCGCACTGGCCCGCGAAAAATGGCTGTATGAACAGTTGCTGGATGAACTGCAGCGCTTTGTACCCGCGCTGAGCCGCCTGGCGCGTGCGCTGGCGGCGCTTGATGCCTTATGCGCGCTGGCAGAGCGCTCGCTGACCCTTAACTGGGCGGCGCCGGTTTTTGTCAAAGAGCCCTGCATTGACATTGTTCAGGGCCGCCACCCGGTGGTGGAAGCGCGGCTTGCCGAAACCTCAGGCGGCAGCTTTATTGCCAACGACGCCAGTCTCGCGGGCAAACACCGCATGCAAATCATCACCGGCCCCAACATGGGCGGTAAATCAACTTACATGCGTCAGGTGGCCATCATTGTGTTGCTGGCCAGTGTGGGCTCTTACGTGCCTGCCAGCAGTTGCAGGCTGGGCCCGATCGACGCCATCCTCACCCGCATAGGCGCTGCAGACGACGTGGCCAACGCGCAGTCCACCTTCATGCTGGAGATGCTGGAGGCGGCGCAGATCCTGCACGCAGCCACGCCGCACTCGCTTGTGTTGATGGACGAAATTGGCCGGGGCACGTCCACCTTTGACGGCCTCGCGCTGGCAGGTGGCATTGCGACCCACCTGCACAACAAGACTCAGGCTTTCACCCTGTTTGCTACGCATTATTTCGAGCTGACCGAATTTCCCGCACGCCATCATGCAGCCGTCAACGTGCATGTGAGCGCGGTGGAATCCGGTGCGGACATCGTCTTTTTGCACCATATTGAACCGGGCCCCGCGAGCAAAAGTTACGGCATCGCCGTTGCCAGGCTGGCCGGGGTTCCTTCCGCTGTTGTCAACCACGCACGGCACACGCTGACTGCACTGGAGACGCAGCAAGACGCGGCCCGCGCGCAGGTAGACCTGTTTGCCGCGCCTCCTGAACAACCCGCCGCAGAGCCAAGCCGTGTTGAAAAAGCGCTGGGCACTATTGACCCAGACGCCCTCAGCCCGCGCGAAGCACTGGACGCCCTTTACCAACTGAAAAAGCTTGCTGCAAGCTGATTCACAGACTATCTTTCCCCAATGACTTACTGTGTAGCCATCAAATTAAACGCCGGCCTCGTGTTTCTGTCCGACTCCCGCACCAACGCCGGCCTGGATCAGATCAGTACCTTCCGCAAAATGATCATTTACGAGAAAGCGAATGATCGCTTTATGGTGTTGCTGTCGGCGGGCAATCTGTCGATCTCCCAATCGGTGCGGGAAATCTTGCAGGTTGAGCAGCTCAAGGACCCAGACGGCGGACCACCCATCACCATCTGGAATGCAAAAAGCATGTTCGAAGCCGCGCGCGTGCTGGGTGCAGCCATCCGGCGCGTGCATGACCGTGACGCAGAAGACCTCAAACACGCGGGTGTTGATTTCAATGTGTCGCTTATTTTCGGCGGGCAAATCAGGGGCGAGGGTATGCGCCTCTTTCAGATGTACTCAGCCGGCAACTTCATCGAGGCAACCTCAGAGACGCCCTACTTCCAGGTGGGCGAATCCAAATACGGGAAACCTGTGCTGGACCGCGTCATCACGCCCGACACGCCACTGGACGAAGCCGCCAAATGCGCGCTTGTCTCCATGGACTCCACTCTTAAGTCCAATCTGTCCGTCGGGCCACCTATGGACATGGTGGTTTACGAAGTGAATGCGCTGCAAAGCGACAAAGTGGTTTGCATCGACTTCGACAACCCCTACTTCAGCATGCTGCACAACACCTGGGGCAAAAAACTGCGCGAAGTGTTTGACAGCATTGAAGACCCGATGTGGAGCGGCGGTGAAACCACAGTGCCGCTGATCACCCCCATGACGCGCAATCAGCCCTTGAAAAAAATCGCGTCGCCTGAAGAAAAATTGATCTAGCTCTCTAAAAAAGAGCTCTCGTTGCACATGCATAGCCGATGTGCAGCGGGATTTGATCTTGTCCTACACGTCTCCCCCGCCCAGACTCACAGCTCTGCCGTGTTGCCGTCGCCACAGTTGATGGCATGAGTTCAACACACACCTACTCCCCTCAGTTCCGCGCCCCATCCCTGTCGCTTCTCGCGACAGAGCCGCTACGGGCTGCATTTGACTTTTTCTCATCCAAGCTGGCCAGCCGTGCCGAGCAAGTCGGCGACGGCCACTCTGTGATCGTCTTCCCCGGCTTGGGCGGCGCCGCATTCACCACCTCTCACTTGCGCAACTTTCTGATCAAGTCAGGATTTGATGCGCATGACTGGGGTGGCGGCATCAATACCGGACCCAAGGGCGTTTTTGACGACTGGCTCGGCAATCTGCAATCGCACACCAACGACTCCACGCCCGCACGGGTCGCAAGGTAAGTCTGGTGGGCTGGAGTCTTGGCGGGGTTTATGCCCGCGAGATTGCCAAACGCTGCCCTGACAGTGTGCGTCAGGTCATCACTCTCGGTACACCCTTTGCCTCTCTGGGTGGTGCCAACCACGCTGGTGCGTTTTACAAGCTGGTGAACCGCGACACCTCGCAACTCACGCCTGCCATGCAGGCCCGATTGCGCGAATGTCCGCCCGTACCCACGACTGCGATTTACAGCAAGACAGATGGCGTTGTCAGCTGGCGCGGTTGCATGGAAAAAAATACAGCAAAGTCTGAAAGCGTGGAAGTCAATGCCAGCCATCTGGGGATGGCGTCGCACAGTGAAGTGCTCCGCGTCATCGTCAACAGATTAGCGCAGCCTGAGGGTCAGTGGCGCCCTCTGCAAAATTCACAGCGTTCAGCACGCTCGACTCGCCACTAAGGGCAGCTAGCTCAATGGGGCTGGCGATGCGCCGAGCTCAGGCCGTCCAGCTCACCCAGCCGGCCTGCGCGGTTACCAGCACGACCACGCCAAACACAATGCGGTACCACGCAAACGGTACAAAGCTGTGACTGGCGATGTAACGCAACAGCCAGCGGATGCACAGCCACGCGCTGATGAAGGCGAACAGAAGACCAACGCCAAACATGGGCAGGTCGGCGACTGACAGCAGGGCCCGGTCCTTGTACAGGCTATACACACCAGCCCCAATCAGCGTTGGGATGGCCAGGTAAAAGGAAAAATCAGTTGCCGCCTTGCGCGACAGGCCGAGCAACATGCCGCCGATGATGGTGGCGCCGCTGCGGCTGGTGCCCGGGATCATGGCCAGGCATTGCACCAGACCCACTTTCAACGCGTCCCACAGCGTCATGGTCTCCACCTCCTGAATGCGCGCCACGGCCGGGTTCATTTTCTGGCGCCGCTCAGCCCACAAGATGATGAAGCCGCCAATGATGAAGGTGCTGGCCACCACCGTCGGCGTAAACAGGTTGGCCTTGATGGCCTTGCCAAACAACAGCCCCAGCAGCACAGCGGGAACAAACGCAATAAAAACGTTGAGCGCAAATTGTTGTGCCTGCTTTTCCGTGGGCAAAGCAATCAGCGTGTCGCGGATTTTTTGCCAGTAAACCAGAATCACCGCAAAAATGGCGCCGGTCTGGATGGCAATGTCGAAGACCTTGGCCTTGTCATCATCAAAACCAAGCAGCGCGCCCGCAAGGATTAAATGCCCGGTCGAAGAAATCGGAAGAAATTCAGTAAGGCCTTCGACGATGCCCATCAGGGCAGCCTTGACCAGCAGTGTTATGTCCACGCACGCTCCAGAAAATAGTAGCGCGATTATCGCCGCGGACTGAGGCGTCTATTCGTAACGAAGCGCCTGAATGGGCAAGAGCCTGGATGCGCGGCGTGCGGGGTAGTAGCCAAAAAACACACCCACAAATCCCGAAAATCCCGCCGCCAGCAACACCGAGGCGGCAGTCATGCTGACTTGCCAGCCTGCAAAGCTGCCAACAGCCCAGGTGGCCACCGCACCCAGCAGCACACCCATCGCGCCCCCTATCAGGCTCAGCGTCACGGCCTCCACCAGAAACTGGGTGAGGATGTCTTTGCCGCGTGCACCCACCGCCATACGCAGCCCGATCTCGCGGGTGCGCTCGGTCACGCTCACTAGCATGATGTTCATGATGCCGATGCCGCCGATGATGAGGCTGATGCCCGCCACTGCCGCCAGCAGCAAGGTCATGATGCGGCTCGATTCTTCTTGCGCCTGCAAAATTTCGGTGAGGTTGCGTATGGTGAAGGTGTCGTCCGCGCCGGGCTGCACTTTGAAGCGCTGGCGCATCAGTTCACGGATGTTTTCTTCAGCCACTTTCATGCTCTGGCCTTCACGCACCTTGACACTGATGGACCACACGCGTTTGACATTGCCCGGCGTTCCGCCCTGCACCCGGTTGCGAAAGGTCGATATCGGGATGAGGATGGTGTCGTCCTGGTCCTGACCCATGGAGTTTTGCCCCTTGCGGCCCAGCACCCCCACGATGGTGACCGGCACGTTTTTGACACGAACAACCTGGTCGATTGGGTCAACGTCGCCAAACAATTCCTGCGCCACTGTCTGGCCTATGAGAGCCACCTTGGCCGAGCCAGCGATTTCCCCCTCCTCAAACAATCGGCCCGACGCCAATGGCCACTCGCGCGCCTCGAGGTAGTCGTTGGTGGTTCCAAAAATCGTGGTGCCCCAGTTGCCGTTGTTGGCCACCACCTGGCCTGTGGTGCGTGAGGACGGTGCTGCCACCTGCACTTCCAGCACCTCTTTGGCAATGGCAGTGGCGTCCTCTTCGGTCAAACGGCTGCGCGTCTGCGCGCCCTGGCGCACACCCCCAGCTGTCGCGCCACCCGGCAACACCAGCATGATGTTGGAGCCCAAACCCTTCATCTGCTCTTGCACCCGTTCGGTCGCGCCACGCCCCACCGCAATCATGGTGATCACTGCGGCCACGCCAATGATGATGCCCAGCATGGTCAATATGCTGCGCAGCGTGTTGGCGGCCAGCGCGCGCAGGGCGCTGCGCACAGCAGACAGGAAGTTCATGGCGTGACTCCTGTTGGCTTGTCGTTGCGGACGTGTTCTTCGCTCCATGGATCCCCCCCGATCGCAGCCTGGGGCAGGCTCCTCAAGTCCGGGATGACAGATTGGCGATCGGTTTGCAGCACGTCTTCCACGATATGGCCGTCGCGAAACACAATCCTGCGTCGCGCCCAGGCTGCCACATCGTTTTCATGGGTCACCAGCACCACTGTCATGCCCTGTGCGTTCAGTGTGGTCAGCAGCTTCATGATGTCTTCACTGGTCTGCGAATCGAGGGCACCGGTTGGTTCGTCCGCAAGGATGAGTTGCGGCCGGTTGACCAAAGCCCTGGCAATCGCCACGCGTTGCTGCTGCCCGCCGGACAGCTCGGCTGGCGTGTGGTGCGCGCGCTCCCCCAAGCCCACCGTCTGCAGCGAAGCCATGGCGCGATCGCGTCGTTCAGCCGCCGGTATGCCGGCATACACCATCGGCAACTCAACATTTTCGACAGCGCTGGTGCGCGGCAAGAGGTTGAACTGCTGAAACACAAACCCGATACGCCGGTTGCGGATAGACGCCAACTGATCGGCTGCCATGGTCTCCACAGCTTCATGAGCCAGCCGGTATTGGCCTGAACTTGGCAAATCCAGACAGCCCAGAATATTCATCAAGGTCGACTTTCCTGAGCCAGAGGCGCCCATGATGGCGACAAAATCTCCCTCTTCAATCGACAGCGACACCCCCCGCAGTGCGTGCACAGTCTGGTCGCCCATGGTGTACACCTTGGTCAGGTCATGGGCTTCGATCAGGGTCATGATCTCAACACTAAAAAGGAAGGCGCGGGCTGCCGGGGCGCGCGCCGGCGGTAGAAGCGCCAGGCAGCACAGTGCCTGTCACCACGGTGGCGCCCTCTTTCAACTCTGAGTCAGGCGCATTGCCGCCCAGCAGCTCGGTGCTGCTGCCATCACTCACGCCCAGCCGCACGTTATGGGCTTCGGGCTTGCCATCGGCGTCGAGCAAAAAGATGCGCCCCCGCGAGACTTGCCGTCCCGAGGACTCTGCGGACAGGGCGGCGTATTTTGTTTTTTGTTCGGGGGTCAGGACATCTGCAATCCGCGCCCGAATGTCAGCGGTGATACGTTCTCTGGCTTTGCCGCGCTCTTCTTCCCGCAGCTCACGCAGCTGCATCATTCTGGGACGCGCCTCGGCATAGATGGCATCCACTTTCTCTACCTGCGCGGCATCCAGTGCGAGCTCTGCCACCAAACGGTTGCGAAACTCTGCCGCCGGACCCCCACGACCTCCGCCGCCGCCAGCAGGCCTGCCCGCGGCACTTTCAGAAGGTTTTGGGGCGTTTGCCCTTTCACCACCTGCGCCGCTTGCTCCAGAATCGATAGCATCTGTCGGTGCTGCGGCCGGTGGTGCCTGCTCAACGCCGGCGATACGCACGCGCAGCGCCGCGTTGGGAACCTTCAGCACGCTGGACCGCGCATCGGTGATGACGCGCACATTGGCCGTCATGCCCGGAAGCAAGCGGTCGCCAACATTTGAGAATCCGACCACCGCCACATAGGTCACCACATTGGCCACGTTTTGCGCAGCTTTGCGAACCTGCCGTACCTCTCCTTCAAATGTCTGGCCGGGAAAAGCATCGACCGTGAAGCTGGCCTTTTGTCCGGTCTTGATGCGACCCACATCGGCTTCATCCACACTGGCTTCCACCTGCATGTCGCGCAGGTTTTTGGCAATCACAAACAGCTCGGGCGCCTGCAGGCTGGCCGCAACTGTCTGGCCTTTTTCAATCGTGCGCTTGATCACAATCCCGTCCACCGGCGAGGTGATGCGGGTACGCGCCAGGTCAATGCGCGCCTGTGCCAGCACAGACTCGCGCTGGCTCACATTGGCCTGCGCACTTTGCAACTGGGCAACCACGATTTTGGTGCTTTCAGCCGCGCTGCGTGCCAGCGCGCGTGCCTTGTCGCCCTCGGACGCCGCAATAAACTGCTGGGTCACCAGCTGCGCCTTGCGTTCAAAGTCGCGCTGTGCCTCCTCCGCGTCCACCCGGGCTTTGGTCAGCGAGGCCTGCTGCGTCGCGGCAGCGGCCCTGGCCGCGTCCACGTCGGCCTGGGCAGACCGCACGCGGTACTCAAAGGTCTCGGGGTCAATGATGGCAATCAGCTGCCCGGCCTTGACCTCGGCGTTGAAGTCCGCATAGATGTCCTTGATCTGTCCCGACACCTGCGTGCCAACCGACACCTGCGACACCGGGTTGACCATGCCCGATGCGGCCACCGCCGCCTGCAGGGGCCCACGCTCAATATTTGCTGTCCGATACTGCACGTCCTGCCCAGCCTGATGCTGGCTATACCACCAGCCGCCAGCGACGATCACGAGCAGCGCAGCGGAGCCAAGCCAAAGCACGGTTGGGCGGGGCATCCTGGTCTTGTAGTTCATGTTACTGATTGTAGGAAGCCTTCAAGCCCGTACAAAGCACGGGTTTTCACGCCGCATGGGCGTCACTTCGCGCCGCCTCAAGGCATTTCATCGCAAATCGCTGGCTCGCGTGGCCCCGGGCCGGCAAAGTCCGCTCCAACACCCCATCAGGAGCCCAAGCCATGGAACTTTCACCGCTTATTGCCGTGCACATCACCGCTGCACTTGGCGCCGTGGTCACCGGCCCTGTGGTCTTGTGGGCCCGCCGCGAGACTGGCCCAAAGCCAAAGCTTCACCGCGCTTTTGGCTACGCGTGGGTCACGCTGATGCTGATCACGGCCATTACCGCGATATTCATCCGCGACTTCCAGATACCCAACATCTCCGGCATCACACCCATTCACGCCCTGATTCCCGTCGTGTTTGGCCTGCTCATCCTGGCCTTCTGGTTTCTCTCCAAAGGAAATATCAAAGGCCATCGCATGACCATGCTGAGCCTGTACATCGGTGCCTGCATCGTCGCCGGCGCTTTCACCCTGATCCCCGGCCGCTACATGGGCAACCTGGTTTTCGGCCAATGGCTGGGACTGATTTCCCCCAACCACCAGTCATCTGCCGAAGGAACCCCTCTGCTGATCCAAATCCTCATCGACACCCCCCTCTGGGTCTGGGGCCTGCTGGCCGCCCTGCTGGTGCTTGGCATCAGTCAGACCCGCAACCGATCCGTGGGTCTGGCGCGAATCGTTGTCCTGCCCTTGGGGATGGGCGCCTTCTCGCTGTACGGCACCATCTCGGCCTTTGACGCCTCACCCACGGTGCTGGGCGGCTGGGCGGCCGGCCTTGTTCTGCTGCTACTCGTCGTCACGCAGATGCCTCGGCCAGCCGGTGCCAGCTACAACAGCGCCACGCGCCAGGTCCACCTCCCGGGCAGCAAGGTGCCCATGGCGCTGATCATGGGCGTCTTCCTGACCAAATACACGGTCGGTGCCAGCCTGATGCTGGACCCCGACATCAATGCCAACGCGACTTTCGCGCTGACCATCAGCACGATCTACGGCGTCTTCACCGGCATCTTTGCGGGCCGGGCCATTCACCTGATGCGCCTGGCACTGCGGCCGCGCGATGTCACGCCCTCTGCCCACAGCTCACACCTTTCCGCCATCAACGCTTGACTGGAGCACGCCATGAACACCCAAACCCTGCAAACCGAAGAAATTGAGCGCCTAGCCCGCAAACGCGCCGGGGCCAAGATGAGCTGGTACATCCACGCCAGTGTTTACATCCTGGTCAATCTGCTGCTGGCCCTGCTGTCGGCCATGAGCGAGCGGAACTGGGCCGTGTTTCCCGCCTTTGGCTGGGGCATAGGCCTGTTGGCCCACGGCGCTGCGGTGTTTTTGTTTACCGGTGGTGGGGGGCTGCATGAACGCCTGGTGCAACAAGAACGCAACCGCCTGGCGCTGCAGCGCGACCCGTGGTGAGCGTTCCTCATCCATCAACTTTTTTAACTTCTTAAAGGCTCCCATGCGCATTCCAACCCTGAACCACATCTTGCCCGCCCTCGCCATCTTCGTATCGGGCGCTGCGTTTGCTGGTGATCTGAAAATCGATGTCAGCGTGCCGGCAGATCGCCAGGGCCTCGTGATGGCCGCCGTGTTCGACAAGGCGGATGGTTTTCCGCGTGGCACACCTCTGCGCACAGCCACCGCAAAACCCGTTCAGGGCAAAGCCACCCTGCAGTTCACCGATCTGCCCAAGGGCGACTACGCCGTGACCGCCTTCCTGGACGAAAACAGCAACACCAGGCTGGACGCCAACCTCTTCGGCATACCGACCGAGCTGTACGGCTTTAGCCGCAACGCCCGCAACATGGCAGGCCCTCCGCCGTTTGCTGAGGCCGCGTTTCGCATGGAAGACAACGCGCAGCAGCAAGCCTTTGAGTTGAAATAAAAAACGGACCAGCCCACATGACCGCCCCCACACTGAACCGCCGCGCCGCATTGACCGCTCTGGCCGCAGCAGCAGCCAGCGCCGCAGGCCTGGGCTACGCCGCAGCGCCGGGTGATGCCTGGCGCAGCAGTTACACCCCACACAACGGACCACTCAAAGCGCCCCTGAACAGCGGGCCATTGCGCATTGAGGGCCGCTGGCCCGCTGCCCTGCAGGGCACGCTGTACCGCGTAGGCCCTGCGCGGCGCGAACTGGGCGGCGTGACCATGAACCACTGGTTTGACGGTGACGGCATGCTGCAGGCCTTTCGTTTCGACGGTGGCAAGGTCTCGCATCGCGGCGCGCTGCTGGCCACGCCCAAACTCAAGGCTGAAGAAGCGGCCGGGCGTTTGCTCTACTCCGGCTTTGCGCAAACCCTTCCCAACTCGCCGCCCCTGAACGGACCCGACACACTCAACCCCGCGAATATCAACCTGCTGTCATTGCCGGCCAGTCGGGAGTTGTTTGCCTTGTGGGAAGCCGGCTCAGCGCTGGCGGTGGATCCGCAAAGCCTGGAGGCCAAAGGCTTCAAGGTGTGGTCGCCCGACACCCAGGGCGCGCCGTTTTCAGCACATCCGCGCGTGGCGCCCGACGGCACGGTCTGGAGCTTTGGCTACATGCCGGGTACTGGCCGCCTGCTGGTTTACGAAATCAGCCCCACCGGGCAGTTGCGCAGACAGCACGTGCAGGCCGCGCCCCAGGCAGACATGGTGCACGACTTCGCCATCACCGAGCGGCACCTTGTGTTTCTGCTGATGCCTTTGAAATACGCAGGCACGCCGGGTGCAGGCGATCCGCTGTCTCACTACCACTGGGAGGGCAACTCTCCCCTGGTTGTGCTGCTGGTGGACAAGGCCGACTTCAAGGTGCAGCGCTTTGAGCTGCCGGCCACAGGTGTCTTTCACCTCGCCAACGCGTGGGAGCAAGGCGGCACAGTGCAGGTGCGTTTTGTCGCCCAGCCCGACATTCTGAGCGCCATGAAGCAGATGAACGTCAACGAGCCGCGGCCAGACAAGGGTTCACGGCAGACGCAGTGGACCCAAATCACGCTGAACCCCGCCACCGGCCGGGCGCAGATGCAAACCACAGGTCTGAACAACGTGGAGTTTCCGCGCATTCATCCCCTGCGCAACGGGCTGCCCACGCAGTTCACCACCCTGCTCGCACGCAGCAGCAGCATGGACGCGCGGGTGGATGGTTTTGACAGCGTGCTGGCGCTGCATGGGGAGCGGCAGCAACAGCACCATTACGGCGACGGCTGGATTGCAGAAGAACACGTGTACGTGCCGTCCCATCTCACCGCCACTGAAGGCAAAGGCTGGGTGGTGGGCACGGCCTACCACTGGCCCAGCGAGCGTACAACTTTGTCGGTGTTTGATGCTGCCGCAATCGACGCCGGACCCATCGCACAGGTGACGCTGCCCTATGGCTTGCCGCTGGGGTTGCATGGCCAGTTTGTTGCTGCTTGAAGCTAACCTGCCCGCCGCAGTGCTGACCTAAAATCGTCGTGGCCTTTCCCGCTTAAGGAAGCACCTTGACTGACCACGCCGCCCGCCTTGGGACGAAGATTGACTGGACCTCCAAGCTGCGGCACGGCCTGCAGGTGCTGGCTTTTGCACTGGCGATCGCGACCATTCAGTACGGCTTTCAACCAGACAAGCCCTACGGCCCGCCACTCATCTATTCGGTACTGATTGCGATCATCACCTGGGCCGTCATCGATATCGGGCGCGAATTTTTTCCTTCCAGCGCTGAAACCGGGTGGCCCAAAGGGTTTGCAGGCGTGGGCCTGGTGGCGGCCGGTATTGTTCTGGGTTACTTGCTGGGCACCACGCTGGGTGATCGCCTGTGTGTTTTTTACGGCTGGTTTCCGGCCGGCACCTCAGGCAAGAGCAGCCACGATCTGCGCTCCTCGCTGCTGATCACCCTGATGGCGGGCGTCGCAGGCAGCTATTACTTCTACACCGTCAACAAAAGCGCCTACCTCACCCGCAAGATGGACGAGGCACGCCAGCACGCCAGCGAAGCACGGCTCAAGCTGCTGGAGACCCAGTTGGAGCCGCACATGCTCTTCAACACACTGGCCAACCTGCGGGCCCTGATAGGCAGCGACCCGCAACGCGCGCAGGTGATGCTGGACCACATGATTGCCTACCTGCGTGCCACGCTTGGGGCCTCGCTGGCAACCACGCATACGCTGGAGGCCGAGTTTGACCGGCTGCGCGACTATCTGGAGCTCATGGCCATTCGCATGGGTCCGCGTCTCGGCTTCACGCTGGATCTGCCCGGAGAACTTTCGCAACACCAGGTGCCCACCCTGCTGCTGCAGCCGCTGGTTGAAAACAGCATCAAACATGGGCTGGAGCCCAAGGTCCAGGGCGGACGTGTCACGGTCAGCGCGCGCAGGGAGGACGGCTTTGTGGTGCTGGAGGTGGCAGACTCCGGTGTGGGCCTTTCCAGCACACTGGAGGCGCGCCCGGGCTTTGGCGTCACCCAGGTACGTGAGCGGCTGCTGGCCACTTACGGCACATCATCTGCTATTGAATTAATAGCTTTCCCCGCAGGTGGAACAAGGGCCGCGGCCCGATTTCCTTTAAAACCATGAGTCAACACCCCGCCACCGCCCTGATTGCCGAAGACGAGCCCTTGCTGGCGCAGTCCCTGCAGGCCGAACTGGCCCAGGCCTGGCCCGCGCTGCGTGTGCTGGCTACCGTGGGCGATGGCGAGTCGGCCGTGGTGCAGGCGCTCAAGCTCAGGCCCGACGTCTTGTTCTTTGACATCCGCATGCCCGGCCAGAGCGGGCTGGAAGCTGCCGCCGAGCTGGTGGATGAATGGCCGCAAGAGCTGCCTTTTCCGGCGCTGGTGTTTGTCACCGCTTATGACCAGTACGCGGTGCAGGCCTTTGAAGCGCAGGCGATCGACTACCTGCTCAAGCCGGTGCAGACCGACCGGCTTCAAAAAACAGTGAAGAAAGTGCAGTTGGCCCTTGCAGCCCGGGCGCAAGCTGCTATCAACTCAGAAGCACCAGCGGTCACCCAGAGCCTCGCGCTCGACCCCGTCCTCAGCCAGCTGCGGCACCTGCTGGCTGATACCCGGTCTGCACCACCCGCCACAGGACCGCTGAAAGTCCTACAGGTCAGCGTAGGCAGCAGCATCCGCATGGTGCCCGTGGGCGATGTGGTTTATTTTGAAGCCGCCGACAAATACATACGCGTTTTGACCGCGCAACACGAATACCTGGTGCGCACACCCCTGAAGGAGCTGCTGCCCCAGCTGGACGCGCATTCCTTTTTGCAAATCCATCGCGGCACGGTGGTGCACGCTGAGTCCATCGACGCCGTCCACCGCGACGAGTCCGGCAAGCTGACGCTGAGTCTGCGCAAGCGCCCGGAAAAGCTGGCCATCAGCCGCATGTACAGCCACCAGTTCCGCGCGATGTAGCGGCGTGGGCTGCGGGGTTACCTCGGCATCAGCTGGTAATAGTCAAAGCCTGCGCCGCGACCGCCCAGGCAGGTCGCCAGCTTGTCCTCAATCGTGCGCCACATCGCCAGCCGGTTGCGCCACTTGCTGATGCTGTGCCCCTCGTCGGCAAACAACAGGTAGTCCACCGGACGCCCCAGCTTCTGCAGCGCGGCCACCACGTCGTCAGAATCCTGCTTGAGCACGCGGATGTCGTTGCCGCCATGAATCACCAACAACGGTGCGGTGATTTTGTCCAGGTGCGAGACCGGCGAGTTAGCCAGCAGCTGCGCACGTTCTTCAGGTTTGTTGACATCGCCAAACGTGCGGGCAAACCAGTGGCGGTTGCGCCAAAACGGCGGCCAGTTGTCCACCACCCGGGGCCAGTTAGCCACACCCACCACGTCCACGCCGCAGCGGTAGTTGTGCGGCTTCTGGATCAGTTGCGCCAGCACCGAAAAACCGCCAAAACTGCCGCCCAGCACCGCAATGCGCGCCGGGTCGGCAATCCGCTGATCCACCGCCCACTGCACGCCCTCGGCGATGTCCTGCTGCAAGCGACCAAAGTAGGCACCGTCAGCCGCCCAGATGTGCTCGCGGCCATACCCGGTCGAGCCCCGGTAGTTGATCATGATGACGGCATAGCCGCGATTAGCCAGCAACTGGCGGGTATCAAAAACCGCCGGACTCCAGCTGTCACGCGCCCACGGGCCGCCGTGAATCTCCACCACCAGCGGGGCCGGGCCCGTCACGCCGCGCGGGCGGATGACGTAGCCATGAATGGTCCGGCCATCAGATGCCTTGAACGAGAACGGTTGCTGCGCTGACAACACGCTGGCTGCCTCGGCCTGCAGGGGGTTGAGCCGGCTCACCTGCCCACTGCGCCGGTCAAGCAAAAGCTCGGCCGAGTCGAACTCGCCCACGCTGCGCAGCACCACACGCTGGTTGTCCGCAGAGATACTCTGCGGCCGGGTGATCAGGGGCTGCGCTGGCAAAAGCTGGCCGCTCACGGCTTTCTGCACGGCGCTGTCTACGTCACGCTGCCAGGCACTGTCCAGCCATTTGATCTCGGGGTGGCCGGGTTCGACCACATAGGCCAGCGGCGCGCCACGTCCCACCGGCAAAATGGTTGAGCTCAGGTCCACCGTGTCGTGACTGGCCAGCACACGCTCCTGGCCCGTAGCCAGGTCAACTTCCAGCAGGGCGGACTTGTCTCGCCCAACGCTGCTGATGACCCAGGCCTTCCCGCCCGCCAAATCCAGGCGGTTGACCCAGTAATTGTCAAATCCGCCGACGGTCTTGAGCACGCGCCATTGCCCGCCCGCTTGCATCAGCTCAACCACCCTGTCGGCCCCATCCTCGCGGCCGAGTTGCCTCACCCGCCCGGCCAGCTGGCGGTCAGTACCGATTAACCAGTCGAGCACGGTGCCGTCACTACGCGCAACTTCACGCACGCTGCGGGTCTGCGCGTCGGCCTCATACAGGTCTAGTGTGGACCGGTCGCGCTGGTTGCTGGCGACAAAAAACTTGGACGAACCCTCGGCCCCACGCCCCACAAAAACCGTGCGTGCACCCGGCGTGGTGATCACCGTCCACGGTGCCAGGGTGCCGGCTTGGGTGTCCTGCACCAGCAGCCGTGTGTTCTCGTCACCAATCGGGTCTTTGGTGTAGACAACCTGGCGGCTGTCGCCAAGCCAGTACTGATTGCCGCCGCGGCGGCCCATGTTGCCGGTGGCATAAGTGGTGACTGCAGCATTGCCGGAAACGTTGCGCACCGCAATGCCTATGTCCAACCCCACCGCTTGCTGCCACATCAGACGCTCGCCGCTGGGGGACAATTGGTAGCCGCCCATGGCGTCGATGTTGGCTACAAAGCGGCGCACGGGAAGCAGGGGCGGCAGTTGCCCGCCTGCCTGTGCTCCGACCAAGCCAGGATGGGTGGGCGGCGTGCTGCATGCGCCCAGGCCCAACAACACCGTGGCAACGCCCACGGCAGCGGTGATACGCAATAAAGACATGACAACTCCCCCCTGTTTTATCCCGGCCATCATAGCGGCGGTGGCAAAGCGCCCGCGAGGCTGTCATGATGGCGGCCATGAGCACGCCATACCCCGCCCCAGCCATGCCGGTCAGCCCAGCCGCGGTACGCGACTACTGGTTCAACCCCGAGATGCGCAAACAATGGTTTAGCGGGGGTGCCGAGCTGGACGACGACATCCGGCAGAGGTTTGGCGCTGCCGTGGCGCTGGCTTTGGCTGGCGAGCTTACCGACTGGGAGTCCGAGCCGCAGGACCGCCTCGCGCTGGTGATACTGCTCGACCAGTTTCCGCGCAACATCTTTCGCGGCAAGGCCAAAGCTTTTGCCGGGGACCATCGCGCTCAACACCTGGTCAGCGAGACATTGGCCAGCGGTGGCGATCTCACCCTGTCGTGGTTGGAGCGGATGCAGTTTTACATGCCGCTGATGCACGCCGAAGACCTGCCACTCCAGGAAGAAGGCGTGCGCCGCTATCGCAGCCTGGCAGCCGATGCACCGCCGGAGCTGAGCAAGGACATGCAGAGCAGCTTGCAGTATGCCGAGCAGCACCGCAACATCGTTGCCCGCTTTGGCCGATTCCCACACCGCAATTCGGCCCAGGGGCGCACCAGCACGGCGCTGGAGTTCGCCTTCGTCAAGAATGGGCCCCGCTTCGGACAGTAGGGCACCCCCAATTTCACGCACATATCCATGATTTGAAAGGTGTAACTTGTTTACTAAGCTGAGGGAACTGCTCGTATCCGGATCGCCGAAAACCGCTCCAGAAATCACCGTTAAAAAGCGGGGCGACAAACACCTGAACCTCAACGAACTGGACGAGGCGGCGGCCTGCTATACACAGGCAATCTCCATCAATCCTGAGTTTGTTGCGGCCTATGTCGGTTTGGGTTTCGCGTTGGCTGGACAACTGCTCTACGAAGAGGCTGCAACCGCATTAAACCGGGCTTTGTCGATCGACCCCGCTATTGCCGACGCGCACTACATCCTCGGCACCATTTCAAGGGCCCGCAATGACCGGGCCGGCACCATCAGGCATTTCACCAGGGCGCTGGAACTCAAACCGGACTTGGAATTTGCCTACCGTGACTTCTTCGACTTTCTGCTTCAATCCGGTCAGTCTGAAGAAGCCAAGGCACTCATCCAGAGGGGGCTTCTTGTTTTTCCGGAATCAGCAGAGTTTCATTTTTTCCTGGGAAACCTGCTGTTCAACCAGCAGGATTTTGAGGGAGCCATTTCTTGCCACACCCAGGCCGTGTCTCTACAACCTACAGCGGCCATATCCCACAAGATCCTGGGCGATGCACATCGCAATCTCAACCACAATCAAACGTCGGCCGAATGTTACGAAGCTGCGGCTCTTCTAGAACCCAGCAATGCGGAGGCTCATGTCAATCTTGGCGACGCCCTGGACATGCTGGGAAACACCCAACGATCCATCGCCTGTTATCGACGCGCAATTGCACTCGAACCTGGTCATCTGGCAGCACATAGGCTCCTTGGGAACGTCATGTTGAAGAATGGCGATAAAGCCGGAGCCGTTGCCTGCTACCGGAAGGTTGTCGAGTTGCAGCCAGACAGTCCGGTGGTCCATCTCGTGGCTGCACTCTCGGGAGAAAGTACCGACAGTGCACCGCGGGGCTATGTCGAACAACTATTCGACGAGTATGCGCAACATTATGATTCGCACCTGAGCCAGACTCTTAACTACACCCTGCCCGAAAAACTTGCTGAAATGGTGGGCGAGTTCTTCGTTCTAGGCCCTCGAAAGTGGTCTGTCCTTGACCTGGGCTGCGGAACAGGATTGACCGGATCCACCTTGGCCGCCTATGCAGGAGAGCTGGTGGGCGTTGACCTCTCCAGCAAAATGCTCTCCAGGGCCAGGGCACGGAACATCTATTCGCGGCTTGTGCACATGGATATGGCATCGATGATGAAAAACGAAGCGCCCGCGAGCTATGACTTACTCGTCTCTGCCGATGTCTTCCTTTACGTAGGGGAACTGGCCGGGTTGTTCGATCAGGCAAAGAGACTGTTGCGGCATGGCGGGTTGTTCGCGTTTTCAGTCGAATCCCTTGATGCCCTAAATGATGTCGGAAGTTTGGCAGCAAGGGCTGACCCCGGCTACAAGTTGACACCTACGGGCCGCTACGCACATTCCATGGCCTACCTGAGCCGTATGGCAACGCACCACGGCTTCGAGATACTGAGTACCATGAACATACAGTGCCGTCTGGAGCAAGGCAAGGAAGTGCCCGGACGCCTGACTTTATTGCGCCGACTGGTCAATACTGGGCCGCATTGAGTCAGATCGTGCAAATGGCGAGTTAGAGGGTCCAGCACGGCGCTGGAGTTTGCCTTCGTCAAGAACGGGCCCCGCTTCGGACAGTAGAAGCGGCAAGACCCGCCACAGCAGCACGCCTGCGCACGCACCGCAGTTTTTTTGCGGCCACGCGCCACAAATCTGAATCCAGTACATCGCCCCGCTGCGTACTCCCATCGGGAGCCACCCAAAAACCATTGTCAAAAATGCGGCGGAGGGGGGCATCAACCGAAATCTGGCAAACGCCAAACAACAGGAGTTTTGAAATGATGATCCGCACCGCTATTGCACTTGCAGCCGTTTCTCTGGTCGCCGCCTGCGGCACCATGGCCCCCATGGCGCCCACCTATTCGCAGGCTGCCCTGCCGGCCACCGTTCAGGTGCCGGCTGGCAACAAGGTTTCCATGGAAACAGTTGGGGTGGGTGACATCACTTACGAATGCCGGGCCAAGGCAGCAGCTGCGGGCGAGTTTGAGTGGGTGTTTGTGGGCCCAGACGCGCGCCTGCTGGACCGCAGCGGCAGGCAAGTTGGCAAATACTATGGCCCACCCGCCACATGGGAGTCCGCTGACGGCTCCAAGTTGACGGCGGTGCAGCTCGCCGTTGCCCCCAATGTGGCCGGCAGCATCCCGCTGCAACTTGTCAAGGCCAACCCGGCCATGGGCGCGGGCGCCATGCAGGGCGTGACCTTTATCCAGCGCGTGGACACCCGTGGCGGCGTTGCCCCCGCAACACCTTGCACTGCCGCAACACTGGGCTCCAAACAGGTCGTTAAATACCAGGCCGACTACATCTTCTACAAAGCTATGTAAGCGGTGGAGGGCTGAGAGTCGTGAGTGCCAGCGCGCTCACGCTTTCGGCTCGCAGCGCCCGGGCGCGGCGTCCTACAGCTGCTTACACGTCTTGCGGTTTTACTCAGTACTTGGCAATAAACACCAACCAAACAAACTGAGGACCGCACGATGAGAAGCACCAACACAAAATTCCGTACCCTGGGCAGCAGCCTGATCGGCACCACCCTGATGGTCGGCGGTACAGCCTTGATGATGGCCGCCTGCTCCAACGTGGCACCCCTGCCCAAAGAATTCAGCCAGGACACGCTTCCGATGTCCATTGGCGTGCCCTCCGGTCACAAGGTAGTGCTAGAGACCACAGCAACTGGCGTGCTCAACTACGAGTGCCGCGCCACGCCCGCCGGCCCTTTTGCATGGACCCTGGTAAGCCCACAGGCCAATCTTCTGGACCGTACCGGCAAGGACGTGGTCGCGTATTCCGGCCCGCCCGCCAAATGGACCCACATTGATGGTTCCAGCGTTGTAGGCAATCAAATCGCCGTCGCTACCAATGGCGAGTTCAACCTGCCGCTGCAGCTTGCCCGTGCCGAACCCTCGATGGGAACAGGCGCCCTGCAAAACGTGAGCTTTATCCAGCGCATCAAGACCAAAGGCGGCGTTGAAAAAACCAAGCCTTGCGGTACTGCCAACGGCGGCGAAAAAGTAACACTTCCGTATCAGGCTGACTACATTTTCTGGCGTCCGGTCTAACTTAAGTCCTGCCGGGTCTTAACGGCAGGCAACGCCCGTTCTCAAGCCCAATCTCAAGCACGGCCACAGCGCTTTCAAGCCCTGTGGCCGTGCTCCTACATGGGGGGCCCGGGATTTGCGGTTTACTCACTTCACAGCATCGCTGAAGGAGTACATCACCATGAAAAGCACACACCATCTGGTTCGCGTCACGAGCTTGGCGATTGGCTTGGCTCTTCTCATGGTGACGGGCACCGCGGCCATGATCTCCACCTTCTCCGCGCCCCATCAGCGTGCCGAACACGCCAGCCTGATGACCCGGGTGGGCAATTCGGCTGAAGTTGCCACGCATTCAGCCGGCGACGACACTTTGCTGTACCAGCGCGTCATCCGCAGCGATGGTTCCGCCCATTGGGCCCTGGTTGAAGAAGCAAGCACCACGCTGGCACTTCGCGCCAACACTGACATTGCCTCCGACAGCCCTGTTGCGTTGTCAACACTCGGCATCCACCGCGTCAACTACATGCTCACAGCCAAACCCGGCGGCCTGAACAAAGCTGTCAAGAACTGCGGCGCGGGCAGCCAGACGCGCTCATCCGCAGCGGGTGTTTATGACATTCTCTGCAACACGATGAGCTGATTTATCCGACCGTACAGGCCAGTTGGCGGCAAATACCCGCGCATCGTCTGCCCGGCGTCCTACAGACAGTTACAAGCGCATCTCGTTTACTCATGGGGACCATCCTCACTGGAGACTGCCTTGAAAACACAATCGTCCACTCCTGCGTCATCGCGACCATCTCGCCCAACCATCGGCCTCACCGTGCGTACTCTGCTGCTTATCACAGGCGCAGTTGCTGCTCTCAGCGCCTGCAGCTACCGGCCACTTGCGCCGTACAACACCCAAAACGACTTGCCAGAGGCTATACGCGTGCCTGCAGGCCACCAGGTAGCTGTGGAAGCACGGGGCGCTGGCGATCTGCTGTATGAGTGCCAGGCGGTGAAACGGTCGCCTTTTGAATACGCCTGGCTTCTGAGAAACACCACCGTTCAACTGACGGACACCTATGGCAACGTCATCGTTCATTCGCCAAGCGCCCGCCCGCGCGCCAACTGGGTACACCGTGACGGCTCCCGCACATCCGTGGTCGAATTTGTCGAAGTACCCAACGGCGACTACAGCCTTCCCCTGCAAAGAACCAGGGCAGAGCCATCTGCCACACCCGGCACGCTGCAAAACGTGAGCTATGTGCAGCGTGTGCGCACCGTGGGAGGCCTTGCGGCTGTCAAACCCTGCAGCGCTTCACAGCTGGGCATGCGCATGGCGGTCCCTTACGAGGCTGACTACGTTTTCTGGCGCCCGTCGGCTTGAGCGTTTGATCCGTCCATAAAAAACCCGCAGACCGAAATCTGCGGGTTTTTGTTTGATGGCTGCTGCCGGATCAACGACCGTGGTAATAGCCCGGTGGCTGAAAGCCGTGAGGGCCATGCACCCAGGCCTGCTGCCTGTAATGTCCGTGGCCATAACCGTGATGCTTTCTGTGCTTGTAAGGGCGTTCGTAATACACCGGCGCTGGCTGCACATACACGGGCTGAGGCTGGTAATACACCGGCGCTGGCCGTTGGTAGTAAACCGGTGCAGGTTGCACGTACACAGGCTGGGGCTGGTAATAAACCGGCGCCGGCTGCACATACACGGGCCGCGCGTTGGTCACGCCAACTGATACACCGGGCGAGCCGACACCCACAGACCAATACACATTGCTGCCGGCCTGCGCGGCGCCGGCCAGGCCCAACATTGCGGCAGCCGCCAGCGCGGCCTTGCCTAAAACAGACTTGATAAACGTCATGACAATCTCCATAAACCGGGCGGAAGCGCCCATGTGGGTATTAAACGCATGGCACTGCTAACCGACTACCGTCTTTACGTAAACGGTCGTTGCAAACGTAAACCCGCCGCCGCACCCCTAGAATCAGCCTCATGACCGCCCCCGCCGACAAAGACACCCCCAAAATCAGCAACTTTTTGCGCCAGATCATCGAAAAAGACCTGGCCGAAGGCACATACGCCGCCCGCCAATGGGGCGGCAGCCCCGGCGATGCCAGCCACCACGCCGCCGGTCAGCCTGACCCAGCCAAGGTGCGCCTGCGTTTTCCGCCCGAGCCCAATGGCTATTTACATGTGGGCCACGCCAAAAGCATTTGCCTCAACTTTGGCCTGGCGCGCGACTATGGCGGCGTGTGCCACCTGCGTTTTGACGACACCAATCCCGAAAAAGAAGACACCGAATACGTCGACTCCATCAAGGACGCCGTGCAATGGCTGGGCTTTGACTGGCATAACGGTGGTGAAAACAACCTCTACCAGGCCAGCGACTACTTTGACTTCATGTACCGCGCCGCCGAGTACCTGATTGAAACCGGCAACGCCTATGTAGACGAACAAACCGCCGAGCAAATGCGCGTGAATCGCGGCGACTTCGTCAAGCCCGGCACCAACAGCCCCTTCCGCACCCGCACGCCGGCTGAAAACCTGGCGCGATTTAGAGCAATGCGTAATGGCCAGCTCGCAGACGGCGCCGCCGTGCTGCGCGCCAAGATTGACATGGCCAGCCCCAACATCAATTTGCGCGACCCGGCCATTTACCGCATTCGCCGCGCGCACCACCACAACACCGGGGACAAATGGTGCATCTACCCGATGTACACCTACGCGCATCCAATTGAAGATGCGCTGGAGCAGATCACCCACAGCATCTGCACGCTGGAGTTTGAAGACCAGCGCCCGTTTTACGACTGGCTGCTGGACAAACTGGCCGAAGGCAAACTCATCGCAAGCCCGCACCCACGCCAATACGAATTTGCACGCCTCAACCTCACTTATGTGCTCACCAGCAAACGCAAGCTCGCACAACTCGTCAATGAAAAACGCGTCAGCGGCTGGGACGACCCGCGCATGCCCACCATCGTCGGCCTGCGCCGCCGCGGCTACACACCCGAAGCGATTCAATTGTTTGCAGAACGCATAGGCGTCACCAAAAGCGACAGCTGGATTGACTACAGCACGCTTGAAGGCGCACTACGCGACACGCTTGACCCCATCGCTCCTCGCGCCATGGCTGTGCTGGACCCGGTCAAGCTGGTGCTGACCAACTGGGACGAAGTCATGGGCGCAGGCAAGCTAGACGAATGCTCTGCCCCCGTGCACCCGCATTTGCCAGAGCTGGGCAAGCGCAGCTTCAAGATCGGCAAAGAAGTCTGGATTGAAAGCACCGACTACGAAGAAACACCACCCAAAGGATTCTTCCGCCTCTTCCCCGCACACACCAACAGCAGCGGCCAAGCCATCGCGGCAAGCAAGGTCCGCCTGAAATACGGCCACGTTATTGAATGTGTGGGCGCCACCAAAGACGCCAACGGCAAAGTCACCGAAGTGCAGGCAAAGCTGATCCCCGACACCAAAAGCGGCACCCCCGGCTCCGACGCCATCAAGGTCAAGGGCGTCATCACCTGGGTGGGCGTCAATGACGCGGTGCAAGCCGAAGTGCGTTTGTACGACCGGCTGTTCACCGTCGAACACCCCGGCGCCGGTGACAGCGATTTTCTGGAGGAGCTGAATGCCGACAGCTTGAAAACTGTGACGGCGTTTGTGGAGCCTTCACTGGCTGATGTGCCGACGGGGACGCGCTTTCAGTTTGAGCGGCATGGGTACTTTGTCACTGATATGAAGGATCACACTGCGGGGAAAGCGGTGTTCAATCGGGTGACCGGGATGAAAGACAGTTGGGTTAAATAGACAGCAAGTGGATTTCCTGTCATATTCCTTAGTGCCCATAGATGGTCTTATCCCCATCGGATAAACAAAAAATAATGGAGGAGCTATGCAGTACATATCCGAAATAATGTCCTTTCTTGTTGGCTTAGGAGCCGGCTGGACTTTGAGGGTCGCGATAAGCTCCCGGACTTCCAAAACCACTCAACGAGACAATTTTGTCGGTGGAGATATGGCCGGCGGCGACATCAACAAAAAGTAGACGCTCGTCTGTTCAAGTAAATGGACGAGCCTGGTCGCGAGCTAATGATAGTTCCCAAAAGTTCGGCTCCCGCAGGAAGTGGGGAGCACGGAAGGCTTTTCGCCGAAAAAATAGCGTTTGATTTAACGCCAGTCGAAAACCTTCAAACCCCAAGCCTTTCGACCCAACACATCGAAACCGTTCAGAAATGGAATCAGGTTGCAGGTGATTTTGCGGGAGGGAATATTGACAAAAGCACCAGTTATTTTGGTGGCGTAACCGCGATGACCCGCTTGATCCGTCAGTATTCAGAGGAGCAAAGCCAAAATCAGCAAGTGAAAACGATTATCGGTGCGCTCGAACATTACATGTCACAAGTCGCCGATGAAGACATACGTAGCCTAGAAGTCAAGTTGACGGCCGCCAACCGAACTGAGCAGATTGCAACAGCAAGGAAAAGAAAACACGAGGCGGTGCAGTTTTTAATGCGCCACGAATCATCTCCAGCAGCACACAAAATTATTAGCTTCCTACTGGCCAAACTACAAGTCAGTTACGAAAACCAGGTGATGCCGCTCATAAACTCCGGCGCAGACCGTATCGCAATCGACGGCGCCATCCAAGCATCAGTTCTGGATCCGGCATGGAGCTTCTTAGAAAGCAATCCGCTAGATATTGATCATCGACTGTTGACTGGCTTTTTATATTTCCTGGGCGGAAATTGTCACATTAGGTGGGACCCGTGCTGATCTACGACCCGGCCCTCGACCCATATCATGCGGCCATTAGATTCTTAGGAATTTTAGTACTAGCTGATACGGATTCACTTGAATTAGATGCTCTGCAAATTCTTGACCTAGCGCTCCTGTTTCCTGGCGTGATCATGAAGGCCACCCTTCCCAAGGAGTTTTCTTCGCTAAGGAAACAAGCGTCAACAAAGCTAAATCCCTTTCGCCCACAACCAGACAGCAAATCTGGGATAAACGCGATTAGAGCTATTCAAACCACCGCCGCCTCAACTTTGGCCGCGGCCGGTCTTCTCGAAATCGAAAATCTAAGAAAAGGTTTTGTTACTCGAACTGCGTCTGAGTTGCCCGTCGCCATTGGCATCGCTGTAAACAATTTTCTAGCTAGAGATTTCGTCTACAGGAAGGCAATCGTGACAGCTTTTAAAACCGTGCCACTTAGAGGAAAAGACGGCCTGAAACACCGCACTAATCTTTTAGATCATCGCTATGACGCTTTATAAGCCAAGCCTTTTTGTTAAACGGCTCGTAGTACTTCGCGACTCAGTCAGTGTGCTGGATCTGAATTTTCACCGAGGCCTCAACGTAATAGCGGGAGAGAACTCTGCTGGAAAAACCACTGTAATTCGCTTTCTCGCCTACAGCCTTGGAGCAGAGAACATCCAGTTCAACAGAATTGCTTTGTTGTGCAGTGCAGCTATGTGTGAAGTGGAAATCAACGGGGCTAGTGTGACTCTGCGCCGGGAAATTACGGGAAAAGCGCAAACAGGACTCTCAATTTACTGGGGAGCGCTTTCCGACGCGATTAACGCCGGAATTGACTCCTGGCAATTCTTCGGTTTTCGACGATCTGAAACCCGTATGAGTTTTTCTCAAATACTTTTCGAGGCCTTGGGTATGCCGGAGTTGAGAGGGGACGCAGGAAGCAACATAACGATGCATCAAATGCTCCGAATGGTGTACTCAGATCAAGAAACAGCAGGAGCCGAATTATTTCGTTTTGAGCGGTTTGATTCACCTCTTACCAGACAAGCTGTAGGTGAATATTTGCTTGGAATCGACGCAAACGAACTCTACGAATTACAACTCAGGGCAGTTACCTTAGAAAAGGAAGAGTCTGCCATCTCTAGTGCTTTGAAATCCGTGTACGAAGCCTTAGGAAAAGCCGGGACAAACATCTCGTTAGATTTTGTAGAGGGTCGTTTTCATGAAATCGGTGGAGAACTCACTGCGCTGCAAAAAAAACTTGAGTTGACAACTTCAGCCAGCGGGTCGGCAACAGGAAAAGCGGAAAAAGAGGACAACCAGTTAAGAGAAGATTTAACAAAAGTTCATCAAAAATTTTCGCTGCTTAAAGACACACACCTTGACATAGTGAAGCAGATAACAGACTCCGAACTTTTACTTTCCGAGGTTGCCGAAAGAGTTGCAAGCATTGAAGAGTCAATAAGTGCGGCAGCATTCTTAGGGACGATAAGGTTCAAAGTTTGCCCTTGCTGCTTAACTGACGTTTCAGCGAGACCGCAAGCAGCAGACACATGCAGCCTTTGTAATGCCTCGATAGACGAATCAGCTGCCAAGACCCAACTATTGAGAATGAGAAGCGAGCTGGGGCTTCAGCTTAGGGAGTCAACTCTCGTTAAGGCAGAACTAAACGACGAAAAAAATTTCTTAGCTCGGGAAATCGAAGCCGCAAGTTCAGAGCTGGCCGCATTAGAAAGCCAATTTAAGAGATCTAAAACCATTTGGCGAACAAATGTGGATGTTGATCGTGAGGCGATGCTTCGCAAGGCAGGAAGTTTGGATCAAGAACTCAAGCAGTTGACTGAAATTTACAAATTGTCAAAGAGTTTGGAGGAGCAGCGAGAGAAAAAATCGGCTATAGCCGCAGAACTAGCAAAAATCCGCGAACAAATTTCTGCGATCAAATTGCAACAACAGAATCGCCGAGAAGATTCTTATGAAGCAGTTTCTAGACATCTGCGCATCCTGCTTAAAGGAGACATTCCTCGCGCCGAGGAGTTCACAAATCCTCAGCAAGTTGACTTCGATTTTGGTGCGAATCGCATAACCATAGACGCTCAGCAACAGTTCTCAGCAAGTTCGATGGTTTATCTCAGACATTCCTTCCGCTTAGCTCTACTCTTCGCCAGCTTAGAAAAGCCGTATTTTCGATTCCCCCGACTAGCAATAATTGACGGCATAGAAGATGGTGGAATGGAGCCGGATAGAAGCTTCAACTTCCAAGAGCTCATTCTGCTTACCTCCAAACAACAGAATGTCGAGCATCAAATAATCGTGGCAACTTCCTCTATTGCGGCAAGTTTAGATATTCCGGAATTAGTTGTTGGGGAAAAACTCACCCATGAAAATCGCTCAGTCAAAATAATGCAATAGCGCGGATGACTCTGAAAACGTTCTGCACAGATGTGACTCGGAAATGACTATGCTTGCGCGATATAGAAACGGCGCGACGCTTATATCGCTGCTATTCAATTTACAGGTTGCCCACGCCCAACCCACCGAAGAAGTCCCCTTCATCACCTCCCCCGACAACGTCACGCTAGAGATGCTGAGCGTTGCGGGCGTCAAGCGCGGCGACCATGTGATTGACCTGGGTTCTGGCGACGGGCGCATTGTGATTCTGGCGGCCAAGCGTTTTGAGGCGACAGGCCTGGGCGTTGAGATTGACCCGCGGCTGGTGGAGCAAAGCAAAACCAATGCGCGTGCGGCCGGCGTGGCAGACAAGGTGGAGTTTCGGGAGCAGGACTTGTTCAAGACTGATCTGTCCCGGGGCACGGTGATCACCATGTACTTGCTGCAGGAAGTAAACCTTCAATTGCGCCCCGCCCTACTAGCCCTCAAGCCGGGCACGCGCATCGTCTCGCACGACTGGGACATGGGTGACTGGGCGCCTGACCGCACAACCGTTGTGCCGGTGCCCGACAAAAAGGTGGGACTGGAAAAATCAAGCAAGGTGCATGTGTGGACGGTGCCTGCGCGGGTGGAAGGCCTGTGGTGTGCGAGCGGCCTGCTGCGCGGCGCGAGCATCAAGCTGACACAAAAGTACCAGGCCTTTGAAGGCACACTCGCCTGGCGCGACCGCACGCGTGAACTGGCCGGCACCATCAGCGGCACCGAGCTGCGCACACCTGCCGGCAGACACGGTGAGTTGGTTCTGCAAGCTACTGACAACGCACTGCGCATCACCGCAGCCCAGGGCAACATGGCCCTGGCGCAGGGCCAGAGTTTTACGCGCGCGACGGGCGCAAGCTGCGGCTAAGCCCATACCGCTCGGGCCTTCCCGGAGCCGGAAGCCAAACCCTTTAACCCGTCGGCGAAAACGCGCATTTGGCTGACACGCGCTGGGCCAGCACTCGGGCTTAATGGATTGAAGCAACGCCGCAGCCAGTTCGCTGCCCACCTTCAAGGAGACCCCATGCCCAAATTCGCCACAGTCATAGGCGACGTTACCTTCACACCCGGCGACGGCGCGCCCATTCCGATTCCAAAGGGCCGCATTGAAGTCGGGCTGGAGCCGGACAGCGCCACGCTGAGCTGGGACGCCGGTGACGGCGTGGCAGGCGTAGCTGCAATTCCCATCAGCCAGTTCAACGACTATCTCCGCGACGGCAAGATCACCTGGGAAGCCAAGGAATAGGTACGAGCCCCGCCTCTGGCCGCGCCACTCCCGGCTCCACCCCTCTGCGGTCTAATCAGGCCCATGCCACAGCCCGACTTCAGCCCAGCCGCCGAGCGCAACAAACAGCCCATTCTGAATACCCTGCGCCAGGTATTGCCCGCCAAGGGCGCCGCACTTGAGATTGCCTCTGGCACCGGCCAGCACGTGGCCTGGTTTGCCGCTGGCCTGCCGCAGTGGACGTGGCAGCCCACCGATGCAGGCCCGGACGGGTTTGTGTCCATTTCTGCCTGGGTGGCTGAACAACATTTGACCAACGTGCGGCCACCGCTGGTGCTGGATGTGATGCGCTCACCATGGCTGCAGGGTACTGAGCAATTTGACGCAGTGTTTTGCGCGAACATGATTCATATCTCGCCCTGGGCTACCACCGCCGCGCTGATGCGTGGCAGCGCACTGTGCCTGGCCCCCGGCGGCATGCTGGTGACTTATGGGCCATACCTGGAGGATGAAGTGCCCACTTCCCCCGGCAACCAGTCGTTTGACCAAAGCTTGCGCGCGCAAAACCCGGATTGGGGCATTCGGCGCCGTGAAGACGTGGCGCGAGAGGCCGCCAAGGCCGGGCTCAAGCTGCAGACCCGCTACGCCCTGCCGGCCAACAATTTGCTGCTGGTGTGGTCGAAGGCTTGATCAATGGTCTGAGTGAGGCAGCCAAAGCGGGATGGAATCCCCAATTAGCATCCCTTCTCCCCGGATGTGAGCAAAAAAGCCTTCTTGCCCAATAAGCACGGGCGAAAGCAGCTATCGAAACAATAGCACCGAGGCGCTGGCCGGCGTCTCCGCCTACACACTCTGGGCACGCGCCTCTAGCGGATTAGGGCGCAGCCACTAGTGAAAACCCTGATGATGACTCATTGCCTACTCATTATTCAAAGGAAACACCATGAGCGCCAAGAACCTTTCCACCGTTGCTGTCGATCTGATCGAGGCTTATGGCAAAACCGCCAAAAACGTCATTAATGCCTACCGCGCCGGCGGCGAGCGCATGGTCACCCTGATGGAAAAGCGCTGGAACAAAGCCATGCGTGAGTCCCGCACCGAGCTGACTGCCGAGACCGCCAAAAACGCCAACGCAGCCAAGCTGGCTTTCAGCGCCTATTACATCAAGGGCCTGACAGTAACTTCCAACGGCGCCCAGCAAGTCGTGAACCAGCTGGTCAAGGTTGCTGAAGCCGGTGTTGACCGCGTCGCCGCCAACGCCAGCCTGTTTGAAGAAAAAACCGGCGTGACCACGCTGAACACCATCGCCGCTGCCACGGCACCCGGCGCCCTGGCGCTGAGCAAGCTGGCAGCACAGATTGAGCAAAAAACTGCTGAATTTGCCAGCAAAGTTGCTGGTGACGACGTGACCACAGCCAGCGTGAAGCGCACCACGGCTTACAGCCAGCGCCGCAAAGCAGCCTGAGCCACCTGCGGTGTCATCCCCGACCAGATCGGGGATCCATGCCGCATAAACCTCAGTAGTACGCGCGCATGGATTGGCGATCACGTTGGCAAAATGACAGCGCGGGGCCGCTGCAATCCATGACTGTCATCCCCGACCAGATCGGGGATCCATGCCGCGTAAACCTCAGTAGTTCACCTGCACAGATTGCCGATCAAGTCGGCAATGACAGCGCCGGACCGTTGCCATCTATGGCTGTCATCCCGACCAGATCGGGGATCCATGCCGCATACACCTCAGTGGTACGCCCGCATGGATTGCCAATCAAGTTGGCAATGACACACGGGGGCCCTGCCTCAATCCCTCTCCACCGCAAGCTTCAACCGGCCCAGGGCCTGGTCCCACTGGTCGGAAATCAGCGCGAGAGAGCGGCGGGCTTCTTCCAGCTGGCCCGGCTCAAACTGCCACAGGCGCTCACGCCCAACCTTGATGTCATGTACCAGCCCCGCATCGGCCAGCACCTGCAGGTGTTTGGTGACGGCCTGACGGGTGATGTCTGTGGTGGCGGTCAGTTGCGAAATCGACACCGCGCCACCCACACACAGCAAGGCGACCAGGCGCAGCCGGGTTTCATCGCCCAGCGCGGCAAACACTGAGGCGGGACTACGCACGGAGGCTGAAGCGGCTGAACTGGCTTTAGGGACTGGTGACATATTTCTCGATGTTTCGGATCTGGCCATCCCAGCCCCCGTTGTTCATGCGGAAGGCCAGGTCGCGGCGCGACGGGGGTATTTTGTCAAAACCTGATTCGACCACGTTCAACAGCGTGCCGCCTTCAGCTTCTTTCAGCGTGAAGACCACCAGCGTGGGTGTTTCCTTCGCGTAGTCAATGGCCGGGTCAACCGGGTAGGGATGCCAGTGAAATGAAAACAGGGATTGCGGATCGATGCGCTCGACGACCGCGTCAAACATCACATGCTCAAAGCCGCAAATGGAAATGGGGCCCAGGACACGCTGACCCACTGCAAACGACTGCCCTTTGAGCGTCGCGCCAAACCAGCTGCCAAATTCTTCAGCGTTGGTCAGTGCGCGCCAAACACGTGCCTGCGGCGCCTTGAGCAGCATGGTTTTTTCAATACGGTCGGTTGATGATGTCATATATGCAATCTCCTTGTTGCATGAATTATGCACAACCGAGAGAACATGAGCAACTATTTTGTTGCGTTATTTTTCGTCGGGAACCTGATACGCGTGACGCAGCGTGAAATAAAAGCTGGCCCCCTCGCCAGGTTTGCTTTCGGCCCAGACGTGGCCCCCGTGCCGCTCGATGACGCGCTTGACCGTTGCAAGGCCTATGCCGTTGCCTACAAAGTCGCCTGGGGAATGCAGGCGTTCAAAGGTGCCAAACAGCTTGTGTGCAAAAGCCATGTCAAAACCGGCACCGTTGTCCTTGACATGAAAAACCGTTGTGCCCTTTGCGTCGACCACACAACCGATGTCAATTTTTGCAAGCGCCTGCCGGGAGCTGAATTTCCAGGCATTGCCAAGCAGGTTTTGCATCACAGCACCCAGCAGGCGCGGATCACCGTGGGCCCAAAGGTCATCCTGTATGCGGACCTCTACCCGGCGCTGCGGCTCTTTTTCCCGCAGGCTGTGCTCAATGGTGCGCGCAATGGCCGAGAAATCAGTCCGTTCGTATTTGATCTCCTCGCGTGAAAGATGGGCCAATGTCAACATGCCTTCAATCAAATCACCCATCTACTTGATGGCAAGGCCAATTCTTTGCAGGTAATGCTGGCCCTTTTCGCTGACCTTGTCTCCATCATGTTTGAGCAGCAACTGGCTGAAGCCATGAATGGTGTTAAGCGGTGAGCGCAGGTCATGTGAGACCGCGTAGGCAAAGGACTCCAGCTCGCTGTTGGCCGTTTCCAGCTCACCGGTGCGCTGCAACACCCGCGCCTCCAGGCTCGCGTTCAGCCTCAGGATTTCCTCCTGCTGCTTGCGGCGCTCCGTGATGTCGCGCGCCACAGCCACGTAGTGGGTAAAGCGGCCGGCGGTTGCGGCAATGGGGGCGATGTCAATGTCCAGCCAGATCGTGCTTCCACCCTTGGTGAGGCTGACCACTTGTGACCGGACAGGCTGCCACTTGCGGATGGCAGCGGTCACGCGGTCTGGCTCAGCGCCTACCGCCCTTCCCTCCCAGATAAATTCCGGCGACATGCCAATCGCTTCCGCCGGGGTGTATCCGGTGTGGCGCTCAAATGCATCGTTGACAAAAACAATCTTCGCCTTGGGCGCGTGAAACGGACCAGCTCTGGCAATGATGACGATGTCGTTTGACCGGGAAACCGCGGTCTCAAGCAGTTTCAGCTGCGCCTGCTCTTTACGGCGCTGGGTAATGTCCTGAAAGTACACCGCTGTGCCGCTCTCTGTGGGGTACACATGAAACACAAACCATGTTTTCAGCGGACGGTAATAGGCCTCAATACGCGCGGTGCGATGCTCCTTGACGGCGGCCCGGTATTCGCTCTCCACGTGCGTGCCGACCATCGCTGGAAATTGCTCCCACAGATTTTTGCCCTGCAAGTCGCCGCGCCCACGCTTGAGCATGCGCTCAGCCTGGCTGTTGACGAAGGTGAAGTTCCAGTCCTTGTCCAGCAGACTGAAGCCATCGGTAATGCTTTCCAGCGTGTCGCTCAGCCTGGCCTGCAGCGCCAGCGCGGCTGCCTCGGCTTCTTTTTGCGCTGTGATGTCCTGAAATGCACCTTGCAGCCGGATGATGTTTCCTGCTTCATCGCGCACGGCTTCGCCCAATGAACGCACCCAGATGCGCCGGCCGGTAATGGTGCTCTTGGGCAAAATAAATTCGTAGGGCGTGCCGTGCTCTGCGCAGGCCTCTACCAGGCGGCTCACGGTTGGCCTGTCCTCTGCATCAAAGTACCCGATACCCTCCTGCAGCGTGGGACGGTAGCCGGGCGGTGCATCGTGAACGCGGCAGTTTTCATCAGACCATGTCAGCTTGCGCTCGGGCAGGTCGATCGTCCAGCCGCCCAGGCGCGCCACCCTGCCGGCAATCCGCGTCATGAACAGGTCGCTCTCCAGCAGTTCATTGGCCTGCTTCAGCGCGTCGATGTCAGTGAGCGTGCCCAGCCACTGCGTTCTTTTGCCCGCAGCGTCATGCTGCGGAACAGCACGCCCCAGCATCCAGCGGTACACGCCGTCTGCACGGCGCAGGCGATGCTCAATCTCGCAGGGTTCATCCGCAACCAGGGCAGTGGCCCAGTGCCGGGAGGCACGCTGCAAGTCGTCGGGGTGCATCACGACGCTCCAACCCTGGCTCAAGCTGTCCGCCATGGAAAGGCCGGTGTAGTCCAGCCAGGTTTTGTTAAACCAGGTGTGCTGCCCATCCGCCTGCATGGTCCAGACGATGTGCGGCATGGCGTCTGTCAGCTGGCGAAACGTGGCTTCGCTGTTATCGGCTGCCTGACTTGTTTCTTCCTGCACACCCGGCATAAATTCACTTGTCCTTTTTTTCGCGACTTGAATACAGCGGGCAAGGGCCCCGCTCAAACCAGTTTAGCCGCGGCTGTTACAGGCTGTGAGTTTTTTTTGGTTTTGCGAGCCATGCGATTCAGCAAAATAGCGGCGTCCATAATGTGTCAATGAATCAGCCCATGCCCTCCCCGACACCGGCCCCGCAGGTGCTGGCCTTTGATGTTTTCGGCACCGTGGTCGATTGGTACAGCGGTATTGCCCGTGAGGCGCAGGCCCTGCGGCCAGATGTGGACGGTGGCGAGTTTGCGCTGGCGTGGCGTGCGGGTTACCAGCCTGCCATGCGCCGCGTGATGGCGGGCGAACTGGGGTGGACCCTGATTGACGATTTGCATCGCTTGATTCTGGACAGCCTTCTTGAGCGCTTTGGCATGACTGATTTGACCGAAGAACAAAAGCAGCACCTCAACAAGGCATGGCACCGGCTGGACCCATGGCCGGACGTTGTAGCCGGGCTCACGCGCCTGAAAACGCGCCACACCATCTGCACGCTGTCCAACGGCAACATCGGCCTGCTGACCAACATGGCCAAGCGCGCCGGCCTGCCGTGGGATTGCGTGTTGTCGGCTGAGGTGTTTCGGGCCTACAAGCCCGACCCGGCTACCTACCTTGGCGTGGCCAAGGTGTTTGCGCTGGAGCCCGCTCAGGTGATGCTTGTCGCCGCCCATCAGGAGGACCTGGCCGCTGCCCGCGCCTGCGGTCTGCAGACAGCCTACATTGAGAGGCCGGCCGAGTTTGGCCCACTCCAGCCGAAAGATGTGTCGCCCGACCGGGCCAACACCCGGCATGCCAAAGATTTTCTGGATCTGGCTACCCAGCTTGCTTGCTGAGCTTCCTCATACAAAATCACTACTATTTTTATAGCAGCTACCGCCCGTTATGAAGGGGCCTGAGCGTGATTTGACCAGCAAGCCCGAGCAAGACGCTCGCCCGGGCTTCAGGGCGTTTACCCGCGGCGGCGATCGTTACGCATCATGCGCTCGACATCGTCACGCAGCGTCTTCAGCTCGTTGCGCAAGGTGCGGTGCTCTTGCCTGGTCACCACGCCATCGGCTTTGAAGTTGACCTCGTGCTGGGCAATCTGGCGCTCGCGGCTGTGCAGTCGGCGCGCCTCGCGCTGGGTAATGCGGCCCGACCGCACACCTTCGTCGATACGCTGGCTGATCTGGTACTCACGGTTGTCAATACCAGGCGTGCTGCCAGGCTGGCGGCCAGCCCTGTCGTTGTTGGCCATCATGCGCTCGACGTCCGAGTTCAAGCCATCAAGCTCTGCGCGCAGTTGCTGACGCTCTTGCTGTGTTGCGTTGCCGTTGGACTTGAAGTAGGCCTCACGCGCGGCGATGTCGCGGTCACGCGCGTAGAGCGCCTGCGCTTCAGACGGCGTGATGTGGCCAGAATTCAGGCCCTGCTGAATGCGCGCACTGATGGCCTGCTGAGCGCGGTCCACGCCGGGGGTGCTGGTGTTTTGCGCCATCACCGGGGTTGCAGCCAAACCTGACATCAAAGCGGTTGCCAAAACGGAAGCTGTGAAAAATTTCGAGGTCATGGTGTTCTCCTGAGTTTCGTGGGATAACCAGCAGCACCGTGGGCAACTTGCGGTGGCTGAAAGGATTCAGTGTCGGCAAGCGGCAGTAGGAGCTGCACGCTGGATCGCAGCTTTTTCAAGGCGGCTTGTGTCATCCAGTGCCTGCATTGTTGGCATCGTGATGTGAAGCGTATGTAAGGCTTTGGTGGATTTACCGAACGTTTACTGCCTGCATGCACAGGTATCTGCATGTTTCTCGCTGGCAGGCTGGCGCTGTTGGCGAATGCCGCGTCTGCCCAGAGAATTGCGGCTCGTTGCGCGCGCGCTCTTCAAACGCTGGACTTGCTCAACTGGTCATAAGTGTCCACCTGAGGGCGAATTAACGTGACCAGCATGGCAACCCCGACGTACAGGCCCGCGAGCTGGGTGATTTCGATGAGTGTCTCCTCGTCAAAATGTGCTCTTGCCAACGCAAACTCGTTGTCGCTCACCTGCCGGCGCACCAGTGCGTCGACCAGTGCCATGGCGGCCAGCAGGGCCGGAGACCACAACGCGTCCGATGGTTGAGCCGCCCGCACGTCATTGATCTGCGCCTGGCTCAAACCCATGCGCGCAGAGATGGTCTGTACGTGGAGCGTGAACTCGTAGTCATTGCCTGTTGCCACGCATGTGCGCAGGATGATGGTCTCCCGCAGGTTCTTCGGCAGGACGCGCCTGTCCAGAAGCCCGGTCGGGCCAATCAGGCCGCTGTCCACCAGAAACCCGAACAGCCCCGTGTTGCGGGCGACACTCAGGAACAGATTGGGTGCGGGCATTCCGGGGGGCAACAACTTTGCCATGTGGCGGGCTACCGCGCCCTCCAGAGGTTCGGTCAGAGGACGGATACGGGCGGCTTGCATAAAAACACTCCTTTAATGGGTGGCCAATTGACAGGCGGATAGGCGCAATAGGCGGAATAGGCAGTCGTTTGCTTCTAAAACAGAAGCGTTTTCATTGTGGCCGGATTTGCTTCTAAAATCAAAGCAATCAGTCATGCGGGCGACAGGCCATGCTCGTGCTGTCCCCTGCACAGAAATCACCATGACCACTCGAACCACCAAAACCCTGGCCAATCCGTACAAGGACGGCATCAATGCTGCCATCGACCTCTTTCATCGGCGCTGGACGATGCGTATCCTGTGGGAGCTACGCGGCGGGGCGGTCAATTTCCGGACACTGCAAACTGCTTGCGCGGAGGTGTCGTCGTCTGTTCTGAATGTGCGGTTGACCGAACTCAGGGACGCCAACCTGGTGGAACATGCAAGCGGCGAAGGTTATTCCCTTGCTCCCTCAGGCCGGGAGTTGTTGGCCGCCATGGAGCCGCTGGTACTGTGGGCCGGGCGGTGGCAAAAGGCACGGCAAGCGTAGAGCTGGCTCGGGGGGCGCGCGCTTTCACCCTCCTTGGCCGCGGCGCAAGCAGAACGTTCCCCCGTCTTGCACAATGCCACCTTGGACACATTTAATCCAATAGCGACTGACACCCTGCAGTTGCAGGCCAATGGAAATTCAAGAAAATGTTGCGAACCCTCAAAGATCTGTTTGATTCCTTTTCCGGCGCCGCCCAGAGCCAGTCACCCGGGCAACTGACGCACGCACTCCAGCTGGGAACCGCCGTGCTGCTGGTAGACGTTATGCGCGCGGACACGTCCATGGGCGCGGCGGAGCGCAGCCGGGTCCTGGCCTCTCTGCGGGAAAAATTTGCGTTGGCTGATGACGAGCTCGCCAGATTGCTGGAGCTGGCCGAGGACACCGCCAAGACCAGCCACGACTATCACCGCTTTACCTCCAGCATGAACGAGCACTTCACCCAGCCGCAGAAAATCCAGGTGGTGGAATACATGTGGCAAGTGGCTTTTGCCGACGAACATCTGGACGCTCACGAGAACCACCTGATCAGCAAGATCGCAGGTTTGCTGCATGTGACGCACGGCGAGTACATAGGCGCGAAAATGCGCGCCAAGGAAGCAGCCGGACTGACCTGATCACCCGGGGCCGGGCAGGCTCCTTGCACTTGCCAGGTCATGCAGGGATACCGAGCGCAAAAAGGTCACCATGGCGCTTTCGAGCTCGAGATGCCAGTCGCTCGCCACGCGTTGACTTCGGGACCCGTCATGGACATCGGATGGGTCGGTGACCATAGCTTCGGAATCATCGACCGCCAGCACGATGTCTGCCATGGTGATGTCCAGCGCACTGCGCGCCAGGCTGTATCCGCCGCCCGGCCCCCGGGTACTGCGCACCAGCCCGCGCTGACGCAGACGCGCAAACAAAAGCTCGAGATAGGACAGGGAGATTTTTTGCCTGGCGCTGATATGAACCAGGGCGACTGGCTTGCGGTCGGCGTACTGAGCCAGCTCCAGCATGGCCGCAACGGCAGTACGCCCTCTGGTGACAATTCGCATGGATGACTTTCGGGTGAGGTTGTTGTTGTTCAGAACTTCAGGGGGCGCATGACGTCAACATCGCTGACATACATCACCATCGCGTAGTTGTCGGAGTAGCGTTCACGCAGAGCTGTGCAAATGGCGTCGGCTGTCGCCACATCACACAGCACTTCCAGCCGGATGTTCGCTTGCGGCCCCCAGGTGGCGTCGCGCTTGCCACCGCTGCCCTTGCCGCGCGCGTCGGTGATGGTGTAGCCGCGCGCACCAAGCTGCTCCAACTCAAGGACAAGCGTGTCCTCGATTGCTGCCTCGGTCACGATGGTCACAAGTTTTCGATTGGTCAGTTCCATGGTTTCAGACTCCCAATGGGGGAAGCGACTGGGCAAGCCGGTGGTAAAGCGGAATCCCAACGATCAGGTTGAACGGGAAAGTGATGCCGAGCGCGGCGCCTATGGACAGCGCCGGATTGGCTTGCGGAACAGCGATGCGCATCGCCGCAGGAGCGGCGATGTACGAGGCACTGGCATACAGCGTGGCCAGCAAAGTCAATCCACCCACGGACAGGCCAAGCCACCAGCCGGTGAGCAGACCAAGACCAGCCGCCAGCAGAGGCATGAAGACAGCAAATGCGATCAGGAAAATTCCGGCGCGGCGCGGCTCCCCAAAACGCCGGGCAACCACCAGACCCATCTCCAGCAAAAAGAAGGCGAGTACGCCTTTGAAGAGGTCAAAAAACAGGCGGTCCAGCGGCGCAATGCCACCGGCGCCGGCCACCCAGCCAATCACCAGGCCACCCACCAGCAGGATGATGCTTTTACCGGCAAACACCTCGTGCAATACCTGCTTCCAGGGTGTGTTGCTTTCACCGCGTCGCGCCAGCAGCACGCCGATCACAAGGGCCGGAAACTCAAGCAGCACCAGAAACACCACCATGTAGCCCTCTGCCACTTCACCAAGGCGCGCGAGGTAGGCCGCGCCCACAGCAAAGGTCACCACACTCACCGAGCCATAGTGTGCGGCGATGGATCCGGCATCGGCGCGACCAAGGCGCCCCAGCCGACGGAGCACCGGGTAGGCCACCAGTGGAATCAGTGCGCCCACGCCAACGACCACCAGAGCTGGTACTGCCAGCTCTGGCAGGGAGTAGCGTGCCAGCTCAACCCCACCCTTGAGTCCGATCGCGAGCAGCAAAAATATGCTCAAGGACTCATACAGAACGCCCGGGATTTTGAGGTCTGAACGCACGAATCCGGCCAGAGCGCCCAGCACAAAAAACAGAATCACCGGTTCAAAGACAGACATCAGAAGCGCTCAACAGGGAAAGCATCACCGCACCAACAAGACAGGTGCACGGGCCAGATGCACAAGCCGATAGGCCACGGAGCCCAGTAACAGGGATTCGGTAGCCGTCAAACCGCGGGAGCCGATTGCAATGCCACGGCTTTCCAGCGCATCGGCCAGGTTTGCGATCTCTGGCGCGCCCTCTCCCATGAGGACATGCAGGCGCCAGGAAATCGACGCCGCGTCAAGCGCCTGCCGCGCCTGCGCCGTCACTTGCCAGCCACGCCGTGCCAGTTCAGCCTCGGCGGCCTCCTTGTTCAGCCAGGGCTGGACATGCACCAGATCGACCCCGGCGCCCTGATCCCCTGCCGCCAGACTCGCGACCATCGTGACTGCGCGCAGGGAGCACGCCGAACCATCGACCGCCACCAGCCAGCGCGGAGGACCAGACGCCTGACCGTCCCCGTCGCCGTGCCAGGACACGGCGACGAGCCGACCCAGATCGTCCCGCCGCTCGTGGTCCGGGGTGGGCATGGCACCGGGCACTTCAACATGAGTCATGAATCACTCCTTGCAGGTTGCCGCGGCGACAACTTCAAACTCAGCACCACGGAGACAAGAATGATCGACCCGACGATGGCGAGAGACCACTGTACGGGCATGTGGACCCAGGGCATGGCCAGCATCTTGCCGCCGATAAAGACCAGCACCAGTGCGAGGCCGTACTTGAGCAAATGAAAGCGCTCGGCCATGTCGGCCAGCAAAAAGTACAGCGCCCGCAAGCCCATGATGGCAAAAATATTGGACGTGAAAACAATGAACGGATCGGTCGTGACCGCAAAAATCGCCGGGATGCTGTCTACGGCAAAGACCAGGTCGCTGGCTTCAATCATCATGAGCACCAGAAACATCGGCGTGGCGTAGCGCAGACCATCAATGCGCACAAAGAATTTTTCACCGTGGAACCCGGGTGTGATCCGCATGTGGCCGCGCAGCCAGCGCAGCAAGGGATTTTTCTCCAGGTCGGGTTTTTGATCAGCCATGACAAGCATCTTCACGCCGGTGATGACCAAGAACGCGCCGAACACGTAGAGAATCCAGGCAAATTCCGAAACCAGCCATACGCCTGCCATGATCATTCCGGCGCGCATGACGATGGCACCAATCACGCCGTACAACAAGACACGGCGCTGCAGTTCAGGTGGCACCGCGAAGTAGGTGAAGATCATCACGAACACAAACATGTTGTCCACCGACAAGGTCTGCTCGATCAGATAGCCGGTAAAAAACTCCAGCGCCTTGCGGTTTGCAACCTCGCGGCCCGCAGTACCGTCCAGGTACCACCACAACAGCACCCCAAAACTGACGGCCAGCAGCACCCAGGCCACCACCCAGCTGCCGGCTTCTTTCACCGATACCCGGTGCGCCTTGTTGCCTCCAAGGACAAACAGGTCAAGTGCCAGCATGGCAACTACAAAAACCAAAAATCCAGCCCACATGGGCCCGGTCGCAAAAGATTCGATATTGGTCATAAATTTGCCTGCAACTGCAGGTCAGGTCGAAATGCCAGATAAAAGGGGATAGTTAGGTCCGGTGCAGCCGAAGGGAGCGCAGATTTCATACGAACCACGCCAGCGCCCCGGCAACCACGCCGCCGGTGCCGCAGACGGCCAGCAGTTGTGCATCTCGCTGGTTTTTTGCGACAAATTCCCGCCATGCGGTCCAGAGAAACAAAATTCCCAGTGATGCGAATGCAAGACTGACTTCAGTCATGGTGTCTCCACCGTCTGCATTCCGAGTTGCGCGCCCCAGTGTTCGAGTGCGGCCAGCAACACAACCGATTCGCTGTCCGCAACATAGGTGTCGGCTTCCACCACCGCAACGCACAGACGAATGACCTTGCTCTGCAACTCGGGGGCGTCGATTTCCTTCATCAGGGCTTCCAGCATGTCGGGGTCTACGCGGCAAGCAGTCCCCCAGCTCGCATGGGCTGCGGCCAAAAGGTCCTCGCAAAGGGAATGAACCGTTGCATGAAACCCGTCCTTGTCCAGCCCGAGCTGTTCATGCGCGTTGATCCGGTCCCGGGTATCGAGTTCTTCCTTGCATATGTTGCCGTCAGCAAGCATGGCGAGCGCCACAATGCGGGCGGCAGCATGGGGACTGTTTTGTGGATAGCTTCTCATCGGTGGACTCCTTTTTCAGAGTGGAGGTTCAGTCAAAAATGTCGCTTAACCATGACTTCTTGCGCCGGGGGTAGTAGCCCGAGCTGGGCCGGTGATCGGAGTCAGCGAAGTCTTCGCGTGCAGCAGTCGCCATCGGACGCGCTGGCGCGGTGGCGGGTGTGGTTGCACTTGACAGGGCGATCAGTTTGTCGAGCTCGCCGCGATCAAGCCACACTCCCCGACATTGCGCGCAGTGGTCAATTTCAACGCCCTGTCTCTCGGTCATGAGCAGGACGGAATCGGGACAAGTCGGACATTTCATGGAAAGCCTCCAAAAGGTTAAACAGGGAAAAATGCTGAAAGTTTCAGGATCGCGACGGTTGCGCCATCCGCTCAGCAGAACTCAGGCGGCGATGCGACTCACCCGCGATGGCGGGGACGCGAACCCGCTGGTCCTTTGCCCGGCCCCAGTGCCGCAGCAATGACACAACAGCGCGGGACAAGGCGCTTTGCAGCGCTACACGCCAGTGACGCGCCATAGAGGTCACAACAACCGGGGCCATGCCTTCAGCAACCAGTTCGACCTGGCAACGCTTGTCGATCCCACCGCGCCCGGCGTTGACATCGGTCAGTTGCACGCGCGCACGTGGCACCAGCCAGGTCAACCGCCGCAAGGCTAGACGCACGCGGCGTACCGCCACCTCGCGCATTTGGGCGGCTTGCGGGTCGCGGGATTCAAAGATCACTTGCATAACTGACTCCTTGCGGTTGAACAGGACGCAACGATAGGGGTTTGTCACATATATAAAAAGAAGATAATTAAGTACTAACACTTCGGAAAAAACTGACAATGAATCCAGCCTTTAATTACCGGCACCTGTATTACTTCTGGGTAGTAGCCAAGGAGGGGGGTATGGCGCGGGCCGCTGAACGGCTTGACATGGCTGTGCAAACCGTTAGCGCGCAAGTGCGTGAACTAGAGCGATCACTCGGCCATGCGCTGCTTAAACCAGCCGGACGCGGGGTGGTATTGACTGAAGCGGGGCTGGCCGCGATGCGCCAGGCCGAGCACATCTTCCAGCTCGGTGAGCAACTCCCGGAACTGGTACGGGATGCGGTCGGATCTCCCACGGTGCGCCTGGTTGTTGGTATTTCGGATGCGTTGCCCAAGCTGGCGGTGAGTCACCTGATGCAGCCGGTTACCCAGGAGGCAACGCTGCGGCTGCTGTGTCATGTGGACGAGTTTGAGGACCTGCTGGGCGACCTTGCGTTGCACCGGCTGGATGTGGTTCTTGCTGACCGGCAGGCCCCCGCCAATCCCAATCTAAAGGTGTATAGCCACGACCTCGGTTCCAGCAGAGTGGCGTGGTACGCCCCGCCTGCACTCTACGCAGCCGCGCGACGCGGGTTTCCCCAGTCCCTGGGCAAAGTGCCAGTGTTGCTGCCTACCGAGCAGGCTGCAGTGCGCCCGCGGCTGGAGCACTGGTTCGAGCGTATGGGCATACAGCCGCGCGTGGTGGGCGAGTTTGAGGACAGCGCTTTGCTCAAGACTTTTGGCGCCGCGGGCATGGGCGTGTTCCCGATGGCGGAGTTGGTAAACGACGATCTCACAGCACGGTATGGGGTAAAGCGCCTGGGTGCCTGCGAGGGCGTGGAGGAACATTTTTTTGCGATTGGGGCGCACAAGAAGGTTTTGCATCCCCTGGTGCAAAGACTGCTCACGCCCGTGGGTTAGTGCCGTATTGCAGGGCTGATTCGCCAACGCCCCGCTTCGGGTATCAAAAGAAAAGACCAACGCGCCCAGTATTCATGGACACACTGTGCTATCAAATAAGGAGCTATTCTTGTCCGGAGACTGACTCGGGTTTTCACGCCCGGCGCATGGATTTTTCTTTGGGCAGCGAGTTCAACGCCTTTCCCGCGCGCTGACTGACTTTGACCGTGGGTCGCTTGCCGGAGCTGACCCACTCGTCATAAAAATCAATTTTGCTGTCAAGCAGCTGGAGCGCAAGTTGCCACTCGTCAATCATGTTTTGAACCTCAGCCCGATGTGCCGACAACAGCGCCTGGCGCTGCCGGAGCGAGGCACTTCCCTGCTTGACCAGTGCGGTGTACTCCCGCATTTCTGCAATCGACATACCGGTGCGGCGCAAACGGTCCATCAAGTCCAGCCAGCTGAGGTGCAGCTCGCTGTACACCCGACGGCCTCCTTCGTTACGCAGCACGCCGGGAATCAGCCCTTGCGCCTCGTACCAGCGAATGGTGTGAACGCTGCGCCCGGTTCGCTCGGCGAGTTCGCCAATCAGAAACTGTTGAGTCATCGACTGACTTTATAAACTTCCTGTCAAGTCCGCAAGCTGCGGCGTCTCCAGTGCGGTGGCCACCAGCTGGGTATCCAGGTACTCCATCAGGTTTTTCATCTTGCCGCCCTCCATCTGGCAGACATAGCAATAGATATTGTTGTAGTCCTTGCCTGCCCGGGTAGTGACCTTGCCTTCGCATTCCATAACCACCATATCGCCTTCTGCAATGATGCGGCGCAGGGTGTTGGTGTACGGCGTCGCAAATTGCGCAAACAGCGGTTTCAGCAACTCGCTGACGACGGCCTGCTTGCCGGTGTAGGTACGCGACCAGGGCGTGCTGCCAGGAATGGTCCAGCAAAAGTCGTCAGCCATGGCGGCTACAAACGGCTGGCCATTGCCCTTGGCCAGCTCGGCCATCACGCTTTGCATCAATTGCTTGTTGGTGGCGGCTGAATAGACAGCTGGAGTCATTGTTGGGGTGCTTGCAGAAGTCATGATGTGGTCTTTCCTGAATGGCTTTTGATCAATGAAGCCGGGTGTTTACCGGTCTCCTGCATCGATTAAAAGTGCTCGAGTGCACTCCAGATCAAGGTCTTTGATGAAAAGTCCGGCACCCCCGCGAGCCATCAGGCCGTAAAGGTGTGTAAAGCTGCCAACCCGTGCAGGTGCGCAGGCGTTGGGCATGGGCAAAATGCCTGTTCAGGAGATCTTCATGCGCCCGCCCCACTCTTTAGCCACCGCCGCAATACTTTTCATGGCCGTGGCCTGCAGCCCCGTACTGGCGCAATCCGATCCCAATACCGCGGCGGCCTGGCGGGCCACTTCGCGACTGGGGTACGGTCCCACAACAGCCAGTGCCCATGCCGCGCAGGCTGGCGCCAGAAACTGGGCGCTGGAACAGGTGGAAGCCGCCCATGCCGCCAGCCAGCGGGCGCCTGCCATTCCGCAGGATCTGTTGCGTTTCAACGACCCGCTCACCACGATTGGCCGCAACTACCAGGCTGAGCGCGAGGCACGCCGTACCCTGCGCGAGCGGGTGGCCAATGCCCCGCCCATGACGGCCGCCACGCCACGCGCGGACATTGAGGGCTTCAGCCGAGAAATGCAGCAGTCTGCCGTCGCCTGGCGTCTCATGGCCTGTAGCGACCCGTCGATGGAAAACGCGCTGCTGGCGCGCATGACCGAGTTCTGGTTTAACCACCTCAACGTTTTTGTAGGCAAAGGCACCGTGCGACCCTTTGTGGGTCACTACGTGATCAACGTCATACGCGCCAACGCCATGGGCAAGTTTGAGGACATGCTGCTGGCCAGTGCACAACATCCGGCCATGCTGTTTTATCTGGACCAGGCACAAAGCAATGTGCGCGGCTTGAACGAAAACTACGCCCGCGAGCTGATGGAACTGCACACCCTGGGCGTGGACGCTGGCTACACACAAAACGATGTGCGAGAGCTGGCACGCATTCTTACCGGCTGGTCAGTGGGCCTTCAGCAGGGCGAACCCTTCCGCTTTGCACCGCGTTTGCACGACAACGGCGACAAGGTCTTGCTGGGCCGCACCTTCCGCAGCAATGGCGTAACCGAAGGCGAAGAAGCCATCCGCATGCTGGCGCGTCACCCGGCCACGGCCAAACGCATCGCGCTGCGGCTGGCCACCACTTTTGTTGCCGACAAACCGCCACAGGCCCTGGTGGACAGGCTGGCCGCAACCTTTACCCAGACCCAAGGCGACATCCGGATGGTGATGCGCGCGCTGGTCGAATCCCCCGATTTCTGGCGCGCAGAAAACACACTGTTCAAAACCCCGCTGGACTTTGCATGCTCAGCGCTGATCGCTGGCGGTGGCGCTAGAGAGCGGCGCGAGATCCAGTACACCTTGAGCTTTTTATCCCAGGCTGGCCAGCCCATGCACGGGTGGCAAACACCCGACGGCTACAAAACCGACGCGGCAACCTGGTTGGCGCCTGAGGCACTGACCCGCCGCGCAGACTTTGCCATGACGCTGGGAACACGTATCGGGGAGCCCAGCTATCTGTTGCCGTTTTTGAGCAGCGCGAGCCGGGACCGTATCGTCCAGGAGCCGCCCGCCCTTCGCGCAGGGTTGATGCTGGCCAGCCCCGACTTCATGAGCAAATAAATCAGGAGGTCCCGCGATGGAACCACATATCTCTCGTCGCCATCTTTTGCTGGGCACCGGGCTGTCCCTGGCGGGCGCCTCCGGTTCAAGCGTCTGGGCGCAGAATGCGCCCCCCGGGGCCAGGCGGCAGGACGCAGGCCGTCTGGTGGTTGTGTTGCTGCGGGGCGCCTATGACGGGCTTTCGGCTTTTGTGCCGTATGCGGATGCCGATTACTACAGCATGCGTCCCGGCATCGCCATTGCGGCGCCTGATGGCAGCATGCAGACCGCACTCAAGCTGGACAACACCTTTGCCCTTCACCCGGCCCTTGCACCATTGATGCCGATGTGGCAGCAAGGCGTGTTTGGGTTTGTGCCGGCAGCAGGCCTGCCCGCGCCCAACCGCTCACACTTCGACGCGCAATACCAGATGGAAATTGCACAGAGCGGAAAAACCAGTGCCTCGCCGGGCTGGCTCAACAAGGTAGCCGCGTTGCACAGCCCGTCGGCCACATCGGCACTGGGTGTGGGCGAAGCCAACCCTGCCATCCTGGCCGGACAGGCGGTCGTGAAACTGATCCCGCGCGGCCAAGCCGCCCAGCGCACCGGCGTGCTGGCCAACGACCGCACACGTCAGGCCTTGCTGGACCTGTACGCCGGCAATGACAAGGTGTCCGAAGCGTTTCGACAGGGCGCTGGCAGCCGCATGCAAAGCGCGCAGGAACTCACTGCAGAAAAAGCCGCTGCCGACAACCGGCGCGACATGGCCATGCGTGAAGCAAGTGCGCTGGACCGTGATGGCACACCTGCTTCCGTGCAGGCCCAAAATGCGCAGATGCTGGCCGCGAGCAATGGCGCGAGTGACCCGGTGGGACTGCAACTGGATGCCCAACATCTGGGCACGCTGATGCGCAACGACCGCAAGCTGCGCATCGGGTTTTTATCCGCCGGCGGATGGGACACCCATGCCAACCAGGGCAACCTGACCGGCCAGCTGGCCAACAACCTGAGCAACCTGGGCCGGGGTCTGGCGCAATTGCTGCAGTACTTCTCAGAGCCCGACGACGTGATTGTGGTGTTGAGCGAGTTTGGCCGCACGGCGGCTGAAAACGGCACCAGGGGCACCGACCACGGTTTTGGCAATGCCATGTGGCTGATCGGCAACCGCATCAACGGCGGCCGCTGGCACGGTGCATGGACCGGTCTGTCACGCGGCAACCTCAATGAAGCCAGGGACCTGCCCGCGCATCACGACTACCGCGCGGTACTGGCGCAAGTGCTGCGCGCAACCTTTTTGCTGCCCGAGTCTGCGCTGGCCCAGGTACTGCCAGGAACCACATGGGATTCGCGGCTGGACGGGGTCATGCGCAAGGCCTGAGGCAGGCGTTGCGCACGCGCCTCCGATACGGCTTACTTCCGGATGCCGACGGCCGCGCGCAACTTCTCGATTTGCTCGTTGGTCGGGATGATGAAAGCAAATTTTGGGCTGAGATCGAGAGCGATCGCCAGCGGCTCCGATGGGGATGCAAGCTTCTGAAACGCTGATGCAGCTTTCTTGATCGTCGCGTCCGGCACACTGGGGTGCACGTACAAACCGAATCCAAGACTTGTGTTTTTGGTGGGAATGGAAATCAGCCGGGTTTGGTGGACCTTCTCGGTGCGGCCGGCAAGGCCCTTGGTGCTGGCTTTCACCGCCATGCTCTCGCGCGTGGCGACCCCCACCCAGCCCTGCTCGTCCCACTCATAGGCGGCGCGGGCAATGAGGCCCTGCTGACCCACAGCCACCTGGGCCGGGATGGGGTCCACGCGCGCGCACAGCCCCTCGGTCTTCACAATCTCAAACTCCACCCCGCCTACGGTGCCCATGCATTTGGTGCGTTTCAACTTGTCGAGCACCGCCAGTTGATCTGCCTCACTCAAGCTTTTTAACAGCACCACGTTGCCGTCTTTTGGCGCACCGGCAACGGCATCCGTGATGGCCAGCACAGCGGGCTGGACCAGTTCGTTGTTGACCACAACGGGTTTGTAGCCACTCAGGAGTCCGAACACCGGATTGCTGTAAATCCAGCAATAAGGCGCGCGGCCCGACGAGGTGACTTCGTCAATATGTTTGATCGAATACAGTGGCGCAGTCGGCAGGCCGGTACTGGTGATAAAGGTGCGCATTTCCTGCTCGGCCACGGCGCGCTGATAAGCCGCCTCTCCGCGGAAAACCTGGGGATTCAAATACGCGCCGCCTTCACAAGTCTGCGAGCTTGCTGCGGCAGTCTGCGCGTGGACGGCAGGGGCCAGGGTGGCGGCGGCGAGTGCCAGCGCGGCACCAAGCAAATGGGAGTTAAACATTGAGGCCCTTTAGACGGTGATAGACAACAAGAAGGTGTGGGCAGTCTGGGGCCCGTGTAACAGATTGTGAGTCTGCGTTTTGCCTCGCACAAGTGGCGTTTATCCCGAACTCCCAGGGAAATACGTGCCTATAAGCAGATGTTGTCAACCATCAGGGCGCACCGATTTGAGGCAGCAGCCTTCGCTGCGCTGTTCCACCATTGGCAGAGGTAAGCGCCGGTCCCGCAGCTTGAAAAGTCGGACTCAGCCCTGCATCAGTTCCCAGAGCCGGGATGGGGACAGCGGCATTTGTAACCTGGAGGACTGCCTTCCCATGGCATGACGCGCCAGCGCGTCGGCAACCGCGTTCACAACCGTGGGGCCGGCCCCAATGGTGCCCAGCTCACCGACACCCTTGACACCGAGCGGATTGTTCCGGCACGGTGTTGACTGATCCATTTCCGTTTTGAATTCAGGCGTGTCTTGGGCGCGGGGCGCGGCATAGTCCATCAGGCTGCCGGTGATGGGTTGACCGGTTTCACGGTCGTATACCAGGTGCTCGCACAGCGCCTGGCCTATGCCCTGCACCGCACCGCCATCGAGCTGGCCGCGCACGATCATGGGATTGACCACACGGCCCACATCATTGACAGATGAATAAGCGACGACGGCTACGTGCCCGGTCTGGGGGTCGAGCTCCACCTCGCTGATGTGGCAACCGTTGGGCCAGGTGGGTCCGGCCACCGTGGTGGTGGAATCCACAAAAATGCGTTGATCACCCTGCCGGCCCGCCAGCTCAAAAAGACCGATGCGCAAGTCTGTGCCCGCAACCGTGAAGCTGCCATCGGCATAGGCGATGTCGTGCTCCGAGGCTTCGAGTTCTTTAGCTGCCAGTTGTTTGCCCAATGTTATGGTTTTGTCAGCGCCAGCTCTTACCGCTGAGCCGCCCGTGAACAGCGAGCGTGAACCCGCACTGCCAAAGCCGTTGCCCCGATCGGTGTCTCCCATCACCACCCGCACCTGTTCAATGGGCACGCCAAACGCATCAACGACCAATTGCGCCAGGGCTGTTGCAATGCCCTGACCCATGCCGTTGACGGCTGTGAAAACTTCGATGATGCCGTCGGCCTGAACAGTGACGGAGACAGTCTCTTCCAGCACGTTGCCGCCTGTCCACTCCAGGAAAGTAGCAATACCAAGGCCGCGCAACTGTCCGCGCATCGCTGACTCGGCAGCGCGCGCTCCAAAACCGTCCCAATCCGCCAGCACCAAGGCCTGATTCATCACCGACTCAAAGTTGCCGGTGTCATACACCTGGCCCATGGGATTTTTGTAGGGCATTTGCGCGGGCTGAATAAAGTTGCGCCGGCGCAGCTCAATGCGATCCATACCGATCTGCCGCGCGGCTTCGTCCATCAGCCGCTCCATCGTGAAGATGGCTTCGGGCCGGCCTGCCCCGCGGTAGGCACTGGTCGGCGCGGTGTTGGTCAGCACGGCCTTGAAGTGAAAATCAATCGTCTGAATGTCGTACACGCTGGTCTGCACCCAGGGGCCAATCAACAACTGAATGGCCACACCGGCGCCCGTGGCGTAAGCACCCACGTTGGCCAGAGAGGCCAGACGCAGGGCAAGAATTTTTCCGGTCTCGTCCAGCGCAAGTTCGGCATGGCTTTGCACGTCGCGACCGTGCGTGCTGGAGACAAACTCCTCACTGCGGTCTGACACCCATTTCACGGGGCGCTGCAATGCCCGCGAGCAATACGCAACTGCAATGTCCTCCGGGTACACGCTGGTTTTCATGCCAAAGCCGCCACCCACGTCACCCACCACCACACGCACAGCGTCAACGTCCAGACCCAGAGCGTCACAAACCGACCCGCGCACACCGGTTGGCATTTGTGTGCTCATGCGTATCGTCAGGCGCTGTGAGGTCTTGTCAACATCGGCCAGCACAGAGCGTGGCTCCAGGCTGAGCGCATGCAGGCGCTGGTTGATGATGTCCAGCGTCACCACGTGGCGGGCTTTGGCGAAAGCTGCAACCGTGGCGTCCACGCGGCCGTAACGCGTTTCGCACGCAATGTTGTCGGGCGCCTGATCGCACAGCGTGCCGGCACCCGGCGCAATCGCATCATTCATGTCAACAACCATGGGCAGCTCGTCATAGTCCACCACCACGGCCTCGGCGGCGTCACGCGCCTGTTGCAAAGTCTGGGCCACCACAGCAACAACGGCCTCACCTACAAAACGCACGCGCTCGTGAGCCAGTACGCGCCGCACCGGGCTGGCCACCGGGCTACCGTCGGCGCGTGTAAAGCCGCTGGAGCCGGGGATGGGCTTGACACCTGCCGCGACAAGATCGGCACCAGTCACAACTTGCAGCACACCCGGCAACGCCAGGGCCGCCGACACATCGACGGAAACAATGCGAGCGTGCGGATAGGGCGAACGCACGAAAAACATATGGGTTTGCCCTTCTGCGGTCACGTCATCGGCAAAGCGCCCAACTCCGGCCAGCAAGGCATCGTCTTCCAGGCGCCTGACGGCCTGACCACTGCCAAAGCGGGAAGAGTGAACGGATGTGGATTGGGTCTGGATCACAAATCGCCTTTTGAAGAGGACAGGCTGGGAGCGGTCGCCTGTTCGAGCTGAGAGGCTCACTATAAAGGCATCAAAAGACCCATGCTGCAAAGGGCGTGAAGAACCTGCAAGGCTTGCCGGGGCGATGGCCGACAATCAGGCCATGCCACTACCTCCGCCACCCATTCGCCGTCAAAGCAAAGCCAACAACGAACTGCTGTTTAAGGGCCTGTTGTGCGCCCTCATTGGGCTTGCCGTCCTGATTTCGCCTTACTTCATCACCTCACCCGGCATGCAGGGCATCGTTGCAGGCGCCTCGCTGGTCGGGTGGTTTGCGCTGGTCCTGGGCATTGCCTTCATCGGCGTCTACGCCCGGCGTCGACTCTCCGGAAAAAACTGATCGGTCGCCGGGCTAACCCGGACATCCCCGTCTTCTGCTACGTTTTTTGTAGCTAAACACCCAACGTTTCTCAGGCGGTGCAGTCTTTTCTTTCCGCAAACATTTGCAGGACGCCGTCCTACATGTCCGCAATGCATTGGATTGCGGCATTACTTCGGCTGCGCCCCCAGACTGGCTATGTGAACCCTCAAATCATCAGCACTCGTGTAACACCCAGGCCTGCTCTGCCTGCATTAACAGAAGACCTCATGACGCTGAAAGCCTACATCGTGGAAGACAACGCGGTCATCCGGGACAACCTGGTCGAGACCCTTGGTGAGGTGTTGGGTGTAGAGACAGTAGGACATTCCTCAACCGAGAGCGACGCCTGTCGCTGGCTGGACCAGCATCCCAAAGACTGGGACATGCTGATCCTGGATCTCTTTCTTGCGCAGGGCACGGGGCTGGGGGTTTTACAGAAATGTGGCCACCATCGCAAAAATCAGCGGGTTGTCGTGCTCTCGAACTATGCGACAGAGGAAGTTCGCAAGCGCTGCCTTGTCAACGGCGCCGACGCCGTGTTTGACAAGTCAACAGAGATCGACTTGTTTCTTCAGTACTGCAGTCACTGAATCAGCTCCCGGCGCAGCAGCTAACAGAGCCGCTCACGCCTCCGGACGCGGAACTTTTTTGAATTTGATCAGACGTTTGAGTTCGATGGCGTCTTTTTTGACCTGACGCTCGGCATCCAGCGTCTGCCCCGCCTTAAGCCAGGTCGCAAATTCCTCAGGTGTTTCCAGCGTCGCGCGGCCCAGGCCTGAATTGCGAAAATCGTGAATCACAATTTCCGCAGCTTTTTGCAGATTGATGCGGCCCTTGCCGAGCAGTGCACCGCGTTTACGGCCGATTTCCTCCAGCAGTTGTTCGTCTTTCATGCCCGGAGCGATCTGCAGGGAGTACCTGGCCTCCACCGCCGCAGGGTAGTGCTGAATCAGATAATCCAGCAACTCCAACGCGACCTCTTCTTCATTAAATGCGTTGCGGCCAATGGCTCCACTGGCCGCCAGGTTGTAACCGCTTTTCGCCACAATGATTCTTGGCCACAACATGCCCGGGGTGTCGTACAGATAAAAATCGTCAGCAAGCGAAATGCGTTGCTCCAGTTTGGTGATGCCCGCTTCATCGCCGGTTTTGGCGGCGCGTTTGCCGGTCAGGGTGTTGATCAGGGTGGACTTGCCCACGTTGGGAATGCCGCAGATCAGAACACGCATGGGCTTGACCATTCCGCCGCGCAGGGGCGCCAGCTCGCGGCAGGCGCTGATCAATCGGCGCGAGGGCGCGGTTTCACTGGCATCCAGACCAATCGCCCGTGTGTCGGGCAGGCTGTTGTAATGCGCCAGCCACAGCGCGGTGCGGGAGGGATCAGCCAGATCCTGCTTGTTGAGTACCTTCAGGGCCGGCCGGCTGCCTGTTAGCTCGGCCAGCATTGGGTTGGCGCTGGAGCCGGGCAGCCGCGCGTCCAGCAGCTCGATCACAACGTCGGTGTCCTTGATGCGCTCGCTGATGGCTTTTTTGGTCAGGTTCATGTGACCGGGGAACCACTGGATTGCCATCTCTACGCTCTTTCTTTGGATAGGACTGTCGTTACAGTCCCTGCCCCGATTGCGGGGGGCCCATTATCGCCGCCTGGTCAGCCTAGGCGGCGTGAGCCAGACTCCGGATGCCCAGGCGCTCGGGCGACACATACTGCTGCCGGTAAATTTCAAAGGGCATGGTGTCCGCAGCCTCAATGGCTTTTTGTTCCGCCACCGAGTGGCGCGTCAGTTCGGCAAACGCGGCCTGCTGCTCATCAGAAAAAGGAAGCGCCAGCAAGGTCTGACGCGTGCTGAGGGACTGTGCCCGGGCGAAGGCGACAAAGGAGCTGTTGTGCTCTGCGGTCATGGCCTCAAGGACCCGGGCGGAGGGCAATGAGTCGGGCTTGTGCAAGGCAGCGCCTGCGGCGCGCACCGCGTCGGCATAAGCGGAACCGCCCTGAGCGGCGTCCAGCACCAGGGCAATGGGAACGCATTGTTCAATCAGCTGCGCACCCCAGCCAGTGAGCGTGACCTCCTCGCCAGCGCGCTCGAGCGTCAAGCCTGGCTCGCGGCCACGACCGGCCACGCGGTGCTGGTTGCGCGCAAGCGCTGCAATTTCCTGCGGTGTGTCGGGCGGACTGTCTGACAGCAGACAGTGGAGCAAAAACACATCAAGAAAACGCATGGTTTCAGGCGCGATGCCGACCGGGACAAACGGATCGAGATCCATGAGGCGCACCTCGACGTATTCGACACCGCGTTCGCGCAGGGCGTGTAGCGGACGCTCTCCGGGAAAAATCACGCGCTTGGGGCGGATGGTGCCGTAGAACTCGTTTTCAATCTGCAGCAGGCTGGTGGCAAGCTGGTTGTAATCGCCGCCCGGGTTGCGGATGCCCACTGCTTCGTACGCCGGGTAGGGCCGGGTCAGCGCGTCTTCAAGTGACGCACCGTAACCGTCCAGATTGTTGTAGCTGACTTTGAGCGAAGCTTGCGCGTCGCTCTGGTAGCCCAGCCGCCCCATGCGCAGCGAAGTTCCGTGCGGCATGTACATGGTGTGCTCTGTCAGCGCCTGCAGATCGTGCTGACGCCCGGCTACAAAACTGGAACAGACAGCCGGTGAGGCTCCAAACAGATAAAGCAGCAAAAATGCATGGCGCCGGAAATTACGGATCAGCCCAAAGTACTCCTCGCTGGAAACACCGGGCAGCGACCAGTTGTAGTGAATGCCCGAGATGGTTTGCATGCGCCTGCCATAACGGTGACTCAGGCCCAGGCGATACACGCTTTTGGCGCGCCCGACGTTGGACGAGCCATACCGACCCACTGGAATCGTCTCGTCCGTAGGCAGGCCGCAGGGCATGCTCGAAACCCACAACATTTCATCACCCAGCGCCTGCATGGCGCGGTAGGTGAACTGATGAATGTGAGTCAGCTCATTTAACGCCGCCTGCACGCCATCATTGAGCCCCGCGTGCGCAGCGGTGACAAGCTCGAGCTGCGATTCGCTGAAATCGGTGGTGATGCTGGGGTGGGTCAACGCAGAGCCCAAAGCCGCCGGGTGCGGGGTCAATGCCAGACCACCACCGGGTTGTGCACGCAGGCTTTCTTTCTCGATGCCGCGCCGCATGCCCTTCAGCCTGGCAGGGTCCAGCGCCCGCAGGCGATCCCCCAAATACGCGTCGCCGCGCGTGTGCAAGCTGTTCATGTTTTATCCCCCGATTCTTTTGACTGGCTGCAAGGTATCACAGGCCGGTTTTGTTTGCTGGCGGGGCGGCTGCCCTCTGCCCTGCCCTCTGGCGACGGCGCTTCAGCTGACAGGGCTCCCGGAAGCAAACGCTATTATTAAGATAGCAAACTTTGCCCGCGCCTTATGGGCAAGGCAGCGATTTGATTCATAACCCATTTCCCCAAGGCATAGATGGCGCCCTGATCGCCCATTGCAATGCCGGGAAAGCCCTTACGGCTGCGCGGCAAGCGCGGCCGTGCAAGCAGCGCCAGTTCAGGCAGAACGGCCGTCAGCCAGAACGCGCAGCAACCAGGCGTTCATGTCCGCGATTTCCTCCATGCACACCGAGTGCTCCATCTCGTACGTATGCCAGTCCACTGAATAGCCCAAGGCGGTGAGCGCATCGCGGGTTGCTGTTGCAGCGGCGAGCGGGACCACACCATCGCGCTTGCCGTGGCCAAGAAAAATCGGGACGCCCTGACTGGCCGCACTGCGCTCTGCCGCGAGCGTGTGAGCCAGCGGCAAATAGCCGGACAGACCCATGATGCCGCCCAGTTTTTGGGGGTAACGCAGGCCGGTCATCAATGCCATCGCGCAGCCCTGCGAAAAGCCCGCAATGATGATGCGGTTGGCGGCGATGCCGCGGCCTGTCTCACGCGCTATCAAGGTGTTGATCAATGCCTGCGTCTGGCGCAAGCCTTTTTCATCCTGGCGGGCCGTCAAGTCAGCACTCAAAATGTCGTACCAGGCGGGCATTTGATAGCCGCCATTGATAGTAACGGACATCACGGGCGCATTGGGGAAAACAAAACGCACGGGGCCAACAGCTTCCAGCGACAACTCATTGGCAATGGACACAAAGTCCCTCCCGTCGGCTCCCAGGCCGTGCATAAGCAGCACGGTGGCGGTGGGGTTGGGCGCGGTCTCGACTTCAATGACTTCCAGTGACATGGGATCTTTTGTGGGGGTGGCGAGCGAAAGCCCGGAGCTGCAACTGTAACAAGCCAGGATGCGCGCAGCCGGATAGGCGTCAACGCGGGAGTCTGACCACAGGATGACACCATGTGAAAAAAGCGGGTTGCCCCTACATCCTTCGGCAACAACTCCTTACTTGTGTCCAATCGAGGAGGCGGCACAGTTGGACTACGGGCAAATACGCCTGGGTCAGACAAAAAAGGTGATCTCATGTTCTACAAAAAAACGATTCTTGCACTGGCTGCGGCCGGCGCCGTGGTTTTCATGGGCGCTCCTTCCTGGGCCCAGGTTAGCAGCGTGACTTCCAGCACCACGGCCTCGTCCAAAAACCCGGAGAGCAGGCTCAGCTCAACTTACGCATCGTTTGCGGGTTCACCCCAAAATGCGCAAGCCCTTGTTGGCGGACTGCGCAACAGCTCCACCGTCACCCTGACCGCAAACCCTGCGGGCCCCAACCCGACGGCGCCCTCGGCGAGCGTCACGCCCGCCACTGGCAAGATGGGATACGGTAACGTCAACCATGCCCTGGCACTTGCACAAGCCGACCTGGCCCGCCAGGGCATTACCCAGCCCACTCCTGCACAACTGGCATCGTCCCTCAACGGCGTGCTTGGACAACGTGCCGCTGGCATGGGCTGGGGCAATATTGCCAAATCCATGGGCACAACCATGGGCAAGGTGACGAGTGCGTCCAAAACAGATAACGCCAAAGCAGGCGCCAAATCTTCCAGCAAATCCGAACGCGGCTCCCTCGCCAGTTCAGCTGGTAAAGACAACAGCAACAAAGGCGGCCTGAGCGCGTCCAACAATTCAGGCGGGAATAAAGGTAACGGCGGGTTCGGAAACTCAGCCAGCAACGGCGGAGGTAACGGCGGCGGCAACGGCGGCGGCAATGGTGGAGGCAACGGCGGAGGTAACGGCGGAGGTAACGGCGGCGGCAATGGTGGAGGCAACGGCGGCGGCGGTGGCGGCAATGGTAAATAGTCATTTGCCCACACCACAACCAGCCCGCTAGGCGATCTCCGGCCGGTGCTCCCAAGTGAAGGGTAGGCACCGGCTTGACTTGCCACCTCACTTGGACGACTATCGATCACAAGGAAACATGCGATCGATCGCAAGAGAGCGTCAAGCGTGAAACAAGTGTTCAATAAATTGATGGGTCTGAAGATTTCCCGCAAGGAACCTGCCACTGCGAGCAAATCACCCCTGAGCGTGCCGGCTGAAAACGTGGACAGCAGGCCCCATACCATCGACGACAACTCTGACAATGGCACGCGCCGGCAGCTGGTTCAAGTGGTTTTGCGTGACTGTTTGCGCGATCTGGGCATTCCGCCGAAATGGGTTGAATGCCAAATGCTGCTGGTCAACAGCCGCAGCCGCGGCCCAGGCATGTATGTGCGTCTGGTAGTCCGCCAGTGGGATGCGCAACTGCTGACCTATATGGTTGCTTTCCAAAAGCAGTTGCTGGCAGCCATCACAGAATTCGAGCCGACCGCCTCCAACTGGCTACACGGCATTTCGTGGGAATTCAATGTGGGCGAGACCTGTCCTTACCCCGATATGCCCGACCCAAGTGCATGGGTCGCGTCCGGCGGCGGCCCCAAAGGCGCCGCAAAGTCTGCGGCAAACGACAAAGATCCGGCAGAAGACGAGGTTTTAAAAGATTTGCAGGACCTGCAACGCATGTTCGCCCACGGAGACGCGGCCACAGGACAGCAGGTTGACCGGGACGGCAGGCCAGTTGATTTTCAAAATACTCAGCCCGCGCAGATGTAGTTTCAACCATCGCTGGCTTGCTCCCCGGCGTTTGCGATGTTTGACGACAGCGCAACCCGCCTCCCGCCTTCAGTTGATTTGGGGCGCGCCCACTAAGATCAAATAGCAGCCAGAAAGGCATCGTCATGACACGCGTTTTCAAATACACCCTGGGAGCCCTGCTCCCCCTCTTGCTCAGCACTCAGGCCTTGGCCTGTTATACGGTCTACAACCGGGCCAACCAGGTGATTTATCACGCGTCAACACCGCCAGTGGACATGCAATATCAGTTGCACCAGACACTGCCAGCTGTGTTTACTGACGGACATATGGTTTTTTCGGTGACTGACACCAATTGCCCCAAGGTCAATGTGACACGCACGAGCAGGGTCAATATGTCCGGAGGGGACATGCAGCGCGGTGCGACCCCAAGACAGCCTCGCGGCTAGGCCAGACTTGCCTCAGGGCCTTTGGGCAAACAGCGCATGGGCGGCCCGGGTTTCGGGCAGTACATAAACCACGCTGTAATTTTTACCCAACACGGGCTGTACAACCTCTTCAAAAAACGCGACCGGGACAACAACACATCCCAGGGAGACCCGGTTGTCGTCCGGCGTGCTTGACGCCAAGCGCTGCAGGCGACGTTCCTGACTCTGTCCGGGTCGCACCCGATGGATTGCCAGTCCTTCTGTGTAGTTGATCCACACAACCTCTTCCCCGTCCAGATTGCGGCCCGGCTGCGAAAGAAACCTTCCGGAAGGCGTGGTGCGTTCAAAGGGCAGTATTTTTGATGGTTCTCGTGAACCTATGCCCGGAACCGAATGATCACCGCTGGCCAAACCCAGCAGGGCGGCGGAAGCGCCAACCAACTGGCCGTCGGCTTGAAAAACGAATATCCGCGCATCTTTTTTGTCGACGATGACAAAAGGCCAGCCCTGGTTGTCCGATGAAGCCAGGATGCGTGCGGCTGTGTAACGCACGTCGGCGGAGGCTGTAGCACCGCCAAAGTCAGCAAACAAGACCTGTTGGGCTGCGGAACCCTCTGTTGCCGCAACTGGTGAGAGAAAAGCTGACAGCGCCCATGAGGCGGCCATCGCGCAAACAATTCTGCTTTTGAGAGTCATCCAGGGTCCCGGTGGGGCTGCGTCTACAGACCAGCACCGGGGCCTTCCCAGTGCTGTAGGACAGATCCTACCCACTGAACGCCAGGATTGAAAGGGCGGATGCACCTCCAAATCAGTTTGCTATATTTTTTATAGCAATCTCTACCCTCTCTTCAAGGGCGAAAGCCATATGTAATAGTCGCAGGGGATTTCACCTAGACCGATGAAATCGTAGGAATTAACCTACGCCAAGCTCAGGATTTGATATCCGCAGCTGCGTACGCCTGAAACACGTCGGTCGTAGACCGGGTTTCCGGCAAAACATAAATCACGCCGCGAGATGAGCCCAACACCGGCTTAACCACGCCATCGTAAAAAGGAGCTGGCAGGTTGATGCAACCAAAGGAGATGCGGTTGTCATCGGGAGTGGCTGACGCCAGACGTTCGAGCCGCCGCTCACTAGGCTCTTTGGCCCGCACACGGTGCATGGATACGGCGGCATCATAGTCCACCCACACAATGTCTTCGCCGGTGGAGTTGACACCCGGCACGCTGACAAATCGCCCAGCGGGTGTAGTGCGTTCGTGAGGCTGAATAGCCGATATCTCCCGCTCACCAATGCCGGCAACTGAATCGTCGCCTACGGCCGAGCCCATTAGCGCTGGCGTCGCCCCCAGCAGACGCCCGCCCGCTTCAAATACAAACACCCTCACATGCTGTTTATCCACAAGGACAAACGGCATGCCACGGTGATCGGCAGTGCTCATGATCCAGCTCGCAAATCTTCTGATCTCCGGCGAAGCTTCTTCGCCTGCAAAGTCGGCCACCAGAACCGGTTGCTGGTGAGCAACAACGGGACGGCTTTGTCTGGATGTGACCTGGCCGGGCAGGATGAGCGCGACAACAGCGCAGCCGATGCCAAGACCTTTTAGAACGGCATCGAATTGCGAAGGTGATTGTTCTGACCTGCTCATGTCTGGTCTGCCTTAAATGCTGTACGTCACAACGGGGAGGCCGAATAAACCCGGCCTCCCCGGAGGAACCAATTTCACCGGTACGACTTAGTTGCGGTCAGCGCGTGGCTCGGGAGTCACGGCATCACGTTGCATCGTGGTGCTGCTGTCCATGGAAGTGCCCGAGCTGGTGCCGGTGCTGGACGAAGGCTGGTTCTGCATGGTGCCAGAGGAATTGCCGCTAGTGCCTGAAGTGGCATCTGTCGATGGGCGAGCTTGTGTCGCACCCTGCGCAGGGGTGTCGGCAGCAGCCGGCGTAGTAGTTTGCGCATAAGCAAAACCGGCGCCCGCGACCAGAGCAGCGGCAGTCAGAGTAGCAGTGAGGGATTGAGTAAATTTCATGAGTAGCTCCTGAATAAAACCCAATGAAGGGCGGTTGAAGTAAACGCCGACAGAAGTGCCGACTGATTTAAATTTAGGAGCTGATAAAAATTCTGGGAGTCGGTTTCATGCGCGCATGACTGTAGGACGAGTCCGGTCCGCCGACGTTTGCTTTCAGATCGTTACCCGCGCTTGCAGCGTGTGACAGCGGGAGTGAGTGCTCGCAAGAATCGATGGCCTGCATGTGCACGCCGGAGACGGACTACATCACGCGCCAGCATCATCCTGCAGATCATGCGCAAGCCCGGGCAGACACTGCAAGTGTGTCAGCCGGGCGCCGCGCTACAACGACAGGTATCCGACCTCCGCCTCCGGGCGAATCGTCAGAACATTGTCCAGCGGCCCCGGCTGCTTTTTTTTGGCCGTGCCCTAGACTTTGGCGAGAGCCGCTTGTGCCATAGCCTTTGCAACTTCCGTGTTGCCTTGCACTGCGCCGCTCTGGGGCACGATCTCACCCGTTCGCTCTGTGACCTGCGACAGACGCGCTGCAAGCGCTTCCGGTGTTTGCGCATCATTGCCCAGCCACACACCCTGCGTCAGTGTGATATGCGCCGCCTCAAAGGAGCCAGCACCGGCGCAAAGAATGGTTCGTGTCGGGGCATCCTCTGCAACCAGCACAAGCATGGCAGGCACCACCGCTTCGGGTTTTAAGGCCTGCAGGATTTCTTCGGGCATCAAATCTTCTGTCATGCGGGTGGCCGCTGTGGGCGCCAGACAATTCACACGAATATTGTTCCTGGCTCCCTCAATGGACAGGGTTTGCATCAGTCCAACCAGCGCCATCTTGGCCGCTCCGTAGTTGGCCTGACCAAAGTTGCCATACAGGCCTGATGAAGAAGACGTCATCAGGATGCGTCCGTAAGCCTGTTTGGTCATGATGGGCCAGACAGCTTTTGTGCAGTGCACCGCGCCCATCAGGTGCACATTCATCACCAGTGCAAAGTCGCTGAGTTCCATCTTTGCAAAACTTTTGTCACGCAATATGCCCGCGTTGTTAACCAGAATGTCCACGCGGCCCCAGGCATCCATAGCCTGCTGCACCATGGCTTGCACTGCATCAAAATCCGTGACGGAAGCGCCGTTGGCCAAGGCTTCGCCGCCTGCTGCAAGAATTTCGTTCACCACCGCCTGCGCGGCACTGACAGAGCCACCCGTGCCGTCCCGCGCACCACCCAAATCGTTGACCAGCACTTTGGCCCCGCGCCTTGCAAGCGCCAGCGCATGCTGACGGCCCAGGCCGCCGCCGGCGCCCGTGACAATGGCCACCTGGCCTGTGAAATCAATACCCATTCTTCATCTCCTGTTGTTGTGCTGCTGGAAGCGTGTCGTGCGTCTGATAGCCTCCGTAATGTAATTGACCCGAACAACTGGTAACCAACATTCAATCCCCCATGGAACTGCATCTGGAAACCATCCACTCCGTACCGCGCCCCGCGGCCACTGTCGTTCTCTTGCGCGATACACCGGTTGGCCTGGAAGTTTTTTTGATGAAGCGCCACGGTTTGTCCGACGTGCTGGGAGGTGCTTATGTTTTTCCGGGTGGCAAGGTTGATGCTGCCGATGCAGAGCTGGATATGGCTGCGCACCTGGACCAGCCGGTCGCAGCTCTGCATGCCGGCCTGAATGAGTCCGACATAGACCTGCAAACCGCGGGAGGCCTCTATGTGGCAGCCGTGCGGGAAGCGTTTGAAGAGTGCGGCGTGTTGTTTGCACACGCAAGTGAGACACCTGAACCAGCCTTGCGTGCGGCGGCCTTGCTGCGCGAAGGCCACGGCTTTAATGCGGTGCTGGTGCAGCTGGCACTGCGGCTGCAAACCCGCAGTCTGGCGCCCTGGTCGCGCTGGATCACACCCACCGCACCGTCAGTGATGAACAAACGTTTTGACACGCGCTTTTTTGTGGCCGCCCTTCCCGATGGCCAGGTGGCGCGGCACGACGACTTTGAGACCACGGAAAGCATCTGGCTCACGCCGCGCGCCGCACTGGAGCAGTACTGGAACGGAGACATTGAACTGGCGCCGCCGCAAATCATGAGCCTGGCACATCTGGCACGACACGTCTCGACAGCCAGCGTGCTGGCAGCCGCCCGTAGCCGCGTCCCGCCGGTGATTCAGCCCGAGCCTTTTGACCAGGAGGGCACGCGGGTGATTTGTTACCCAGGTGACCCCCGTCACTCAGTGCGCGAGCAGGCTTTGCCCGGCCCCACGCGCCTGTGTTATCGCAACAAGCGGTTCGAGCCGGTCGACGGTCTCCAGACTCTCTTCGTCTGAACCCCCGGTACATGTAGCCGCGATCCAGCGCTCAATGTCCGCCGTACTGTTGACTGTGCGCAGGGCCTGGTAGGCCAGTTCGGCCTCCGGATAACAACGGCGCAAAAAGTTGAGCCACTGCTTGAGCCGGCCGGGCCGCGAATGGGCATCAAGCCGCACACACACCAAACGCCAGAACTGATCGATCAGCGGCAACACTGCGGACCAGGGCAGCCCAGAGTGGCCCCGGGCCGCACCGCGTATGGCCAGTGCAAGGCCAGGGTTGGCAACAGCGCCGCGGCCCAGCATCAGCATGTCGCAACCAGAAGCCAACCGGCACAAACGCGCGTCCTCTACGGTCCAGATTTCGCCGTTGGCCACCAGGGGAATGCTGACTGCGGCGCGAATGTCGGCAATACGCTCCCAGTAGGCCGGTGGGCGATAAGCCTGCGCCTTGGTGCGGGCATGCACCACCAACTCATCGGCGCCGCTCCCGGCAATCGCCAGCGCACACTCGACCGCTCTCGTGTCGTCGTTAAATCCCAGGCGCATCTTGGCTGACACCGGCATGTGCGCAGGAACGGCCCGACGCACGGCGGACACGATGGCGGCAATTGTCTCGGGCTCCTGCAGCAAGGCAGCCCCGCCACCGTGTCGATTGACCACCTTTGCCGGGCAGCCAAAGTTCAGGTCAATGCCGGCCGGCCCGAGCGTGGCAAGACGCGCGGCGTTTTCGGCCAGGCATGCCGGATCAGAGCCCAGCAATTGCGCGCGTACCGGCACGCCCGCCAAGGTGCGACCGCCGTTGTACAGCTCGGGCACGATGCGATAGAACACCCTCTCGGGTAGCAACTGGTCGGTGATGCGTATGAACTCCGAGACACAGCGGTCAATGCCGCCGGCGCGGGTCAAAATGTCGCGCAACACAAAGTCCAGCAAGCCCTCCATGGGCGCGAGCAAGATGGTGCTGGCAGCGGGCGGCTCACCTTGCAGGGAGGATGCCATGTCAGACAGAAATTTCAAAGCAGGCGTCGACAAGATCCGGGCCAACAGGTTTGAGCCATGCATTCCTGATGCGACAGACTTTGGCTCGCATGGATAAGCTTGAGGGCATAGGCATGGATCAAAATTCTAGTCCTACATGGACCGGCGGGCGCGTCTTACGCAAGAGCGTTATCACGAGTTGACAATGAAATGCTTTCAAGGACTCTCCAGCACATTCAAGGAAACCTTCATGGCCCGCTCTAATCCATTGCCCGTTCCCGACAGAAAAAAAGCCAACCCGTCCGAGACAGGTTTTGACGGTGTAGCCAAAGAGGCGCAAAACTCCCGCTGGCCTTTTGCCGAAGGCTCACAAAACAATCTCGACGAGGTACATGCCCCCTGGCCGCGCCCTTGGGCACGTACAAGCACGGCGACGCCGCCCCGCCGCCCTGGTCAGTAATTACCGATGTAATCCTTTTTGCCAACTTCTACACCGTTGTGGCGCAGGATCGCATAAGCACTGGTGGTGTGAAAAAAGAAGTGTGGCATACCGTAGTTGAGCAAATAGGACTGGCCGCTGAAAATCTTTTCCTTGGGCGTGCCGGCCTGCGTCAAAATCCGCCGCTCTTCACTGCCATCAATTTGAGCCGCGGTGAGAGTATTGATAAATGCCAGGGTTTTCTCAATTCGCGCCTGGAGATCGGCAAAACTGGTTTCGGTGTCTTCAAAGCTAGGCACATCGACACCCGCAATTCGGGCTGACACACTTTTTGCGAAATCGGCAGCTACCTGGACTTGACGGAGCAAGGCAAACATATCGGGGTAAAGGCGGGCCTGCAGCAAAGCATTGGGATCAATCTTGCGCGACGCGGCATGGGCCTCGGCCTTGGCGAGAACGCCGCTCAGACCGCCAAGCATTTGCTTGAACACAGGAACACTGGCTTGGTACATGGACAAGGTCATGAGAAGAATCCTCGGTAAAAATGGGAAATGAAAATGGTCCCGAGCGGGACCATGGGCCAGAGAAGAATTTCAGTATAAGTGCGCGAGACTTTTAGCGCTTGCGCCGCAACATTTTCTGAACTGCGGTTACAGCGAGCAGAACCACCGCACCGACAGCTATACCCACCGCCCCATCGGCCAGGAGCGAGACGGCAGTTCCCAACACGCTACCCATGCTGGCTGCAGCAGCTTCAATAGCGTGGGCCACAGCCGGTATCCCGTGCACGACAATACCGCCGCCCACCAGAAACATTGCAGCGGTTCCCGCTACCGACAAGCCCTTCATCAACCAGGGAGCGGTCCACAAAATGCCTTCGCCAATGCTGCGCTGCAATCGCACTGCCGCACTGTCCCCGGTTTTGCGGGTCAGGTAAAGGCCGCCATCGTCCAGCTTGACGATGCCGGCTACCAGGCCATACACGCCAACCGTCATCAAGAGGGCAATACCAACCAGAACTGAAACCTGTGTCATGAAAGGGCTTGCCTGAACCGTGCCCAAGGTGATCACAATAATTTCTGCCGAGAGGATGAAGTCGGTACGTACGGCGCCCTTGATCTTGTCCTTTTCGACTTCCATCAAATCCACCGACGGATCAATCAGTGCCTCCATCAACTCTTTCTGGTGCGCCGCCTCCTCCTCTTTGCTGTGCAAAAACTTGTGCGCCAGCTTTTCAACACCCTCATAACAAAGATAAGCGCCGCCCGCCATCAGCAACGGGGTGACAGCCCACGGCAGCCAGGCACTGATGGCCAACGCTGACGGCACGAGGATGGCCTTGTTGATAAAAGACCCCTTGGCCACAGCCCAGACGACCGGCAACTCGCGGTCGGCTTTGACTCCGGAGACCTGCTGCGCGTTGAGCGCCAGATCGTCCCCCAGTACACCCGCTGTCTTTTTGGCGGCCACCTTGGTGAGCAGTGCCACATCGTCCAGCACGGTGGCAATGTCATCAATAAGAGCAAAGAGGCTGCTGGCCATAAATCAGGTCCTGAAAAATAAGTTTGGAGAGGCTCCATTGTCGCCGCGCCGATGAGGATTTTCACGCGCCGCCACGTAGCAGAGTGCAAAATGACACGACCATGAAAAACACGCTGATTGCCTACCTTAGCGCCCTGATGTTTGTGCTTGCTGCCGATATCGTCTGGCTCGGATTCCTCATGCCAGCCCAGTACCAGGCCTGGCTCGGCCCCTTGATGCGTGCGCAGCCACTCTTGCTGCCGGCCGCGGTGTTTTATTTGCTGTACCCCGTGGGCCTTTTGGTTTTTGCGGTTAGGCCCGCTCTTGAAAAAAGCCAATGGACCACGGCAGCAAGTTTGGGTGCTTTGTTTGGACTGGTGGCGTACGGCACTTACGACCTGAGCAATTTCGCCACCCTGGAAGGTTGGCCGTTGCAGCTCACGCTGGTGGACATGGTCTGGGGGTCGGCCCTGTCGAGCGCGGCGACCCTGGCTGCCTACGCTGCCACGCGTGCCTGGGGCTCAAAACCGCGCTGACGCTGCGGCTGCAGGCCTTGTCTCTGGGCCTTGTTTCAGGGCCTTGTATTTGGCAGCTTCGTTGCCACATCAGGGTGGCGCTGTCTGACGCGCTCCCCCTTGAGTGAAATACATGCCCCTTCTGATTTTTTCCCTGGTGCTCCACGCCTATGTGGGCGCACGCCTTATCCCGGCCCTGGAAGACTGGCCCCTGATGCAGGTTCTGATGGGTCTGGGGTTGCTGGCGTCCATAGTCATGATCCCGCTGGGACTGACCGCGCGTCGCTTCAAGACGCCGGTGGTAGCGGATCGCGTGGCGTGGACCGGCATGTTGTTCATGGGTCTGTTCTCATCCCTCATTGTTCTCACGCTGCTGCGCGACGCCACGCTGCTGGGCGCTCACTTGGTGCTGGCAGCGGCGCCAGACGCCTTTTCATTTGAAATGCTGCGGACGTGGTCCGCAGCCGGGGTTGCACTGCTCGGACTGCTCATGACTGTCCTGGGTTTTATCAACGCCAGGCGCACCGCAGCGGTGGTGCCTGTGGACATCCCCATTGCGGGACTGCCGGCAGATCTCCACGGCTTTTCAATCGCGCAGATCAGTGACATTCACGTCGGCCCAACCATCAAGCGTGGCTACCTTCAATCCATCGTCGACGTGGTGAATGGATTGAACGTGGACATGGTCGCCGTCACGGGTGATTTGGTTGATGGTTCAGTGGAGGAGCTGGCGCAACATGTTGCGCCACTTGGAGGATTGTCGTCCAGGCACGGGACGTTTTTCGTCACAGGCAATCATGAGTATTACGCGGGTGCTCATGCGTGGATAACCGAGCTAGAGCGACTGGGGCTCAACGTGCTCATGAATGAACACGTGGTTCTTCAACATGGCGAGCCCGTGTTGGCACTGGCAGGGGTCGCCGACTACAGTGCGGCTCATTTTGACAAGTCGCACCGCAGCGATCCGCATGCGGCGATCGCAGGCGCACCGCACGATGCCGGCGCGCGTGTGTTGTTGGCCCATCAGCCGCGAAGCTCCTCAGAGGCGGCGAAGGCGGGCTTTCACCTTCAACTCTCCGGCCATACCCATGGCGGGCAATTCTGGCCCTGGAACTTTTTTGTCCGGTTTCAGCAACCCTTCACCGCAGGCCTGCACCGGGTGCAGGATCTCTGGATTTACACCAGCCGCGGAACGGGTTACTGGGGGCCGCCCAAGCGATTTGGTGCGCCATCAGAAATCACGCACCTGCGCCTGGTGACGGCCGCTTAGGCGGCCTGTTTCGGGCCGCCTGTTTCCGGCCGCGCTGCTTAGTAGCGGGAAGCGGTCAGACGGCCCAGCAGCCAGCCGATCACCAAAGCGCCGCCCACTGCTTGCAGCGGATGGTCCTTGATATAGGCTTTTGAATAGTCGACAGCCTGCAGAGGCACGTCGGTCAGCAGATGTGAATGCTCGGACAACTTGCCCGCGACGGAAGAGACACCGCCAGCCAGTTTGTCGACCGTGCTGTGGGCAGCGGTAGCGACCTTGTCAACGGTGGTTTTTGTGGGCGCTGCCATCTTGTCAATGGTGCTGTGCAGCGAGCTACCTGCCTGGTCAACGCCGCGCGTAAGTGCGCTGTCATTGGTGAAAGACGCGCCGGAAGTGGTGCTTGCAAATTGGCTGCCGTTTTGTTTGTCCATGATGTTTCCTAGAAAAAGTGGTCAGTGAAGATGAGTGCTGGCGTTGCCCAAAGCAATTCCTAGCGCACGATTCACTGTCGCCCAGGAAAGGCATCGCTGCTGTGCGTGTGGGGAGGGCGTGCCTGTAGGACAAGGGATTGCACGAGCCCACGTGCAGTAATCCCGCTTGAGAGAAGAGGCTAGTCAAACAGCCCAGGCGTACCGCGCATGGCGCCTTCGATCAGCAGGAGGCGGAGCTTGGTCCTGACGCCACCGCTTGCGGAAAATCCGCCCGGTTTGTCGCCAGCCGCCAACACGCGGTGGCATGGCACCACCGGCGCAAAGGGGTTGCGGCCCAGCGCCTGGCCCACCGCGCGGCTGGCGCCTGGCTCACCCAACCGCGCAGCCACTTCACCATAAGTCAGCGTTTTGCCCGGCGAGATATCCCGTGTCACCGCATACACCCGCTGATGAAAGGTTGGCACGCCGCTCATATCGAGCACCAGTGCTTTCAGGTCATGCGCTTCACCGCGCAACATGGCGGCAATGCCGTCAATGGCCTGTTGAACCGCCTCGGGGGGCTGCGCATGCGCCGCGCCCGAAAAACGTTGCTGCATGCGAAGAAGGGTCTGCGATGCGTCGGCCTCGGGCAACTGCACGCCCACGATGCCGGCTGGACCCCAGGCGATGGCGCAGGGGCCTATGGCCGTTTCAAACAGGGCAAACGTGAGGGCGGGAATAGTCCTGTACATGAAGTTGTGATTATGGCGACGCTGCGGTGAATTGCAGGTCTTAACCAGTTGCTATCAATTAAATAGCAAACTCTACTCGCAAACATTGGGCAAGACGCCCAAAAAGCATTCAAACATTGCGGAGTCCCGGCGGTTTCCCTGTCAGAGGAAACTGACAAGCGGAAAGAGGCTTTTCCTAAGAAGGCCCCTCAAAATCAGGCGCAATGATGGCCATTTATCCGGAGGCAAGCATGAATCACTTTATCGCCCAACACGGGCGTCCGCGCGAGAATATTTCAGAAGAAACAGAGGGGCTGGAAGACGAAGACGACCTGCCCATCGAGCCGGATGAAGACATGCCCGTCATCCCCGACGAAGAGCGCGTCATCAACGTCCCTTCCTGACCCCATCGTTTGAAGCTGTCGTGGCGCCTTGCGGCTTCAGCCGACGTCGCGCTTGAGCCGGATTTCTTCCAGCTTCACTGAACCCACCGCCACGGTTTTAAGCGATGTCATTTCGCGCTTGAAGCCTGCAAGCTCATGAAAGCGAAGGCCACGATCGTTTCGCACCGGCACCCAAACGGTGACCTTGGTACAACCCTCTTCTTTCAGGCCGTCGTTCGCCGCGTCCCACAGGGCGACGCCCACGCCTTTCTCCCAAAACGCTGGGTCCACATAGATAGACCAGATTTCGCCGGTGGTGGACGGTGTCCCCTTGTCGCGTGAGCGGTCAAAGCCGACAAAACCGATAACCTTGTCGTCAGCGGTGGCGACTTGCACCTGAGGCTCCATGTACTGAATCGCCTCGCGCCAGAACTGCTCACGCTTGTCGCTGGACAAGACGTTCAACTGTTCATCAGGGACCAAGCCTTGATAGGCGGCGCGGGCGGACTTGGCGTGGATTTCGGCGATGGCTTTGGCATCGCGTGAGGTGGCGGGGCGAACCGGGAAGCTGGACATGGACAATACTTTTCGAATCGGGAATTTAAAAATTTCAGGCGGACCGGGATTGTCGCGCAAAACGCGCTTGTAACAGCGTGCGGTAAATTCAAGCCTCCGCTTCGCTACACATCTCTTCAGCCAGTCCCATGTCCGACAGTGATCCCGTCTATGCCTCCGGATCCCCGCAGATCTACACGGCGCGGATTGAGCCTTCTGGTCCCAGCTTCGAAGCGCCTGCGTCGCAGCCACTGCTGCAATCGGCCCAGGCGGCCGGCATGCAGCTGCTCAGTTCCTGCCGCAACGGTACCTGCCGCACCTGCATTTGCCATATGACCAGCGGTCAGGTGGTCTACCGCATTGAGTGGCCCGGCCTGAGTGCGGACGAAAAGCGCGAGGGCTACATCCTGCCCTGCGTGGCGTATCCCGCATCGGATGTGGTTTTTCAACTCCCCTTGTAGCCGCGTTTAAAAAAATAACGACAACGTGCATGACGGTGTCAAACAACTGTGTAAGCATGGCCAGATGGATTTTTTGCAGCCCCCTGTCAAGGTCACCGAATTTGCCCGAGGTGAAGACCCCACCACCACCTTTGCCGAGCATGAAGACCTCAAGGAAATTTTGCTGGCCGGCAGCACGCACTTTGAAATTCAGGCCGTGGGCCAGGTGCAGACCGCCAACCCAACGTTTCCCATCTTTACGGCAAGCATCGGCTCCTGTGATCCACTGGCCCCCGCGGTGGGCTTTTTTGGCGGCATTCACGGACTCGAGCGCATCGGCTCGCAGGTGATCCTGCACTACATGCGCGCCCTGCTGTTCCGGCTGCAATGGGACGAACTGCTGCATCTGCAACTGCAAAAAATTCGGCTGGTCTTCATGCCGATTGTTAACCCCGGCGGTATGTGGGCGCACAAACGCGCCAATCCGAATGGCGTAGACCTGATGCGCAACGCGCCGCAAAAAGCGGAGAGCCGCGTCCCTTTTCTCGCCGGCGGTCAAACCTTGAGCCCGCTGCTGCCCTGGTATTGCGGCAGGCCGGGCACGGCCATGGAGATGGAAAGTGCAGCGATGCTGCAGGTGGTGCGGGACCAGCTGGCCAGCCGGCCCTTCAGCCTGGCGCTGGATTGTCACTCGGGGTATGGCTTTGACGACAGCCTCTGGTTTCCCTACGCCAAGACCCGTCGGTTGATGGCGCATCTTCCCGAGATGTACGCGCTCAAAACCATGCTTGTGCAATCGCATCCGCACCATGACTACAGCTTTGAGCCGCAAAGCAACCAGTACCTGCTGCACGGTGACCTGTGGGACCACGCCTATGACCAATCGCCGCCGGCCCACATCTTTTTGCCCATGACGCTGGAGCTCGGCTCCTGGTTGTGGATACGCAAAAATCCGCGGCAGCTTTTTTCGCGGCATGGCATTTTCAACCCTATCAAGGCGCACCGTATCAAGCGCGTATTGCGGCGCCACGTGGACCTGCTTGATTTTTTAACGCGCGCCGCGTTTGCAGCGCCTCGCTGGTTGCCACAGGCTGAGCGCCGCGCCCAGCTGCTTCAACTGGCCACTGCGCACTGGCGGCCAAGGCGGCCCCTGTGAGCTGGGTACTCCTGCGGGGACTCACCCGGGAAGCCCGGCATTGGAGCGATCTGCCTGAGCGGCTGGCGCCCGCGTTGAATGGTGCCCCGGTCATTGCGCTGGATCTTCCGGGCAACGGCAAGTTTTATGGCCTGCCCTCGCCCAGCTCGGTGGGCAGCATGGTGGACTTTGCACGCAAGCAATTGTTGACTCAAGGATGCAAGCCACCTTACAGCTTCATGGCCATGTCTCTGGGCGGCATGGTGGCCACCCACTGGGCCCAGCATTACCCGGACGAAGTGGCTGGCCTGGTGCTGATCAACACCAGCATGCGTCCCTTCAACAGCCTGACCGAGCGCCTGCGCCCGGGAAACTGGCCGCAGCTGGCCCTGCTGGCCGCACGCTGGGAAGATGTTGACCATTGCGAGCGCGTGATTCACCAGTTGACCTGCAACCGGGCCACCACGCGCGATGAAGATTTGGCAGCATGGCGGCGGATTCGCAAAAGTGCGCCGGTCAGCGCGGCCAACGCGCGACGCCAGCTGTGGGCCGCGGCACGGTTTTCCAGCGCCGCACAAGCTCCCCGCTGCGCTGTGATGGTGTTGTCCTCGGCCGCAGATGATCTGGTTCACCCGCTGTGCTCAACCCGCCTGGCTGCAGCGTGGCAAGCCAGGCACCATCAGCACCCCTGGGCCGGCCATGACTTGCCGCACGATGACGCAGACTGGGTCTGCCAGCGCACAGCCGACTGGCTGACCCTCCGCTGACTGCTCCTCTTTTTATAGCAACTTTTGCCCGTAAACAATGGGCAAAGTGCCAATTCTTCTGAAACTTTCCACCCGCTACCTTGCAGGGAGCCCCGCCAGGGATCAAAGCCCCGTCAATAGGCAGTTACCATAGCCGGCATTACAACGCGGGCGGCATTTTGGTGCCGGGAGGAAGCTAATGCAACGAATCGTCATCGTCGGGGGTGGAGCAGGCGGTCTGGCGCTGGCCACCCAATTGGGCAAAACCCTGGGAAAAAAGAAGCTGGCCGAGATCACGCTGGTCGATGCAGCCCGCACCCATGTCTGGAAGCCGCTGCTGCACCAACTGGCAGCCGGCAGCTTTGACACCCATGCCGAAGAAATCGAATATCTGGCGCAAGCGCGCTGGAATCATTTCAAGTTTCGCCTCGGCAGGCTGGAAGGCCTGGACCGCGCCAGCAAAACGCTGCAACTGGCAGCCAGCCACGACGAAGCCGGCAGGGAAATCACCCCGGCCCAACAGTTGGCCTATGACACGCTGGTCATCGCCGTGGGCAGCCAGACCAATGACTTTGGCACCCTGGGTGCTGCCGAACACACGATCAAGCTGGACAGCCCGCAGGCCGCCAAGCGGTTCAACGACCGCCTGATCAACGCCTGCATCCGCGCCCAGACCGTGCCACGCACGGCTGGCAGCGGGCGCCTGACCGTGGCCATTGTGGGCGGCGGCGCCACCGGCGTGGAACTGGCGGCCGAGCTGCATGCCTCAGCCAAGGTGCTGGCCAACTATGGCTTCGACCACATCCACCCTGAAAAAGACCTGCAAATCGTGCTGGTGGAAGCAGCGCCACGTTTGCTGGCCCAGTTGCCCGAGCGTCTGAGCGAGTCCGCCCTGCGCGAACTGCGAAAGCTCGCAATTGAAGTGCACACCAATGAAAAGGTTGTGGAAGTCACCGAGGACAGCCTGAAGATGGCAAGTGGCAAGGTGATTTCATCAAGCCTGAGCGTCTGGTGCGCCGGCGTGAAGGCGGCCGACTTCCTCACGCGCCTGGGCGGCAGCGGACCGGACGCGCTCGAGACCAACCGGCTCAACCAGCTGGTTGTCAACGGCAACCTTCAAAGCGCGGTGGACCCCAGCATCTTCGCCTTTGGCGACTGCGCCGCCTGTCAGCAGCCCGACGGCACCTGGGTGCCGCCGCGCGCACAGGCCGCTTACCAGCAGGCCATGTATCTGGTCAGGGCGCTGCCGCGTCTGCAGCGTGGCGAGCGCGTTTCTCCCTTTGTTTTCAGGGACCAGGGCTCACTGGTGTCGCTGTCTGAATACTCCTCGGTCGGCAGCCTGATGGGCAGCCTGACCAAGGGCAGCTTTTTCATTGAAGGCCAGGTGGCCAAACTGATGTACTGGGCGCTGCACAAGCAGCACCAGCTGGCACTGGGCGGCTGGAAAAAAACAATCCTTATTACGCTGTCTGAAATGCTGGACCGCACCTACCGCCCGCGCATCAAGTTGCATTGATAATCAGCGCATCCCTACCAACCCAACGGAGAACACCATGGCAAAAGGACAGCAAAACAAGGACAAGATGGTCAAGAAGCCGAAGAAGGACACGGCGCCTCCCAAGGCAGTGTCGCCGGATGCTGTTCGTCCGACTATCGTCACGCAGGTGCCCCTGCGCGGTAAGCTGAAAAACAAATAATTAGCAACGATAGCGAAGTGAAACGTGTGGAGGATCCCTCTTCGCCAGCCGGGGCCGCGGAACCGGCTTCGCCGGGCCGCAGGCGCAGCGCCCCCTTGGGGGGCAGTGAAGTACACGAAGTGACGAACGTGGGGGCCCACAACGATCCGCTGCATGGGGTGACGCTAGAGGCTATCGTCACCGCCCTGTCGGACCACTATGGCTGGGAAGAACTCGGGCAGCGCATCAATATCCGCTGCTTCACCAGCGATCCCAGCGTGGCCTCCAGCCTGAAGTTTCTGCGCAAAACGCCGTGGGCGCGGGAGAAAGTTGAGAGCCTGTATCTCTTCATGCTGCGGGAAATCCGGCGAGCCAGCCCGCCGGTTCACAACTTTCCGCCGCCAAAGGCCTAGGGCCCTTCGTGCTGCTCAGCCTTTGAGCGGGTTGGAAAACACCAGCATCATGGCGACGCCCACACCAATCAGAAAGTTGGCGTCAATCAGCCCGGCCAGCAAAAACATCTTGGTCTGCAGCGGCTCCATCAGCTCGGGCTGGCGTACCGCCCCCTCCAGATAGCGGCCGCCCATCACACCAATACCCATGCAGGCGCCTATCGCCCCCAGGCCGATCATCAAACCACATGCGATGGAAATGGCACCTGCGTCACTCATGATTTTCTCCTTTGGTTTATTTACCTGGTTCATCTACTTGCTGATGCCTCGATCATGAAACTGGCGTCGCCGCAAAACAATGACCTCACAGGTAATGGCGTCGTGATTGACGGGTTCGAACTTCTGCATGCAGATGCATCACTGCTGGTGCTGAACAAACCCGCAGGGCTGCTCTCGGTGCCCGGCAAAGGGGACGACAAACAGGATTGCCTGAGTACGCGCGTGCAACAGGCTTTTCCCGACGCACTCATCGTGCATCGCCTTGATATGGCAACGTCGGGCTTGATGGTGATGGCCCGCGGGCTTGAAATGCAGCGCAAATTGAGTCATGCCTTTGCCGAGCGCAAGGTCTACAAACTTTATGAAGCCGTGGTGCAGGGAGCAGTCCCGGAGCTTTCGGGAGATGGCTGGGGCGTCATCGACCTTCCGATCGCGGTGGACTGGCCGAACAGGCCGCTGCGCATCATCGATACGGCGTTGGGCAAGGCAAGCACGACCCGCTGGCGGGTGCTCAGCCATGACAAGGATGCCGACAACACCCGGATGCAGCTCGAACCCCTGACCGGACGCTCGCACCAGTTGCGTGTGCACATGCAGGCGCTGGGCCACCCGATTCTGGGCGACATGCTTTACGCACCACCCGACGTTCAGGCCAGGTCCGATCGCCTGCTTCTGCACGCCCGCGTGCTGCAACTTGTCCACCCCGCCAGTGGCTTGTCCCTGAGGTTTGAAAGCCCAGCGCCTTTTTGACGGAACTTCGGCGCCATCCCCGCGTCCCAAGTTCACCAACCGAAAGCGCCTGATGCATACCACCTCCCCTCCTCTTGCACCTGCTCCTAAAGTGCTTCGGCGCCGTGCAGTAAGCGCAGCTCTCATTGCAGCGCCCGTGTTATGGCTGGGACCGCGCGCCCAACCTGCTGTAGCCCGCCGACCAACACCGTCGCAAACAGAGGGGCCGTTTTATCCGGTGGCCATGCCGGCGGATTCGGACAACGACCTCCTGCGCAATGGAGGGCTGAACTATTCCGTGGGGCAAAGCGCATGGGTGGAAGGCAGCGTCACCGATCTCTCCGGCAAGCCGCTGGCTGGCGCGCAGGTTGAGATCTGGCAATGCGATCACGCGGGGCACTACCACCATCCCGGCGACGGAGGCAAGGCTGACCAGCGCTTCCAGGGCTTCGGACGTGTCGCCGTTGCGGCCGATGGTCGCTATCGTTTCCGCACCATCAAGCCGGTGGCTTACGCAGGACGGACGCCGCACATCCATGTCAAGGTTCGATTAGGTCAGCGCGAGTTGCTGACCACGCAGATGTACGTGGCCGATGATCCGGGCAATGCGCGTGACTTTTTGTGGCGCAACCTCGCCAGCGCCGAGCGCGCTGCATTGACGGTTGCGTTTGTGCCGGGCAAAGACGGGCTTCAGGCCGACTTCCCCATCGTGCTTGCCGCCTGAGCGGCAAGCCGACGCGCCGCGTGCTTGCGCGTTGAGTGGTTAACATCACCAGCTATGACCCAACACCTTTTTATCCTGACCGGCGCGTCACGCGGCATGGGGCTGGCCATGGCCAGAAAGCTGCTGCAACCGCATCACAGTATTTTGTGCATCTCGCGCAAGGCCAATGACACGCTGGCGGCTCAGGCAAAACTGGCTGGCGTCGCCCTGCAGCAATGGACGCAGGATCTTGCCAGCGCCGCTGACATCAGCGCCAGGCTGGAACAATGGCTGCGTGAGCAAGCCAGCGCCGGTTTTGCCAGCGTCACGCTGATCAACAACGCCGGAATGATTCCACGCATCGGCCCCTTGAGCGAAGCGGACGCTGACGACCTGAACCAGGCCCTGCGGGTTGGCCTGGAAGCACCCATGCAGCTGACCTCTGCATTCCTGCGCGCAACGGGCAGCTGGACGGGAAAACGCAAGGTGCTCAATATTTCGTCAGGACTCGGCCGCAAGGCAATGGCTTCCCAGGCGACTTATTGCGCAGCCAAAGCCGGCATGGACCATTTCACGCGCTGCGTGGCGCTGGAGGAAGCCCTCAAGCCCAACGGCGCCGCCGTCTGCTCGCTGGCACCCGGTGTGATTGATACCGACATGCAAACCCAGCTGCGCGGAGCGGATGCCTCTGCTTTTCCGGACCAGCACAATTTTGTGAGCCTCAAGGAAAAGGGTTTGCTGACATCGCCTGAAGAAGCCGCCGCTCGTGTACTGGCCTACTTGGCCAAACCAGACTTCGGCAGCCAGCCAGTTGCGGACGTCAGGGATTGACTAGCCCCCACGCTTGCTCACTGCGTGTAGCCGCTGCCCCCCGAGGGGGCCACTGCGCCTGCGGCCCCTGCTTGTAGAGAGCGCCCCCCCTAGTCGCTCCGCACAATGCGCTGCTCCGAGGCTGCGGTTACCAAAATAGCTAAAAAACCTCTGGCACCACAAGATCCTGAGGCACCGGCTGCCGCACATAGTCTTCATGGCGAACACGCTCGGGCAGCACGATCGTGGCATGTTCGGTTTCCTTGTAGGGCATTTGCTGCAGCAGGTGGTGAATGCAGTTCAGCCGTGCTTTTTTCTTGTCGACAGCCTGCACCACCCACCACGGCGCTTCGGGAATGTGCGTGCGCTCCAGCATGATTTCCTTGGCCTTGGTGTACTCCTCCCAGCGGCGGCGGGACTCCAGGTCCATAGGGCTGAGCTTCCACTGCTTGAGTGGGTCATGAATACGCCCCAGAAAACGCAGATGCTGCTCTTCGTCCGAAATCGAAAACCAGTATTTGACGAGCTGAATGCCTGAACGCACCAGCATTTTTTCAAACTCGGGCACGCTGCGGAAAAATTCCTCGTACTGCTCTTCGGTGCAAAAACCCATGACCCGTTCGACACCCGCGCGGTTGTACCAGCTGCGGTCAAACAGCACCATCTCGCCAGCACCTGGCAGGTGCGAGACATAGCGCTGAAAGTACCATTGGGTGCGTTCACGTTCATTGGGTGCGGGTAAGGCAGCAACGCGGCAGATGCGTGGATTCAGTCGCTGCGTGATGCGTTTGATCACGCCACCCTTGCCTGCAGCATCGCGTCCTTCAAACAGGATCACAACCTTGTGACCTGTGCTGACTACCCAGTCCTGCAGCTTGACCAGTTCGCCCTGGAGCCGAAACAGTTCCCGGAAATACTGCCGTCGGGCTTCCTTGTCCGCCCCGCTGTGGCCAGGAGACGCTTCGCCCGTCAGCTCCGCCATGCTGCGATCTTCGAGCTCCATTTCCAGCTCTTCGTCGTAGCTGTCGATCAGGTCATTGCGGATGCGCCGCATCAGCTCTTCGTCGCTTGAATCCAATTTGCTCTCCTGCTGATGGGAAAATCCACCTCCTGACAGGCTATCAGAGCGATGTGGCGCTTTCGTGTCAGCTTTCAGCCTCGTCGGACTGGCCGCTCGCGGCCATGAATCTCAGGCCTCGATCTTGACGCCCTTCCAGAAAGCCACATGGCCTTTGATGTTTTCAGCCTCGGGTTTCGGGTCAGGGTAGTACCACGCCGCATCGGTGTTCATTTCCCCGTTGACCAGCAAGGAGTAATAGCTGGCCTGGCCCTTCCACGAACACATGGTGTGGTGGTTGCTAAAGGTGACATAGTCACGATTCAAACCACTTTCGGGGAAGTAGTGGTTGCCTTCAATAACGACTGTATCGTCGCTCTGCGCAATGACCGCGCCGTTCCAGATTGCTTTCATATCACTTCTTTCGTAACTTGCCAGGGTGCTGCCTGATCCCAAAAAATTGCACGCAACAATCTTCGCACAGCCGGCCGGGCAAGGGCTGTATCCCGCCCGCAGAAAAAAAGGTGCGATGCCGAAGCATTGCACCTTTTCAGGAAGCAGGGGCAGGGAGGTATCAGGCCATGCGCAGGTTGTTGCCTTCAACAATGACCTTGGAGCCAACAGGGATGGTGCTGGACACCTCAACATTGCGGGTGGAGCCATCGTTCATGCGAACGCGCACCTGATACACCGTTACTTTTTTCATATTCTTTTCGATCTGGTTGCCGGCAAAAGCACCGCCCGCAGCGCCAAGCACCGTCATGGCTGTTTTGCCGTTACCGCCGCCGACCTGGTTGCCCAGCAGACCGCCTACAACACCGCCAGCAACAGTGCCAAGACCAACCGTGGTGCCGCCAACATTCACACCGTTGACTTCGCCTTGACGCTGCACGGGCGTAACCGCCTCAACGGTTCCGCAGTCCACGCAGACAATCGGTTTTTGCGCCGGAGGTGCCAGTACAGGCGCCTGTGCAACGACCACGGGGCGCTGCTGGACCGTTTTGCTTGTCTGTGTCGGGGCCGTCTGCAAACTGCTTGCAGTTTTGCTTGCCGGAGCTTTGGTCGTCTGACCGCTCACCATTGCCTCTTGGGCACTCGGCTGCGCGTCAGAACGGTTTACCACCAGCGCGGCTGCGAGCGCCAGCACGGTGACGCCGAGCACTGCCGCAATGGCGACAAGCGCCTTGCTGTGCTGCATACGCTGCGGGAAACCGGGCTGACCACCGGGGGTGGCGGGAATTTGATTATTTGTATCCATGATGGGTACTCCTTGTGTGAACCTCATTTGTAACTATCAAAGGAGGGGGGAGCTGTAGGACGAGGTGACACTTGTAAGCAAGTGCACACGCCCTTCCAGCGCAAACGTGGAATCTTTCGCGAATAACCGCTGGTTTACCCTGCTACGACGCCCTGTCTGCATAACGCTCGCGCGCCAAAGCAGCACCCTTGGCCAGAGCTTCGAGTTTTTTGATCGCAACATCCCGGTTCATTGGCGCGAGGCCGCAGTTGGTGCAAGCCAGCAGGCGCTGCTTTGGAACATATTTCAAAGCCAGGCCGATGGTGTCGGCCACCTGCTCCGCCGTCTCCACCACATCACTGGCGACGTCGATCACCCCGACCATGACGTCCTTTCCCTCCAGCAGCGCCATCAGATGCGGCGGCACATGCGAGTGAAAACACTCCAGACTCACCTGGTCAATGCTGCTTTTGGCAAGCGCGGGAAAAATTTCCTCGTACTGGCGCCACTCGCCGCCCAAGGTTTCCTTCCAGTCCGTGTTGGCCTTGATGCCATAGCCATAACAAATATGAACCGCTGTGGTGCAGGTCAGCCCCTGGGCCGCACGCTCCAGCGCCTTCACGCCCCAGTCCGCAGCATCTTTCATGTAGACATTGAAGGCTGGCTCATCAAATTGGATGACGTCAACCCCGTCGGCCTGTAGCGCCAGCGCTTCCTGATTCAGCAGTTCCGCAAACGCCATGGCCATCTTGACGCGGTCGCCATAAAACTGGTCGGCCACGGTGTCGACAATCGTCATCGGGCCAGGCAGCGTGAACTTGATTTTTCTGGCCGTATGCGCTCGCAAAAATCTGGCCTCGGCGGCATGCACGCGCCCCTTTAGCCGCAACGCGGACACCACTTGCGGCACCATCGCGTCATAACGGTTGTTGCGTATGCCCATCTTGACCTTGTGTTCAAAATCAATGCCTTCCACCTGCTCCAGGAAGCCGTGGACAAAATGCTGGCGTGACTGCTCACCATCGCCAATCACATCCAGGCCAGCATCCTCCTGAGCCTTGATCCATAGCAGCGTGGCGTCAAGCTTGGCCTGCGCCAGCTCATCGCCCTGCGATTTCCACTGCGGCCAGAGCTTTTGCGTCTCGGAAAGCCATGCCGGCTTGGGAAGGCTCCCTGCTACGGTGGCGCTAAAGAGGGGGGATGTCATGGGCAAGTCCTTCTTTTGGTTTGATCGACCCAACTATAGCCAGCGCCTTCCTTTCGCGCTTGTCTGTTCCAATAGAGGGTTCATCACGTCACTCCAACAACAAAGCATCATGGCACTCAAAGCCACCATCTACAAAGCCCAACTGGCCATTGCCGACATGGACCGCAGCGTCTATGCAGACCACAACGTCACCATCGCCCGCCACCCGTCCGAGGCGGACGAGCGCATGATGATCCGGCTGCTGGCGTTTGCACTCAACGTCACGGCCGACGAGCAGCGCGGCAAACTGGATTTCGCCAAAGATCTATGGGATGTGGACGAGGCCGCCCTCTGGCACAAGGACTACACCGATGCGATCCTGCACTGGATCGACGTTGGACAGCCTGACGACAAGCGCCTGATGCGCGCTGCGGGACGGGCCGAACGCGTGAGTGTCTACAGCTTTGCCAGCAGCACCCCGGTGTGGTGGAAAACCATGGAGACCAAGCTGACCCGGGCTTCCAATCTGGTGGTGTGGCAAATCGAGGCGGCGCAAAGTCAGGCCCTGGCAAAACTGGCCAACCGGACGATGCAGTTGCAGGTGACAGTGCAGGACGGCACGGTGTGGATGAGCACCGGCGACCAGTCGGTGGAGATCACGCCGCGCCGGCTGACGGCTGGCGGCTAGGGCCTGGTCGTACCCGCGTCCGGCTCCTGCCGCTGGTAGGGCGGCAAGCGGGCTCCGCAGTTAGAGCAGAAATGCGAATCGGCGGCGTGCCCCTCGGTGAGGCATTCGTGGCAGGTGCGCGTAGTGGGCAGCGACCGACCCTCCTGTCGACGCTGCATCGCCATCTCCGCCGTCACGATACCGGTGGGAACCGCCAGAATGCCCCAACCCATCAGCATCATGATTGACGCGATGAAACGGCCAAAGTCCGTTTTTGGGGTGATATCGCCAAACCCCACGGTGGTCACCGTGCTGATGGCCCAGTAGATAGAAGTGGGAATACTGGTGAAGCCGTTGGTTTGCCCTTCGACCACATACATCAGTGTGCCCATGATCAGCACCACCATAAGCACCGCTGAAAGGAACACCAAAATTTTGCGCCCGCTGGCCGCGAGCGCACTGAGCAGAAACTGGTACTCCGCCACATAAGCCGCCAGCTTGAAGACGCGAAAAACCCGCAGCAGGCGCAGCACCCGGACATCAATCAGCGCATGCAGCTCCGGAAAGAAAAGCGCCAGATAAGTCGGCAACACCGCAACCAGATCGATGATTCCAAAAAAACTGGTGGCGTACTGCATGGGCTTGCGCACGCAGAACAGGCGGGCAAGATATTCCGCAGTGAAAAGCAGGGTGAACAGCCACTCCAGGCTATTCAGCGCCTGGCCATAACGGAGATTCACAGCCTGCACGCTGTCGACCATCACCACCGCAATGCTCAGCAGGATGATCACGATCAGTGCCTGATCAAACAGGCGTCCGGCGCGCGTATCCGCTTCGAAAATAATGGTGTAGATGCGCAGGCGCCAGCCGTCCAGCGGCCTTTCATGCTCGGGGTCGGGTAGAGGCGGAAGAGGTTTTTCCATGCGGGTCGGCCGGCAATTGCAGCGCCGCTCCAGTTTTATTGTCAGGAGGTACCTTACCCGAGTTCCTGCTCCGCGGGCGTCAGCAAACTGCCTGACAAGGGCGCACCTGCCGCAAGCCATACATCACAAGAGGTTTACCGACAGCCCCTGCACACGTCCAACCGAATCGCTCTCATTTTTATAGCGCCGGGCGCCCATGCCACCTTGGCAGGAGACCACTTTCTTTCAGGATCGTCAGGTACGATCAGCCTCAGCTTCCTGCAAGGCCCGCCACATCACCTTGCCCGAACCACTCTTGGGTAGCGCATCCACAAACTGCACCACCCGCGGATACTTGTAGGCAGCCATGTTTTCCTTGCACCAGTTGATGATGTCGTCCTCGTTCACCTGCCCTTTGTGGCTATGCCGTAGCACCACAACCGCCTTCACAGTCTCGCCACGATAGGCGTCTCTGGTACTGATGATGCACGCCTCCTGGATGGCCGGGTGCTTGAACATCAGGGCCTCCACCTCGGCCGGCCAGACCTTGAAGCCAGACGCATTGATCATGCGTTTGAGCCGGTCAGTGATAAAGAAGTAGCCGTCTTCATCAACCCGCCCCAGATCGCCGGAGCGAAAGAAGCGCTTACCTTCCATCTCGATGAAGGCGGCTGCAGTGGCCTCCGGCCGCTTCCAGTAGCCCGAAAAATTCTGCGGGCCACACATGATGATTTCCCCCTGCTCGCCCGGCGGCATTTCCACAAGAGTCAGTGGGTCTATCACCCGTGCGTCCGTGCTGAGAAATGGCACGCCCAGACACTGCTGCTTGGTGGCATCAGGCGGGTTGCTGTGAGACGGGGCGGCTGTTTCCGTGAGCCCATAACCTTCTGCAAAGCGCAGACCATACTGTTCCCATAGCCGCTGAGCCACGGCTTGCGGCATGGCCGCGCCACCGCCGCCGATGTACACAAGGCTGCTCAGGTCAAAGTCAGCAAAATTGGGACTACCGAGCAAATCGATCACCATGGTCGGGATGTTGGTCCAGTGCGTCACTCGCCAGCGTGAGATCAATTTTCCCGCGAGTTCACGGTCCCAGCGCGGCATGATGACAAGGGTGGCCCCACCGTAAATGGACGCATGCATGACGGAGACCATGCCGGTGATATGAAACATCGGCACCACTGCAAGCACCGTGTTCTCCGGCGTGCTGTTGCCCCACAGGCTGCTGCCAACCGCGTTGTGCATGATGCTGGCGTGCGTGTGCATGCAACCTTTTGGCAGGCCAGTCGTACCGCTGGTGTAGGGCAACACGGCCAGGTCGCGCGGCGTGGCGGTGTGTGGGGGCAAACGCCCGGTCGCGTCCTCGGCCAGGGCATCGGCCCATGCAGTGACGTGGCAGCCCGTGGCTATTGGCAATTCCTGCGGCGCGCCCAGCCAGTCACGCCAGGCCAGCGGCAAGTCGTCTGATGCGCCCTGCAAATCAAACGCGTCGCTGTATTGCGTGACCACGATGTGCTGCAATCGCTGCCCTTCGCCCAGCTGCTCGTTGGCCCTGAGCAACTCGGCGGCAAGGTCAGCGGAGGTGATGGCAAGCCGCGCGTCGGGGTCGGTGATGTAGTGTTTGAGTTCTTCGGCCCGGTTCATCGGGTTGACCGGAACCACCACCGCGTTGACCCGCAGGATGGCGAAATGTGCAATGACCCACTGCGGGCAGTTTTGCATGTTCAGAATGACCCGGTCGCCTTTTTGCACACCCCACTCATGCAGCGCGGCGGCCAGACGCTCAGCTTTTTGCAGCACCTCGGCATAGGTGAACACCCGGTTAAAAAACACCAGTGCCGGTTTGTCCGGGTAGCGCAGTGCGCTGACCACAAGGTTGTGCCACAGCGAAGTAGACGGTGGCGTGATGCGATGCGGCAGGCGCTTGGGCCAAACCTTGTAATGCAGGGTGTGCGGATCGGTTGTATGGGTTGCAGACGCAACCGCTATCGGGTCAGACAAGTCAGGGCTCCAGTGTTGTGCGCGGCGGACTTTCAGCCTACTCTGGCTGAAGCCGCCGTGCATCGGGGAAGCTCCCCATAAAACACTGTCGCCTGAGAGACGACGCTCTCCGTCAGGCTCCCACTTCAATTGTTGGGAACAAGCTCCACCCGCCGGTTCTTGGCCTTGCCTTCTTCGCTCGTGTTGGGTGCAATTGGGCTGGCAAACGACACGCCGACAGGCGTAAGGCGTTTGCGATCCGCCTTGTACTGCCCGGCCAGTGCGGCCACCACTGCGTCGGCGCGGCGTTTGGACAAATCGGTGTTGGACGCAAACTCCCCCACGTTATCGGTATGGCCTACCACCAGCAGCTTGAGGGACGGGCTGGTTGACAGCAGTTTGGCGATCTGATCCAGCGTGTCTTTTGACTCAGGTTTCACATCGGCTTTGCCGGAATCAAAGTACAAGCCGTAAAGCGCCACACGCCCCGCCGAGCTGATGGACTGGGCCATTTCTTCCGCCTTCACCGTCACCATCTTTTGCTCCATCGCTTTGAGTTCCAGCACATCAACGACGACGATGGTGCGGTTCTCCAGCGCCTTGCAATAAGTGCCACCGTTCAGGCTGTAGGCAAGCACCGAAACAAAGGCATTGGCCTTGGGCAGCTCAAGCGCTGCATAACGCTGTTCGCCGGTGCGGCTGGTCTGTGCGCAACTGCCGTTGGTAAAGGCCTTGTCCTTGACGCGATCCTGTGGCGTCAGCAGCATGGCAAGACTTTGATCTCCGCCGCCACCTTCGCTGCTGCGTGTGCCATCGCCACCGCAATCAGGACTCTTGCACTCAAACAGCGTCTTGCCGCCTTTGGCCGTGGCCTCATTCTGGTAATTGCGGACCGCCTGCAAGGGCGAAACATTTTCGGGGAGCACATAAACCAGATGACTGCGCCTGCCTTCGAGCGCCTTGCTCTGTGTGGGTTCAAAAACGACATTGTTGTGCGTGTCGCGTTTGGCCTTGTCGGCGATCGGCTTCAGGGGGCCCAGCGGCAGCTTGAGTTCATCAAAGTCACGGTGGTCCTGAGAGACCAGAAAGGAGCCGGCAAATCGCCCGATGACCGGTGAGTCCTTGGCGCCGGCGATATCCGCTTTGGGAACGGTAGCGTCTGCAAGCGCAGCGCCAGCCAGCACCAAACCCATCAGTGCGCATCCGAAATGTTTCATGTCCTGCCCTCCTGGATGATCAAAAAATCCAAGTATGCCTTGCCGGGTCCGCCTGACTCGCACGAGCAAGCAGAGACGAACGAGCGACTCAAACTGGCTCCTGCTTTGTACGGTACCGCACACAAGGACCTCTGCATGGGCATAAATCGAGGGTTTTCCTTAACATTCATTAACCAGCTGACAGGACATCGCTGTTACGCTGAGCCTGAAGGTAACGGCCGGTGAGTTGGCCATCAGGGAGAGCGAGAGGACGGGTGGGCACCCCCTCGCGACGCACAAATTAATAATGCCTATTGCCTGGAGGGACTCATGGCGAATACAGGTTTCACAGCCAGCGTCGGTCAACAAGCCGCAAGTACGGCGGGCGCGGTCGAGCTTCAGCGGCAGGAAACCCTGCTCAAGACCGGCGCCCTGCAAAACGCCATCTTCAACAGTGCCAATTTTTCAAGCATCGCGACTGACGAAAAGGGTGTGATCCAGATTTTTAACGTCGGGGCTGAGCGCATGCTGGGCTATGCGGCAATTGACGTGCTCAACAAGATCACTCCCGCCGACATCTCCGATCCTCAGGAGGTCATTGCGAGGGCAGCCACGCTAAGCCGTGAACTTTCCACCACGATCACCCCCGGTTTTGAAGCGCTCGTGTTCAAGGCGTCGCGGGGCATCGAAGATATTTATGAGCTGACCTATATCCGCAAGGATGGCAGCCGCTTTCCGGCGATGGTCTCGGTAACAGCCCTGAGGGATGCGCAAGGGGGCATCATCGGCTACCTGCTCATCGGCACTGACAACACGGCGCGCAAGGAAGTGGAAGCTGCCCAGGAGGTCCTGGACCAGCGATTGCGCGATCAGCAGTTCTACACCCGGTCCCTCATCGAATCAAGCATCGACGCCCTGATGATGACCGACCCCCAAGGCATCATTTCGGACGTCAATGAGCAGATGATGACCCTCACCGGCAGAGCCCGGGACGAGCTGATAGGGGCGCCCAGCAAAAATTTCTTCACTGATCCGGCCCGCGCAGAGGCGGCCATTGAGCGCGTGCTGACCGAGGGCAAGGTGAGCAATTACGAACTCACGGTACGCGCCCGGAATGGCGAGGAGACCGTGGTGTCCTACAACGCGGCAACCTTCCACGACCGCAATCACAAGCTGCAAGGCGTGATAGCAGCGGCGCGCGACGTCACCGAGCGCAAACGATTTGAACGGGCGTTGCAAGAGAAAAACCTCGAACTCGAACATGCCAGCAGCATGAAGTCGGAGTTCCTGGCCACCATGTCGCACGAGTTGCGCACGCCGCTCAACGCCATCATCGGGTTTTCAGAGGCACTCAAGGACGGTCTGATGGGCCCCCTGAGCAGCACCCAGCAGGAATACATCGGCGACATTTTTAACGCTGGCCAACATCTGCTGTCGCTGATCAATGACATCCTCGACTTGTCCAAGGTCGAAGCCGGGATGATGGCGCTGGAACTGGACGCTGTGGATCTCCACGCCCTGCTGTTGGCGAGCCTGTCCATCGTCAAGGAAAAGGCGCTGAGCCAGCGCATCGTGCTGGAACTCAAGATTGCCGACGACCTGGGCACCCCCCTGCTGGACATGCGCAAGACCAAGCAGATCGTCTACAACCTGCTGGCCAATGCAGTCAAGTTCAGCCCCAGTGGCGCGCGCGTGACGCTTGGCGCGAAGCGCGTGCCGCGCACCAAGGTGGGCACGTTCCCTGGCCTGTGGCCGATTCACGGTTTCCCGCTGGCGGATAGCGATTTCACCGAGTTTCTGGAGATTTCCGTGTCCGACAGCGGGATTGGCATCTCCCGGGCCAACATGGCCAAGCTGTTTCTGGCTTTCAGTCAAATCGACAGCAGCCTGGCGCGAAAATTTGAAGGCACCGGCCTGGGGCTGGCCATGATCAAGCAACTGGCCGAACTGCATCAGGGCACCGTCGCCGTCGCCAGCAGCGAAGGTGAAGGCGCGCTGTTCGCCGTATGGCTGCCGCTGCGAGAGGGAGCCCCCGCTGATGCCGGCCCGCGACCTGGTGAACATTCGACGCTTCCCGCCCCGGCTCACCGGATGGCACTGGTGATCGAGGACAACGACCTGGCCGCAGACCTCATCCGTCTTTTGCTGGAAGCTGAAGGTTTTACCGTGCTGCGCGCCGCCAGCGCTGAAGAGGCACTGGTGCTGGCGCCCCAGCACCCACTGAGCCTGATCACGCTTGATATCCAGCTGCCAGGCATCGACGGATGGGAATTTCTGGCCCGGATACGCGACAACAGCAGCGTGGCCCATGTGCCTGTGGTCATCATCTCTGGCGTTTCGCACAAGCTGGGCCTGACACACGGCGCGGCCGCGGTTTTGCAGAAGCCGGTTAGCCGGGCCCAACTGAAGACCTCGCTGGCCAACCTGGGCCTGCACCCGACCGATGAGAAAACCTATACGGTTTTGGTGGTGGATGACGATCCCAAGGCGGTGGAGGTCATTGCGGCTTTTCTGCCAACTCCCTCTTATGCCGTGGTGCGCGCGTACGGCGGCGCAGAGGCCATCACGCTGGCTGAACGTATTCGGCCTGACCTGATTTTTCTGGACCTCATGATGCCCGAGGTCAGCGGCTTCGACGTGGTCGATGCGCTGCACCGCAACCGCGAAACCGCGCGCATCCCGATTCTGATTGTCACGGCCAAACAGGTCACCTCAGCGGACCGAATCACGCTGAATAAAGGCGGGAGCAACGTCGTTCACATCGTCGAGAAAGCCGGGCTCGATCAGGCGCATTTTCTCGGTGAAGTCAGACGCGCGCTGCCGCAGATTTAGGAAAGAATTGCCAATGGCGAAGATACTGGTTATTGAAGACAACCCGGCCAACATGAAACTGTGCTGCCTGCTGCTGAGCAATGCGGGTCATGAGGCACTTTGCGCCATGGACGCAGAGGCTGGTCTGACCATGGCGCGCACGGCGCTACCCGATCTTGTCCTGATGGACATTCAGCTGCCGGGCATGGACGGCCTTGCAGCCACTGCCTTGCTTAAACAAGACCCGACCACTGCCGCCATGCCGGTCATTGCGTTGACCGCCATGGCGATGAAGGATGATCAGAAAAAAAGCGAAGTTGCCGGCTGCGACGCCTACATCGCCAAGCCGCTGCGTTATCAGGAGTTGTATGCAGCCATTGACAAGCTGCTCGCCGCAAAAAAACCAGCGGTAGCCCAAAGCGATCTGCCGACCCCATGAACCCGGAGCCAGCCACCATTCTGATCGTCGATGACGAGCCGACAAACTGCAAACTTCTTCAAGCCCTGCTCCAGCCGGAGGGCTACCTCACGATGACTGCGGGCAGCGGTGCGCAGGCAATCGACATGGTGGCAGAAAGCCCGCCCGATTTGATTCTGCTGGACGTCATGATGCCGGAGATGGACGGTTACCAGCTTGCCGCCAAGCTCAAGGCCGACTCCGCAAGCTCAGACATTCCCATCATCATGGTGACGGCGCTAAGCGACCGCAGCGCGCGTCTGGCCGGCCTGGATGCGGGTGCGGAAGAGTTTTTAACCAAGCCGGTAGACCGGGCCGAGCTGAGCTTGCGGGTGCGCAACCTGCTGCGCTTAAAGGAATACGCAAATTTTCTGAAGAACCAAAGCCACGTTCTTGAAGACCAGGTACGCGCGCGCACGATAGATCTACAGCGGTTTCGCACGGCGATGGATGCCACGGCGGACGCCATCTTCCTGACGAGCCGCAAAACCATGCGCTTCGTCGAAGTCAATGCGACCGCTTGCCGGATGTTTGGCTACACCCGAGAGGAAATGTTTGCCATAGACCCGCAGATGCTCAACAACATCAATGAAGAGCGCCTTGCCGCAGTTTATGACGAGGTTATCGCAGGCCACGAGGCCGACACATTACAACTGATGCGCATCGCTCACAAAGATGGATTTTCAGTGCAGGTGGAAATCCAGCGGCAGGCTCATCGCTCCGGGGACGACTGGATCATTGTGAGCGTGGTGCGTGACATCACTGAACGCATGCGGGCGCAAGACGAAATACTGCGCCTTAATCTGGAGCTCGAGGCGCGCGTAGAGCAGCGCACCGAGCAGTTGCAAGTTGCCATTCGGGAGCTGGAAGCTTTTTCATACTCTGCTTCGCACGATTTACGCACCCCGCTTAGCACTATCAATGGATTTTGCAGTTTGCTCGGCAAAGAGCTTGGAGATGCACAGCTAACAGAGCGCAGCAAGCATTACCTCGACCGCATTCGCGTGGGTGCCGGGCAAATGGGCCTGCTGATAGACGCCTTGTTATCGTTGGCGCAGGTTTCTCGCCGCCGCATCAACTGGAGCGAGGTTGATGTCAGCGCCATGGCTCAAGCAATACTGCTGCCATACCAGGAGCTGGAACCGGAACGCGTGCTCAAGCTCGATATTCAGGATGGATTGCATGCACAGGCAGATGCACATTTGCTTCGGTTGGTGCTGGGCAACTTGCTGGGTAATGCATGGAAGTTCAGCAGCAAGAAGCCGCAAACAGACATCCGTTTTTTCGGGGAAACAGGGCCAAACGGCGAGACCATCTACACCTTGCAAGACAAGGGCGCAGGCTTTGACATGGCCTACTACGACAAACTATTTGGTGCTTTCCACCGTCTTCACAGTGTGGAAGAATTTGCAGGCACGGGCGTTGGGCTGGTGACGGTGCACCGCATCATCACGCGCCACGGCGGATGTGTATGGGCAGAGTCGACAGTAGGGCAAGGCGCGAGCTTTCACTTCACGCTGGGCACCCCGCAGGACTGAATCCCTACCCTGCAGCACTCCATGTCGGCCTTCGGGGCACCATCGCTGCTGACCTCACGTCCAGCAGCCCCTCAAGCCCGGCGCGGTCAATGCTCTTTTTTTGATAGCTAGTCGCGCCCGTCATTAAAGGGCCAAAGCGCGATTTGGCTTACATTTTTTGCTCAAAGCTCGTACCATTGCTTTGACTCCCTCCGCCCAAGGGACAGGGCTGACATCAGGCCCGCCCCGATTTTCCGGACCTCATGCTCAAGGTCACCGGCCCTGACGTTGCCGGCGCGCTACACCACCACATCGGAGCGTCGTGTATCCCGATTTGGGGTTACTGACCCCCGCGGACCGGATTAAACTGCACAAAAAAGAGAGCAACGTCGTCCACATCCCCGAGGGGGCCGGGCCGGACCAGGCACTGCATGAAGCCATCGGTGCCCTGCTGACCGCTAAGGCCCCGGACGCAGCTCGGACAACCCAGGAGAGAGGCTAACCATGAAGCGTCCTGCACCCACCGTCCTGATCGTCGACGACGAACCCCAGAACTGCCGATTGCTTGAGGCGTTGCTTCACAACGAGGGCTACCACACCATCTCTGCCGATAGCGGCGCCGACGCAATCAGGCTCGTAGCGATACAGGCGCCCGACCTGATTTTGCTCGACGTCATGATGCCCTCCATGGACGGCTACCAGGTAGCGGCGCAGTTAAAGGCCGACCCGGCGTCGTCAAGCATACCCATCATCATGCTCACGGCGCTTGAGGACCGACAAGCCCGCCTCCAAAGCCTGAAAGCGGGGGTTGAAGAATTTTTGAGCAAACCGGTGGACCAATCCGAGCTCCGCCTGCGGGCCCGCAATCTGTTGCGGCTAAAGGAATACAGCGATTTCCTGCGCGACCACAACCTGTTGCTGGAAGAACAGGTGATGGCGCGTACGGCCGAATTGCGGAAGTCAACCGAGTTGCAACTGAGCGAAGCAGCCCGGCAAGGAGCCATTCTCAATGCGCTGCCGGCGCACATCGCACTGCTGGATCGCAAAGGCATCATCATCTCTGTCAATGGCGCTTGGCAGCAATTTGCTGATGCCAATGTTCTGGTGAGCCCCTCGCACGGCCCTGGCACTGACTACCTGCGGGTTTGCGACGAAGCGCAGAGCGATGAGGACGCGCGGCACGCGGCCCAGGGCATACGCGCCGTTCTCAGGGGAACGCTTCCCAGTTTCTCGCTTGAATATGCTTGCCATTTGCCGCTTGAGCGGCGCTGGTTCATGCTCAGCGTCACGCCTCTGTCGAGCGATCGCGCCGGTGGGGTGATCGTCATGCATCTGGACGTCAGCGAGCGCAAGCAGGCGCAGGAGGACCTGCAGTTGCTCAACGATGGCCTGGAGGAGCGGGTGCGGCGGCGTACCGACCAGTTGCAGGTTGCCAACGAGGAACTGGAGGCTTTTTCGTACTCCGCCTCACACGACTTGCGCACGCCACTGAGCGCCATCGACGGGTACAGCAGCCTGCTCGCCAAGGACATCGGCGCCGGTGGCAGCGAACGCGGCAAGCATTATCTGTCGCGCATCCGTGCCGGCGTGGTGCAGATGGGCGAGTTGATCGACGCACTGCTGTCGCTGGCCCAGCTTTCCCGGAGCAAACTGACCTGGGAAACGGTGGATTTGAGCGCCATGGCAACCGCCGTGCTTGACGACTACTGTGAGCGCGAGCCGCAGCGATCGGTGGCGATCACGGTGGCGCCCGGGATGCGGGCCGAGGGGGACAGCCGGCTGCTGCAGCAGGTGCTGGACAACCTGCTTGGCAATGCCTGGAAGTTCACCAACCAGACCGCACAGGCCCGCATCAACGTCAGCTGCAGCCAGGGCAGCGCCGGAGAAGCGATCTACACAATCCAGGACAACGGCGCAGGGTTTGACATGGCTTATTCGGACAAGCTGTTTGGCGCCTTCCAGCGCCTGCATACCAACGCCGAGTTTGCCGGTACCGGCATTGGCCTGGCCACCGTGCACCGCATCATCTCCCATCACGGCGGACGCATCTGGGCAGAGTCAGCGCCCGACGCTGGATCGAGCTTTCACTTCACGCTGGGCAAGCCGAAGGACTGAAGGCACACGGATTCAGCAAACACGTTTAGGCGCGTCAGGGCACAATCGCGGCTGGCCTCTGCTTGCGGCTGCTGCAGCCTGAAAGCGGTGCAGCTATTTGCTCTTTTTTTAATAGCTATCTCCGCCCGCGGATAAAGGGCCAGAGCACGATTTGACATGTATTTTTGAGTGAAGACCCCACCTGATGCCCCGCGTCCTCTACCTCTTCGCCCTGTGCAACCTTGTCATCGGCAGCGGCGCTTTTGTACTGGGCGGCATTCTGGTGCCGCTGAGCGAGTCACTTCAGATCAGCCTGGCCGCAGCCGGCCAGGTGATGACCGCCTATGCGGTGTCCACGGCGCTGCTGGCCCCGGTGCTGATCGTTGCCACGGCCCGCTGGCCGCGCAAACGCGCTATCCAGCTTGCGCTTGCGCTCTTTTCCACCGGCTGTCTGGTCTGCGCTTTGTCCGGCAACCTTGCGGTACTGCTGCTGGGTCGTGTATTGATGGGAGCCGGTGCGATGTTTACCGCCGCGGCTTCAGCTCTGGCTGTGAGCCTGGTGGCGCCGGCCCTGCGAGGCCGCGCCCTGTCCATTACCTTTCTGGGCATGAGCATCAGCTACGCGGTCGGTGTGCCGGTGGGTGCCTGGCTGGGCTTTGAGTACGGCTGGCGCGTGCCGGTCTGGTTATCGGCGGGCGCCGGCCTGCTGGCCTTGATTGCGGCGAGCTGGCTGGTACCGCCCAACATGGCCACGGCGGGCGCCAGCTTTGCCGGCTTTGGCGCGGCAGCAAGGCAAGGCGCGGTGCTGCGCACCTGGCTGCGAACGCTGCTTTATTTTGTGGCCATCTTCAGCGTGTTTGCATACATCGGCCCCGTGCTGCAGGCGCTCAACGCCATGAGCCCGACGCAGTTGTCCATCACCCTGGCGGTCTTCGGGGTGGCGGGTGTGGTGGGCACGGTTTCGGGTGGCTGGGCCAATGACCGCTTTGGCTCGCTGCCGTCCATGCGCGTGCAAATGTCCGTGCTGGTTGCAACCATGGCGATACTGCCACTCACACGCGGCCACCTCTACGCCACGCTCGCCACGCTGGTGGTTTGGGGCATTGCCGGCTTTGGCATGATGGCACCGCAACAAAGTCGCCTGGCCAGCCTGGCGCCAGCCCACGCGCCGCTGCTTCTCAGTTTGAACGGCTCCATGTTGTACGCAGGGACGGCGCTCGGCGCGGTCATCAGTGGGTCCATGCTGGGCCACATCCATTTGTCGCAGCTGGGCTGGGTAGGTGTGCCATTCGGTCTGCTGGCGCTGCTCACGCTCGCTTTTGAGCCCGCGCAAGTCAAGCCCGTTTCCATCGCGGGTGACAAATCGTGATGGCCCCCGGACACGACGCCTAGACGTGGCGTTTTCGGGCAGCTTTGGCCGGCGGCTTTGATCCCTGCGCATCGGCCAGCTCGTGCAGCGCTTCAATGATGTGGCAATGGGCATCGCAGCCATCGCAGCGCTCCCGAAGGGCCTTGAGGTCTTTCTCCAGTGCTTTAAGTTCTGCCAGCCGCTCGCGCACGTGGCCCAGGTGGCCGTCCAGCGAGCTGCGCGCCTTGGCGCAATCTTCTTTCTTGTTCAAATCCAGCCCCAGCAGGGTACGGACCTCTTCCAGCGACATGTCCATGGCGCGGCACAGTCGGATAAAGCGCAGCTGGTGAACATCGCCGTCGCTATACAAACGATAGCTGTTGTCGCCCCGTCCTTGAGGGCTGAGCAAGAGTTCCTTCTCATAAAACCGGATGTTGGCGGGGCTGACACCGCTTTGCCGCGCGGCCTCGCCGATTTGATACCCCTGCGAGGTGGAGGGATTTGGTAACTGCATCGCTTGACCTTAAAGTGACTTGAGGGTTTCCAATCATGCCATCAACACGGAGAACCTGCATGCACCCTGCCAACTCATCACTCACCGCCAGCACCCCTTTGCTGGACTACAACCACCCCACGCTTCGAGCGCTGATTGCCAAACGTGGCTGGATGGCGCTGGACGAGCACCAGCGCATTGGCAGCATTTACGACTTTGTGCGCAACGAGATTGCCTTTGGCTACAACGAGGCGGACACCCTGCCTGCATCACGCGTACTGGCAGACGGCATTGGCCAATGCAACACCAAGGCCACGTTGTTCATGGCCCTGCTGCGCGCCACCGGCATTGCCTGCCGCTTCCACGGCTTTACCATCGACAAGGCCCTGCAAAAGGGCGCCATTACTGGAGTGGCTTATGCACTGGCACCGCGCAATATCATCCATAGTTGGGTTGAGGCGGAGCTGCAAGGCCGCTGGATCAATCTGGAGGGTTTTATTCTGGATACGACCTATCTCACAAGTCTGCAAGGACTGTTTCCCGACGCAAAGGCCTTTTGCGGCTACGGTGCTGCCACCCCGAACCTGCAGTCACCGGCCGTGGAGTGGCGCGGGGCAGACACCTATATTCAGAAAGACGGTATCAACCGCGACTTTGGCGTGTTTGCCAACCCCGACTCTTTTTACGCCCAACATGGCGAAAACCTCAGCGGTTTGAAACGCTGGCTATACAAGCACGTCATCCGCCACTGGATGAATCGCAATGTTGAGCGCATTCGCAGCGCCCCGCGGCAGACCCATGCCGCTGATGCGACCGTGCCACAAGGAGGTCGCTGATGTCTGCAAGTTGCCAAAGCCATTGCCACGACGATGCGGCCAACACAGCCGCGCTGCAGTCACCACGTTACAGGCGCATCCTGTGGTTTGCGCTCGTCATCAACTTCGCCATGTTCGCCATCGAGATCGGGGCGGGTGTGCAATCAGGCTCGGCCTCCCTGCTGGCAGATGCGATTGATTTTCTGGGCGATGGCGCGAACTATGCCGTCTCGCTGCTGGTGCTGTCCATGGCGCTGACCTGGCGCGCACGGGCCGCCTTGCTCAAAGGCGCGAGCATGCTGCTGTTTGGATTGTTCGTTGCCGGACGCACTGCATGGGGGTTGTTGCACGGCGTTCCGCCTGAAGCCATCACCATGGGCGTGGTCGGTGCGCTGGCATTGACGGCGAACCTGGTTGTTGCATGGATGTTGTACGCCTACCGCGAAGGCGACGCCAACATGCGCAGCGTGTGGCTGTGTACCCGCAACGACGCCATCGGCAATGTGGCGGTGATGCTGGCCGCGCTGGGCGTTCTGGGCACGGGCAGCGCCCTGCCTGATCTAGCGGTGGCTGCGGTGATGGCAGGTTTGGCGATCTGGGGCGGCTGGAGCGTGGTGCAGCAAGCCCGCCAGGAATTGCGGTGGGAGGGTAGCCGGTGACACAGGTTTACACGCCCTTTATTTGAACTAATCCGGTTCACGCCTATCATTCAACCATGCGCATTTTCATCCTCGCCCTCATGATCGCCCTGCTGCCCGTACGCGGCTGGGTGGGTGATGCCATGGCGACCAGCATGGCGGCGGGTCACGCGCAGCAAGTAGCTACCAAAAAAATAGCAAAGAATCTTGATGAATCAAGGGCAGAGGCCCGATTTGATCATCATGCCGCAATGGGAGGCGGTGCACAGGACGCCTCCGACTGCGCCGGTCATGTGCCGACCGACGTCACTGCAGAAGCTGACACAAACTGTGAATCCTGCTCTGCTTGCCAGGCCTGTCACACCGTGGCGCTGTCGCCCGCAACGCCTGATTCCGGAACCGTGTTCCACGCTTTCGAGCTGATCCCTGCGGCCAGCCATTCTTTTGCCAGTGCGGACGCCGCACTGGGCCAAAAACCACCCATTTCCTGATCTCCAGGCCCAAGCTGGGTCTGTACTTGCCGTCCGGCCCCGTCTTCACGGACCCTGCATCACATTGATGCCCGGATACCGCGATTTTTTTAATCGCATCGCACGTCGTTCAGGAGATTCTGGTGACCATTCGTTTTATTTCGCGGCAATTGCCATGGCAGGCTTTAGTGCTTTTGTCCGTGGGCGCAAGCTTTGCCAACGCCCAGGCCCCGGCCCCCGCAGCGCCTGCAGCAGCACCCGCTCCCTATCGCTCATCGTTTGACGGCTACCAGCCCTACACCGACGAAAAAGCCGTCAACTGGAAAGAAGCCAATGACGAGGTGGGCCGCATCGGTGGATGGCGTGCATACGCCAAGGAAGCGCAAGGACCGGCAGCGCAAGGCACGCCAGCGGCAGGCACAGCGGCCGATCCGCATGCCGGACACGGCAAACCTGCGCAGGTCAAACCATGAGCCGCGTTTTCCGACTGGGCACTGCTGCGGCGGCCGCACTTCTGTTTACAGCTTGCGCCTCCGTCGACTTTGACCAGGCGGTGCGGGACACGAACGACAGCACCGGCACCTTCACCAATGGCAAGCTGGAACTCAGCCGCAGCTCTGAACAACAACAGGCACGCAGCGAGCTGAGCAGCGAACTGCTGGCCAAACCCTTGAGCCAGGACGATGCCGTGCAACTGGCGCTGGCCAACAGCCCGGCGGTGCAAGCCCTTTTAGCGCAGAGCTGGTCCGATCAGGCGTCAGCCAATCAGCTGGGGCGTATTGCCAACCCGGTCTTCACATTTGAACGCGTACGATCCGGCAACGAACTCGATATCGGGCGTATGTTGTCGTTTGGTCTGCTGGACCTGCTGACACTGCCGCAACGCCAGGTGATTTCACGCGGCCAGCTCGCGCAAGCCCGGATCCAGCTCAGTGCCAGCGTGGTCGATCAGGTGACCCAGGTGCGCCAGTCCTGGGTACGCGCAGTGGGTGCACAGCAGAGCTTGCAATATGCCCGGCAAGTGGCAGCTGCCGCGCAAGCCAGCGCCGAGCTTGCCCGCCGCATGCAGCAGGTGGGCAATTTCACCAAGCTGCAGCGGGCCCGCCAGCAGGCTTTTTATGCGGACAGTACGGCGCAACTGGCGTCTGCCCAGCATGCCGGCACCGCCACCCGGGAGGAGTTGATCCGCCAGCTTGGCCTGACCGACGCGCAAGCTGCCGAACTGAAGCTTCCCGAGCGCCTGCCCGATTTACCAAAAGAGCCGCGTCAGGCCCGTGTGATCACCAGCAGCGCCATGCAGCAACGCCTCGATGTGCAAATGGCGCGCAGCCAACTCGACCTGGCTGGCAAATCCCAGGGTTTGAGCCTGCTTAACAGTCTGGTTGATGTGGAGCTGGGCATCATCCGCAACACAACGTTTGAGAACAATGCGCAGGGTCACAGGACAACAGCCAGAGGTTATGAGCTGGGCATTCGCCTGCCGATCTTCGACTGGGGTTCGGCCCAGCGCGGGAGCATGAACGCGCAATCGCTGGCAGCCGCAAACCGCTATGAAAGCACTGTACGCAGCGCGTCATCGCAGTTGCGGGAAAGTTATTCAGCCTACCGCACGGCCCATGACGTTGCCCGGCATTACCGCGACGAGATTGTGCCGCTGCGCAAAACCATGTCCGAAGAAAACCTGCTGCGCTACAACGGCATGCTGATTGGCGTGTTCGAGCTGCTGGCTGACACGCGGGACCAGATCACCAGCGTGATGACTGCCATCAATTCCTACCAGCAATTCTGGCTGGCTGACGCGGCTCTGTCCGCTTCAGTCATTGGCAAGCCTGGTGCCGTGGTGTCCCTACCCACGGCCGCTGCCGCTGGCGCAACAGACGCCCCGCACTGACGCACACGCATCAACCAATCAAAAGAACAGCCATGACAAATAGAAGAAACTTTCTAACAGGCGCGGGAGCCATCACAACTGCGGTGGCCGCTGCTGCGGTGAGCAAGGTGGCCATGGCCGCCCTGCCCGAGCCCATGATCCAGACCAAGCCCGACACCATGGCGCCACTGGTGCCCAACACGGGCCGCCCTTACAACCCGGTGGTCACGCTCAACGGCTGGACGCTGCCCTGGCGTATGAACCAGGGCGTGAAGGAGTTCCATCTGGTGGCAGAACCGGTGGTGCGCGAAATGTCGTCTGGCTTCAAGGCGCACCTGTGGGGCTACAACGGCCAGTCGCCCGGCCCCACCATCGAAGTGGTGGAAGGCGACAGGGTGCGCATTTTTGTCACCAACAAATTGCCAGAGCACACCAGCGTGCACTGGCACGGCCAGCGCCTGCCCAACGGCATGGACGGCGTCTCGGGGCTAACGCAAAAGGCAATCCCGGTTGGCAAGACCTTTGTTTATGAGTTTGTGGCGCGGCGCCCGGGCACTTTCATGTACCACCCGCATGCCGACGAAATGACCCAGATGGCCATGGGCATGATGGGTTTCTGGATCACCCATCCCAAAGCCAAACATCCGCTGATTGATGAAGTGGACCGCGACTTTGTCTTTCTGCTGAACGCCTACGACATCGACCCGGGTGCCTACACACCCAAGATCATGACCATGCTGGACTTCAACATCTGGAGCTGGAACAGCCGGGTGTTTCCGGGCATAGACCCGCTGGTGGTGCGCAAGAATGACAAGGTGCGCATACGCATGGGCAACCTGACCATGACCAATCACCCCATTCACCTGCACGGCCATGAGTTTCTGGTCACAGGGACCGATGGGGGACCGACACCCAAATCAACGCGCTGGTACGAAGTGACCACGGATGTGGCAGTGGGCCAGATGCGGCAGATTGAATTTCTGGCCGACGAAGAAGGCGACTGGGCCTTTCATTGCCACAAGAGCCACCACACCATGAACGCCATGGGCCACGACGTGCCCACCATGATCGGGGTTGACCATCGCAAGATCGTGCGCGACATCACCAACGTCATTCCCGACTACATGGTGATGGGCGAGCGGGGAATGGCCGACATGGCCGAGATGGAAATGCCGCTGCCAGACAACACCGCGCCCATGATGACCGGAGCCGGACCATTCGGCTCTGTGGAAATGGGTGGCATGTTTTCAGTGGTGAAGGTGCGCAAAAACCAGAAACCCGGCGACTACAAAGACCCCGGTTGGTACAAACACCCTGCGGGCGAGGTGGCCTACGAATGGACGGGTGCCACACCTAACCCGGCGCGTTTTGCCGCCCAGGGCGGCAAGTCCATGCCGGTGCAAAACATGCCAGCCAAAGAAGTTGAAGTCCAGGTCCGCAAACCCGTCAAGGGTGGCGCGGGCGGGATGGACCACACAAAGCATTGAATATTCACACAAGGAACATCATGTCAAACAAATTTGCTCTTAAATTGATAGCTGCTTGCGCCCTGGCGACGGGGACGACTGGCCTTTTTGCTCAACATGTACATGGCGCCGCTGACAACCCCTACGCCGGTCAGCAGACCCGCGACATCAAGGCCCTGTCAAGCACGCAAACCGAAGATCTGCTGGCCGGCAAGGGCATGGAACAGGCGCGGGCAGCCGAACTCAATGGTTACCCCGGCCCCATGCACACGCTGGAGTTGGGACAACAGCTGGAACTGACGGCGACGCAAAGAGCCGCGAGCGAGCAACTGATGCTCAAACACAAAGCTGAGGCCAGAGCGCTGGGTGAACAACTGGTAGAGGCCGAGCGCGAGCTGGACAAAGCCTTTGCGGCGCGGCGTATTGATGATGCACAACTTGCGGCACAGACGCTGCGCATCGGTCAGCTTCAGGCTGCGCTACGCAACTCACACCTGCAAACTCATTTGCAGCAAACCCGTTTGCTGACACCCCACCAGATCAAGCACTACGCCCAGCTGCGCGGTTATGCCGGCTCGGCCGGCGCTTCATCCACTTCCAAACACCAGCACTGACTCAGGAATGACCTTCATGAAAAAACTGATTTCCATTGTTTTACTGTCGCTTGCCGCTAGCGCCAGCACCCTCGCCTTGGCCCACACTGAAAAGGCACACGACAAAAAAGCTGCGCCTGCAAAAAAGGAGCAAAAGGAATGGGGCATCGCGGGCGATGCAAAGGCAGTCCAGCGGACTGTAACCCTGACCATGACAGACAACATGCGCTTTACGCCCGACAAGCTGACATTCAAACAGGGTGAAACCGTACGTTTTGTCATCCAGAACAAGGGCAAGCTCTTGCATGAACTGGTGATTGGCACCAAAAAAGAGCTTGATGAACACGCCGCACTGATGGTGAAGTTTCCGGGCATGGAGCACGACGAGCCCTACATGGCCCACGTGGCTGCCGGCAAAGCAGGCGGCCTTATCTGGACCTTTAACCGCGTTGGTGAATTCGACTTTGCCTGCCTGATTGCAGGCCATTACCAGGCTGGCATGGTCGGCAAGATCAGCGTCCTCGCACGATAAACATCACAAGGAGTCCTCCATGCAAAGACGACAAATCATTCAAACAGCAGTTGGCGTGGCAAGCGCAGCCTTCTTCACGCCCATGGTGATGGCCAAGCCAAAACCACAAGTTGAAGTCTGGAAAGATGCAGGCTGCGGCTGCTGCAAAGACTGGATAAAACACCTGGAAGCCGAAGGTTTTCAGGTCAAAGCACACGATGGCGGCAATGCAGAAGCTCGCACCCGCCTCCGCATGCCCGAGAAGATGGGTTCATGCCATACCGCACTGGTAGGTGGCTACGCCATCGAGGGCCATGTGCCCGCCAAAGAAATACACCGCCTTCTCAAAGAGCGACCCAAAGCCATTGGCCTGGCCGTTCCCGGCATGCCCATCGGGTCGCCCGGCATGGATGGCTCGATTTACGAAGCGCGCAAGGACGCCTACGACGTCCTACTGGTTCTTGAAGACGGCAAGACGCGCAGCTATCAGTCCTACCCATCAAAACCTTCTATCAAATCCTGAAAGAAATCCCATGAAAAAACTTAAAACCCTTCTGATTCTCTCAACCCTGACAGCTGGCGCGGCCTCTGTTTATGCGGCGTCTCATGCCGGCGCGCCCACAGCCACCGATGCCAAAAAGGACAGCGCCGCGGCGACGGCATCTGCTGACATGGCAGAGGGCGAAGTCCGAAAAGTGGACAAGGACACCAAGAAAATCACCATCAAGCACGGCGTCATCAAAAGCATGGACATGCCCGCCATGACCATGGTGTTTCAGGTCAAAGACGCGGCCTTGCTGGACAAAGTGAAAGCCGGCGACAAGATCCGCTTCAGCGCGGGGCAAACCTCAGGCGCGATTGTGGTGACAGAAATTCAGGCGAAGTAATTACCCTGCGCCGGCTACTTGCTGCCCGGCGCCGAGGGGAGGCGGTCCATCATCATTTGCATCATGGCCTGCATCATCTCCATGCGTTTCTCCATGGTCTGGTGGTGCATGGCCATGTCGCCCTTCATGCCACCCATGCCACCATGGGCCATGCCATTCATCATGGCCATGCCTTCCCGCATCGTCTTTGCGTGCTCGGCCATCAGGGCTGCACGTTCTTCGGGAGTTTTGGTTGCGGCCATCCGCTCATGCATCAGGCGCATGGCCTTCGTATGGGCCTCCATGCGCATGACATTGGCACCGTCTTTTGCGCCATCGGCCCGTGCCGGGCTGGATGCGGTGCTTGCGGGGTAATGCCCCGCGTGTGGGTCGCGCTGAGTCGCGCATCCGGACAAGCTGAGCGCGACGAGGGCCAGAACGAGAAGATGGGGCGTTTTCATAAGAAGCTCCTGGTGGATTTGAAAATTTGCCCAACGTTGGGCTGTCGCTGGCAGAGAACTGGATAACGCAAATGCCGCTGCCCGCGGGGATCGGCCTTGAAAGAGGGGAAGACGTTTCCGGCTCATCTGCTGGCACTCACGCGGCCGCCTGCTGGGGGGTACCGGTAAATGGTGTCATTGAGGTATCGCGTGACCTCGACAATATCGGTATCCGTCCACTGCAAACCGGCATTGCCCTGCCAGCGACCCACCTGGAATTTCAGGCTATCCCAGTCATGGGCAAGCTTCTTGTCGCGCCAATGCATCTGGGTCGTGTGACAAGCGATGCAATGGGTGGTGTACAGCAACTCCCCACGCGCTGGAGGGGCCTGCTGGGCGCCCGACATGGCACTGGCTCCCATCAAGGTCATAAACAACACAATTAGGCGCGTGGAAGTCATGAGGGGCTTTCGTTGAGACCTGGGAAGCCGGATCGAACCGGTGCACGCCTGGGTCGTCGGAGTTGACCTGCCCGAGCTCAGGTCTATCGGTCCAGTATGAAAGCTTCCTCCGCCGCGATGTTGACGAAGATCAATTCATCACACAGCATCGCAAAGCGATGCGAGTGCCGTGCCAAGGCTCGCCCGCCCGTGACCAGGAAAGATCAGCGACGTAAAGCGCGGGGATCGCGCTCATGGATGGTTTGGCAAGCGGTGCAAAAGCGCGTGGCAGCCAAGGCCATCAGGCGGCCCAGATCAATCGCCTCGCCGCAGTCTGCACAGTTGCCATAACTGTGATCAGCCAGACGGCGTTGCGCGGCCAATACATCTTCCAGTTCACGCGCTGCATGTTCAGCGGTGACGTCCTCTACGGTGGCCAATGACTGCGTAGCCGCAACGTCCTTGAAGTCGACAACACCATGCGTCGCCGCCTCACTGTCCTCCCGCATGAGATTGTTCGCAGACTCAAGCACATGGCGCAGTTCGGCTTCTCTTTGGGCCAGCCGCTTTGTGAATGAGGGCTCCATGCCCGCGCTGAATGTGTTCATAGGAAACCTCAATGGTGTTGACCCATTTTTGGGCCCTCACCCGCAAAAGACTTTGATCTGGCTCAAACTCTGGCGTTTGCGCGGCGCCGGTCATCAACCCGTGTCCATATCGACATCCGGAAAAACAGGTTCGAAGTCATGGCATCCATGAGCCCTCAATCGACCTGTGCATCCAGCGGATGCGGCCTACACCCGACCCGCAAAGGCGCTGACGCCCTGCCGATTGGCAAGCAGCTACATTCAACAAACCAAACCGCGCCGCGGTGTGTAACAAGGACTCCCGTGCGGCAACTGCGCAGGTGGATCGCTACCCAGCTTGAACAGCCACGCGCCCTGGCCCTGCGCCACAGGTACGCCAGGCCGCTTTCCTTTCTGCAGGCGCGGCTGTCGCCGGGGAGCTATCTGGGCTTGCAACTGACTTTAGGTGTTGCGGTATTGATGGGTGCCAGTTGGCTTTTTGGCCGCATCGCTGAGGATGTGGTCACCGGGGACCCCTTGACTGTGCTCGACGTGCAATTTTCTCAGTGGCTCCACATCCGTGCAGACCCCACGCTGACCCGCATCATGCTGGCCGTTTCACACACGCATGACCCCTGGGTGTTGAGCGCGGTGGTATTGGGTCTCTCGCTTGTTCTGCTGTACCGGCGAAACTGGGTATGGCTGTTCAGCCTGTTGCTTGCCGTCCCCGGCGGCATGCTGCTCAACATCGTGCTGAAGCTGTCCTTTCAGCGGGCTCGGCCGACTTTCGATGAGCCTCTTCTCTCGCTGGTCACCTACAGCTTTCCCAGTGGACATGCGGTCGCTGCAACCGTGTTTTACGGCGTCATCGCCACCATGCTTGTCATACGGACCAGGGGTTGGCCGCTGCGTTTGTTCATTGTTGCTGTGGCGCTGACCATGATTGCACTGGTTGCATTCAGCCGCGTCTATCTGGGTGTGCACTACCTCAGTGACGTCCTCGGCGGCTTTGCGGTGGCTGTCGCCTGGCTAACCCTGTGCGTGGTTGGAATCCACACCTGGTTTCAGCACCGGCAGGCACGTCGGATGGCGCGTCAAGTGGCGGGGTAACCGGCGCCGGTCAGGGCCTCGACGAACGCAGAGCGATCCTCGTCGGATTCGATCTTCACCTTCCTCGCACCCAGGTCAATTTCGACCTTTGCATCGGGATCAACGAGTTTAACGGTTTGAGTGACCACACCGACACAGTGGCCGCAGCTCATGTCTTTAATTTCGAATTCAATCATTTGGGTTCTCCTGAAAAGACTGGAAGCCCTGAATTTAGACCTTGCCACAATGGCAAGGTCAATCTGCGTTGTGTGATGCCCCCATTTTGAAAGTGGAAATCGCAAGTAATCGCTTGACCTTACCATGGTGGCAAGCTTAAGAATGGAGGTATCGCCTGCCAAGGCAACACCGCCAGGGAGCAAACGTGGACACCATCGCAATGAATTCCGTCAGCCAAATAAACAACAGCAAACAGACCCAATGGGAACTCCCTATTGAAGGCATGACCTGCGCCTCGTGCGTGGGGCGGGTTCAGAAGGCGCTGGCCGCAGTGCCAGGCGTCAGCGAGGCCAACGTCAACCTCGCCACAGAAAGGGCCAGCATCACGGCCTCCCCTGCCGTGAGCTTTGAGGTACTTCGCGCGGCCGTTGAAAAAGCCGGCTACACCGCGCGTCCGGCGGCAAGCGGTGCGGACGGATCCGCGACTCCAGCACCTTCCAATCCGTGGTGGCCTGTAGCCGTTGGGGCGGTGTTATCCGTGCCGCTGATGATTCCCATGATCGCGGGCTTCTTCGGCGCGGACTGGATGTTGCCAGCCTGGGTTCAGCTGGCGCTGGCCACGCCGGTTCAGTTCTGGCTGGGCGCCCGCTTTTACAGCTCAGGCTGGAAGGCCGTCAAGGCGCGGGCCGGCAACATGGATTTGCTGGTGGCGCTGGGCACCTCGGCCGGTTACGGCTTGAGCGTGTACCTGATGCTGCGTCACGCCAATCACGGCATGCCACACCTCTACTTTGAAGCCTCGGCCGTCGTGATCACTTTGGTATTGCTGGGCAAGTGGCTGGAAACCAGAGCCAAACGCCAGACCACAGAGGCCATCCGGGCCCTGAATGCGCTTAAACCAGAAACCGCGCGACTGCGGCGCGATGGGAAGGACACAGAAGTTGCTGTGAGCCAGCTAATTCACGGCGACCTGGTGGTCATCAAACCCGGCGAGCGCGTGCCGGTGGACGGCGTGGTGATGGAGGGTGCCAGCCAGATTGATGAATCGTTGATCACCGGCGAAAGCCTGCCGGTCGCCAAGCATGAAGGCGACAAGGTCACCGGCGGTTCGGTCAACGCAGAAGGTTTGCTGGTGGTGAAAACCACCGCCATAGGCGCAGAGTCGACTCTGGCCCGTATCGTGCGGCTGGTGGAGTCGGCCCAAGCCAAAAAAGCGCCGATCCAGCGGCTGGTCGATAAGGTCAGTGAAGTGTTCGTGCCCGTGGTGATTGGCATTGCCCTTCTGACCGTACTGGGTTGGGGATTGGGTACAGGCAACTGGGAAACGGCCATTCTCAACGCCGTTGCGGTACTCGTCATTGCCTGTCCATGCGCCCTGGGCCTGGCCACGCCAACAGCCATCATGGCCGGGACCGGCGTCGCAGCGCGCCACGGCATTTTGATCAAGGACGCCGAGGCACTGGAAGTTGCGCACAAGGTGACGGTGGTTGCGTTTGACAAAACCGGCACGCTCACCGAAGGCAAGCCCGAGCTGGTGGCAGCTGAAGCCGTCAATGGCGACCGAGCTGCTTTTTTGGTGGCTGGCGCGTCCATCCAGGCCGGTAGCGAACACCCGCTGGCGCGCGCCGTGCTTGATGCTGCCCAACGTGACGGGCTGCAATTGATGCCGGCATCCGAAGTCCGCGCCATAGCAGGCCGGGGCATGGCTGCCGTGGTTGGGCAGCGTAAGTTGCGTCTGGGCAGTACACGGTTCATGCATGAGCTCAAAGTAGACCTGAGCGCCCTGCAGTCACAAGCAGACGAACTACAGGCGCAAGGCCGCACGGTTTCCTGGGTCGCCGATCTGACGGACCAACCTGCCTTGCTGGGGCTGCTGGCCTTTGGCGACACGATCAAGCCGACAGCCGCGCTGGCCGTTGCCAGACTGCGCGCACAGGGCGTGCGGTCGGTTCTGGTCACCGGTGACAACGCGGGCAGCGGGCAAGCGGTGGGCCAGCTGCTGGGCCTGGATGAGATCCGATCCGAAGTCTTGCCGGAAGACAAAGCCCGGATTGTGGGCGAACTCAAGGCGGCCGGTGCGACCGTGGCCATGGTGGGCGACGGCATCAACGACGCGCCGGCTTTGGCCGCGGCGGATGTGGGCATTGCGATGTCTACCGGCACGGACGTGGCCATGCACGCTGCAGGCGTCACGCTGATGCGCGGAAACCCCGCACTGGTCGCCGACGCCATTGATATTTCGCGTCGCACCTACGCCAAAATTCGCCAAAATTTGTTCTGGGCTTTTGTCTACAACGTGGTGGGCATCCCACTGGCAGCATTCGGCCTGCTCAATCCCATGATCGCGGGCGCGGCGATGGCACTCAGCAGTGTCAGCGTGGTGACCAACGCACTCATGCTGCGCCGCTGGAAAGGAAGCAACACATGACTGAAACCCTTAACGATGGAAGCTTCAACGACGGCCCTTTCAACATCGGTGAAGCCGCACGCCGCTCAGACGTGTCCGCCAAAATGGTGCGGCACTACGAGTCGCTGGGCCTGTTGCCCCAGGTTGGCCGTACCGATTCGGGTTACCGGCAGTACACAGGCAAAGAGGTGCATACCCTGCGCTTTATCAAGCGCTCGCGCGACCTGGGTTTCAGCATGGCCGAAATCGCCGACCTGCTCAAACTCTGGCAAAACCGGCGAAGATCCAGCGCAGACGTGCGGCGAATTGCGACCAGGCATGTGGACGATCTGAAAAGGCGCATGCAGGAAATGGAAGCCATGAAGCGCACGCTGGACCACCTGATCAAGGGCTGTCAGGGCGACCACCGACCCGATTGCCCGATTCTGGATGCGCTCGGCCACGAGGCCTGCGCCGGAAAACATTGAACTTTCGCCTGTTCAACTTGTCATTTCTCCATGCGCCATCTGCTTCTTGCCCTTCTCATTGCCCTGCTGCCCGTGCGCGGCTGGGTGGGCAATGCGATGGCGGTAGACATGGCCGCGCAGCGGGCGGCAGCCACGATTGCGCAACAGGCCATGCCGGCGGACTGCCCCATGCATGCTCAAGCCGCAGACCAGGATGGCAGCGCCAGCCAGCAGACCCCAGGCGATAAGGCTGCCGATCAAGGTAAGAGCGGCAAACTCTGCGCAGACTGCGATACCTGCCAGCTTTGCCTGGCCCTGGCATCGTTCACCTGGACCGATCTCCCGACCGGCTCCCATTCAGCGCATTCGGGTCCTGTTGGCACAGGTATCCGCTTTAGCAGCGCTGACAACGTTTTCAGCCTCAAACCACCTATTTCCTGATCTCCACGCCCGAAGTGCGTCTGCCGTGATTGGTAGACGCTTTTTAAAGCGGTGGCCGCTGCGCCGCCGTTCTTCTGGAGACAGGAATGAAGCTATTTTTTAGCGCACTGGCCCTGGCCGTCGCCTTGTCGGCGCAAGCCGGTCCCATGGGATTCAAGGACAGCACCATGGCCATGGGCGATTTCAGCCCCAACTGGCAGGAAGGCTGGCTCAACCATGCGGTGACACCGCGCGACGCTTTTGGCGCGGGCGGCGTCTATATGCGGTCTGACAGCAAACGTCTGACGCGCGAGTTTGCTGAGCTGAGCTACACCCGGCTGCTGCACCGCATCAACGGCGAACACTCGCAGGCCAACCTCTGGTTTATAGGCGGCGTGGGCCCGATACGCGGCAATGATTTTGCGGGCAGCAAAACCATGTTCGCGCCAGGCATCTCCGCCGACTACGAAACCACACGCGTGTATGTGTCGGGCACGGTGCGCCTGTACCGTGCGCCGGGTATCAAGCACGATTACGCGTCGGTGCGCACCGGCTTTTCGTTTTACGAAGTTGACTACGACGAGATCCAGCCCTGGTTCATCGTCGAAGCCCGGCGCATGCGCGGCCTGTCAGAAAAAACCGAAATCACGCCCATGCTGCGGCTGATTCATAAAAGCTATTTTGTGGAGCTTGGCATCAACAACATGAAGCAGGGCAGGTTTAACTTTATGTACATCTTTTGATCACCCCTGCACATAACCACGCCCTTCCCAACCTGTCATCCCGGGCGCGACCCGGGATCCATGCCGCATGAGCCACGACCGGGCCCGCGCAGCATGGATTGCGGATCGGGCCTGCCCCGGACTTGATCCGGCGTCCGCAATGACGCCTCAAAGGTTCACCGGCTTCTTACCAACAAAGGAATTCATCATGAAAACGCTCACTATCAAATTCATAGCTGCTTGCGCAGGTACTACCTTGGCTACAGCCATTTTTTCCTCCGCATTTGCCACAGAAACAATCAAAGCCACCGTCAACGGCATGGTGTGCGCGTTCTGCGCGCAAGGCATTGAAAAACGCCTGTCCGGCATGCCGGCAACCAAGGCCGTCCTGGTGGACCTGAAGAAGAAAATTGTGGTGGTTGAGGCCAAAGACGGCCAGACGCTGGACGGTAAAGCCATCAGCCACGAGATCAAGGAAGCCGGGTATGACGTGACCAAACTTGAAACGGTGGCGCAAACCGTGGCAGAGATCAAGGCGCAGATGAAAGTTAAAGGCAAATGACAGCGCCAGGCCCTGATCCAGCCGGCCAGGCATCCGTCTGGTCTTCCTGGGTCGCGTTGTTGGCCAGCTCGGGCACGCTGATCTGCTGCGCGCTGCCAGCCCTGCTGGTGGCCGTAGGCGCCGGTGCGGCCCTGTCCTCTCTGATCGCTGTTATGCCAGGGCTGGTCTGGATCAGTGAGTACAAGCTTGAGATTTTTGCCGCAGCGGGCGCAATGCTCGCACTCGGCGGTGCGCTGCAATGGAAAAACCGCTTTGCGCCCTGCCCGGTTGACCCTGCGCTGCGTCAGGCCTGTCTGAGCACTCGAAAAAACTCGGCACGGGTCTATACGGTCAGCGTCGTGCTCTACGCCATGGGCGGCTGGTTTGCCTTCGTTCAACCTTGGTTGCAAGAGGCATGACCCCTGCCACTGCTACTGAATATGTAGCAAACTATTGCCGTCAATAAAGGGCATGGTGCCAATTTTGTTAACAACTACCAGCGCGAGGCGGCCCCCGGCCCTGCGGCCCGTGCTATGGTTGCCACGATGAGCAAAACCATACGCTACACCCTGTGTTCCCTGCGCGATCTGGCGGTCTCGGTCGGGCCTTTTCTGGTGCTGGCCATTGGCCTGCTGCTGCTGGCGTATTGGTGGCTGGACCCCAACCCACCCAAACGCGTCACGCTGGCCACCGGCCCCGCCCAGAGCGCCTATGAAGAGTTTGGCAAACGGTACGCCAAGATCCTGGCAGAGGACGGCATCGAGGTCACCCTCCTGCCCTCACAGGGTTCAGCGCACAACCTGCAACTACTGCGCGATGGCAAGGCCGACCTCGGCTTCGTCCAGGGTGGCACCGGCGACACAAAGCCCGAAGACGAAGAAAAGCTTGAATCGCTGGGCAGCCTGTTTGTAGAACCCGTGTGGCTGTTTTACCGCGAAGAAGCGGCGCGCAAAGCAGCGCCCGCCGGTGGCCTGAATTCTTTAACGCAGTTGCAGGGCTGGCGCATCAACATCGGCACAGCTGGAAGCGGCATCCCCAGCCTGATGAACAAGCTGCTCGAGAGCAACAAGGTCGACATCACCACGCTAAAAACTTCCGAGCTTGAACAAACGCCAGCCACCGTGGCTTTTCTGGAAGGCAAGATCGACGCGATTGTGTTTGCCTCCGCGCCCGAATCGCTGATGGTGCAAATGCTGCTGCAAACGCCGGGCGTCAAACTCATGGACTTCCCGCAAAGCGAAGCTTACTCGCGCCGCTTTGCCTTTCTGAGTCCTGCCCTGTTGCCGCGTGGCGTGGTCGATCTGGCGGCCAACATTCCGGCGCAGGACGTGCGCCTGGTCGCGCCCACCACTGCGCTCATCACCCGCCAAACCACTCACCCCGCTCTGCTTCAATTGTTTGTACAGGCGGGCAACCAGATTCACAGCAGCTCAGGCTGGTTCAAGCGCGCTCGTGAGTACCCCAATCTGGCGAACAACGAGTTGCCTATCTCTGCAGAAGCCGAACGCAGCATCAAAAACGACAAACCGTTTTTGCAACGCTACCTGCCGTTCTGGGTGGCCAATCTGGTCGAACGCATGTGGCTGGTGATGGGCATCATCATCGCCATCATGCTGCCGCTGTCACGCATCGTGCCGCCGCTGTACGAGTTTCGGGTGCGCTCCCGGATTTTCAAATGGTACGGCCAGCTGAGGGACATTGAAAACCGCATTGAGAGCACCGGCGACAACCAGGCATTGCTGGAGGAACTCAACGCCCTGGAAACCCGCGCAGAAAAGATCAGCGTACCCCTGTCGTACACCAATGAGTTGTATGCGCTGCGCAGCAACATTCACCTGGTGCGCAAGAAGCTGCAACGACTCTGACCCGGGGTTGCACGCGCAATCCCTCTCAAAAAATCAGATCCGCGTAGGAGTGCTTGATTCACGAATGTAGGACGACTTCCATTTTTCCAGATTTTTCACTTTTCCGTTCCAGGTCATCACGATGACGTAAAAATTTGTCTGAAAATATTGGCATGGCAAACGAAATTGTTAGACGCGCGTTGATCAGTGCAATTGAGAATGATCAACTCAATACCCAGCGCATTCGCTGGCGGTATGCGGCGCTGACTACAAGAATCAATGCCTATATGGACAAAACGGGCCCTGCGCCCACTGCGGAGGAATTCGAGCAGTGGAGAGCCGACGGGATGGAGCTATCGAGGCTTGCTTCTCTCACCCAGGGTGTCGAGGCCTCGGCAACAGAAAGCATGGATATGTCTGCAACCTTCGTCTGCGCGCAACCCATGCAGTCAGCCGCATGAAGTGAATAAGCGCCGGGCCTTGGCCTTTCGCCACAGCTTTTGCAGGCAGACCCAAGACGCACTTGCTGGTAGCTCCATACTCAAACGGCACTTCGGTGCGTCGCTACAGCAAGTAGGTACGCCATGTCTATCCAGCTGAACCACAGCATCGTTCACGCGCGTGATTCTCTGGCCTCGGCAACGTTTCTTGCCGGGATGTTGGGGCTGCCGGCGCCGGTTCGCTTCGGCCCCTTCCATGCAGTAGCACTGGACAACGGGGTCACGCTTGACTTCCTCACACACGATGGCGACATCACGGTGGAGCACTACGCCTTCCTGGTCAGCGAAGAAGAGTTCAATGCGATTTTGGGTCGGATTTGTGAACGCAAGCTCCCCTACTGGGCTGATCCGGGGCATCAACGAGCCAGCCAGGTCAACCACAACGACGGCGGGCGTGGCCTCTACTGGAGTGACCCGAACGGCCACTCCCTCGAGATCATCACCCGGCCATACGGCAGCGGCGCTTAGTCTGGTGCGGGCTGCTCCCCTACAAGCCGCCCCAACAATGCGCCGAGCCGCAAGTCGTCCAGGTGCCCGAAGTGGTTCAGACGGATGCGCCCTTCCCTGTCCAGAACGATAAGGCTGGGTGTGCCCCGCAACGCATAGGCCTGCATGGTCAGTGGCACTGACCCACGCTCTGCTGGCTGGTCAATCCCCATCGGAAATGACAAGCCGTACTCATGCGCAAACACATGCAGCGCCTCGGCGTTCATCACGGCGTGGTGTTCAAACACAGTGTGCAGACCAATGACGATCAGGTCCTCGGCAGGGAACGCGGCCTGAATGCGCTTGGCCTGCGGGATCCCCTGCGAGACGCAGCCCGGGCACAACATCTGAAAAGCATGCAACACCACCACGCGCCCGCGCAGGCCTTCCAGGCTAATGGGCTCTGGCGTGTTGAGCCATTGCCTGATCTGCAGCGCGGGCGCCAGTTCCCAAGTGGCGCTCATACTTACTGGTTCACTTTGCCGGGCAAAGACAAATCGCCCGAGCCGACTTTGAATACATTGGCGACGCACAGCAACGGGTTGTGAACGCTGGCGTTGACGCGCAGGGCAGCGGTCACACCGTCAAAACCGGCTGTGTTGACCGCGCCTATGTCATCAAAAGGCACACGCACTTCCAGCGTCTTTCCCTTGAAGATCGGGCTCCAGCCTGGGCTGTCGATGAGAATCGGAAGCCCGGGCCAGGTTTTGGGCAAACGTGGCTTGCTGCCTTCGGGAATGTCCACCACTTTCAACGCGCCCTTGCCGCAGGCGTCATCTGGCTGCAACACTACCCAGTGTGAGTGCCAGACATTGCCGTCGTTCTTTGGATCGCCGTCGCCGTTCTCATCGAACAAGGGCGTGTCGTCGAAATCCGGATGTGAAGTCACAGCAAAGGCAAGAATGCCGCTCTTGCCTTCAAATCCGACCACTGCCGGGTCCATGGTGGTTGGCCACACATAGGAGAAGACCTTGCTGCCCGCAAGCTTGCCGGTGCGCGCCAGTTTGCTCGCGCCCGCTTTGCCCGACACGGCGATATGGAAGACGGCGTTATTTCCCTCAGTGCTGATTTTGGTGTGCACGATGTCAAACGCGGCTGTCACCGACTTGGCGGGCTGGCTTTGAATGCCGCCCTTGTGTGCGTGACCGTGCGCAAAAGCGGGAGCAGCAGATGCCGAAATGGCAAGAGCCATTACGATGCAGAGGCGGGAGGGGTGGAATGTCATGGTGGTGTCCTTGAGGTGATAAACAAACAAAGCGCGCTTCCTTGCGCACCCAGGCAGTGTCGTGGGAGAATCCATACCAATTGACACATTTCATCCGTATAAACACCCAATTCGTCCAAATCAAATGCCGGACCACAGCGCGCCCGTCGACCGTTTGTCCTCCCTGCTTGAGCGCTTCAGGGTGCGGGCGCATCTGTTTCACACGGGGCCTTTGTGCGGCGTGAGTCACTTTGCGGCAGAACGAGGCCGCGGCTTTTTGCATGTGCTGCGGCGCGGCAGCATGGTGGTGACGCACAAGCCCAGGCACGGCGCGCCAACCAGGGTGGTGGTGAATGAACCCACGCTGCTGTTCTACCCGCGCCCACTCGCGCATAACTTTCACAATGCACCGCAGGATGGCTCGGACTTCGTATGCGCCACGCTCGATTTCGAAGGCGGCGCCAGTCATCCGCTCGCTTGCGCCTTGCCAGCTCTCATCGTGTTGCCCTTGCGCGAGGTTGACGGTCTGGATCACACGCTGGCCCTCCTTTTTTCTGAAACGGAGCGCTTGCGCTGTGGGCAGCGGCTGCTGGCCGATCGCATGTTTGAAGTGTTGCTGTTGCAACTGCTGCGCTGGCTGCTTGATCATCCTGAAAAGGCAGGCCTTCCCAAGGGGATGCTGACCGGCCTGGGCCACCCCCGCCTGGCCCGCGCGCTGGTGGCCGTGCACGAGCGCCCCGGTGACGCGTGGACACTGGAGTCCATGGCAGAGCAAGCGGGGATGTCACGCAGCACCTTCGCCGCGAGCTTCAAGGACCAGGTGGGTGAAACGCCTGCCGACTACTTGTTGCGCTGGCGGGTTTCGATTGCGCAAGCTCTGTTGCGCAGCGGGCAGTCCATCAAGGCCGTGGCCGAAACCCTGGGTTACGCCAGCGCCTCGTCGTTTTCACGGGCCTTCGCGCAAACCACGGGCATGCCGCCCCGTGACTGGATCAAGAAGCAAACTTAGGATGCGGTTGCTTGCACACTGACCGCCAGACGCTGCACTAGAAAATCAATCAGCACGCGCACACTCTGGGGCATATGGCGATTGGCCGGGTAGAGCAGGGAAAACGCGCGCACTGAGCCGCCAAAGTCCTGCATCACCTCCACCAGACTGCCTTGCATCAAATCTGGCTCCACCATGAAATGCGCCGTCTGCAGCAAGCCACCGCCATGGCGCGTCAGGGTGACGGGGCCCAGGATGTCCTCAGAGCACTGTATGCCGCCATGCGTGACCAGTTCCAGCTCGCGCCCCTGCTGGTGCAGCACCCATGGCACCCGCTGGCCTGTGCGCGGCAGCAGGAATTGAATGCAGTCATGCGCAGCCAGGTCCCCGGGTGCAAGAGGTGTGCCACGCCTGCGCAAATAATCTGGCGCCGCAACGACGACAAGCCTGGCGTCTTCCAGCTTGCGCGCAATCAATCCTGAGTCAGGCGGAATGCGACCGCGCACGGCAAGATCAAACCCCTCCGCCGCAAAGTCAATATTGCGGTTGCTGAGGTGCAGATCCAGCTGGACCGCCGGGTAGAGCTGACGAAATTCGGGCAGCAAGGGAAGAATGCGAAAGTGGCCGAAGGAAGTAGGCAAACTCATTCGCACAACACCGGTGGGCGACTTTTGCTTGCCTGATATTTCCCGCTCCGCTTCCACCAACTGACTGAGCGTCAGGCGGCACTGCTCAAAGTAGCTTCGCCCACTTTCGGTCAGGCGCACACGCCGCGTTGTGCGCGCAAAAAGCTGCACACCAAGACGCGCCTCCAGCCGGGAGATAGACCGGCTCACCGCAGCAGCAGTGAGTCCTGCGGAGGCAGCGGCAGCCGTAAAGCTTTCAAGCTCCGCTGAAAGGCAGAACAGCTCCAGGCTCCCCAGCATAAGGTCATCAAAATGACGGGCCATTCGTTCCTTCGTGTAATTACTGAAATGAATGATCTCATATTTATCGACGTGCAAGTAATCAATACACTGCCTCATCTCTTCCACCAACACTCAGGAGTTTTTCGATGAAACTGTATTTCGCACCCGGCGCCTGTTCCCTTGCGCCACACATCACCCTGCTTGAGAGCGGCAGCGCCTTCACCCTGGAAAAAGTCGACACCGCGCGACACTTGACCGCAGCAGGTGTGGATTACTACAGCATCAACCCCAAAGGGCAGGTCCCGTTTCTGGTCCTCGACGACGGCAGCACGCTCAGCGAGGGCCCGGTCATCTGCCAGTACATTGCCGACAAGGCCAGCAACACAAAGCTGATGCCGCCCGCCGGAAGCCTGGCGCGATACCGGGTCATGGAATGGCAAAACTACATCACGTCCGAGCTGCACAAATCGTTTGGCCCCTTGTTCAACGCAGCCTTCGACGCAGGCGCCAAAAAACTGCACGCTGCGCTGCTGCGCAAAAAGTTTGAATGGGTGGACAGCAAACTGGTTGGCAGCAGTTACCTCACTGGCGAGGAATTCACCGTCGCCGACGCCTACCTGTTCACCGTGGCAGGCTGGAGCAAATATGTCGCGCTGGATCTCTCGGATCTTGGCAACCTTCAGCGCTACCTCGCCCGCGTGGCCGCCCGGCCAGCAGTCAGCGATGCGTTGAAAGCCGAAGGCTTGCCCGCCTAAGCCAACAAAAAACAGACCCCCATGCCCTACATCCATATCCAGGTGACCCGCGAGGGGGTCACCCCCGCACAGAAGACAGAGCTCATTGCCGGCGCCACCGAACTGGTGGTGCGCGTCCTGGGCAAAGACCCAGCCACGACCTTTGTCGTGATCGAAGAAGTTGACACCGACAACTGGGGGGTGGCTGGTCAAAGTGTGACTGCGCTGCGCAGGCAGCAGCTGGCCGCTATGCCCATGGCAACTACGAAAGCATGAGATGAACCCAGTCAACAACAACGCCGCCCAAGCGGTGAGTCAAGTCCTCAAGAATTATTTCGAGGGCTTGTACCGCTGCGACACCCAACTGCTCAGGCAGGTCTTTCACCCTGCCGCGATTTACGCCTGCGCCACGGACGGGGAACTGCTCACCATGGGCATGGCCGAGTACTTTCCCATCGTGGATAAACGCGTCTCTCCCGCAAGCCGGGGAGATGCGCGGACAGATCGCATCGTGTCCATTGACTTCGTCGGCCCTGTCACTGCGCTTGCAAAGGTGCAGTGTTCAATCGTGCCCAAGCATTTCACGGACCTGCTGAGCATGGTGTTTGTTGAAAACCGCTGGCAAATCATTGCCAAGGTTTTTCACTATGAGCTTGAGCCCGCGCCCGGCAACGCCTAAAGTCCCAGCTTCTTCCAGCCGCTGTGACCCAGTTGCTCCAGGGTTTTGATGTTCTCTTCAAATATGGCTTCCGCTTCCGGGAAGGCCTCTACCGCACGCTCCACACTTTCCTCGCGCAGCAAATGCAGGATGGCAAAAGGTGCGCGGTTGGTGTAATTGCTGATGTCGTCGGGCTCGGTGCCATCAAACTGAAACTGCGGGTGGAAGCTGGCAAGTTGAATCACGCCTTCAAGCTCGTGTTCATCCACCACACCTTCAGCGATTTCAAGGAAATCATTGAAGTCCAGGAAATCGTCAAACAGCGTGGGGTGAATCAGCAGCGTGGTGTCGATCTCTTCGGCTGGTGTGGCCACCAGCAGATCGAGCTCCTTGTCGAGCTCTTCAAGCAAGTCGTCGGCGTGACGGGCGTGACTGACCACCAGGCGAACCTGGTTCTTCACGTACACCGCTTTGGCAAACGGGCAAAGGTTCAGGCCGATGACCGCTTTTTCCAGCCAGTGCTTTGTGGCATCCAGAACCGCCTGATCTGTCATCGCAACGGTGCTGATCAGTGCAATGCTTTGAAGCGCATGCGCTTGGGCTTGGCGCCCTCTTCACCCAGACGTTTCTTCTTGTCGGCTTCGTATTCCTGATAGTTGCCGTCGAAGAAGGTCCACTGGCTGTCGCCCTCGGCGGCAAGGATGTGCGTGGCAATCCGGTCCAGGAACCAGCGGTCATGGCTGATCACCATGATGGAGCCCGCAAACTCGAGCAGTGCATCCTCAAGCGAGCGCAGGGTTTCCACGTCCAGATCGTTCGACGGTTCATCGAGCATCAGCACGTTGCCGCCAGCAATCAAGGTCTTGGCCAGGTGCAGGCGACCGCGCTCACCGCCGGACAACATGCCCACGCGTTTTTGCTGGTCAGCGCCGTTGAAGTTGAAGCGGCCTGCATAAGCGCGGCTCGGCATGGTGAACTTGCCAACGGTCAGCAGATCGAGACCGCCGGAGATGTCTTCCCAGACGGTTTTTTCGTTGGCCAGATCGTCACGGTGCTGGTCCACAAAGGCCATGCGAACGGTTTTACCAATCGCTACTTCGCCGCTGTCGGGCTGCTCTTTGCCGGCAATCAATTTGAACAGCGTCGATTTACCGGCGCCGTTGGGGCCAATGATGCCGACGATGGCGCCCGCTGGCACCTTGAAACTCAGGTTGTCGATCAGCAGGCGGTCACCAAAGGATTTGCTGACGTTTTTGAACTCGATGACTTCATTACCCAGACGCTCGGCCACGGGGATAAAGATCTCCTGTGTTTCGTTGCGCTGCTGGTATTCAAAATCGGACAGTTCTTCAAAACGGGCCAAACGTGACTTGCTTTTGGCCTGACGCGCTTTCGGGTTCTGACGGGACCACTCCAGCTCTTTCTTCAATGCCTTGGCACGGGCTTCTTCGCCCTTTTGCTCCTGGGCCAGACGCTCGCCTTTTTGATCCAGCCAGGTGCTGTAGTTGCCCTTCCATGGAATGCCGCGACCACGGTCCAGCTCCAGAATCCACTCGGCGGCGTTGTCCAGGAAGTAGCGGTCATGGGTGATAGCGACCACGGTGCCGGGGTAGCGCTGCAAAAACTGCTCAAGCCAGTCCACTGATTCGGCGTCCAAATGGTTGGTCGGCTCGTCAAGTAGCAGCATGTCGGGCTTGGACAGCAGCAAACTGCAAAGGGCGACACGGCGCTTTTCACCGCCCGACAACACACCAACGACCGCATCCCACGGTGGCAGGCGCAGTGCGTCGGCAGCAATTTCCAGCTGGTGCTCCGAGTCGGTGCCCGATGTCGCGATGATGGCTTCCAGACGCGCCTGCTCGGCGGCCAACGCATCAAAGTCAGCATCGGGTTCGCCGTAGGCGGTGTACACGGCCTCCAGCTGCGCCTTGGCAGCAAACACCGCGCCCATGCCAGCCTCAACGCTTTCGCGCACGGTGTGCTCCGGATTGAGCTTGGGTTCCTGCGGCAGGTAGCCGATGTTGAGGCCTGGCATCGGGGTGGCTTCACCCTCGATCTCGTTGTCCAGGCCCGCCATGATCTTGAGCAGCGTGGACTTGCCGGAGCCGTTGGTACCCAGCACGCCGATCTTGGCGCCGGGGAAAAAGCTGAGGGACACGTCTTTGAGAATTTGACGCTTGGGCGGCACGATTTTGCCGACCTTGTTCATGGTGAATACGTACTGGGCCATCGAATAGTTTCTGATTGAAGGAGAAGGAAAAAGGGGTCCGCAGTTCTGCTGGAATTTGCGGCAAGCCCCTGATTATCGTTCCATGCGACAATACCCAGGTTGCCGGCTCCAGTTGCCTGCAACATTTAGGCACACCTTCGGTGACAGTTTGGGTGCCCAGCCTGACTTTTTTACCCGTCTGCCTTTCACTGGCGGAGGCCTTCACAAGCCCCCGACTGGCCGATCTTTAGCACCCAAAGCGGTGCACTACCAATGACTTTTGAAAATCTGAACTTGGCCCCGGCCATTCTTAAAGCCGTGCTTGAGCAAGGCTATGACACACCCACGCCCATCCAGGCCCAGGCGATTCCCGCTGTGCTTGCAGGTGGCGATCTGTTGGGCGGCGCCCAGACCGGCACCGGCAAAACTGCAGCCTTTGTGCTGCCCATGCTGCAGCGCCTGTCTTCCGAGCCGTCCCTCAAAAACAAGCGCGGCGTCAATGCCGTGCGTTGCCTGATCATGACCCCGACACGCGAACTCGCCGCCCAGGTCGAGGAAAGTGTGCGCCTGTACGGCAAGTACCTTGAACTCTCATCCATGGTCATGTTCGGCGGTGTCGGCATGGGCGCGCAGATCGAGAAACTGCGCCGCGGTGTTGACATTCTGGTGGCCACCCCAGGCCGTCTGCTGGACCACGCGAGCCAGGGCACGCTGGACCTGAGCCAGGTGCAAATCCTGGTGCTGGACGAAGCCGACCGCATGCTGGACATGGGTTTCATCCACGACATCAAGAAGGTACTGGCCCTGGTGCCCAAGCAGAAGCAGTCGCTATTGTTCAGCGCAACCTTCAGCGATGAAATTCGTGAACTGGCCAATGGCCTGTTGAAAAACCCGCAGAGCATTCAGGTCACGCCGCGCAACACCACGGTGCAGCGCATCACGCAGACCATTCACCCGGTCGGCCGTGGCAAGAAAAAAGCCCTGCTCACACACATCATCAACGAGCACAACTGGAGCCAGGTGCTGGTGTTCACACGCACCAAGTTCGGCGCCAACAATGTGGCTGAGCATTTGACCAAAAACGGCATCCCCGCGATGGCGCTGCATGGCAACAAGAGCCAGACCGCCCGCACGCAAGCGCTGCAAGACTTCAAAAGCGGCAGCATCCGTGCGCTGGTGGCCACTGACATTGCCGCCCGCGGCATTGACATTGACGAGCTGCCACACGTCGTCAATTACGAAATCCCGAACGTGAGCGAAGACTACGTTCACCGCATTGGCCGTACCGGCCGCGCCGGCAACAGCGGCGAGGCTGTGAGCCTGGTATGTCTGGACGAGGAAGGCTTCATGCAGGACATCGAGCGCTTCACCAAGCAAAACATTGAAAAAGTCATCGTCGCCGGCTTTGAAGCCGAGCCGGGCGAAAAAGCCGAGCCGCTGGCCATGGGTCGTCAGACGATCTGGGGCGGCTTGGGCAAACCGCCTGGCCGCGACGTGATGCAGGCAGCCGCCAAGGCGGCACGCAGCGAAATGATGACGCGTATCCGCGAAACCAAGCCGCAAGGCGGCCGTGGCGGCAACGCAGGCGGCGGCAATGGTGGCGGCGGCGGTGGCCGCAATGGCGGCGGTAACGGTGGTGGCCGTAGCCAGCCGCAAGGTGGCGGCCAGCCGCGTCAAAATTCCGGCTATTCACAAGGTGGCCAGCCTGCGCAACACCAGGCACGCAACCCGAACGCACAACCTCCCCGCCCACGCCACACGCAGGAGCGCGATGATGACGCCCAACCAACCAGCCATGTCTCCTCCGGCTTCCCATCTTCCGGCCAGCCCACGGGCGGCAACCGAGGCAACTACCGCGGAGGCGGCGGCGGTGGCCGTCCAGCCGGCGGCGGTGGCGGCGGACGCTCGGGTGGCTCTGGTGGCCGGAGCAACGGGTCTGGTCGGTCGGGAAATTCTGGCTCGTATACAGGCAGGTAAATCGTGGCGGACGGTTCACACCGTCGGCCGTCGCGCCCCGGGCTCATCACACCCCAAGCTGGTGGCCCATGTCACTGATTCGCTGAGCGGGTTTGTCCCGCCAGCGGTCAATGATGTTTTTATCGCGCTGGGCACCACCATCAAAACGGCAGGAAGCCAGCAGGCGTTTCGCGCTGTTGACTTTGATGCTGTGGTCGCGTTGGCGCAATCAGCTCGTGCTGCCGGTGCCACACGCATCGGCATTGTCAGCGCCATGGGTGCTGACGCCCGTTCAACCGTGTTTTACAACCGCGTCAAGGGCGAGATGGAAGAGGCGGTCGTCCAGATGGGTTACGAGGCGGTTATTTTTGCGCGACCATCGCTGCTTAAAGGCGACCGGGAAGCGCTTGCGCAATCCACACGCCCCGGTGAAAAGGCGGCGCTGGTGGCCATGACGCTGTTCAAACCATTGATTCCTGCCAACTACCGCGCGATTGCTGCGGCCGATGTGGCGAATGCGCTGGTCAGCGCGGTAGATTCCGGACCAACTGGCAACCACGTGCTGTTATCAGGTGCCATGCAGCCTGGGTGACTCCGGGTTTGAATGATTTTGGCACTTCGCCCTTGAAGGGCGGCGTAACATTGCTATTGTTTTAGTAGCAATCGAGTTGCAGGCCAGTGGGCCATCACCCGCGTCACAATCGCATCCGTCTCCATCGCCATGTCGTACTGCTGCGCGTCTTCGTCTGCGCCCGGCGTTTCCAGCGTCGCCAACTGGCTGCCGAGCAGCGACAAAGGCATGTAATGCCCGGTACGTGCCGCCATACGCGCCTCCAGCAAGGCGTGGTCCCCATGCAGATGCACAAAATGCAGGTCGGAAGCACCCTCACGAAGAATGTCGCGGTAAGCGCGCTTCAAGGCGGAGCAGGACACCACCAGCCCCCGACCCGCAGCGCGGGCGTCTGCAATATGTTCAGCCAGCGTCCGCAACCACCCTTCCCGGTCCTCGTCGCTCAAAGGAAAACCCGCTGCCATGCTCGCGACGTTACGGGCCGAATGCAGACTGTCCCCTTCGAGAAAGGGAAAGCCCAAGGCCGCGGCCAGCCGGGCGCCGACGGTGCTTTTGCCACAGCCGCTGACACCCATGACCACAAAAATGCTGGAATTCATCGCAGGATTGTTCAACCCGTCGCCTGGCGAAATTGCGCCCATGCCGCGGGTGTTGGCGTGGTACTGGCACCGGGTAGTTCAGGTCGGCGGAAATAACCGTCCACCACCTCAGCCGGTTCGGTAAAGCAGTCCTTGATCCACGGAATGAACTCCAGCACCTCGCAGGCAGAGTGCGCGTACGACAGATGCACATGGACCTGGCTCATGTCGCCCGCATGCGGCGCGACGGGCAAGTGAAAAGCATGCGCGGTCTCGCACACCCGCAGCACCTCGGTCAGCCCGGCCAGACGAGTCACATCGGGCTGCACCCAGGCAATGGCCTGTTGGGCGATGAACTCTGAAAACGCATCAACGGTGTAAAGCTGTTCGCCCAGGGCCACCGGGATCGGGGTGGCGCGTGCCAGCTGCGCATGGCTCTTGACGTCGTCGTGCCACAAGGGTTCTTCGAACCAGAACACATCAAACTCCTGCGCAACCCGGCAAAACCGCTGGCAAGTGGGTAAATCCCATTTGCCATTGCCGTCAATGGCCAGTGTCACGTCCGGGCCAATGGCTTTGCGCACCGAGGCCAGACGCCGCAAGTCGCGCTCGACCGTCGACCCCACCTTGATCTTGAGTCCGGTAAAGCCCTGCTCCACCGCACGTTGGGCGCCCTCAACCAGCTTGTCATCGGTGATGCTGAGCCAGCCGATGTCCGTGTTGTAGGCACGCACTTTGTCCCGCACCTGCCCGCCGAGCAGCTTCCACAAAGGCTGGCCCGCAGCCTTGGCCTTGAGGTCCCACAAAGCCAGGTCAATGGCGGCGTGTGACAGCGTGACAACGCCGGCGCGGCCCACCCACTGCAGTGCGGAGTTGCGCGCGAGTTTTTGCCACAAGCGGTTGATGTCCCCCGCATCCTCTCCGATCAGCAGAGGTGCATGGCAAGTCTCAATACAACGCGTGATGAGCTGATCGCTGGGCAAATGCGCATGGGTGCCCGTGAATCCATAACCCGTCAGGCCGTCATCTGATTCAATCTGCGCACCCACCACCCCCCAATGGGAAATGCTGTGGGTGCTGTCGGCAATCTGCGAGCCTGTGACAGGCACATGCAGGATGAAGGGACGAACAGATTTGATCTTCATGGTGATCCTTAAAGGGCCTTGCTGATTTTTACAGTCTGCCGGCCTTACTGTGGCAAGGTGGTTCGCAGCGTGGCATCGGCGCGTTTATGCAAATCGGGCAACAGTTCAAGACCCAGGCCTGGTTTGCCATTCAGGCTGAGCATGCCCTTGGTCACTGTGGGCAACTCGGTCACCAGCTCCTTGTACCAACCCGTGTAGAAGGCGCGAACGCTTTCCTGAATCAGGGCATTGGGCGCGTGCAGAGACAGATGGCTGGAAGCGGCCCAAACCACCGGTCCGGTGCAGTCATGCGGGGCTACCGGCAATTGCCAGGCGTCGGCCATGGCGGCAATCTTGCGCCCTTCGGTCAGGCCTCCGCACCAGCTCAAGTCGAGCATCGCCACGCCTGCAACACCCGTCTGCAGATAATCCTTGAAACCCCATTTGTAGCTCAGTGTTTCGCTGGCACAAATTAGCGCCTCGCAGTCTTTTGAATATTGCTTGAGCAAGTCCAGCGAGTCCATGCGGATCGCATCCTCATGCCAAAAGGTGTTGAAGGGCTTGAGAGCGCGGGCAATTTTTTGAGCCATGGGCAAGCGCCACAGGCTGTGAAACTCGACCATGATGTCCATCTTCTGGCCAACCGCGGAGCGGATTTTCCGGAAGGGCTCGAGCGCCAAGTCAAGGTCGGCATTGCTGATGTATTGCCCGTCACTTTTCTCCGCCGCAGGGTCAAAAGGCCAGATCTTCATGGCGGTTACGCCTTCAGACAGCAGCGACTCCGCCAGCTCATCGGCCCTGTTAAGAAACCCTTCCAGATCTTCGTAGGGCCCGGCGTTGGCTTTTTTGGCCGCGCCTATGCCCCAGTTGGCCGTGTTCTGGTTGACGGTGCTGCGCACATACTGATAACCGGCGCAGGTGTTGTAGATACGTATGGCGTCGCGGCTCTTGCCACCCAAAGCGGTGTACACCGGCATATTGGCCGCCTTGCCAAAAATGTCCCACAACGCAATGTCAACCGCGGAGTTGCCGCGCGTTTCGACGCCGGATCCACGCCAACCGAGATAACCGGTGATGTCCTTGTTGCGCGCTTCAATGGCCAGAGGGTCTTTGCCCACAAGCTTGGGGCCCGCCCATTCATGAATATAAGCTTCCACAGCCTGCGCACCCATGAAGGTTTCGCCCAGCCCGACCAGACCCTCGTCAGTGTGGATGCGCACCCAGATGATGTTGGGAAATTCGTCCAGACGCAGGGTCTCAACTTTGGTGATCTTCAATTTCAGCTCCAAAAAAAGCCGCAAGAGTTTGACCTCTTGCGGCTCTCGACTAACGTTGTACTTAACCGCCGCGCGCTTTTTTCAGGGCGTCGATCACGACCGTCACGGCTTCAGCGCCGATGGTTGGCACATTGCGGTCATACACCGGCTTGACCTTGTCAAACATGCGACGCTGCTCGGCACCGGTTACTTCATTAACCTGCATGCCTTTGGCTTTCAGGCTGGCGAGTGATTTCTCGTTCAAGGCCCGGTTGGCAGCGCGCTGGACTTTCTGACCCTCTATGGCCGCTTCGCGCAGCACCGCCTGCTCCTGTGGGTTGAGCTGGTCCCAAAGCTTTTTGCTGTACAGGATCAGGAACGGTGTGTAAGCATGGCGGGTGACGCTCAGGTACTTCTGCACTTCATTGAACTTGGACGTTTCAATCGTCACAAACGGGTTTTCCTGACCATCGATGGTTTTGGTTTCCAGCGCGGTGAAGACTTCACCAAAAGCCATGGGCACAGCGTTGGTGCCCAAGGTCTTGAAAGTGTCCAGGAAAATATTGTTTTGCATCACGCGGACCTTGACGCCGTCGAAATCCTCAGCCTTGGTGACGGGCCGCTTGCTGTTGGTCAGGTTGCGGAAACCGTTCTCCCAATAAGCCAGATTGACCAGGCCGGCCTCTTCAAGCTTCTTGTTGAAATAGGCACCAGCCGTGCCGTCCAGCACAGCGTCGGCTTCTTTTTCATTGGCAAACAGGAACGGCAAGTCAAACGCGCCAAGCTCTTTGACAATGCCGACCAGCGGCGACGAGGAGGTGCAAACCATTTCCTGTGTACCCGCGCGCAGAGCCTGTGTGGCCGGCAGGTCACCACCTGCAGAGCCACCCCAGAAGGCGTTGATTTTCATTTTGCCGCCTGTTTTAGCGGCAAGCACTTCCTGCATTTTCTTGACGCCCACGCCGACGGGGTGGTCTTCATTAACGCCGTTGGTGAACTTGATGGTGCGGTCGGCAAATTGTGCAAAGCTGGAAGTTGCCACCAGCAATGCAGCAGCGGCCAGGGCCGATGCGAGGACTCTACGTTTGAACATGCTTGTCTCCTAGGTATAAAAATGAAAAGGCAGGGTTGAAAAAATGAGCTACCGCATCCACCACTGAAGCGGGACGGTAACGATGGCGGGAAAGAGAACCAACAGAAAAAGTACGGCCAGTTGCGCCAGCAGGAATGGCAGCACGCCCTTGAATGCGTCGTCCATGCTGATTTTGGCGACGCCGCAAACAACATTAAGCACGGTACCTACAGGCGGTGTAATCAGACCGATGGCGTTGTTCATGATGAACATCACGCCAAAGTAGACAGGATCAATACCGGCCTTGAGGACCAGCGGCATCAGCACTGGCGTCAGGATCAGGACGGTAGGCGTGAAATCAAGCGCTGTTCCAACGATGACGATCAGCACCATCATGATGAGCATCAGCAGCATCTTGTTGCCCATGAAGGGCTCCATCATGTTGGCAACTTCCGTAGGAATGTTGGCCACCGTGATCAACCATGCGCTGACCATGGCTGCGGCCACCAGAAACATGACGACGGCGGTGGTTTTTCCGGCAGTGAGGATGAGACCGTAGAGCGCGGACCACTTCAACTCGCGATAAATGAACATGCCCACCATGAAGCTGTACACCGCCGCAACCACAGCGGCTTCGGTGGGCGTGAAGATGCCGAATTTCATACCGCCAATGATGACCACCGGCAGCGCCAGCGCAAAGCCACCTTCCGCGGTGATACGCAAGCGCTCCTCCATCGGCAACCTGGGTGCAGGCCTGACATCTTCCTTCTTGGCCAGCCACCACCATGTCAAAGCGATGGCCAGGCCCATCAGCAGCCCCGGCACGATACCCGCCAGAAATAACTTGGTGATGGACACATTGCCGGCAACGCCAAAAATGATCAGACCAATGGATGGCGGAATCACCGGCGCAATAATTCCGCCCGAGGCCACCAGCCCGGCGGCCCTGCCGACGTTGTAGCCGGCTGCACGCATCATGGGGATCAACAACGCAGCCAGTGCAGCTGTGTCTGCAATGGCCGAGCCTGACAGCGAAGCCATGATCACCGCCGCAATCACCGTGACATAACCCAGGCCGCCGCGAAAGTGTCCTACCCATGCCATCGCCAAATTCACAATGCGCCGGCTCAGGCCTCCTTCGTTCATGAACTCACCCGCGAGCAGAAAGAAAGGAACGGCAAGCAACGGAAAGTTGTCGGCGCCTTCGACAAAACGCTGTGCCAGGATTTGGCTGTCAAAAATTACCAGGCCGCTGGTAGCGGCCAAAAAGGCCATGAGTGTGACGCCGCAAACCAGCAAGGCATAGGCAATAGGCATGCCGATGGCCATGGCCGCCAGCAAGCTCACGATAAATACGGTAACTGTCATGCCTTGTTTCCCTGCATTTGCTTTTCGACTTCCGCAAGTCCTTCGGTCTCGACGACCTGCACCAGTTTGTCGTCACTGATCTGACCGGTGACCAGGCGATACAACACGTTCAGGTTGATGATGCTCATCACCACGCTGACCACATAGCCCACGCCGAACACCCAGATCATGGGAATCCCAACCACGGGGGAAATATTGGTCACTTGCAGGTCGTGCATCTTGAACGTGCCGAGAAAAAACAGCCCATTGCAAAACAGCATCAATGATTCACTGAGGAAAAGGCAGACCTTCTTGCCGAGCACGGGCAAATGCTTGACCAGGGTGTCCACACCCAGGTGCCCGCCTTCACGCATGGCGACCATGGCGCCGATGTAGGTAAGCCAGATAAAAAAGTACCGGGACATTTCGTCGGATACCGAAATGCCGGAATTGAAAGCGTAGCGCAGCACCACGTTTCCAAAAACCATGACGACCATGGCCACCATGCATACCACGACCAAAAGCTCCAACAGCTTGAAGAACCAGTGGATTGAAGTGTCAATCACATTTTTCAAAATCATCTCCCGCCTGTTCCTGATGTCTTCTATGCCGCTTTAAGTTGCGATGCCGGGTTGTTCAAGCTGGGCAGGCGCCTGCGTGAGGTCAGCACCTCTTCGATGTCTGCGTGCGCTCCGTCAATCAGCACCCTGATGGCGACCTCGGCGCGGTCCGGGTCATGCGCCACAACAGCATCCAGCACTTCGCGATGCAGTGGCAGCGAGCGCAGGGGCCCGTCTTTGCGGCGCGTTGAAATTTCAAAACTGGTCCGTAGCAAAGCGCCCAGCGCTTTACTCATCTGCATCAACATCCGGTTGCGGCAGGCATTGAGCAGCCCCTGGTGAAAACGGAGGTCAAAGGTTACGTAATCCCCGCCACTCTCCACAGCCCGCTTCATGCCGGCGAAGGCGGCTTCCACTTCCGCAATGTCCTGTGCCGTGGCGCGCTGGGCCGCGAGGCGGATGGCTGCCGGCTCAACCACGCGGCGCAAATCCTGAAGATCACGCAAAAATTCCGCTGTTAATCCTGCCTTGGTCTGCCAGGCGATCACGTCCGGATCAAACCAGTTCCAGTGGTCCGATGACAGAACACGGGTGCCGACCTTTGGCCCTGTTGTCATGAGCCCCTTCGCAATCAGGGACTTGACCGCCTCTCGGACCACCGTGCGACTGACGCCCAGTTCAAGACAGAGCACTGGCTCGGGCGGAATCGACGCGCCAGCAGCGTACCGCCCTGCAACAATGGCTTCTCCCAAGTGGTCAACCGTGTTGCCGTGAACGTTTTTGATCATGATGGTCTTGCCTCAGTCGCGCACAAACAATGTGACCAGCGGATCGGGCCCCACCTGCCGACTCCAGTGCCCATGCACTGCCGGATCAAAGGTAGCGCCTTCAGGCAACAGATCAGCAGAGTAAAAGTGCTGGCCTGGTTTGAAGACCCGGGAAACGCCATCCTGCAGGCCTATCTCCATTTCGCCGCTCAAAATAAACACCCATTGGCCATGTCCAGAGCAATGAAACTGGCTGCGAAAGCCCACAGGGCTGTGGCGCAGTTGCAAGGCGGTGGTCGGTTGAAGGCTGGATAACATGGACTGCGGAGAGCCCTCACCCAGGGGAACACTCTCCTCGCGGAATTTCGCGCGGCCGTCAGTGTCGGTATACAAAATCACTTTATTAAAACCAGTCACACGAAGTTCCAGTAAATCAAAATCATCAAAGAATTTAGAGAGCCGGGGCAAGGGGATTCAAATGCATTGTTATCATATGATGATTGCTGGCCACCCTCTCTATGGAAAACCCCAAGTGTTAATTGCATTCGGGCACGGGGCTCAGCAACTTTTCACCGGCAAAGTGGGCATGCAGATTACCTGCCGCCAGATCCGCCATGGCTTGCCTTGTTTGCCAAGTCGCGCTCGCGATGTGCGGCGTCAGCACCACGTTGTCCATGGTCCATAAGGCCTCTGAGGGATGCGGCTCCTTTTCAAACACATCCAGAGCTGCACCGGCGATGACGCCATCCTTTAGCGCCTCCACCAGCGCGGCCTCATCCACGACAGAGCCACGAGCCACGTTGATGAGATAGCCCTTGGACCCAAGCGCGGCCAACACCTCGGCATTGATCAGGTGCCGGGTCTCTGCACCGCCAGGTGTAATCACAATCAAAAAATCGACCTGCTCTGCCAGGGCGGTGGCAGTTGGGTAATAGGTATGGGTCAGGTCGGGCTTCGCGCTGCGCGCCGTATAGGCGATCGACATGCCAAACGCCTCTGCACGCTTCGCAATAGCCTGGCCGATTCGGCCCAGACCCACAATGCCCAGCCGAGCGCCTGACACTTTGCGCGTCAGTGGCATGGCCCCCTCCTTGCCCCAGCGACCGGCACGCACGTACTGATCAGCCTGCGGGATACGGCGCGCAATCGACAACATCAGGCCTATTGCCAGGTCAGCCACTTCGTCGTTGAGCACCCCGGGCGTGTGGGTTACAGGCACGTCCCGCTCTACGGCAGCAGCGACGTCTACCCCGGCATACCCTACACCCATGATGGAGATGAGTTCAAGGGCGAGCAGCTGGTTCATCAGGGCGCGCGTTACCTTTGATTCCCCGCCGCCAACAATGGCGCGGATATTTGATGCAACTTTTGCAAATTCTTCCGGGCTGGCTTCGTGAACGCGGTCATGAACCACGTACGCTGTGTGAAGCTGATCCAGCAACAACGGAACAAGCTTGGCTACTGCAAGGATGTGGGGACGGGACAAGTCGGCTCCTGGATCATGGTTTACACTGAGTGATACGCCGCAATGGTATGACCATAATACCAATACAAATTCCGGATTTACCCTATGACAGCACCCAAACCACCCAAAAAAAACCCACAAGTAAATGGCCCCCACGCTGCGCTGCCCCCCGAGGGGGCTAAAGCCGCCTTGGGGCGGCCCGGCGGCGCTTTGCGCAGCCAACAATGGTTTGGCAGGCAAGACCGCGACGGATTTGCCTATAGAAGCTGGGTCAAGGGCAAAGGTGTCCCGCACGACCAGTTTGATGGCCGCCCAGTCATCGGCATTTGCAACACCTTCAGCGAACTGACCCCTTGCAACTCGCACTTTCGCACCATCGCAGAGCAGGTCAAGATCGGGGTCTATGAAGCTGGCGGCTTTCCGCTGGAGTTTCCCGTCATGTCGCTGGGCGAAACTTTGCTGCGCCCCACAGCCATGCTGTATCGCAACCTCGCCTCCATGGACGTGGAAGAAAGCATTCGCGGCAACCCAATCGATGGCGTGGTGCTGCTCATGGGATGCGACAAAACCACGCCTTCGCTGGTCATGGGTGCGGCCAGTGTTGACTTGCCCACAGTGGGCGTCAGCGGCGGCCCCATGCTCAGCGGCAAATGGCGTGGCCAGGAGCTGGGCTCCGGTACCGGCGTTTGGAGCATGAGCGAGCAGGTTCGCGCCGGCACCCTCAAACTGGCCGATTTTTTTGAAGCTGAAAGCTGTATGCACCGCAGCCACGGCCACTGCATGACCATGGGCACCGCCAGCACGATGGCCAGCATGGTGGAAGCTCTGGGCATAGGCCTGCCGGGCAATGCAGCCTATCCAGCTGTTGATGGCCGCCGCAATGTGTTGGCCCGCATGGCTGGGCGTCGCGCCGTAGAAATGGTGCACGAGGACCTGACGCTTTCAAAAATCCTGACACGTGAAGCGTTTGAAAACGCGATCAAGACACTTGCAGCCATTGGCGGCTCTACCAACGCTGTCATTCACCTGATTGCCATGGCCGGTCGTATCGGCGTCAAACTCACCGTCGATGATTTTGACCGACTGGCAAGCGAGTTGCCCTGCCTGGTCAATCTGCAACCCTCGGGCAAATTCCTGATGGAAGATTTTTGCTACGCCGGTGGCCTGCCTGTGGTGATGAAGGAAATTGCGCAGCACCTGCACACGGGCGCCATCACCGCCAACGGAAAGACCATTGGCGAAAACATCGCCGATGCTGCGAACTACAACCCCGAAGTCATCAGGCCGCTGGCAACGCCATTCAAGGACAAGGCCGGCATTGCCGTGTTGCGCGGCAACCTGTCGCCACGCGGCGCTGTCATCAAGCCCAGCGCCGCCACGCCTGCACTCATGGTGCACACCGGGCGCGCCGTGGTGTTTGAAAACATTGAGGACTTCCACGCACGTATCGATGACGAAAATCTGGACGTCGATGAAAACTGCGTCATGGTGCTGAAAAACTGCGGCCCCAAGGGCTACCCCGGCATGGCCGAAGTGGGCAACATGCCACTGCCGCCCAAGGTGCTGCGCAAGGGCATCACCGACATGGTCCGCATCAGCGATGCGCGCATGAGCGGCACCGCTTACGGCACCGTGATCCTGCACACCGCGCCTGAAGCCGCAGCCGGCGGTCCGCTGGCGGTTGTGCAAAACGGCGACATGATCGAACTCAATGTTCCTGAGCGCAAACTGCAGCTGCTGATCAGCGATGAGGAACTGGCCGCGCGGCTGGCGAAGTGGACGGCGCCGCCTCCGCCTCTTTCCTCAGGCTACTGGAAGCTGTATGTAGACCATGTGTTGCAGGCAGACGAAGGAGTGGACCTGGACTTTCTGGTCGGCAAGCGCGGCTCTTTTGTGCCGCGTGACAACCACTGACCCGCGGGGACTGAAATGAAATTACTCGTCACCGGTGGCGCCGGTTTTGTCGGCGCCCGGCTTTCCCGCGAGCTGCTCAGGAGCGGCCAACTCAATGGGCAAACCATTGGCGAGCTTCATATTGCGGATCTTTTTGCGCCTCCAGCCGACTTGAGCGCGGACACACGCGTGCATGTGCACACGGGTCCCCTGCTAAACCAGTCCGCGCTGTTTGCCAGCGGATTCGACGCCGTGTTTCATCTGGCCTCGGCCGTCTCCGGCGAGTGCGAGCTGGACTTTGAGCTTGGCCTGCGCTCCAACCTGGACAGCACGCGCCTGCTGCTGGAGGGACTTCGCCATGCCGGCAATGTGCCGCGTCTGGTGTTTGCGAGCTCGGTCGCAGTCTTCGGGCCCGACGAAGCCAACCCGATGCCCGACCTGGTGACTGACAACACGCTGCCGTCGCCGCAGACCTCATACGGTACGCACAAGCTGATGTGTGAATACCTGATTGCCGATTACACCCGCAAAGGTTTCATCGATGGTCGCTCTGCCCGCCTGATGACGGTGACGGTGCGTCCCGGCAAACCCAACGGAGCAGCCTCGTCATTTTTCAGCGGCATCATCCGTGAGCCACTGGCAGGCGTGGAAACCATCTGCCCCGTTGACCCCGACGTGACCCACCCGGTTTCATCACCAGCCAACACGGTGCGAGGATTGATCGCGGTGTTTGACGCAAGCCGGCAAGCCATGGGTGGACGACTGGCGCTGAATCTTCCGGGTCTGAACGTTCGCGTGGGCGACATGCTGCAGGCGCTTGAAGACGTGGCCGGAGCCGACGTGCGAAAGCGCGTCCGTTTTGAACGCGATGAGCGCATAGCGGCCATCGTGGCCAACTGGTCCCGCGGCGCTACCGCTGAGCGCGCACTGGCGTTGGGCTTGCGGCCCGATGCTTCTTTCAAAGCCATCATTGAGCAGTACATCGCCGACTGCGCAGAGCCCGGTTACCCCGCCAACGCGCTGCAAGGTCTGCGCCACTGAGTCATGAGCATGCCCGGCCTTTTAGCTCTTGATTGGGGAACCTCTAGTCTGCGTGGCGCGTTGCTGGACAAAGACGGCCTGGTCACCGAAGAGCGCAGCTTTGCGCGCGGCATCCTCACGGTGGCGCCCGGCGAGTTTGCTACTGTTTTTGAAGCATGCTTCGGCGACTGGACAAGGGCGGGAGCCTCTTTTTGCCTGATAGCCGGAATGGCGGGGAGCCAGCAGGGCTGGATGCAGGCGCCCTACTGCCCCTGTCCTGCGGGATTTGACGAAGTGGCGGCGCAACTCAGCTGGGTGGAAGCCGGGCGCATCGCCATCGTGCCAGGACTCAGCTGCATCAACGCAGGCGTGCCGGACGTGATGCGGGGTGAAGAGACACAGGTGCTGGGTGCGATGCAATTACTGGGCAAGCAGGATGGCCTCTTTGTACTGCCTGGCACACACAGCAAATGGGTCCGCGTGCGAGCCGGCAAAATTGAAAGCTTCTCAACCTTCATGACCGGTGAGTTTTACGCCTTGCTGCGCAAACACTCCATTCTTGCCCGCAGCCTGCCTGAGGCCGATGGTGAAATTGTCCGCCCGGCTTTTGACGAAGGCGTCGCCAGAGCGCTGCAGGGGAGTAGCCTTTTGCAGACCGCTTTCAGCGTCCGCACCTTGTCCCTTTTCGAACGTATGGCGGCGGCCTCCTTGCCCAGCTATCTGTCTGGCCTGGTGATTGGTGAAGAGATAGGCACACAAACACTGGAGCCAGGCGCCAGCGTGGTAGTGATTGGATCGGACGCATTGACCGAACGTTATGGGTTTGCACTGGCTCAGCGTGGTGTAACGGTAGAGCGCGCAGGCTCGCAAGCCACGTGGCGCGGTCTTTGGGCCCTTGCCCAAACCATTCCACACAAGGAAACATGATGAGCCCTCAAGACAAATTTTCGGCCGCGCTGACCAGAATTCCCCTCGTTGGCATCCTGCGCGGCTTGTGTCCTGATGAAGCGCTGCCCATCTGTCAGGCGCTGGCGGCCACAGGCTGGTCTGTCATAGAGGTTCCGCTGAATTCTCCGCAACCCTTGCAAAGCATAGAAGCCGTCGCGTCGGCTTTGCCTCACGCATTGGTTGGCGCCGGCACTGTGCTGAGTGTGGACGACGTGCGCAATGTGCACGCGGCGGGCGGTCAGCTCATCGTCTCGCCTAACTTCAATGCCGAAGTGGTGCGTGCAGCTCGCCGCCTGGACATGGTATGCCTGCCCGGCATCATGACCGCGACCGAGGCCTTTGCTGCGCTGGATGCTGGCGCGACCGGGCTCAAGATTTTTCCCGCTGAAATGATCACACCCGCCGTCGTGAAAGCCTTGTGCGCTGTGCTGCCCGCCGGTACCCGGCTGCTGCCCGTGGGCGGCATCACGTTTGAAAACATGGCCGCCTTCCGCAGCGCGGGCGCCAGCGGATTTGGAATTGGCTCTGCGCTGTACAAACCCGGCATGACAGCTGCCGACGTATCGGAGAACGCTATGAAATTCATAGCTGCTTGCGCTGGTACGATAAGGGCATGAGCCCTAAAACACTTCAAACTTCTCCCCCTGTTTCCTTCGGCCTCGTCGGCAAGGTCTGCATCGTCACCGGCGGCGCGCAGGGCATTGGCGAGGCATGCGCCCGGCGGTTTGCACAGGAAGGCGCGCATGTCGTTATCGCTGACATGGCAGATGCTTCCGGCCAGGAACTCGCTGCAGAACTGGATTGTCTTTATTTGCATTGCGACGTCTCGGACAAGGCGCAGGTAGACACAGTTGTGTCGGCAGCGCTGCAAAAGCATGGGCGCATCGACGTGCTGGTCAACAACGCCGGCATCTTCAAGGCGGCCGATTTTCTGGACATCACAGAAGAGGACTTTGACGCGGTGCTGCGCGTCAACATCAAGGGTTCGTTTTTAATGGGCCAGGCGGCGGCGCGGGCGATGGCTGCATCCGGCGGCGGCAACATCGTCAATATGAGCTCGGTCAACGGCGTATTGGCCATTCCCACCATTGCAAGCTACAACGTCAGCAAAGGCGGCATCAACCAGCTGACCCGTGTGATGGCTCTTGCACTGGCGGACAAAGGCATTCGCGTCAACGCGGTTGCACCCGGCACCATTGCCACCGAGTTGGCGGCCAAGGCAGTGTTGACCAGCGAAGAGGCCAAGGCGCGCATCCTGAGCCGCACACCGATGAAGCGGCTCGGACAACCTTCTGAAATCGCGGATGTGGTGGCCTGGTTGGTCAGCGATGCGGCCAGCTATGTCACCGGTGAAATTGTCACGGTCGACGGCGGCCGCATGACACTCAACTACACCGTACCGGTCGACGGCTCCTGACCTTCGCCTTTAGTTGGCGTGGCCGGACTCGCTGGCTAACAGCGGCTGTAGCATGAGGTCTCACGCCCTCGTCTTACACTGCCTCCATGCCGCCCCTCCCTGATTCTTCCAGCCTGCTCGGTCTGAGCGTGGCGTTAGGCATCGGCCTGCTGGTTGGAGCTGAGCGGGAGCGCCGCAAAGGCAGCGGGCCCACACGCGGCGCAGCCGGCATCCGCACTTTTGCGGTGTCCTCGGTGCTGGGCGCCGTCGGTTTACTCCTGGGTGGGGGCCTGCTGCTTGCGGCTGTCGCGCTGGTCACAGGCGCATTGGCGGTTGTGGCCTACCAGCGCACCCGGGAGCAGGACCCGGGCATGACCACTGAGATCGCCCTGCTGCTGACCTGCCTGCTCGGCGGGCTGGCGATGCGCGACGCAGCCCTGGCAGCCGGCGTGGGCGCGGCGCTCGCGGCGCTGCTGGCGGCGCGCAACCATCTTCACCATTTCGTGCGCAGCGTGCTCACCGAGCGCGAGCTGCACGACGCACTGCTGTTTTCAGCGGCGGCACTGATCGCCCTGCCGCTGGCCCCAGACCGCTTCCTGGGACCCTATGACGCCCTCAACCCCTATGCCATGACCCAACTCGTCGTGCTGGTGATGGCGGTCAGCGCGCTTGGCTACGTAGCCACGCGCTCACTGGGTCCGCGTTACGGCCTGCCGTTGGCCGGATTTGCCGCGGGCTTCGTCTCGAGCACAGCCACCATTCATGCCATGGGCACACGTGCGGCCAGCGCCAAGACCCAGGCAGATGGCGCAATCGCCGGTGCGGTGCTGTCCAGCCTGGCAACCATGGTGCAGTTGGCGGTCGTGGTGGCTGCCGTGCAACCGGCGCTGCTCCATGCGCTGATGTGGCCGCTCGTTCTCGGCAGTGTGGCGGCATGCGCTTACAGTCTTGTGTTTTTTCCACGCGGATCGCAGGCAGCCCCAACGGCAACCGGCCATGCGGACCGGCAGGACCTGGGTCGGGCCTTCGACCTCAAGACCGCGCTGGCGTTTTCCGCCATCGTCGGTGTGGTGCTGGTGGTATCTGCAGGTCTCAACGCCTGGCTGGGCGTACACGGTACCCTGCTGGCAGCCGCAGCCACCGGGTTGGTGGATGCTCATGCGACCGCCGCATCGGCGGCCGCACTGGTGGCGGCAGGCAAGCTACCGCTGGACGCCGCAGTGTGGCCCATCCTCATCGGCCTGAGCACCAACGCACTGATGAAGGCTGTTGTGGCCTTCCATGGTGGGGGTGCCGCCTACGCGGCGCGCATCGTGCCGGGGCTGGTGCTGATGACCGCTGCAGTCTGGCTGGGCGTATGGCTGGGATGAAGGACCATACGTCAGGAAGGTCGAACCAATAAGCGTGTCCCGCACGAGTCTCGCATGCGGATCCAGCGAGGGCTACTCATCACCCATTGTCGAGGGCGTTGCCAGCAGCTCCAGTGACTCATGCCCGCATGCCGCACCTATATACGACTGCAGAACTCAGCGTCAACATCGTGCGGGCGGCCTCACACAAAACCGGCCCTTTGCGCGCCATTGGCACTGTTATTCACTGCGGGCGCCAACTGGCTTCTGCAGGAGCACGCATCGTGAACCCCGACGACAAAATTTATGCCCACGCCAACACCACCTGCCCGGTGTTTGAGGTGCCCAAGCCGCAGGGTATTTAGCTGAGCTGCAGCGCTGCGGGCCTGCCCGCGTTCTGATCTGCTCGACACGCTCGTTGATCAATCACAGCCTCACAGCATTTTCCGGCGCAGGACCGAACTCATTCGCTCAACCAAAACCACCAGTGCAAAAATAGCCAGGATGATGGTTGCCGCTTCGTCGTAGTTGAACATGTCCATGGCAACTTTGAGCTCGATGCCGATGCCTCCGGCGCCCACCAGGCCCAGGATCACGGAAGAACGGGTGGCTTTTTCAAGGCTGAAAAGTGACGTGTTGATAAATGACGGCATGGCTGCTGGAAACACCGAGCACATGATCAGGGAGAAACGTCCCGACCCCATGGCAGACAGCGCTTCCTGGGGGCCCCGGTCCGTCTCTTCCATGGCCTCAGCAAAGAAGCGGCCACAAAAACCAATTTTGTCGATGACGATGGCCAGCGTTCCGGCAAACGGTCCCAGACCGACCGACACGACAAACAGCAACGCCCACACCAGGTCGGGGACGGTGCGCGCGAACGCAATCAGGTTGCGCGCCAGGTGGTACAGCACCGGGTGCGGTGACAAATGAGGCGTCGCCAGCACTGCGATGGGCACACTCAGGAGTACGCCCACCACCGTACCCACAAAGGCCATCTGGAATGTCTCCAGCAATGCCCAGCCCACCGCCTCCAGCCGTGCGGTGGAGGGTGGAAGCATTTCGCCAATCAGTCTGCCCATTTGCGGGAAGCCGCCGACCAGGTCGGTGAGGGAGACGCCAGTCTTGTTCAATGACCATATGAAGAAGGCCAGGACCACCACGTAAGCCATGAACGCGCCTGCGCCCATGCGATCAAACCGGTCTGGCATGCTAATGCGGCCGGGCACGTCCATGGCGTTACTCATAAAGCCCCCGCAATGCTGTTACATCCAGTTCGCTGCATGGCGCATCAAGCACCACCGAGCCACCCCTAAGGGCCACGATGCGGTCTGCATATTTGAGGGCATGCGTCAGGTCATGTGAGGTGAAGATCATGGTCAGACCCTCTGCCCGCACAAGTTGCGAAAACAGTGACATCACTTCGTCGCCTGCAACCGGGTCCAGACTGGCGGCCGGCTCATCGGCGACGATCAACCGGGGCCTTTGCATAAGGGCGCGGGCAATGGCAATTCGCTGTGACTGTCCGCCCGAAAGTTTGTCTGCACGCTGAAGCGCCACGTGCGCCAGTCCAACCCGCTCCAGGCAGTGCATGGCTTCGCTGCGGAGCGCTTCCGATGCGAGACCCTGGAACCAGGCGCGGCCGAAACCGGTGCGCGGGATTGCACCGTGCAACACATTTGTCAGGGCCGACAAGCGGGGCACGAGGTTGTGTTTCTGAAATACAAAACCGACCTGCGAGCGCAGCGCGCGAAGCTTGTCGGCGCTCAGACCCTCCAGCCGCGTTCCACACAGATTGACCTCGCCTGCATCCGGGCGTATGAGGTGCATGCAGCAACGCAGCAGCGTGGACTTGCCTGCACCGTTGGCGCCAATGAGAGCTACGCGCTGACCTGCGGCGACCGCGAAGTCGATCCCGCGCAGCACGGGAGTTTGGCCGTCATAACTTTTGGTCAGCCCGTGCACCAGAAGATCTGCCGGGGCAATTTCCCTTGCGCGCGACCTAGGCCCGGCTAGTGGAGGCGCAGCTGCAAAAGGTGCTGCCGGACTGAACTGACTCGACATGATGACTCCTGCAGAATGCAATGCGGACGGGCGCTCAATCGCCGACAAAGGCTGCGTACTGCGGCTGGCCGATGGTCACGTACATCCTGCGGATGTAGTCGTAATCCTTGTCCGCAACGGTCGGAATGAACTTCATGCCTTGAAATTTCTGGTTTTCGTCAGGCCCGAGCAGCACTGCAGCGATGAGTGCCTCCGAGTTATCACTGAACACTTTTCTCATCTTTGCAGTGACTTCATCAGACACATGTTTTCCGGCAAGCAACACGTCGTTGGGCAGGTCACGGCCACGCGCAATCACCTTGAACACCACGTCAGGATGCTTCTTGGCCAGGCCGGGCAAATCAGTGCGGTTGATGCCAACTGCGGCCACATCTCCACGCTTCATGGCTTCGACGGCGACATTGCGGTTGATGTGCATGATCTGCACGTCCTTGCCAGGCTTGAGTCCCAGGTCTGCGAGAAGCTGGATGGGAGAAAGGTGACGTGAGGTGGAACCGACATCTCCCAGCGCAACTTTTTTGCCCTTGAGGTCCTGGACGCCGTCCACACCGGAGCCAACCATCGTCACGACGGAGCCGTAATACTCCGGGCGGCTGAAGCCGACGACCAGCTTGGCATCCGTGCGCTTTTTGAACACCACGTATTCTGCGGGTCCTGTCAAGACGAGATCAATCTTTTTTGCATTGAGTGCTTCCACTGCCGCGGTGCGATTGGGTACGGGAAACAGTTCCACTGCCATACCGGATTTCTCGGAGAGGATTTTCTGAAACCCGGCGTACTCGCGCTGCAGGTTTTCCAGACCAACGATGTCGGTCACGGCCAGACGCAGCGTTTGCGTCTGAGCCTGCGCAGAGATGGAGGACAGTAAGGTCAGGCTCGCTACTGCGGCGATGGAGACCAGGCGGCGGGTTCGGTTCATGGCTAAGGCTGCGCAGGCAGTGTTGGTTAAAAGCCGAAGATTGGTGCCGCAACATGACGAAATGATGACGGTTGAGAATTGTCCTGGGGATCCGCGCAGCGCTGGGGGGTGTCGCGAACCTGTCACATTGAGCTCCTAGGCTGGGGACTTTTTATTTGAGGATTGTTCATCCATGGCAGACGCAGACCGCTTTTCCATTTGCGGAGGCAATGTTCTGTTGCCCCAGGGCCTTTGCCAGACAGACTTATGCATTGACGACGGCGTGATCTCGCATGCAGGCAGCGCGCCCAGGCGCGGGAATGTCATTGACGCGTCGGGGCTGTATGTCTTGCCGGGAATCATCGATCTGCATGGTGACGCGTTCGAGCGGCAAATCATGCCGCGCCCGGGCGTGCATTTCGATCTGCAACTGGCATTGGCAGACACCGATCGGCAACTGGTCAGCAATGGCATTTCCACCGCCTATCACGGAGTCACCTATTCATGGGAGCCCGGCCTGCGAAGCAGGGACACCCTGTTGCGCATCATGGATGCCATGGCAAACGCGGCCCGACATCTGGCGTGTGACACCCGACTTCACTTGCGCCATGAAACCTTTAATCTGGATGCAGAGACTGAAATACTGGGTTGGCTCGCTGAAGGAAAGATCGATCTGCTTGCGTTCAACGACCATACACCGGACATCTTGCGCAAGCTCTCGCACCCCAGGGACGCGATGACTGTGCTGCAGCGCAGCGGGCTGGAGCTCGGCGCGCTGCGCGAGCTCGCAGAGCGCGTGAACGCGCGTGGCGCGGAGGTGGGTCCGTCCATCGCCCGGCTGGCCGCGGCGGCGGTAGCGGCGGGTGTTCCCCAGGCCTCGCACGACGATCCCTCCCCGGAGACGAGGCAGTGGTACCAGGCGATGGGTTGCGGCATCTCTGAATTTCCCAAGACGCGTGAGACAGCTGCACTGGCGCGAAAACTGGGCAACCATGTGGTCTTTGGCGCACCCAACGTTGTCCGCGGTGGCAGCCATCAGTCCAACGCAGTTTCCGCAGCAGCAATGGCCCGCGATGGCTTGTGCACGGTTCTCACCTCGGACTACTACTATCCCGCCATGCTTCCCGCGGCGTTCCGTCTGAATACCGATGGCGTGTGCACCTTGCCCGAGGCTTGGGCCATGGTTTCATCCAACCCTGCAGAGGCTGCCGGGCTCAGCGACCGCGGGTCTTTGGCGCCTGGCAAGCGCGCAGATGTCTTGCTGGTGCAGGCGCCTCAAGGCCGGGTGCCGTCGGTAGTAGCGCATCTGATCGGTGGACGGGTTGCCTACGCTGCACTGGGTTCAGGGGCATCCCTCTTCACAGGCCGGCAGGAGTCGGCCGCCCTGGATGCAGTGCGAACTGCCGTTGCGGCATAAACCCATCGGAGGGCTTTAACAAACGCGGCTGCGCGCTTTGGGAGTTCGCCACCCCGAAATACATGCGTGGATGATGCAACTTGGTAGCGGGCACTCTTTTGGCCCGCTATCATTGCCCCGTGGTTCGACATGTATTGAACAGAACCCCATCGCCGGCGCGAATCTGAAGACCAGTCACAGGGGTCTCTTCAACCCATTGCCGCAGCCATCCCGGCGCCGGCCTGACTCATGCCTTGCGCAGGGGATCGATGTCATATCGTGTTCCACGGAACCGCACCGCACGCAAGAGGTACACGGTGATTCACTGAATCTGCGACGGTGTGGACCCGGGTTAATTGATGATAAGGAATGATTCGCCATGAGACTTCTGCATACCATGCTCCGCGTTGGCAACCTCCAGCGCTCCATTGATTTTTACACCCAGATTCTGGGCATGAAACTTCTGCGCACATCGGAAAACCCCGAGTACAAATACAGCCTGGCCTTTGTCGGCTACGGCAACAATCCGGACCACGCCGAAATCGAGCTGACCTACAACCATGGCGTCGACAATTACGACATGGGGACAGCTTTCGGTCACCTCGCACTCGGTGTGACCGACGTGTACGGAGCTTGCGAAAAGATCAAGGCATCGGGCGGCAATGTCACACGGGAGGCTGGCCCCGTCAAAGGCGGCAAGACCGTGATTGCTTTTGTGACGGATCCCGATGGGTACAAGATTGAACTGATTGAGCGGGCGGAAGGGGCTGGGGGTGGAGGGTTGGGTTGAAGCTTTTTTCTTTGGGTCTCTCATCTCCGCATGCTCTCTGTCTTTCCCTCTCCCTCGCTGTCATCCCGGACTTGATCCGGGATCCATGTTTGTGAGCTTCGGTCGGTAGAGGCTCGCCTACCAACCGGGACTCGCCCCGGCGGGCGACTCACTTTCTCTTGCCTCGCCAAGAGAAAGTAAGCAAAGAGAAGGCGACCCGATGGTCCGGGTCCCTCCGCTTCGCTACGGGCAGCCTGTGGTGCTCGGTAAAAGCGGGGTCTCGCAGAACTC
>NZ_DASQZG010000012.1:0-267709 GCF_035638815.1 Polaromonas sp.
CAGCTAAAGGGCTCCGCCGCGTTCCTCATCCGGCCAAAGAGGAAGAATCTACTATCTGTAAAGGTGCAGAGAAATCGCTGTGGCCTGTTGACAGAGAGAAGCCATATCAACGTTTGACATAAGAGGCTTGACCCGGCTTGCCGGGTCGCGTCCTCTCGATGGAGGGGTGAGACATCTGGAGCAGAGGGACCGCCTTCTACCGGCCGCACGCAATGCGGAATCTATGCGGCTGCCTGAATTCCCGTAGCTTGTGACCAAACTACTTGCCATGAACCAGCGCGTTTTTCGTAGAGATCGGTATGCCAGTACTCAGCGCGCGAAATGTGATGTGGCCCGAAGGTGACTTCCATGCTCGACTGGTACCGAATTACGGCGGTGTTTTCATACAGGCGCACCTCGATTTGTTTGGGATCCCATGCGTTATAGATAAGACCACCAGTGGCGATTGCGCCGAGGTATTGTTCTTTCGAGAAGAGCATGCCAACAGGCGTGACGAGTTGAAAATCGGCTGCGTGAAGAGGTCGTGCCACTTCAATGTTTCGCTCCACCAAGGCTGAAAGTCTGGTTCTCTCTATCGAACGAACGGCATCGGACTCGTCGTCGTGAAGTGTGTCGTGCTTCTTAAAGTATTCGGACATAGGTTTATTGGTGATGGAGATGTTTAACGTAATGTAGACGGCAAAACCAGGTCGATACACCCGACGCTTGTAGATACATCTTTTTTGGAAAGACGGTGCAACCCGCTTGCATGCAGGGCTTGCGGTCGATACACCGCTCGAACAAGCAGGTCTCAATTTCCCATGAACCGTGTACGCCTCCACTGCAGTCCGCTCCCTTGCTTGATCAGGTGCGTGAGCAGGTCCGGCGCATGCACTATAGCTTCAGGACGGAAAAGGGTCTACCTGAAACGACTGCCTTTGCAAATACATACGCTACAGGCGCATGTGACCGAGGGGATATTGAAGCATCAAATCAGCATCTTGCCCAGATGGCACGGGTGCAAACAGCTATTAATTGCTAGCGTTTTCCACTCTGAGACCACCCCGATGGGAACAAGACGCACGCCCGGATTCGTGTCCAATACCGGAATGAAGTCCCCCATCTCCCCCGCCATCCTTGAAGTGAAAAGCCTGAACTTTGGCTACCCTGGACACGCGCTGTTTTCGCAGTGGTCGGCTTCGTTGCCGCCCGGCGTGTCGCTGGTGCTGGGCGGGGACGGACGCGGCAAAACAACGCTGCTGCGCCTGCTCGCCGGGGAACTGGTGGCCAGTGCCGGTGAGCTCGTGATCAACGGACTCAGCTTGACGACGCACGCCAAAGAGTATCGGCAGCGGGTCTTCTGGATTGAACCGCGCACCCTTGCATTCGATCAAATGACACCTGCAGTATTTTTCGATTTGCGGCGCGGCGCTTATGCCGGGTTTGACGATCGCACGCTGTCCCGTTACGTCGATGGCCTGGCGCTGGGGCCCGATCTGGACAAACAGCTTTTTATGCTCTCCACCGGCTCCAGGCGCAAGGTATGGCTGGCGGCCGCGTTTGCCTCGGGTGCGGCGCTCACGCTGCTCGACATGCCCTTTGCCGCATTGGACAGGGCGTCGATTGTGTGCGTGTTGTCGATGTTGAATGAGGTCGCCGCCCACCCTGAGCGCACGTTTGTGGTGGCTGACTACACGGCGCCGGTTGGTGTGCTGCTGGCAGCAACCATTGACCTGGGCGGCTGACCAAGCTTTTGTATCCGGGCATCCTTGCTCCCAAACCCCTTTGCGGGAGCATCAGTGGCTCGCCAGATAGCCCATCTGTTGCCGCACAAAACCGTCAAAGGCCGTCATCAAGACTTGAAATTTCTCTGCATTGCCCTCGATCTGTATCAGTGCTGCACAAGTGGCCTCCAGCGTGGACAGCTGGTCAGGCTGGTGGGTTTGGCGGATGCGATAGCGCGACACTGGCAGCCCCTGAAGTGACAGGCGGGGTAACTGCTGCAACGCCGGGTTGAGATGCAGCATCTTGCGGCTCTTGCGCCAGGTGCCGTCAAGCACCACCAGGCGCAGGCATGCTGCATCACGCAAAGCGTCGGGCGGCAAGGCAGGCGGAGCGGCAATACCCAACGCCCGGTCTTGCGGCATGTCGGGATACAACAAAAGGGTATGACGCGACTCGGACGCGCACAGAACCGCCGCGTCGAAGACCTCACCCGTCAGCAGACGACTGTGCGGCAGGCAAAGGTGCAGCAGGCGCGCCGTGCCCTTGGGGTTGTTGACTTCCAGCGGGTGCTGAAGGATCAGCACCTCCACCTGATGAGCCACCGGGGTGACCCATGTGCAGATGCAGGCGTTTTGCGGGCGCTGGCAGCCTGCACATTGCTGGCGGCGCCCGCCCGCAGCCTGAACCGGATGATGTTGCCGGGCGGTCATCGGGTCATCGTCTGCTATCACTTTAATAGCTGACGTCGCCCGTGGAATATGGGCAATCGGCACGAAATGCCTGCAACCGTCGGTTCAATCCGCCGGGGTGTCACCAGGCTTCTTGTCAGCCGCGTAGGCCTCGCGCAGGTTAACGGGCTTGGCTGATTTTTTGCGCAGGCGCAGATTGAGCATTTCCACCGCAATGGAAAATGCCATCGCAAAGTAGACATAGCCTTTGGGGACATGGTGGTCAAAGCCTTCGGCAATCAGCACCACACCCACCACCACCAGGAAGGACAGGGCCAGCATTTTCACGGTGGGGTGGTCAGACACAAACCGACCGATGGCGCTGGCAAACAGCATCATCAACCCAACCGACGCAATGACCGCCGCCACCATGACGGTCAGGCTGTCAACCATGCCGACAGCGGTGATGATCGAGTCCAGCGAAAACACCATGTCCACCACCATGATCTGCAGTATCACCGCACCAAAAGTCGCCTTGACTGCGGCGGAGCTGTGGCCCTCCTCCCCCTCAAGCGACTGGTGAATCTCCCCGGTGCTTTTCCAGATCAGGAACAGGCCGCCGCCGATCAAAATCAGGTCGCGGCCTGAAATTTCCTGTCCAAGAACGGTAAAGAGCGGCGCCACAAGGCCGATGATCCAGGACAGCACCAGCAGCAAGCCGATACGCATGAACATGGCCATAAAGAGACCGATGCGCCGGGCCAGTTCGCGTTGCTCCTTTGGGAGCTTGTCCACCAGGATAGAGATGAAAACAATGTTGTCTATGCCCAGCACCAGCTCCAGCGCAGTGAGTGTGCCGAAGGCAATCCAGGCTTGAGGGTCGGTTAGCAATTCCATCATGGCACTATCTCTTTCATCATATTGATGCGCCACCAAAGAAGGGGTGGCAACCACATGACTTTAAACCAGTGAGCCGAGGGTTTGGCTTGGACAGTCTGCGGGCAAGCACATCGCTGCGGCATCAGCTTCCGAGAAACTCTCCGACTGGCTTCAAATCATCCACCCGGTCACAGATGGCTTTGACCATCATGAGGATGGGAATCCCCAGCAACAGGCCCCACACGCCCCACAACCAACCCCACGCCAATAGCCCCACAAACACCGCCACCGGACTCATGCGGCTGGTACGGCTGGTTAGCCATGGCGTTAAAAGGTTACCGACGACGGTGTGGATGACGAGTGACGCGCCTCCTACGGCCATCGCCATGTTGAGCGAGCCAAATTGCAAAAACGCCACCAGTGCGGTCGCCCCCGCGGTCACCAGCGCCCCGACATAAGGGATGAGATTCAGGATGGCGGCAGCAATGCCCCAGACCGCCGCGTTGTTCATGCCCATGGCTGCAAGTGCGATCCAGGTCAGCACCCCCACCAACAAACTGAGCAACACCTGAACCTGAAGATAGCGCTGGATCTGCTCGGCAATTTCATGGAGCGCCTGCAAAGTGATTTTTTTGCTGCCGAGGCTGGGGCCCGCCAGCTTGAGCAATTTGCGCCGGAAGGTGTCGCCTGACAGCATCAAAAAATACGTCAGAAAAATCACCACCGTCGTTTGACCAATCACCGTGATCAAACCGAGCGTTCCCGTCCACAGGTAGTCGGCCACATTAAAGCGCGACTGCTCCACCACAACACGCATTGCTCCCCTGGGGGTGCTTGACTTGGCAGCGCTTTCCTGCGCGGCCTGCTCAATCTGGGTGGCCGCCTTTTGCACGGTCTCCAGTGTGGAGTCTTCATTGTTTGTCCGGTTTTTCATGGACTGCCTGAACTTCTGCGCCGCGGTCGGTAAAGACTCGATCAGTTGCGTTGCCTGGTCCTTGAGCGAATAGGCGGTTAAACCGATGGTGCCGAGAATGGCAATCAACAGGACGGCGGCGCTCAGCCAGCGCGGCACGCGTTTGTGCTCCAGCCAGTTGACAACAGGCGATAACGCATAGCTGGCAAGCACACTGAACATGACAGGTATGAACACTGCCTTCGCCCAGTGCAGGACAAAAAGACTCGCCAAAGCCGCCAGCACCACCAGCGACACGCTGCGAATGTCTACCGGCATATGCAGGAGCACCCTTTGAGCTTCCAGCGAAAGGAGTGTGGGCTCGGTGGTCGGTGTGTCTGCGGGAGGCGCGTCTGCGGCAGGTATGTCGGTCATCGTTTTTCCTTGGTTACCCTGTGTGCGCAAGGCACCAATAGTGTCGGCTTCATCCGCATCAAATTTAATCCGGGCAAGCCTTCAAGCGCTGTAGGACGCCTCCGCTGGAATCGGGCCACGCGCCCCGGCTTTACCCTGAGAGCCTGGCAGCGCCTGAACGGCTTGCACATCAGGCGACAAGCGCCTCCCGCACCGCGCTGAGCTGGCGGCGTGACACGGCCACCAGTTCGTCCACGCCCTGCAGGCGCAGCGCCCAGCCTTCGCCCTCTTCAGGGTCAAAATGCTTCTCCAGCGCCCGCATCACGCGCCGAGCCACCAGCGCGTTGCGGTGCACACGCATGAACTGCGCGGCGTAACGCTCTTCCAGCTCATTGAGACTGCCATCAAAAATGTAGCTCTTGCCCGCCGTACGGACGGTGATGTATTTGAGTTCTGCCTTGAGGTACAGCACTTCGGTCAGCGGCACGCGTTCGGTTCGCCCGCGATCCTGAATGATCAGGTGTTCATCAGCCGTATCCGACGGCGGGGCCTTGGTTGCCTGCAGCAGACGCTCCACCTTTTGCAGTGCCTGCTGCAGCCGCTCAAGCCGGACTGGCTTGGTCAGATAGTCCACCGCTTCAAGCTCAAAGGCTTGCACCGCATGCTCTGAATGCGCCGTGACAAACACCACCGCTGGCGGATTTGGCAGCTGGGCAATGGTTTGCGCCAGCGTGATGCCGTCAGCGCCCGGCATATGGATGTCCAGCAGCACCAGGTCCACACTGTCCCGCTGGAGCGCAGCCACTGCCTGCACAGCATGCGCGGCTTCAGCGGTCACTACGGCGGTTGGGTCCTTGCAGTCGCCCAGCAAGGTGCGCAAGCGCGATCGTGCCAGCGCCTCGTCGTCCACAATCAGCGCGCGCAGCGGGGCCGTCACAGCGGAAGCTCCAGCCGGACCTGAAACATCCCGTCGTTGACCGTTGTGGTGAAGCGGGCCTGTACGTCGTGGAGCAGGGCCAGGCGCTCGCGCACATTGGCCAGCGCCAGTCCATGCCCACGCTCGCCTGCGCCCGCGGGCGTTGAGTTGGTCACCTTGAGTACCACCATGCTGCCCCGGCGAACGCTTGATATCTTGATCTGGGCGCCCTGGGCGCTGGGTTCCACCCCATGGCGCACCGCGTTCTCCACCAGAGGTTGCAGCAGCAGGGGCGGCAGCTTGGCTCTGTCGGCCTCAGGGTCCAGACTCCACTGCACCTGCAAACGCTCCCCAAAACGAATTTGCTCGATGGCGAGGTAGCGCTGGGCCAGCGCAATCTCTTCGCCCAGCGTGACCGATTCGCCCTGATCAACCAGTGCATGTCGAAACAGCTCGCTAAGGTCTTCCAGCACGGCCTCTGCCTTGGCTGGCTCTGCCCGCACCAGGGCGATGGCACTGTTAAGGGTGTTGAACAGAAAATGGGGCCGGATGCGTGACTGCAGCTCGGCCAGCCGGGCGGCTGTGGCGGCCGGCGTACGCGCCTTGGTACGCCAGACCAACCCGGCAACCAGAACCGATGACAGCAGCGCCCCCGTGGCCGCACTGGCCCACCACGGTGCCGGGTTGATCAAGCCAACCAGCATGAGCAGACCACAGCCGGCCACGCCGGCCAGAGCTCCCAGGCCGATGCCAGCCGCCCACTGATGCGCCGGCTCCAGTTTTGCCAAATGGTCTTTGAGCACACAGGCAGCGATCAGCCAGGCCAGCGTCGCTGGCAAGACGCCACCGGTCAGCAGGGAAAATCGCAGCAGCCAGTCGACAGAGGAACCCGGCCCAAACATGGCCCCCACGCCCACTGCCGCCTCTACAAACAACACCGCACGCAGCACCACGCCGACATTGCAGGCATCGAAAATATGCGCGCTTTCGGGCGCGCGCACCAAGCCGTCATCCGGCTGGCTGAAAGCACCCAGCACGGTGGACTCGTCGAAGGCAATGATGTCGGGCTTAAGGCTCATGGGAGATGATTTGCTGTCGATTCCTGCCGAATGCGCTGTGGCGTGGGCCGGCGGCCAAGGTCCTGCAAATGTAGCGGCTCGCCACCCAGATAAAATCCGGTTCAGTAGTATTGCACCCAAGGCAGCCTGAAAACCTGCGCCAAAACCCGTACTTTCGGCAAAATGGCGCCCCTGACGGGCCCCTGAAGTTGCACCAGCCGCCGACAGACCGCACCCCATAGAAAGCCCGAAGTGAGCCAACTCGACACGAAGTCCCAAGCCTGGTCTGCCCTGTTCTCAGAACCCATGAGCGACCTGGTCAAGCGCTACACCGCCAGCGTGTTTTTTGACAAGCGGCTGTGGCAGGCGGACATCTCCGGTTCGCTGGCCCATGCGGAGATGCTGGCTGCGCAAAAAATCCTGAGTGCCGCCGACCATGCAGCCATCCAGAAGGGCCTGGGCCAGATCAGCAAAGACATTGAATCAGGCACCTTTGAGTGGAAGCTTGATCTGGAAGACGTTCACCTGAACATCGAAGCGCGCCTGACCCAACTGGTGGGCGATGCAGGCAAACGCCTGCACACCGGCCGCTCGCGCAACGACCAGGTGGCTACCGACGTGCGTCTTTGGTTGCGCGGTGAAATCGATCTGATCAGCGCCCTGCTCACCGATTTGCAAAAGGCCCTGGTGGACATCGCCGAGAAAAATGTAGAGGTCATCCTGCCGGGCTTTACGCATCTGCAGGTGGCCCAACCGGTGAGCTTTGGCCATCACATGCTGGCCTATGTCGAGATGTTTGCACGCGACGCGGAGCGCTTGCACGACGTGCGCAAAAGGGTTAACCGCCTGCCGCTGGGCGCAGCCGCCTTGGCGGGCACCAGCTACCCGCTGGACCGTGAGCGCGTCGCAAAAACCTTGGGCATGGTTGACGAGCAAGGCCAGCCCCAGGTTTGCCAAAACAGCCTGGACGCCGTCAGCGACCGCGACTTTGCAATTGAATTCACGGCCGCCGCCTCAATAGCCATGATCCACATCAGCCGGCTTAGCGAAGAGCTGGTGTTGTGGATGAGCCAGAGCTTTGGCTTTATCGACATTGCCGACCGCTTTTGCACCGGCTCGTCCATCATGCCCCAGAAGAAAAACCCCGACGTGCCCGAACTGGCGCGCGGCAAAACCGGCCGCGTGGTCGGCCACCTGATGGGCCTGATCACGCTGATGAAAGGCCAACCGCTGGCCTACAACAAAGACAACCAGGAAGACAAAGAGCCGCTGTTTGACACCGTGGATACGCTCAAAGACACGCTGCGCATTTTTGCCGAGATGGTGGGCGGCATCACCGTCAAACCCGAAGCCATGGAAAAAGCGGCGCTCAAGGGCTACGCCACGGCGACTGACCTGGCTGACTACATGGTCAAAAAAGGCCTGCCTTTCCGCGATGCGCATGAGGCGGTGGCCCATGCGGTCAAAGCCGCCATCTCACACGCGGTCGACTTGTCTGAACTGCCGCTCTCGGTGCTTCAAGAGTTCAACCCGAAAATTGAAAAGGATGTGTACGACGTGCTGAGCCTGCGCGGCTCGCTGAACGCCCGCAACACCCTGGGCGGCACGGCGCCGGCGCAGGTGAAGGCGCAAATCGCACGGCACCGGGCTCGGTTGCCGCAGGGCTGATACAGACCCTAGCCCGTAGCACTGCTGCGACGGCGCAACTAAAAGGCGGGTGTGACCCGCTTTTTTTGCGCCTTTTTTCCGTGTCAACGCGCTATTTTGTTACATGCAAATCAGCTACGCTTGACCCCCTAACGAGGAGGACCCGTGGCTTCAAGCACTATAAAAACCGCCGCAGCGCTGATGGCAGCCGCTGCTTTGTACCTGCATGCCGACGCGCACGCCCTGCAGATCACCAGCCTCTCGCCCCAAGGGGAAATCGCCCGGGTGCGGCAAGTCGTTGCCAAGTTTGACGAAAGTGCGGTTAATTTTGGTGACCCGAAGGCGCCCGCGCCACTCACGCTCAGCTGCAGTGACGCGCAAGCCACAGGTGGCACCGGGCGCTGGCTGAACGACCGGCAGTGGGTGTTTGATTTTGACAACGACCTGCCCCCAGGTGTGAGCTGCACGCTCAATGTTGCGCCCACGTTTCAGTCACCCAAGAGCCTGCCCATCACAGGCAAGCAGTCGTACAAATTCAACACCGGCGGGCCCTTTATCCAAAATCTTCGTCCCGGAACCTCCCAGCGCATTGATGAAGAGCAATATTTCGTCATGCAGCTTAATGGCCCTGCCACCCTGCCCAGCGTGCAGGAAAACGTCTGGTGTTCTGTCGACGGGCTGGGGGAGCGGGTACCGGTCAAGTTGATTGAGGGCAAGGATCGGGACGGGTTGCTCAAGTCCCTGGGCCTGGACAAGAGCGCCGCTGCGGACCCTTTGCGTTTTGTCACGCTGGCCTGCAACCGGCGGCTGACGCCCGCCAGCAAAATGCAGCTGGTGTACGGCAAGGGCGTTGCCACGCCCAGCGGCATCGCCAACACGGTGGAGAGGCGCTACAACTTTCAGGTGCGCGAGCCGTTTGCTGCCAGCTTTACCTGCGAGCGGGAAAACGCGCAGTCAGCCTGCCTGCCGATCAGCCCCATGAGCCTGAACTTCAACGCGCCAGTGCCGCGCAAGCTGGCCGAGGCGATTCGCCTGAAGTCGGGCAAAGACACGCTCAAGCCCGTTTTCGACGCTGACAGCGGCGACGGTGACAACGTGGTCAACAGCATCAGCTTCAAACCGCCGTTTGACGAACAGACCCCGTTTACGCTGGAGTTGCCCAGGGATTTCAAGGACGCCTCTGGCCGCACGCTGCGCAACGCCGATAACTTTCCGTTAAAAGTTGCGACGGGCGCGCGGCCCCCGCTTGCCAAATTTGCCGCCGCGCCTTTTGGCATCGTTGAGCGTTTTGCCGAACCACTGGCCAAACCGGGCGACCCGGCGCTGCTACCCGTGACTCTGCGCAACGTGGAAGCCGCACTGCAGGTCAAGTGCCTCGCCCCCGGTAAGGTGAGCGACCTGCAACCTAAAAATGACGCTGACATCATTGCCTGGTTTCGCAAGGTAGAGCACTACAACAGTTTCCAGGTGGACCGTGCCCAGGCCGCAAGGGAGTCCAAAGTCGCACTGCCCAAAGCGGTTGACCCACAGGACAAGGAGTATGTGCAGTCGCGCATGGTTTCATTGCTGAACGGTCAACCCGGCGTCAAAACGCTGGACTTGCCCAAACCGGTTAACGACGATCCTCGACCGTTCGAGGTTGTCGGCATTCCGCTCTCACCGGGTTTCCACGTTGTTGAAATCGCCTCGCAAAAGCTTGGCACGTCGTTGCTCGATGAGCGCCACGGCAAAAACCGCACCATGTATGTACGCACCTCGGCGCTGGTGACCAACCTGGGCGTGCATTTCAAGCTGGGCCGCGAAAACGCGCTGGCCTGGGTGACCACGCTGGACAAGGGCGCACCGGTGCCCGGTGCCGCCGTGCGTGTGTCGGACTGCCGGGGCACAGAGTTGGCCAAGGGCGTGACCGATGCGCAAGGTATTGCCCGTTTCACCGGCCTGTCGTCAGAGCCGCTGCGCTGCAGTGATGGCGATTACGGCGGCAACGCTTATTTTGTGAGTGCGCGAGCCACGGCCAATGGCATTGAAGATCTGGCGTTTACCTGGAGCAACTGGCAAAAAGGCATAGAGCCCTGGCGCTTCAATGTGCCGACCAGCCAAGAACCGCAGCCCGATGCGCGTGCGCACACCATTCTGGACCGCACCCTGCTGCGCGCCGGCGAAACGGTGTCCATGAAGCACATCCTTCGCACGGAGACCAGCCAGGGCTTTGGCTTGTCGCAGGAGCCCCCTGCCACGCTGGTACTCACCCACGTAGGTAGCGGCCAGCAATACACGCAACCCATTGTCTGGCGCAAGACAGCCACCGGCGGCCAAAGCGCTGAAAACTCTTTTTCGATTCCACCCGCGGCCAAGCTGGGCATCTACGAGGTCCAGCTCAAGGGCCGGGACGAGGGGCGCAGCCGCAGCTTTAACAGCGGGCAGTTCCGTGTGGAAGAGTTCCGCTTGCCAGTGCTCGAGGGGCGCATCAGTCCCGTCGATAAAAAGCCGCTGGTCAATGTGAAGGAAGTGCCCACCGACGTGCAAATCAATTACGTGGCGGGCGGCGGTGCGGTGAACCTGCCGGTGCGCGTGTCGGCGCTGGTACGTGGCAAGTATCTGGCTTACAGCGACTTTGAAGAATTCAACTTCTCCCCGCCGCGCGTGCGCAAGGGTGACAGCACAGGTGGCGAAGAAGAAGCCGCGGCGACGCAAGACCAGCGTGTGATTGCCGACAAATTGCCCCTGACCCTGGACCGCAATGGCGGCGGCAAAGTCACCATCGCCGACGTGCCTACGGCCAAGCAACCCAAAGAGCTGCTGCTTGAAGCCACCTACGCCGACCCGAACGGTGAGGTGCAAACCATACGCAGTGTCTCCACCCTCTGGCCCGCCGCTGTGGTGGCGGGCATCAAGACCGAGGGCTGGGTATCGAGCAGTCAGAAGATCAAGTTTCAGGCGCTGGCATTGGGCCTGGACGGCAAACCTGCCGCTGGCGCAGCGCTGGACGTGAAAGCCGTGGCGCGCATTGTGACCACCAGCCGCAAACGCATGGTGGGCGGCTTTTACACCTACGACAACAAGACCGACATCAAAGACCTCGGCAGTGTCTGCAGCGGCAAAAGCGATTCACGCGGATTGTTGCTGTGCGAAGCCAAACTGGGCGAGCCCGGCGAGGTGGAGCTGATCGTCACGGCGAAAGACAGTGAGGGTCGCAGCATTCAGGCTGCGAGCTCGGTCTATGTCACCAAGCAGGGGGAGCTCTGGTTTGGTGGCGAGAACCATGACCGCATGGACGTGCTGCCTGAAAAGAAGAGCTACCAGCCTGGCGAGATCGCCAAATTCCAGGTGCGTATGCCTTTCCGTTTTGCAACCGCGCTGGTAGCAATTGAACGCGAGGGCATAGTGCAAACCCAGGTGGTGCAGCTCAATGGGCAGGACCCGACGATTCAGCTTGAGGTCAAGGAAGGCTGGGGGCCCAATGTGTACGTGAGCGTGCTGGCCCTGCGTGGCCGCCTGCGCGAGGTGCCGTGGTACAGCTTTTTTACCTGGGGCTACAAAGCGCCGCGCGAATGGTGGAGCTCCTTCTGGTACGAGGGGCGTGAGTATGAAGCGCCCACCGCACTGGTCGATTTGAGCAAGCCCGCCTTCCGGCTCGGCCTTGCCGAAATACGTGTGGGCACCAAAGCGCACCAGCTTGATGTGACGGTCAAGGCCGACAAAGAAAGTTACCCGGTGCGCGGCCAGGCCAAAGTCACCATCACTGCCAAGCTGCCCAACGGGCAGCCAGCGGCCAATGCAGAAGTGGCGCTGGCAGCTGTGGACCAGGCACTGCTGGAGCTGATGCCCAACGATTCATGGGGTTTGCTGGAGGCCATGCTGCAGCGCAGGGCTTGGGGCGTGGAAACCTCAACCGCGCAAATGGAAATCATTGGGCGCAGACACTACGGGCGCAAGGCCGTGCCAGCCGGTGGCGGCGGCGGACGCAGCAACACACGTGAGCTGCTGGAAACCCTGCTGCTGTGGAACCCCAGGGTGCAACTGGACGCCCAGGGACAGGCCGTGGTGACGGTGCCGCTGAATGACGCATTGACCACCTTCAAGATTGTTGCGGTCGCTGACGCATCTACCGGCCTCTTCGGTACCGGGCAGACTTCTATCCGCGCCACGCAGGACCTGCAAATCATCAGTGGCCTGCCGCCATTGGTGCGTGAGGACGACGAGTATCGCGCGCAACTGACATTGCGCAACACCACCAAGGCGGCAATGAAAGTCGAGGTCAGTCCCCGCGCGACGCTGCTCGACCTCAAACCGCAGACGGTGGACATTCCCGCCGGTGAAGCGCGTGAGGTGGCGTGGATGGTCACCGCACCGGCGCAGCTGGCGCTGACGCGTGCCGAAGCAATTTTGTGGGAGATCGAAGCGAAAGACACGGTCAGCGGTGCACGCGACGGTCTGAAAGCACGCCAGCGCATCGTTCCGGCGGTGCCGTTGACGGTGCAGCAAGCCACGCTGGTGCAGGTGGATGGTGCTTTCTCACTCGACGTCAATCCGCCGGCGGACGCCCTGCCCGGCCGCGGTGGTTTGAAAATGTCGCTGCAGCCCAAACTGGCAGAAGGCATGGATGGCGTGCGCGACTGGTTTGCGCGTTACCCCTTCATTTGCCTGGAACAAAAAACCAGCAAATCCGTGGGCCTGCGCGATGGCAAGCTGTGGCAAACCGTGCTGGCCCAATTGCCCAGCTACCTGGACAGCGACGGCCTGGCCAATTACTTCCCGCCGCGTGACGGTGAAGCTGCCCGTGGTAGTGACGCACTCACCGCTTACCTGTTGGCTGCCACACACGAGGCCGCAAGTATCAACCCGGCGTTTGCCCTCCCCGACGAAGCACGCGCGCCCATGGAGCGTGGCCTGATCGCTTTTGTTGAAGGACGTATTCAGCGTGAGTTCTGGAGCCCGCGCAAAGATCTGGACGTGCGCAAACTCGCGGCAATCGAAGCACTGTCGCGTTACGGCAAGGCGCAGGGCCGCATGCTGGGCAGCATCACGATTGCGCCTAACCAGTGGCCGACGCACGCCGTGATCGACTGGCTCAATATTCTGAAACGTGTGGCCGACGTGCCGCAGCGTGAGCAGCGCATGGCCGAAGCCAACCAGGTCCTGCGATCGCGTCTTTCCTTTCAGGGCACCAAACTGATCTTCAGCACCGAAAAAGACGACTACTGGTGGTGGCTGATGACCAACGGCGACGTCAACACCGCACGCCTGATGCTGGCGGTAATGGACGACCCGGCCTGGAAAGACGACATGGGCCGGCTGGCCAATGGCTTTATTGCACGCCAGCAAAAAGGCGCCTGGCACACCACCACGGCCAACCTGTGGGGCGGCTTGGCATTGGACAAGTTCTCGGCAAAATTTGAAGCCACTCCAGTGGCGGGCGTGACCAAAGCCACGCTGGCCGCTGCGGCCTCCAGCGCAGCCAATGTGGACTGGGCCAGGGTTGACCGCGTCAAGACCACCGACGCAGCTGGCGCGCCCAACCAGACCACCTTCTTCGGCGCGCCCGCTTCACCGGGCAACCTGCGCAACAACAGCATGTTCTTGCCCTGGGGCACGGCGCCCAAGGACACGCTGACCGTAACTCACCAAGGGCCTGGCAAGCCCTGGCTGACGCTGCAATCCATCGCGGCTGTCCAGTTGAAAGCACCCTTCAACGCTGGCTACCAGATCAAGAAGACCATCACGCCCGTGGAGCAAGCCGTCAAAGGCATCTACACGCGTGGCGACGTGGTGCGTATCACGCTCGAAGTCAATGCCAGCGCCGACATGACCTGGGTCGTGATCAGCGACCCGATACCGGGCGGCGCAACCATTCTGGGTGGCGGCCTGGGCCGCGACTCTGAAATCGCCACCAGCGGCGAAAAGAAGACTGGCGCAGGCTGGCCCGCGTTTGAAGAGCGCAGCTTCGAAGCCTTCCGCAGTTATTACGAATACATGCCCAAGGGCGTGGTGAAGATGGAATACACCGTGCGCCTGAACAATGTTGGCGACTTTGCGCTTCCACCTAGCCGGGTGGAGGCGATGTATGCGCCGGAAATGTTTGGGGAGATACCGAATGCACGGGTGAAGGTGGAGGCTGTGAAGTGACCCCGCGCTAACTCTTTAACTTATTGATTTATATATATGTTCAATGTAATATTCCATTCTAACTATTTACATTGAACACCCGTGCCTGATTTTCTCGAACTCAGCGAAAACCAGTCGCGTCAATATATTGACGCGCAGGCGCTGATGCGGGCACAAACCGAGGCTCTGGAAGATGCGGCGCAAGTGCGCGGCTCCATGATCTGGCGCGAGTTGCGTGGCGTGCGTTACCTGATACGGACCAGCGCGGCCAGCGCGCAAAAAACAATTGGCCGTGACAGTGCGGAGACGCAGGCCATCTATGCCCGATTCATCGAGCGCAAGGAAGCCGCCGCGGCGCGGGTCAAATCACTGGGCGCGCGGCTGGAAGAGCAACGCAAACTCAACCGGCTTTATGGCGTGGGCCGCGCACCCAATGTCATCGTGAAAGTTCTGGAAGCCCTGCAAAAAGCCGGTATAGCCGCCCAGTTTTTAACCGTCGGCACCAACGCCATGTATGCCTACGAAAGCGCTTGCGGCTTGCGTGTGGGCACTGAGGCCATGGCCACGCGCGATTTGGATCTGCTGTTTGATACCCGACAGCGCACAGCCTTTGTCAGCACGCTGCGCCGCCTGGACAGCTCCCTGCTCGCGGTACTGCGCAAAGCCGACCCCAGCTTTCGGGTGTTGCGCAACCAACTGCAGACCGCAGTGAATGACGATGGCTACGAGATCGACATCATTCGTCGCACCGCCAAAGACGGAGGCCCCCACCCGCTGCGCATAAGCGCAAGCGAAGACGACCTGTGGGCGGTGCAGGTCAACTCCGGCGAAAACATGGTGGCGGGGCTCAAGTTCCGGCAACTGGTGGTGGCAGCGTCGGGCCAGATGGCCTATATGCAAACACTGCATCCGCTGGATTTCATCCGTATTAAAACCGTGCTGGCGACAGACCCGCAGCGCGACCCCTTGAAGCGTCCGAAGGACAAGCTGCAGGCTGAGATCACCGAGGCGCTGTGGGACGGCTATCTGCAGCACAGGGACGGCGACTGACATGGGTTTACGCACGACCATCAGATCCTCGTCAATTGCTCTGCTTTTGATAGCTGCTTGCGCCCGTCCTGCTTGGGCAATTGCCACATTTGATGAAGTAAAGCGCGAGTTCCGCCCCTCTGACACGCTAATCCTGGACCGCAACGGCGAGGTCATCCAGCGCCTGCGGACCGACAACACCGTGCGGCGCGGCCAGTGGGTGGCGTTGCCGGATGTCTCACCGGCGCTGCGCACGGCGCTGGTGCTGAGTGAAGACAAACGCTTTTATGAACACAGCGGTGTGGACTGGCGCGCCGTGTCCAGCGCGGCCTGGGGCAATCTGTGGAACACCAAAACGCGCGGCGCCTCGACCCTGAGCATGCAACTGGCCGGATTACTTGACGACGACTGGCGCGCGGCAGCAGGCGGGCGCAGCGTCACGCAGAAGATAGGTCAAACGGTGGCGGCGCAATTGATGGAGCGGAGCTGGCGCAAGGACCAGATCCTGGAGGCTTATCTCAACCTGGTTTCCTTTCGCGGCGAGATGGTGGGAATTGATGCGCTGAGTCGAACGCTGTTCGGCAAGGCGGCGCATGGGCTGGATGAACGCGAGGCGGCGATTGCAGCCGCGCTGGTACGCGCGCCCAACGCCAAGGCCGCGCAGGTTGCGCAGCGGGCTTGCGGAGTTTTAAAAACCATGCAGGCACCAGCCAAGGTGGATTGCGAGGGACTGGACATGTTTGCGACCGCGGCGTTGCAGCGCCGGTCTTTTGAGGCCAACGGGGGTGTGGCGCCGCATCTGGCGCGGCGGCTGCTCGCCATGACCGTTCGCCCTGAGCCCGTCGAAGGGTCTCCCGCACCCAAGGCTTCGACCCTTCGTCAAGCTCAGGACAGGTCAAGCTCAGCACAAACGGTAGTTTCAACTGTTCGCGCGCCCCTGCAGCGCTTTGCCGTGCAGACCCTCACCCAACACCTGCGCGAGTTGCGCGGCCGCCATGTGGAAGACGGCGCCATTGCGGTGCTGGACAACGCCACCGGCGAAGTACTGGCGTGGGTAGGTTCTTCGGGCGTGCTGAGCGGCGCGGCTGATGTCGATGGCGTGATGGCACTGCGCCAACCCGGCTCCACACTCAAACCTTTTTTGTACGCACAGGCGATTGCCGAGCGGCGCATCACGGCGGCATCACTTCTCGATGACTCGTCCTCTCAAATTCAAACAGCGGGCGGGCTCTACATTCCGCAAAACTACGACCGGCAATTCAAGGGCCTGGTGTCCACACGTACCGCCCTGGGCGCGTCGCTCAACGTGCCGGCAGTGCGCACGTTGGTCATGGTCTCGCCCGACGCCTTTCACAAGCAACTTCAGGCGGTGGGCCTGCCCTTGCGGGAAACCGGCGACTATTACGGCTACAGCATGGCGCTGGGCAGCAGCGAGGTGTCGCTGCTTTCTCTCACCAACGCTTACCGGACCCTTGCCAACGGTGGCCGCTTCAGCACCTGGGCAGTGGCCGCAAATCCCAAACCGGTTTTCAAGCAAGCCATCGATAGTCGCGCAGCCTTCATCGCGACCGACATCCTGTCTGACCCACTGGCCCGCGCGCGCACCTTTGGCACCGACAGCGTGCTGGCCACCCGTTTCTGGACGGCTGTAAAAACCGGCACCAGCAAGGACATGCGCGACAACTGGGCCGTAGGTTATTCACAGCGTTACACCGTGGGCGTGTGGGTTGGCAATGCCAGCGGTGCGCCCATGTGGGATGTCAGCGGCACCAGCGGCGCGGCGCCAGTCTGGGCGGCGCTGATGAACCATCTGCACAAAATCGAACCAAGCCACGCGCCCTTGCCGCCACCAGGCGTTGTGCAAGTCCGGACAAGTTTTGGCACACAAGCCGGCCAACAACTGGAAGCGCCGCGCAGCGAGTGGTTCCTCAAAGGCACAGAGCAGAGCCTGGTTGCTATGAATTCAGGAGCTGGTAGCGCCCGTCCTGAAAGGGCAGAAGGCCAAAAAGGCTTGAAAGATGCCCCAACAGGGACCGCAGGACGCATCACCGCACCCGCCAATGGCACCATCCTGGCCCTGGACCCGGACATTCCCCCTAACCGGCAGCGCCTGAGCTTTAGCGCAGAGGGGCGCAACCTGCGCTGGCAAATGGACGGCAAAGTGTTTGCACGCGGTGCGCAGGCGCAGTGGTTACCCTGGCCAGGCCGCCACACGGTGCAACTGATTGGAGACAAGGCCGAAGTGCTGGACGAAATCCGCATCGAGGTGCGCGGCGCTGGTGTGAAAAAAGTAGCGCAGCAAGGCGGCACCCGCCCCGCTTCAAAATAATTTCAGCCCGCCCAGTGCGGAATTCACACCGCACATCGGGGTCCCCGCTACCATGCTCTTCATAGCAAGAACCATCAGGAGACCCCATGCCCGTCATCACCAACATTGAAGATCTGCGTGTGCTCGCGGAAAAACGCGTGCCGCGCATGTTTTACGACTACGCCGATTCGGGCTCGTGGACAGAAAGCACCTACCGCGCCAACTCGGACGATTTTCAGAAAATCAAGTTGCGTCAGCGAGTGGCCGTGAACATGGAAAACCGCAGCACCGCAACGCAAATGGTCGGCATGAACGTCAAGATGCCGGTGGCCATTGCACCGGTCGGGCTGACCGGCATGCAACACGCTGACGGCGAAATCAAAGCCGCCAAGGCCGCTGAAAAGTTTGGCATCCCCTTCATCCTCTCCACCATGAGCATCTGCTCTATTGAAGATGTCGCCGCCCACACACAAGCGCCCTTCTGGTTTCAGTTGTACATGATGCGTGACCGGGACGCGATGGCCGCCATGATTGAGCGAGCCCGCAAGGCAGGCTGCAATGCGCTGGTGCTCACATTGGACCTGCAGGTCATTGGCCAGCGGCACAAGGACCTGAAAAACGGCTTGACCGCCCCGCCCCGGCCGACCGTGGCCAACATCATCAACCTGATGACCAAACCACGCTGGTGTCTGGGCATGGCGGGCACGCGTCGCCATACCTTTCGCAACCTGGTCGGACATGTCAAAGGGGTGAGTGACATGCGCTCCCTGGCGGCATGGACCAACGAACAGTTTGATCCGCGCCTGTCATGGGCCGACGTGGCCTGGGTCAAGGAGCGCTGGGGCGGCAAGCTCATTCTCAAGGGCATTCAGGATGTTGAGGATGCGAAGCTGGCCGTGCAGAGCGGTGCTGATGCGATCGTCGTCAGCAACCACGGCGGGCGTCAGCTCGATGGCGCGCAGTCCAGCATCGAAGCGCTGCCAGGCATCGTGGCTGCCGTGGGCTCTGACATTGAAGTCTGGATGGACGGCGGTATACGCTCCGGCCAGGATGTGCTCAAGGCCTGGGCCCTGGGTGCACGCGGAACACTGATAGGCCGGGCCATGGTGTACGGCCTGGGTGCCATGGGCGAAGCCGGCGTTACCAAGGCGCTGGAGATCATCCACAAGGAGCTGGACATCACCATGGCCTTTTGCGGCCATACCGACATCAAGACGGTGGATAAAACCATCCTGCTGCCGGGAACCTTCCCCACCTGAAACATCAGCTTTCCTGAACCACGCCGGTCCACGCAGGCCGTCGCGGCTATGCTTGCGGGATGACCAGCATTCGCCGCATTGCACACCTCGATATGGACGCATTTTTTGCGTCCATCGAGTTGCTGCGGTACCCGCAGCTCAAAGGCTTGCCGGTGGTTATTGGTGGCGGCCGGCGCAAGGTTGATGACGCCCTGCAAGCCAATCCCGAGCGCGCATTGCGCTTCATTCCGGTTCACGAATTTCCCCTGCTCAAGGACTACGTCGGACGCGGCGTGATTACCACCGCCACTTATGCGGCGCGGCAATTTGGCGTGGGCTCTGCCATGGGCATGATGAAAGCGGCCAAGCTGTGCCCGCAGGCCATCGTGCTGCCGGTGGACTTTGAAGAAGTGCGCAAATACTCGCGCCTGTTCAAAAGCACTATCACGGCAATTGCGCCGCTGATGGAAGACCGCGGCGTTGACGAGGTGTATATCGATTTCACCGATGTACCCGGCGGCCAGCGTGAGGGCGGGCGCGTGCTGGCGCGCCTGATCCAGAAGCAGATTTTTGACGTGACCGGCCTGACTTGTTCAGTTGGCGTGGCCCCCAACAAGCTGCTTGCCAAAATGGCCAGCGAGTTCAACAAGCCCAAGGGCATCTCGGTTGTTTATGAGGCGGACCTGCAGGAGAAAATCTGGCCGCTGAATGTTCGCAAGATCAACGGCATAGGTCCCAAGGCTGGCGAGAAACTGGCCAGCCTGCAGATCCAGACGATAGGCGAACTCGCCGCGCAGGAGCCAGCCTTTCTCATCAAACATTTTGGCAAGGCTACCGGCGCCTGGATGCACGAGGCGGCCTGGGGCCGGGACGACCGGCCGGTTGTCACCGAAAGCGAGCCGGTGTCCATCAGCCGCGAAACCACATTCGACCGCGACCTGCACGCGGTGCGGGACAGGGCCGAGTTGGGCGCCATCTTCACCCAGCTGTGCGACAAGCTGGCCGATGACCTGCAACGCAAGGGTTACGTGGCCCGCACGATTGGCATCAAGCTGAGGTACGAAGACTTTCAAAGCGCCACGCGGGACAACACCGCGGACGCCTACACCGACGACGGCAAAACCATACGCAAACTGGCTGGTCTGTGCCTCAAACGCGTGCCTCTGGGCAAAAAATTGCGGTTGCTGGGTGTGCGCGCCGCCAGCCTTGCAAAAGCGGGGGAGGAGCCACCTGTTGAGCAAAAAAGCCAGTCAGCCCTTGATCGACGAGAAAAGTTTGCTACCGAAACAGTAGCAACTGACCAGCTGTTTTAGGCCAGTACGATCTCGTCCTGATGGTTGGCGATGTGAAAGGTGTGCGCCAGCGAAAAATCGGCCTTGTCCAGCGTACCGTAAGCAAAATGCGGCTTCAAGGGGCCGGCGTGGACTGCAAAGCGCGCGATGGCGGTGCGCAAACGCAGCGCGTCAGGACGCCAGTCGCTGCCCTGGCCCAGAGCCGGTGCACCAGGGATGGGCTCGCTCAGGCTGTGGCTCATCTGCCCGCGCCATTTAAAAAACGAAAAGGCCGCTGCACCAACGGTGGCCTGGAAGGCGGCACTTTTGGGCTGGGGGAAACCATCCAGGCTCATCTCTATGCTTTGCGCCATGTGCGCAAGCGTCGCACCCAGCGGCCAGGCACCGGTGCTGCGCGCGCTGCCTGAGCGCTCCAGCTTGTCGAGCCAGCGCAGTGCGTCATCAAGCGACTGGACTTTGGGCAGGTCCGCCATGGAATGGCTTGCTGCAAGTGCAGCTGTACTGATTAAAAAGTGGCGTCGGCGCATGGCGGGATGGTATCAGCCGCCGCCGGGCGTATGTATGGGTCTACTTCAGCGTCGCCAGATAGGCAATCAAGTCGGCCCGCTCCTGGGCGTCCTCCACCTGAAAGCCCATGCGCTGACCAGCCACCAGATCTTCCGGGTCCTGCAACCAGGCATTGAGTGTCTGGGGTGTCCAGCGCAGGCGTGACTGGGCCATCTCGTCAGAGTATTTGTAACCCTTGAGGCTGCCCACTCTTCGCCCCATCACACCGCGGTGCGCCGGGCCTGTCTTGTTGCTGTCCACCGCGTGACAGGCGGTGCAGCGCGCCGTGTACAGCGCTTGCCCCTTCAACACATCGCCTGCAACGGGCGTTTGCCAGACCCTGGGCCCCGTGTTGCTTTGCTGCGCCAAGACGGGCACTGCCAAACATAAAACTGCAGCTCCCAGAACGACCGCTTTCAACAAGCTTTTCCGTGCCTTGGGGAAGGGTCGGCCGCTTTCAAAACGGGTGAAAACACCTCGGGCACTCATGACCGGGACCGCCGGAATGCAGCTTCCTGAAACAACGATAGGCATGGGGTCTCCTCAGTAAAGGCCTGTTGAAGGCTTTGCGTAGTTCAACTGATACGCAGGAAACCCTGCGGTGGATTCGCCAAACCCGATGCGTCCAGTTGGGCTGAAAAAAGTTGAATCCGTTTGTCGAGGTGGGTGCGTATTCAGCACGACACACTTTTTTACATCTCCCCTTTATTCACCATTAGAGGCCATTCACCATGAAATTCACGCCCTCCCTCATCGCCACGTGCACGGCCCTGATATGCGCAGGCGCCAGCCTTCCCGCCCTTGCCGAAACCGGCAAGTTGTTACTCACCGGAGGCGTCAGCAGCATTGACGGTGCCGCCGGTGGCGGTTTGACGCCCTGGGCCGTCATCGGCAGCAATGCGACCGAAGGCGAGATTGGTGGCTCTGCTTTTGTGACGACCGCCGGCACCAAAGACTACGGCCTGAACATCGTCGGCGCGGCGATTGGCATCCATGACAGGTTTGAAATTTCAGCGGCCCAGCAGGATTTCAATACCCGTGCCACGGGCACCGCTCTCGGGCTGCCGGGACTGCACCTGAAGCAGAACATCATCGGTTTCAAGGCCCGCGTGGCGGGTGATGCCGTGCTGGACAGCGACTCCCTGATGCCGCAAATTGCCGTCGGCCTGCAATACAAGACATTGGGCTCCACCGGTCTCGACGGCACGCTGCGCGCGCTGGGTGCCAAGCGTGAAGGTGTTGACCTGTACGTCAGCGCCACCAAGCTTTTTCTGGGTCAGAGCCTGCTGGTCAACGGCACGTTGCGCGCCACCAAGGCCAACCAGAACGGGCTGCTGGGCTACGGCGCCACGCTTGGCGGCGGCGGCAACAACAGCTACAGCCTGCAGCCCGAAATCTCGGTGGCCTATCTGATCAATAAAAACATTGCTATCGGTGCTGAGTACCGCTCCATGCGCAACAAGCTGGAGACCGCTGGCCGTGCAGCTGGCCTGGGCAATGGCTTGCGCTCCGAAGACTGGAAAGACATCTTTATCGCCTGGGCGCCCAACAAAAATGTGTCGGTCACGCTGGCCTATGTGGATCTGGGCGTGATTGTTCCGGCCACGACAGCCAGCCGCAAACAAAAGGGCTACTACCTCTCAGCCCAGCTCGCGTTCTGATCTGCCCCCACCAAACAACACCGAAGGAACTCACATGAAAAAAACGCTTATCTCTCTCATGCTTGCTAGCGCGGGCTTACTGATGGCCAGCGCTTCGTTTGCCCAGACCGCACCGGGCAATGACCAGCTGTACAAAGCCTTTGGCGAAAAAGCTGGCCTGGTCACATTGATGGACGACTTCATGGTCCGCCTCCTGGCAGACCCCCGCACTGGCCCGCATTTCAAGCCATCGAACCAGGAGCGGGTCAAGGAGCAGCTGGTGGACCAGCTGTGCTCTCTCGCTGGCGGCCCTTGCGTTTACAAAGGCGCTGACATGAAAAGCGCACACGCCAATCTGGACATCAAAAAATCAGACTTCAACGCGCTTGTTGAAGTGCTGCAGCAAAGCATGGACGCCAAAGGCATCCCCTTCCGCACGCAAAACCAGATGCTGGCCTTGCTGGCCCCTATGCACCGCGACACGATCACCGTTCGCTAAACATTCCTCTTTTATCTAACCTGCACCCCACACCATGAAAAAAACCCTGATCTCTTTGGCGCTCGCGGCCCTGGCCAGCCACGCCTGGGCCGGCAACCTGCAAGTGCTGGTGGTTGACAAAGAAGGCAAACCCGTCGCGGATGCGGTGGTGATTGTGGTGCCCGTGAACAAGGGTGCACCCAAAGCCGCCCTGCCTTCTCAGGTCACCATCACGCAGGAAAAAATGCGTTTTATCCCGGCGGTCAGTGTGGTCGCTGTGGGCGCCAAAGCTGCCTTCGTCAACAACGACCCCTGGGAGCATCACGTGCGCGCGTCAGCCGCCGGGTTGGCGCAGTTCAGCACTGCCAACTCGGGTGGCTTTGAACTGCGGATTGATGGCAAACCGGAGGGCAAGCCTGGCAAGTCCGTGGACGGCGTGTTTGAAAAAGCCGGGGCTGTGCTGCTGGGCTGCCACGTCCATGGCTCCATGCGCGGCCACGTGTACGTCAGCGAATCACCCTGGGCTGTTTTAACGGGTGCCGACGGCATTGCCAATGTTGAGCAGATTCCGGATGGCGGCGCGCAGGTGAAGGTGTGGCACGCAGACCAGTTGCTGGACATTGCGCCGCAACAAACCTCGGTCAGTGCAGCAGACGGCAAGCTCACCATGCAACTGAGCGTGGTGCCTCGCAGACGCCGGGTTTGACGCGCGTCACGGCGGCGGTATTTCCGGCGCCTTAGACACATCGTCAACGATGTAGCCTTCCCGGATGCGCTTGCTGCATCTGCTGGGAGAGCTCAGCCAATGGCTGAACTCCCTATACTCAGCCGCATGAATCCCCAAGCCGGCACTGCCCACCACAGCCTGGAAGCACTGCTTTATGCCGCGGCGCAGGGGGACCACGCCTCATTCGCGCAAGTCTATGAACGCACCCACCTGCATCTGTTTGGTGTTGCCGTTCGTATATTGGGACAAGGACAGGCGGCCGAAGATGTGCTGCAGGAGGCTTATGTGAGCATCTGGAAAAATGCTGGCGGCTACCGCAGTGAAGTGGGCGGGCAAACCATTCAACCCATGACGTGGCTGATTGCCATCGTTCGCAACAAGGCGCTGGACGCCTTGCGCGCCCGCACGCGCCGCAGGGAAAGCGCGCTGCCCGAATCGGGTGACCTGGATGAAGACGACGTGCAAACGGGTGCGCTTCAATCTCCAAGCGCCATGCAGTTGCTGGAGCAGGCCACGCAGACCCTGAAGATCAATGACTGCATGAGCGGCCTGGAGGGCAATCATCGGCAAAGCCTGGCTCTGGCTTACTACCAGGGCCTGTCGCATACCGAAGTTGCGGCGCAGATGGGCGCACCACTGGGCTCCGTCAAGGCCTGGATACGGCGCGGGCTGGAAAAACTCAAGGGCTGTCTGGCGGCACAGGGGGTGGTGGCGTGAACGCCGCCGGGCCGTCCCAAGGGGGAAAAGCCCCCATGGGGGGCAGCGCAGTACGCGAAGCGACCAGCGTGGGGGCTCAATCACTATGAGATACACCGATGCCAAACTTTTGGAACACCTGGCCTCGGCCTACGTGTTGGGCACCCTGACAGGTGGCGCACGGCGGCGTTTTGAACGACTCCACAACGACCGAGCCGATGTGAGGAGCCTGGTCAGCCAATGGGAGGCGCGCCTGGGGCAACTGGCTGTATCTGTCCCCGCGCAAAAGCCTTCACCGCGCTTGTGGACGGCCATTGCAGCGCGCACCCGTCCCGCTTCCAGCCCATCTGCCAAAGCGGGTTGGCTGGGCAGGCTCAAACCGGCGGGCTTTGGCTTTGGTGGCCTGGCTGCTGGCGTCTTCGCGGCAAGTTTGTTGTTTGTCACCGCGCCCGGGCTCTTCATCTCCAGCGATCAGGCGGCCATGCACTCTGGCGAAAAGCTTCCGCAGAGTTATGTCGGTCTGCTGACTGACGCGCAAGGCAATGGCAAGCTGCTGGTGAGCTCGCTGCGCCACGGCAAAACGATGACAGTCAAAGTAATTGGGCCCATCACGCCGCCGGCGAGCGGAACGCTGATGCTGTGGGCCGTGCCGACAAACGGGCCAGCGTTTTCATTGGGTACGGTCCCCACAACCGGATCTGCTGTTTCCATGTTGCCTGACACGTCCGAGAAACTGCTGTCTAAAGTCAGCAAATTGGTGGTCACGCTGGAAACTAGCGCGAGCTCCACCGCGCCGAGCACAACCGTGGTTTTCAGCGGCAACTGCGCGAAGTTGTGGTGACATGCGCCGAACGCCTGCCCTCTGGGGTACATTGACACTTCATTCCATTCACCACAGGCGCACCCGATGAACTTGGTTCGAGGTTTTCTTGACCGGATCGTTCTGATCGGGGGCGTGCTTTGTGGAGGAATGACACCGAGCTTTATGGCGCAGTATCGCCAGCGCGTTGGCGGGCAGCTCAGTCAGGTGGTTCAGGACCTCGCCCCTTTCCAACAAATTGCCAATCTCAGGCATCAGGGCAGCCTGGACGCTCTTGTGGCGCATCACCTTAAAAGCACGGACCCCACATTCCAGGCCGAGGGCGCTGCCATCAAGGCCATGGTAGACGCGGCGTTGCGGCTCAAGGAAGCGTTTGAGGGCTTGAACGGCACGCTTACCCAGCAGGTCGGGTACCTGCTGCAGCATGCCGACCCGGAGGTCCTCAAGGCCACCTGGTCCATTTATCAGCCCTCGTTTTTGCTCTCGATTGACGGGCTGATATTTGCGGTTTCTTTTGGCCTGATTGTCTGGCTGGTTTTTTTGGGTACGTGGATGATCGTGGCCGGCCTGGCCACGCGCGGCCGTGGTGCAGGCTCTGCGCGGAGCCACCGGGGACTTTAGACCGCGAACAATGCGCGCAACGTGTCTGCCTCTCTCACATTGCTGACTTGTGGCCGCTGTAAAGTCACGGCCGCAGAACTCTTTGAGGACTCCAAATGAAAAATCCCCTGACGCGCAACTTTGTCGCCTGCATATTCCTGAGCCTTACTTTTGCCGGTGCGGGGCAGGCTCGCGACTATCGCACCGCCCCGGTCGAAGATGAAGAGAGCGCGGACTTTGCCGCCGGGCGACAAGCCGTCGCATCCAAAAACTGGGCGGAGGCTGCGCGAAATTTCAAGAAGGTGGTGGCGGTTAGCCCGGACAACGCCGATGCCTACAACCTGCTGGGCTACTCCAGCCGCTGGCTTGGCAAATACGACGAAGCCTTTGCGGCTTATGACAAAGCGCTGGCGCTGAATCCCGAGCACAAAGGCGCGCTGGAATACTCTGGCGTCGCCTATCTGAAAATCGGCCAGAAAGCCAAAGCCCAGGCGCAACTCACCAAACTGAAAGCCATCTGCGCCACCTGCGAGGAAACGACAGCCCTGGCCAAGGCGATCGCTGATTTCAAGCCAGCTGCCAAATAAGTCTCAAATTGGCACTGCCGACAAAGCTATGAGCCAAATAAATGCGGGCAGGTGCATCTGTTTTGGATTTTGTGGCGTTTCTCCTATGTGCTGATTCGCAGCGCATGACATTAAATTCATCAAGGAGCCCGATATGACCAATTTTTCCATCCGCAACTTTGTAGCCCTGCCCCTTTTGGCCCTAGCCCTGACAGGCGCAACACTGGCCGCCGACATCCCAACAACGCCCGTTGAAAACGCGCGGATTGACGACTTTGCAGCGGGCAAAAAGGCTTTGGCAGAAAAAAACTGGGCCGGGGCGGCAAGCAGCTTTAACAAGGTTGTGGCCAAAAATCCAAAAAATGCTGACGCCTACAACCTCCTTGGTTACTCCAACCGCTGGCTGGGCAAGTACGACGAAGCCTTTGCCGCGTACGACAAGGCCCTGGCCCTGGACCCCAAGCACAAGGGCGCGCTGGAATACTCCGGCATCGCCTACCTGAAAACCGGTCAGAAAGCCCAGGCGGATGCCCAGCTCGCAAAGCTGCAGGCCATCTGCGCCACCTGCGAAGAAACCAAAGACCTGGCCAAGGCGGTCGCTGACTTCAAGCCAGCCGCCAAATAGTTCATAGCCGCCGCGTCCGGAGCAAAAAACGGGGCTGAACGGTGTTGACAACACCTTTCACGAAACTTACAGTGAACCTTCCTCCATGGAGGTTCTCATGTCAAACCCCGTCACCCACCCGCCGCGGCACATCTCACTGGCTCAAATTGAACGCCTGAAAAATTGGCGCGCGGCCCACCACGCGGCCCAGCCGCTGGAATGTTATGCGTGGGAAGGCGTGTTGACGCTCTGGATGATGGGCTGGATAGGCTGGCTGCCGGCCTTTGCATTTGAAGCGCCGTGGGCCTACCCCTTGTGTCTGTTCGGCATGTGGATGCCCGTGCTGTATGCCCGCTTCCGGGCGCGTGCCCATGCCACGCAACGTCTCAGGTGTGACTGGCTTGATCTGGTGACCTGAGCGCATCTGGCTTACATTGGCGGGCATGAACCCACTCACCTGCCCCCTGACCTGCTTCAGCCTCACCACCACCGATCACATTGCCCACCTGGTGCTCAACCGCCCTGAAGCGATGAACACCATGCACCCGACCTTCTGGCGCGAGCTGGATGAGGCGCTGACCCACATTCACAAGGAAGGACAAGCCCGCGCACTGGTGATCTCCAGCACGGGCAAACATTTCAGCGCAGGCATGGCGCTGGAAACCTTCAGCGGCGCCATCGCCATGGACGACCAGAGCCCCGAAGGCCGCGCCGCGATCTTTGACATGCTGGCCGACATGCAGGCCACATTTACAAAACTGGAGACGCTGCGCATCCCGGTGATTGCCGCCATTCAGGGTGGTTGTATTGGCGGCGCTGTCGACATGGTGACCGCCTGCTGCATTCGTTATGCGACCCCGGACACCTTCTTCTGCATCCAGGAAATCAACATCGGCATGGTGGCCGATGTCGGCACCCTGCAGCGCCTGCCCAAGCTGATACCGCTGGCCGTGGTCAAAGAGCTGGCCTACACCGGGCGTCGTCTCAGTGCCGCCAAAGCGCTCGGCTACGGCCTGGTCAACGAGGTGTTCGACACGCCCGAAGCGATGCTGGCTGGCGCCTTGCAATGCGCCAAAGAAATCGCCAGCAAGCCGCCGGTGGCGATCTGGGGCACCAAGCAGGCCATCCACTACACCCGTGACCATTCGGTGGACGACGCACTCAAACAAATGGGCTGGCTGCAGGGCGCGATCTGGAGCAACCAGCATGTGCGCGAGGCTGTCACCGCAATGAAAGAAAAGCGGGCGGGCGAGTTTAGCGCGCTGCCACCGCTTAAATTTTTCAATGAAATGGGGCTATAGCCTTGCTCATCAATTGCAGTCGGTCACTTTACAAACTCAAATATCTGGTAGTTTCCTCGACGAACGAGTGTACAAACATTCGTTCTGATGACTTTTATTCACAGCTTCGAAAAGGTCTCCATGCTCTCCAACCTGATCAGGAAAATGATTCTTCTCGCGCTGCTACTTCCACAGCTTGGTCTGGCACAACAATGGAAGGACGCGCCCGCCTACGACAAAAAAAATGCAGACAACGTGCTCCGTCGGAGCGTCTTTTTCCTCCCCCTGTTTGGCGCAACTTATAGGGAAAAATTTGAAATTCTTCTCAAAAAAAGTTGCCGCCTGCCAGTCTACGTGGGGTCGTGATCTACAACCACGGTTGCGGCGGTCAGTGGGGATGGGAAACGACCGTCGCCCAGTTCTACTACCGACAGGGTTTTGCAGTAGTCACCCCCGACTTTTCCGGGCGTGACGGCAACAAGTTGGGATGCGCTGGCGGTACCGAGGAGGAGAGCCGGCGATCCTCTGGTGAAAAATCTCGCGAGGGAATTTACCAAGCAATTAACCCGGCACGTCTCGCGGCCCGGGCCGACGACGTCATGCGCGTAGTCGATTGGCTAAAGACACAAACGAAACTGCCGATCATTATCAGCGGCCACAGCGAAGGATGCAGGACGACCTACTCCATCAATACGTCCGACCCGCAAATCGTCGGCGGAGCCTGCGTCAAACAGGGTCTACAGGACACTTACGAGCACACGTGGAAGTGGAATGCATCCATTCCTATGTGGCAATCGCTGGAAGAGTTTGATCCTTGGGTCATGTTTGGAAACAACAACATCAGCAATGTCGGCTTTGAACGCAAGTTCACAGCTGATCCTTCCAAGCTGACCGTGGTGCGAGTACCTGGCCGTACGCACGACCCGTTGAGTCACCAAGATGAGCGTACAAGCTTGATTAACTGGCTCAACGCCCGGGTCGGAATGGCGTTGACCCCCGGGCAGAACGGGTTCAACTATGAAACCACTCTACCCGAGATCCATCAACGACTTAAAGATCCCCGGTAAGCGATGCAGCCTGAAACCCCACCCGCCTACTGCCGCGCCGTCCGCACATTCGCCGGCAGCCCTTGCGGATGGCTGGTACGAAAGGGATTGATGTCCAGTCCGCCACGCCGCGTGTATCGCGCGTAGACCGATAGTTTGAGCGGCTGGCAGCGCGTCCACACATCCATGAAGATCCGCTCCACACACTGCTCATGAAACTCGTTGTGGTTGCGAAAACTCACGAGGTATTGCAGCAGCCCTTCCTGATCTATCGGCGCGCCCTCGTAACGGATTTGCACACTGCCCCAGTCGGGCTGGCCAGTGACCAGACAGTTGCTTTTGAGCAGGTTGGACACCAGGGTCTCACTGACTGCCGGCTCTTCATGGTCGGCAAACAGCAGCTCCGGCGCGGGTGTGTAGTGCAGACACTCCACATCCAGCCGGTCAAGGTTCAAACCGTCCAGCTCATGCACGGGCTCCTGGTCAAACAGCTCGGGTCCCAGGGTTTTGACGCCCACCGCAGCACCCACTGCGGTGTTGAGGTCGGCGCGAATACGCTCGCGCACTTCACGCGCGTCCACAAACTTTGTGTTGTTGAAACTGTTGAGATAAAGCTTGAAGGACTTGCTCTCAACAATGTTGGGTGACTCGCAGGGCACGGTGATCTGCGCCAGCGCCACCTGCGGCTTGCCGCGCAGATTGAGCCAGCTCAGCTCATAGGCCGTCCACATATCGGCCCCCATGAAAGGCAAGGCGTCCGTAAGCCCCAGTTCTTCACGTTTGACGGCGCGCGGAATCGGAAACAGCAGCGATGCGTCGTACTGGTCAACGTACGCCGAGGCCTTGCCCAGCTGGGATTTTTCAGGGCTGTTCATACCGCGGCTCCTGCAGCCTTCAGGTGAGGCACCAAGGGCTCCAGCAGGCGCTGCACCACACCGGGCGGCAAGTCGTGACCCATTCCCTCGATGCCGATCAGCTTGGCGCCGGGGATGCGCCGCGCGGTGTCTTCGCCGCAGGCAAAAGGAACCAGCGGGTCAGCCTTGCCATGCAGCACCAGCGTGGGAAGGCGCAGGGTTTTGAGCTCGGCTGCACGGCGGCTGTCGGCCGCAATGGCCACCATTTGCCGAACAGTGCCTGCCGGATGAAACCCGCGCCTGGCACCGACAGAAATCCGCTCGCGCAGCAGTGCTTCATCGACCGGAAAGCCTGGGCTGCCAATCGCCTTGAAGAGCTTGACGTAATGCTCCAGCACCGAGGCCGAGTCTTTGCCATTGGGCCGGCTCATCAGCACACGCATCACATGCGGCTTGGCTTGCGGCAAGCCGCGCGCGCCGCTTGAGCTCATGATGCTGGTCAGGCTCAGCACCCGCTGGGGCGCGGCCAGCGCCACGCGCTGCGCAATCATGCCGCCCATGCTGACACCCACCACATGCGCTTCGGACACATTCAAGGCATCAAGCACAGCCAGCGCATCAGCCGCCATGTCTTGCAGCAAATAAGGGGCCTTCACGCTCAGGCCCAGCTTGTACTTGATGCTTTCCCACACGAGGTTGGGATGGCCCAGGTGGTCAAACTTGTCGGACAGACCGATGTCGCGGTTGTCCAGCCGGATGACACGAAAGCCCGCATCCACCAGGGCCTGCACCATCTCGGGCGGCCATGCAATCAACTGCATGCCAAGGCCCATGATCAGCAGCACGGCAGGGCCGGAACCGCCGCTGTCCTCAACCTCGACATTTATTCCGTTAGCTCTGATTTTCATAGCAAACTATTCCCGTCATTTATGGGCAGAGCCCCGATTTCGTCACTAACATTAGGTGAACACGCTTTCACGCAGCCACTTGGTGGCAATCCATTTTTCGCCAGCCAGCACCGGCATGCCGCCGTGCAGGGACTGGCTGCAACGATGCGGCTGGCTGTAGTTGAAAAAAACCGCATGCCCGCGTTTGGGCACCACCTGCAAGCGCACATCAGGGAAAACCGTTGCGCCACCCGACTCGGGCTCCTGCAGGTACATGATGAGTGTCGCCACACGCTGGCCACCACGCTCCAGAATGGCCGGGGTACCGGGCTCGGCCGGATCAAAATAATCGTAGTGCGGCTTGTACTCGGTGCCGGGCCGGTAACGCAGCACCTGCAGGCCCTCTCCGTTTTCAATCGGCCACTCCAGCAGCCTGGCGATGCGCGCTTCAATACGCTGGGTCAATGCGTTTTCACCCCGCGTGAAAAACATGCCCTCACTGGTGCGGTCTTTGTGAACCTCTTCACCGCCGGTTTCGACCGATACGGTTAACGAACGGTGCAAGCGGGGTCGGGCCGCCTCAATCAGCGCCTCGCATTCCCCGGCACTGAGCAGGTTCTCAAACACGATGATGTCCGGCTCGCGCATCACCGTTGTCAACTCGACCAGCCTGTCCCCGCCGTCGAGCCGCATGTGGGACGAAGCAAGCTCCGGCCACGGCACAGGCAAAGGCGGGGGTGGCGTGGAAGTCAGGGCTTCGGCGGCCACCTGGTGCTCCCACCCGGCGTAGAGCATGGCCTGAAGAATGGTGTCGTGACCATGACCCTGCGCTCTTTCCGCAGCAATCCACGCGTGCAGCTCGCGCGTGATGACCTGGCTGGTCTTGCTAGGGGTATTTGGCGCGGGCACGGCTTGTTTATTTGGTAGAGGATTGGTCTCAGGCGCTTTGCTTGCGACGGAAAACCAGTCTGTCTGGCGCCGAGACCGCAGGGTCAAAACGGTAACCCTCGGCATCAAAGCTCTGCAGCTTTTTGACACTGCCTATTTTGTTTTCAATCGCGTAGCGCACCATCAAGCCGCGCGCGCGTTTGGCGTTGAAGCTGATGATTTTGTACGTGCCGTTTTTGAACTCTTCAAAAACACAGCTCACCACCCGGGGCTTCAAGGCCTTCAGGTCAACGGCCTTGAAATATTCCTCGCTCGCCAGATTCACGATCACCGGCGAGGTGTCTGCCGCCGCGCGCTCATTGAGATAGCTGGCAATGTGCGAGGCCCAGAACTGGTACAGGTTTTTGCCCTGCGGGGTGGGCAGCGCGGTACCCATCTCCAGCCGGTAAGGCTGCATCCAGTCAAGGGGGCGCAACACGCCGTAGAGGCCACTGAGGATGCAGACGTGTTGCTGTGCCCATGCGAGCTGCTTCTCGCCCAGGGTTTTGGCTTGCAGGCCGCCGTACACGTCACCGTTAAAAGCCAGCACCGCCTGCTTCGAATTTTTGGCGGTGAATTTGGGTGACCAGGCTTGATAGCGCCCGACGTTAAGGCCAGCCAGCGCGTCTGACAGCTTCATCAAGGAACTGATTTGCGACGCTGTCTGGGTCTTCAGTACATCAATCAAAGCAGCGGACTGGCGCTTGAAGAGGGGCTGGGTGTGGGCCGCAGTTTGGGGCGGCGTGTCGTAGTCCAGGGATTTGGCAGGGGATATGAGGAAAAGCATGGACTCGGAGTTATTCGACAAAAGCCTGACTTTACGACAGGTAGATATTTTGCCCAGGATGCGCCCCCGCAGCTTTTGCGCCAGCGGCCTCTTTGCTCACACCAACAATTACGATATAGTAAATGCGTTATGAATAGGTAAACAGGAAGCCGTCATGAATGTCCCCCTCCAACCCGAAGCCGTGCGCTCTGCCTTGTCGCTTCTGCCAGCGCCGGCGCCCGTTCAGCAGCTGCACCATTACGCCTACCGCGCCAGAGATGCCGAGGAAACCAGGCATTTCTACGAAGACATTCTTGGCCTGCCGCTGTACCACATCATCCAGAGCGACTACGTGCCCAGCACCGGTGAGTACTGCCCCTACACCCACTTCTTTTTTCGCCTGCAGGACGGCTCGTTCATCGCGTTTTTTGACCTGGGTGATGACGAAGCGGCCATGCCCTCGCCCAACACGCCGCTGTGGGTCAACCACATTTCGTTTCGGGTCGACACAGAGCTTGAGCTGAACGTGATGAAAGCGCGCCTGCAAGCCGAGGGCGTGGAAGTGCTGGGCGTCACCGATCACCACATCTTCAAAAGCATTTATTTCTTTGACCCCAACGGCGTGCGGCTGGAGCTGACGGCGCAACTGGCTGATGAATTTGAAATGCTGGAAGAGAGCAAAACCGCACACGCCCGTCTGGCTGAATGGACCGCGCGCAAACAGCAATGGCGGCAGGACAAGGCCGCCGGGCTGGCGGCCGGTGCACTCAAGCCGCAGCAAAATGACAGACCGGAAATCTCCGGAACGCCTGCCGCCTAGAACTACGCCAACTATTATTTTGATAGCAGCCAGCGCCCGTAAATAAAGGGCAAACAGCCTAAATCATGCCCAACCAGCAAACAGCGTATGCCCAGACAGCATTCAGCAATGGCTACGAGTTCAGTCAGGGCAGTGGTTACACGCTGCCTGAATACCCCTTCGTGGCGCCACCCGATCTGGAATGTGGAGAAGTCCGGCGCTACCCCATCGTCATCGCGGGCGCCGGCATTGCTGGTCTGAGCCTGGCTTGCGCTTTGGCTCAACGTGGCGTACGCGCGATTTTCCTCGACGAAGACAACACGGTGGGTGTCAAAGGGGCGTCTTCGCGCGGCATCTGTTACGCGCAGAAAACGCTCGAGATTTTCAAGCGGCTGGGCATTTACGAGCGAATAGCGTCCAAGGGGGTGCAGTGGAGCGTGGGCCGCACCTTCGCCGGCGATGACGAGGTTTACGCCTTTGACCTGCGGCAGCAAAACACACACTCGATGGGGAAAGAGCCGCCTTTCATCAACATCCAGCAGTTCTACATCGAGGGTTTTCTCGTCGAGAGAATTGCCGAGCTCAACCAGCGCAAAGCCTGCGTTGATTTGCGCTGGAACAACCGGGTGACCTCCCTGACGCAGAGCGCAGAATTTGCGACGCTGTGTGTCAGCACACCAGCCGGCAACTACACGCTGCAGGCAGACCATGTGATCGATTGCAGCGGCGCGCGCAGCCCTTTTCGCGCCTGGTGCAACGCCGCTGTCACCGCCAAAAAAGGTGATGACCGCTGGTGTATTGCCGACGTGCGTTTCAAGGAGCAACCGCCGGTGGAGCGTCACACCTGGATCGAAGCTCCCTTCAATGAAAACCGCGCGGTCTGGCAACACTTGATGGCCGATGGCGTCTGGCGCATCGACTACCAGATGGCGCCCGATAGCGACCCCAAAGAGGTGAGCCGGGAAGAAGTGGTGCGAGCCCGCTTGAATGCCCAGTTCAAGCGCACGCTGGGACAGGATGAATGCGAAATTGTCTGGGTCGGGCCCTATGCCTACCGCACCGAATGCCTGGACGAGCTGCGCCACGGCCGCGTATTTTTTGTGGGCGATTCGGCCCACGTCGTCAGCCCCTTTGGCGCGCGCGGGGGCAACTCCGGCGTGCAAGATGCCGACAACCTGGCCTGGAAGCTGGCCGCTGTGCAGGAGGGGCGAGCTCCTGCTTCCTTGCTGGACAGCTATCACTCGGAGCGGCACGAAGCAGCCCAGCAAAACGTACTCGTGACCAACCGTACCGCACGCTTCCTGCGGCCTGCCGACGGGGCGGAGCGGCTGTTTCGCAAGGCAGCACTGGGATTGGCGCGCCAACATGCCTTTGCCCGGCAACTGGTCAATACGGGCCGGATGTCGGTGCCCAATATCTATTCCCGCAGCCCATTGTGTGACAAAACTGCCGGCGTGGCGACGCAAAATGTCGGCTTTTCATGGGCGAACGGGCAAGCGGGTGAACTGATCGATCTGCTGCGCTGGGCAGATGGCCGCCTGCTGGTGCTGGTCTTTGGCGGCCTCCCCCTGGCCGCAGCTGCCCGGCTAGAGGCATTGAGCACGCAGGCCGACCTGCGCTGCGTGCAGGTTTTGGCCCCGGGTGAGCGAGCGCTTGCTGTTGAACACGTGGTCGACACACACGGCCATTTGCAAGCCACCTGCCACGTTTTCGGCCACGCCTGGGCCCTGCTGCGCCCTGACAGCTACGTGGCAGCCACAGGTGAGAGCGTCGATGCCTCGCTGGTGCGCGCCGTGAGCACCGCCATGGGGCTGCAAGGAGAAACCACATGAAAAGCGCTCTGCACTTCCAGGATGCCGATGCGTTTTACGAGTGCCTGCTCGATGCCCACCAGGGACTGAGCCGGGAGGAATCCGAACTGCTCAATGCCCGGTTGATTCTGATTTTGGCCAACCAGGTGGGTGACACCGGGGTGCTGCGGGCCTGCATTGAGGCGGCACTTCCCACCGAATCGAAGTAGACAGGCCTCAGTCGAATAAAATCGGGGCAACTGTCTCCCACCCAGCGGCATCTCCCCAGATGCCGTTTTTCATTGCTGCCCATGACCGACTCTGCCAAACCCGTGCCCGCCAACCCTGCCGCTGATGCCTCTGATGCGCGGGTCTCCGTCCCCACTCCGGGTCTGGACAGCCTGGCCAAGTCTTTTGAGCCGGCTGCCATTGAAAGCCGCTGGAGCCCGCTGTGGGAGCAAAACGGCTTGTACGAGCCGACGCTCGAAGCTGCAAAACCCTCGTTTGCCATCCAGCTGCCGCCGCCCAATGTGACCGGCACGCTGCACATGGGCCACGCCTTTAACCAGACCATCATGGATTCGCTCACGCGATACCACCGCATGCGTGGCCACAACACCCTGTGGGTGCCCGGTACCGACCACGCCGGTATCGCGACGCAAATTGTTGTTGAACGCAAACTGCAAGGCCAGGGCCAAAGCCGCCACGACCTGGGCCGCGAAAAGTTTGCCGAGAAGGTGTGGGAGTGGAAGGAAGAGTCAGGCACCACCATCACCCGCCAGATGCGCCGCATGGGCGACTCGGTGGCCTGGAAGCACGAGTACTTCACGATGGACCCCAAGATGTCCACGGTGGTCACCTCAACCTTTGTGCAGTTGTATGAACAAGGCCTGATCTACCGCGGCAAGCGACTGGTCAACTGGGACCCGGTTCTCAAATCCGCGGTGTCTGACCTTGAAGTTGAAAGCGAAGAGCGCGACAGCTTCATGTGGCACATCGAATACCCGTTTAGCGACGGCCCGCAAAAGGCAGCTGACGGCTCTTTGCTGCGCGGCATGCACATTGCCACCACGCGGCCGGAAACCATGTTGGCCGACGGCGCGCTGGCCGTACACCCCGAGGACGAGCGCTACAAACACCTGATCGGCCAGATGGTCGACCTCCCCTTATGTGACCGAAAAATCCCGGTGATTGCCGATGACTACGTCGATCGAGAGTTCGGCAGCGGCTGCGTGAAGATCACCGGCGCACATGACTTCAACGACTACCAGGTGGCCTTGCGCCACAAGCTGCCGCTGATCACCATCTTCACGCTGGACGCAAAGATCAACGACAACGGACCGGCGCCGTACCAGGGGCTGGACCGTTATGACTGCCGCAAAGCCGTTCTGAAAGACCTTGAAGCGCAAGGCTTCCTCGAAAAAACCGTGCCTCATAAAAACATGGTGCCCGTGTGTGCGCGCACCGGCGCAGTCGTCGAACCCATGCTGACCGACCAGTGGTTTGTGGCGCTGAGCAAGGTCAGCGAGCAAGATCCGACGGGCAAATCGATTGCACAAAAAGCGCGCGATGCGGTGAGCAGCGGCGAGGTGAAGTTTGTGCCCGAACAATGGGTCAACACCTACAACCAGTGGATGAACAACATCCAGGACTGGTGTATCTCGCGCCAGCTCTGGTGGGGCCACCAGATTCCGGCCTGGTATGACGAAGATGGCAAGGTGTATGTGGCCGCAAACGAGGCCGCTGCACAAGCTCAGGCACCAGGCAAGACACTGACACGTGACCCCGACGTGCTGGACACCTGGTACTCGTCAGCGCTGGTTCCCTTCTCGTCACTGGGCTGGCCCGAGAAAACCAAAGAGCTTGATCTCTTTTTGCCCTCCAGCGTGCTGGTCACCGGCTACGACATCATCTTCTTCTGGGTCGCCCGGATGATCATGATGACCACGCATTTCACGGGCCAGGTGCCCTTTCACAATGTGTACATCCACGGCCTGGTGAAAGACGCGCAGGGCAAAAAGATGAGCAAGTCCGAAGGCAACGTGCTGGACCCGGTTGATCTGATTGACGGCATCGAGCTGGCACCGCTGCTGGACAAGCGTTCACAGGGCCTGCGCAAGCCGGAGACTGCCCCGCAGGTGCGCAAGAACACCGAGAAAGAGTTTCCCGCCGGCATTCCGGCCTATGGCGCCGACGCGCTGCGTTTTACCTTTGCATCACTCGCCAGCCTGGGCCGCAGCATCAACTTTGACAGTAAACGCTGCGAAGGTTATCGCAACTTCTGCAACAAGCTCTGGAACGCTACGCGCTTCACCCTGATGAACTGCGAAGGGCAGGACTGCGGCCTGGCAGAACATACCAAAGCCCAGTGCGCACCGGGCGAGGAGTTTCACAACTACCTCACCTTCTCGCAGGCAGATCGGTGGATTGCATCAACCATGCAGCGCGTGGAAGCCGATGTTGCCAAAGGTTTTGCCGACTATCGTCTCGACAACGTTGCCGGCAGCATTTACCAGTTTGTCTGGGACGAGTTCTGCGACTGGTATCTGGAAATTGCGAAAGTGCAAATTCAGAACGGAACGCCCGCCGAGCAACGCGCCACACGCCGCACATTGATTCGCACACTTGAAGGCATTTTGCGTCTGGCCCATCCGCTGATTCCCTTCATCACTGAAGAGCTCTGGCAAAAGGTTTCGCTGGTTGCCGGCAACAAGAAGGTGGAACTCATTGGACAGGCAGCCTACCCTCAAAGCCAGCCTGAAAAAATTGACGAGGCCGCCGAGGCGCACGTTGCCAAACTGAAAACACTGGTGGACGCCTGCCGCAACCTGCGCGGCGAGATGAAGGTGTCGCCGGCAACACGCCTGCCGCTTTATGTGCTTGGTGACACCGCCTTTATGCAAGGAGTCGCCCCTGTGCTGAAGGCACTGGCGAAGCTGAGCGAGGTGAAGGTGTTCGACGACGAAGCAACTTGGGCTGCTGCCGCACAGACCGCGCCTGTCGCCATCGTCGGCGAAGCGCGCCTGTGCCTCTACATGGAAGTCGATCTGGCGGCAGAAAAAATTCGCCTGCAAAAGGAAGAGGCGCGCCTGACAGGAGAAATCACCAAGTCCGACACCAAGCTCGCCAACGAAGCTTTCGTCAACAAGGTGCCTCCAGCCGTGCTGGAACAGGAACGCAAGCGCCTGGCCGATAACCAGGCGGCACTGGCCAAGATCCGCGAACAGCTCGCACGCCTGAAATAGGCAACGAACCGCACGCAAAAAAAAAGCCCCGACTCGCGGGGCTTTTTTAATGCTGAGTTGAGCGTGATGCGAAGCGAGCATCCCTCTTTACCAGCCGGGGCCGCGGAACCGGCTTCGCCGGGCCGCAGGCGCAGCGGCCCCCTTGGGGGGCAGGGAGCTACACACCAGTGAGCGACCGTGGGGGCGACATCAGCGGATCATGAACTCCGGCTCAGACCACTGCGATGGCGTGCCTCCGCCGGGCAGCTCCATGTCCATGGGCGCGCTGGGCACATAGTCTGACCCGCGTTGCTCTGCCGAGATCGCTTCATGGATACGATGAGCCACGTACCAGCTGGAGCGCAAGCGCGCCTCGCGGGTGTGGGAACCCAGGCGAGGCGTGATGAACAGGTTTTTCAGGCCAGCGACCGGGGACGTTTCACCGGTGAAATTATCTTCGGCCCCATCCAGAATGCAGGCCTCGATGCGGCCATCGCACAAGGCCGAGGCCAGGGCCGTCTCGTCAAACAAGGCACTGCGACTGATGCCCACCCACAGTTGCCCGCGCTTGCAGGCGGCCAGCAGCTTTTCGTTTACAAAGCCCCGAAAACGCGTTGCATAAAGCATCTGCACCGAGATCGCATCCGACTCGCTGACCAGCTCGGTCAATGTGACAGGCTGAATACGCAAGCGCTCCCAAATCGGAGCCGTATGGTGGATCGCCGGGTCATACCCTATCAGCCGCACGCCCAGGCCAGTGAGCATGCCCGCCAGCGTATGCGCGGTGGGCGCCAGGCCGAGAATGCCGACAGTACTTCCATGTAATTCCCGCCCCATTTGCGTACTGGGGTGACGGCGCCCCATCAAAGCCGAAACAACACCCCGGCGATACAGCAGCAACAGGCTGCTGAGTAAATACTCTGCATTGGACCGGACGTTGGCGCTGCTGGCATGAATCACCTTGATGCCGCGCTCATTGCAGGCCTCCAGGTCCGTGTTGTCTGTCCCCACGTGAAGGCGACCTACAGCCTTGAGCTTGGGCAGAAAATCCAGAAACTCCCGTGTCACCACGGTTTGCCTTGGGAACACGATGCCACGTGTTTTATATGCGGCTTTGCGCAAAACAGTCAGGTCATCTGCCAGTTCAGGACGGTATTCCACACTGTGCCGGGTCTCAAGCCATGCCATGGCTTCGGGCACCAATGCATCAAGAAGTAATATGTCCAAGGAAGTTCCCCTTTGCGGGCCACCGCTGGCTTTGTTTGTTATTCTCGTTAGTTGCCGTTCTGTCTCAGCAACGCAACACTTTATCTTTTTTCCAAACTCGTGTCGATGACAAAAATCACAACATTAACCAAAGCAGTTTTCCCGGTGGCCGGCTTGGGAACCCGCTTTTTGCCCGCCACCAAGGCCCAGCCCAAGGAAATGCTGCCGGTCGTGGATAAGCCCCTGATCCAGTACGCGGTCGAGGAGGCCTACGCAGCGGGGATACGTCACATGATTTTCGTCACGGGACGCAATAAACGGGCCATAGAAGACCACTTTGACACTGCCTATGAGCTGGAAGCTGAGCTGCAAGCGGCGGGCAAAACCGAGTTGCTGAACCTGGTCCGATCAGTTCAACCGGGAGACATGGTCTTTTCCTATGTACGCCAGCCTCGGTCCCTTGGCTTGGGGCATGCTGTTTTGTGCGCCGAGCATCTGGTTGGCAAGGAGCCTTTTGCCGTACTGCTGGCCGATGACCTGATGGTAGGAACTCCCCCGGTTCTGGCCCAAATGGCCACGCAGTTCGAAGAATTGCAGCAGTCCATGCTGGCTGTACAGGAAGTGCCACTGGAGCACACCCGGCGTTATGGCATTGTTGCGACTGAGCCGGTCAGCGATCAGCTAATGAAAGTCACCCGGATGGTCGAGAAACCCGCGCCAGAAGTAGCGCCATCACGCATGGGTGTGGCAGGTCGCTATATCTTGACGCCCAATGTGTTCAAACACATCCGGCAGCAGCAAACTGGCGTTGGTGGGGAAATCCAGCTGACCGACGGCATTGCAGGGCTGATGAGCGAGGAAAATGTTTACGCCTTTTTATACCGCGGCAAGCGCTACGACTGCGGCAGCAAAGAGGGTTTTCTGGAAGCCACGGTTGAATTGGCACTGCAACACGCAGATGTCGGCGGGCATTTCCGGAACTATCTGGAGAATCTGCAGATTGGCTGGTCCGGCCGGGAGCGCAGAATGCAGGACTCCCTTCCTTTGGCGGACTAGCTCGAGACAGCTGCGCCAGCGTCAGCGTCAGCGTCAGCAGAGGTCGGCCGTCTCTACCGGCGCTTGAGGACGTGGATGAAATCCCCGCCCTCATTTAACTGTTCTACGAGCTCATTGCCTGTCTGTTTGGAAAAGGCCATAAAGTCGCGCGTCGAGCCGGAGTCGGTCGATACCACTCTGAGCAGCTGACCACTGGTCATTTCGGCGAGTGCCTTCTTCGCCTTGAGGATAGGCAGTGGGCAATTGAGGCCGCGGGTGTCGAGTTCTTTGTCAATGTGCATGCGCTTGTCCTTGAATTGCCGCTATTTTAAGCAGTTCTACCTGCAAGGGGTGCTTGAGGCCAATTCGCCATTTTTGACGTAAAAAATCCCGGCCTGCAGGCAGGCCGGGATTTTCGCCGAGGGCCGACTAGCCGACCGGGTTTTACTTCATACCAAACTTGGCTTTGGCATCCTTTTCGCAGGCATCCTTGGCATTGCCCGACATCGCGTCGCAGCGCTCCTTGGCCACTTTATATTTGGCTTCGGATTTATCCTCTGCTGCGTCTTTTTTGGCTTCAGCGACGTCCTTCGTGTTGCCCTTGCCAGCGTCCGTCGTTGCCTTCGCTACCTTGGCATCGGCCTTGGCGGCTGTATGCGCTGCCTTGGCTTCCTTGACACAAACGTCTTTCGCATTTCCTTCGAGGTCATCACACTTTTCCTTGGCCAGGTCATAGGCGGCTGCAGCCTTGGCTTCGCGGATTTTCATGTCATTGCGTGGGCTGGCCTTGTATTGCGCCTCAAGCTCAGCGCGGGCAACCTTTTCGGCACCTTTTACTTCAGCGGTGCAAATGTCTTTTGCGTTGTCTTTCAAAGCGGCACACTTGTCACGGCCAGTCTTGTAGTCCGCCGAGACACGGTCCTTTTGCGTTTTGTACTCGTCTTTTGTGAGGGCCATGGCGCTCCCAGCGAAAGCACAGGACACCGCAAGCGTGAGCATGATTAATTTGGATTTCATATAAGTCCTCTTGATGTTTTGTTAATTGACGCGGCAATGATCTGCCGACGTCTTACGTACGTTCGAAAAACTGCGTTGGATTGCGCGTCTGAAAGTCGTCGAGTTGCCGCTCGGCAACGTCCTTGGCCAATCCATGCCGTTCCTGGATACGACCCAGCAATTGATCACGCTTGCCTGCAATGATGTCCAGATCATCGTCGGCGAGCTTGCCCCATTGCTCCTTGACCTGCCCTTTGAACTGCATCCAATTACCTTCTACACGGTCCTGGTTCATGGCTTTCTCCCGGAAAAGTTGATAAACCCACATTCCCCGCTGGCACCGGGGTGCCGGGAGGAACTGCAGCGAAAATTCACCATAAGTTCGCGGTTTCTAACTACGCGTAGGCCCCGGGGTTTGATGTGCGTAGGTTCATGCTTACAGCGGGCAGGTTTCAGGTACACGCAAGACCAACAAAATGGTTGCATAGCTAATCATTTGTTGATACCATTGCCGCATGTTTGATCATTGCCTGTTTTTCAACACCACCGCCCTGGCCCGTATTGTGGACAAGGAATGGACACGGGCATTCAAACCCTTCGGCATCACCCCGTCGCAAGCTTTTCTCTTGCGCGTGGTTCTGAACCACCCGGGTTTGTCGCAGCATGAGCTGGCAACTGAACTGACAATTTCCCGCCCGACGGCTACCCGTCTGCTGGATGGGTTGCAGGCCCTGCATCTCGTGGAGCGCAGAAGTACAGCCGCCGATGCCAGACACTGGGCCGTGTATCCCACATCGGAAGCCGAGGCCATCCATGCCGCCATCAACAAAGCCAGCGGCGAAGTCACGCGCCGGATTCAACAGCAGATCGGAAAGGAGAACTTCGATGAAACTGTAGCCCGCGTCAGGAGCGTTTGTAGCGCCCTGAAATAGCACCACTCCCTTTTTTTAACTTTATAGTTGCATAGCTAACTAATAAGGAACTTTTCATGCCCATCCTGAATGTCAAAATCAGCCAGCCGGCAAGCGCCGAACTCACCCACGCCGTCTCTGAAACACTGCTCGAACTGACTACGAGAATCCTTCGGAAAAAACGGGAAGTCACAGCGATTGCCGTTGACTACGTTCCGCCGCAGCACTGGATCGTGGGCGGCAGCTCCCTCGCCGAGCAGGGAAAGAACAGTTTTTACTTTGACATCAAGGTGGTTGACGGAACCAACACCAAGGACGAAAAAGCACAATACATCGCGGAGTCCTTTGCAGCGTTCAGCAAGTTGCTGGGCAACCTGCACGAGGAGAGCTACATCTACGTGCACGACGTTCGCGCAGAAGCTTACGGCTACGGTGGTCTGACGCAGGAATACCGTTACATCAAGGCGAAGGCTTGAAGCGGACTACCGGCACTACCGGATGCGCAGCGTCCGACCGAGCAGCAGAACGGGCAACAGCCCTACAAGCACGAGGGCGAGCGCGGGCAAGGCGGCCTCGCCCAGCCGCTCATCGCGGGCAAGCTGATACGTCACAACAGCCAGCGTGTCGCTGTTGAACGGTCGCAGTACCAGCGTGGCAGGCAACTCCTTCATTACATCGACAAACACCAGCAAGGCGGCAGCACCCACGGACCGCCTGAGCAGTGGCCAATGCACCCTGGCCAGCAGACCTGCCCCGGTAGTGCCCAGCATGCGTGCACTGTCGTCGAAGCTAAGGGGTATGCGTGAGTACCCGCTTTGCACAGACTGGAGGGCCACTGCAGTGAAACGCACGAGGTAAGCCCAGACAATGCCAAGCACTGTTGCGGTAATCCAGTAGCCTGCTGCGGTCTGCGGAGCGGCCGCCTGGAGCCAACCCACGGGCAACAGCAGACCCACCACAATCACAGCGCCTGGTACGGCATAACCAAGGCCGGCCAGTTGAACGGACGCACGCGTCAGCGGGTGCGGCTGCCGGCGTAGCGCGAAAGCCAGTCCGAGTGCCACAAGCGTCGCGAGCACGGCACTGACGCTGGCCAATCCCAGGCTATTGAATGACCATTGCGCAAACTGCGCCCAGGGTAGCTCGCCCCAACTGGCCGCCAGAGGCCGAAGCATGAACAAAACCGGCAAGACGAAGCCCAGCGCGATGGGCAGGCTGCATATCGTCCATGCAGCTCCCGCCCGCAGGCCCCGAAGTGTCGCGGGCGCCGCATCGGACGAACCTGCCCTCGCGCCCCGCCCCGTCGCAAAACGCATTCGCTTTTGCGCATGGTGTTCGATTTTCAGCAGCACAGCCACCACCAGCAACAGAGCTGTGGCGAGCTGGGCAGCGGCCTGGCGATTGTCCATGGCAAGCCAGGCTTTGTAGATGCCAGCCGTAAAGGTCTGGATGCCGAAATAGCTCGACACGCCGAAATCCGCCAGTGTTTCCATCAAGGCCAGCGAAACACCGGCAGCTACAGCAGGACGGGCCAGCGGCAAAGCCACTTCGCGGATGCGACGTGACAGCGGAGCACCCAACAACCGCGCCGCCTCCATCAAATGCACGGCGCGCTCGGACAACGCCGTGCGCGCCAGCAAATACACATAGGGATAGAGCGAAAAGGTAAATACCAGCACCGCACCGCCCAGGCTGCGCACCTCTGGCAACAGACGGCCCTGCAGACCAAAACTCGCCCGCAACCAGGTTTGTAACGGACCGGCGTACTGCAGAAAATCGGTATAGGCGTAAGCCACCACATACGCCGGCATGGCCAGTGGCAGCAGCAAAGCCCACGAGAAAAAACGCCTCCCCGGGAAATCAAACAACGTCACAGCACAGGCCGTTCCCATGCCAACCAGGGCCACACCAAAAGCCACAGAGAGACACAACAGCAAGGATGTGAAAGCGTACTCGGGCAAAACTGTCTGCATCATTTGCTGCAGGACAGGCAGGGACTGCTTGTCAATCTCCAGCCAGGACAGCATCACCGCCAGGATGGGCAGGGTCAACACCACCATGAGGGCAAATAACAGGGCAGAGGACAGGAAACGGCGGAGCATGTAGTCCAAAGGTATGGTCGGTAGCTTGGCAGGGGTGGGAGCCGGAACGTGGCGCCCTGCAAGCAATTGCAAATGAGAATTGTAAGCATCTACAATCAACAGCATGTTTTTGGACATTTCGCAGTTGGTGGTGCACTACAGAGGTCGCTCCCGCGCCGCCGTCAACGGCGTTTCATTGGGATTGCGTGCCGGTGAGATTGGCGTACTGATCGGGCCCTCTGGCTGCGGCAAAACCACGCTTCTGCGATCTGTGGCGGGCCTCGAACGAGCCATCTCCGGCACCATCTCCCTCTCGCACGAAATCGTTAGCAGCGGGAGAGCGACTGGCGACGTTCATATCCCCGCTGAGCACCGTCGCATTGGCATGGTGTTTCAGGACTTCGCGTTATTCCCTCATCTGGACGTGGGGCATAACGTCGCCTTTGGGCTGACCCATTTCAACCACGCCGAGCGCGAGCAACGCATAGGCGAGGTGCTGGATCTGGTCGGTCTGGGTGACGTGCGAAAACGCTATCCGCACGAATTGTCCGGGGGCCAGCAGCAACGTGTGGCTTTGGCCCGCGCACTCGCGCCCAAGCCCCGGCTGCTGCTGCTGGACGAGCCTTTCTCCAATCTGGACGTGGATTTACGCGAGCGCCTGGCGCACGAGGTGCGGGGCATCCTGAAACAGGCTGGGGCCACAGCCCTGTTCGTGACCCACGATCAGCTGGAAGCTTTTGCCATTGGCGACCGGATCGGTGTCATGCACGAAGGTCAACTCCACCAATGGGACGATGCTTACGAGCTGTACCACCGCCCCGCAACGCGATTTGTCGCTGACTTTATTGGCCACGGGGTATTTACACGAGCCCGCATTGCCCAGGAAGGCGAAAATGTCGTGGTACATACCGCGCTCGGCGACTTGAGCGATGTGCTTGAATGTCCGCTGCCCGCTGCATATGTCAACGGAGTATGCGACGTGCTGCTGCGCGCCGATGACATCGTTCATGACGACGCTGCGCCGGTGAAGGCGGAAATTCTGCGCAAGACGTTTCGCGGCTCGGAGTTCTTATATACGCTCAGGCTGGGAACGGGGGAAACGGTGATGGCGCATGTCCCCTCCCACCATGATCACGCCATCGGCGAATGGATTGGCATCCGTGCTGAAGTTGATCACGTCGTGACCTTTCAGCCCGAATAGACGGGCCCAGTCAGCCGCCGTCAGACAGGCTCGTCAGCGCGGGTACCAAGCATGCGCTCGACCTCGCGCTGAAGATCGGCTGCCCAGGCCCGCCGGTCCCGCCCCTGGCAGGATTGGCCTTCTCCAAACGTGACCTCAGCGCGAAGATTGCCGACACACAGCGTCTCCCAGATCGATACAAATATCGAATCGTCATCGATGTAGCGTGGCGCAAAACTGGTTCTACCCGTATCCGAATCCACAAACCGCAAGGCGATGGGTTGTACGGGGACGTTCATCGAAATCGCAGCCTGAAGCAGATTGGCATGAAACGGTTTGAGCGTGATGCCATCGCCGGTTGTTCCCTCAGGGAAAACGGCGAGCACCTCTCCCAACTGCAATCGCTCAGCCATGTGGTGTACCACCCGGTGCGCGTCACGACGGGACTCGCGCTCGATGTACAGAGTGCCGGCCCCGGCGGCCAAAGTCCCTACCAGTGGCCAATGCTTGATGTCGGCCTTGGAAACAAAACGGCAATAGCGGGAAGCATGCAACACAACAATGTCCAGCCAGGATAGGTGGTTAGCTATCAATAACGCCGGACCGCTTTTTACGGGGGCTCCCTTGACCGAAAGTGAAATGCCCACGCCACGCAGCATCTGCTGGGCCCAGGCATGAACACGCGCTTCCTTTTCGCTTTGCTCAAGCTTGGGAAACCGCGTAATGATGGTCCACATGCCACCAACAATATGGCTCAGGGCCCATAGCAGGCGCCAGAGGGCCTTGGCCTGACGCACGCCCGTCAAGCCTCGTAGGCCAGCTGCCCACCAACCAGTGTCCAGCGGACTCGCGCCGGCATTTGGTAACCGGTAAACGGCGTGTGTTTTCCCTGGCTGCGCAGGGTGTCAGGCTGAACGGTCCACTCGGACTTCGGGTCAAAAACGCAGATGTCGGCAATGCCGCCTTTAACCAGTTGCCCGGCGCTGGCTTGCAAGATGCCGAGGGTGCGACCGAGGACGCGCGATGGCTCGCTGGTGAGGACCGCAAGCGCACGGGTCATGCCAACACCGCTGTCCTGACCCCACTTGCAAGCCAGGCCCAGCAGCAACTCCAGCCCTGTGGCGCCGGGTTCAGCTTCGGCAAACGGCAAGGTTTTGGCATCCGCCTCTACAGGCGTGTGATCTGACACCAGCGCATCAATCGTTCCATCGGCCAGCGCCTGACGTAATGCATCGCGATCACGCTGCTGACGCAAGGGCGGATTCAGGCGCATGCGGCTGTCAAAGTAACCAATGTCGGTGTCCAGCAGGTGAAGGCTGTTGATGCTGACGTCCGCGGTCACGTTCAAGCCCTCGGCTTTGGCGCGGGCCAGCAGGGCCACACCCGCAGCACTGCTGACGCGGCAGACATGCACCCTTGCACCTGTGACACGCATCAACTCAAAAATGGTATGCATGGCTATGGTCTCGGCAGCGACGGGCACCCCGCTTAGACCCAGGCGTGTGGCCGACGGCCCACTGGCTGCCACACCGCCGCCCAGCCAGCTGTCCTCGGGCCGCAGCCACACCGTGTAGTCAAAGCTGGCTGCATATTGCAGCGCGCGCAGGAGAACCTGGGTGTTTGCCAAAGGGACATCGGCCTGGCTGAAACCTACGCAACCAGCCTCAGTGAGTTCAACCATTTCCGTCAGCGCCAGCCCCTGTAGCGCACGGGTCAGAGCGCCCAGCGGAAAAACGCGCGACTGGTGCAGTTTTTCGGCACGAAATTTCAGCATTTCGACCAGCCCGGGCTCGTCAAGAACCGGATCTGTATCTGGCGGGCAGACCAGGCTGGTCACGCCGCCGGCGACGGCGGCTGCGAGTTCGCTCTCCAGCATACCCTCATGCTCGTGACCGGGTTCGCGCAGACGCGCCGACAGGTCGATAAAACCTGGTGCAACAACACACCCTGTTGCGTCGATCGTCCTGTTCGGAGTGAAGTCCGGAACAGGGTTTTTCAAGGACACGATCCGGCCCGCGGCAATCGCCACATCACCGATCTCGTCGAGGCCAGAGGCGGGGTCAATGACGCGGCCGTTTTTGATTAGGATTTTCATATTGCGTCTCCACAGCGCGTAAGCAGGCAAGCGTGGGGGAATCTTCCATACCAGCCGGGGCCGCGGAACCGGCTTCGCCGGGCCGCAGGCGCAGCGCGCCCTTGGGGGGCAGTGCAGTACGCGAAGCGACAAACGTGGGGGCTGACACTCATGCGTCATTTCCTGCAACGATGCTCATCACGGCCATGCGCACCGCAATACCGAAGGTGACTTGGGGCAGGATCACGCTTTGGGATCCGTCAACCACTGCCGAGTCGATCTCCACGCCCCGGTTGATCGGACCCGGATGCATGACGATGGCGTCTGGCTTGGCCAGCTGCAGTTTCTCGTTCGTCAGGCCAAAGCTTTTGAAGAATTCCTGGCTGCTGGGTAAAAGTGCGCCAGACATGCGTTCGTTCTGCAACCTCAGCATGATGATCACATCAGCCCCCTTGACGCCCTCCTCCAGCGTGTGACAGACGCGGACACCCATCTGGGCCATATCGGAAGGCACCAGCGTTTTCGGACCGACCACGCGCACCTCGGGGCAACCCAGCGTGGTCAACGCGTGGATGTCAGAGCGCGCCACGCGGGAGTGCAGCACATCCCCAACAATGGCCACCGTGAGTTGGGTGAAGTCTTTTTTGTAGTGCCGGATGGTGTACATGTCCAGCAGCCCCTGCGTGGGGTGGGCATGGCGACCGTCGCCGGCGTTGATCACGTGCACGTGGGGCGCAACGTGCTGTGCAATCAGATAAGGTGCGCCCGACTCGCCGTGGCGCACCACAAAAAGGTCCGCAGCCATGGCGCTCAAGTTGGAGATGGTGTCCAGCAAGGACTCTCCTTTGGAAGCGGAGGAACGGGCGATGTCCAGATTGATCACGTCTGCCGACAGCCGCGTGGCTGCAATTTCAAACGTGGTGCGGGTGCGGGTGGAGTTTTCGAAGAAGAGATTGAAAACGCTTTTGCCGCGAAGCAGCGGTACCTTTTTGACCTCGCGGTCACTGACGCTGACAAAGCTGGCCGCTGTATCAAGGATTTGCGTCAGGGTCGCTTTTGGCAGCCCCTCAATGGACAGCAAATGAATCAGTTCACCGTTTTTATTGAACTGCGGATTTCGTCGATACAACACGGTCAAACCTTACGCATAGTGGTGAGCGCGGTCGCGATGGATAAATTCATGTGGTTGCCTCTTGCACTTGAAAGCTGAAACGTCCGTCGTCACTGCGCGCCAGAGCCAGCGACTGCGATGGCGGCAGGGCCACCCTGGCCGCAGCAAACTCGGGTTGTATCGGCAGCTCGCGACCGCCACGGTCTACCAGGACCACCAGCTTGACGCTGGCCGGTCGCCCATAGTCGAACAACTCGTTCAGCACGGCGCGAATGGTCCGGCCGGTGTAAAGCACATCGTCGAGCACGATCAGATCGGCACCATTTACGTCAAAGGGCAGTACGGTTTGCCCGCTGGCAGCCAGACCCCGTCGCGAAAAATCATCACGGTGCATGGCCGACGACAGCGTGCCAACGTCTTCGTGCAATGCCATATCGGCCCGCAAGCGCTCCGCAAGCCAGACCCCGCCGGAGGCCACGCCCACCAGCCGGGGAGCACGGGTATAGGTCGTCAGCAGCTGCTGCATGCCGCGAAGAACTTCGCGGTACAGCGCCTCCGCGTCCAGTGTCAGGTTGGTCATGTGGCGGTCCTCAAAAATTGCTCCAGAATTATGACGGCAGATGCTGCATCAGCGTCTGTCGCGCCTTGAGACAAGGCTTCGGTGGTGCTGTAACGCTCATCCACCTCGAAAACTGGCAGACCAAATCGGCCGCGCAACTGACGGGCAAACTTTTGGGCGCGCACCGTGTTTTCGTGAGGCGCGCCGTCGGGGTGAAAGGGAACGCCTACAACCAGTGCCTCGGGTTGCCACTCCCTGATCTTCAACGCTATGCCTGCGAAACGCGCATCGCCGCTGGCGACGATGCTACCTTGTGGTGTTGCCGTTTGGGTCAGGCGGTTACCGGTGGCCACCCCGGTACGTTTAAGGCCAAAGTCAAAAGCGAGAAATGTTTGCAGCTCAGCGGCGATGACAGGCTGGGCCACAGCACTCATGCGTGCCCGGCCTCGGGCGACAACATCCAGCTTTGCAGGCCCAGCAGCAACAGGGCCTTGTCGTAGCGCTGTTCTACCGGCGTATCAAAAATCAGCGACAGATCGGCCTCGACGGTGAGCCAGCTGTTGTCAGAAATTTCGGACTCGAGCTGACCCTCACCCCAGGCCGAGTACCCGAGCGATACGAACACTTTTTTAGGCCCGGCTCCGGTTGACAGGGCTTCCAGAACATCTTTGGAGGTGGTCATTTCCAGCCCCCCGGGTATGGTCATGGTCGACGCATAGACCGACTCATTGCCCGCCAGCATGCACTCGTGCAGTACAAAGCCACGTTCGGTTTGAACCGGCCCGCCCTGAAAGACCGGGGCCTCGGTCAGATCATCGCGCCGCAGGGGGAGTGCCACTTTTTCGAAGAGGTTTTTGAGGCTGATGTCGCTGGGCTTGTTGATCACCAGCCCCAGCGCGCCGCGATCGCTGTGTTCGCACATGAAGACCACGCTTTTGGCAAAGGCCTCGTCGTCCATCCCTGGCATGGCAATCAAAAAATGGTTTGTAAGGTTGATCGGTGCGGAATCCATGGCCATGCGCTGATTTTACGCACAGCCCGCAGTCGTGGGGTAAAACCAGTTGAAGTTACCCGGGCAGACGTACAGGCCGTGCGAAAAATGCCGGGGCAAGGCACACTCCGGCGATGACCAAGCAATATGAAACAGGGCTGATGTGGTTCAGGCGCGACCTCAGGGTTGAGGACAACGCCGCGCTTTATCACGCTCTGAAATCGTGTCGGCAGGTATTGTGCGTTTTTGTGCTGGACCGAGAGATCCTGGATTTGCTTCCTCGCGCGGATCGGCGGGTTGAATTTATCAGGGAGTCGCTGGTTGACCTGGACGGGCAGTTGCGGCAATTGGGCAACGATGAGGGACGTCAAAGGGCCGGATTGATCGTTCTGCATGCATGGGCGGCCGAAGCCGTGCCGGCCTTGGCCTCCACCCTTTCAATTGACGCCGTATTTACCAATAACGATGACGAGCCCCAGGGACTTGAGCGCGACACAAAAGTGGGCCAGGCGCTGGCATTGAGCGGAAAAGCGTTTCACAGCTTCAAGGACCATGTGATATTTGAGCGTGCCGAAGTACTGACTCAAACCGGCAAGCCATATAGCGTATTTACGCCCTACAAAAACGCATGGCTGAAGAAGATCGACGATTTTTACCTTCGTCCGTATCCGGTGCGCCAGTATGGCGCAGCCCTGATCGATAGGCCTCCGACTTACAACGCCCCCGTTCCGGAACTGGCTGAATTCGGCTTTGAAAAAACCAATCTCTCAAGCTTGAAGATTCCCACGGGCACCACCGGTGCGGCGGTCCTCGTAGACGCATTTCTGGAGCGGATTGACCAGTACCACGCTACCAGGGATTTTCCTGCGGCCAAAGGACCGAGCTATCTGGGCGTTCACCTGCGCTTTGGCACGGTGTCGATCCGTCATCTGGCGGCGATTGCTTTCAGGCTGCAAACTGGGGGCAGTCCGGGCGCCGCGGTCTGGTTAAGCGAGCTGATCTGGCGGGATTTTTATGCGCAGATTCTCAGCAACTTTCCCCACGTGGCATCGCGCTCTTTCAAACCGGCTTACGACGCTATTGCTTGGGAAGAAGGTCTGGAGGCCCAGACTCTTTATGAAGCCTGGTGCGAAGGAAGGACCGGTTACCCGCTGGTGGACGCGGCAATGGCACAGATCAGGGAAACGGGCTACATGCACAACCGGCTGCGGATGGTAACGGCAAGCTTCCTGGCCAAAGACCTCGGAGTGGATTGGCGCTGGGGCGAGCGCTACTTTGCCGTACACCTCAATGACTTTGATCTTTCATCGAACAATGGGGGCTGGCAATGGGCATCCAGCAGCGGTTGTGATGCGCAGCCTTATTTCCGGATATTTAACCCGGTGAGTCAAAGCGAAAAGTTTGACGCCCAGGGAAAATTTATTCGCAAGTACCTGCCGCAGCTGGCGGGACTGTCCAATGCTGCACTGCACAGCCCGTGGCTCGCAAGCCCGCTTGAACTATCTGCGGCCGGTGTGGAATTGGGAGGCAACTACCCCTATCCGGTGGTGGACCATGCCAAGGCGCGGACGCGTACCCTGCAGCGTTATGCCTGCGTTGCCAGGCAACCCTGAAGATCGCTATGTTTTTTATAGCTTAGAGCGCCCGTAAACAAAGGGCGAACGGCCAATTTACCTTCAAGCCGTAGCGGCGGCCGCAGCTTCAAGCGCGCAATAGTGACGAATCAGGCTGAGCAATTCATCCTCGTTATATGGCTTGCCGAGGTAGTGGTCAACGCCCAACTCATTGGCATGTTCACGATGTTTTTCCGCGATGCGCGAAGTGATCATGATGACCGGCAAACTGCTCAAACGCACGTCTCCGCGAATGTTGCGCACCAGATCGAAGCCGTCCATGCGCGGCATTTCGATATCCGACAACACCAGGGTGGGTCGCTCTTCCTGCAGCCGTTCAAGTGCCTGCAAGCCGTCTGCGGCCATCGTGACGCGATAACCTTCGCGCTGCAACAGTCGCTGCGTCACCCGGCGAACCGTGATGGAATCGTCGACCACCAAAATCAGCGGAATCTGCGGAGCGACCGGAACTGATGAAACGACTGTCGACAGGCCACCTTCGGACGGCTGCTCCACAGAGCGTTCCAGCATGTGGGGCTCTGCGTTATCGGAACTCAACGCCCGCGCCTGCTGACCATAAACTGTCGCCAGCGCTACGGGGTTGTAAATCAAAACAACTGCGCCGGACGCCAGCACCGACATACCCGCCAGACCTGGCAGCCGTGACAGTTGCGGCCCGAGGTTTTTAACCACCACCTCCTGCGTGCCCAACACCTCATCCACATGAAGGGCCAAACGCTGCGCGGCACTGCGGAAGATCACCACCGGCGTGGTCTTGGTCTGTGGTTCAGTGGTCTTGCGAGAAGCCTGAAGCAATGCCCCCGCCCAGAAGAAAGAAACAGCTTCACCCGCAACATCAATCGCGCCGGTGTTGTACGCCTGCTGCAAATCTTTGGCAGAAATCCGGCGAACGGTCTCGACCACATTGGCAGGAACGCCAATGGAAGACGTGCCAGCCCTGAGCATGACCACCTGTGTAACGGCAGTGGTCAAAGGCAAAATCAGCTTGAAGTTGGTGCCCTTGCCAAGTGTCGTGGTTGTCTCAATGCGTCCACCCAGCGCGTTAACTTCTGAGCGAACCACGTCCATGCCAATTCCCCGCCCTGCGAGTTCGGTCACTTGCGTGGCAGTCGAGAAGCCGGGCATGAAAATCAGATTCGCGGCTTCATCGTCACTTATCTGCTGATCGGTGGAAATCAGACCGGATGTCACTGCCTTTTCCCTGATGCGCTGCAAGTTGAGGCCAGCACCGTCGTCACTGAATTCGACAGAGACGTCGTTGCCAGACTGCTGCAAACGCACGGTGATCATGCCGCTCGCGTCTTTCCCGGATGCAGTGCGGGTCTGCGGGTCTTCGATGCCATGTGCCACGCAATTTCGCAGCAAATGCTCAAACGCTGGTGTCATGCGGTCCAGCATGCCGCGGTCCATCTCGATGGTGCCGCCCTGCAGATCCAGCCGCACCTGCTTGCCTGCATCTTTGGACGCTTGACGCACTACCCTGTAGAGCCGTTCTGAAATACCTTCAAACTCCACCATCCGGGTACGAAGCAGGTCGCGCTGCAGTTCGCGGGTCTGGCGCGCCTGGGCGATCAAGTCATCCTCGGTAGCTTCCACTGTCCGCTGCAGCGTGCGCTGCACGGTCGCAACGTCATTCACTGACTCCGCCATCATGCGGGTCAATTCCTGCACACGCGTGAAGCGGTCAAATTCCAGGGGGTCAAACCCCAGCTGTGCTTCTTTGGCCTGCTGGAGCCGGGACTGCATCTGTGTTTCTGAGTGCAACTCCACGTCACGCAGCTGCGCGCGCAAACGGTTCAAGTTTCCGCTCAGGTCATTGAGCGAGCCGCGCAGCTGATTCAGCTCGGCCTCAAGCCTGGAACGGGTAATCATCACCTCACCGGCCTGATTCACCATGCGGTCAAGCAGTTGCGAACGAACGCGGATCGACCCTGAGGACGCAGCGCGCAAGGGCTGCAATGCCGTTGCCTGGGCAAGGGATATGGTGACTTTCCGCCCGACAGGTGCGGCTGTATCGCCCTGTTCTTGCGTCGCCTCTGGCGCACCTTCCTGTTCGGCTTGCACCGGCGGATTCAGCGGCTCAAGCGTCTCGGGTACCACGCCTGGATGACGCAAGGCCTCAAAATTGGCCTGCATCGCATCAAAGGTCACAAGCAAGGAATCAAAGTCCTGGGATGCCGCTGCGTCGCTACCCAAACGTTCAATATCGGATTCGATGCGGTGAGCCATCTCGCCGAGACGCATGGCTCCGGCCAATCGCGCGCTGCCTTTAAGCGTGTGCAGGGCCCGCAAAACTTCGTTGCGGGCGCCCTGGTTATCCGGACGAGCAGCCCATTGGCGCAGGCCGCCGCCCAGCTGGGGCATCAACTCGGCGCCCTCTTCCTCAAAGATCGGAAACAAGTCCGGGTCGATGGCATCCACCGCGTCGAACTCGTCATCCATGTCTTCGCTGAAAGCCGCTGAAGCGGATTGGGCAGAGACTGCTGCAACCTGCGCGGATGGCGCGGCGGCTAACGCGGGCGCTACGGCAATCGCAGATGCCGGCTCGGCCAGCCTGGCATCGGGGGCAAGCGGAGCTGGGTCGTGGCCAGGCGCGGGGGCTGGCACTTGGACTGGGGGCTCAACAATCGGTTGTTCAGTCGGGGGGGCCGGTCGTGGGACTGTCGAAGTCCTGCTAACCGCGACAGAGCCGGAAATCACTCGCGCCACCACCCTGTCGACACTGGTTAACGGAACCACGGGAGTGCTAACGGGTTCAACGTTTACAACTTCGGGTGACGCAGTGGACTCGGTCGCATCGACTGCATCGTCCTGAGGCACCGACAGATCGATGGCACGCAGCGCTTGCAGAATTTTCGGGTCGGGCGTTTTGAGAAATCCGGCTGCAAACTGGTGCAGCAGGCGTCGAATATCTTCCGCCGCGTCGACAAAAGTCTGGTGATACCGGCTGATGCCCTTGGCATGGAGTCCTTGCGACTGCTCAAGCGCATGTTCAAGTGCGCGGGCCATTTCCGACAGGGCTTCGAACCCTACCGTAGCCGAACTGCCTGCCAAAGAATGTGTCAGCGCAAGTGTCGAATCGCCAATCGGCCGATCCGACTCCATCGTCCACTCGGTAACCTCGGTCACGAGCCGACGCGACCATTCGTCCGCTTCATTCAGATAGACGTTGTACAGGGGGATACCGATTCGCAGAGAGCCGATAACCTTGACCGGATCCTCCTCAAACGTTTCAGATGCACTAAATTCCTCGGGCTCCAGGCGGTCTTGCCCAGCTGTTGCGGGTGCAGCTGCCGGTGTTGATGGAAATTGGTCCTCCAGAGGCCCGTCAGCGGCAGGCTCTCCGATGTCCAGATCGAAATCAGCCATCGAGAGGTCGGCGACCAGCTCTGCTGCCATGGGCTGCGGCGGCGCCACCTGCTCTTGCGAAATTGCTTCCTGGAGAAATTGCGCGTCGAAATCAGCAGCCGACATCTCCACGGGATCGGCAGCCGTATTGGTGGCAAGAGGGGGCAATTCGAGTTCGAACACGGCATCTGAGGAAGTCTGCACCGGCGCAACATTGCTTGCTTCAGGTGTGCTCAGAGTTGCAAGGCTGTCAAAGTCAATACCCTGAATCTCGGAGAGCTCGATCTCGGGTTCGGACGAGACCAGCGCTTCGGGCGGAGCGCCGGTCGCTGAGGTTTCGGCGGCCTGAACATCCAGTCCGAAGTCAAAATCAAGATCGGTCGCCTGGTCGGATGTGACAATCTGATGTTCTGCTTCAGATGAGCCTTGAAGGGAAGTGATCTCAGCGTATGCCGGCAATTCTGCTGCAACTTCCGCAGCTGGCAATTCCGCTTCCAAAGTGATCGGGGGCGATTCCATTGCCGGTGCCACTGCAGGCTGCTGCAAAGGAGAAAAGCGCCCTTCAGTCCGCATCGCATCGGCTGTGGCACGGAAGGCGGACGACTTCCACGAGGTCTCCCGGTTCGCTGCAATGTCGTCAATCCACGCTACGAACCCGTCCATGACCTGGACACACAGGGTCCGGAATTCATCGTTGGACGGCTTTTGCTCTGCCAGCCAGCCATTGAGCAGTTGCTCCAGGGACCACGCTGCCTCGCCGAACTCGTTGAGTCCGACCATGCGTGAGCTGCCTTTGAGCGTATGAAAAGCCCGACGCAGTATCGTGAGCTCCCCCATATTTGAAGGCTCGGCAGCAAGCGCAGCAATCGCGGCCTGGGCGTGTCCTGCGACCTCCCGCGCTTCTTCCAGAAAAATGTCTCTCAGGTCATCTTCTTCAAAATCTGCCGAGGCCGCCGCTGACCCCGTGGGCGGAGCCTCGGGGACAGTTGCCGGCGCAGTGGCTGCGACCAATCCGCTCAGTGAACTGGTGGTCGTTGTGACCGTCTGTTCGGCGACGGCAATAGCTGCGTTACGGGCAGTCTGTGCCAATGCGGGCTGTTCGGCCAAGGCCGCGTGTGTTGCCAACACATCCAGTTTGACACTGAGATTTTCTACCGAAGCGCCTGCCTCGGCATCCTGCACAACGGACAAGACCTCCTGGGACAGCTCGCTGTTGACCGTTATCGTGACCGCCATGTCGGCTTCGCCGCGAATACGCCCCATCACCGGCTTTAACTCGCCAGTGTGGTCGTCATAGATGAAAAGCTTTTTCGCGAGTGCTGGCTGGTAATTGAGCATGTCAATCAGAAAGCTCAACGCACCGAGATTGTTTCCGAGCTGATCAAACGTTCCGGCGGCACGGGCCATTTGCTCGTCTACCTCCGTCGCCAGCATTTTTTCCACGCTGTCCCGCATGCGAAGCACTGCCTGAGAGGCCTGGTCCAGCCCGAGCACAGATAAAACGCCACGCATCTGCGACAACTGCCCCGGGACTGAGACAAGTGACGATTTTTCCTGCGGGTTGCGAAAAAACTGATCCAGTGATTTTTCGAGTTCACTCAGCGATATGCGCAGCTCACCCACCACACTGCCCATGGTTTGTTTATCGCTAACGCGTCTGTACAACTCCTCCATCCACGACTCAAGAGGCTGTGCATCTCCACCCGTCCGCACGCCTTCCAGACGCTCGGCCAATCGGGCAGTGCGAACCGTCAGTTGCGGGTCGTTGGGATCCAGATCATCAAAGGCCGCCTCAAGATAAAGCACGGCCGTGGCGACCTCAAGCGCCAATTCAAGCGGAGGAGATTGGGCAGAACGAACGGTTGTCTCAACCACTCGCGTCAAGGCAAGCGCCAACGGCTCACTCGGCGGGTGCAGCTTTATAAGGGAATCGGTCACCAGGCTGAACTGGTCTGTGAGAATTTTGAACTTGCCTACATCTCCCGCTGTGAGCGATGACCATGTTTCCTTGGCCGACACAATGCGCTTGCGGGCCTGCGCCAGCAAGGCCGGATCAAATCGGCCAAACTGAACCGCCTCATAGTCGACAGGTTTGAATCGGGCCAGCCCATAACTTGATCGGATGGCGGACAGCGTTGGGGCATCACTTGCGCGGGGCGCAATCGCCTGCGTACAGAAAAACAGCAAATCCTGGGCGAGCCTGTCGGAAGCATTGGTGCTTCCTTTCGCGAATGCGGTGTATTGCAGCAAAACTCGTGACGCTGCCCGCTTGACGTAAAGATCAACCTTCAACAGCCCAAGGGCCATCGCTTCAAAATAGGCTGCGGCAATTTTCCAGAAGGCCCTTGGTTCAAGGCCTTGCTCAGCGTGGGCGAACCCGAGGCATAAATCCCTGAACGTCTGCGCCGCCTGCGCGTCTCCGCTGCGCATGATCTTCAGAACCAATGGGTCCATCAGCTGTCTGGCCGCGTCGCTGTAAGCCCTGCCTTCGACACTGCTCCCAAGCACGGGGTCAATCCACCGCCACTCAAAAATCCACAGGTCAGCTGGGTGAATCCGGTCGGCACCCACCAGTCCCTGAATATCACGGTACTGCGGAAACAGGGACACAGCCGAAACCGGCCGGTCAGCCAGGACGCCTTCCAGGTACTCGGTCAAGGCAAAGCTGGCCAGTTCCACCTTGGCAGCTGCTTCCTGATTGCATTGCTCGGGATGCTGAACGAAGCGCTGCACGGCAGCCTCCATAGCCCGCAGCACCAGGGCGGGAGCACCCAAGCCCACCATTTCGAGAGCACCAACAGCCTGATGCAACTGCTGACGGGCAATCCGTAGCTGACTTGCATCAAGTGCTGCGAGGTCAGAACCTCGTGCCATCTCCGCATCGCGGACGAAGCGCTTGAGCGCTTTCGCAGATCCATCCAGCGATTTTCGAAGCTCGTCCAGCACCCACGCAAGCGGGCCCAGATCATTGACAGCCACATCGAGCTCAGCGGCTGAAGAATTTGGATCGTTCGGTTGCATAGATGGAAAGCCGGTCATTAAGCAGGGGGCACGGACAGAAAAGGGTCAGGCACTCATCATGCAATCTTGAATCGCGAAACCGATTGACGCAGCTCTTCCGCCATGCGCGACAAGTCCCGCACCTGCTGGGCAGTTGAACGGGTACCTTCACCGGTTTGTTCCGTCACCGCGAAAATGTGCTGGATGTTGCCAGCCACCACGTTGGCCGACTCGGCCTCTCTGGACGCAGAAGCTGAAATCTGCTCGATCAGATCCGCAAGCCGGCGTGACACCAAATCAATCTCCGACAGCGCTGTACCGGCGCTGTCGGACAGCTTGGCCCCTTCAACCACACCCTGTGTGGAGCGCTCCATAGCGGCCACAGCATCCTGCGTATCGGTCTGAATCGCTTTCACCAGCGCAGAAATCTGGCGCGTCGCGTCTGCGGAGCGTTCAGCCAGTCGCTGCACCTCCTCGGCAACCACTGAGAAGCCTCGCCCCGCTTCGCCAGCAGACGCAGCCTGAATGGCGGCATTAAGCGCCAGCACGTTGGTTTGTTCCGTAATGTCCGAGATCAGCTCGGTGATCTCACCAATTTCCTGGGAAGACTCGCCCAGACGTTTAATCCGTTTTGATGTTTCCTGGATCTGGTCTCGAATCGAGTTCATACCGCCGATGGCGTTCTGCACAGCCTGAAGGCCGGACTCGGCGGCGGTCAGCGATTGGCGCGCCACCTGGGATGATTCCTGCGCCTGGCTGGACACCTCATTAATTCGGGTCGCCATGTCCAGCACGGACTGGCCGGTTTCACGAATTTCCCGCAGCTGCTCGGTGGAGGCAGCCAACAGCTCGGTTGAGGTACTTTCCACCTGAGCGGTGGTTTGCGCCACACGCGTCGCCGTGTTCTGCACGTTACCTACCAGTTGTCGCAACTCTTCCACCGTGTAGTTAACCGAGTCGGCGATAGCGCCGGTGATGTCCTCGGTCACGGTAGCTTCCTGGGTCAAATCCCCCTCCGCCACTGTTTGCAACTCATTCATCAATCGCAAAATAGCCGCCTGGTTGGCATCATTGACGCGTTTGGCGTCCTGCTCCTGGCCTTTGGCCTCCTGCCTCTGGCTTTCGGCAACACCCTGACGTTGCAAACTGTCAAGCACCTGCAAGCGGGCCAGGCCTGCGGCACAAAGCAGCGCGATAAGCGCAGCGATGCCCAGGATGGTCAACGCCGTAACACTCAAACCCGTCTGTGACGACAGCTTGCCCTGAATGTCCTCCAGCCCGCGGCGCAGAGCCTCGCTGTCCGAAATAATGGATGACTGCGCTTCTCGCGCAGAAACCAGGCCCTGCAAGTTACCCAAAATGGCGCCCGCTTGCACACGCGTCTGCTCGTACAGGGCCATCAAGGCCTCAAGCCGTTCGCGGGTCTGGGGATCTTTGGAGCCGCTCAAACGCAACTCCGGGCTGCCTTCCTGCAAACCCTGTGCAATCTCCTTAAAGGAATTCAAGTCCTTACCCAGCAAGAACACGGCCTCAGGGCTCACACCCTCCATGGTCAGAAATTCGTTGGCTGATTTACCAATTCGCTGCGTCAACATCACGAGCTGGCCTGCGGCTGAAATTTCGGCGGGGGCTGCATTCTGCTGCAGCTTCAGGGACGAAACGGTCTCCGCAATTTCCAGAAGGTCTGATGACTGGCGGTTAATCGTCCGCAGAGCGTTGCCCACCTGCATCAAAATCGCTTGCTGTCCCATGACCGTGGCCGCATTTTTTTCGGCCCGCTCCATCAGCGGCATCACGGTGTCAACGTCATTTTGCAAGGTATCTTCGACGGCCTCAAGCCGTAAGGAGTCCTCGCCAAACTTCAAGCCGCGCACCGTTTTCGCGAGCACGTCCGAGCTTTCTTTCACGTCGGGGAAGGCTTGCGCGCTTCCCACAAGAGCTTGGGAGACCGACTTGGCAAGACGTTGGGATTGCATCAAGGACTGCCCGGTCGCGGCCACCTGCTGCGCAACCTGGTCGGCCTGACTCAAGGCAAAAAATGTGACCGATGCCAAAACAATAGCCGCCAGGGTCATCAAGGTCACCAGCACCCGCTGGTGTGTTCCCATTCGCCGACGGCCAAGAACGGGCAAGGATAACAACTCAACTTTTTCCTGAGAGGACTCCTCAGAATCCATGCTGTCAGGCCCCTGATTCTCGCTATCCAGGGGCTGGCCCTGGTCAGATGACGCAACCGGGGCAGCTGTCATCGCCGTCGTGTTGATCGACGCATCCATCGACCCCGTCGCCTGCGGATCCACCGACATGTCCAGCGACACATGATCCATGCTGTCCGGGGGCGGCGCAGACTTTCTGCCGAACAGATTATTTAGTTTGTCAATCACAGACATGATGTGCCTTCCAGGGAAAAAAACGATGGCGCTAGGCGCTGATGGTCAAAAAATTGGCATGCTGGGCCAAGAGTTGCAGATTGATCTCCTGCCAGCTCACGCCACTCGCATCGACATAACTGTGGCCAAAAAACTCGGGGGATTCTGGCGTCCTCTCTGCGAAGTCGGTAAAAGCTTCGGGATTGCGCAGGCCTGAAAGCTTGTCCACCTGCAAGGCGCAATTGAGCTCTAGCGCGCTGTTCAATGCAACAAGACGCGATTCGGTGCGAGCCAACTCGTTGCGCGCTGGCGGCGCTTTTCCGGTGACGAAACTTGCCAGATCCACCACCCCATACAAGCCGCCTCGCAAATTGGCAACGCCCGCAAACCAGGTTTGTGTATAGGGGACATTTTGCGCACTAACCCACGGAAAAATTTCCCCGGACTGGTTGAGAGGGAACAGGTATTTCGCCCCGCCAGCCTCCACAGCAAGCCACGAAGCCGAAACGCCCTGAGTCTTGGCAGCCTGCAACCTGACGGCGAGGCGGTTTTGCAGTTCCCTTAGGGCTTGTCGATTGGCCATGCTTTAGTGAATCCCGCGGGGTTCAGCCGAGCGCCTTGATCTTGGCCATCAAATCATCAACGTCAACCGGCTTGGTGATGTAGTCCTTTGCACCCTGGCGCATACCCCACACGCGGTCGGTTTCCTGATTCTTGCTCGTGCACATGATGATGGGGACATCGGCATACAACGGATCGCGCGTGATGGCGCGTGTGAGCTGAAACCCGTTTTGACCCGGCATCACCACATCCATCAGGATCAGATCCGGTTTTTCTTCAGCCAGACGGCGGAAGGCGTCTTCGGCATTCTCGGCCGTTTTGACTGCAAACCCATTTTTGCCCAACAGGTCGGTCATGAACATCAACTCGGTTTTAGAGTCGTCCACAATCAGAATTTTTTTAATCGCCATAGCGTTACTCCTTATTTTGCGCTGCCAAGTTCTTGAACTGTGTGCAGCAATTGATCTTTGGTGAATGGCTTGGTGAGATAGTCTTGCGAGCCTACCATCCTGCCGCGCGCCTTGTCGAACACCCCGTCTTTCGACGACAGCATCACGATCGGAACATTTGCGAACCTCTCGTTCCGCTTGATAATCGCGCAGGTCTGATATCCGTCCAGGCGAGGCATCAGGATGTCGCAGAAAATCAGGTCGGGCAAATAGTCGTTGACTTTGGAGAGTGCGTCGAAGCCGTCCTCTGCAAGCAACACCTCATGACCACCCTGCTTCAAAAATATCTCAGCGCTGCGCCGTATGGTATTGCTGTCATCTATGACCAGAACTTTGAGTCCTGAGCTGGGAATACTCACTGGCTGTGCTCCTTTTTACACGAGATGTCCATCATGACACTGCTCGCGATAATCTGAAGGGCTGATGCGAGCCATTCAGATCTGTACCATTTCAAAATCCTCTTTTCGAGCACCGCATTCAGGACAGGTCCAATTCATGGGCACTTGTGCCCAGGGTGTCCCTGCTTCAATGCCATGCTCTGGCGCGCCGGTGGTCTCGTCATAAATCCAACCACAAATTAAACACATCCACGTTGTTGATTGAGTCACAGCTTAAGTTGCCTTCGAATAGAATGCAACAATTGTATCGAGGAGGCGTTGCTATTCCCGTACAAGGCAAAATCGGGCCCTATGGCAAACCCCAACACAGCTCCTCTGGATACCCGCCAAATGCAAGCAGAGGAAGGCGAGAGTTCCCCCGCCTGCGTGATGACTTTTAATGCCAACGACCCCAGTGGCGCTGGCGGGCTAACTGCCGACATCAGTGCCATCGTTTCCGCCGGCGCACATGCGCTGGCCGTCGTGACAGGTACCTACGTACGCGACACCGCCGAGATCTTCGACCATATGTCCTTCGACGAAGATGCCGTCACGGAACAGGCCCGAACCGCACTCGAAGACATGCCGGTCAGCGCGATCAAGGTTGGCTTTGTCGGGAGCCCCGAAAACATCAGCGCCATTGCAGAGATTGCCTCGGACTATGCCGACGTCCCGCTCATCGCGTATATGCCTAATCTGTCGTGGTGGGAGGAAGAGTCCATCGACAGCTATCTCGACGCGTTTCGCGAGCTGATGCTTCCTCAAACGACGATTCTAGTGGGCAACCACAGCAGCTTGTGGCGCTGGCTGCTCCCCGACTGGGCGGGCGAAAAAAGTCCCTCCGCGCGGGATATTGCGAAGGCCGCCGCCGAGCTGGGTGTTCCGTACACTTTTGTGACGGGGATGCCGCTGCCCGAGCAGTTTATCGACAACGTGCTGGCAACACCGCAAACCGTTCTTTACAGTGAAAAGTTTGAACGCTTTGAAGCTGTATTTGCTGGCGCCGGCGACACCTTGACCGCTGCACTTTCCGCTCTTCTGGCCAATGGCCACAACCTCCAGGCTGCAACGACCGAGGCCCTGACCTACCTCGATCACAGCCTGGATGCGGGTTTTCACCCAGGCATGGGCAACATCGTGCCGGACCGCCTGTTCTGGGCGCAGACCGAAACGGACGAGGCCGACGAGGAGGATGCGGAGGCCGAAAGCGATCCGCAGGACTCAATGCTTAGCCTGCCCCCCTTTGATTTACCTTCCAATGGCACCAAACACTGATCTCCGCGCGTCCCGCAATGTCGCTCTGTTCGAACGCGCAAAAGCGCTGATACCGGGCGGCGTCAATTCACCCGTTCGCGCTTTCAAAGCCGTGGGCGGCACCCCGCGGTTTATCCAGCGTGCCGAGGGCGCGTATTTTTGGGATGCGGATGGCAAGCGTTACATCGACTACATAGGGTCATGGGGCCCGATGATCCTGGGTCATGGTCACCCCGAAGTGGTCGAAGCAGTTCAGAAAGCAGTTCTCGAAGGTTTTTCCTACGGTGCACCTACCGAGCGCGAAATCGAACTCGCGGAGGAAATTGTCCGCCTGCTGCCCTCCATCGAAATGCTCCGCCTGGTCAGTTCCGGTACGGAAGCAGCCATGAGCGCCATCCGTCTGGCGCGCGGGGCGACAGGCCGAAGCAAGATCATGAAATTTGAAGGCTGCTACCACGGCCATGCCGATGCTCTGCTGGTGAAAGCTGGCTCGGGTTTGGCCACCTTTGGCAATCCCACCAGCGCAGGGGTTCCCCCAGAGGTTGTGCAGCACACCCTGGTGCTGGAATACAACCATATTGCTCAGCTCGAAGAAGCTTTTGCACTCCACGGGAGCAGCACGGCCTGCCTGATGATCGAACCGATTGCGGGCAACATGAACTTTGTGCGTGCGAGCGTCCCCTTCATGAAACGCTGCCGCGAGCTGTGCACGCAGTACGGCGTGCTGCTTGTTTTTGATGAGGTGATGACGGGCTTTCGCGTTGCCCTTGGCGGTGCGCAAAGCGTGTATGCCAAGAGCATTCCCGGCTTCAAGCCAGACATGACAGTGCTGGGCAAAGTTATAGGCGGCGGTATGCCCTTGGCCGCATTTGGAGGAACGCGCGCGGTCATGGAACAACTGGCCCCGCTGGGTCCGGTGTACCAGGCGGGGACGCTTTCCGGCAATCCGGTAGCCACCGCATGTGGGCTGGCCACCCTCAGGCAGCTGCAAAGGCCCGGCTTTTACGAAGCACTGGGAGAACGCACGCGCAGCTTGACAAAGGGCCTGAGCGAAGTTGCCGCAAAAGCAGGCGTCACCTTCAGTGCGGACAGCGAAGGCGGCATGTTCGGATTTTTCCTGCTGGACCCCTTGCCGCAAAACTATGCAACGGTGATGACCACCGACGGACCATCTTTCAATCGTTTTTTCCACGCAATGTTGGACAAAGGCGTGTACTACGCACCTGCCTTGTATGAAGCAGGCTTTGTCAGTTCTGCGCACACAGAGGGTGACATCAAGGCAACCGTGGATGCCGCGGCCGAGTTTTTTGCCCGCAGTTAACGCCTTTCGTTAGTCTTGATCGGCCGACGGCAGGGCTGGCGCTAACGCCCGACACATCCCTTCAAATCGCAACAAAAAAGAGCTCTACTCGCCCAGGTATGCCGCCCGAACGCGCGGATCGTTCAACAGCTCTTTCGCGTCGCCGTTCATCGTCACCAATCCGGACTCCATCACATATCCGCGGTCGGCAATGCCCAATGCGCGGCTGGCGTTTTGCTCAACCAGCAACACAGTGACGCCGTGTGCAGACACATCTTTCACCACCTCGAAGATCTTGTCGACCATGATGGGTGACAACCCCATGGACGGCTCGTCCAGCAGCAAGACCTTGGGCCGGCTCATCAGCGCGCGGCCCATGGCCAGCATTTGCTGTTCACCTCCGCTCATGGTGCCGGCCAGCTGGTCTTTTCGCTCGCGTAGACGGGGAAACAGAACAAACATTTTTTCCATGTCTGCGGCGATTTCGGGCTTGTCGTTGCGGATGTAGGCGCCCATCTGCAGATTTTCAATGATGGTCATGCGGGTGAACACACCGCGGCCCTCCGGTACCATCGCGAGGCCTTCCTTGACAAGGTCCCAGGCGCCCCGGCCTTTGATGCTTTTACCCATGTATTCGATGTCGCCACCCATCAGCGGCAAAGTACCGGTGATGGCTTTCATGGTGGTGGTCTTGCCGGCGCCGTTGGAGCCGATCAAGGTAACCAGTTCGCCCTCGTTGACTTCAAAGTCCACGCCTTTGACGGCCTGGATACCGCCGTAGGCCACCTTGAGGCCGCTCACCTTCAGAAGAGTGTTTGTCATTATTTTCTTTCCTTCAATGACCTGAGCCCAGATAGGCGGTGATCACTTTTTCGTTTTTCTGCACCTCTGCGGGCGGGCCCTCAGCAATTTGCTTGCCGTAGTCGAGGACAGTGACACGATCGCACAAACCCATGACCAGCTTGACGTCATGCTCAATCAACAAAATGGTGCGGTTGTCCTTGCGTATCTGGTCAATCAGCTCGCGCAACTGCACCTTCTCGGTAGCGTTCATACCGGCGGCCGGTTCGTCCAGGGCAATCAGCTGCGGGTCGGTGGCCAGCGCGCGCGCAATTTCAAGCCGGCGCTGGTCGCCGTAGCTTAGCGTGTGTGCCTTGTAGTCGGCGAATTTGCCAATGCCCACATAGTCCAGCAGTTCCTGTGCGCGCTTGGCAATCGCCGCTTCTTCAGCCTTGAAGCCGGGCGTGCGAAACACCGCTCCGATCAGGCCCGATTTGGTGCGCATATGCCGGCCCACCATGACGTTTTCAAGCGCCGTCATGTCGGCAAACAACCGGATGTTCTGGAAGGTCCGGGCAATGCCCGCCTTGGCAACTTCGTGCACAGCAGACGGCTTGTAGGGCTTGCCGGCCAGCTCAAACGTGCCGCCATCCGGTGTGTACAAACCCGTTAACACGTTGAAGAATGTTGTCTTGCCTGCGCCGTTGGGACCGATCAGGCCATAGACCTGACCACGCTCGATATGGATGCCCACGTCACTGAGGGCTTGCAGACCGCCAAAACGCTTGGAAACACCGGTGACTTTGAGAATGGTTTCGCTCATGTCCATTCCTTAAGGGTTGATTGACTGAATCGGGTCTTTGCCCGGCGTCTTGTTCAAAGACTTGCCATGTTCAGGGGCGGGCCAGAGTCCGCGTGGCCGTGACAGCATGATGGCAATCATGGCCAGGGCAATCAGCAGCTGGCGCAGGATGGCGGAGTCAAGGCGCCCGCCAGTCATGGCCTGCAGCGGACCGGCAACGTGTCGCAGCACTTCGGGCAGAGCCGCCAGCAACAAAGCGCCAAGAATGACGCCGGGCAGGTGCCCAATACCGCCCAGCACCACCATGGCAACAATCATCACGGATTCCATCAGGCTGAAGGACTCGGGTGATACGAACCCCTGGAAGGCAGCGAACATGGCGCCGGATACCCCGCCAAAGGTGGCGCCCATGCCGAAGGCGAGCAGCTTGAGGTTGCGGGTGTTGATACCCATGGCCTTGGCGGCTATTTCATCTTCGCGAATCGCCATCCACGCGCGACCAATGCGCGAATTTTCAAGGCGGTGGCAGATCACCACAGACACGATCACCAACACCAGAAAGAGGTAGTAGTACATCGACACAGAGGTCACCTCGAAACCGAAAAACTCGTGCGGTTTGCCCAGGTCAAAGCCGAAGAACTTCATCGAGTCGATCTGGTTGATACCCTTGGGGCCGTTGGTCAGGTTGATCGGGCGGTCGAGGTTATTCAGGAAGACACGAATGATCTCGCCGAAACCCAACGTGACGATCGCCAGGTAGTCGCCGCGCAGCTTCAGCGTGGGCGCGCCCAGGATGATGCCGAAAAAGCCCGCCAGCCCGGCCGCTAGCGGAATCACCGCCCAGATCGGTAAGTGCAATCCTTCCGGAAACGCCGATTTGATGACGGGAAAGGCATCCGCCAAATGAGGTGAGCCCAGCAGGGCAAACAGGTAAGCGCCGACCGCAAAAAAGGCGACGTAGCCTAAATCCAGCAGACCGGCGTACCCGACGACGATGTTCAGGCCCAGCGCCAGCAACACATAAAGCAGTGCCATGTCGACAATGCGCACCCAGGCGTTACCGCCCTGCTGCAGCAGCAGGGGCAGCACCAGCAGCGCAACGGCAACGGCCAGAAAAGTAGCTATTTTTTTGTGATTCATGATGTTCTCCTGATGTGGCCGACCTAAGCCCGATCCGCCACACGTTCTCCCAGCAATCCCGAGGGGCGCAGGGTGAGCACAAAAATCAGCACGATGAACGCGAAGATGTCTGAATATTGACTGCCCAGCACACCGCCGGTAAGCGGTCCGATATAACCCGCACCTATGGATTCGATCAGGCCCAGCAAAATACCGCCCAGCACCGCGCCGCCCAGATTGCCAATGCCGCCGAACACGGCCGCAGTGAAGGCCTTCAGACCTGGCAAAAAGCCCATGGTGTGTTGCACCGTTCCGTAGTTGGATGCATACATTACGCCGGCCAGCGCAGCCAGAACGGCGCCAATAATGAAAGTGGCCGAGATCACCGTGTCAGGTTTAACGCCCATCAGGCCTGCCACGCGGGGATTTTCAGCGGTGGCTCGCATGGCGCGCCCCAGCTTGGTGTAATTCACCAGATACATCAGGATGGCCAGCGACACTGCAGTTGCACCCAGAATGAAAATCTGCGTGACGGTGATCACCGCGCCGCCGATTTGCAGGGGCTCTGCAGGCAACAAGGTCGGGTACGGTTTGTAGTTGGGCTTCCAGATGATCATGGCCAGCGTCTGAAGCAGGATGGACATGCCGATAGCGGTGATCAGGGGCGCAAGTTTCGGGGAGTTGCGCAGCGGCCGGTAGGCGATTTTTTCAATCGCGAAATTAAGCGCACCACACACCACAAAGGCTATGAGCAGGGAGATGATCAAAATCACCCAGCCTGGTGTTCCGGGCATAGCCTCCTGCATCCACACAATGATGGTCCAGCTGGTGAGTGCACCCACCATAAGGACCTCGCCGTGCGCAAAATTGATCAGGTTGATGATGCCGTACACCATGGTGTAACCCAGTGCGACCAAGGCATACATGCTGCCCAGCACCAGACCATTGATGATCTGCTGAAGCAATACTTCCATAACTCACTCTCCGGTTGATTTGAGATTGCCAACCCTGCCGCACCACTTGTGGTGGCAGCGACGAAATCGCGCAAGTTAACAAAAAGCCCGCCTATCAAAACCAGCTAACTGGACTTGGGTGGCGAGCTCATGCACAAATTGTAGTCAGAGGGAGTAAGCGAGAAACGGGCCACAGGCCGCGTTTTTGCGGGGTTTACCCTTGTGGAAGTTTATTTTGCTGTTCAATAAGGCAACTATCAGCAGGTATCGCTTTTGATTAGGCTTTCTGATTATTCTTCAGCTTCAATTCGTTTAACTTATCTGCAATCTTGATTTCCAGACCACGGTTTACAGGCCTGTAAAAACCCGGAGCTGTCATTCCGTCCGGGAAATAGCTCTCACCTGCCGCAAACCCATCTTCTTCATCATGGGCATAGCGGTAGTTTTTACCGTAGTCCAGCTCTTTCATGAGCTTGGTAGGTGCATTGCGCAGGTGCAGAGGTACCGGGCGCGTACCGTCCTTTTTGACGAGCGCCCTGGCCTCGTTAAAAGCCTTGTAGACGGCGTTGGACTTGGGTGCTACGGCAAGATAAATCACGCACTCAGCCAGCGCCAGTTCACCCTCTGGCGAACCAAGGCGTTCGTACACTTCCGCTGCGTCCAGCGCCATGCGCAAGGCACGCGGGTCGGCAAGACCGATGTCCTCACTGGCCATGCGTATCAGCCGGCGCGCCATGTATTTGGGTTCTGCACCACCATCGAGCATGCGGACGAGCCAATACAGTGCCGCGTCCGGATCGGAACCCCGCACCGATTTGTGCAGAGCAGAAATGGTGTCATAAAACTGCTCGCCGCCTTTGTCATAGCGACGCATCTGTTGGCCCAGCACTTTCAGCAACCAGGGCTGGGTGACCACGAGGCTGCCACCCTTCTCGCGCTGAGCAGCTACGTCCAGCGACTCGAGCGTGTTGAGCAATCGCCGCGCATCGCCGTCCGCGTAGGCCACGAGCTGATCAACGGCCTCAGGCGCTATATTTTCAATAGCGGACAATGACCGATCTGAAAGGACGCGAGCAATGATTTGCTTCAGATCCTCCTCACCAAGAGTCTGCAGGACATGAACGGCGGCGCGAGACAGCAATGCCGAGTTGACTTCGAAAGACGGATTTTCCGTTGTAGCGCCAATAAAGGTGAACAGCCCGCTTTCAACATGCGGCAAAAACGCGTCCTGCTGCGACTTGTTGAAGCGGTGCACCTCGTCAACAAACACAATCGTACGCTTGCCCTGACCTTGCCAGATACTGGCCTGCTCCACTGCTTCGCGAATCTCCTTGACGCCGCCGAGCACCGCAGAGATGGAGATGAAGTGCGCATCAAAACTGCTCGCCATCAGACGCGCAATCGTGGTCTTGCCCACACCGGGCGGCCCCCACAAGATGCAGCTGTGCGGCTGGCCTGATTCAAAGGCCACGCGCAGTGGCATGTCCTCGCCCAGCAGGTGCTGCTGCCCAATCACCTCGCCCAGCGTTTGCGGCCGAAACCGCTCAGCCAGCGGAGCAGCGTTTTTGGCGTCCACGCCCTGACCCGATGCCCCGGCGCGCGTCGCCATTACTGCCGAATCACGTCCGCCCCGGTTGGCGGCTTGAACTGAAAGGTGGAGGGCGTCATGGCCGGGTTGACCTCGAAGTTGGAAAACGTCATGACCGAGCGTTGCCCAAAACTGTCCAGAATTTCCAGCACCGCCAGTTCACTGCCCTTGTCAGTCTCCTTGAAGCCCACCGTGATGCTCTGGACCTGGCCGTCTTTAGTTTTGGGGGTGGCCAAAATCCATTCGAGACCACCCTTGTCCGGCTGCGGCACCAGGTTGAAGTCGGTCTGCAGAGCCTTGATATCGGCCGCTGCCGCAATCACGGCGGCCGGCGTGCCGTTCAAGACCTGCGACAGTTTGCGCGATGTGACCTGGTTCAAGTCGACATCGTGCAGCCACAAAGTTTGCCCGTCCGAGACGATGCTCTGGTCAAAAGGCTTTTTGTAGACGAACTTGAAACGGTTGGGTCGCAAGAATTCAAAGCTTCCTGTTGACGTTTTGGTCCTGGCCGCCTGCCCGTCGCGGACCGGGCTGGTAACGACCTGCGTAAACGAGGCCCGCCCGCTTTTGGTGTTCTTGACAAAAGTTTCAAGGCTTTCGAGGCCACTTACCGTTGTAATCTGGGCGGCAGCCGCTACTGAAAAGATAGCAACTACGGTACCCAGGGCCACGCGGATCGCAGCAGGCAATCGGGAACGTGACGCGGATACAGGCATTTGAATGGGGTGAGTCATGACAATGTTCAGGGCGGATTCGAGAAAAGCCCAGTGGTAAATAGAACTGTAGGAGTTCCGTGGGCCGGGATTGGTTGCCTGTTCAATGTATCGCCGAGGTAAAAGAAGGCCTGTCAGCCTTCAGCGCGTGACGGCACCAGAATTTCCCGCTGGCCACTACCTGACATGGCACTCACCATGCCCGACTTTTCCATTTCCTCAAGCAGGCGGGCCGCACGGTTGTAGCCGATCTTCAGATGCCGCTGGACGAGTGAAATCGAGGCCTTGCGGTTTTTCAGAACGATCTCAACCGCCTGGTCGTACATCGGATCTTTATCACCCTCGCCCGCCGCACCATCACCCAGCAGGTCACCCTCGCCGTCAACCGTGCCGCCTTCAAGCACACCGTCGATGTAGTTCGGCTCGCCTTGTTGCTTGAGGTAGGCAACAACGCGGTGCACTTCGTCGTCACTGACAAACGCGCCATGCACCCGAACCGGAAAACCAGTACCGCTGGGCATGTAGAGCATGTCGCCCATACCCAACAGGGCTTCAGCGCCCATCTGGTCAAGGATGGTGCGGCTGTCGATCTTGCTGCTGACCTGAAAGCTCAGGCGGGTTGGAATATTGGCCTTGATCAGGCCCGTAATCACATCAACGCTGGGGCGCTGGGTCGCCAGCACCAGGTGGATACCTGCCGCACGAGCCTTTTGCGCAAGGCGTGCGATCAGTTCTTCAATCTTCTTGCCCACCACCATCATCAGATCGGCCAGTTCGTCGATCACCACGACGATGTAAGGCAAGCGCTCCAGCGGTTCGGGTTGCTCTGGCGTGAGACTGAAGGGGTTGTAAATAAACTCGCCCCGCGCCTTGGCTTCGTCGATCTTGACGTTGTGACCCGCGAGATTGCGCACACCCAGCTTGCTCATCAGCTTGTAGCGCTTTTCCATCTCGGCTACGCACCAATTCAGTCCGTGCGCCGCCTGGCGCATATCGGTCACCACGGGGGCCAGCAGATGCGGTATTCCTTCATAGACGCTCATCTCAAGCATCTTGGGATCAATCAGCAGCAGGCGGACGTCGCGCGCGTCGGCCTTGTAGAGCAGGCTCAAAATCATTGCATTGATGCCGACGGATTTGCCCGACCCGGTAGTACCCGCCACCAGGCAGTGTGGCATCTTCGCAAGGTCGGCAACAACCGGCGCGCCGCTAATGTCTTTGCCCAAGCCAATGGTCAGCATGGACTTGGCTTCGTTGTAAACCTGTGAGCCCAGAATTTCACTGAGCTTGATCGACTGTCGCTTGGCGTTTGGCAACTCGAGCGCCATGTAGTTTTTGCCAGGGATGGTTTCAATCACCCGAATCGACACCAGACTGAGCGCACGCGCAAGGTCTTTTGCGAGGTTGACAATCTGGGAGCCCTTCACGCCCGTGGCCGGCTCGATTTCATACCGTGTAATCACCGGCCCCGGCGACGCCGCCACCACGCGCACCTCGACGCCGAAGTCCTTGAGCTTTTTCTCGATCAGACGCGAGGTCATCTCGAGTGTTTCGGGCGCCACCGTTTCCTGACGCACAAGGGCACCATCAAGCAGATCAACCTGCGGCAATTTGGAGTCGGGCATTTCGCTGAACAATGGCTTTTGCCGCTCCTTGGCCACTCGCTCACTTTTCGGAATTTCGGCAAGTGCGGGCTCGATAAAGACAGGTACCGGATGGTGCACTTCGATATCGATGCGCTCTTCATGCAGGGTTTCTTCACGCTCCCGCGCCGCTACACGGCCCACGGCCAGGTCTTCAGCAATCTCCCGCTTTTCCCGACGCGACTCGATCAGTTCGTCGATCCACGCGCCCACGCGCTGTGCAGTGTGTGCCCATGAGAATGAAAAAACAACCGATGCGGCAATCACCCCTACCGCAATCCAGATCAGTCCGGATCCAGTGAACCCGAGCCACTTCACACTGGTGGGGCCTGCGAGGTAACCCAGCACGCCGCCGGAATGACCAGGCAGGCTGGCTTCAAAGCGATACAGCCGCGACCACTCTAGCGCCGTGCTGGCAAGCAACAGAAGAAACAGGCATCCCCAGAATTTGATCCGGTCCAGCGCCGTAGAGGAGGTCGACTCGCTTCGCAAGCCGCGTGCAAGTGATCCGAGCCAGGCCCGAGCCCCTGCAACCAAAGCCCACCACGCTGAAAATCCGCATAAAAAGTAGCTGGCGTCCGCAAGCCACGCGCCAAAACGTCCCCCCCAATTGCGGATGGGGACATCAGTTGCTTTCAAGGTGCCCGCTCCGTGCCCGCTACCCGTGGTGGACCATGCCGCGTCTTGCGGGGAATAGCTCAGCAGTGCCCCCAGCCAGAAAAGCAGGGCGAGCAGTCCGAGGATCAGAGCGACTTCGTGCGTGAAGCGTTTAACACCAGCGGCCGGGCTGGCGGAAGAGGAATTTCTGGAGTTCAGAGTGTCGAGGGAATAAGTCATGCCACCACTGAGCTTACCTCAGATGCTGCTGCGCGCCAGACACAAAAAGACGCAAAAAGCAGCCTGCGGACGGGCATCAACCCAGGCTGTTAAGTCGGTCTTTCACCCACATGGAACCATCAGTACGGGTCTCGATAAAACCACGCTCTTCAAGGTCCTTCATCACGCGGCTGACCATCTCGCGCGAAGCGCCCACCATTTTGGCCAGGTCCTGACGCGAAACCTTGTCGCGGATGATGGTGTTCCCTTCGCGGTCTGGCACCGCGGACTCCAGCAATGCACGGGCCACGCGGCCATAAACATCCATCAAAGCGAGCGACTCAATTTTGCGATCAGCTTGCCTGAGACGCTGCACCAGGCCATTCATGACTGCATAAGCCATGGAGCTGTTTTCCGGCAGGCAACGAATGAATTCGGGGCGACCCACCACCAGGACGTCAGTCTGCACCTCAGCGCGCACTGTTGCTGAATGAGGCGCATTGTCGATAAGGCTCATCTCGCCCACATAGTCACCAGGGTGCAGGGTCGCCAGAATCACTTCCCGTCCACGCGAATCGGTTGACATCACGCGGGCTCGCCCAGTCAGGAGGATCGACAGGGCATTGGACTGCTTGCCTTGCTCGACCAGCGCCTCGCCACGTTTGTAACGGCGCTTGATGACTGCAGCGGCCACCAACTCCGCCTGAGCCGCTGTCAACATTGAGAACAAGGGCACCCGACGAATCAACTCCAGGTTAGACACCATCGTAGACATATCTGACTCCTCCAGACCATATCGTCGGCCAGACTTCCCGCGAGTTCTTACAATGCTGTGCGTCGTCCGGCTATTTCCACGGGCCACAGGTTTTAAACCGCGGGCTCGGCCCCACTCTAACTGAGATCGAATGCTTTCCCAATCAGATTTCCACAATGCAACACTCTAAAGTTCTCATCCTTGGCTCAGGCCCCGCAGGCTATACAGCCGCGGTTTACGCGGCGCGCGCCAACCTCAATCCGGTTCTGATTACGGGCATCGCGCAGGGTGGTCAACTTATGACCACCACGGATGTGGACAACTGGCCGGCCGATCCGCTGGGCGTACAGGGGCCCGCATTGATGCAGCGCTTTCTGGAGCATGCCGAACGCTTTAAAACAAAAATTGTTTTCGACCATATCAACAAGGTCGACTTCAGCAAGCGCCCCTTTACCCTGACGGGCGACAGTGACACCTACACCTGCGACTCCCTGATCATCGCAACTGGAGCCTCCGCCAAATACCTGGGCCTGCCCTCGGAAACGGCCTTCATGGGCCGCGGTGTTTCAGGCTGCGCAACCTGCGACGGCTTTTTCTATCGCGAGCAGGAAGTCTGCGTCGTCGGCGGCGGCAACACGGCTGTCGAAGAAGCGCTTTACCTGTCCAACATTGCGAGCAAGGTTTATCTCGTCCACCGTCGCGACAAGTTCAAGGCGGAGGCGATTCTCATCGACAAACTGCACGAGAAAGTTGCCGCGGGCAAGATTGAACTTAAGCTGCACCAGACCCTGGACGAAGTGTTGGGCGATGCCTCTGGGGTCAATGGGGTGCGACTCAAAAGCACCAAGTCGGACACAACGGAAGATCTCAAATTGCAGGGCTGTTTTATCGCCATCGGCCATCAACCCAACACCGACATTTTTTCGGGTCAGCTGGACATGAAAGACGGCTATATCATTACGAAAACCGGCCTGCAGGGTTTTGCCACCATGACCAGTGTGCCGGGCGTGTTTGCCGCCGGCGACGTCCAGGACCACGTTTATCGTCAGGCCATCACCAGCGCCGGCACGGGTTGCATGGCCGCGCTGGACGCCCAGCGCTTTCTGGAACAGCAGTAGAGCCCCCACGCTTTTCACTTCGTGTAATGCGCTGCCCCCCGAGGGGGCGCTGCGCCTGCGGGCTGGCAAAGCCAGACCCGCGGTCCCGGCTTGAATTTTTGCTCCTGTAGCCCTCGCCAGACCTTTGCGTCCCCTCTAAGTAGTTCGTCGAAACAGCCGGCTTGAGGACTACGGGTTTTCAGGCTATAATCTATGGCTTAGCTGAGATTCCTCCCCCGAGGGTCCGGCATTCCGATTTCTATTTTTTACGGAGAGTGCTCATGGCACGCGTCTGTCAGGTAACGGGCAAAGGCCCAATGGTGGGAAACAATGTTTCTCACGCCAACAACAAAACCAAGCGCCGGTTTTTGCCTAATCTGCAATACCGCCGTTTCTGGGTTGAGACCGAAAACCGCTGGGTGCGTCTGCGCGTCACCAGCGCCGGTTTGCGTCTTGTCGACAAGCTCGGTATCGATGCGGTCCTCGTGGACCTCCGTGCCCGCGGTGAAATCTAAGGAGAATCATCATGGCAAAAGGCGCACGCGAAAAAATCAAGCTGGAATCAACTGCCGGCACGGGTCACTTCTACACGACCACCAAAAACAAGAAGACCACACCTGACAAAATGCTGATCATGAAATTTGATCCAAAAGCACGCAAACATGTGGAATACAAGGAAATCAAACTGAAGTAATTCAGATTGCTCCGGGTGGTGCTCGCATCACTCTTTTTAAAAACCCGCTGATAATCTCCGCGGGTTTTTTTATGTCTGCTGCAGACACAATCCACATGAAGATGAGTCGCGCTTGCGACCTGCGTCGAGCGTGTCCGTGCGCGCAGCTGTGCAGTGAAGCGAGTCCAATGTCAGCAGTACGCTGCGCACCTGCGGCGGCATTGCGGCGTCGAGGCCCACAATCATGGGGCCAGACAGTAGTTCGGGAGGCGTGGATCCTGGATCGAGTCCGGGGATGACAGCCAATGCCGGGGGGCCCCGACCGCCCACAAAAAAGCCGCAGCAGCAATGAAGCTGGTGCGGCCCTTGGAGGCGAAGCAGGGAAACTTAAGCGCGTGCGGCGCGCAGCTTTTGCGAAAACTCCTGCAGCGATGCAATGCCGCTTTCTTCCGCCCGGCGGCACCAGCCCTGCAGGTCGGCCGCCAGTTGTTCGCGTGAGGCCGAGGTTGTCATCCACATCTGGCGCAGCTCTTCGCGCATGGTGACCATCTTGTCGAGCACGGGATGCTCGGCACGGGCCTGGGCCAACTTGGGCTTGGCCGCGGCAGGCACTTTGTCCTCGTCACGATGCAGCCAACGGTTGGCGGTTTTGAGCACTGAAACATCGGCCCTGCGTGCCTTCAAGGCTTCAATTTCCTGCTTGCAGGTGCGACGCAGTTCACGGGCATAACTTGCCATCACTTCGTAGCGGTGGGCAATCAGGGCCTCAAGCGTCTTTTCATCGGCCACTGGCTGAATGCTGCCCAGCTGAAGCTTGGGCGGCACCTTCTTGACCGTTGCCAGGCCCACCGTTTCCAGCGCGCGGATATAGCCCCAGCCGATATCAAACTCGTAGGGTTTCACGGAAAACTTGGCAGACGTCGGGTAGGTGTGATGGTTGTTGTGCAACTCTTCGCCGCCAATCATGATGCCCCATGGCGAGATGTTGGTGCTGGCATCAGGCGCCTCAAAATTGCGATAACCCCAGTAGTGGCCGATGCCGTTGATGATGCCGGCCGCAGTCACTGGAATCCAGACCATTTGCACAGCCCAGACAGCCAGACCAGCCACACCGAACAAGGCCAGATTGATGATCATCATCAGGCCGACGCCCTGCCAGCTGTAACGGGAGTAAATATTGCGCTCAACCCAGTCGTCGGGCGTGCCATGACCATACTTGACCATGGTCTCCCGGTTTTTACTCTCGGCGCGGTACAGCTCGGCACCTTGCCAGAACACCTTTTTGATGCCGTATGCCTGGGGACTGTGCGGATCTTCCATGGTTTCGCATTTGGCGTGGTGCTTGCGGTGGATAGAGACCCACTCCTTCGTAACTTGGCCGGTACCGAGCCAAAGCCAGAAACGGAAAAAATGCGCAGGGATGGCGTGCAAATCCATGGCACGGTGCGCTTGGTGCCGATGCAGGTAAATTGTCACACTGGCAATGGTGATGTGAGTGGTCACCAATGCGTAAATCACGATTTGCCACCAGGTAGCAGCAACCAGTCCATGGGCCAGCCAGTCGAGGGCGGCGTCAAACACGATCATGAGAGTCCTTTAAACAATCCGTAAAAGTCCAAAAACGCAACTTTGAAGCTGCCGCGGACTCAGCCCTCCATTGTAAATGCCGGCGTCAAAAGCAGCAAATCCGCGAGGCCTGAAAGGCAGTCAATTTGACGCAAAGCCGTCAAATTCATTGATCTTTGTCAGTAAAGCTGTCTTTACACGCCTTCTTCACGCAACAAAAATCAAATCTTCTGCCAGACAGCGGCAAAAAACCCATCGGTGGCGTGCAAATAAGGCCACAAACGCAAGTAGGGTCCGCTGCAAAGTTTGGCTGCGCCCTCCACTCCCAGATGCGTTAGCAGTTCACCAACTTCAAGTGGCGTGAAATCTTTATTCGCAGCACTAAAAGCCTCGGCGATCAGCTCGTTTTCCTCGCGCAACACGCTGCAGGTGGCATAAACCAGTCGGCCGCCCGGTTTGAGCAGGCGCGCAGCGCTTTGCAGGATGGCCGTCTGTTTGGCGGTGAGTTCCTCAATCGCCTTGGGGCTTTGACGCCATTTGAGGTCAGGGTTACGTCGCAGGGTACCCAGGCCCGAACAAGGCGCGTCGATCAACACCCGGTCGATCTTGCCAGCCAGGCGTTTGATGCGGTCGTCGCGCTCATGGGCGATCGCTACCGGATGAACGTTGGACAGGCCGCTGCGCGCCAGGCGTGGTTTGAGCGCATCCAGCCGGTGGCCGGAGGTATCAAACGCGTACAAACGCCCGGTGTTGCGCATGTTGGCGCCCAACGCCAGGGTTTTGCCACCCGCACCGGCGCAAAAATCGACCACCATCTCACCGCGCTTGGCATCGACCAGCAAGGCCAGCAACTGGGAGCCTTCATCCTGCACCTCAATCGCGCCGCGGGTGAATGCATCCAGCTTGTTCAAGGCGGGCTTGGTCGTCATGCGCAGACCCCAGGGGGAGTACGGCGTTGCTACGGTTTTGATAGCTGCCTTCGCAAGTTCCTTCTGGACTTCAGCCCGTTTATCCTTCAAGGTGTTGACACGCAGGTCAAGGCCGGCCGGTGCGTTGAGGCTTTCAACCAAAGGCCAGAAGTCCTCACCCAACTGCTCTTTGAGCGGGTCGACCAGCCAGGCCGGCAGGTTGTGGCGATGCAGCTCCATCAAGTCGGCCGGTTTAACCTGGTCGCAGCGGGCCAGCCAGTCTTTTTCGGGCTCGGTCAGCGCGCCCAGCAAAAAATCGCGCTCGGCGGCAAAGCCAAGAATGGCCAGACGCCGCTCGGTCGGACCACTGCCGTGCTGGGCCAGGTAAGTGAAGAGATTTTTCTTGCGCAGCACACCGTAAATCGTCTCAGCCACCGTGGCGCGTTCGCGCGGACCGAGGCGCTGCTCGCGGAAATGTCGCGACACAACCATGTCGGCGGGGTGATCAAATTTGAGGACCTGCTTGAGAAGCGTGGAACAACTGTCGAGTAGAGCGTTAGGGTGCATAGCCCCCTATTGTCCCACCCGACAACAAGTTCTCAAGCCAGGGTGCGAATGTAGACAGGCTCGAACGCGTTTTTCTCGATTTCTGCTCGCGTGGGGGACTCCCCTGCCCACATCACCAATGTGGGGCCAGGCAGGTCAAGCGAGCGCTCGAGCTCGCGGCAAAGATGGTACCGGTCCTCGTCATCCATGCCCGGCAACTCCACAAAGACGACGTAGCAGCGCCTGTGCGCGAACTCACGCAGGCTTTTGCGAACCAGCCACGCCCGCGCTACCGGTTTGCAACGTGCAAGATCGGCTTGCAACTCGCCCTTTTCAAAGTCGCTCAGGTCGTGGCGCGTGATGGACTGGAAAAACGGCGTGTTGGCGAGCTCTTCCCAGGCCCGCCCCTCCGCTTCGCCCGCCTGCTTGAGTCTTTCGCGCCAGAGCTTCAGCGCCTTCTCGTCCAGGCTGCCGTCGGGGCCAGGCTTTTCCTGGTCGGCCACGGCAATGCGGCAGGCCCACCAGCGATGCGGGGCGCTGTTGTCAAACAACTGGTTCAGGCATTCCATTCGCAGTGTGCGTTCACCTGTTGAGAGGCACAACACGAGCCCACGCAATGCGCCGGCATGGCCGGGTGTGATCTCAAGCGCGCGCTGGTAAAGGGCGCGCACATCGGCACGTGCATCCAGGCGCCGCAGCAGGTCGGCCCACTCGGCCATTTCGTCGGCATTGTTGCGCGCGGCGCTTGCGGCCAACATTTCTGCCCGGGTCCGCACCCGCGAAAGATAGGAATGGTGCTGCTTCCAGTCAGTGGCATTGGCTTTGCACCACTCGTTGTCGAAATGGGCAATCCATTTGGTGGCGCGACGGCCCAGCAAATCCAGTGCAGGGCGCTCCGACCACGCCGGCAATCCCTTGCTGCCCTCCAGCGCCTCCAGCCGGTCACGCAACACCGGATGCGTGTCCTCAACATCGCTGATCTGTCGCAAGGTCTGGCGCAGCGTTTCGCGGGCAAAGTCTTCGGGCAAAGGCAACACCAGCACTTTGCGCATGGCGGTGTAGGGGCCCACAGGCAACGCGATGGTTGCAGCTGAACTCCAGTGGCCCGGCCAGAACTCCTTGTTCACCCAGTCTCCCTTGATGGCAATTTCGGTCAAGGCTGCGGCCGCCACTCCCCTGCCCAACAGCTTGCCGGCAATGCGGTCGGCTTCGTATTCGTCCTGCCGGGCCAGGGCAAAGGTCTTGGCTGAGAAGCGAGGGAAATACCAGCGCAAAAAAGCCTGGGTGGCGGCAGCCACCGGCCCTTCATCGTTGCGCAGCCCGTGGTTGAGCTTGGCCCAGCTCAGGCGGGTGCGATATATCCAGGCCGCAAAGCGCCCATGATCGCCACGCAAATGGCCGTACTCATGCGCCAGCACCGCCAGAAAGCGGGGCCTGTCTACGGCCAGCAGCAAGGGTAAGCCAATGGTGAGGTAGTTGACCGCGCCGCCAAAAAGCCCGAAGCGCGGGTGCTGGCTGATGCTGGCATTGAACTCTGTATCCAGCAACACCTTGTGAATGGGCGGGCCCTTGATTTTTTTACGGATACGCTCAAGCGCTTCAAAAAGTGCGGGCGCATCTGCGGGCAGCAACTCGACGCCTTCGGGTTCTTCAAGCCTGCACCACAGGGCCTGCAAGCTCGTCCAGAGCAGACCACCCGCGCCCAGCAGCAACCAGACATAAGTGCCTTTGAACTTGCCCTGCAACATCGCACCAATGGTCCAGCCCAAAACGCCTGCCGCCAGCAGCAGGCAACCGATCACCCATGCGTAGCCCAGGGCGGCGAACAAAGCGACGCTTCGACGGTAAGCTTTGCTGTTTTCGGCGCTGGCGTGTTCGCTCAAGCGCACCAAGTGGATGAAATCTGCCCGGTCCATGACACCCCCCCCTCTTCTTGTGTGGACAATCTTAACCATGAACGACAAGCTTCCACCCCTGATAGAAACCCCCACCGGTCTGTACCGCCACTACAAAGGTTTGATGTATGAAGTGCTTGGCACGGTGCGTCACAGCGAAAGCCTGGAACCGATGACGCTGTACAAGGCCTTGTATGGCGAGAAGGGGCTGTGGGTCAGGCCAGCGGCAATGTTTAACGAGGAAGTGGTGATTGACGGGGTGCGACAGCCCCGATTTGCCCGACACACGGTTTAGCTGGTTCAAAAGCGTCCGCTCAGGCTTCCGAGAGCTCCCCTTGGCGTGATTTTTAAGCCAAATCTGGACTTCGCCCTTTGACGACGGCAATAGTTTGCTATCAATAGAATAGCTGTTGTATTGCGCCAGTGACTCACCGGGGCATCACGCAACGCCACGGGCCAAGACGCACCCCGATTCGCCTCTCACCGATAATCGCGGGTTATGTCCGAAATCACCGAAATTGAAAAACAAGTCAAACGCCGCCGCACGTTTGCCATCATCTCCCACCCCGACGCCGGCAAGACCACGCTGACTGAAAAGCTGTTGCTGTTCTCGGGCGCGATCCAGATTGCTGGCAGCGTGAAAGCACGCAAGGCTGCGCGTCATGCCACCTCCGACTGGATGGAGATTGAAAAGCAACGCGGCATTTCGGTCGCCTCGTCGGTCATGCAGATGGAATACCGCGACTGCGTGATCAACCTGCTTGACACGCCGGGCCACCAGGATTTTTCTGAAGACACCTACCGCGTGCTCACCGCAGTCGACGCCGCACTGATGGTGATCGACGCCGCCAACGGCGTCGAGCCACAAACCCGACGGTTGCTGCAGGTCTGCCGCGCCCGCAACACGCCCATCCTGACTTTCGTCAACAAGATGGACCGCGAGGTGCAGGACCCGATGAGCGTGATGGACGAGATCGAGCGCGAGCTGGGCATGACGGTGGTGCCTTTCACCTGGCCGGTCGGCATGGGCAAGCTGTTTCACGGCGTGTATGACAGACGTGAGGAGCGCATGCGCGTCTTCAGCCCCGGCGAAGAAAAGGCCGGCGGAGACGATGAAATTTTGGCCGGCCTGGACAACGCCGAAGCGGCCAAACGCTTCGGTGCCGAGTTCACCCAGGCACAGGACGAGTTGTCGCTGCTCGAAGGCGCTTCGCCCGAGTTCAACCGCGAAGACTTTTTGAGCGGCAAGCAGACCCCGATGTTTTTCGGCTCGGCCATCAACAACTTCGGCGTGCAGGAAGTGCTGGACGCGCTGGTCGATCTGGCGCCCGCCCCTGCAGAACGCGCAGCGATGCAGCGCGTGGTGCAGCCTTCGGAGAAAAAATTCTCCGGCGTGGTGTTCAAGATCCAGGCCAACATGGACCCGGCGCACCGCGACCGCATTGCGTTTTTGCGCGTGGCCAGCGGCGAGTTCACACGTGGCATGCGGCTGAAAGTGGTGCGCAGCGGCAAAGAGCTGCGGCCCAACACGGTGGTGAGCTTCATGAGCCAGCGCCGCGAACTGCTGGACACCGCGTTTGCCGGCGACATCATCGGTATTCCCAATCACGGCGTGCTTCAACTTGGCGACACGCTCACCGAAGGCGAAGCACTGCAGTTCACCGGACTGCCATTCTTTGCGCCGGAGATGTTCCGCGCCGTCGAGGTGGCTGATCCGCTGCGCAGCAAACAACTGCGCGCCGGGCTGACGCAGCTTGGCGAAGAGGGTGCGATTCAGGTTTTCCGCCCGATTGCCGGGTCATTGCTACTGCTCGGTGCCGTCGGTCAGTTGCAGTTTGAAGTGGTTGCGCATCGCCTGGAGCATGAGTACGGCGTGAAGGCCCGCATCATGGGCAGCCAGTTCAATCTGGCGCGCTGGGTGACCTGTGACGAACCAAACGAACTCAAGAAATTCATGGACGCCAACTCACATCGCGTGGCGCTGGACGCTGTTGATGCGCCCACCTTGCTGGTGGATCACAGCGCCACCTTGCGCGCTGTTGAACAGCAGTGGTCAAAAATCAAGTTCCACGCCCTGCGTGAGCACGCGGGTCTGGTTTTTCAGTCAAAGATTTAAGCATTTTTGGCACTTTGCCCATATAGAACGGGCGCAAGCTGCTATTGATTTGATAGTGCTTGCGTCCGCCCAGGCGCTTATTTGGCCTTGAGCAGATCCCCAACTTCCAGCAGGATCAACTCGTTGTCGTCTGCCTTGTTGGCGTCGCGGCTGCTGGAAAACGGCAGATTGTTGTCATTGCCCACCACGATGTGCGTGTCGTTCACGATGTCAACGTTCTCGATGGTGAAGAAAGGGAAGGTCAACACGCCATTGTTCAGCGGCTTGCGGGCCAGCTTGTTCGGGTCGGCAATGCTCATCAAGTCGACATAGCCGATTTTTCGAACAGGGCCACCCAAATTGGCATCCGTCAGCTCGACCTTGTAGACGCGTTTGAACTTTGCGAGGTCATGGAAGCAATCGGTTCGCTTCTGGCCTTCAGGGCAAGCCTTGTCCGCGGTGCCTTCACCGTTGTCGCGCTCGACGATCAGCCCGGTTGTGCCGTCCATCATGTTGAAGTCGCCGATCGCATGGCCATTGCCTTCCAGAACATACTTCCAGTGGCGGCCGGTCCATGACTCGGTTTTCACATCAAACTCCAGCACGCGCAAATAGTCTTTACCCTCAAGGTTTTCATTGGCTTTGGTGGCTGCGTTCCACAATGCGCCTTCGAGCAATGCATACAGCTTGCTCCCGTCTTTGGAAGCAGCCATGCCTTCAAAGCCGCGCGATCTGCGCACCTGGAAATCAACCGCACCACCGGGCGCGCCTGGTGTTGTCACTGCCGGGTGGTCGGGCGAACGGACTGCTTTTCCGTCAACCATGGTCTCAAACACGGCGAGCACTTTGCCCTTCATGTCGGCTTTGATCAGCCAGGGGCCCAGCTCGTCACCAATCCACAAGGCGCCGCCCGCAATCTGAAAGCTCTCGGTATCAAAATCGCTGCCGGTCAAATAGCGTTTTTTTGTGCCTTCCTGAACAATGCGAAACGGCACTTTTTTGTCCGGGTCGTGCAGAAAAATAGTTTCCAACCGCTTCATGGCCCCGCTTTTGAAATCGATGTTGTATCGGTTCAGGTACAGCATGGTGTCGGGCGAGTTGGCTTTGGAGCCGAAGCCGTTGTCGGTCAGTATCCAGAAGCTGCCATCGGCCATTTTCTTGATGCCCGAGTGACCCTGAATGGGCTGACCCTTGAAGGGCAGAAACACACCCGTGGGCCGACCGGCAGACTGGCCTTCCACTGTGCCGAATGTTTCCACGCGTTTGGCAGTCGTGAATTTGCCGCTGACCTTCAAGTCTTCAGGCGCGTCTTTGGGCGCTGCAATAAAGGACTGCGCTGGCATCACCACATGGCCGGCAAGCGTTGCGGGAAAAGCCGTTTGGGCTTGAAGGGGAAATGCAGCAAATGCAATGGATAGCGCAAACAAGGCGGGGGTGAAGCGTGGGCGAAGCATGAAGTCCTCCTGATTATGAAGAGGCACATCTTGCGTACGCGATGTGACGTCGCCGTGACGCCAGGCGATTCAGTGGCGCGGCAGGGGCAAAGCGGTTTTGTATCGCACCTGCTTGAGCGCAAAGCTGGAGCGAATTTTGTCTATGCCCGGAATCGGAGTGAGCTGCTCCAGAATAAATTTTTCAAGCGCACCCATGTCAGCCACCGCAACGCGAATCAGGTAGTCGCTGTCGCCAGTCATGAGGTAGCACTCCATCACTTCGTCGTGCTCAACCACGCGGCGCTCAAACTCCGACAAGGACTCCTTGCTTTGTGAGCGCAGACTGATGGAAATAAACACCGTAAGCCCCAACCCCAGGGCGGCGGCGTTGATGATGGCGACGTAGCGGTCAATCACACCGGCGGCCTCTAAAGCCTTGACTCTGGCCAGACAAGGCGAAGGGCTGAGGTGCACCCGTTTGGCCAGCTCTACATTCGAGAGCGACCCGTCTTTTTGCAGTTCATCCAGAATTCGCAGATCAATGACATCAAGCTTCATATGCCGCCATCTCATTCTATGAAGAAATTTTATGCTGCAGATTATTGTTTATGAAGATTATTCAATAGCTAATAGGGGTGACCCGCTTGTATATTGAGATGCATGAATGCGCCCCTTCCCAACCTCGCCCTGAACCACCCCATGGACTCGCTTGACGCAGACCCATCCGAAACCGCCGAGTGGCGCGAAGCCTTCGTCGCACTGGCCGCGTCCCAAGGTCCGGCCCGCGCCCGCTATCTGCTGGATGAACTGGCCCGGCTGGCCCGCGAACAACGCATAGGCTGGAAGCCAGAACTCTCAACGCCTTATGTCAACACGGTGGGCGTGAATGAGCAGCCCGTGTTTCCGGGTGACCTTGCCGTTGAAGAACGGCTGGCCTCGCTTATGCGCTGGAACGCGCTGGCCATGGTGGTGCGCGCCAATCAGGCGGAGTCCGGTGGCTCCAGCGAGCTGGGTGGCCACGTCGCCAGTTATGCCAGTGCGGCGGATTTGTTTGAAACCGGCTTCAACCACTTTTTTCATGCGCGCGAAGGGACGGGGCCCGGTCAGCACCGCGGTGACCTGGTGTTTTTCCAGCCGCACAGCGCACCCGGCGTGTACGCCCGCGCTTTTCTGGAAGGCCGGCTCAATGAAAAAGATTTGAGCTTTTACCGGCAGGAACTCACCGCACCTGCGCAAGGCGCGCAAGGTCTGTGCAGCTATCCGCACCCTTACCTGATGCCCGAGTTCTGGCAGTTTCCCACGGGCTCCATGGGCATAGGCCCGATCAGCTCGATCTACCACGCACGCTTCATGCGTTACCTCACGCACCGCAGGTTGCTCGACTGCACCGGCCGCAAAGTCTGGGGTGTGTTTGGCGACGGCGAGATGGACGAGCCCGAGTCCATGAGCGCTCTGACCTTGGCGGCGCGCGAGGGCCTGGACAACATGGTCTGGGTCGTCAACTGCAACCTGCAACGCCTGGACGGACCGGTGCGTGGCAACGGCCGCATCATTGACGAGCTGGAAAAACTGTTTTCAGGCGCGGGCTGGAATGTCATCAAGCTGGTGTGGGGCAGCGATTGGGATGGGCTCTTGGCGCGGGACCTCACCGGTGCCCTGACCAAAGCTTTTGCCGACACGGTGGACGGCCAGATGCAAACCTTTGCGGCCAAGGACGGCCGCTTCAACCGCGACAACTTTTTTGGCCAGAACGAAGAGTTGGCGCGCCTTGCACAGGGCATGAGCGATGAGCAGATTGACAGGCTCAAACGCGGCGGCCACGACCTGGTGAAAATCCACGCCGCTTATGCAGCGGCCGCCGGGCACAAAGGGCAACCGACAGTAATCCTTGCGCACACCAAAAAGGGTTACGGCATGGGCAGCGCCGGCCAGGGAAAGATGACCACGCACTCGCAGAAGAAATTTGACGAGTCGGACTTGCTGGAGTTTCGCAACCGCTTTAATTTGCCACTCAGCGATGAGCAGGCCAAAAGCATTGCCTTCTACAAACCCGCTGAAGACAGCCCCGAGATGCAATACATGCACGCACGGCGTGCGGCACTGGGCGGCTACCTGCCCAAGCGCGAGTCGACCGCTGAAGTGCTTGAAATACCGGCTCTTACTTCTTACGGGGGTTTTGCGCTTGCTGCGGACGGCAAGGAAATGAGCACCACCATGGCCTTTGTGCGCATGCTGGGCGGCCTGCTGAAAGACACGGCGCTGGGGCCCAGGATTGTGCCCATCGTGGCCGACGAAGCGCGTACGTTTGGCATGGCCAACTTGTTCAAGCAGGTGGGCATTTACTCCAGCGTGGGCCAGCGTTATGCGCCCGAAGACATTGGCTCAGTCCTCTCATACCGCGAAGCACTGGACGGGCAAATTCTGGAAGAAGGCATCAGCGAAGCCGGCGCGCTGGCCAGTTGGACAGCAGCCGCCACCAGCTACAGCGTGCATGGCCTGGCCATGCTGCCTTTTTATATCTACTACTCCATGTTTGGCTTTCAGCGCGTGGGCGATCAGATATGGGCCGCCGCTGACCAACGCGCCCGCGGCTTTCTGCTGGGCGCCACATCGGGACGCACCACGCTGGGTGGTGAAGGCCTGCAGCATCAGGACGGCACCAGCCACCTGATGGCCGCAACCATTCCCAACTGCAAGGCCTATGACCCGGGTTTTGCGTGCGAGCTTGCCGTCATCATTGACCACGGCATGCGCGAAATGATGGTGGAGCAGAAGGATGTGTTTTATTACGTGACGATGATGAATGAGAACTACGCCCAGCCGGATCTGCGGTCAGGCTCTGAGGCAGACATTATTCGTGGGTGCTACTTATTTGATAGCTATAGTCCAGCGTCATCAAAGGGCGCAGAGGCAAAAACACTTAAAAGTGTTGCGCTGCTGGGCTCTGGCGCCATTTTGATCGAGGTCATCAGGGCAGCGCGGCAGCTGGCCGATCAGGGCATCGCCGCGACGGTGTACAGCGTGACCAGCTGGAGCGAACTTGCCCGCGACGGCGCGGATTGCCAGCAGCGGGCGCTCTCCACCGTGGAACCAGCTCAGGCCGAACGGAGCGTGCCCTTCATCGCGGAGCAACTGAAGACCAGCCAGGGCCCCATCATTGCAGCGACAGACTACGTACGCGCAGTGCCCGAAAGCATTCGCGCCTTCGTTCCGCAAGGCCGGAGCTACCTCACGCTGGGTACCGACGGCTTTGGACGCAGCGACACCCGTGCGGCGCTGCGCGAGTTCTTTGGTGTGGATGCGGCGAGCATCGTTCGCGCCGCCCTGCACGCCCTGACAACCTAGCCCGACTACCACTCGCGGAGCCCGCGCCGACGCGGGCTCCGCTCGCTTGTCCCCATCGGGACATTTGCAACCTCAAATTAAATAGACCAGTCTATATAATATGGACATGGATGCACGTTTCCTGATGGACCACCCCCGTGATCGGATGATCGCCGCTGCGATTGACGGCATGCGGGCGTCCGGTCTGGCGGGCGCAGGCATTAATCAGGTGATTGCCGCCAGTGGCGCGCCCAAGGGCTCGCTTTATCACTACTTTCCTGGCGGCAAGCTCGCACTTGCGCAGGAAGCGCTGGAGCACTTTGGCGCCCAGCGACAGGCAGAACTCAAGGCGGCGCTATCAGGGGACGCCCCCGTAGACCAGAAGATCAAGCGCCTGTTCTCCCGCATGGCCAAAGGTCTGGCCCAGGAAAATTTTCGCTTCGGTTGCGCAGTGGCCGGCGTTTCGCTCGACCTGGGCGAGGAAGCCTCGGCGCTGGCACCGGTTTGCGCGGCGCTGATGGAGAGTTGGACAAGCACCATCGCCGATGCCCTCGAACCGTTGCCAGCTGCACGGCGCCGGGCGCTGGCCCGATTTGTTGTCACCGCGTTTGAAGGCGCATTGGTACAAGCCCGCGCCTCGCGCAGCGCCCATCCCGTGCTTGAAGCAGGCGACCAGCTCGCGGTCCTGCTACGGGCTCACCTCAACGCTTTATAGGGAGAACCACGTGTCCATCTACAACCCCGAACGCAACACCGCCTTCTACAACAAGCTGGGAGAGGGGCACCTGCCCGGCCTCATGGGCATCAAGGTGCTGGCGCTGGAGCAAGGGTCTTTGCGTGCCGAGCTCAAGGTTCGAAAAGACCTGTTTGCGCCCAACGGCTTTCTGCATGCCGGCACCGTTGTCACGCTGGCCGACACAGCCTGCGGTTACGGTTGCTCCGCGCACTTGCCTGCGGGCGCAAAAGGCTTCACCACCATTGAGCTGAAAAGCAACCACCTGGGCACCGCCCTGGATGGGGTGATCGAGGTCGAGGCACGTGCTGTGCACTTGGGTCGTACCACGCACGTCTGGGACGCAACGGTCAGGCGCCAGGACACGGGCAAGACGATCGCGCTGTTTCGGTGCACACAGATGATTCTGTAGCCAGGGCCAGCAACTGAAACGCAAAAAAGTCCGCGAGCGCCTCAAGCGCTTGCGGACTCGTCAGAAGGAAATCTGATTACTTGGGCAGCAGAACCTTGTTGACCACGTGGATCACGCCATTGGACTGGTACACGTTGGCGATGGTCACGGTGGCGGTACCACCTTTCTCGTCAGTGACCATCACTTTGCCGCCCTTCAATTTGGCAGTCAGCGTGCCGCCTGCAACGGTCTTGAGCGACGCAGAACCCTTGCCATCGGCAATCGCTTTTTTCAGCGCGGCTGCATCCATCTTGCCTGCCACCACGTGGTAGGTCAGGATGCCGGTCAACATCTCTTTGTTTTCAGGCTTGAGCAGCGTGTCCACGGTGCCAGCTGGCAGCGCGGCAAAGGCTTTGTTGACAGGGGCAAATACGGTGAAAGGACCGGGGCCTTTGAGGGTGTCCGCCAGGCCAGCTGCCTTGACAGCGGCAACCAGGGTGGTGTGGTCTTTGGAGTTGACAGCGTTGTCAATGATGTCTTTGGAAGGCAGCATGGGCGCGCCGCCGACCATGACTTTGGCGAAGGCAGAGCCAGCGGCCAGGGACATGGCAAATGCCAGACCGATCGTGGCGAGTTTGTGTTTCGTTTGCATGAAATACCCTTTGATGAAGTTGAACATTGAGCCGACGTCCAGGACTGGAAATCAACCGGCTGTGATGAATACGGGTCGCCATCGCAACTGGATTCACACCCGGGTTCAACCTTCATTCCATAATGGGTAATCAAATGTGAGGCGCACGGCCTTCACGCCGTTCGCGCAATCACGGCTGCGTTTGCAGCCAGCTTTCAATGGCCCGGGGATAGAGCAAATGCTCCTGCACCAGAACGCGCGCGGCAAGCGCATCGGCGGTGTCCCCGGGTAACACCGGCACCACGGCCTGCGCCAGCGCAGGGCCATGATCCAGCTCGGCAGTGACCTGGTGCACGGTGGCGCCCGCTTCCTTGCAACCGGCGTCGATGGCGCGCTGGTGCGTATGCAAGCCGGGAAACAGGGGCAGTAGAGACGGATGAATATTGATCAGGCGCCCTGCGTAATGGGCCACAAAAGCCGGCGTCAGAATGCGCATGAATCCCGCCAGCACCACCAGCGCAGGCTGGTACCGGTCAACCACTTTCATCAGCGCCGCATCAAAGGCCTCACGCGAATCAAAGCTCTTGTGGCTCAGCGCCTCTGCGGCAATGCCCATGGACTGCGCCAGCGGCAGACCTTTGGCATCAGGCTGGTTGCTGATCACTGCGGCTATACGGGCACTGAAACGGCTTTCCCACTCCTGCTGCTGGGCTGCGCGTGCGATGGCCGCCATGTTGGAGCCACCTCCGGAGATCAGGATGACGATGTTTTTATTCTTTGCTTGCATGGCTTGAGTTTAATTCTGCGGTGGTCGGGCCATCGCAAACAAGGCCAGCGACATGGCCCCCATGACCAACAGCATCCACAGCAGCCCGGTATAGCCGCCCAGCCCGATAAGTGCCCACGCTGTGAGAAATGGTGCCGCCGCGCGCGTGCACAGCGCAATGCCCGACATGGCACCGCTGATTCGCCCCACGTGCTCATGACCATAAAAATCGGGCACGATGTTGCTGCGCACGATGGTGATCAGGCCATTGGCCACACCAAACAGGATTGCAAAACCAACCAGCACCAGGTTTTGCTTGCCCAGCACAAACACGGATAGCGACAGCGGAAACAAGGCCAGCACGATCAGACCCAGAACGCGGTGGCTCATGGGCCGGCCCAGCCACAAAAACGCAAAACGCCCCAGCACCTGCGCGGGTCCAAACCACACCATCACAGCAACCGCCTCTGTCTGGCTCAAGCCCTTGAATTCAAAGGCAGGCATCAGATGCGCCCAAATCGTGGACAGGGCAAATGCGTACAGCGTGAAGGTTGCCGTCAGCAGCCAAAAAGGGCGGCCCCGCATGGCCTGGCGCAAGGTGGCATGGTCTGACACAACAACACCCGCCGAGTCGGCACGGGCGGGCTGCGCTACTTTCCACGGCATGCGCAATACCCAGGCGTGCAGGGGCGCAACCAACAGCAGGACCAGCGCCAGCACCATCAGCGCGGGCCGCCAACCCAGCGCGACCAAAAGCCAGGCCACTGCCGGAAACGAGAGCGTGCTTGCAAAGCCGCCTACCAGCGTGATGGCGGTGATGCCCTGCCGGTACCGGTCCGGAAAACGTTTGGTGATTTCACTGAAGGCGGGCTCGTACAAAGTCATGGCCATCGCCAGGCCCAGAATGGCCCACGCGGCGTACAGCAGCGGCAGGCTGTGGGCCTGAGACCACAAGGCGCAACCCGCTGCGCCAAGCAAGGCGCCACCGGTAAGCACGGCACGGCCCTGACCACGATCGATGGCGGCGCCGACACCATAGGTGGCCAAACCCCAGACCATGAGCGCCAGCGTGAACGCGCCCATGATCTCCGGCTGGCTCCAGCCCATGTCGCGCTGCATGGGCAGCACAAACGACGAAAAACCGTAATACATCACCGCCCAGCAGAGAATTTGGCCAACACTCAGGGCGCTGATGATGGTGCGGTACGACGGCAAGATGCCATGATTATCGCCACGGCCCCGGTCGCGGTTATTTGTCCCAACTGGGACAGAAAATTACGAACGACCGTGCTAAAACTACGAAAATTGTTGTGGCAGTTGTTGTAATTGACGGAGACATTCCATGGATTTGGCTTTCACCCCCGAAGAACAGAAATTTCGCGAGGACATCCGCGCCTGGGTGCAGGCCAACCTCCCCGCCGATATTTCTGACAAGGTCCACAACGCCCTGCGTCTGTCCCGCGACGATATGCAGCGCTGGGCAAAAATCCTCGGCAAAAAAGGTTGGCTGGGCCACGGCTGGCCTACGGAATTCGGTGGCCCCGGCTGGAACGCCGTTCAAAAACATTTGTTTGAAGAAGAATGTGCCCTGGCCGGTGCGCCGCGCGTGGTGCCGTTTGGCCCCGTGATGGTGGCGCCAGTGATCATGGCCTTCGGCAGCCCTGAGCAGCAAAAGCGTTTCTTGCCGGGCATCGCAAGTGGCGAAGTCTGGTGGAGTCAGGGCTACAGCGAGCCTGGGTCCGGCTCGGACCTGGCATCTGTCAAATGCCGTGCAGAACGACAAGGCGACAAATACATCGTCAACGGCCAGAAAACCTGGACCACCTTGGGCCAGTATGGCGAGTGGATCTTCTGCCTGGTTCGCACCAGCACCGAGGGCAAGCCGCAAACCGGCATTTCTTTCCTGCTGATCGACATGAAGTCGCCCGGCGTTTCGGTTCGCCCCATCGTGTTGCTTGACGGTGAAGCCGAAGTCAACGAGGTGTGGTTCGACAACGTCGAAGTACCTGCAGAAAACCTGATTGGTGAAGAGAACAAGGGCTGGACCTACGCTAAACACCTGCTCAGCCATGAGCGCACCAACATTGCCGATGTGAACCGTGCCAAGCGCGAACTGGAGCGTTTGAAGCGCATCGCCAAAGCCGAAGGTGTGTACGACGATGTGCGTTTTCGCGATGAGATTGCCAAGCTCGAAGTCGACGTGGTCGCGCTTGAAATGCTGGTGCTGCGTGTTCTGTCGGCCGAAAAGTCAGGCAAGAACTCCCTGGACATTGCCGGCCTGCTGAAAATCCGCGGCAGCGAGATCCAGCAGCGCTACAGCGAGCTGATGATGCTGGCCGCCGGCCCCTTCAGCCTGCCCTTTATTGAAGAAGCCATGGAGGCCGGCTGGCAAGGTGACTTTCCTGGCGGCCTGCCGGGCGATGCGCCACTGGCATCCACCTACTTCAACATGCGCAAGACCACGATTTATGGCGGAAGCAACGAGGTGCAGCGCAACATCGTGTCGCAGTTTGTCTTGGGGTAAGTCCCGCGTTTTGTCATTGCGGGCTCGACCCGCAATCCATGGATCCCGGGTCAAGCCCGGGATGACCACCAACAGGAGAGCACAATGGATTTTGATTTTTCTGACGACCAGGAACAACTGCGTGACGCAGTCCGCAAATGGGTAGACAAGGGCTACGACTTCGAGCGCCGCCGCGGCATTGCCAAAGCTGGCGGTTTCTCGCGCGAAGCCTATGGCCAGCTGGCCGAACTGGGCTTGAGTGGCCTCTATATTCCTGAAGCCAACGACGGCATGGGCATGGGCCCGGTTGAAGGCATGGTGGTGATGGAAGAACTGGGGCGCGGCATTGTGCTGGAACCACTGGCCCAAACGCTGATCGCAGGTGCAGTGCTTGCGGGCTACGCGGCCGACGCCGTCAAAACCGTCTGGCTGCCCAAAATTGCCAGCGGTGAGGCTTTGGTGGTGTTGGCCAATCAGGAGCGCGCAGCGCGCTACCGGCTTGACCTTTGTGAAGCAAAAGCGACGTCTGCCCAGGCAGGATGGGCGGTGAATGCTATTAAAAACATAGTTCCCGCCGGCGACCTTGCGGACGCCTTCATCGTGCCCGCGCTGGCCAACGGAAAGATCGCGCTGTTTCTGGTGGAACGCTCCGCAGCCGGCGTCAGCACCCGCGGCTACAGCACACAGGATGGCGGCCGCGCCGCAGACGTGACGCTGAAAGATGCGCCTGCCACGCTCATCACGCTGGACGGCCTGACAGCGCTTGAACACGCAGTGGACATCGGCATCGCCGCCACCTGCGCGGAAGCCGTGGGCGTGATGGACAAGACCCTGGCGATCACCGTCGAATACATGAACACACGCAAACAGTTTGGCGTGTTCATCAGCAGCTTTCAGGCGCTGCGCCACCGCGTGGCCGACATGAAGATGCAGCTGGAACTGGCGCGCTCCATGAGCTACTACGCATCGCTCAAGCTCAATGCGCCTGCCGATGAGCGCCGCGCAGCGATGGCCCGGGCCAAATACCAGTTGGGTAACTCCATGCGTTTCGTCGGCCAGCAGGCGGTGCAGTTGCACGGCGGCATTGGCGTGACGGATGAGTACATCGTCAGCCACTACTTCAAGCGCCTGACACAAATGGAAATGACTTTTGGCGACACCCTGCACCATCTGGGCGAAGTCTCGGCCAGAATGCAGGACACCGCAGGCGTCTTCGCCTAAAGAGCGCGAGGCACCACAAATCAGCCCGCGTCTGCGGGCTTTTTTTTATCGGGGAACACGCATGACGTCACGCCGCATAGCCATGGCAACCATCGCAAGCATTCTGCTTCTGACCGCATGCGCCACCGCGCCCGAGTTAGTTGAAGAGCACCCCCCAATTGTTTTTGTGCATGGCAATGGCGACACCGCCGCCCTGTGGCAAACCACCGTCTGGCGCTTTGAATCCCAGGGCTGGCCGCGCGAACGCCTGCATGCGATTGACCTGCCCTATCCCCTGGCGCGTGATGACGACAGCGTGGCCCAACCGGGACGCACCTCTACTGCCGAACACATGTCCTATCTGAAATCAGAAGTTGAGCAGGTGCTGCGGACCACCGGCGCGCGCCGGGTGGTGCTGGTCGGCAACTCACGGGGCGGTTACGCCATCCGCAACTACATCCAGAACGGCGGCGGCGATAAGCGCGTGAGCCACGCCATTCTGGGCGGCGTGCCCAACCATGGCGTCTGGGCCATCAAGGGCTTTCGCGAAGGCAATGAATTCTCGGGTACCGGGCCTTTTTTAACGGCGCTCAACGCGCCCAAAAATGCGGCGGGTGATGAGGTAACCGGGCCGGTCAAATGGCTGACGATTCGCTCCGACAACAACGACAAGTTTGCCCAACCCGACGGTGTGTGGATAGGCGCCAGAGGCACACCCACGCGGGTGAGTTTCGACGGGCCAGCGCTCAAGGGCGCGACCAACACGGTGATCCCGCGTGTGGACCACCGCGAGACTTCTTTCTCCCCCGCAGCTTTTGAAGCGACTTATCGATTCATCACCGGCAAAGCGCCGCAGACTTTGACGATCCAGCCCGAGGCCGTGGTACAACTCAACGGAAAGGTCAGCGGCTTGGGTTTGCAGCCTGCAGACCCGAACAGCGGCAACTACGCCAACAACCTGCCTCTGCCGGGCGCGCAGCTATCGGTGTATGCCACAGACTCCACCAGCGGCGCACGCATTGGCAACGCGGTGCACAGCAAAACCGTGGGGGTCGACGGGATGTGGGGGCCTTTCGCCGCTCAGCCAGGCGTGCAGTATGAATTTGTCATCAGCGCACCAGGCTACACAACCACCCACATCTACCGCAGCCCCTTCCCGCGCTCCAGCAACATCGTGAACCTGCGGGCTGACCGCCTGGCCGAAGCGGACAAAAGCGCGAAGTCCAGCATCACGCTGACGCGGCCAAGAGGTTACTTCGATGCGGTGCGCGACAAGATGAGGTTTGACGGCAAGACTATTTTGCCGGGCGTTCCGCCCACCGGTGCAGGTGTGTCCACCTCAAAAATCAACGTGAGCCAGGATGGGATCCGGCCACTTTCAGCGGAGTTCAATGGGGAAAAGATCACTGGGCGGACTTGGCCCGTCGCAGACAACCACCTTGTGGTGCTGGAGCTGACTTACTGAAGACGCCAGTCGCAGGCAACGAGTGGTCCGGGATGGTCTTGCCACCGTTGCTCATCGCCGCTTCTCGATCTCAATAGCGACCGCCTTCAATAAATCTCAACACACCGGCGGCGGTTTCAGATTCCTGGCCGTAAAAGCCGTGGGGTGAACGCCCTTCGCAAGCCTCCAGACCAGCCGGGCCCTCGTGTCCCGCGCCTCCAGCGACCACGACGACTTGTCGCCGCAAGGATTTGATACGGGCTTCGACACGCGGCATCGCATCGGCCGGTGATCGCAAGCACCGATCCTGCGCATGCCCCACCATGAGAGTCGGGACGGTAACCGCCTCCAACGCAACATCGAATACCGTCTGCGCCGTCCATGGCTTTCGCCCACCCGCCGTACCTACTGACAGCACCGAGGTCAGCACCATGCCATTGGGGGCCGCGGCTCCCTGCAGCCGGGCGGCAGCATTGACCGCCGAGATCGAGCCACGGCTGGTCCCTACCACCCAGATTGAAGCATGGCCACGGCGCCGCAGATCGGTGATCACGCGGCCCAGATCCTCCGCGTGTTCAGCCGACGCGCGAAAAGCCGCAAGACCGTCCTCTTCGCGATGATCGGACGGCGCATCAACCAGCGCCGTAGTCCAACCGCCGGCACGGAACAGGGGGGCAGAACGAACAAGCGAGTTGCCAGTCAACATTCGCGGACAAGCTTCAGCGTTGAGGCCCAGTACACCGTGCCCACCGACGAGGAGCACCAGAGCCCCTCGCACCGCCGTTGCCGCCATTGCCGCCGTTGCCGCCGGGGGCATTGACAACGCATACGCAAACTGTGTGCCCCGGTGACCGGGCAACGTGATCAGGGATCCGCAAGACTGCGCTGCGGTCGGGCCAGAAAAAAAAGCGCCCACCAGACAAAGGGCCCGAACGCAGGCAGCCGCAACTCGCCCAAATGCCGGACGCGGCACGGTAGAGAAATTTCTATTCATATGCCAGATAACTTGATTGCCTCATTCTGCTTCCCCAATGGCAATCACGGGGTTGCATCGCCCTTTGTGGAGAGAGCTCAGCCTGAAAAGCGCACCATCAAACTCAGGTCAGCAGGCGCGAATTCTTCGGCACATGCGCCATCAAAAACTCCATCTGGTCTGCCAGGATGCGGCGGTTGCGCAGGATGAAGTCTTCCCACAGGCTGGGAACATAAGGCGTGTAAAGCAGCGGCATGTGCGCCTGCTCGGGGGTGCGGCTGCTTTTGCGGTGGTTGCAAGCGCGGCAGGCTGTGACCACGTTCATCCAGGTGTCCACGCCTTTTTGCGCGAAGGGGATGATGTGCTCGCGGGTCAAATCTTCTTCATGAAAATGGTCGCCGCAATAGGCGCAGATGTTGCGGTCGCGAATAAACAGCTTGCCGTTGGTAAGCCCCGGCTTGAGGTTGAAGGGGTTGATGTTGGGCACGCCCTTGGTGCCGATGATGCTGTTGACCGTGATGATGGACTGGTTGCCGGTGATGGCGTTGTGCCCACCATGAAAGGTTGCCACCTTCGCGCCCATTTCCCAGCGCACTTCGTCCGATGCGTAGTGCAACACGGCTTCTTCAAGGCTGATCCACGATTGCGGCAACCCCTGGGCTGAGAGCTTCAAGACCTTCAAACGAACCTCCAACATTTAAAAAAACGCATGGAACCGGACTGACGCTGCTTGAGACCTCAATATACCGTGATTTCGTGACAATTCCATCCGTACAAGGCCTTTGACCCCTCCGGACCGCGTCTGATCGGCTCCTGCCGCTATTAAAACGATAATCATCGTCATGGGAATCGGCGGTTGACCGCTTATTGCTGCAAGGCTGACAGATGAATATGAATGTTGAGGAGGTAAACATGCTTGATCGCGCGGTGAAGAGCGCTACGCACCCGATTGCACCGCCCTGGAGCGTGCTAGCTGCGTTGCTCCTCCTTGCGGGCATCAGCCCGCCGCGTCGTCACGCCTTGCCAGCCCACCCCATGACGGCCCACTCGGACGCGTCCAATCACCGATTCCCATGATGCAGATCTTTCGCGGTTACCACCATCCGGCACTCGCCACGCAATGCGCCCTGACCATAGGCAACTTCGATGGCGTGCACCGCGGCCACCAGGCGATGCTGGCTTTGCTGAAGAACGAGGCGCAACACCGGGGAGTGCCCAGCTGCGTGATGAGCTTTGAGCCGCATCCGCGTGACTACTTTGCCGCCGCGCTTCGCAAGCCCGAGCTGGCCCCTGCACGCATAGCCACCCTACGCGACAAGCTGACGGAACTGGAGCGCTGCGGCATTGACCAGTGTGTCGTGCTGCCCTTTAATGCGCGGCTGGCGTCCCAGCCTGCAGAGGCCTTTATTGAAGACGTGCTGGTTAAAGGCCTGGGGGTACGCTACGTGCTGGTGGGCGACGACTTCCGCTTTGGCGCCAAACGCACCGGCGACTACGCCATGCTGGACGCCGCTGGCGACCGGCTCGGCTTTGATGTGGCCCGCATGAACAGCTATGAAGTGAGCAACACGCGGGTGTCCAGCTCGGCCGTGCGTGAAGCGCTGGGCCGCGGCGACATGACGCGCGTGGCCATGCTGCTGGGCCGGCCCTACAGCATCTCGGGCCACGTGGTGCATGGCCGCAAGCTGGGGCGTGACCTGGGTTTTCGCACCCTTAATTTGCGGTTTGCACACTGGAAGCCGGCCGCCAGCGGCATTTTTGCGGTGCATGTGCATGGCCTGGGCGGAAAGCCCCTGGTGGGTGTTGCCAACCTCGGCATCCGGCCCTCTTTGGATACGGATGATGTGAATGGCGGGCGCGTACTGCTGGAAACCCACTGCCTGGACTGGCCAGCCAGCCTGGGCCCCGAGGGGGCATACGGTAAAATCATCCGGGTGGAACTGCTGCACAAACTGCATGATGAACTGAAATACGACAGTCTGGATGCCCTCACAACAGGCATTGCCAAAGACTGCGACGACGCGCGGGCGTTTTTTGCCAGGTCTTTTTCAGCGTCCCTGCACACGGAAACCAGCCGCCAGACAACACGCGACCGAATTTAGACGATCTCGTCGTCTCTGGCCCCGCCCGTTTTCCCGGGCACGGCCTTCTTTCCGAACCGCATGTCCGCGGCCCTTCCTGTTAGCCGCCTCAACAAAAGTTTTTCCATGTCTGACAACAAAACCGATTACCGCAGCACCCTGAACCTGCCCGACACACCCTTCCCCATGCGCGGCGACTTGCCCAAGCGCGAAGCGGGTTGGGCCAAAGAGTGGGACGACAAAGGTATCTACAAAAAGCTGCGCGACGTGCGCGCCGGCAAGCCAAAGTTTGTGCTGCACGACGGCCCGCCTTATGCCAACGGGCAAATCCACATCGGGCACGCCGTCAACAAGGTGCTCAAGGACATGATCGTCAAGGCGCGCCAGCTCAAGGGCCTGGACGCGATCTACGTTCCGGGTTGGGACTGCCATGGCCTGCCCATCGAAAACGCGATTGAGAAATTACACGGGAGAAATCTCCCCCGTGATGAAGTGCAGGCGAAAAGCCGAGCCTTCGCCACCGAACAAATCGCCGGGCAGATGGCCGACTTCAAACGCCTGGGCGTTCTCGGTGAATGGGACAATCCCTACCGGACCATGGACTTCGGCAACGAAGCCAATGAAATCCGCGCGCTCAAACGCATCATGGAGCGCGGTTTTGTCTACCGTGGCCTCAAGCCGGTGTACTGGTGTTTTGACTGCGGCTCTTCGCTGGCCGAGTTCGAGATCGAATACGCCGACAAGAAATCACAAACGCTGGACGTGGGCTTTAAATGCGCTGAGCCGGATAAACTGGCCGCTGCCTTTGGCGTGCCCAGTCTGGCCAAAGACGCCTACGCCGTCATCTGGACCACCACCGCATGGACCATCCCGGCCAACCAGGCGCTGAACCTGAACCCAGAGCTGGAGTACGCGCTGGTCGACACCGAGCGCGGCATCTTGCTGCTGGCATCGGTGCTTGTCGAGAAATGCCTGGAGCGCTACCAACTCAGCGGCACGGTGCTGGCTACCGCGCCGGGCAAAAATCTGGCGCTGCTTAAATTCATGCACCCGCTGTACGACGTGCATGCCGGCTACCAGCGCCTGAGCCCCGTGTTTCTGGCCGACTACGCGACTGCTGACGACGGCACGGGTATCGTGCACTCTTCCCCAGCGTATGGCGTGGAAGATTTTAACTCCTGCGTTGCCAACGGCATTGCCACGGACGACATCCTCAACCCGGTGCAGGGCAGTGGCCGCTATGTGGATGAGCTGCCGCTCTTCGGCGGGTTGAACATCTGGAAAGCTGCGCCGCTGGTGATTGAAGCCCTGCGCGATGCTGGCAGCCTTTTTGGCACGGAAAACATCACGCACAGCTACCCGCACTGCTGGCGTCACAAGACACCCGTGATCTACCGCGCCGCAGCCCAGTGGTTTGTGCGCATGGACGAGGGCGTTGGCGTTTTTACCAAAGACAAGGCGCCGCAAACCCTGCGCAAGCTGGCTCTCGCCGCCATTGAAGAAACCAGCTTCTACCCAGAAAACGGCAAGACCCGTCTGCGCGACATGATCGCAGGCCGGCCCGACTGGTGCATCAGCCGCCAGCGCAACTGGGGCGTGCCCCTGCCGTTTTTCATTCACACCGCCACCGGCGAGCTGCACCCGCGCACCATGGAGATCATGGACCAGGCAGCCAGCATGGTTGAGGCCGGTGGTATCGAAGCGTGGAGCAAGGCGAGCGCCGAATCCATCATTGGTAACGATGCACCCGACTACATCAAGAGCACCGACATCCTGGACGTGTGGTTTGACTCGGGCACCACGCACGACCACGTGCTCAGGCACAGCCACGCGGCCCAGTCCACCTGGCCGGCAGACCTGTACCTGGAAGGACATGACCAGCACCGCGGCTGGTTTCACTCGTCTCTGCTCACAGCCTGCGCCATGTACGACCATGCGCCCTACAAGGGCCTGCTGACCCACGGCTTCACCGTGGACGGCAAAGGCCGGAAGATGAGCAAGAGTGAAGGCAACACCGTGGTGCCGCAAGAAGTGTCCAGCAAGCTTGGCGCCGAGATCATTCGCCTGTGGTGCGCGTCAATCGACTACTCGGGCGACCTGGGCATTGACGACAAAATTCTGGCCCGCGTGGTGGACGCCTACCGCCGCATCCGCAACACGCTGCGCTTTTTGCTGGCCAATGTCAGCGACTTTGACGCCGTCAAGGATGCGGTGCCGCTGGACCAGATGCTGGAGATAGACCGCTATGCGTTGAGTCGCGCGGCACAGTTGCAGGCTGACATCCTGGCGCACTACGAGGTGTATGAGTTTCACCCGGTGGTCTCCAAGTTGCAGATCTATTGCAGCGAAGACCTGGGCTCGTTTTACCTCGACATCCTGAAAGACAGGCTCTACACCACCGCGCCCCGCTCACTGGCGCGGCGCAGCGCGCAGACAGCCCTGCATCAGATCACTCACGCCATGTTGCGCTGGATGGCGCCCTTCCTGAGCTTTACCGCTGAAGAGGCGTGGACGGTGTTTGGCAGCTCCGAGTCCATCTTCATGGAAACCTATGCAGACCTTGGTGAGCCTGATGCCGTGCTGCTGGCCAAGTGGACGCGCGTCCGTGAACTCCGCGACACGGCCAATAAGGATATTGAAACCCTGCGCGCCGACGGCAAGGTCGGCTCGTCGCTGCAGGCCAGGGTGACCCTGACGGTTGCCGCCGCCGACCATGCGTTGCTGACCAGCCTGGGCGATGACCTGAAGTTTGTCTTCATCACCTCTGCTATTGATTTAGTAGCTGCTGACGCCCTTTCTGTAAGGACAGAGGCCAGTTCTGCCGCCAAATGTGAACGTTGCTGGCACTACCGGGACGATGTGGGGCACGACGCTGCGCACCCAACCATCTGCGGCCGCTGCACCAGCAATTTGTTTGGTGCGGGTGAAAACCGCAAATTTGCTTAAAACTCCCTTATGGCCAAATCCACTTTCTCCAAAACATCGAGCATGCTCCCCTGGCTCGGCCTGGCACTGATCCTGCTGATTGCCGACCAGTTCACCAAGGTGCTGATCCTGGGCTATTACAAGCTCGGAGACGCTACCTACGTGACGAGTTTTTTCAACGTGGTGCGGGTGCACAACAGCGGCGCTGCCTTTTCGTTTCTGGCATCCGCCTCCGGCTGGCAGCGATGGTTTTTCACGGCCATCGGTATCGCTGCAGCCATTTTTATTGTCTGGATGCTGCGCTCGCACCCTGGTCAAAAACTGTTCTCTTTTGCACTGGCGTGTATTCTGGGCGGTGCTGTAGGCAACGTGATTGACCGCGTGTTGCACGGCTATGTCGTCGACTTTCTGGACTTTCACTACGGCAATTGGCACTTCCCGGCTTTCAACATTGCCGACAGCGCCATCACCGTGGGCGCGGTTTGCCTGATTCTTGACGAGCTGCTTCGGGTGCGGAAAACGAAATAAGAGCCCTCTCGCTTTTAATTTCGGGTAATGCGTTGCCCTTGGGAGGACTGATTTTTCCCCTGGGAAAGCCCGAGAGGAAAGTTGTTGACCCCGACGCCCGCTCAATACGCGTAGCTCCGGAGACCTTGCAGACCGCGGCTTGCGAAGCGCTCCGCCTCAGTCGATTTGTTCAAAGCTGCTCAGGCAGCTTTGGGGCCGCAGGCCCCAAAGCGTCGGGGTTTCTACTGGTTTGAAATCGCCCTCTCCCCCTTGGCTTGCGGCAGTAATTTCCCTCTTCGAGCAAGCGCGCAGGCGCGCTATAGTGATCTTGAGTTATGAAGCATTTGTTGAATCTTTTGGCGGCCATCGCGCTGCTGGTCTGGGGAACCCATCTCGTTCGCACAGGCATCCTGCGCGTGTTTGGCGCCAACCTGCGTCACATCCTTTCGCGCAGTATCAGCAACCGGTTCACTGCCGCACTTTCCGGTATTGGCGTGACGGCACTGGTGCAGTCCAGCACGGCCACTGCACTGATCGTCTCCTCCTTTGTAGGCCAGGGCCTCATCACCTTGCCGCTGGCGCTTGCCGTGATGCTGGGCGCCGACATTGGCACCAGCCTGATGGCGGTGCTCTTTTCGCTTGATCTTTCCTGGCTGTCCCCGCTGTTCATTTTCACGGGTGTGGTTCTGTTTGTTTCCAGCCAGACCACCAACGTGGGCCGTTTTGGCCGCATCCTGATAGGGCTGGGCCTGATGTTGCTGGCCTTGAACCTGGTGACCGAGTCGACGCAGGTGCTGACCTCCAACGCCGCGGTCAAGGCGTTGCTGGCCACACTCAGCAGCGACCTGTTGCTTGAAATCACCGTCGGCGCTGCTCTTGCCGTGGTGTCGTATTCCAGCCTGGCCATTGTGCTGCTGACTGCCACGCTGGCTGCGTCCAATGTGGTGCCGCTGGATGTGGCTTTGGGCCTGGTGCTGGGCGCCAACCTGGGCAGCGGTTTGCTGGCCGTGATGACCACGGCCCGATCAGCCGTTGAAGTGCGGCACGTGCCGCTGGGCAACCTGGCCTTCAAGTTGCTGGGGGTGGCCATCGCGGCGCCGTTTTTGGGCTTGTGGCTGCGCCACGCATCACCCTACCTGGGCGGCGCAGCAACGGCCGTGGTGTTGTTTCACCTGATCTTTAACCTGGCTGTGGGCCTTTTATTTATAGGCTGGACACAATTGGTGGCGCACTGGGTTGAAAAACTCCTACCCAAGCCCGTCCGGAGCAACATCAGCAACGGACGGCCGCACCATCTGGACCCCTCAGCCCTGACCACGCCCTCACTGGCCATCTCTTGCGCAGCCCGCGAGGCTTTGCACCAGGCCGACATTGTCGAAAACATGCTTAATGGCATGTTGACCGTCATCCGCCACAACAATTTGCAGCTTGCTGAAGACCTGCGCAAAATGGACGACACGGTGGACGAGCTGTATTCGGCCATCAAGTACTACCTGACCAAAATCTCGCGCGAGGCTCTGGGCGAAGAAGAAAGCCGGCGCTGGACAGACATCATCAGCTTCACCATCAACATGGAGCAGATCGGCGACATCATTGAGCGCGTGCTGATCGACATCGAAGACAAGAAAATCAAACCCGGGCGCAGCTTCTCGGAAGCGGGCATGGCCGAAATCTGCGAGCTGCACAAACACCTGGTCGACAACCTGCGCCTGAGCATGAGCGTGTTTTTAAACGGCAGCGTGTGTGATGCACAAAAGTTGCTGGAAGAAAAAGCGCGCTTTCGCGACCTGGAGCGCGCGTATGCCACCACGCATCTGGGCCGCCTCACGGACAACACCACGCAAAGTATCGAAACCAGCTCGTTGCACATTGACCTGATCAGCGACCTGAAACGCATCAACTCGCACATCTGCTCCATCGCCTACCCGATTCTTGATTCCGCAGGCGCATTGGCTCCCAACCGCCTGCGTCAGGTGGCCGCCGTGGACGGACCGCTGGGCGAACAGCCCGCGCCATGAACCCCAACGCCGATCAACTGTGGCGCGCACCGCGCTGGGCATTGGCCGTCTTGCTGGCTCTGCTCGGCATGCTGGGGCCTTTTTCCATAGACACCTATCTCCCCGCGTTCTCGGGCATTGCACGCTCACTGGGCGCAACGCCGGTCGAGATGCAGCAAACATTGTCGGCCTACCTGTTCGGGTTTGCCTTCATGAACCTGTTTCACGGCGCGCTGGCCGACAGCTTTGGCCGCCGTCCGGTGGTGCTGTGGGGCATTGCGATGTTCACCGTTGCGTCGGCTGGGTGTGCGCTCTCGCAAAGCATTGAACAGCTGGTGTTTTTCAGGGCACTGCAAGGCCTGTCTACTGGCGCCGGCATTGTGGTCTCACGCGCGGTGATACGTGACATGTTTCCCCCGGCGCAGGCGCAGAAGATGATGAGCCAGGTGACGATTTACTTTGGCGTCGCGCCGGCCATTGCGCCCATCATTGGCGGCTGGCTGTTTGTTTATACCGATTGGCACGCCATCTTCTGGTTTTTAACCGGCATTGGCGTACTGCTCTGGAGCGCCAACTACAGGCTGCTACCTGAGACGCTACATGTCAGTGAGCGCCAGTCTTTTCATCCCAAAAATCTGATGCGGGGTTACTGGCAACTGGGCTCGAGCGCGCGCTTCTTGCTGCTGGCGCTGGCCAGTGGCGTACCCTTCAACGGCATGTTTTTGTATGTGCTTTCAGCGCCTGAGTTTTTGGGGACTCACCTTGGCCTCACGCCTACAGAATTTTTCTGGTTCTTTGTGTTGACGATCAGCGGCATCATGTCGGGCGCCTGGGTGAGCGGGCGCATGGCCGGCAAGATTCCGCCGAAAGAGCAAATCCGCCATGGTTTTGTGATCATGCTCGTCATTGCCATCATCAACCTGCTGGCCAATGTGTTCTTCAAGGCCCATGTCTTGTGGGCATTGATTCCCATTGCCGTGTTTGCCTTTGGCTGGGCCATGATGGTCCCGGTGGTCACGCTGCTGGTACTGGACCTGTACCCCGAGCGGCGCGGGATGGCGTCGTCTTTGCAGGCGTTTGTTGGCTCCGCAGCCAACGGCATCGTGGCCGGCGTGATTGCGCCACTGGTCATGCACTCTACCGTGGCATTGGCGGCGTCTTCGCTGGCGATGATGGGCGTGGGCTTGGTGGCGTGGCTGTATCTGCACCACCGCTGGCCGGAGATTGGGGACGCTGTCTCTAAATAAGTACCCAACCCGTCCGTGAGCCCCATGGATCCCGGATCAAGTCCGGGATGACGAATCGGAAGGTGCAGTCATCCAATCAGCTTGAAGCAACGCCGCCTCACGGGTGAACTGGCCTTCATGCATTCTTTCCAGCATCTCGCTGGTGTCCATAAGAACAAAGCGCTCCACCTCGCCGTCCTGATTAGCAGGCTCCAATCCGTCGGGAACCGAGCAGTGATACCAATCGATACGCTCCACGACGTAACCGTGCCCGCCTGCGTCGTCACTGGGACACCGGATATCAACATGGCCACCGTGGGCAATGTCTTTCAGTTGGTGTAACCGCAACCCAGCCTCTTCCCAGGTCTCGCGCTCCAGCGCACCGGCCAGTGTGTCGGCGGCGCCTATCATGCCGCCCATCAGCGTGTCCAACAGGCCCGGGTCGTTGGGCTTGGTCAAGGACCGTTGCTGCACCCAGTGCCGGCCGTCCGGTGCGCGACCGATCAGGTGAACTGCCCGGGTGGCAATACCCAGCACCCTCACCACAGCGCGCTCCACCGTGCCCACCTGCTCCCCTTGCGGGCCTGTCACGGCCAGTTGCTCATTGCGCCAGGCGTGGGCCAAGCCCACCTCGCGCAGCGCAAGCGCCACGGCGTGCAAACCCGCGGTGGGCTCCCCCGCAAGGCTCACGGCAGAAGCGCCTTGGCACTCCTGCATTGATAGCAAAGAATGACCGTGGTTAAAGGGCAAACACGCGATTTCGCTTGCAACTGCAGGCTCAACAGAGCCAATGACCACGCCGCCGGCCAACAAGGGCATGCGTGCTCGGCTGGGCGCCAATTGACTGCTGGCGCGCAAATCGGCCAGCCACTGTCGGTCCAACCCGTTCAACACGCCACCACTCATAAGGTGAAGATGGTGCAGCCCGTCGTCTGGCGCGCTTCCAGCGAGCGATGGGCCTCTTGCACTTCTTCCAGCGGAAAGCGCTGGTCGATACGGATGTTGACCTTGCCACTGCTGACCATACCAAACAGTTCGTCAGCCATTTCCTGCGTGGTCTCGCGGGTGGCGATGTGGGTGAAGAGTGTGGGGCGCGACACGTACAGCGAGCCCTTGGCAGCCAGCAGTCCTATGTCCAGCGGCTCTACCTTGCCCGAGGCATTGCCGAAGTTGGCGAGCAGTCCAAACGGCTGCAGACAGTCCAGCGACTTGAGGAAAGTGTCTTTGCCTACGGAGTCGTAGACAACCTTCAGTCCTTTACCGCCGGTGATCTCTTTCACGCGGGCCACAAAATCTTCTTTCGCGTAATTGATGGCAAAAGCCGCACCGTTGGCCAGCGCCAGTGCACATTTTTCATCCGAACCGGCCGTGCCGATCAACTGCAAACCCATGGCCTTGGCCCACTGACAGGCGATCAGGCCGACTCCACCGGCTGCCGCATGGAACAGCACAAAATCGCCGGGCTGAAGCCCGCCCTGCGGCTGGGTGCGGCTCAAGAGGTACTGCGTGGTCAGGCCCTTGAGCATCATGGCCGCGCCGGTTTCAAACGATATTGCGTCGGGCAACTTGCAAACGCACTTGGCAGGCATGACCCGCACTTCACAGTAGCTGCCCGGTGGCTGGCTGGCGTACGCTGCGCGGTCCCCGGCCTTGAGATGGGTGACGCCCTCGCCCACCGCTTCGATCACGCCCGCGGCCTCCATGCCCAGCTGCAAGGGCAATGGCAGCTTGTACAGGCCGCTGCGCTGATACACATCGATGTAGTTCAGCCCGATGGCCTTGTGCCGGATGCGGATTTCACCGGGGCCCGGGTCTCCAACACTCACGGTCACCAGCTTGAGCTCTTCGGGCCCGCCGTTCTGGGTGATCTGGACGGCTTTGGAGGTGATGGTGCTCATGTGTTTCCTTCAGGTGCGATTGGGGATGGTCGGGCCTGCATCCTGCCACGAATTATTTTGTCGTGCTTGACTCACATGCTGGTCCCCCAGGGCCTGCGACGGTGTTCAGCCTGCCTTCAGCCTCGCTGGCGAAGGCTGGTTACAGTCAGGTGCATGTCGTCCGGCCTGAACCTTCGCACCGCCCTGCTCTTGCTGGTGCCACCACTGTTGTGGGCGGGCAATGCCGTCGTTGGGCGGCTGGTCAATACGCTGGTGCCGCCCATCACCCTCAATTTTCTGCGCTGGGCCTTGGCATTTCTGATTCTCCTTCCCCTGGCAGGCTGGGTTCTGCGCCGGGGCAGCCCGCTTTGGCCGCACTGGAAGCGCTTTTTGCTGCTGGGCCTGTTGGGTGTGGGCGCTTACAACGCCTTGCAATATCTGGCTCTGCAGACATCCACCCCGCTCAACGTCACCCTGGTGGCGTCCAGCACCCCGGTTTTTATGCTGGGCATAGGCTGGCTGTGTTTTGGCCAGCGTGTGACCGGTCGGCAAATAGCGGGGGCAGTTCTGTCGATAGCAGGTGTGCTGATCGTGTTGTCGCGCGGGCAGTGGGCCATGCTGGCACAAGTTGAGCTGGTGGTGGGTGACCTGTACGTGCTGCTGGCCACACTGGCGTGGGCGTTTTACAGCTGGCTGCTGTCGCAACCCAAAGAACCATCCGAAATACGCCAGGACTGGGCTGCATTTTTAATGGCTCAGATCATCTTTGGATTGGGCTGGTCCGGCATGTTTGCCGCTGGCGAGTGGGCGCTTAAAGCCGATGCGCAAATCACCTGGGGATGGCCGCTGGCTGCGGCCCTTCTGTATGTTGCTATCGGTCCGGCGATTCTGGCCTACCGTTGCTGGGGACTGGGGGTGCAGCGCGCCGGGCCTGCCATTGCGGGCTTTTTTGCCAACCTCACGCCGCTGTTTGCTGCCCTGCTGTCTGCAGCATTTCTGGGTGAGTTGCCGCATGTGTATCACGGCGTCGCGTTCGCGTTGATTGTGGGCGGGATTGTGGTTTCCTCGCGGCGCTAGTCAGGGCCTGTTCACCCTATCCCGCCATTCGCACCTGCCGCGCCGCTTCTTCTGCCCGCGCATCTTCAATCTCCCGCATCACGGCACTCATGTCCACTGCGCCCGCCTTGCGTTCAAAGCGGCCGGTCAGTACTGTTTCCGGATCCAGCACACCGCGCTGATACAGGTCCCACATCTCAAGACCGTAGTGGGTGGGCAGCAAATCGGGCGCAAAGCGGCCAAAGAAGTTGCGCAAGTTCTCAACATCGCGCAGCAACATGCGGGCGGCGTGGTTGTTGCCGGCGGCATCCACAGCCTGGGGCAAATCAATGATCACTGGCCCGTCTTCAGCCAGCAGAATGTTGAACTCCGACAAATCGCCATGCACCACGCCAGCACACAACATGCGGACCACCTGCGTGAGCAGCATCGCGTGGTGGCGGCGCGCGTCTTCTGGCGACAGCACCACATCGTTAAGCCGCGGCGCCGCATCCCCATGCTCGTCGGTCACCAGCTCCATCAGCAACACGCCGTCATGAAAGTTGTGCGGCTTGGGCACCCGCACGCCCGCAGCGGCCAGTCGGTAAAGCGCATCAACCTCCGCGCTTTGCCAGGCAGCCTCTTGCGCCTGCCGGCCAAATTTGGTGCCCTTGGCCATGGCACGCGCCTGCCGGGAGTTCTTGACCTTGCGGTTCTCGGTGTAATCAACAGCCTGACGAAAACTGCGGTGCGTGGCTTCTTTATAGACTTTGGCGCAGCGCGTTTCTTCGCCACAGCGCACCACATACACCATGGCTTCCTTGCCGCTCATCAGCTGACGAACAACAGTGTCGATCAGGCCTTCTTCTATCAGTGATTGCAGTCGTGCGGGTGGTTTCATGTGCTCATTTTTGCACGCCGGGTTGCGCAAACGCGTTAAACCTGCTCAATGAGAGATTGAGCGTGTCGCTCGCGGAACCTGGTATTTCGCCTGTCCTAAAAAGTGCCGGGAAACGCCCCGCCGTCGGCCAGCACGTTTTGCCCGGTCATGTATGCCGCGTGTGTGCTGCACAAAAACGCGCAGATGGCACCAAACTCCTGGGGCGTTCCAAATCGCTGCGCCGGAATGTTTTTTCGGCGGGCATCCATGACGGCGTCCAGCGGCTGTCCCGTTTTGACGGCAGCACCCTGCATGGTGCCGCGCAGGCGGTCCGTATCAAAGGCGCCAGGCAGCAAGTTGTTGATGGTCACCCCCTGCGCAGCGAGCTTGGTGCGCGCCACACCTGCAACAAACCCCGTGAGACCACTGCGCGCGCCGTTGGACAGGCCCAGAATATCAATGGGTGCCTTGACCGAGCTGGAGGTGATGTTGACGATGCGGCCAAAACCGCGTGCGGCCATACCGTCGACCGTCGCCTTGATCAGTTCTATCGGTGTCAGCATGTTGGCATCCACTGCCTTGAGCCAGACATCGCGGTCCCAGTCGCGGAAGTCCCCCGGAGGCGGGCCACCCGCATTGGTAACCACAATGTCGAAGTCCTTGCGTACTGAAAAAACCGCAGCCCGACCTTCTTCTATTGTGATATCTGCAGCAACAAATTGCACAGTTGTCCCGGCAGGACGGTCAGTGTCTGCTATCAATTGCGCAGCAGCCCCCTCCAGTACCTCAGCGCCGCGCGCCACGATGAGCACGTGCACACCTTCGCGCACCAGCGCTTGGGCACATCCCAGTCCCAGGCCCTTGCTGGCGCCACACACCAGAGCCCATTTGCCTGCAATACCTAAATCCATAATAATTCCGCTTTATACAGTGAGGGGTAGGCCATGATACTGAGCAAAATCAAACGCGTTCACTGGCTGGGCATTTGTGCCCTGACACTGGCAAGCAGCATGGCTCACGCCCAAAGCGAGCCTGTGCTTTTAAAGCGCCCCTCCGAGCTTCGCGAAGCCCCCGGAGAAAATTCGCGCAGCCTGGTTGCCCTGGCTGAGCGCACGCCCCTGACACGTTCTGGCGCGCGCCAAGGCGCCTGGGTGCAGGTGAAAACCGAGCAAGGTGCCACCGGCTGGGTTCACATGTTTGACATAGGCTCGTCCAGCGGCGCGGCGCCAGCTGGCGCGGGTGCCAGCGCACTGCGCGGCCTCACCAGCTTCTTCAACAAGGGCAGTGCGCAAGGTGGATCAACAACGGCAACTTCCACCGTCGGCATACGAGGCCTTGGCGCGGAAGATTTGAACCGCTCACAGCCCAGCATTGCGGCGGTCGACCAGGCCGACGGCATGCGCATGAATGCCGATCAGGCGCGGCAATTTGCCGGCAACGCCTCACTTGCGGCGCGTACGGTGGACCCATTGCCGGAACCAGCCCCGGTGCGAAACGCCACGCCTTCCTCACCCTCAAGCCAGGACCGTTAGGAGTCAAGCCATGCAATCATTTTCTCCCTCTCACCTCGCCTGGCTTGTATCCCTTTCATTAGCGGCTGCACTGGGTTGCGCACCGGCGTACAGCCAGGATGCCGGAAAAGCGCTGAACTTCCTGGGCAACCTTCTGCGCCAGCCGCCCGCTGAAGCGCCGGCAACACCCGCCTCCCCCGGGGGAATGTTGGGCAACCTGATGGGCGCCACGTTGGCGCCAAACAGTGGCAATCAGGCCGCGCGTGCTGGCGACCTGATTGGTTTGCTGTCGCAGTCGCTGGAGCAGATTGATGAGCCCAAGGAAATCGAGATTGGCCGCCAGCTCGCCGCAGTGTTGCTGGGAAGCAAACCTCTCCATCCCGACATGGCCTTGCAGCGTTACGTCAATCAACTGGGACGATGGATCAGCCTGCAATCCTCGCGCCCGCAATTACCGTGGACATTTGTCGTTCTGGACGATCCAGGATTCAATGCCTTTGCCGCGCCCGGCGGTTATGTGTTTGTGACCAAGGGCCTGATTGATCGAGTGGCAGATGAGGCCGAACTTGCAGGCATTTTGGCGCACGAAATCACCCACGTGACAGCCAAGCACCACCTGCAGGCCATTGCCAAATCAGCACGCACCGGCTTGCTGAGCCAGGTGGTTGCGTCGCAGGTCAAAGGTCAGTTGGCCAGCGCAGTCTCGGCCCAGTTTTTAAGCGTGGGGCGCGAGCTGTATTCGCGCGGCCTGGACCAGAACGACGAGTTTGAAGCCGACCGAACGGGTGTGGCCCTGGCAGCCCGGGCCGGCTTTGATCCCTATGGATTGGTCGCGGTGCTGCAGCAGCTGCGCACCGTCACGCCGGACGATACCCTCTTCACGCTGTCGCTGAGCACACATCCGCCCGCGCAGCAGCGGCTGGACCTGCTTGAGAAAGCGATGGGCAACCGGCTTGATAACCTCACGGGCCAGCCATCGATGACTGTGGCTCAGCGCATGGAGCGGCTTGCGTCCAGCCGCAGTGCTGAGGCGCCAGCGGGCGCTGCTGCTTCGGGGAGGCGGGTGCCGGTTAAGAAGTGAGGCTTGGAGTTGTCGGCTCCCGGGCAAAGCTTCCTGAAAACGTCTCGATCTCAGCCGGTTGTGGTTCGCATGCAAGCCGGGTCTCGCCCCGGCGGGCGACTCCCTTTTTCTTTGCGTCGCCAAAGAAAAGGAAGCAAAAGAAAGGCGACCCTGCTGCCTGCGTCCCCCTTCGCTGACGCTACGGGGGCAACCTGCGGTGCTCGGTAAAAGCGGGGTCAGGCACAAACTCGCCTTCGGCTCAAACAAGTGCCTGCCCTGATCCGCTTTGACCTGCGCTCCTCGGCGCATACAGAAGGGGTGGGGGGACGGGGCCGGAGTCGGGATCAATACGGATGCGGGGATGGATTCCGGCCTTCGCCGGAATGACAAGCCCTTGCGCGCTTGGCGCGCAAGGGCTCGCACGGTACTTTGATTCATGCACGCGAGGGCAGCACACGCGGCTAAATGGGGCTCCCTTCCATCGCCCAGCGGGGCGAGGGAAGGGCGGGGGGTTGGGAGTGGGGAGTCAGTCCTACTGTCCCAAGCAAACATCAGCCACAGCGTGACGCAATAACCCGCCAAGATCACTTGCCAGCACGGGTGAATACAAAAATCCCTGATATCACCAGCACGGAACCCGCAGCAACCCAAACCGTAAACGGCTCACCCAAAATGAGCACGCCCATCAGAATGGTAGAGATCGGCCCAATCATCCCGGTCTGCGCCGTCAAGCTCGATCCAATCCGCTCGATCGCCATCATCACCATCAGCACAGGCGCTACGGTACACAGCGTCGCATTGAGAAGAGACAACCACAACACCTGTGGCGCCACGTCGGCAGCGGCCAATGGCCGGAGCACCAAAAATTGCACGATGCAACACAGGCATGCCACCGTACTGGCAAGACCCACCAAGCGCAGCGAACTCAAGCGCTTCACCATTTCGCCGCTATAGACAAGGTACAGGGCGTAACTGACGGCGCTTAAAAACACCAGTAATGCACCCCACGCGGCATTGCTGCCAAGCAAGGTGATTTCGTGGGCAAATACCAGCACCACACCGGCATAACTGATGGCCATACCGATGATTTGCAGCGCGGTGATGCGGCGCTGGTAAAGCACCAGGCCCAGCAGCAACACCAGCGTCGGGTTGAGATAAAGGATCAGCCGTTCAAGTGATGCGGTGATGTAGGCCAGCCCTGCAAAGTCTAGAAAACTAGCCAGGTAGTAGCCGGTCACGCCAAGCCACAAAACACCCAGCCAGTCTTTCCGGGAAAGCGCGGCCTTGCCGCGGCTCGTCCACCAGGCCATCACCGCAAATATCGGCAGCGCAAACAACATGCGGTACATGATCAGCGTCACGGCATCGACGCCGTAGCGATAGGCCAGCTTGACGATGATGGCCTTGCCGCTGAAAGCAATGGAACCCAACACAGCAAGCAAAAGACCACTCGCTATGCTTTTGCTAGCAATACTCGCCCGTGGATCCTGGGCAGATGGATGATTTTGTTGAGGATGGTTGGTCAAAATGCTTTAGAAGCCGGCGGCCTGCCCGTCGCGTCGCGGGTCGCTGGCCGCCACGTAACCTTCCACCTTCGGATCCCCAGCGCGCCAGATGAACTGCCCTGCCCCAAAGTCCTGGTAAGAGTCATTGATAACTTCCATCCGATGACCGCGTGCGGCAAGCCCCTGCACCGCTGCCGGGTTCATCGCCGCTTCCACATTGATCTCCATGCCCGCGTTGTAGCGCCAGCGCGGTGCGTCACAGGCAGCTTGCGGGTTCTGTCCGTAGTCCAGCATGCGCACCAGCGTCTGCATGTGCCCCTGAGGCTGCATGTTCGCGCCCATCACGCCAAAACTCATCACTGCCTGATTGTCTTTGGTCAAAAAGGCCGGGATGATGGTGTGAAACGGTCGCTTTCCGGGCGCAACCTGGTTAGCGCCCGCCTGTAGGCTGAAAGCATGGCCACGGTTCTGCAGGCTGATGCCGAACTCCGGCTCCACGCAGCCTGAGCCAAAACCCATGTAATTGCTCTGAATGAAGCTGACCATCATGCCGTCTTCGTCGGCCGCGGTCAGATAGATGGTCCCACCCTTGACCGGGTTTCCGGCGCCAAAGTCCTGCGCTTTTTTCATGTCGATGAGTTTGGCACGGGCACTGAGGTAAGCGTCATCCAGCATTTGATCGACCGTCACCTCCATGCACGATGGCTCGGCGACGTATTTGTAAACGTCGGCAAAGGCCAGCTTCATGGCCTCGATTTGCAGGTGTTGGGAATCGACGCCATCCACGGGCAACGCTGCCATGTCAAACTTATCCAGAATGCCCAGCGCAATCAGTGCCGCAATGCCCTGGCCATTGGGTGGAATTTCATGCAAGGTGTAACCGCGGTAGTCCTTGCCGATCGGCTTGACCCACTCAGGTTGATAGCTTTCAAAATCCTTGCTCGTGAGACTGCCCCCGTGCTGCCTTGAAAACTTTTCAACCGCCTCTGCAATCTCGCCGCCGTAGTAGGCGGAGCCTTTGCTGTTGGCTATGGCGCGCAGCGCCTTGCCCGCCGCCTTGAACTGGAACAACTCCCCAACATTGGGTGCACGCCCCCAGGGCAAAAAAGCATTGGCGAACCCGGGCAAGGATTTCAGCTCCCCAGTGGCTGCCGCCCATTTTTGTTGCACAACGGTGGGCACCAGATAACCCCGCTCGGCAATTTCGATAGCAGGCTCCATCAGGTCAGCAAAAGGCAACTTTCCAAAACGCTCGCTCATGGCGACCCAACCCGCAATTGCTCCGGGCACACTCACGGAATCCATGCCCCGCTTGGGAGGAGCCGTTTCGGCCGCACCATATTTTTTCTTGAAATATTCGGGCGTCCAGGCTTGCGGCGCCCGTCCGGAGGCGTTCAAGCCGTGCAACTCCTTGCCATCCCAAATTAATGCAAAGGCGTCGCTGCCCAGACCGTTGCTGACGGGCTCCACAATGGTCATCATCGCGGCAGCTGCGATGGCGGCATCAACCGCGTTGCCACCCTTGAGCAACATGCGCAGACCTGCCTGTGACGCAAGCGGATGAGAGGTGGACACCACATTACGCGCAAACAGCGGCAAACGGGTGGATGTGTAGGGGTTGCTGTAGTCGAATGAGCTTGGTTTGGTAGGCATTCAGGAATTGTGATTGATTTCCCCATGCGACGTGCCCGCGGGTGCGCAATTCCGAGTACACCAACAAAAACGGCGCCCGCAGGCGCCGTTGGCAAGCGAAGCGCCGCTTACACGGGGTCGTCTTCGTGGAAGGCTTCCTCGCGCTTGTTCTTCACGGCGGGCAACAACACGATAACCAGCAACAGCGCGCCTGCGGCCAGCAAACCAGCCGACAGGGGACGCGTGACAAACACGCTCCAGTCGCCGCGCGATAGGAGCAGCGCTCGGCGCAGGTTTTCTTCCATCATGGGGCCCAGGATGAAGCCCAGCAGCAGCGGCGCAGGCTCTGCCCCCAGCTTGATGAAGAGATAACCAATCACACCGAAGATGGCCACCATCCAGATGTCCCAGGTGTTGTTGTTGGTGGAGTAAACACCAATCGCGCAGAACAACACAATCGCAGGGAACAGGTAGCGGTAAGGCACGGTCAGCAGTTTGATCCACATGCCAATCAACGGCAGGTTCAAAATAACCAGCATGGTGTTGCCGATCCACATGGAGGCGATCAAGCCCCAGAACAACTCGGGGTTGCTGGTCATGACCTGCGGGCCCGGCTGGATGTTGTGAATCGTCATGGCGCCGACCATCAGCGCCATCACGGCGTTGGGAGGAATGCCCAAGGTCAGCAAGGGGATAAAAGAGGTTTGAGCACCGGCATTGTTGGCTGACTCAGGACCCGCCACACCGCGGATGTTGCCTTGGCCGAATGGAATTTCCCCGGGCTTCGTGCCCATTTTCTTTTCCAGCGCATAAGCGGCAAACGCAGCCAGCAAAGCGCCGCCGCCAGGAAGAATACCCAGTGATGAACCCAGAGCAGTGCCGCGCAGCATGGCAGGCGCCATGTCCTTGAAGTCCTGCTTGGTAGGCATCAGGCCGGAGACCTTGGCGGTAAACACTTCACGCTCATGCTCTGGCTGCGACAGGTTGCTGATGATCTCGCCATACCCGAATACACCCATGGCGATCACGATGAAGCCAAGGCCGTCCGTCAACTCTGGAACGTCAAAGCTGAAACGGGCCACGCCCGAGTTCACATCCGTGCCCACAAGACCCAGCAGCAGGCCCAGCACAATCATGCCCACAGCCTTGAGCAGCGAGCCAGAGGCCAGCACGACGGCGCCGATCAGGCCGAGCACCATCAGCGAAAAATATTCAGCAGGTCCGAACTTGAAAGCCAGCTCTGTGAGCGGTGGGGCAAAGGCAGCCAGGATCAGCGTGCCGACACAACCTGCAAAGAATGAGCCCAGGCCAGCGGCAGCCAGCGCCGGCCCGGCGCGGCCCTTTCGGGCCATCTGGTAGCCGTCAATACAGGTCACCACCGATGAAGATTCGCCAGGGAGGTTGACCAGAATGGCGGTGGTTGAACCACCGTACTGCGCACCGTAATAAATGCCGGCCAGCATGATAAGCGCTGAAACAGGTGGCAGAGCATAGGTAGCTGGCAACAACATGGCAATGGTTGCCACTGGGCCAATGCCGGGCAGCACGCCGATCAGCGTCCCCAAAATACAGCCGGCCAGTGCGTACAGCAGGTTGATGGGCGTGAAAGCGACGCTGAAACCCAGCGAGAGATTGGTAATGAGATCCATCTTTATTCCTTAGCCTGTGATGAAGGCGGGCCACACAGGAAACTGCAGCTTCAGCGCCACAACGAAGGCCAAGTAACTGCCAACGGCCAGCACCGTCGCCAGGATAAAAGTATTTTTGAACTTCCAGCCTGCCTCTGCCATGCTCGCAATAAAGGTCACGGCGTAGATCGCGACGATCAGGCCGAAAGCGGGGATCTTGAGCGCGGGCACACCGGCGAGCAGAACACCAAACGTGACGTTGGCCGCGATGATGAAAAACAGTGGTTTCCAGGCCCATTTGCCGATTTTTTCGCCACCTTCGGTTTCAACAACCAAAGCCGAGAAAGTGATGGCAGCGCCCAGAATTGCCAACATGATGCCAAGCATCAAAGGGAAATAACCTGGCCCCATGCGCGCACCGGTGCCCAGGCTGTAGGTACTTGCGCCCCATGCAAACGCGACGCCTACGGTCATGAACATGAGCCCGCAGAAGAAGTCTTTTTGACTCTTGATATGCACGGTTCGTCTCCTCTATAAAGAATATCGCTGGATTGTGCAGTTAACCCAAGCCGTTAGCCATGTGGCTTTCACCTACAGTCGCGCGCGTTACAGCTCCCTGCCCAGCGCAGGCGCGCAATCCAGCTTCAGGAAAGAGGCGGGGTGGTTGCGAGAATTTCTTCAATGGTGGTCACCCCTTCCGCCACCTTGAGCGCACCTGCCAATCGCAGCGGACGCATGCCATCCGCTACGGCCTGCCGCCGCAGGGCATCGATGCTCGGCTCCCTGGTCACTTTGTCCTTGAATGCCTCGGTCACGGTCAGCAGTTCGTACAAGCCCATGCGGCCCAGGAAACCCGTCATGCGGCAGTCGACACAACCGGCAGGCTTGTACGGACGGTATCCGCCGTTGATTTGCCAGGGTTTGACCACCTCGGCGAGTGTTTCGCGCGGAGTGCCCTCGTCTTTCTCGCGGCACTGCTGACACAAGGTACGCACCAGTCGCTGGGCCAGCACACCGAGCAGCGTGGCATTGATCAGATAGGAAGGGACACCAAGCTCCATCATGCGCGACACAGCAGATGGCGCGTCATTGGTGTGCAGGGTGCTGAACACCAGATGTCCGGTGAGTGCGGCCTGCACCGCCATCTCCGCCGTCTGCAGATCCCGAATCTCGCCGACCATGATGATGTCCGGGTCCTGCCGCATCAACGCACGCAGTCCCTCAGGAAAATCGAAATCAAGATGGGCCTGCACCTGCGTCTGGTTAAACGATGGCTCGATCATCTCGATCGGGTCTTCAATCGTGCTGACGTTGACTTCTTCGGTCGCAATCCGTTTGAGTGTGGAATACAGCGTTGTGGTTTTACCAGAGCCAGTTGGTCCGGTGACCAGAATGATCCCGTGCGGCCGCTTGACCAGTTGCTCCCAGCGCTCAGCATCGTGCTGTGAAAAACCCAGCGCATCCAGATCCTTCACCGTGGTGTCGGGGTCAAAAATACGCATGACCATTTTTTCGCCAAAGGCCGTGGGCAGTGTGGACAGACGCATTTCAATCTCGTCACCGCGCTGATTGCGGGTCTTGATGCGGCCATCCTGCGGTCGGCGTTTTTCAACAACATCCATGCGGCCCAGCAGCTTGATGCGCGCTGTCATGGCGTTGTGCACACCCATGGGCAACTGATACACCGGATGCAGTTTGCCGTCGATGCGGAAGCGGATGACACCCTGCTCACGCCGTGGCTCGAGGTGAATGTCACTGGCGCGCTGGTCAAAGGCGTACTGCCACAGCCAGTCCACCACCTGCACCACGCCCTGGTCATTGGCATCCAGCTGCTTGTTGGTTTTGCCCAGCTCAACCAGTTGCTCAAAACTTGCTGCACCAGCGTTTCCGCCGGCTTTCATGGCTGCCTTGACGGACTTGGCCAGCGCAAAAAACTCTGCGGTGTAACGGGAAATTTCTGTCGGATTGGCCACCACCAGACGCACACTGCGTTTGGCTTGCCGCTCCACTTCAGACACCCAGTCGGTGATAAACGGCTCGGCAGTTGCGACCACCACTTCGGACGGCGTTACTTGCACCGGCAGCACTTTGTGGCGTTCGGCATACAGCGCCGACATGGTGTCTGCCACTTTGCCCACGTCGACCTTGAGTGGATCAATACGCAGATAACCGAGGTTGGCACGGCCAGCCAGCCATTGGGTGATGGATTCAATATCCAGCGGCTTGCCGTCTGCGACACGCGTCATGCTGACGCTAGCGAGGCGAATCAGCGGATGCTGGGCACTTTGCACCTGGGCGCAACGCGCAATCGTGCGCTGGGCCTCTGCGGCGGAGATGACGCCGTCTTCGCTTAACCACTCCACCAGACGTCGCCAGTCCAGGGGACCAACGTGAGCGGATTTGGCGGTGGGTTCAGGGCGGGAGGTGGGGGGCATCGCAGCGCGCATGGTGGCACTGTAACCCACCATCTGGCCCACAAAGGTTCAGGCCACGGGTTTGAAAAGGCGCAGCCATTTCTTTGCGGGTAAACCCCAGCGTGATTCGATAACATCCGCCCTTTGCACCAGCTCGGTGCGATCGGGACGACTGGGTTCGCGCTGCGCCGCAACAATGGTGTTGCCCTCCCGAGTGGGCTTGAAAGCCCACACCGCTTCCGCACCAAATGCACGGGTGATTTTTTCCAGCGATTTCGTGTAGCTTGAATCGCGGCCAAAGAGATTGACCGTCATCACACCTTGGTCCGTCAGCAAGTCCCTGCAATGCGCGTAAAAGTCCTCGCTGTCGAGCACCGGCGCTGCGGCCTCGTGGTCGTACAGGTCTACCTGCAGCGCATCGACTGTGCCTTGGTGTGAGGCTTTGAGGATTTCTTGCCCGGCATCGGCCTGAATAACTTTGAGCCGGAGGTCGTCTTTCGGCAACTTGAACCACAACCTGCAGGCACTGATAACCTGCGGATTAAGCTCCACCGCAGTGGTTTTCATCTTTAGCTTTTTGTGGCAAAACTTGGTAAGGGCAGCAGCCCCCAGACCGAGCTGCATGGCGTGCTGAGCGGGCACTGCGGAAGCTTCGCAAAAAAGCAGCCACACCATCATCCGCTGGACGTACTCCAACTCGATATCGAAAGGCTTGTCCATGAGCATGGAGCCCTGCACCCAGGGGCTTCCCAGATGAAGGTAACGAATATCACCGAAGTCGGAAAAGTTGACTTCAGGCAGCTGGACTGGCGCGGCGCTGCGGGCTGCTGATTCTTTGCGGGGCATGTACCTATTACACCAGCCCCTGCGCGTCGAACACCTCACGCCAAGCCGCCAGCTTGCGTTCAAAGCTCATCGAGGCATTGGCCGGGCTGGTTGATGGCAATTTAAAAACCGGTAAGCCCAGCGAAACGGTATGGCGCGAATGCCTGAAGCTTTCGCCCCCATTGTGGGCAATGGCCTGGAGCTTCGGACAACGCATTTTCAACGAAGAAAAATCGTTCAGTTTTGCATTTCGGATCGCACTGTCCAGACTGCCTGCACGCTCGCAGGCCGCATACACATCCCAAAGTCCCACGCGCTTGGACAACAACCATTTGCTACGATTTTGATAGCTACTATCGACCGCCATACTTGGGCCATCCGGCCAAATGGCATGCAACATTTTCCAGAAACTGTTTTGTGGATGCCCGTAATACTGCTGACTCGCCAGCGACGCCACACCGGGAAAGCTCCCCAAAATCAATAGCCGGGTGTGGCTGTCAATCAGCGGCGCCAGACCAGTCAGCACGCCAGCAAACCCTTGAGTTTGGGCAGAGCAGCCAACGCATTGGCCACGGCGGCAGAGGCAAGCTCATCCACAGACACGCCGCGCAGCTCTGCAACCACGGCTGCGATGCGTGCCAACTCTGCGGGCTCATTGCGACCCTGCGCCTGACCTTCTGAGCGCCGGGCTGACGTGGTGTACAGCCAGTACGGAGGAATATCGGGTGAGTCGGTCTCCAGCACCAACGCGTCCAGTGGCAGTTCCGTGGCCAGGCGCCTAAGCTGCAAAGCGGGCTCAAAAGTCACGGCCCCGCCAAAGCCGAGTTTGAACCCGAGCTTGATGAACTCCATGGCCTGCTGCTCACTGCCGTTAAAGGCATGTGCAATCCCGCTCCAGCCATGCTCAGGGGCAAGTTCGCGCAAGTGCTTGAGCAGGCGGTCTGCCGAGCGCCGCACATGCAGGATCACGGGGAGCTCATGTTTGCGCGCCAACAGCAATTGCTGCCGGTAAAAAAATTCCTGTCGCTCTCGCAGAGGGCTCTGGCTCAGCTCGGGCACAAAATAGTCCAGCCCGATCTCGCCCACTGCTACCAGGCGCGGGTCGCTTGCCCGCAAACTTAGTTCGGCGTCCAGCGCTGCCAGGTCCGCATCCAGCGCCTGCTTGACATACAGCGGGTGAATCCCCAGCGCATAGCTGTCCCCAAACCCGTGGGCCAGCAACCGCACCGCTTCAAAATTGGCCACCCCGGTTGCCGGGATGACGCAGTGCACCACACCCGCCACCGTGGCGCGGTGGCGCATCTCAGCACGGTCTGCGCTGAATTCACCAGCATCCAGGTGGCAGTGGGTATCTATCCAGCAGGGCATGACTGAATAATGCCTGAACCATTTTCCGGATCCAATGTCCGAAGAAGATGCAGGGACGCGCCATACGTGATACCGTGCATTTTGTAAGTCCAGAAAACCATTTAATACAGGTGACACGGATGCGCAGGCCAGCCCTTTACAGCAGCTCCAGCAGACCTTCTCAGGACCAGACGCCAAAGCCGCCTGACCATGGGGTCCCGGCCGCACAAGCCCTCGCACCTCCCGCACCCCGTTTTTTTTCCGCGTCCAACCCGCGTCTGCTGTGGCTCGCCGTTCTGGTGCTGGCAGTGCTTCTGCTGATCAGCTTGTCCCTGTCATTGCGACCCACTCAGCGCCGGCTGACGCAGGCCGACATCAACGCGGCGGTCCTGAAAACACTCGAAACCGTTCAGCTCCCATCCGCAGAATCCAAAGCCTATGAGGTCATCCGCCCCTCGGTGGTGCGTGTCATGGGTTACGGCAAAGGCAAAGACGGGGCAGAAGACGTGGAAATGGGCGTGGGCACGGGCGTCGTCATCGTGGACAAGGGAATCATCCTGACCAACCTGCATGTGGTGCAAGGCGCTCAAACCATCAAGGTCGTATTTTCCGATGGGCTTGAATCGACCGCCGACATCACGGGGACGCAGCCAGAAAACGATCTGGCCGTGCTGCAGGCGCACAAAATTCCCGATGACATGATTGCAGCCACCATGCGGTCCACCGGCGACCTGGCGCCCGGTGACCATGTGCTCGCTGTGGGCTACCCTTTTGGCATTGGTCCTTCAGCATCGGCCGGGGTCATCTCGGGCCTGAAACGCACCTTCCGCTCCCCCGATGGTGGGCAAGCCATCAAGAACCTGATCCAGTTTGACGCCGCCGCCAACCCGGGCAACTCGGGCGGCCCGCTGGTCACCATGGACGGAGAGGTCGTCGGCATCGTCACCGCCATTTTCAACCCCAACCAGCAGCGCAGCTTTGTCGGCATCGCTTTTGCCGTACCGATTGAAAACGCCGCTTCCGCCATCGGCATGCATCCCTTCTGAAGGAAACCTCCCCATGCAAGATCAGACATCCTCGCCCAACCCTGACACCGCCCAACTCATGGAGCAAATTCTCTATGAGGTCAAACGCGTGGTGGTTGGGCAAGACCGCTTTCTGGAGCGCGTGATGGTGGCCATCCTGGCCCAGGGCCACCTGCTGGTAGAAGGTGTACCCGGCCTGGCCAAAACGCTCACCGTCAAAACACTGGCCAATACCGTGCGAGGTAATTTCAAACGTATCCAGTTCACGCCAGACCTCGTGCCCGCGGATCTGGTTGGCACGCGCATTTACAACCAGAAGACCGGCGACTTCAGTACCTCGCTGGGTCCCGTGTTCACCAATCTGCTGCTGGCCGATGAAATCAACCGCGCACCAGCCAAGGTGCAAAGCGCCCTGCTGGAAGTGATGCAGGAGCGTCAGGTGACGATTGCAGGCGAAACCCACAAAGTGCCTGAGCCATTTCTGGTGATGGCCACGCAAAACCCGATCGAAACCGAAGGCACCTACCCATTGCCAGAGGCGCAGGTGGATCGCTTCATGATGAAGGTATTGGTGGACTACCCGACGGACGAAGAGGAGTTTGTCATCGTGCAGCGTGTCACAGGGCCGGCCGTCGCGGTATCTGCAGTCGCCACCACCGAGCAGTTGGCCGAATTGCAGCGCGAGTGCCGGCGCGTGTATGTAGATCCTTCGCTGATCCAGTACGCCGTGCGTCTGGTCTCAGCCACCCGCACGCCCGAGAAGCACGGCCTGAAAGACCTGGCGCGCTTCATCACATTCGGTGCCAGCCCACGCGCCACCATCGGCCTGACTGAAGGTGCACGGGCACTTGCCATGCTGCGTGGCCGAACCTACGCGCTACCCGAAGACATGACAGATCTGGTGCCTGAGGTGCTCAGGCACCGGCTGGTGTTGTCCTATGAAGCTCTGTCCGAGGGTATGAGTGCCGACACGGTGATTGCAAAAATCATGGCAAAAATTCCTGCGCCTGCCAAACCGTTAGAGCACGAGAAACTTGCGGCCTGATCATGTTGAACTGGTTGCGCAAATCTGCTCGTGCTGAGCCTGTCGAAGTCGCCGGCCGGGCTCCTGCCGGGCGGGCGAGCGGCAGCGCCGATCAGGTCTTGCGTCGCCTTGAATGGACAGTGCTGCGCCGGCTCGACGGCCTGCTGCTGGGCGACTACCGGACGCTGATGCGCGGTACCGGCATGGACCTGGCCGACCTGCGGGAGTACCAGCACCACGACGATGTGCGCCACATTGACTGGAATGTGACCGCCCGTCTGCAAACGCCACATGTGCGGGTCTTCACCGAGGACCGCGAGATGGCCAGCTGGTTTTTGCTGGACCTCAGCCCTTCGGTTGACTTTGGCTCAGGCAACCAGCGCAAAAGTCAGGTTTCTGCGGAGTTTGTGACCGTCCTTGCCCGGGTGTTGACACGCCACGGAAACCGCGTCGGTGCCATGCTGTACGGCACGGGCGTCGACACCGTGATCCCGGCCCGCGGTGGCCGTGGTCACGTGCTGCACCTGCTCCACGCCATGCAGACCAGGCCGGCAACTACAACGTCTAGCAGCACCCGCCTTGATGAACTGCTCCGCTCTGCGGCCAATCTCGTGCGACGCCGTTCAACGGTTTTTGTCGTCTCGGATTTCATCTGCGAACCGGGTTGGGAAAAGCCTTTGGGCTTGCTGGCGCAGAAGCACGAGGTGGTGGCGGTGCGTCTTCTTGACCCGCTGGAGCTGGAGCTGCCCGACCTGGGACTGATTCCGATTCGTGATGCGGAGAGCGGCGAGCAACTGATGGTGGATACCCATGACGCCGGCTTTCGCCGCCGATTTGCGCGCATCGCTGCGCAGCGCGAAGCAGACTTGCGCCAAAGCCTCGCCCGTGCAGGCGTCGATTCACTGGAGTTGTCCACCGACGGTGACCTGGTAGATGCCGTGGTTCGATTTACCGACATGCGCAAGCGCCGGCGCCAGGCTTCCGGTGCCAGCAGAAGCGCCCAAACCCAGTTGCCGACCCATTTGAAAGCCGCCGCCTGAGTGCGGCCGGAAAAGGCACCCCATGACCGTACCTATCAATTTCCTCTGGCCCGAATTTCTGTGGTTGTTGCTGGCGCTGCCACTTTTGGTGTTTCTCTACGTCTGGTTGCTCCGTCGCAAAAAGAAGATGGCTTTGCGTTACGCCAGCCTGTCCATCGTGCGCGAAGCCATGGGCTCGGGCCAAACCGTGCGGCGCCACATTCCACCCGCGCTGTTTTTGTTGTCCCTCGCCCTGATGCTGATCGCGGCGAGCCGCCCGTCCGCTGTGATTACCCTGCCCTCCAATCAGCAAACCATCATGCTGGCCATGGACGTATCGGGCAGCATGCGCGCCACCGATGTTCAGCCAAATCGCCTCGTCGCAGCCCAGGCCGCGGCCAAGGCTTTTTTGACCGAGTTGCCCAGATCCGTGAAGGTCGGCATCGTCGCCTTTGCTGGTTCTGCCCAGGTGGCGCAAATCCCCACAGTCAACCGTGAGGACCTGGCGTCTGCCATAGACCGCTTTCAGTTGCAGCGCGGCACAGCCATTGGCAACGGCATCATCATGTCGCTGGCCACCCTGTTTCCGGACGCCGGGATTGACCTGCAATCGATGCAGGGCGGACGCGAGAGGCAGCGAGGCCTGGCTATCGATCAGGAGAAAAAAGAAACCAAAGAGTTCACACCCGTGGCGCCCGGCTCCTACAACTCGGCTGCCATCATTTTGCTGACGGACGGCCAGCGCACCACGGGTGTTGATTCACTGGAAGCCGCCAAGATGGCGGCCGACCGCGGCGTACGCATCTACACGGTAGGCATTGGCACGGTGGATGGCGAGACCATCGGCTTCGAGGGCTGGTCCATGCGGGTGCGGCTTGACGAGGAGACACTCAAGGCGGTCGCCGCCAAAACTTCAGCTGACTACTTTTACGCCGGCACAGCTGCAGATTTGAAAAAAGTCTACGAGACTTTAAGTTCGCGCCTGACAGTTGAGAAAAAAGAGACCGAAATCTCCGGCCTGCTGGCGTTGGGCGCCGCAGTTCTGGCCTTGCTGTCGGCCAGCCTGTCGCTGTTGTGGTTTAACCGAATTCTTTGAAATCCGCGCGACGAGCGCTGTGCGGCATTTGACGAAGCATTCGCTATAACTTTTATAGCTACTCGCGCCCGTGCAGTATGGGCAAAATCCCTAAATGACCAATAAAAATCGAGCCTGTGCCGCCACAGGCGAGAACGTCCTACTGCACATGGCACTCGCGCCGCAAAAGGGCCAGCGCGTCGCCCTGCGCGTGAACAGCGTCACTTTGCAATGTCGCCTGCGCCTCCTCCACAAAACCTTCCCATAGGCGCGCGTAGGCATCCCGGTGCTGCGCCGGGGCATGGTCAACGATGTATTGGTGCGCCAGGCCGGGCGTCAAGCCGGATTTGCGGATTTTGCGCACCAGCGCCGCAGCGCTTTTTTCGGTCAACAGGGTCTTGGGGGGTGCTGCTGCTGCCACGCACAGGAACAGGGTCAGCAGCGAGCCATCGTCAGCATTGCCGCCGGTGACCTTGCGCCACACAGCTGATGCCGCACGGTCATGGTGGTCGACCTCATTCAAACCGTCTTCCATCCAGAAATAGCGGCCCATGAAAGCCGGGCTCCTGTGGAACAACTGGCGTATCGGCAAGGCTGCGTCCAGTATTGTCGGCCCGTCAGCGATGACGTTCTGCCGCAAAGCCTCCACCACAACTCTCAGATGCGCAGGCAGATTTTTGGGAAGAGCAAGGGGCAGCGCCGCAACGTCCCCATGCCTTTTACGCAAGGTGCCGACCATCTTTTCGAACGCCACCCAGTCGGGCATCTCGACGCGCCCCAACGCCAGCGCCAGCAAGCAGCTGCGCACGACCGCTTCAGCATCCGCGCCAACTTCGTCCAGTTCCTCAGCGTCCATGCCCAGCTCATCGGCCAGCCAGAGGGCCGCTTCCATAACCTGAGCCACCTGGCTGCGCGTCGCAAGCTCGGCCTGATATTCGCTCAGGCTGCGCAACGACCACTTGGCAAGCAGCGGAATGTGTTCGTCTTTGAATCCGCCGCGTTCATTCATGCCGAAGTGGCTGCTTTGCGGCAGTGCAATCAGGGCTTTGAGCATATCTGAGCCGCCCTTGGAGCGCGACAACAGCGAAAAATCGCGCAGCGACTCAGCGGCCAGTTGCAGGTCCCCGCCGCAGCTACTTTCAAGGTAAAGACTGATCAGATTGACCATTCGGCTTCGCGCTTTTTCAAGCTCGGGGCGCAAATACTCGTTACCAAAGTACCGCGCAATCTGCACCATGCCCTTGGGGCCATCGACACGCATGGCTTCGATTTTTTCAGGGCCAATGATGCCGTGCTGTACGCCGTGCTGCAGTGCCTTTTCGAAAAAAGGACGTGCATCGTAAAGCGAAATGGCGGAAGGTGAAGACATGGGTTCGGAGCTAGTCGGGGCTGCGCAAGCTCAGATCGCCGATTCCTCGTCGGACTCGCGCGCCGTCGGCGTAGCCTTGCCGCGATCGGTGTCACCCGTTTCGACCTTGCCGTCGTCCTCTGCTTCATCGTCACCCTCTTCATCAGAGGCCGCTTGCTGGTGAGCGCTGACCTTGGCGCGCAGAACCATCAGCATTTCAATGAACAAGTCCGGCAGTTCATAACGCAGGATCCAGGCAAGCTCCATCCAGTCCCGGTCAGCGATTTCATCCTGCTGCACACGCGGCTTCTCCCAGGCTGAGGCCAGCAGCGCCGATTGCGACAGCATCTTGCCGTACTCATCGGCCGGCTCAAAGCTGCCACTGCGCGCAAAACCTTCGATGCGGCTCCACTGATCAGAAAAATAATCTGCCAGCGCCTCGCTCCCGCCTTCAATGTCGCCAATCGCGGTCAAAAACTCCACCGGATCCGCATCCTCCCGGAAAATCACGGCATTGACCATGCCGCGCAAATGCGTGCGGGTCAGATCCTTGTAGAGCTTTTCGATCACCACGGCGCGTGCGAATTGCGCAGGCGTCACCAGCAGGCCAACCACTGACTCGCGGGAGTTGTCGTACTCACGAATGACGGCCAGCACGTCCTTGGCCGGTAACTGCTCCAGCACCACCATCAACGCGCCGTCGCCTTCGGCATCGGCCAGACCAACCAGGGCCGACTCGGCGCCAACGATGTCGCCAGCCGCGATCAGGCTCTGGGTTTTTTCTATCAGGGCGAGGTGTTTGCTCATCAGGGGTTCACATTCGGTGTCATGGTTGTCTTCATCAGTCTTTCTGGTCAAAGCCCTGCTGGACCAGCCAGTCGGCGCCCGCCTCCTGGCGTGCCCGCTCATCGCCGCTTTCCTCGCCCTCGCCATCGTCATCAAAGACCACCAGGCCATCGCCCTCCTCGCGGTCACCGTCTTTATCTTCGTCCTCTTCTGCGTCGATGCGCAAGACGGATCCAGCTGACGCGTTCGGCAGACCAGCCATGTATTCCAGGCCCGCAGTCAACGTCAAAAACCTGTTGCCACCAGGTGCTTTCAGGACGATGTCGGCCAACTCCTGGGCCCAGGGTTTCAGTTCGCAACCGTGCGTCAGGCTTCCCCAGTCGGGAAGAGCGTCTGCGCCATGAGTGAGCAAATGCTCCATGACCGCCTTTTCCCTGAACTCAAATCCCTGGTGAAACACCACCGCCACCATCTCGGGACTGATGTCCATCATCTGGACCAGAAAACCGATCTCCCGGCGTTTGCCTGCCAGTCGCTGCTGCAGCACGTCGCACCCCTCCGAGTCGAAGCGCAGATCATCTATTTCGGACTGGTAAGCCGAGCCGAGATCGAGGAAGTAGGGGGAGATGCTCATATGGCGGGGGTTTTCATGTCGTGTTCTTCAGTACGCAAGCGTCAAACCAGCGCGTTGAAATAGTCGGTCCAGATGACACGCGCTGTGTCCAGGGGGCTGTCAAGCAGGTTGCGGCGACGGTTGTCGTCGTAGGCTTGACGCTTGTCCGCGTCCGACAGCACCTCGTAGGCCTGCTGCACCGCCCGAAAACGCCCGGGAGCTTGGGGATCGGAGTTTTTGTCCGGATGCCAGAAAGATGCCTGCTGACGAAAGGCCTTTTTAACATCAGCGAGCGTTGCCGCGCTGTCCAGCCCGAGGGCGGAGTAATGATCGGTCATGCGAGGGTGCCTGAAGCTAGCGCCACTCAGACAGGCGTCCCGAAACCAGCCGGAACCGCCTGCCGCATCGGGCGGCCAGGGTTTCGTCATGGGTGACCATCACAAACGCCGTGCCGAAATCACGCGCCAGTTGCAGCATCAGCTCAAACACGCCGTCGGCCGTGCTGCGGTCCAGATTGCCCGTAGGTTCATCAGCCAGCACGCAGGCGGGTTGCGTGACCAGTGCGCGGGCAATGGCCACACGTTGACGCTCGCCGCCTGACAATTCTGCGGGACGGTGGTGAATGCGGTCGTCCAGGCCCACGGCGGCCAGCATTTTTGTCGCCACCTGCGCCGCTTTCTGACGGTCCTCACGCCGGATCCAGAGCGGCATGGCCACGTTGTCCAGCGCGCTGAACTCCGGCAGCAGGTGGTGAAACTGGTAGACGAAGCCAAGGTGTTCATTGCGCAGATGGCCCTGCTCGGCAGCTGACAAGGTGGACAAGGTTTTTCCCTTGAGCTCAACCTGGCCGCTGGTGGGCGCGTCCAGCCCGCCCATCAAGTGGAGCAGGGTACTTTTGCCGGAGCCGGAAGCACCAACAATGGCCAGCGTTTCGCCGGCAAACACCTGCAGGTCCACCCCGTGCAGCACGGTCAGATCAATCGGGCCTTCATGAAAGCGCTTGGTCAGGCCCTGGGCACTCAATACAACTTCACTCATATCTCAGAGCCTCTGCGGGGTTGACCTGGCTGGCGCGCCAGCTGGGGTAAATGGTTGCCAAAAAGGCCAGGACCAGCGCGATGACCGCAATCGGCATGATGTCGGCGTATTGCGGATCGCTCGGCATGCGGCTGATCAGGTAAATGTCTTTGGGCAAAAAGTTGGCGTTCAGCAGTTGCTCCAGGGCGGGAACAAGCACGTCGATGTTGAGCGCGATGCCCAGGCCCAGCAGCAAGCCAGACAGCGTTCCAATCACACCCACCATCGCGCCCTGCACCATGAAAATGCCCATGATGCTTTTCGGGCTGGCGCCCAGGGTGCGCAAGATGGCGATGTCGGCGCGCTTGTCGGTCACCGTCATCACCAGCGTGCTGACCAGGTTAAAAGCCGCCACCGCAACAATCAGCGTGAGGATGATGAACATCATGCGTTTTTCCAGCTGCACGGCGGCAAACCAGGTTTTGTTCTGGCGGGTCCAGTCGCGGATCAGCAAATCACCACTCAGGCTTCTGGACAGATCAAACGCCACTTCACGCGCCTGATGCAGGTCTTTAAGTTTGATGCGTATGCCGGTCGGGCCTTCCAGCCGGAAAATGCGCGCTGCATCGTCCTGATGCAACAGCACCAGCGCCGAGTCATATTCAAAATGGCCCGAGTCAAAGCTACCCACCACGGTCATCTGCTTCAGACGCGGCACCACACCGGCGGGAGTCACCTGGCCGCTGGGCGCAATCAGCGTCACGTTGTCGCCTTCACGCACGCCCAGCGACCGCGCCAGTTCGCCGCCCAGCACCACACCAAATTGGCCAGGCACCAGGCGCGGCAAGGCCGTGTTTTTCAGGTCCACCGCCAGATCGGTCACCTGGCCCTCGAGCGCAGGGTCAATGCCGCGGACGATGGTGCCCTTCATGTCTTCGCCACGCGCGAGCAAGGCCTGCGCCGCAATAAAGCTGGCCGCGCCCAGCACCTGCGGGTGCTGTTTGATCTCCGAGAGGGTTTTTTGCACATCTGGCAGCGCTGCGCCATTCGGTGCAAAAACTTCAATGTGGGAGATCACGCCCAGCATGCGGTCGCGCACCTCTTTCTGGAAGCCGTTCATCACGCTGAGCACAATGATCAGCGCCGCCACGCCCAGCGCGATGCCCAGCATGGAGACGCCGGAGATAAACGAGATGAAGCCGTTGCGCCGGGTGGTTCGTCCCGCGCGGGTGTAGCGCCAGCCCAAAACTAATTCATAGGGGATTTGCATGGCAGCAATTGTGGCATCCCGGACAATAGCCCCATGCCTTCCCCCCTGCCTCTTCACCCGCCTCCGCCAAAACACCATCTCGTGCTGCCTTTTGCAGCCTGTACATCCGAAAACTGGCTTCCCGCCATCAAGGCCCTCCCGCCCGCCACCTTCCGCCATTTCGGCAAATTGCTGCAGGGCATGAAACTGATGGACAACGATCGTGGGGAAGAGCACTCACTGTCCACACCGCACGAGAGGGTGCAAGCCAAGGCGCTGGGTCTGGACGCTGCAGACGGGCTGATCCCCTGGGCAGCATGGCGCCACCTGCAAACCGGTGGCTCTCCAGGCGCCAAAGCGTGGGCTCACATCACGCCCTGCCACTGGGCCATGGGGCGCGAGCACGCAACCATGACAGACCCTGCTGCGCTGGACCTTCAGGAAGGCGACTCGCGGGTCCTCCTGGCAGCCATGCAGCCCTATTTCGAAACCTATGGCATTACCTTGCACTACGCCCAGCCCACACGTTGGCTGGCCGAAGGCGAGGTGTTTCGTACCCTCCCCGCCGCCTCGCTGGATCGCGTCCTTGGACGCAATGTAGATCCATGGCTGCCGGGAGGCGTCGCTGGCCGCGCCACCCGGCTGTTGCAAAACGAAATGCAAATGTTGCTGTATACCCATCCCGTCAATGACGCCCGCAGTGCCAGAGGCCAGCGCGGCGTTAACTCTTTCTGGATCAGCGACAGCGGCGCGCTGCCTGACAACTTCTCGCCCGCGCAACTGCAGCCAGAGCTGACGGCGCCGCGCACGCTTGCGCACGCAGCCTTCAATGACGACTGGGCTGCCTACGCAGAAGCCTGGGCGGCGCTGGATGCCAGCGAAGGGGCCCGCTTGCTGGCGCTGCAGCAGAGCGGCGAAACCGTGCGCCTGAGCTTGTGCGGGGAGCGCAACGCCAGCACCTTTGAGACGTCTAAAACCGGCATTCTCACCACATTTACAAGACTTTTTGGCCAGCCGCCCTTTGTTTCCGTGCTGGAGCAGCTATGAAATTGATAGTACGCGAAGCGCCGCCGCGCAGTGTATGGGCGCTGACACAGGCCGGCGTTCACCCCTTGTTGGCTCAACTGTTTGCAGCGCGCGGCGTCCTGTCGCCCGATGAACTGGACGACGGTCTGGCCAGGCTGCTGCCGCCCGCATCCATGAAGGGCTGCGCACAGGCCGCAGTGCTGCTGGCTGATGCGATTGCCGCGCAACTAAAAATTTGTGTGGTGGCCGACTATGACTGCGACGGCGCCACCGCCTGCGCGGTAGCCCTGCGCGGCCTGCGCCTGCTCGGTGCAACCCAGGTCAGCTATATCGTGCCGGACCGCGTCGTGGACGGTTATGGCCTGACCGCGTCGATTTCCGAACGGGTCAAAGCCACGGGTGCCGACCTGCTGGTGACGGTAGACAACGGCATCGCCAGCATGGAAGGCGTGGCCCGCGCCCGCGCACTGGGCATGCAGGTGTTGGTGACCGACCACCACTTGCCAGCTTTGCGTGACGGGCAGGTTGTTGTCCCGGAGGCCGACGTCATCGTCAACCCGAACCAGCCAGGCTGCACCTTTGAAAGTAAATCGATCGCTGGTGTCGGCGTCATGTTTTATGTGTTGCTTGCGCTGCGTGCCGAGCTGCGCGCCCGTGGCATCTTTGATGCGGCCACACAACCAAAGCTCGACGTTTTGTTACCGCTGGTCGCACTCGGCACCGTGGCAGACGTCGTGAAGCTGGACGCCAACAACCGCCGCCTCGTGGCTCAGGGGCTCAGGCGCATACGCAGCGGCGCCCTGCCCGCCGGGCTGGCGGGCCTGTTCACCGCCGCCGGCAGAAATGCAGCGATGGCGACCAGTTTTGATTTCGGTTTTGCGCTTGGCCCGCGCATCAATGCTGCTGGCCGGCTCAGCGACATGACTCTGGGCATTGAATGCCTGCTGACCGACGACCCCGGCCGTGCCGACGAACTGGCCAAAACGCTGGACGGTATCAACCGCGAGAGGCGCACCATTGAAGCCGACATGCGTGAGCAGGCGCAATACGCCGCCGACGCGATGATTGACGAGGATGAAGAGCCGCCGCCGGCCATTGCCATTTTTGATCCCGACTTTCACGAAGGTGTGGTCGGCATCGTGGCATCCCGCATCAAGGACAAGCTGCACCGCCCAACCTTTGTGTTTGCAGCCAGCCAGGCGCCCGGCAAAGAGCATGAACTCAAGGGTTCGGGCCGATCCATTGCCGGCTTTCACCTGCGCGATGCGCTGGACCTGGTCGCCAAGCGTCACCCCGGCGTGCTGCTGCGCTTTGGCGGTCACGCCATGGCAGCAGGCTGCACGATTGCCGAGGAGCATTTCGACGTTTTTGAACATGCGCTGCAACAAGTGGCCCATGAGTGGCTGGACGCCGCCACCTTGACGCGGCGCCTGGACACGGACGGCCCCTTGCCGCCGGAATACCGGCGCGCTGATCTGGTGGACACGCTGCACAAGGAGGTGTGGGGTCAGGGCTTCGCAGCCCCCACCTTCAGCGAGGAAGTGGAAGTGGTGTCACAACGCCTTGTCGGCGAAAAACACCTGGCTCTCAAACTCAAACATCAAGGCCAGCCAGTCGACGGCATCTGGTTTGGCCGCTCCGAATCTCTGCCGGCGCGGGTGAAGCTGGCCTTTCGCCTGGATGCGGATGAGTGGCAGGGCGTGAAGCGGGTGCGCTTTCTGGTTGAAGCAGCTGAGCTCTAGTAGTGCGGCCCGAAAATATCGAAACATGAAAGCGCGTCTACGCACCCATCGCGGAGTTGCAACCCTTGCGAAGGCGCACAGCCTTTGCTGCGGATTGCGCCTTGCCCGGGGCACGAATCCATCGCTTTCATTTGTTCCGCTACTTTCGGGCTGCAGTACTAGCCTTTGTCCGACGGTTGAAAACGCCCCTGCCTACAGCGCCGGGATGCGAACTGTTTAATGATATGGGTTCAGAAGGCGGTCATACCGGCGCGTCCAACAACATCCCAGAGGAAAACATGAACACCATCATTTACATCGTCGGCCTGGTTGTCATCATCGGGTTCATCCTGTCTTACTTCGGCTTTCGTTGATTCCAAGCGTTTCCACACGTTTGATAAAGGGGCGCGGTCGCAGGATTAGCGCCCTTTTTGCTATAAAATTAATAGCTGCCTACGCCCACCCTTCCTGGGCGCATGGCCCAAACAACCACTATTTAACTGAGTAGCGAGTACTCACCGCCACGCTTGATGGCGCGTTTGTACGCAGGCCTGGCGTGGATGCGCTTGAGGTAGGCCATCAGTTTCGGCCGGCTGGTATCCAGTCCGCCACGCGCCTCTGCAGCTTCGACCACAAAACTGAGCTGGATGTCCGCGCCGGTGAATTCATTGCCCGCAAACCATTCGCTCTTGCCCAGTTCGCCCTCCAGATAATCCAGATGCTGGCGGATCTGCGGCTCAATAAAACTGCTTTTTACTTTGCTGCTGATGCCTTTTGCGATCGGCTTGATAAAGTAGGGCATGGGCGCTGTTTCGATCTTGTTAAACACCAGTTGCAACAGCAGCGGCGACATGGCTGAGCCTTCGGCGTAGTGCAACCAGTAGGTGTAGCGCAACCGCGCAGGTGTTCCGGCCGGCGGAGCCATGCGCCCGGCCCCATAGCGGTCAATCAAATAATCGATGATGGCGCCCGACTCGGCCAGCGTGAGATCCCCATCGGTGATCACCGGTGACTTGCCCAGCGGGTGCACAGCCCGCAAAGACGCAGGTGCAAGCATGGTCTTGGGGTCGCGCTCGTAGCGGATGATTTCATAAGGCAGCCCCAACTCTTCGAGCAACCATAAAACACGTTGCGAACGCGAGTTGTTGAGGTGGTGGACTGTGATCATGGAAAGACCTTGTGGGTGGGTACAACAGGCGAGTCTGCCATGATAGGCCCAAGCCATAGCGCCTAAAATGGGCCAGTGACTCCAAAAAACATTCTGAACGCCGATCTGCACTGCCACTCGGTTGTATCTGACGGAACCTTGAGCCCTGAAGCCCTGGCAGAACGGGCCAAAACCAACGGGGTTGAACTCTGGGCCCTGACCGACCATGACGAAATCAGCGGCCAGCACCGTGCGGCAGCGGCGGCCAGGGCGCAAGGCCTGCACTACCTCACGGGCACTGAAATATCCGTCACCTTCGCCAACGAAACTGTCCACATCGTCGGGCTCGGTTTTGACCCCGATGACGCGGACATGCAGCAGGGCTTGCGCAATACCCGCGGCGGCCGCGGCGAGCGCGCGATGGAAATGTCGGCTGGTCTGGCGCAGGTGGGCATCAAGGGCGCTTACGAAGGCGCCCTCAAATTTGTGGGCAACCCGGAGCTGATTTCGCGAACGCACTTTGCCCGCTTTTTGGTGGAGACGGGCGTTTGCAAGGAAACCTCCGAGGTGTTTCGAAAATACCTGACGGAAGGCAAACCCGGCTACGTGCCGCACCGCTGGGCGAGCTTGCGTGATGCGGTGCAATGGATCACCAGCGCCAAAGGTATCGCGGTGATTGCCCACCCTGCGCGATACAAATTCACGCCCAATGAAGAGTACGCGCTGTTCACTGAATTCAAGTCGCATGGCGGGCAAGCCGTCGAGGTGGTGACCGGTAGCCACACCGTGCAGGAGTACGTGAAATACGCCGAGACCGCCAAGGAGTTTGGTTTGGCGGCTTCCCGTGGCAGCGACTTTCACAGCCCGGATGAAAGCCATACCGACCTGGGCACCCTGCCCTTTTTGCCCGGCAACCTCACGCCCGTCTGGGAGCTTCTGGAAGATCGCATCCAGTGAGCCCCAAGCCTTCAGCCCTGGCGGGCATTGCGCTGGTCATCGCCGCCGTCGCCTGTTTTGCCGTGCTGGACACCACCACCAAATTTGTAAGTGCCGGCGTGCCCTTGTTGATGGCCTTGTGGTTTCGCTATTTTTTTCAGGCTGTAGTGACCACTGCCGTTGTGTTGCCCGCGCGCGGGCTGCGTGTGCTGCGCACAGCCCACCCGAAGTTTCAGTGCCTGCGCGGCGTGCTGCTGCTCACCAGCAGCCTGCTGGCGTTTCTCAGCCTCACCTACATGTCGGTAGCCGAGTTCACCGCCATCGGGGCCATCGTGCCGCTGGCCGTCACGCTGCTGGCCGCCACCACGCTGGGTGAAAAAGTGTCAGGGCTGCGGTGGTCGCTGGTGGTGGGCGGTTTTATTGGCACCCTGATCATCATCCGCCCCGGGGGTGAAAACTTTGACTGGCCGATGCTGCTGCCGCTGGGCATGGTGGTGAGTAACTCCGGGTTTCAGGTGCTCACCAGCAAACTGGCGCGCACCGAAGACCCGATCACCATGCAGCTGTACACGGGCTGGGTTGGCACCTTGCTCGCATCACTCGCGCTGCCCTTCGTCTGGACATCGCTGCCATCCTGGTCGTTATGGGGCTGGCTGACACTGATGGGCGTCGCGGCCACTCTGGGCCACTTCATGTTTATTCTGGCCTACCAAAGGGCACCGGCGGCTACGCTGACGCCTTACCTCTACGCGCAAATTGCGTTTGCGGCGCTCGGCGGGTGGTTGATTTTTTCACACGTACCCGATGGCTGGTCCACCGCAGGCATGCTGATGATTGCCGTCTGCGGTGCGGCCGGGGCATGGCTGACGGCCCGCGAAAGCCGCGCCCTGGCTCAAATCGACGTCCGACCTGCAGAATCCTGACCTTCTTCGAGACAATCCGCCATGGCACAGTTTTTTGAAATTCACCCCGAAAACCCGCAGACCCGCTTGCTCAAACAAGCCGTGGCGCTGCTGACGCGCGGCGCGATTGTGGCCGTACCCACCGACTCCAGCTATGCGCTGGTCTGCCACCTGGACGACAAAGCCGCAGCAGACAACTTGCGCCGTATACGCGGTGTGGACGACAAACACCACCTGACCCTGCTGTGCCGCGACCTGAGCGAGCTGTCCAACTACGCACGGGTGGACAACAAGCAATTTCGCCTGATCAAGGCCGCCACGCCCGGACCCTACACCTTCATTCTGGAAGCCAGCAAGGAAGTGCCGCGCCGTCTGAGCCATCCGTCACGCAAAACCATCGGTCTCCGGGTACCTGCGCACAAAACACTGCAGTCCTTGCTGGAGTTGCACGGCGCCCCCCTGCTGGCCACGACCCTGATTCCGCCGGGGGAGCTAGAGGCCATCCATGACGCCCACGACATCCGGGACCGGTACGAGCACGAACTGGCAGCCGTGATTGACGCCGGCGCCTGCCCCGACGAGCCGACCACCGTGATCGACCTGACGCCCATGGGTGACGGCGGCGAGCCGGTGGTGGTGCGGCAGGGGCGCGGCGGGCTGGAGCGCCTGGGACTTTAAAAGGCCTGGGGCACTCAACGTGGCGGTGGCAATACCTCGCCCCACATGCGCCGCCACAGCCACGGCAACCCGCGGGCAATATCAGGGCGCGCACCCAGCTGCACGGGCGGCTGCAGCGTCTTCAGCTCACTGTGCCGCTGGGCTACCGCGAAATCAAAGATGTAGCGCGGCTCCTGGCCCATGCGCAGGTCGGTGATAAAAACCTGCCCGGCCTCTTCGCGAAGCTTGTAAAAACCCTTGGTAAAGACGCGCAGCCGCTGCACCTGCGAGGTGCCAGCCAACTCACCGGCCAGCGCAGTACCGCGCGGAAAGCGATCCAAACCTACGTCTGGCACCGCATCCAGCAAGGAATAAAAGCCTTCGTAATAGTGTTCACCATCCACAGCCACCACACGCCACAACAAGGTATTAAAGGGCGCGGGAGTGACCAACAGCTGCTGCGCAGTAATGCCGCGTACCGCAAGGGCCTGCTTGGCCACTCGGGTGGCTTGGGCCTGCGCCAACACGCTCCACGCCAGGTAGGCGCAACTCAGCACCAGCCCGATCCCGTTGGCGCGCAGGCCACGGCTGCTGCCCCGGCCTGCAAGCGCCCAGCCCGCGCCCACCAGAAGCGGCAGGGTGTACAGCGGGTCCACAATAAAAACACTGCCCACGCCATAGGGGTAGCTGGTAAACGGCAAGCCCAGTTGTGTGCCATACACCGTCATTGCGTCCAGCAGCGGGTGCGTCACCAGTGCCAGCCACACGGCCAGCCACCAGCGGCGCCAAAGCGCCAGCTGGCCATGCAGGCGCGCCACGCCAACGGCCAGCGGCAGCGACACCAGCGTCAGCCAGAACGGTGAATGGCTTTCTGCCCGGTGCAGCACCATGTTGGCAATCGCATCACCGTGGTCAATCAGCACATCCAGATCGGGCAGCGTGCCAGCCACGCCGCCCCACAGGGCCGATTTCCACACCGCCGTACGACGGCCCATCACGGCAACACCGACAGCGGCGCCCAGGGCAAGTTGAGACAGAGAATCCATGGGCCGTACTTTAGACAAGCACGGTACCGGGCGCGGCTGTGGGGGCTTTCACCCGGGCCCGCAGCGCTTGTACGGGCGGGCGTCTGAGACAATCAGTGCATGGACATTGCCAATCTGATTCAAACAGTCGCCATCTATGCGCTGCCGGTGCTGTTTGCAATCACCGTGCATGAAGCGGCCCACGGCTACGTAGCGCGCTACTTTGGTGACAACACCGCCTGGACACTGGGCCGCGTCACGCTGAACCCCGTTAAACACATTGATCCGCTGGGCACCATCGCCATGCCCTTGCTGCTGTATATCGCCACTTCGGGCGCCTTCCTATTTGGATATGCAAAGCCGGTGCCGGTGCAGTTTGGCAACTTGCGCAACCCCAAACGAGACATGATCTGGGTTGCACTGGCCGGCCCGGGCGCCAACCTGATCCAGGCATTGATGTGGGCCATTGGGTTCTACCTGCTCAAGGGGGTTGATGTCACTGAACCCTTTTTCGTCAAGATGTGCCAGGCCGGAATACTGGTGAATGTGGTGATGTTTGTATTCAACCTCTTTCCGCTACCACCGCTGGACGGCGGACGCATCATGGTCGGGCTGCTGCCCTATCGACTGGCCGTACCCTTCTCGCGTATAGAGCCCTGGGGCTTTTTTATCGTGATGGCACTGGTTATTTCCCGTGTCATCACCGAATTCTGGATGAAACCCCTCATGACCGTAACCTACGCTTTTCTCGAAATCGTGCTCGCTCCCTTTGCGATGCTGGTGCAATGATGACAACCAAACCAACCGCCGCCCCTACCCGCTTTCTCACTGGCATTACCACCACCGGCACGCCCCATCTGGGCAACTATGTCGGCTCGATCCGCCCATCCGTAGCGGCCAGCACGGGGGTAGGCGCCGAGAGCTTCTATTTCCTGGCGGACTACCACGCGCTGATCAAATGCGACGAGCCGGCGCGTATTCAGCGCTCCACGCTTGAAATTGCCGCCAGCTGGCTGGCCGCCGGCCTGGATCCGGACCGCGTGACGTTCTATCGCCAGTCCGATGTCCCTGAAATCCCTGAACTCACCTGGCTACTCACCTGCGTGACGGCCAAGGGCGTGCTCAACCGTGCCCATGCCTACAAGGCTTCGGTCGACAAAAACACGGCAGCGGGCAGCGACCCCGATGCCGATGTGAGCGCCGGCTTGTTCATGTACCCCGTTCTCATGGGCGCCGACATCCTGATGTTCAAGGCGCACCAGGTGCCTGTCGGGCGTGACCAGATCCAGCACATCGAGATGGCGCGCGACATGGCGCAGCGATTCAACCACCTGTACGGCGAGCACTTTGTTCTGCCACAAGCGCTGATTGAAGAATCGGTCGCTCTGCTGCCGGGCACTGACGGCCGCAAGATGAGCAAGAGCTACGACAACACCATCCCGCTCTTTTCGCCACGCGATCAGCTTAAAAAACTCATCAACGGCATCGTGACCGATTCGCGCGCGCCGGGCGAATCCAAAGAGGCGGAAGGCTCGGCGCTGTTTCAGATTTACCAGGCCTTTGCCAGCGAAGACGAAACGGCCGCCCTGCGTCGAGCCTATGTTGATGGCATTGCCTGGGGGGAGGCCAAACAGCTGCTGTTTGAGCGGATTGACCGTGAAGTCGCGCCCATGCGCGAGCGTTACCAGTCCCTGATCAGCAACCCCGCAAAGATCGAAGCGATTTTGCAAACTGGCGCTGAAAAGGCCCGGCAACTGGCCACGCCCTTTATGCGCGAGCTGCGGCACGCCGTGGGCTTGCGCGGCCTGGGGGTCACAGCAGCAACATCGATTGGGAAGGCGGCCAAAGTGGCGCTCCCGAGCTTCAAGCAATACCGCGAGGCAGACGGCAAATTTCACTTCAAGCTGGTGGATGTTCAGGGCCGCATGCTGCTGCAAAGCCGGGGTTTTGACTCGCCGAAGGACGCCGCCCAGGCCATTGCCCTGTTGCAAACACAGGGCGCTGCCGCCCTGCCGTCGGTGGAGGCCAAGCTGGCAACACTGGAGGACGTGGGCAGCGAAGAAATACACACCGCCTTGCAGGCACTCGTCGCCAGCAGGGCATAAACCCCCGGCCGGAAGACCTGCAACCGGGAAACGGCCTGAAAATGGCCGGGTTTGCCCTTGCAGCACCCTCGCCAACCGGACGTTGCCGGGGTATGCTTGGATTTTCTCCATTTAAATTACCGGGGCATGACGTCCCGATCCCAAGCCAATGCGTATTTTTGTCGTTGATGACCATCCATTGATGCGCGAAGCCGTGGTGATGTTGATTCGCCGCGTGAACAGTTCAGCCAGTGTCACCGAGCTCGACAGACTTGCGGCTGTTGCCCCTGCCGTGACGCAACATGGCATTCCGGACTTCATCTGTCTGGATCTGAAGCTGCCCGACACACATGGCGTGTCAGGCGTGCGCGAATTGCGCCAGCAGTACCCGGAAGTGCCCATTGTGGTGCTGTCCGCCGCACCCGCGCAGGACTACCGTGAACTGGCCATGGAGGCCGGCGCCGACACCTATATTGAAAAATCCGCCGGCGCGACAGAAATCACCAAGGTACTGAAAACCTTCATGGACGACAGTGCCGACCCCGAGAGCGTGACCGAGCCTGAAAAACTGTCCAAACGCCAGAAGCAATTGCTGGGGATGCTGGACAGGGGGATGAGCAATCGCGACATTGCCGCCGAACTGCAGATCAGCGAGCACACCGTCAAGGTGCACTTGTGGAGGCTGTTTCGCCGCCTGAATGTGAAAAGCCGTTCACAAGCCAGCCACCTGGCGCGCACCCACGGACTGCTCTAAGCATCCAAGCCTGGAGCCGCAAGGGCGATCGGGAAATCCAGCCGGAACACTGTTCCCTTTTCCACACGCGAACGGATGCTCAGACGATGCTGCAGCGCCTCGCACAGGCGCGAAACAATCGCAAGACCCAGCCCAAACCCTTCCTCTGTCCCGTTATGGTGAGGCACGCGGTAAAACTCCTGAAAGATTGCCTCGTGCTCTTCTGGCGCAATGCCAACACCGGTATCCCAAACCTCGATGCAAGGCCCATCAGCCCCATGACGCACGGCGAGCAGCACGCCGCCCTCCCGGGTATGGCGGATGGCATTGGACAGCAGATTACCCAACAGGCGCTTGAGCAGCACCCGGTCTGATTTAACCTCCGCCGGCACGAGCCGTGTGCGCAAAGCCAGTCCTTTCTCGCGCGCAAGCGGCGCGTACTCCAGCTCCAGCTCTGTCAGCAGCGTGGGTAGGTCAACTTGCTGCCAATCCAGCTCGATGGTGCTGGAGTCCAGCTTGGCAAGGTCGAACAGAGAATTGAACAACTCATTGACCGCCCTGGTGGACTGCACAATTTTGGGCGTGATCTCCACCACCAGCTCGGGCTCAGCCTGCAACCAGTCGGCATACAGGCCCAGTGCATGAACAGGCTGGCGCAGGTCATGCGCCGCACTGGCTACAAACCGGTTCTTGGTTTCCACCGCACGCACCGCGGCACGAGTTTTTTCTGTCAGGGACTCAATCAGCGTGGCATTTGAAAACTGCAATTCCAGATTGGACCGCTGGACCCTATGAAAGCGTTCACCAGCCGACCGTATGGCCACCCAATAAATCAGCACCAGACCAACAAGGCTGACTGTCGTTCCCTGAATCAACGGTGTGTCCACGATCACGGTGTACGCAACTGCGGCAAGCATGCTTAACGCCAACCCGTTGATGTAGTCAAAAAAGCAGCGCAGCGACGCGGAAAACGCGCCCACTGCAAACCCGGCCATTCCGGCCAGGGTGATGACGCAGAGAAACTGGTCATCAAGGGGGGCCTTGCGGAAGAAGACAAACATCGACGAGCCCCAGATCACGGCGCTAACCGTCCAGGTCCAGTGGTAGCGCGACATAAAGGCCCGCAGCTGTGCGCCCCCGGCGCCGCTGTACTCACGAAAATAGAGATGAATGACCCGGTAGCGGGCTGCCGTGATCATCACGGCAGCCAGGGCCCAGCAGGCCAGCGCAACGTGATCGACATCCCCCCACAGGATGGCGACAAAAATGGGAATCACCGTCGAGACCGCATGCAGGGCTGAGCGGCCATTGCGCATGAAGTGACGCATCAGGCGGGCCTCTACCCACTCGTCTCGCGCTGCCGGGGTCCGCTGCGGGAGGATGCTGAGGTCAGGGTAAGACTGCGAGCCCGGATGCATCAGTGCAGTTTAGCGCCGCTCCCTGCATCACCTTCAGTCCACAAAGAAGTCCGGGATGAAGTTTTTGTTTCCGGGTGTCACAGAGTATCTTTCCAGATCACTCACACCGTGGGCGGCAAGCAATTCGTCATCGATATAGAAACTTCCCGTGTTCGAGCTTGCACTGGTCAGCACGAACCACGCGGCATCGGAAAGGATTTCCGGCTTGCGGCAGAGCTTCAAGTCCACACCCGGAATCATCTGCAGGGCAGCGGTCGCAATTGCGGTACGTGGCCACAAACTGTTGACGGCGATACCGTATTTTTTGAATTCGCCTGAATGACCCAGCGTGCACATGCTCATGCCGTATTTGGCCATGGTGTAGGCGGTGTGGTTTTCAAACCAGTGCTGCTTCATGCTCAAAGGTGGGGACATGTTGAGCACATGCGGGTTGCGCCCGGCCTGGGCTGACTTTTTCAGTTCTGCCAGACAAGCCTGCGTGCACAGATAAGTGCCGCGCGCATTGATGCCGTTCATCAGGTCGTAGCGCTTCATGGGCGTCTGCTCAGTATTCGTCAAGCTGATGGCGCTGGCATTGTTGATCAGGATGTCAATGCCGCCAAAAGTTTCCACCGCCCTGGCGACGGCAGCGTGCACCGCTTCTTCTTCACGGATATCAACCGCCAGTGGCAAGGCCTGACCGCCAGCAGCCCTGACCGCCTCGGCAGCGCTGTAAATCGTGCCGGGCAGTTTCGGGTTCGGGTCCGTCGTCTTGGCCAGGATCACCACATTGGCGCCGTCTGCGGCCGCACGGGTCGCGATGGCCAGCCCGATGCCCCGTGACGCGCCGGTGATGAAAAGGGTTTTACCCCTGAGCGATGAATCAGAAGTCATGAGACATCCAGATACTATTGATTTGATAGCGCACTATCGCCGTCATTGCTGGGAAAACTGCTATTTTGTTCATCAAACCTGCGTGAAATCAGGCTTGCGTTTCTCCATGAAGGCACTGAAGGCCTCGCGCGCTGCGGGCTCCCTCAGCATGCGGCCGAAACTGACTGCCTCCTCGGCGATACGCTCGGCAACCGCGCCGGCCTGGCTTTTTTTCAGCAGGCGCTTGGTTTCCACCAGCGCGCTGAGCGGTTTGGCGGCGAGCTTTTGCGCTTGCCGTTGCGCCAGTGCGTTGGCCTCAAGCGGCGGCACGATGCGATTGATCAGCCCCATCTCCAGCGCCGACTCGGCTGTGAAAGGCTCGCCGAGCAGCAACGCCTCGGCCGCGCGCGCGTTGCCCATCAGCTGCGGCACCAGCAGGCTCGAACCGGCTTCGGGGCACAAGCCCAGGTTCACGAACGGGAGCGAGAACGCGGCGTTGTCGCCTGCGTAGACGAGATCGCAGTGCAGCAGCATGGTGGTGCCAATGCCAACCGCCGGTCCGCATACGGCAGCCAGCAGAGGCTTGGGAAAGCTGCTGATACCGCGCAGAAAACGGAAGACCGGCGCATCTGCTGCGGCAGGCGGCGCATTGAGAAAGTCACCGATGTCATTGCCGGCCGAAAAAATGCTTTCATGGCCCTGAATGACAACCGCGCGTACGGCTGCGTCGGCACTGGCTGCCTCCAGCGCGTCGGCCATGGCTGCGTACATGGTCGAAGTGATGGAGTTTTTCTTTTCCACGCGGTTCAGCGTAATGGTCATCACATTATTTTCGGTGTGGGCCAGGATGTCTTGGGTTGAATCGCTCATGAGGAGTCCGGAGTTATGGGTTGTTAAATGTACTGAGGCGCCGGCGAATGGGCGGCTCACTCTTTGTAGTAAACGATCTGGCTGGTTGTGACAAGTAAGGTTCCGTCCTCACTCCACAGCTGCGCCGTCTGGTCAAAAAAGCCGTTTCGAAAAGCCTGCGCGCGCGCCTGGCCCAGCAAAAACCCGTCGCCACACTCAGCCAGTTGCGTGCTGTCCGCATGAAAGTGCACCGTCATGGACACCGTGCCTACCGGCACGTGGGTAGCGCGACGCAGCCACACACGCGGGAAAAAAATATCGGACATGGCCGAGAGGGAAGCAAAGTCGAGCGGGCGCGCAGGATAGTCACGAACCCAGAGGAGGCTCAAGCTATCCTCCCCGCCGCCGTCCCAGACATTCGGGATCAGTCCGGACAACGGCCGGATGTCGTAACGCTTGATCCATTCAACACCGCCGGGAAATGAAAAGCGCACTGCGTGATCAGGCGGCCCCACCACGGGCATGGGGGTGTCGTTGACACTCCAGGTCTCGCGGCGTACCGCCGTGACCACCGTCGCTGTCATCGCGACACTGTCCATACCTGCCGAATCGGTTTGAGACAGTGAAATCGTCCAGTGCTGGGTGGATCGGTTGGTGCGAACGGGCGTGGCCTGCACCGAAAACGCGCCTGCCTGCAGGGCACTGGCGTAGTTAACGGTCAATGCAATCGGCTCGCCCAGCCTCGCGGGGTGCTGCATCACAGCCTGGATGGCGGTGGCCGCGGTGGTGCCGCCAAAGGGGCCCACCATGTTCCAGTAATCCGGGCTGCTGGCCCCGGTGTACAGGCCAGGCTCACCCGCAGAGGGCGACAGGCAGACCGCTGCGTCAAAGGGGTGAAGGCTCATGCTGACAGTATCTGGCAGACGGCCGCTTCAGACAGTCATGCTGGCGACGGCGTCCGGCATCAACGCTGGCAGGCCCATGCGCTCCAGGCTTTGTGCGGTGCGTGGCCACAGGGTTTGCGCAAACTGCTCGCGAAAGAACCCGAAATGCCCGATGCGTTTGACCGCCAGGTCTTTGGGAGAAATACGTTCAAAAACGCGCGGCGCGTTGACATACAGGTTGATGAGATTTTGGGTGCCGCGCCAGGTCATCAACTCGTCGTCCGTTATGGAGAGGGCGAGGACGGGAAAGGTCACCCCACCGTAGCTGCGCCGTGCGCTGTCGCCCTCCGCACCCACGCTGTACTGCGGGTCCAGACACCATTTGCGCCACTGCATCATCACGCCCGCAGGCACATCGCCTACCTTCTTGAGCTTGCGCCCTGGAAAGTAACCGAACAGGCGCGTCGCCACGGGCACCAGCACATACCAGAAGTACAGCACCATGCGTTTGAGCTGCGGCGCGTTGTCGCGCCAATAGCCGCTGCCCGCCGCCACACTGAGCAAACCATCGACCTTGCTCTGGTTTTTCAAAAAACCGGGCAATTGCGCCCCCAGACTGTGCCCCAGCAGATACAGGGGTGCCTGCGGCAAAGCAGCCTTGGCGCTGTCCACCACAGCCTCGTAATCGCTGGCCCAATCCATCAGATCCGCCTGAAAGCCACGCAAGCCGCCATCAGCGGTGTCGGGCAGGGAGTCGCCCGAACCGCGGTAGTCAAAGGTGGTGACGCGAAAGCCCTGCCCCGAAAGCCACTCGGCAAACGGCGCGTAGTAGTCCTGCCGTACGCCCATGGCGCCGCCTATGACTACACTGGCACGTGCTGGCGTTGGCGTGTCGTACACCCGCAGCGAGAGTTGCGAAGAACCGGACGTGAGAATCTGCTTTTGCATGTCTGTCTCCAAAAAACTATCGTTGCCACTAGGGCGTAGCGAGCGGGATGCAGTGCGAGGCGCGGGTGCCCGAAGAAAACCGGAGCGACCTCAAGGGTCGTGAGGATTTTCTTTGGGCTGCAACGACGCAATGCGCCCGCGCAGTAGCCCTAAACGCGTTCGAAGATGCCGGCGGCGCCCTGCCCCATCCCCACACACATCGTCACCATGCCGTACTTCAACTGATGCCGTTGCAGCGCATGGATCACCGTCGCGGCGCGAATCGCACCCGTCGCGCCCAGTGGATGACCCAACGCGATTGCGCCGCCCATCGGGTTCACTTTTGCGGCGTTCAGGCCCAGGGTGTTGATGACAGCCAGCGACTGCGCGGCAAACGCTTCGTTGAGTTCATACCAGTCGATGTCGTCCTGCTTCAGGCCTGCATAACGCAGCGCCGCGGGAATCGCTTCGATGGGGCCAATGCCCATGATGTGCGGCGGAACGCCTTTGGCTGCATAGCTGACAAAACGCGCCAGCGGCTTCAAGCCAAACTCTTTCACAGCCTTCTCGCTCGCCAGAATCAACGCGCCTGCGCCGTCAGACGTCTGTGAGCTGTTGCCGGCCGTGACCGAGCCGCGCGCGGCGAACACGGTTTTGAGTTTGCCCAAACCTTCAACCGAAGTATCGGGGCGTGGACCTTCGTCCAGGCTCACCGTACGGGTTTTGGCAATAACTTCGCCGCTTTCGAGGTCAGGCGAACGGTCGGTGACTTCAACCGGCGTGATCTCGGCCGTGAACTCGCCGTCCTTCTGTGCCTTCATGGCCTTTTGGTGCGATTCCAGTGCAAACTGGTCTTGCGGATCGCGCGAAACCTTCCACTGCTGCGCCACTTTCTCGGCCGTCAGGCCCATGCCATAGGCAATGCCGATGTTCTCGTCGTTACCAAACATGGCGGGGGACAGCGAAGGCGAGTTGCCCGACATGGGCACCATGCTCATGCTTTCGGTACCAGCCGCAATCATCACATCAGCTTCACCGACGCGGATGCGGTCGGCCGCCATCTGGATCGCGGACAGGCCAGAAGCGCAGAACCGGTTGACGGTGATGCCACCCACGCTGGTTGGCAAACCGGCCAGCACAGCGCCGATACGCGCAATGTTCAAACCCTGTGGGCCTTCTGGAATGGCGCATCCGCAAATGATGTCTTCAATCGCTTTGGGATCCAGCGACGGCACCTGCGCAAGAGCCGCCTGCAGGGCGTGCACCAGCAACTCGTCGGGACGGGTGTTGCGGAAAAAGCCCCGATGCGAGCGCCCGATGGGCGTGCGCGTGGCGGCAACGATGTAGGCTTCCTGGACTTGTTTGGCCATGATGTTTTCCTTGTTTCTTCCGTTATTACTTCAGGTTTTCCGCGGGCCGGATGGAATCCATGCCCATACAAATTCACACTCGACCGGGTTCACACCGGCCTCGTCAGTCACAGTGACCGCCACATTGACTTCACCCTTGTCGGTAGCCTGCATGGCCGCGCGTTGTTCATCGCTCAAGGTCGCCACGGCCCGCAGTGAACCGGTGGCGCGTTTCTTGAACGCCATCTTCAACTCCTTGGCCAGCGGGATGCAGTCGTCGCGCACATTCATGCCCACCACCATGCCGGTTGCAGTTTCTGCCAACAAGTTCATGGCCGACGCATGCACACCGCCAATGTGGTTTTGCACCTTCTTCCCGTTCTTGATGCCAATTTCCACCTGATGGCGGGTCATCTGCAAAAAGTCGAGACCAGCGGTGCCGGTAAAAGGCACAGCGCGGCGCAGCACCACACTGCGAAACCAGGGACGCGCAAAGGCAGGCACTTCAGAGAGCCGTTCCAGTTGCCGCTCCAGGCGATTGGGTGTGTGCTCCATGGGGTGCTCAGTTACGGACGGGCTTGCCGGTAGACATCATTCCCATGATCCGCTCCTGAGTTTTTGGGTGCTCCAGCAATGAACAGAAAGCCTTGCGTTCCAGCGTCATCAAATACTCTTCGGTCACCAGCGAGCCGGCATCCACATCGCCGCCGCACACCACGTTGGCGATCAGGCTGGCGATGTGGAAGTCGTGTGCGCTGATAAAACCACCGTCGCGCATATTGACCAACTGGCCCTTGATGGTGGCCAGACCGCTGCGGCCCACCACCGGGAAAGGCCGTTTATGTGGGGCACGGTAACCTGAGTTGAACAGCGCGCGTGCTTCGTTCAGTGCCACAAACAGCAACTCGTCCTTGTGAGGCACGATCACGTCGCTGTCCAGCAGGTAACCAATCTTGCGGCTTTCAATCGCGCTGGTGCCGACCTTGGCCATGGCCGCAGCTGTGAAGCCCTCGGTCAGGAAAGGCAGCACGTCCTTGTTGGTCGATGCGGCTGCGTTTTCCGCGGCGCGGCGTGCAATGTAGGCCAGGCCGCCAGCACCGGGCACCAGGCCCACGCCGACTTCCACCAGACCGATGTAACTTTCCATCGCGGCCACGCGTTTGGTTGAATAGACCGCCATTTCGCAGCCACCACCGAGTGCCAGGCCACGAATGGCCGACACCACAGGCACAGAGGCGTAACGCAACTTGAGCATGACGTTTTGCAGTTCGGCCTCGGCACCTTCAATGGCCTTGGCGCCGCCCATCATGAAGGCGGGCAGCATGGCCTGCAGGTCCGCACCTGCGGAGAACATTTCATCATTCGACCAGATGACCATGCCCTTGTAGCTTTTTTCCGCCAGGTCCACACCCATGGCCAGACCTTCAGCCACGTCCGGGCTGATGGCATGCATCTTGGTTTTGATGCTGGCGATGACAACATCACCCTGTTCACCGTCCAGCGTCCAGAGGCGAATCGCGTCGTCTTCATGCAGCGTGGTGCCTGCGGTTTCAAAGGCAGGCGCCTTGGCGCCCAGCACGTTCTCGGGGAAGAACTGACGCTGGTAAACAGGCAACTCGCGACGCGCGATGAATTTTTTGGCAGAGGCGCTCCACGAACCTTCGGCCGTGTGCACACCACCGGCGTCCGCCACCGGGCCCTTGAAGACCCAATCAGGCAGCGGTGCCTTGCTGATGGCCTTGCCTGAATCAATGTCTTCCTTGATCCAGTTCGCCACCTCCATCCAGCCGGCCTCCTGCCAGAGTTCAAACGGACCCTGCTTGGCGCCAAAGCCCCAGCGCATGGCAAAGTCAATGTCGCGCGCGGTGTCAGCAATGCTGGCCAGGTGCACAGCAGCGTAGTGGAACTGGTCACGCAAGATGGCCCACAGGAAACGCGGCTCGGCACCTTCGGCCTCGCGCAGCAACTTCAAGCGCTCGCCCGCAGGTTTTTTCAGCATGCGACCCACGACCTCATTGGCCTTGGCGCCGCCTGCAACGTACTCCATGCTTTCGGGGTCCAGACGCATGATGTCGCGGCCCACTTTTTTGTAGAAGCCTGCGCCGGTTTTTTGACCCAGGCTTTTCGATTCCAGCAACTTCGCCAGCACAGGCGGCGTGCCGTACATGCTTTCAAACGGGTCTGGCGTCTTGCCTTCGCCCAGATTGTCCTGCAGCGTCTTGATGACATGCGCCATGGTGTCCAGGCCGACCACGTCGGCGGTGCGGAAGGTACCCGAGCTGGCGCGACCCAGCTTTTTGCCTGTCAGGTCATCAACCACGTCGTAGCTCAGACCAAAGTTTTCAGCCTCTTTGATGGTGGCCAGCATGCCGGCAATGCCGACGCGGTTGGCGATGAAGTTGGGTGTGTCGTGCGCGCGAATCACACCTTTGCCCAGGCCGCTGGTCACAAAGGCTTCCAGATCGTCGAGCACTTTCGGCTCAGTGGTCGGGGTGTTGATCAGCTCGACCAGCGTCATGTAGCGCGGTGGGTTGAAAAAGTGGATGCCGCAAAAACGTGGCTTGATGGACTCAGGCAAAGCCTCGCTGAGCTTGGTGATCGACAAGCCCGATGTGTTGCTGGCAACAATGGCGCCGTCTGCGATGAAGGGCGCGATCTTGTGATACAGGTCGGTCTTCCAGTCCATGCGCTCGGCAATGGCCTCAATGATCAGGTCGCATTCTTTCAGAACATCCATGTGTTCTTCGTAGTTGGCCTGCTGGATCAGTGCTGCGTCTTCTGGGACACCAAGCGGTGCGGGCTTGAGCTTTTTCAGCCCCTCAATCGCCTTGATGACGATGCCGTTTTTGGGGCCCTCTTTGGCTGGCAGGTCGAACAGGACCACAGGCACCTTGAGGTTGACCAGATGGGCAGCAATCTGCGCGCCCATCACGCCGGCACCGAGCACGGCAACTTTTTTAACTTGAAAACGGGACATGGTTAAACCCTTCCTGGGGATTTTTGATTGAAAAATTCGAGCACGGCGCTCCAGTAGCGCTGCGGTTCGTCGCGCATGCCGTGGGTATGGTCGGCACGCTCCAGCACCAGGCGCTGAATGCGCTCCGGTTTTGCAGCGGCCTGCTGCAAGGCATCGCCAAACGGAACGGGCGTCAACCGGTCGCCGTGGCTATGGATCAGCAGCACATCTACGTCCTGCATGCTGGCCAGGTGATGAACCGGCCGCAGCTTCAGCTCGCTCTGCGGATTCACGCGTTTGCCAATGTTGAGAACCGCATGGGCAAAGGGGTAGGCTTTCCAGAAGTCAGGCAAGGTGGGCGGGCAGCCCTCGGCCACCACCTTGTCAAAGGGGAAATTTGTTTCAGCAATCGCGCTGAGTGTGTTGATGGCACCAAATGAGGCGGTCAACGCATGCACCGGCAAACCAGGAAAAGTTTGACGCGCCCACAGACCCACCGACAGTGCGTCACCGGGAAAATCAAAATTGGTCGAGGGGCTTTCACCGAAGCCATTGAAGTCAAAGGCCACTACGTGAAAGCCAGCGTCCAGCAAGGCCTGCGCATGGCCGTGCCGCAGCCAGAAGCCTTTGCACGTAAAGCCCATGGGGTGGGCACAGACAACGACGCCGCGCGGCCTGAGCGGCGTGCGCGCCACGATGGTTGCCAACTGGCTTGTGCTGCGGCTGGCGATCTGCACACGCTCCCATCCCTCTTGCGGGACATCCGCGGGCCAACGCCAGGGCTTCATGAAACGGCCAAAGAAAGGCTTCTTGATCAGCTGGTGCCCATACCACCGGCGGGCCGTGGGGGTGCCGCCAGCTCCGAAGCGCAGGGCGCTGGTAATGGCTTCACCCATGACTTGCTCCCCGCGTTGCGGCCTTCATTGCACACGCGTCCAGGTCTGGGTCCGGCCAAAGGGGCCGATCGAGCCACGGATTTCAAGCTTTTTGCCGCCCTCAATGGGCGTCATGCGCAAGGTGTAGTTGCGGCCGTTCTCGGGGTCCAGAATTTTGCCGCTTTCCCACACGTCCCTGCCTTCGGCTTTCTGTCCACCGCGGATGATTTCAAGCCCGAGGATGGGCTTGTCCTTGCGGTCATCGCTGCATTTGTCGCAGGTGTCATCCGGCCTGACATCCTTGCCCAGGCGTTTCTCGATTTTTCCGCTGAGCACACCGGCAGTCTCCACAATGCGAATCTCTGCCCGCACTTCACCGGTCTTGTCGTCGGCGTTTCGCCACAGTCCCACGGGTGTCACCTGGGCCATCGCCGGAAGGCATGTTGCTACCAAACCAATAGCAAACAATGACCGTTGAATAAGGGCAAGCTTGGATATTTTCATATGAATGTCCTCCATCAAACCAGTGCGTCGTCTGTTTCCATCAGAACCTTGCTGCCGCTGCGCGCGGTGCGCATCAGCGTTGCGGTCTCAGGGAAAAGCTTGGCGAAATAAAAGCGCGCGGTCTGCAGCTTGCCCTGGTAGAACTTGTCTGTGTTGCCAGCAGCAATTTCACGCAGTGCCACTTGCGCCATGCGCGCCCAGAAGTAACCAAATACCAGGTGGCCTGCAACGCGCAGATAGTCAACCGCTGCGGCGCCCACTTCATCAGGATTCTGGAAACCCTTGAAACCGATCTCGGTCGTGAACTTGGTCATCTGGTCGCCCAGGATTGCGATCGGGTTGATGAACTCGGCCATCTTTTCGTTGACGCCTTCTTCTGCTACCAGGGTGCCAATCATCTTGCCCAGCTTTTTGAGCGTGGCGCCGTTGTTGCTCAGCACCTTGCGGCCCAGCAGGTCCAGCGACTGGATGGTGTTGGTGCCTTCGTAAATCATGTTGATGCGGTTGTCGCGCACAAACTGCTCCATGCCCCACTCCTTGATGAAGCCATGGCCGCCGAAGACCTGCATACAGGCGTTGGTGGAGATGTGGCCGTTGTCAGTAAGGAAAGCTTTGACGATGGGTGTGAGCAGCGACAACATTTCGCCGCTGTCCTTGCGGACTTTCTCGTCGGGATGGCTGTGCTCCTTGTCCAGCAGCACGGCGCAATAAATCTGCAGCGCCCTGCCGCCTTCTGCATAGGCCTTGGCGGTGAGCAGCATCTTGCGCACGTCAGGGTGCACGATGATCGGGTCGGCAGGTTTATCTTTGGCCTTGGGGCCGGAGAGCGAGCGCATCTGAATCCGATCCTTGGCATAGGCCAGGGCGTTCTGATAAGCCACTTCGGTCAGGCCAAGCGACTGGTTGCCCACGCCCAGGCGCGCGGCATTCATCATCACAAACATGCCCTGCATGCCCTTGTTGGGCTGACCCACTAGCGTGCCGATGGCGCCGTCGATGACGATCTGTGCTGTGGAGTTGCCGTGGATGCCCATCTTGTGCTCCAGGCCGCCACAGTAAATGCCGTTGCGCTCACCCAGAGTGCCGTCCTTGTTGACCAGAAACTTGGGGACGATAAACAGGCTCACGCCCTTGATGCCGGGAGGCGCATCGGTGATGCGGGCCAGCACCAGATGCACGATGTTGTCCGTCATGTCGTGCTCACCGGCACTGATAAAGATTTTGTTGCCGGTGATCTTGTAAGTGCCGTCGGGCTGCGGTTCAGCCTTGGTGCGCATCAGGCCCAGGTCGGTGCCGCAATGCGGCTCGGTCAGGCACATGGTGCCGGTCCACTCGCCGCTGGTCATCTTGCGCAGATAGGTCTGCTTTTGCTCATCGGTGCCGTGGGCGTGCAGCGCAGCATGCGCGCCGTGGGTGAGGCCGGGGTACATGGTCCAGGCCTGGTTGGCGCTGTTGAGCATTTCATAGAAGCACTGGTTCACCACCAGCGGCAGGCCCTGGCCGCCGTACTCCGGGTCACCACTCAGCGCAGGCCAACCGCCTTCAACGTACTTGGCATAGGCTTCCTTGAAGCCTTTGGGCGTGGTCACTTCGTGGGTCTTGGTGTCCAGCTTGCAGCCTTCCTGATCACCACTGACATTCAGCGGAAAAGTCACCTCGGCGGCAAATTTGCCAGCTTCTTCCAGCACCGCGTTGATGGTGTCCACGTCGATCTCGGCATGCGGAGGGCAGGCCTTGAGCTCATCCGTGACATTGAGCACTTCGTGCATGACAAATTGCATGTCGCGCAGGGGGGGAGCGTATTGGGGCATGGTGGTGTCCTTTAGAAAAGCGAAAAAATTAAAGTGAAGATGAAGGAATGACGGGTGGAGGCAGCGTTTTTGCGGCTTCGCTGCCGTACCGGGCCAGAATGCTCTGGAAAGCACGCAAGGTGCGGTCCAGCGATCCGGGGGTTTTGAGAAAACGGGCTTCGTAATGCAGCGCCAGGATCAGGCCGTGGATTTCAAAGGCAATCTGGCGCTCGTCGGCATCGGCATCCAAATGGCCAGCCTGCTTGGCCAACACCACCGCGCGGTACAGGGCGGCCAGCCAGGTCTGCACGGAGGTGGCAAGTGCGTCACGCACCGGGCCCGGCCGGTCATCAAACTCCACCGCGCCGCTGATAAAAATGCAGCCCGACTGCAGCTCGATCGCCACGCGTTTCATCCAGTTGCCAAACAGGGCCTGGACACGCGGCAAACCTTTGGGCTCCTTGAGTGCAGGGTAAAACACCTCTTCCTCAAATCGGGTGAAATACTCGCGAATCACGGAAATCTGCAGCTCTTCACGCGAGCCGAAATGGGCAAAAACGCCCGATTTGCTCATGCGCATGACCTCGGCGAGCGCTCCTATACTCAGGCCCTCCAGCCCGATCTGGGTAGCCAGCCCCAAGGCGGCATCCACGATGGCGGCCTTGGTTTGTTGCCCCTTTTGCATGCCGGGGCGGGCTGTCTTGACAGGGAGGTCGGTGACGGACATGGAATGGACCACAAAAACGAACGATCGTTCTATTCTGCAGCAATTCCATCCGTCGCACCCTTCACAGGGGCTTTCTAGAGAACTCTTTCTAAGCCAAACAAGGGTTAACCCCTGTTTGGCCTGCTTTTCACAGCAGCATTACTTTTTGAACGGCACCACCATCTGGCGTTGCTCGCCAAGGCCTTCGATGCCCAAAGCCATGACATCGCCTTTTTTCAGGAAAAGGGGCGGCTTCATGCCCAGGCCAACACCCGGCGGTGTGCCGGTGGTGATGACGTCGCCTGGCTCCAGCGTCATGAACTCGCTGACGTAACTGACAATTTTGGCGACGTTAAAAATCATGGTTTTGGTACTGCCGGTCTGCACGCGCTTGCCGTTCAGGTCTAGCCACATGCCCAACTTTTGTGGGTTGGGCACTTCATCGCGCGTCACCAGCCAGGGGCCTATGGGGCCGAAGGTATCGCAGCCCTTGCCCTTGTCCCAAGTGCCGCCACGCTCAATCTGGAACTCGCGCTCGCTCACATCGTTGATGGTGCAGTAGCCTGCTACAAAATTGAGAGCATCTTTCTTCGACACATACCGGGCGCGGGTGCCAATCACCACGCCAAGCTCGACTTCCCAGTCGGTTTTGACCGAGCCCTTTGGCAGCATGACCGGATCGTTGGGGCCCTGGATGCAGGTGGTGGCTTTCATGAACACAATCGGCTCGGCTGGAATCGGCAATCCGGATTCGGCCGCGTGGTCCGCGTAGTTCAGGCCAATGGCGATAAATTTGCCCACGCCGGCAACAGGGCTGCCCAGGCGCGGGGAACCTTTGACCAGCGGCAGCTTGTCCGTTTTGAGTTTGCGCAGCTTTGCCAGGGCAGCATCGCCAAGCTGATCAGGACCTACATCCTTGATCACGCCGCTCAGGTCACGCAGCTTGCCATCTGCATCAATGAGTCCTGGTTTTTCCTTGCCCGGGTTGCCATGACGAACGAGTTTCATTGGGTTTCCTTCTGTTGATGAATTCAATTAATAACTTGAACGGCCGCCGGACAGGTCAAACACAGCGCCGGTTGAAAACGAACATTCTTCAGTGCACAACCAGCTCACCATGGCGGCGACTTCTTCTGGCGTGCCAAAGCGGCCCATGGGAATTTTCGACAGCATGAAGGTGATGTGTTCAGGGCTCATCTGATCAAAGATGGCGGTTTTGACTGCGGCAGGCGTCACGCAATTAACGCGAACGCCGGTATCGGCCAGCTCCTTGCCCAGCGACTTGGTCAGTGCAATCACTGCCGCCTTGCTGGCGCTATAGGCACTGGCGTTGGGGTTGCCGTCTTTGCCCGCCACCGAGGCCATGTTGACGATGCGACCATAGTTGTTGGCGCGCAGGTGTGGCGTCCATTCGCGGCAACACAAAAACACGCCATTGAGGTTTACATCCATCACCTGACGCCAGTCTTCTACCGGATAGTCCCAGAGCTTGACGTTGGGGCCGGTGATGCCGGCACTGTTGACCAGTGCATCAACCTTGGCGGTGATATGCAGTGTGGCCTGCACGGCGGCCTGCACCGATGCATGCTGTGACACCTCCACGGCTACCGCAGAGGCCTTGGTCCCTAAAGCAGCGGCTGCTTTGTCGGCTGCTTCTCCGTCACGGTCCCACAGGGTGACACTTCCGCCCGACTGAATGAGGCGCTGCGCGATGGCATAGCCGAGGCCTGTTGCCCCGCCTGTGACCACCGCATGCCGACCCTCAAAGTCGAGGCGGTTCATATGGTCATGCCGCCATCAACAGAGAACAACTGACCGGTTGCAAAAACCGACTCATTGCTCGCCAGGTACACCACGATGGGCGCAATTTCATGCGCCTGCGCCAGACGACCCATGGGCTGGCGCGCGACAAAATTCTTCCGCGCTTCTGCCGGATCGGCGTAACTGTTGATGCGGTCGCCCAGTGAGGGCGTGTCCACTGTGCCGGGCGCGATGGCATTGCAGCGTATGCCCTGCCCCACAAAATCCGCAGCCACCGACTTGGTCATGCCCACCACCGCTGCCTTGCTCGCGCCGTAGGCAAAACGATTGGGCAGACCCTTGAGGCTGCCGCACACACTGGCCATGTTGATGATGCTGCCGCCGCCGTTGGCCAGCATTTTGGGAAGCGCCGCCTGGATCATCCAGAACTGCGAACGCACATTGAGGTTGAAGGCAAAGGTCCAGTCTTCGTCGCTTGCCTCAAGGATGGAACCGTTGTGCACAAAGCCTGCACAGTTAAAAAGCACATCCAGCGGCGGTGTGCTGCTCACCAGAGCTTGAATCGCCGCCTTGTCCATCACATCAAGCCTGGCTGTTGTCACGCCCCGAATACCGGCATAGGCCTCCAACAGAGCTGCATTAACGTCTGTAGCCAGTACCTGCGCGCCTTCTGCAGCCATGGCCAACACACAGGCCTTTCCGATGCCCTGTCCCGCCGCAGTAACCAGTGCAGTCTTTCCTTCAAGTCTCATATCTTCTCCCGATGTGTTGCTCGGATCGGCCGCGGCAAACAGGTTCATCCAGCCGCCGCTGGACGCGACAAAACGCCCGGCATCCGTGCGATCTGCTGCTCGAGCCCAATTCAGGGTTTAGCCGGATGTCCTGCGCCAACCATTTATGTGATTATTAATTGGCCTTACCACTTGTCCAATTCTAGCTAACCCTTACTTGGCGTCGCCGATCTCCCAATGCCTCTGCACGCTGTTGAACCCCAACGCCTCTACCGCCAGATTGCCGAACAGCTGCGCCTGTTGATCAGCGATGGTGAGTTCCCCGTGGGGGCGCGCCTACCTGCAGAGCGCGACCTGGCCAAACAGCTTGGCGTGAGCCGCCCTTCAGTTCGTGAAGCGCTTATTGCCATGGAAGTAGAGGGCTGGGTAGAGGTACGCACCGGCTCCGGCGTCTACGTGCTGGACCGCAGCAGCCATGCCGCGGCGGCGGCAGCCCGCCAGCCCCAGATCGCCCCAGACGAATGGGGTCCGCTGGAGTTGATACGCGCGCGCCGTGTGGTGGAAGGCGAAATCGCTTCCATGGCCGCGACGCAGGCCAAGCGCAAACATATCGATGCCATGCGCAAGGCGCTGGTCAGCATGAACGCAGATGCGGACAAGGGCGTGTTGCCACTCGAGGGTGATCGCGCTTTTCACACCGCCATCGTGGAGTCCTGCGGCAACGTGGTGCTGATCGAGACGGTGCAGCGCTTCTGGGACTCGCGGCGCGGACCGCTGTTTGAGCGGCTGGGCGGTCACTTTGAAACCGTGGACTCCTGGCGCTCAGCGATTCAAGAACATGAAGCGATTTTTGAAGCGGTGCGCAACCACGACGCGGCCGCTGCCCGCTTGGCTATGCACGAACACATGGACCAGTCTCACAAGCGCTTCAGCGTGAGCTGGCGCCAGACGGGTCAACCGAGGATGCCAAAAAAATAGTGCACACATTTCCTTTTCAAGATTCCCCGCCACAGGCACCCATCCTGAACTATCAATGAAAGAAAGCGAGACACGAATGAAATTCCCGATCCCCGCGCGACGGCTGGCAACAGCACTGCTGCTTCTCACCGGCTTGTGCGGTAGCGCATTTGCGCAGAACTACCCCAGCAAGCCGGTTGAAGTCATGGTGGCTTTTCAGCCTGGCGGTGGCACCGACTCTCTGGCGCGCGCATACGCGGAGGCGGCAAAAAAACACAGCACGCAGCCCCTTGTGGTCTACAACAAGCCTGGCGCAAGTGGCGCCATTGGTCTGGCCGATGTGGTTGGGGCCAAACCCGACGGCTACAAAATTGCCATGCTGTTTGTTGAAGTGACCATCCTGCCTCACATGGGTATCACCAAAATCACGCAGGATGATTTCATCCCGATCGCCCGGCTCAATGCCGACCCCGCCGCCATCACGGTGAAGGCTGACTCTCCTTACAACACCATCGAAGAGTTTCTTGCTGCCGCCCGAAAGCCGGGCAGCGACATCAAGGTTGGCAATGCGGGTAACGGATCGATCTGGCACCTCGCAGCCGCCTCTCTGGAAGAAAAAAGCGGCGCCCGGTTCAACCACATTCCGTACCAGGGCGCAGGGCCTGCCGTTCTGGCACTGCTGGGCGGACATGTTGATGCAGTGGGCGTAAGCCCTGCCGAAGTTGGCGTGCATGTTGCCGCTGGCAAGCTCAAGGTTTTGGGCGTGATGGCAGACCAGCGTATCAAGGGTTTTGAAAATGTGCCCACCCTCAAGGAACGCAAGATAGACCTGTCCATCGGCACCTGGCGCGGCCTGGGCGTGGCCAAAGGCACGCCGCCCGAGGTGGTTGAAAACATCCGCGCCATGACCAAAAAGGCTGTGGAAGAACCCATCATGCGCGAGGTGATGGACAAGCTCAACCTCGGTTACGCCTATGCCGACGGTCCGGCTTTCAAAACGCAAATGGTGCGCGACAACGAGACCTTCAAACAACTGGTCACCAAGCTCAATTTCAAGAACTAAAGCATTAACCCCGAATTCAGGGTGTGCGTCTGGCGCGTACATCCGGCCTTCTTTTCACACGCCAGTAACCACCCAACGAGGAGACACTTATGAACGCATCGAACCCCAAGCGATTTACTATCAAAACTATAGCTGCTTGCGCCCTGTTTGCAGGGGCTACCGGCTTTTTTGGTGTGGCACAGGCGCAGACCAAGCTGAAATGGGCGCATGTGTACGAAATCGGTGAGGCCTATCACAAGCAGGCGCTGTGGGCCGCTGACGAGATCAAGAAGCGCACCAGTGGCCGTTATGAAATTCAGGTGTTCCCGGCATCAACCCTGGGCTCTGAAACCGAAATCAACCAGGGACTGACCTTGGGGACGGTGGACATCATCTATACAGGTCAGGCCTTTGCCGCACGTGAATACCCACCACTGGCCATAGGTGGTGCGCCCTTCATGTTCCGCGACTTCAACCACTGGCAAAAATTTTCGCAAAGCCCGGTGCTGCAGGAGTTGATGGACGCTTACTTTAAAAAGGGTGGCAACCGTCCGCTTGCCGTCACCTACTACGGCGTGCGCCACACCACTGCCAACAAGGCCATCAACAAACCCGAAGACATGGCTGGCATGAAGCTGCGCGTGCCACCAGCTCCGCTGTACACCATGTACCCCAAGGTTGTGGGTGCCAACGCCACGCCGATCGCATTCGCGGAGGTCTATCTGGCCCTGCAGAACAAGACTGTCGATGGACAAGAAAACCCGTTGCCAACGATTGAGGCCAAGAAGTTTTACGAGGTGCAGTCACACATCAGCCTGACCGGACACATCACGGAAATGCTGCTGACCATTGTGGGTGGCCCGACCTGGGGCAAGCTCTCCGATGCGGACAAGAACACCTTTACCGCAGTCTTCAAGGAAGCGGGCGTCAAGGCGACTGACGACATTGTTGCGTCCGAGAACAAGCTGGTGGATGACTTCATCAACAAGTACAAGAAGACGGTTGTCAGGTCTGATCGCGCTGCATTCAACCAGGTTTTCCAGAAGTTTCACCTTGGCCCTGATGCGACCTGGGACAAAGCCTTGTACGACCGCGTGCAGGCCATCAAATAAGTCATGAGCATTGATATCGATGCCCTCCCCCAGGTCATGGGGGATGACGGCCAATTCCATGCCCAGGATGAAACCGTGGATTTGTCCGGCACCACGCTTGAGGCGTGGGCGGCAACCGGAATCTTCTGGCTCCTCGGCGCCACCGTGTTCTACCAGTTCTTCACGCGTTATGCGCTCAACAACTCGGCCTCATGGACCGAGGAGATTGCGCGCTACCTGCTGATCGGGCTGGTGTTCATGGGCGCGGCCATCGGCGTTGCCAAGAACAACCACATTCACGTGGACTTTTTCTACCGCTTCATGCACCCGCGCCTGGCTCGCACGGTGTCCACCGTGGTTGATGCCTTGCGCGTGCTCTTTTGCGGCGCTGCCGTGATACTGACCGGGTTGATGATGAGCAAGCTGGGCAGCAACTCTCGCATGTCGATGGTGGATCTGCCCATGAACGTGGTGTATGGCGTGTGCATGCTTGGCTTTGCTGCCATGACCTGGCGCAGCGTGCAGGTGGCGCTGATTCACTACCGGCGTGGCTACAGCGTGCTTGAGCGCGTAGACAGCACCATGCAGGACCGCTGAACAAGACCACGGCAAAGAACACAACAAAGAAACGACAAGATGGAATTCTCATGCTGAAAATAATATTTCTGGTGCTGATGAGCGGCGGCCTGCCGGTGGCCATGGCCATGGCCGGTTCGGCCCTGCTCTACATCATGTGGACGGGAAACCTGCCGGCCTTCGTGGTGGTGCACCGCATGATCAGCGGCATCGACAGCTTTCCGCTGCTGGCTGTGCCCTTCTTCATTTTTGCCGGCAACCTGATGAACAACGCCGGCATCACCAACCGCATCTACAACTTTGCGCTGGCGCTGGTCGGCTGGCTCAAGGGGGGCCTTGGGCACGTCAACGTGGTTGGCTCCGTGATTTTTGCGGGCATGAGCGGCACCGCCATCGCTGATGCTGCGGGTCTGGGAACCATCGAGATCAAGGCCATGAAAGACCATGGCTACGACACCGAGTTTGCAGTGGGCGTCACCGCCGCCTCAGCCACGCTGGGGCCTATCATTCCACCCAGCCTGCCCTTTGTGATCTACGGCATGATGGCCAACGTGAGCGTGGGTGCCCTCTTTTTGGCGGGCATTCTCCCGGGCATTTTGATGGCGCTGTTGATGATGGTGACGGTCGCCTATTTCGCGCACAAAAACGGCTGGGGCGCAGACATCAAGTTTGAGTGGCCCCGCGTGATCAAGGCGCTCACCGAGCTGGCCGTCGTCATCGTGTGGCCCCTGGCGCTTTACTACCTGATCACCGGACTGGGCATGCCAGCGCAGGCAACAGTAGTTATCGGGCTGCTGGTGCTGTTTGCGGCCGACAAGATTTTCAACTTCCAGGCGGTTCTGCCCATCATGACGCCGGTGCTGCTGATTGGCGGCATGACCACCGGTATCTTCACCCCCACTGAAGGCGCCATTGCCGCCTGTATCTGGGCCATGGTGCTTGGTTTTGTCTGGTACCGCACGCTGAGCCTGAAGATGTTCATCAAGGTCAGCCTGGACACCGTAGAGACCACGGCGACCGTGCTGTTTATCGTGGCTGCGGCCAGCATCTTCGGCTGGATGCTCACGGCCACGGGCGTCACCACCGCGATTGGTGAATGGGTGCTGGGCTTCACAACCGAACCGTGGATGTTTTTGTTGCTGGCCAACCTGCTGATGTTGTTTGTGGGCTGCTTCCTGGAGCCGACTGCCGCCATCACCATTCTGGTCCCCATCCTCGTCCCTATTTGCCAGAAGCTGGGCATTGATCTGGTTCACTTCGGCCTGGTGATGGTTCTCAACCTGATGATTGGTCTACTGCACCCACCCATGGGCATGGTGCTGTTTGTACTGGCACGTGTGGCCAAACTTTCGGTGGAGCGCACGACCATGGCGATATTGCCGTGGCTTTTCCCCCTGCTTTTAAGTCTGGGAATCATCACTTATTTCCCCTCTTTGGTACTCTGGCTACCCAAACTTGTGTTCTGACTTGTGTTCTGACATGACTCCCTTATGACACCTTTCATCCGCCTTCATCCTGCAGACGATGTCCTGATTGCGCGTGCCCAACTCGTGGGCGGTACGCAGGTAGAAAACATCGCCATCAGAGGCCTGATCCCGGCGGGGCACAAAATTGCAACCCGTGCCATCGCGCCGGGGGAGCCGATCCGGCGCTACAACCAGATCATTGGTTTTGCCAGCAAGACCATTGCCGCGGGCGAACATGTGCACACCCACAATCTGGACATGGGTCCGAGCAAGGGCGACTTTGCACGGGACTACGCGTTTGGCGCCGATGTGAAGCCCGTCGCCCCACGACGCGAGGCGACCTTCATGGGTATCAAGCGCAACGACGGCCGGGTGGCGACGCGCAACTACATTGGCATTTTGTCGAGTGTCAATTGCTCCGCCACGGCGGCACGCGCCATTGCCGATCACTTTTCAAGGCAGAACAATCCTGCGGCATTAAACGACTTCCCCAACGTTGACGGTGTCGTGGCACTCACGCATGGCACAGGCTGCGGCATGGACAGCGAGGGGCTGGGTCTGCAAATTTTGCAGCGCACCCTGACCGGCTACGCCACCCACCCCAACTTTGCTGGCGTGCTGGTGGTGGGCCTGGGGTGCGAGTCCAACCAGATCAACGCCTGGCTGGCTCACGGCAGCCTGCGCGAAGGTGAAACACTGCGTGTGTTCAGCATTCAGGACACGGGCGGCACGGCCAAAACGGTGGCCAAGGGCATTGCGATGATCAAGGAGATGCTGCCGCAGGCCAACGCTGTCAAACGTGAGCCGTGCAGCGCAGCCCACATCACCATCGGTTTGCAATGCGGCGGCTCGGACGGCTACTCCGGTATCAGTGCCAACCCGGCGCTGGGCGCGGCGGTGGACCTGCTGGTGGCGCACGGTGGCACAGCCATCCTTAGCGAAACCCCCGAGATCTACGGCGCCGAGCACTTGCTGACGCGCCGCGCGGTGCGCCCTGATATTGCTGAAAAACTGATCGCCCGCATCAAGTGGTGGGAGCATTACACCGAGATCAACGAAGGTGAAATGAATAACAACCCCTCACCGGGCAACAAGGCCGGCGGCCTGACCACCATTCTCGAAAAATCGCTGGGCGCAGTTGCCAAGGGTGGCACCAGCAACCTGGAGGCCGTATACGAATATGCGGAGCCCGTTGCTACCCACGGTTTTGTCTACATGGACACGCCGGGCTACGACCCGGTCAGCGCCACAGGTCAGGTGGCTGGCGGCGCCAACCTGATCTGCTTTACCACCGGGCGCGGCTCGGCCTACGGTTGCGCGCCCTCACCGTCACTCAAGCTCGCCACCAATTCGGCGCTGTGGCAGCGTCAGGAAGAGGACATGGACATCAACTGCGGCGAGATCATCGAGGGCAGTGTGTCGGTGCAGGAGATGGGACAGCGGATTTTTGAGATGGTGCTGGCCACAGCCTCCGGCGCGCAAAGCAAAAGCGAAAAGCATGGCTACGGGCAAAACGAGTTCGTACCATGGCAGGTTGGCGCGGTGATGTGACCAGAGGCGCTTTTTGCATGAAAGAAGCAGTACCAGCCCACGAACTGCGGGCGCAAGTAGCTACGGTTTTAATAGCGGCCGGCAGCACAACTGAAGAAGCCGCCACTGTGGCGAGCAACTTGGTACTGGCCAATCTTTGTGGCCACGACTCCCACGGCGTGGGCATGCTGCCCCGCTACATCGACGCCGTTCTGGAAGGCGGCTTGAAACCCAACCGTGGCGTGCGCACAGTGTTGGACCTGGGCTCCATGCTCACACTGGACGGTCAGCGCGGTTACGGTCAGGTGGTGGGTGAGCAGGCGATGGACATGGGCATTGCCCGCGCAAAAATCCATGGCAGCTGCATCATGACGCTTGCCAACGCGCACCACCTGGGCCGCATCGGGCACCTGGCCGAAATGGCCGTGGCTCAAGGCTTGGTCTCCCTCCATTTTGTCAACGTGCTGTCGCGTCCGGTAGTCGCGCCGCACGGCGGCGCTGATGGCCGCTTCGGCACCAATCCCTGCTGCATCGGCATACCACTCAAGGGACGAGCCCTGAGCGACGCCGGGCCGCTCCGAGCAAGTTCAGCCCCCACGGGGGGCAGCGAACCACACGAGGTGGGGAGCGTGGGGGCCCATTTCATTCTGGACTTTGCCACCAGCCGCGTCGCGCAGGGAAAAATGCGCGTGGCCCACAACGAGGGCCGGCTCGTGGAGCCTGGCACCCTCATTGACGAACAGGGTCTGCCCACGACCGATCCGGGCGTGGTGGTGGTACCGCAGAGCAATGGCTTGTTTGGTGCGCTGCTGGCCTTTGGCGAACACAAGGGTTACGGTATGGCCGTGGCCGGCGAGCTGCTGGGTGGTGCACTCAGCGGAAGTGGCACCTGGCACAAGCCAGCAGACCCTGCGGTAAGCGCCGTGATCAACGGCATGCTGACCATTTTGATTGACCCGGCCAAGCTGGGCACCCAAGCCAGCTTTGAGCAAGAAGCGGTTGCTTTTGTGGATTGGCTCAAGGCCGGGCCGGTTGCACCGGGTTTTGACGCCGTGCAGATCGCGGGAGACCCCGAGCGGGCCGCACGGGCCCAGCGGGGAAAAGAAGGCTTGGTGCTAGACCCGCAAACCTGGCGGGAAATAGTTTCAGCAGGCCGCAAGGTGGGCGTCACCCTGCGAGACTGAGGCCCCAGCGGGTCGCCCGAAGGTATTTCAGCGAAGTCATGAACAAAATCGCCTGCTCGCCCTTTATGGACGGCAATAGTTTGCTACTGTTTTAGTAGCATTTCCTAGCCCAGCACGAGGGCCAGGCTGGCGTCCAGATGCTCCGACGGCAAGCGCTTGAAGCCCGAGCGCGAGAAGCGCTGCAGTCGCCCCACCATGAAGGCCACAATGACAGAGGCTTGAACCTGCCCCTGCACCGTCGGGGTTACAGCGCCATTGCTGGCAGCGGCATCGCGCAGGTTCTGTTTCAGGCTGGACTCCAGCTTGTCAAAAAACTGGTTCATGCGCTCCTGCAGGCGTTCGTTTTCAAACACCAGCGCGTCGCCAACCATCACACGGGTCATGCCCGGGTTTTTTTCTGCAAACTGCAGCAACATGACAACCAGTTTGCGCGTGCGCGCCTGTGGGTCGGTTTCACGCTCGGCGATCTGATTGACCAGGGTGAAGACGGTCTGCTCGATGAACTCGATCAGACCCTCAAACATCTGCGCCTTGCTGGCGAAATGCCGGTACAGGGCTGCCTCGCTGACCTCCAGCCTTGCCGCCAGCGCCGAAGTGGTGATGCGCTCCGAGCCAGGCTGCTCCAGCATGGTGGCCAGAGCCTGCAGAATCTGCACGCGCCGCTCGCCTGGTTTGGGTCGCTTGCGCGGTGCGACTGCCGTGGTGAGCTCAGCGCTCAGGTCAGACTCAGGCTCGGACATAGGGTAGGTGTAAAAGATGTTTCAAAACACAGAAGCATTCGAACGGATTCTCTCACAGCCGCAAGTGGCAAGAAAAGCACAACCGCGCGGCTTTTTCAGGCGGCAGGACTCATGCACAAACGCACGCGAAGACCGCCGACCCCGCCGTCTGCGCGGCTTGCAGGCTGCAGCGTGAGTTGCGTGCGGTGCACTCGGGCAATTTCATCCGCAATGGCTAGGCCCAGGCCATTGCCCTCGCCTGCGGTACCGGGGACCCGATAAAACCGCTCCAGCACTTTGGCCCGTTCGGTCGCCGGTATGCCGGGTCCGTTGTCTTCGACCTCCAGAAACACCTGATCTGCGCCAGCATCATTGCGCGCATGACCGCAGCGTATGGTGACGGTCCCTCCGGGCACAGAATATTTGACGGCGTTATCGACCAGGTTGCCCAACAATTCACGCAGCAGCCATTCGTATCCAGACACTTGAGCCGCTTGTACCTCCAGGCCCAGGTCAATGTTTTTGGCCATTGCGGCATCCAGATGCAACGCCAGGACGGCTTCACAAAGGTCCTTCAGGTCAACGCGCTGCAGGGGCTGCCCCGCAATGTTGGAAGCATCCGCGCGCGACAACGCCAACAACTGGTTGGCAAGCTGGGAGGTGCGCCGTGTCGCGCTGCGCAAGCGGAGAATTTTGTCGGCAGACAGGGTGACTTGCCCGTGTGCTGCGGGCGCATTCACGGCCTGCGCCCAGGCTTCGACCTGCGCCTGCAGGCCAGCGAGCGGGGTACGCAACTGATGGGCGGCGTCCGCCACAAAACGGCGCTGCCCCTCTGCCTGATCATTGACCAGATGGAACAAGCGGTTAAGTGATGCCACCAGAGGCCGCACTTCGGTTGGGGTACCCGCAGGGTCAATGGCACTCAGGTCCCGTGGCGAGCGGCGCTCGACTGCATCCTTCAGATCCAGCAGCGGTTTGAGCGCCAGCGTAACGGCCCAGTTAACCGCAAAACCAGCGGCAATAACCAGCAAAAAATTGGGCAACAGCACCTTGAAAAGCACCGACCGCACCCATTGCTGGCGCGCATCAGAGCCATCGGCCAACTGAACGATCAGTTCGCCTGCCACCGTTTTGACGCGCTGTACGACGACGCGATAAGTCACGCCGTTTTCTTCCATACTGTGGAATTCCGGCTCTGCTGTAGCGGGCACTACGAGGCTGATCCAGGCCTCTCCGGCCAGAAAGCGACCCGAGGCGTCTGAAACCCGGAAACCGGTAAAACCGTCGCGCGCTTTGATGAAGTCTTCGACGGGGGGAGCCAGCAACATGACCGGCTCGTCCAGCGCAGTCCGTCCCGGGGCAACCACCGAGTCTGCCAGCAAGGGGACAAGGCGGCGAAGCTGTTGGTCCTGCAGCAAGGCAGCGTTGCCCGCAGCCTGGTAATCAAAATAAATGCTGATCAGGGCAAACAAGCTGAGCGGCATCAGGAGCAGTAGCAGCAAGCGGCGCTGCAGCCCTGACTTCATCGCGACGGGGAGCGCCAGGGAAGTCGATTTGCCAGGCTTGACCACTTCTGGGGGCGCGGCCGGGGCGGCGGGCTTCATGCGCTGGCGCTGGAGGTGTCCGGGGCGCCGTCAGCGGAGGAAGTATTTGCCAGCTCGAGCCGGTAGCCAAACCCGCGAATCGAGCGCAACGCAATGCCATGTGGCTCCAGCTTGCCGCGCAGCCGCGAGATATAAACCTCAATGGCATTCGGCGTGATTTCCTTGTCCCAGCCGGTCAGGGCGGCCAGAAGTTTGTCTTTACTCGCTGGCTTGGGCGCGTGGATCAGCAAATATTCCATGACAGTCCATTCCCGGGGACCAAGCTCAATAAGCTGGCCGTTGGCGCGGGCCTGCCTGTTGGCAGAGTCCAGTTCAAGGGCGCCGAAACTCAGGACCGCACTGGTAGCCGCCTGCGATCTACGCAGCAGCGCACGCAGCCGCGCGAGCAGTTCAGGGAGTTCAAAAGGCTTCACCATGTAGTCGTCAGCACCCAGGTCCAGGCCCTGAACCCGATCCTGCAAGGCATCGCGCGCCGTGAGAATCAGCACCGGCATGGCAAGCCCGCGACTTCGCAGCTTGCGGGTCAGCGCCAATCCGTCTGTCTTCGGCAATCCGATATCAATGATGGCGGCGTCAAAGCTTTCACTCTGCAACACCTCTTCTGCGCGCTCGGCACTGCCTACCCAGTCGACGGCGTAGCCGGCGTCACAAAGCCCCAGCTTGATGCCACTGGCCAACATCACGTCGTCTTCAACCAAAAGGAGTCGCATACCTCAAGAGGATAGTGGCTTCCTGCCAAACTGCGATCCGGGATTGCACCAGCCACAGGGCGCCCGACAGCAAGGCGTCAGAAACGCCGCCTTGCGACCCCGCTCAGTGGGACCGGATCATCGTCCCATAGGCCTGGTCGGTCAGGATCTCGAGCAGCATGGCATGCGGCACCCGACCGTCAATGATGTGAACCGAGTTCACGCCACTCTTGGCAGCGTCCAGTGCGCCGGCGATCTTGGGCAGCATGCCACCAGAAATCGTGCCGTCCGCAAACAGCTCGTCAATCTCGCGCGCAGTCAGATCGGTCAGCAACTTGCCAGTCTTGTCCAGCACCCCGGGCGTATTCGTCAAAAGCACCAACTTTTCGGCCTTGAGCACAATCGCCAGCTTGCCGGCGACGACATCGGCATTGATGTTGTAGCTCTCGTTTTCTTCGCCAAACCCAATCGGGCTGATGACCGGGATGAACGCATCGTCCTGCAAAGCCTTCACCACGCTGGGGTCGATGCTGACGATGTCACCCACGTAACCAATGTCATGTTCCTTGGCAGCGTCATCCTTGTCCAGCATCTTGAGCTTCTGCGCCCGGATCAAACCACCGTCACGCCCCGTAAGGCCAACCGCCTTGCCGCCGGCCTGGTTGATCAGCCCCACGATGTCCTGCTGAACCTGCCCGGCCAGCACCCACTCGACCACCTCCATGGTTTCGTCGTCGGTCACCCGCATGCCCTGAATGAATTGCCCTTTTTTCCCCAAACGGTTCAGCGCAGTTTCAATTTGAGGTCCGCCCCCATGCACCACCACAGGGTTCATGCCGACCAGTTTCAGGAGCACCACGTCTTCAGCAAAATCTGCTTGCAGGGCCGGGTCTGTCATGGCATTGCCGCCGTACTTAATGACCAGGGTCTTGCCATGAAACTTGCGGATGTAAGGCAGTGCCTGCGCCAGGATTTCGGCCTTGTCGCGCGGGCCGATGTGGGACAGGTCAGGGTCGGTGGGGGAAGCCATGTTGGTCATTCACGTATTAGTTGAGGTCGATGATCCGATTGTGTCGCATCCGGCAGCAGGCTTCTCAGGCCGGACCTGGGGCTGCGGCAGGTAGCCGTGCACACAGGTTCGCAGCACCGACTTGATGGACGCCACATCGCCGTTTTCACAGGCCCGGCGAAGGGTGTCCAGATGCGCTTCGAATTCAGGCCAGCTAAGGTAGTCCTCGTGCGCCTTCATGATCCGTGGATGGCCCGTGGGCGAGGGATTGTCGCCAATCAGAAGTTCTTCATACAGCTTCTCACCCGAGCGCAGGCCCGTGATCGCGATTTCAATATCACCGCCGGGATGCGCCTCGCTGCGGACGGTCAACCCGGACAACTCCACCATGCGGTTGGCCAAATCCATGATCTTGACGGGCTCCCCCATGTCCAGCACAAACACATCCCCACCCGTGGACATGGCGCCGGCCTGAAGCACCAACTGCGCCGCCTCGGGTATCGTCATGAAATAACGGGTGACGTCCGGATGCGTGACAGTTAAAGGGCCACCACTGGCAAGCTGGCTGCGAAATAAAGGGACCACGCTACCGCTCGAACCCAGCACATTGCCAAAACGCACCATGCCGAAACACGTTGTGTCTTGTGGAGATTGAGCGGCCAAAGCCTGCAATATAAGCTCCGCCATGCGTTTGCTCGCACCCATGATGTTGGTGGGACGCACAGCCTTGTCGGTAGACACCAATACAAACTGGGCAACCCCACTATCCAGTGACGCGCGCGCAATATTGAGCGTACCAAACACGTTATTGGCAATACCTTCTGCGGGATTGGACTCCACCATCGGCACATGTTTATATGCTGCCGCATGAAAAACCGTTGCAGGCCGATAGGCACGACAGATTTCCTGGAGACGCTGAGGATTGGCTACGCTTCCCAACAAAGGCACCAACTCTGTGTGGGGCTCTGTGGTGCCGTTCAGGCCTTGCAACTCCTGGTGAATGTTGTAAAGACCAAACTCGTTATGGTCCAGAAGAAGCAACTGGGAGGGTTGCTCCAACAGGATTTGCCGGCACAGCTCACTACCAATGCTGCCGCCCGCCCCGGTGACCAGTACCACTTGGTTGGCCAAATTGCGCGCCAACAGACCTGTATCTGGAGGAACAGGGTCTCGTCCGAGCAAATCTTCAATATCCAGCTCTTTGAAATCCTGAACAGTTACCCGACCGGTTGCCAGGTCGGCGAGACCGGGCAATGTACGAATGTGTATAGGCACGCTTCGCAAGCTGGCGATGATTTTGTTGCGCCTTTCCCGCGAGGAACTAGGCAGAGCCAGAAGGAGATCCGTTACATCCAACCGGTCCACCAGGTCCGGCACGTCTGCGGGGGCGAACACGCGGACTCCGTTGATACTGCGGCCCACCTTGGCAGGGTCGTCATCGACGAAGCCCAACAAAACAAATTGTCGAGATATGCCTATCGCTGAAGCCGTCTGCACCCCAGCGGTGCCAGCCCCATAAATTAGCAGCCGCCCGTCGCTCTGCCTGCGCGAACCACCCAAGTTTGCCAGCCAGAACCGCGCCAGCGCCCTGCTCGATCCAACCAAGAGCAAAAACAGCACTGGCTGAAGAACACCGACGCTTCGGGGCACGTCGGGCCACTGTCGCCACAACAGAACAGCCAACAAGGCAACGCAATAAACCGCCACCGCCTGCCCCGTTGCCTTCAGTGCATCCTGCCCGGTGTACCTAAATATGGCCCGGTACAAACCAAACTTCACGAATACAGGGATGGCAAGAATCGGCGCTGTCAGATAGACCCACCATTGCGCGCCCACCGGAGAATGCAATTCGTCCAGCCGCAGTGTGAAAGCGATCCAGGTGGCGATCATCGCCAGGACAACGTCGAGCGCAATCACCACCGCGAGCTTGGCCGCGCGGGGCCACCCCAAAACTCTGCGTTGCATTACCTGCCCGTTCGCCTTGATTTCATCAGCTCTTCACCGCAAATTCTTCTTTGGCTTTACCCTCAGCTATCAAGGCCGCCAGCCACCGGGGCGTCAACCCGCGTCCGCTCCAGGTTTCGCCAGCCGGACCCCGGTATTTGGCGACCAGAACGGTCGCGGCTTTCTTCTTGGTTGCACCGCCTGGCCGAAGCTTCTTAGCCTTGGTTTTGCCGCCGCGAGTTTTTCCGGAGTTCAGGTCTTTGACAGTAATGCCGAAGGCTCCCATCATGACCAGTATCTCCCGCACAGTCTTATCGAATTCTCTGGATCTTATTTCCGCGGCCTGCTTCTGCAATTCCTCGATTTGACTTTGGATTTCGATCAGATTACTCATGTCAGCACCTTTCATTTGGATTGACGGCTCAAATAACTTCCTGCAAGAAGAATTTTTCAGTGCGCCACATTATCTCTCCTCAATACCTTTCCAACCGTCATGACCATAATCTTCATGTCCAGCCATAACGACTTATTGTTCAGGTATTCGGTTTCCAGCGCCACTTTTTGGGGAATCGGTAATTCGTCCCGGCCATTAACCTGAGCCCATCCTGTTAGGCCAGGCAGAAGCTGATCAATTCCGTGGCGCGTTCGCAATTCAATCAGGTCATACTGATTAAACAGAGCCGGCCGAGGTCCCACGAAGCTCATTTCGCCTTTAACGATACTCCACAATTGTGGTAGTTCATCGACGCTACTTTTGCGCAGAAAACTACCGATCGGCGTCAAGAAGCTTTCCGGATTATTCAGTAAGTGAGTTGCCACAGCGGGTGTGTCGATCCGCATGCTGCGAAACTTGGGCATGCGGTAAATGACATTGTTCCTGCCGACGCGATCCGACCAGTAAAGCGCCGGCCCGCGGGATGTCAGTCTGACCAATAGTCCAATGCCTAAAAGCGGCAAACAAAGCAGAAGCAGGGCCACCAGGGCCAACAACAAGTCAGCAACGCGTTTCATGTATGCACCCCGACTTACGTTCGCCAGACGGTGCGGTTAACATAGCCTGTATAGCTCATGACCACGCGTACGACTTTGCGTGACACTGCCGGCGCAAGGTAATCCGCCACCTGCCGCATGGGGCCGTGCTCGGCAAATTGCTGGCAAACAACCTTGATGGCATCCAGCACTTCTTCGGTCTTGAGGCCACACATGATCAGCGTACCTTCGTCCATCCCCTCAGGGCGTTCATGCGCGTACCGGATGGTGATGGCGGGGATATTCAGTAATGAAGATTCCTCGGTGATGGTACCGCTGTCTGAAATCACGCATTTCGCTTCCATCTGCAGTTTCACAAAATCAAAAAAGCCCATGGGTTTGGCAAAGTCGATCAGAGGGCTGATTTTGGCCACGTCCAGCGCATCGAGTCGTTTCCGGGTGCGCGGGTGAGTGGAAACAATGATCGGGTAACCATAGGCATCAGCTAGTGCGTTCAGGGTAGTCACAAGATCGCGCAGGTTCTCCGGGGTGTCCACATTTTCCTCACGATGCGCACTGACCACGAAAAACTCGCGGCGCTTGAAACCCAGACGCTGCACTACATCGGATTTTTTGATGCCGGGCATGTAATGTTGAAGCACCTCGTCCATGTGCGAACCCGTCTTGATGATGGTCTCGGGCCGGATGCCCTCGGCAATCAGGTACCTGCGGGCATGCTCCGTCAGCACCAGGTTGATGTCGCTCAGATGATCCAGTACCTTTCGATTGAGTTCCTCTGGCACGCGCTGATCGAAGCAGCGGTTACCCGCTTCCATGTGGAACACGGGGATCTTTCTGCGCTTGGCCGAAATCACAGACAGGCATGAGTTCGTGTCCCCATAGAGCAGCACAGCGTCAGGCTCCTCACGGGCCATAACTTCGTCTGCCTTCATGATGACCTGCGCAATGGTCTGCGCCGCGTTATCGCCCACCGCCTCCAGAAAATAGTCGGGTTTGCGGATGCCGAGATCCTCAAAAAATACCTGATTCAACTCATAGTCATAGTTTTGCCCCGTATGAACCAGGATGTGCTTGGTGTGCAGGTCAAACTCGGCTATCACACGGCTCATCTTGATCAGTTCGGGCCGTGTACCCACTATCGTCATGACTTTAAGCATTGAGTTCTTCTTTGATGTAGTCCAGCTTCAATAACAACTGCGTGATTTGTTCGACATCCAGGCGCGCTGTGTTGTGCGAGGTGTAGTCGTCCAGATGGGACACTCGCTCCTCTCCTTCGCTGAAGTATTGCGCGTAGTTCAAATCGCGGTTATCCGCAGGAATGCGGTAATACCCACCCATATCTGTGGCTTTGGCCATCTCTTCGCGCGAGATCAGAGACTCATAGAGCTTCTCCCCGTGTCGGGTCCCGATGACACGGATCGGATTGTCCTTGGTAAAAATTTTCTTCAGTGCCTTGGCGAGATCGCCCACGGTGCAGGCGGGTGCTTTCTGCACGAAAAGGTCGCCCTGCTTTCCGTGTTCGAACGCATACAGGACCAGATCGACTGAGTCTTCCAGCGACATCAGGAAACGTGTCATGTTCGGATCGGTTAAGGTCAAGGCCTTGCCATCCTTGAGTTGTGACACAAACAGCGGAATCACAGATCCTCGCGAGGCCATCACGTTGCCATAACGGGTGGCGCAAAGCACCGTTTCGTGATCACGCTGGGTGCGGGCCTTGGCGACCATCAACTTCTCGGCCAGAGCCTTGGATATCCCCATTGCGTTGATCGGATAGACCGCTTTGTCCGTGCTCAAAACGACAACTCGCTTTACCCCGCTACTCGTGGCCGCATTCATCACGTTTTCGGTTCCGAGGACGTTGGTGCGAACCGCCTCCATCGGGTAGAACTCGCATGAGGGCACCTGCTTCAGGGCTGCGGCATGGAATACGTAGTCCACGCCTTTCATCGCCTGACTGACACTGTCGTGATCACGCACATCGCCGATATAGAACTTCAACTTGCTGTCATTGAGCGCAATGCGCATTTCCTCCTGCTTTTTCTCGTCGCGGCTAAAGATACGGATCTCACGCACACCGGTGGAAAGAAAGCGTTTGAGGACGGTATGACCAAAAGAGCCGGTCCCGCCGGTGATCATTAATACTTTGTTATCGAACATTTTCTTTGCTGGCTATGTAAATTACGACTACGAAAATTCGCGCATCCGGCGCACCAGTTCCGGCCAATCCGGCGGCTTGTAGCCCGTGACCCCGCGAAAACGCGTGGAATCCAATGAGCGATCAATCATCAACTGATCATCGGACACAATTTCTATATCTTTTTCGTAGGTCTGTGCTACTAGCGAAAGCAGATCGAACTTGTTAATGGGGCTTGCCGAAACATGATACAGGCCGTGCAACTCGGGATGAGGGATTACGTGGTCCCGAATGACGCGTGCCAGCTCAACGGTAGGCAAGCCGGAAAATATTGCGCGCCTGAAGCCCGCTACCTTCGCCCTCTGGGACAGGAACCAGCCCACGAGGCTTTGCGTGCCGGCCAACTCATGGCCAATGATTGAGGTCCGCAAGGTAATGGCGTTTGGGTAATCCACCTCGCCCAGGTATTTGCTTCGACCATAAAGATCTTTGGCATCACAGGGATCACCTTCGGTATACATTCCTCGGTCGCCCGAAAAAACGCAGTCCGTGCTTATATGCACGAAGCGCGCTCCAGCGACATCGCAGAGATTCGCAATTTTATGGGGCAAGATAGCGTTGATGGGAATTGCCACCAGAGGATCGTCGACCCCGGCCAACTGCTTGATGAGTCCAACGCAGTTGATAACTACATCAGGGCGCACCCTTGCAAACACGCGGGTCAGACTGTCGATGTTCTCCACATCCACACCCCAGATCACCCTGCCGTGCAATGCCTCAGGCAAAAGGCCCAACGCACGCTCTGACCGGACCGACCCCGCAACCTCATACCCCTCACTTTGCGCAAACAGACGCAACATGGCGTTTCCAAGCATGCCCGATGCACCAAGGATCAATACCTTCATACAGGATTCCCACTTTCTGCGGATTGGGTGGAGAAGTGAACAATCAGTTGTTCGACCAATTTTTCATGATCAAAATGCTCTTTGAAATATCGCCGCCCGCTTGCACCCATCTCGGCGCGTTCTTCGGGCCGCATCCGATAGAGCTGCAACACGGCATCTGCCAACCCCCTGGCGTCTTCGGCTGGCACGGCGAGCCCCGCTCCCGCCTCTTCGACAAGCCGCGCGCCCTCCCCATTGAGGCAGGCCAGTATGGGGCGACCAGCCGCCATGTACGCTTGCACCTTACTCGGGACTGTGGCCGCGAAAATGGGCTCGTCTGCCAGCGTTACCAGCAAAGCAGACGCCTTCTGCATCAGGGCCGGCATGGTGCTGACAGGAAAGCGCCCTGGCATGTGCAAATTGGTGAGCCCCCTGGCTTGAACCTGCTCGCGCATCCAGTCCCAGCGGCTGCCTTGCCCAAAAACAACCACCTGTATGTCTGGATAAGATTTGAGCAATTCGGCGGCGTTTACCAATACCTCTACCGCCTGTCCAGCCCCTACGTTGCCGGCAAACACCACCGGAAAACCTTCATTCATCGCGGGAACCATTGGTAGATCAATCCCAGCCGCAGGGGGCTCACAAAACGCGGCGTCTACCGAATTGGGAAAGTACATGACGGGCTTTCCAGGTGCGAGCTCGGCCACGGGTGCATGAAAGGCACGGGACTGCACGAGGAACAAGTCTGTATGCTTATAGATCCAGCGCACAACCCACTTCACAGCGCTCAACACGCGAGGGCTGCGGACGTAGCCCGTTGCCGCGAGGCTGTCAGGCCAAAGGTCTTGCACCCAGACAATGAGCCTGCGCCGCTTTATCCATGACAGGACGACGGCAGGAATGGCAAGCAGGATGGGCGACAATCCGTAGACGAAAATCACGTCGTACTGCCGCTTTCGCAGTAGCCAGGGCCCATAGATCGTGCCCGTCATGACAAACGACAGGTAGTTCACGGCAAGCCGCCAGGCACTGCGTGAACCACGCGGATACAATGGCACGCGAAAAACCGTTGCACCGCCCCAGGCTTCCACCTGGGTGCCCCATCCGCGGTAGCCCTTGAAAAATGTGCCCTCAGGGTAATTTGGCTTGCCGGTCAGGACATCAACTTCCACACCCTTTTCCACCAAGGTAAGCACTACGTCATTGATACGAAACCCTTCGGGCCAAAAGTACTGGCTGACAACGAGAACCCTCATACCCGAACCTGAGCACTTTTTGCACCAAGTCGGGCAAGCAGATGCTCCAACTCGTTCGCCTTCACCCGACGCGACAAAGAATCAATAAATTCGTCATCGACCTTTGCATGAAACGCGCCGGCGCGCAAAGCCGCCAGGCCGTCGCGCATTTCGCTCACGTCTTCAGACACCACCACACCAAGACCCGACTTTGCAATGTAACGGGCCGCAAGTGCCTTGGGAGTGATTTCGGCCACGATGGGCTTGCGGGCAGCCAAATACTCAAAGAGCTTTGTGGTCAATACTCCGCGCGCACTGTGCGACGAGAAATCTGAAGTTTCAATAAAAAACAGGGCATCAGCAGTCAGTATGCTGTGGATAGCATCCATGTAGGGTAGCTGAGGACAGAATCGCACGAATGGCAGCACCTCGGGAACCAAACCGGGAAGCGCCTTTTGCAGCAATCCGGACTCCCCATAAAACTCGACAATCATGCGACGCGGGGAATTCCGATTGAGTTCGGCTAGTGCGTGGAAAAATGCCCGAGGAATCCGGTCTGAGGTAATTGACCCCATATACCGTATGAACAAATCGTCGTTGGTGGATTTCGCGTTCCCCACCTTGATCTCCATTCGTGCCTTCTCGAACATCCCCTCGTCATAACCGTTTTCTATGCACACAACATTCGGGTGAAACTGCTCGTAGTATTCCTTCATTGGGTCAGAGATTGCGATAACGCAGTCTGCCGAGCGAAGTAACCAACGCTCCAAGCTCACTTCAAGAGTATTTGATAAATCACTGCCGCGCAAAATATGGTTGCCACTGAATTGATCACGGTAATCAGCCACCCAAAGCTTTTGATATTTTCTTTTTATGATCCACCCCGCCAAATGTACAGGCCAGGGCGGACATGACGACATCACCACATCCGCTTCAGCAAGTCTCTTTTTCACTTCCTTGTCTAACCACGGCAACGCAAACTGCATGGCAAAAAACAAGCGGTGATCTATCAGTTGCCCCGCCAGCGTCATCACCATGCGCTTGATTTTCAAGAGCATGCGGCCCGCAAGCGACCGGTTTTTTACCGAGCCAGAGCGCAACGCCAAAGTATTCCCATCGACCTCGGTCGGGGATAATCTGCCCCAGTGGCCTAGCTCCAAAAGGCAGAGATAGGGGGGAACACCCTCGGTAAGCAAACCATCTCGCCCGGTTTTTCGGGTGGTGATGACAGTAATCTGATGTCCATTCGCAGCGAGATACTTGGCAAATGCATTGATCCGTCTGGCACCCGAGGAATTCAGCGGTGGAAAGTAATGTGCAACGAAAACAATATTCATAACTTATGCGGCACTCGTCTTTCCTGTTACTTCAACTGCCCGCTTAGGCTTGATAAAGAAGGAAAGTAATATAAGCAACAGCATGCCGTTGCTGAAGAAAACGCCAGGCAGACCGCCCATGGAGATTTGAATTAGAAAATAATACGAGCAAGCTTGCATGGCCGGATTACCAACCACAGTGATTAGATAAATAAGCGCCGCGAGCAAAAACGAATAAAAGGCCACGCCAAACCAGCCGAAGTTAACAAATGCGTCAACCAGGAAAGTGGCATTTGCTGCGGCAGTTTGCGGCCCCCCCGTTCCGAATTGGTATTTGAATACCTCTTTTTCCATCGGAAATGGCTCCGCCCCAGAAATTCTTGACACCAAGGAGCTGGTCGCCCCATGCAGGAACTGCCCTTTCAAATGTTGATCAAAATAGCCCAGCCAGTCATAGGCAGTGACATAGGGGATCCATAGTACTCTATTAATTACAAACGCCACCCGACCAAACCCAAGTGCGTTATATTTATGACGATGACTATCCACCCATTTATAATACTTCATTTGGGCATCAATATTTTTTTCCTGTTGACGCAAGCTTGGTAATAATTCTCGGTCTACTTTAATGTAGTAATCCAATTGCCTATCAATTATTTTCTCTTGCTCTAATAAGTTTGGCCATGCCTCCCGGTCAGCTTTAACGTAATACTCCAGCTGTTTATCTATGACCTTCTCCTGTTCCAACAAATTTGTCCATGCCTTCCGGGCTGCATCATTTATCATGTTCTGCTGATCGCGCCTTAACTTCTCGAGGTTGGACTTTTGCACATACAACTGCTTGAGCGCCTTGGATATCTCGTCTTCGCCCTTGCCATTCATCACGTTCTGGCGCTGACGCTTTAACTTCTCGAGGTTTGACTTTTGCCCATATAACTGCTTGAGAGCCCTGGATATCTCGTCTTCGCCCTTGCCATTCATCACGTTCTGGCGCTGACGCTTTAACTTCTCGAGGTTTGACTTTTGCCCATATAGCTGCTTGAGAGCTCTGGAAATTTCGTCTTCGCCCGTGCCATCTATCACGCTCTGGCGATCGCTTTTCAATTTATCAACAACTGCTTTTTGGCTCTGCAATAATTTTAATGCCTTAACGTTTTCGTCAAGATTATTACCTTCGCCTGACTTGGTGAGCATGAAGGCGCCAGCAATAACTAGCGTTGAAACTGCCACAAACTGGAATACTCGCTTGATCGGAAAATAACCGTTCAGCGCTAGCATTATTAGCGGGACCATTGCCTTGAGAATCAGGGCCTTTTCCAGACTTGGCAACAAACTCAAGCAAAAGAGGAAGAGTAAATAATGACGGTATCGTCTTCTATCTACATAGGAAAGCACCAACGCGAATGGCATTAGTGCGGAAGAAAATATCGCATTCAAATAGGGCAGAATTTTCTCCCACCCCTCTCTTGTCTTGAACAGCGCTTCTCTAGCGAAAGCGATATCGTCTTGCGATGCACCCCGGAAAGCCTCTAGCAACGCAATCTTCTGCGCCGTAAAGAGGACATATCCAATTAGTGCAAAATATATTACAGATACAATGGGAACAAAATAAGTGGCACTCCACTGCAGCGAGTCGCCTGCACGCAGCATGCTGGAAGGGACAGCGTCAATTCTCCACAGAATAAAATATGTCCCGAGATACACTGCCAAACCCATCGCAATGATCAGGATAAGCTGTACCGCAGATTTATCCCCAAAAATGTGCAGGCCCCACAAAGCTTGAGGAACATACAGCACGGCCAACAGCAAAGGCAAAACCAACCATATGTTTTTGAATTGTGTAATTGCAAATATTCTATTTAACATGTTTGCCTGAAAAATTGGACGCCACTTTATCTGCCAGTATTAAGTATAGCGAATAAGCTACTATCTCTATAATTGCATAAAAAATAAGAAATTTTTCGAAATTCATGGTTCTTGCTGCGTAAAGCAAGCCTAGATATGTTGATGCGAAGTAGTAGACTTGCCACAAAGTGCCAACCCTGATCCGACCATGCGTCAACGTAATAGTCGTAATCGGGGAGACGACGGCCCGGAACAAGAGTGGCGTCATCACAATCAGTAGAAACTTTGTATCAACTCTCCAGGCATCGCCTAAGATTGCCCTGCAAACCACCTCTCCGAAGGTAGCGAGGCCAATAAGCAGTGCGATGGCTCCCACAGACAGAATTCCCACCGACTTCCACAACAGCGTTCTTGAAGAGTGTCCGCTTCTGAACAGTTCTCCTGATCTTTTCATGAAAAGCTGCCCTACGACAATCCCTGCCATCAATATCGGTGCGCCAATCAGTCGCTGAATCTGTGTGTAGTGCCCGGTAGACTCGAACCCGTAGGACCCACTGATAAAAAGCACTGGCAAGGTCAGTGCAGCGGCATCCAACAGCGATGTGGGCGCCACGAGCATAGGATATTCCAGATATTTTTTGGCAGTTTTTCTTATGTCGGAAAATGGAATTCTTCTTATAACCCGAATTAAATATATAAATACTCCCAGACCCACGACAAGGGATGCCAATACGCTTGTAACTAAAAGGCCCAGCTCGCTGGCAGCAATTGCAAAGAGTACAAAAATAATTGACTGTGAAGATCGGATAGCGGCATTTCTGACATACCGTCCTTCGCGCATCGTGATGTTGGAACCAATCAGGATCATGGCACCGCACAACGCCACTGCCGGCACCCATTTTGCGTCGCCGCCAAGAATTAAAAGCGACTCGATCCTCTGTTGCGGTAGTCCTGTCAACAGCAGGGCAACCGTGATCAAAAATAGGAGCCCAGCACTTAATAGTGCTGTCCAGGCGATGGCTTCCACCTCAGAATCTTTAACAACCTGGATTGCCCCTTCGTAACGCAAACACGAAACAGTTACTACTATGCTAACCACCGAGAGGAATAGTGCAAGGTGACCAAACTCCGTTGGCATGTAAATCCTGGATAACACAGGCATAGCTAGCAGTTGCACCAAGGGACCCAAACCCACCCCCAAGGCGACTATCGCTGCTCTATTCAAAGCATTCGGTATTTTCATTAATTCGCGATGACGTGATAATGCCAACGGTAAAAATTGACCCATCGCCATATTTGTGAAGTGAAAGGGCTCCGCCCCTCCATGACGGCATCAAACTCCCTGAGAATTCTTGGCTGATTGAGGAACGGTAGTCCTATATCCTCTTTTAGCCAATCACGCATGGTTTCTGCGATTGGTATGAGCCAGTCTTTCTCCGGAGTTGCAAACCCGATTTTGTCTCTGCGGTCCAGGACAGCATCTGGAACAATACCCCGCATGGCCGCTCTAAAAATATGCTTGGTTTCCCCACCGTCTGATATCAAGTACTCCTCGGGCAATGAGAGCAGAAACTCAGCCAAATCTTGCGTCAAAAATGGCACCCTGCTTTCGACGGAAAACCGCATGGAATTTCTGTCTGCGTGCCGTAGCAAGGATGGCAACCCCTTTTCTGTAAGAGCATTTCGCAATGCTGCCGCAACTCTGCGACCTGGTTGTTCATCGGCGTGGTCTTGTGCATCAAATCCTATCTGTATGCCGTTGTCCAGGAGCGGACCTGCATTCAACCAGGCTGGGTTGAATTGACTCCCATTCAATCTTCGCAACTGCCTGTATAAATTGCCGCTGGTCAATTCCCCCGCTAGCCGCTTGCAGGCAGCCATTCGGCTCCTCCCCGGCCACTTCGCCCAGCTATCAATAAAGCTTATTGCGCCGCGCCAATCTTTTTTGTCCAACAAACTGTGCAGTCGTTGACCCGGATACCCACTGTAGCCCGCCAGCATCTCATCGGCCCCTTGTCCATCCAATGTGACAGTGACGCCCTGCGCCTTTGCAGCCTCGAACACGCGGTATTGCGCGTAAATGCTCGTGCTTCCGAAGGGTTCGCCTTGGGCCTTGATCATGTCATCGAGATCACGCGCAAGGTCTTCTGGTTGTACCAGCACTTTATGCGCCTCTGCGCCCACAAAGTGGTTGACTTGATCAACCCAGACTTCCTCTGAAAGTGGATTGTCACGCGCAATAAAACTGAAAGTCTTGATTGTCAGGTCAGGCTCCAGGTGGCGCATGGCGCAAACGACCGCCGACGAATCGAGGCCCCCTGACAAGGCTGCGCCTATCGCTACGTCACTGCGTAAATGAACCCGGATGCTGTTCAGAAATTTTTCGCGCACGACTTCCATCGCCTCGCGATAACCGATATTGTGCTGCGCGATTTCTGGCTGCCACCACCTCAGCTGTTCAGTCAGTTCTCCCGTAGCAGTGTCAAGGGAAACCAAATGCCCCGGTAGCACATGCGAAACACCAGAGACAAAGCTTCGATGCCCGTTGTCGTAGTCTCCATGCACCAGATAATCGTAGGCTCGCTGCCAGTCCAGCTCTATCGTCTGGGGTCTCAACGCCTTGATTGCGCCAATTTCTGATCCGAACACAAAGCCGTCATCACTATATGCAAACAAGAGTGGTTTGATTCCGAAGCCATCTCGTACACAGGTCAACCTCTTCTCATTGCGGTCAAAAACGACAAACGCGAACATGCCGACCAAGCGCTTCAAGCAGGCTCTTCCCCATTGCGCCCATGCGGCCAACAATACTTCACTGTCTGACTCAGACTTGAACGTCGCCCCAAGCCCCCTTAGTTCCGACCTGAGCTCAAGGTAGTTATAGATCTCACCGTTAAAGACCATGGCATACCGCCCACAGCTGGAATGCATGGGCTGATGTCCGCCCGCGGATAGATCAATGACTGAAAGCCGCGTGTGCCCCAAAACCACCGTGCCACGTCCGGCGGGCAGGCGTTCATAGCCGCTATCATCCGGACCGCGCAGTCGCATCGCATACAGCGCGCTTTTCATCCGGACGTCCAGGCTGCTTTTCTCTTCGAAGATCCATCCCCCCGTGATGCCGCACATGTTTTAATCCTTCAGCCTGAGTTTTGAAAACACGAACCGTGCCCCGGCGGTTGATAAGTGGTTGTGGTCATGGTAGAGCACTTGCCCTTCGGGGCCTTCTACATCGCAATACCCGTGCTGGCACAGAATTCTGTCCGGATAGACCGCCACCGCTTGAGCCCGGGTGGCTAACCTGTCTACTGCGGCGTCGACCATTGATATGCGTTGCCCTACAGCTTGGTGATCCAGCCCACATTCAATGCCCCCCGACAAGGCCATTCTCGCTCTTGCCACGCACGCCGGCACATCGAATTTCATTTCCGGCACGGAACCGACGACCACGACCTTTTTGCCGGCACGGACCAGCAGTTCCACCGTATTTCCCAGCGCAGCTTCAAAAACTTCAACGGATGTGATTGATATCGGCACATTTGGGGCACCGATAGTCAAAGCATAGCCAGCCGTCCCTGGCAATTCTTCCGGCGCCCCAAACGGCGCCCCCAAAACATATACCGGCCAACGCGCGGCTAGCACTACGGTGGTCACAGCACTGCTTTCGGTCAATAAAGCCAAGACCTTCCTGTTAAAGGTTTCGCACTCCTGATATTCCGTACCACCTCTGATCACCTTTGCCCCGATCAAGGGCGGACAGCTGGTTTTGGTCAACTGGAGCATTTCAGACTCGGCAAGCCCAGACATAACCCGCACGCCCGGAACTATGGCCTCAGCGTGGGAATCACCCCAAACCACCACGCCTGTTTTTGTTGTCCCTGTAAGACGTTGACTTGTGCAGTTGGCCCATGGGGGCAACACAATATTCGCCATGCCAAGATGGCACCCAGACCTTGAGGCATTGAAATCCAGAGCGGCTTCTTGTGCCGCCACGACATCGGGACGAATCCTCTCAGGGAAGCCTTTGTAGGCGAGCGCCGTCCCTGCTGCTGCGCACAGCAACAGACCCGGTAACGCAAATTTCACAAGCAGCCCAACGGGTCGGCCTGCCTCGCCGTTGGCACGAAACGGCTGCTCAATGTAGCGCCAAGTCAACCACGCCAGCACCATCGAGATGCCGATAGCAACAATCGCGTCTGCCACTGGAAGCTGACCCAGATTCAGGACCCGAACATAGACAAGCAGCGGCCAGTGCCACAAATACAGTGAGTACGAAATCAATCCGACCAAGACCAAAGGGCGCGCACTCAGTACATAGCGATTAACCACAGCATCTTTGCCCGCAGCAATCAGCAAAACAGCACCCAGACACGGCGGCAACGCGTTCCAGCCCGGAAATGGCAAGGCCTTATTCAGAAAAAAGACGCTGACAAGCAGCAAGCCCAGACCTACCAGCGAGCAGATATGTTTCCAGCGACTTTCTGCGATAGAGCCCAGGTAACCGGCGGCTAGCGCGGCGCCCATCAACAACTCCCAAGCGCGAAACGGTAACAGGTAAAACACTGCATCAGGCGTTTCAACCAACAGCAAACCCGCTGCCGCGAACGAAAGAACAAGCAACGTCACGACTATCCACTTCAGCCTCCATCCGCGACGATACGACAAAGCCAGCAGCAGCGGCCAGACGACATAAAACTGCTCCTCTACCGCCAGAGACCAGGTGTGCAGGAGAGGCTTGAGTTCTGCGGCAGCATCAAAATATCCAGCCTGCTTCCAGAAGAGAAAATTGGATACAAATAGATTAGTAGCCAGGATAGATTTAGAAAGCCCCACGAGCTCGAGCGGCAGCAAAACGAATAACCCGAGCAAAAAAACACTGACAATCACCACGTATAGCGCCGGCAAGATCCGTCGGGTTCGTCGGATATAAAAATTTACCAACGAAAACTGCTGCGCTTCTATCATCTCGATCAATATCCGGGTGATTAAAAAACCGGAAATAACCAAGAAAATATCTACCCCCGCAAAACCACCAGGAAACGATTGAATGCCGGCATGAAAGAAAACAACGGAGAGAACAGCAATTGCCCGCAGCCCATCGATGTCCGGGCGGTATGTCATCGGCTATAAAATTTCTTCACGACCAAGTTCGCCTATTAACGTAGCTGTAGGCAAGTCGTGCGAGTCTTAACAACACCGGGGAAGTATTCAAGGCCCGCACCACTTTTTGCCGCAACCTCCTCTGTCTCCATACAAGTTCGTACCGCTCAGGAGTCACATCAATTTTGTAGCGCTGTATGACTTGCTGGACATCATCAACTGAGCTCCGAACATTTTTCTTTGAAATCAGCCCTATAGCGGTATCAATGACTTGCTGAGCCCTGTTCTGACACCGCAGCTCAGGGGCATCAAGAATTGCAGAACGGCATCTACTTATCATTTTTTGCACGGCAGGCTGGTCCTGTATGGCCTCAAGCACGCGTTCAAAATCTGACGCGTCGCTTTTGATCGGGATGTAATGCTCCCACGGCTCTATTACGCCGCTATAGCGTCCTTCAACCAGAATCTGACAACTATTCAAAAGTGCCGCTTCCATCACTCGAGGTGAAATTGCGGTAAATTCATGCAGACTATCCAGCCCTTTGAAACAGGCGGCTTCCACTTCCTCGAAAGAGGCTTCAGGATGAGCCGTCACGTAAGCCCGGACATCATGTTGAATTTTCCCCCTGGGGTCCAACAAGCTGCTTCCGCTGTTGCTTCCCAGAGTAAATTTCGAATTATTGATAAAGTCTAGCCAAGCTTCACCCAAAAGCGTGCCTTGTTCACCAATTACTATATCCGTGACCAGTCTTGCGTCTTGAGCCTTCTTTGCAAAATCGCGCCCTATGGTCCACTTTATCTCACCGACCCTGCCAAAATAGGGAAGCAGTTTTCTTGCTCTGTAACCAACATCGATTGGTCGAATATCAAATGGTTTGGGCTTGACGTCCATTAGATCTTCATCAATATACCCTGTATAACCGAGACGAATTTCCCCTGTTTTGTGATATTTTGGGTAGAGCAGCTCCCGGTGGTCCGCGATGACAGAGTAAACAATATCTATTCGCCATTCACACATCCATTCATCCAGCAACTCATGGCAATCATATTCATCTTGAGGGAAAGCCATTTTTACTGCACTGCTGTCTTTAACGAAAGAATATGCATTCTTCAGGCGTTCGAAAGATTTGGTGGCCGACCAGCGTCCGCACAGCAAGGTCACATCTAATACAATCAAATCGAAAGGCGTGTCTTTGATGTAATCGGGCAACGGAAGTGCGGTGTCATGGTAGAGATAATTATGCCCAGGGCAGCTTCTCTCAAGAATGAACACGTGATGTCTCAGGAAAAACGGCACAGCTCTGGCGTCACCCAAGCTATGCAGTACCAAGATGTTGAGCTTATCGAGACTGGGTTTCACTTTTCAATCTACAAACTGACGATGCCATAACTCAAGGCTCAAAAGTGCCCAAAGGTTTCGACCATACACGCTTTGCGAGTCGAGTATTGAATCAATGGATAAGCCGGTGGCAAGATAAGGCCGATTACGTGCGCTTTGCGAGCCGAAAATATCCCCAATAAAATCACGCGCCGGCCCACCACGTTTAAGCCACAGATTGAGGGGCACTGGGAACCCCATTTTATCCTTGCGCTCGCGAATCGCAGTAGGCAGCCGATTCGCGAATGCCGATTTGAGTAAGCGTTTCAATTCGCCGTTTTGAAACTTGATATTGGCCGGAATCGTAGCCGCAAACTCCACCAGAGGATGGTCGAGAAACGGTACTCTTGACTCAACGCCATGAGCCATGCTCATCCTGTCTTCAACTTGCAACAAAGCGGGCAACAATGTCTTGAAATCGAAATGCGTCATGGAATCAAAATAGGATTCCTTGCCTACATTCTGGCCCCAGAAGATACTCTTGAACTCTTCAAACGTTGCTTTTTGATTGATCGCCTCGGGCGCAAGAATGTTTCCAAAGGTGTTGGCACGGTTGACCAGCCGCCAGTAACGTTCGTCGCGCTCTCCAAATAAGCCATTCGACCAAAATTCGCGCAGCAGCGGCTTGTATTGGCGGAGGGTTTCAAGATTGGGAATGATGGACTCATATGTGACGACGTAGTTGCCGTTACCCAGCGATCCCTCTATCGCCCCTTTTATACACTGCTCGAAGTAGGCTACGAGATAACGAGCATATCCGCCAAATATTTCGTCGCCGCCCTGCCCGCCTAATACAACCTTAATATGCTCACCCACTTGTTTGGAAACCATGTACTGCGGGAAAGAGCCCGGCCCTGCCGCAGGCTGATCCAAGTGCCAGATCACCTTCGCGATGTTATCAACAAAATCTTGCTCACCAATATCCGCCACATGCAACTGCATGTCTTGCTCATCTGCCAATGCTTTGGCATATTGCGATTCATCAAAGCCCGCGCCGTCTAAAAATCGTCCATTGAAGGCCTTGAAGGGACCGTTCGGGCGAACGTCTCGCGCCAGTGCTGCAAGCAAGCTGGAATCCACGCCGCCGCTTACATAGCTGCCCACCTCAACATCCGCGCGTAGATGAACGCGCACTGAATCAAGCAGCAACTCGCGCAAGCGATCTGTAAACCAACGCTCTGTGTGGTCATAGTCAACCTTATAGTGAACCTCCCAATATCTCTTTGGTTTCGGCGACTCACCAGGAGAGAGCGTGGCAAAATGCGCGGCTGGAAATTGCCAAACACCATCCATCAGTGTCTTTTCGCCCAAGCAGAACTGAAAGCTAAAGTAATCTGAGAGCGCTAGTTCGTTAACCCGTCGATGCTCCAAGAAAGGAAGCAGTGCCTTGATCTCAGAAGCAAAATACAGCCCGCCTGAGGTTTTAACCCAGTAGAGGGGTTTGATTCCAAACCGATCACGCGCTAAAAACAACTTTTGCTCGACTGCGTCCCAAATAGCGATCGCAAACATTCCCCTCAAACGGGTTAAGCAGTTCGAGCCCCAACGCTGAAACGCTCGCAATACAACTTCCGTGTCAGACTGGGTGCGGAACTCACCTTCGCCCAACTCTTGCCGCAGTTCAATGTAGTTATAAATTTCCCCGTTATAGATGATGGTGTAGCGTCCGTCATCGCTATGCATCGGCTGCGCACCCGTCTGCAGGTCAATGATTGAAAGTCGTACGTGTCCAAAGCCGACTTGCCCGTTAACCGAGGTCCACTTGCCAGTGCCATCGGGGCCACGGTGACGAATGCGGCTTAAGCCGACATCAAGGGCATTGGACGATCGCTCCACAGCACAGGGGCCACTTCCAACAAAACCAAAGATTCCACACATTCTTTCAACCTTTCCCAACAAACCGTAGTAGTCGCGGTTTCCAAGTTAACCTGACAGATTCCGGCAACTTCCGCCATAGATAAATCGCTAGGCGTTTGGCAAAATCTTGAGGGCTACGAGATGCCTTACACAATTGAATAAATGTGTCATTCAAACGTTCTGGGGGGTATGCCCGGATAGGGCCGCTCGTAATCTGGGTCGGGAAATCGATCCGGCTTGGGGTCATTGGTGCCTTTTCGAAACTAATAGTTTCCGTTCCCAAATCGACCAAAGAGCGATCTAGCTCCTTATCCACCATTCCAACAAATGATTTGTATGAATAGTTTCCAGAGCGAATGATGTCAAGCCAAGCGCGCTCAGCCATGGCATCAAGATATGAATCGTCCTGCAGCAACCGGACAACCTCTTGCAAATTTGAACCATCTTTCCTCAACGGAATGAAATGGTCCCATGGCCGGATCACACCCGAATATTGGCCTTCAAATAAAACCAGAACAGTTCTTGAAGCGATAGCTTCAAAAACTCTTGGTGATAACTGATTCATGAGCCCATCAATTTCCCTGGGGCGGATAATCCTTTGATAGATGTCTTCATCTGGCGTGCCGGGATTCTCGTTTCTGCACCGCTCCACTTCCTGGGAAAGTGTACCGTCCCAATCGAACACGTTGCTGCCACTTTCGGATCCGAGCATGGATCTGCACGATACGACGAAGTCATACCATTTGGGTCCGTAGATTCTTTCGTCTTCGCGCCAGGCAATGTCATTCTCAACACCAAATTGATCGCAGTAGGATTTAACCATTTCACCGATTGCGACCTTCTCAAACCCGAGCTGGCCATACCGCATTGGTAACGGCCGGCCACGGTATCCCACCATTAAACTACGTTGGGAAGGCGGTGGCAGCAAATGCGTAGATGGCAGTTTCTCTGGAACGTAACCCGTGAGATTCGTTACAAAGCGCGTTTGAGGAAATTCCTCTGCTGGATAAACAGTGGAGATCCCTGCCTCTGGAACTACCGTGAAGACCAGCCGCATGCCCAGCTTTTTGATCCAGTGCCACGCTCTCTTCGGGTAGTCATATTCATCTTGAATGAAGAGAAATTTGAGTCCTCCATAATTCTCTAATGCTTCAGATACCGACGAAGAGACTTGGTCGAAAGGGAGTCTTAGTGTGAAATGAATACCGACTGCATCAAAATTTCGCAAATTTACGTTTAGTTCAAAATATGCATCAACGTGCGCAAAAAATATTCGGTGACGGGAATGCTCTGCAAAGCAAGCCAGATGTTCATAAACCGTATTTGTGAATGTCTGCGTCGAGTTGTAGAGAATTAAAACATTCATGGCCAATCACTTGGTTGCAGTCGCATATATGTCCAGCCCAACAATAGATGGCCACCTTGTCTTGAGCAGCTCTTCTCTCGATCTCTTTTGAAATGGACGCTCCTGTGCGATGTTTTCAGTAGTGGAATTAACAGAAGAAAAAGCCCTGCAGAAATGCTTTAAGGACCGTGCAGAAATCCAATCTGTATGGGGAGCCAAATCACCTTCCGCACTGGCATCGTATGCCGCACTTTGCTTTTTTGAGCTTTCCCCGACTACACCATGATAGCCAAAGAGCTCCTTCAGAGAGTAGTTAAGGGTGAGAATAGGTGACGTCAAAATCCTGCGATACGAATAAGCGTAATAAACCATAAAGATCAGCCGACCCCCTGGTTTGAGCAATCGGTAGCACTGGTCGATCGCCAACTGCAGATTCCCCGTGTGGTGCAAACATCCGATCGCCGTTACGTAGTCAAAAGTCCCCGGTTCGAATGGCGGATTGAGAATGCTTCCTTGAACCGCTTTTCCCGGAAGATGACATTGGGCCAGCCTCTGGTTGGCCATCGATATCGGTCCTTCCGCAATATCCAGGCCGGTATACAGTGCCCCGGATTCCGCCAGGCGTTGCGCGACTGTGCCGTACCCAAGCCCAATATCCAGCACCTTTTTATTCGCCATTTCTGCAAATGGTATGTGTTGAAATAGATATGGATAGTATTCAAAATACCAATCATCAAACTTCTTGAGCGAATCAATGGATGAATCAGTAACGCCGAGTACCTTGGCAATATTGCTGCCGCAAAGTTCATCCCAGTAAACTGCGTTTTGTTCAGAAATTTTAGTAGTTTGCATATTTTTGCTTAAAGAGATGAGTTAAGAGCCTAGCGAACTGTATCGCCTTTTTCATAGTATTTTTTTTGTGGGGAGGACCGCTATCAGTAATATCAATACATTTTAACGGTGGCTCCTGCAGATATCAATTTTGCGCGGTTATCTAAATCGCAGAATTAAAAGAACCCTTTGCCCGTCTGAACGCAATCAATCCAAAATAGAACATGCCCAGCGACAACAAACCGACATAGAGAAGGCCACCCAAATTCGGCACGCGGTGCTCCAAGAGTATTGCACGATACCCATCAGCAATCTGGAAGAGAGGATTGACGACCGACATGTTCTGGGCAAACTTCGGCATACTCTCAAAAGAATAGAAGATTGGGGTCATGAACATGATCGCCGTCAACACGGTCGGCAGGATCTGTATGACATCCCGGATAAAAACAGCGATTGCAGACAGCCAAATGCCTATCGCAGCTGCAAACGAAAACTGCAGCACCACTACCACTGGCAAAAGTAAAACGTGCCACGTGATTGGTGCTCCTGACCAAAGCAGCAATACAAAAAGAAAAGACAAGCTGACAGCCAGATTGATCACTCCAACCAAGGTGCCCGCAATCGGTAAAAGCTCTGTCTTGAAAGCCATATTTTTTACCATGCCCGAGGCGCCCACCACGGATGTCGTCGATGCCATGATCGACTCCTGTAGCGCAATCCATGGACCATATCCGCTGATTAGCCAAATTACATAAGCGAGGGTTGTGTCTGCGCCTGGCAATTTGACCTTGAATACGAATCCGAACACGTACGTATAGAGGCCCAGCATAAACAGCGGGTTGGTGATGGCCCAGAAACTGCCAAGCGAAGACCCCAAATAGCGGTCGCGAATGTTCATCTTGAACAGGTTCAAGAGAAGCCGGACGTCGTGCCGATTGAATCCAAACAAGCTTACTTCTCCAAAGTTGAAGCCGGCTTCACGCTGCCAGACACAGGGTAGTAAAGCATAGGTTTACCGCCCGTCGGAGGTGACATTGAGTACACCTCAAAGATTGAAGACGACTGCGCAAATAGCACAGCTTGATCTGAAGCAGACTCCCGCAGTTCGACATCAAGGCGGTAAACTGCAGGGGCGAGGGACAGCGGAAAGAACTCCACTTCCAATCCGCTCTTGCCTCCGACATGAGAATAGTCAGCTACTGAAAAATCCTGTTGAAAAACTTTCAGGTCGTCGAGTCGCATGATGCAAACACGGCAGACCGCCAGCGCATCTTCCGCTGAAAAATTTATCTGAATCCTCAACCTCTGTAGAGCTTCGACGCGGACAACATGCGTCTGCGCCTCTCCGGACAGCAACGCCGTGCTTTCGATGCTATAACCAGTGACCAGAGACCGTGCGCCGACATAGGCTGCAAATCGGGCCAACAGTGCCGCGTCATCTTGGCCTCGCACCTCATCGATATAGGCCTTGGTGACAGCTGCAGGCGTCCCGTCCATCACGACGCGGCCATCCTTCAGGTAAATGCAGCGATTGCAAATATCCTGCACGGACTTCATCCCATGCGACACAAGAATAACAATTTTCCCTTTGGCACAGATTTCAAGAATCCTGGCGCTGGCCTTCAGTGAGAACGCCGCATCGCCAACCGACAAGGCCTCGTCGATAATCAGGATTTCGGGGTCAATATGACTGATCATCGCAAAAGCGAGCCGGGCCTTCATCCCCGTGGAGTAGGTCCGAACTGGATAGTCAATAAATTTGTCCAATTCGGCAAAATCGATTATCTGACTAATGACCTCATCGACTTCTGAACGCGACTTTCCTTGAATCTCCCCATCAACATAGATGTTTTCGCGTCCGCTCAGATCATCACGTAAGCCTATACCCAAGGTCATGATGGATGTCACTTTGCCGTTTGTTAGAATCCGGCCCGAGGTGGAGTTCGAAATTCCAGCGATCATATGCAGCAAAGTGGACTTGCCAGCACCGTTGCGACCCACGATGCCCAGCCGCTCCCCTTCACGCAGTGTGAAGCTAACCTGGTCCACCGCTACCTTACCCCCAGAGAGATCGTCATCGCTGCCATGCTGTCCCATGGCACTTATCAGATCTTCCGCAGAAGACTTGCCTACCGGATAGGCCTTGGAGACGTTTTCAAGCGTTACATACAGGCTCATGCAAGGGCCCCTGGCATTCGTCGTGCGGCAAAAGGCAGACGGACCGCGCAATTTCCCTCCACGCCATCAACAACAAGACGAAGCCCGTTGCCATACGTCCATGAACGGCAATCCCCGCCATCACTTCGGGCGTGGTTGAGAAACAGATTCAGGGAGTAGTTGCCTGGCATCAGAGGCAATGTTGGAACCTCAAAGACCACGCGGTAGCTGCCTGGTTTATCACCAACTCGAATGTAGTCAGAAAGAATTAAAATTTCCCAGCCAATGCCAATGCGCAGTATCTCTATGGAAATCGCGCAGTCAACTGCACCTGCCTCGTGAATATCCACCGGGAGTTCAATATGAATGGTCTCCCCCGAGCGCACCAGATACTCGCCAGGCAACGCTGCGCCAAAGCTTGCCCCGGAAGCCGAGGGCTTCGGTAGTTTCAAGTAGTGCACCACAGCTTTATCACTCGGCCCCACAAACGAAAAAGTTCCCGCATCAATTACACAGGCGGTCTCGCACAGCTTCACAATGGCCGCCCAATCATGTGTCACAAGAACCCCTGAAGCGCCTCCGAGGAGCCGCTCCCGCATGCGGCGCCAGCATTTGGCCTGAAAGTGCTCGTCTCCCACCGACAACAATTCATCGATCAGGTAAATCTCGTGCTGATAGGCAGTCGCCACCGAGAAATATAGACGCGCCGCCATTCCGGAGGAATAAGTGCGGACCCGCTGATCAAACGAATCGCCCAACTCAGAGAACTCCAGGATGTCTTGCAGCACAGCTGACAAGTCGGCAGTTTCCACACCCATCATGCGCAGGTAACGCACGGCATACTCCCGCCCAGTCAGGTTCGGATTACCCATGCCTCCCAGCTCAAACAATCCGGCGACAAAGCCAAATACCTCGATTCGGCCACGCGTCGGCATATAGACTTGTCCAAGCAGACGCAACAGGGTGCTCTTGCCTGCCCCATTACGTCCGAGGATACCGAGTATTTTTCCGCGCGGCACTTCCAGCGATATGTCTCGCAACGCCTCGATCACAGGCCCTTTGCCATCGTCGACCGAGCCAAGCAAAAGGCGCCAAACACGTAAATCACGCTGGACGGCAAACGTTTTCGCGACACCAGTGCAGCGTAAGGCAATGTCGGACGCAACCATGCTCATCGAGAGTTAAACCCTGGCCGCAACAGCGGCTCACCTGCCAGCAATGCCCTGTAAATTTGATCGAAACGCTTTCCAGCTGCCTCGGAAGTGTGCCACTTGAGGGCAAATTCACGACTGCGCCTACCAATTTCAAGCCGCTTTTCCGGATGAGAAATAAGATCGCGCAAAATACCCTCAACGGTTTCCGGCGTGGCACTAACAATAGGCAACTCGTTGGCGTATTCTGGAATCTCCTCGCGAAGGCTTTCCAGCCATTCGGGGCGGATAAAGCAGATTACTGGCTTACCCAGCATCATTGCTTCGCGTGCGTTGGCGCCAAACCAGCCGTAGGTCAGCATTTCAAGAAAGATGTCCGCTTGAGCCTGCAAGAAGCGAACCTCGATATTCGGAACGCCAGTCGGTTCAATGAGGTCAATCAGCAAGCCTTCGCTACGCAAACGCTCGATAATCGGCATATAGACGTGGGTGGACTTGATGTTGACCCCGTCCAGGCGCGTGCGCTCTTCACGGTTTCCGATCGCGTGATACAGCCTGACCCCCTCGCCTTGAAAATCAGGGCGCCGGTAGTGCGGCGGTCTGTCCAGGTCCGGCTTCCATATCTCCGAATCCAGGCAATAAAATTCGGGCACTTCGTGCACGCGCGGGTCATCGTTGTAGTCGACACGGTTTCCACCCAAGGTGCACTGAAAATTGGCGACAGAGTTGCGAAATTTCCCCCACTTCAGATTGCGTTCATCATTGCAGACCGTCTTCTCACTCTGCCAGGGGCAGATCGCGCAAACAGACTCTGGCCCCCACTTGGAAAAAGACGTTTGCGACACGCCATCCAGGCACCCGTTATTGGAGTAAACGATCTTCTTGCCCAGATTTTTCAGCAAGTAAATCTCGGCGCCTTCGCCGGCCTCACTGGTCGCCGCACTTTGCACGGACCAGCCGAAGGCAATGCAATGAGTATTTGCAAAGTGGACTACATCGTAGCGATACAGCGCCGCAAGGTAGAATCCGAGTTCGCCGTTCAGGGTATGAGCAATATCGCCGCCCAAACGGAAATCCTCCCCGTGGTAGTAAATTTGCGAAGACGGGTTGGTGTCCCAGTTGTAAACATCGGCTTGCCACCCCAGCTTACGCAGTCCACGCGACAGGTACCAACTGTTGTAGTAGGCTTGGCCGCAAAAAAGTACGCGAGGCGCGGCCACCGCCTCGAAAGCCGGCCTTAACGTAGAAGTAGAAGCGTGCAGAAAGCGGAACTCAGCAAGCAGGTCCGCGGTTTCCACCACGCCGGGAAGATCTGGCGTCAAACCCGCGCAAGTACGCACCAAGCGTCTAAGCTCAAGTGCGTCTACTTCGGAATTCAGAGTCCCTTTGGCCCTTCTAACGCTGATATCAGCACAAAAATCGCGAACGGTTCCAGGTAACTGCACCAATCGCTGAATCGCCTGCGCCAGCTCAACCTTGAGCTCAGCGTGGACTTCAGGTTTGATCTCAGTCTTGAGGGCAGCCTTGAGCTCAGCGTGGAGTTCAGCCTCAAGCTCTGCCTTGAGTTCGGCCTTGAGATTCGCTCGCACCGAGGCTATCTCCGACTGCACATAGCTGGATTGCAAAAGTGCGCTTTTGATGCGCTTCATGATTACGAATTTCAACGGCAACCCCATACTTAATGAAGGAGTGTAAGCCATAGCGTGTGCGGAACAGCATGCTCTCAGCCGCCGTAGCGCTCAGTGAAAGTCGCTTTTAGCGCCGTCTTTTCGATCAAGGCGCCGACAGCCGCCGCGCCATGATTCATCAAGGCGTCCACAATCGAAAGGCCCGGAACAAACTCGTTAACCCCAGCTTGCGGATAGATGGGGTGCACAAATTCTTGCCGAACCAACTCGATGCCGGATGCCTTGAAAACGGACTCGTCCTGGTAGCCATCAGCCCCCCCCCCACACACGTACGCCCCGCCCCCTACCGCATGCGTTAGCGAGCAAAGCAATTCGTTGGAATGGCCTGTACCCGGCAGGTCTGAACTCTGTCGCAGTTTGGTGGTATCCAATCCCAAATGCTGCGCAAGCGCAGTCACTGCATGAATGTTGTAAGCCGCAATATTTGCCTCGGTATTCTTCAATAAGGGTTCAACGACATCCATCGTGCTTTTGTAGTGAGGATGTTTACGATAATTGGTCTCCAGACTTCGGAAAATTTTCAACCGCCACGGATTGGTGGCCAGGAAATTCATCTGGTTGATGTTGCGGGTACCGTGATAATCCCGGTCAATCGCAGCACTCGCCCAAGAAGCTGCCCCATTCATGACTATCTTGACGCGACTTGACCAACTCCCGCCCTTTTTTGGAAACTGAACATCATCAAGAAATACAAAGATATCAGCCCGTGCAATTTTGTCGAAATAACCCAGCCACGGAAAAAAATTAGGCTGATGGATGGCTACAAGATTAGGCATCTTCACTTCGTCGCTTGGCCATGAACAGTATGTCTTTCCATTCGCCCTCAATACAGACCGATTTAAGATCTATTTTTTCGGCCACAAATCCATTTTTCTCATAAACGCGTATCGCGCGTCTATTCGTAGTAAAAACATGCAACGAAATACGATGCAGATTTAAGTTATTAAATCCAAATCTCACTAACTGCCGCACCGCTTCGCTACCTGCACCACTATTCTGGAACTCTTTTCGGCCAATCCGAATTTGTAGCTCAGCCTCACGCGAGACCAGATCTATCTTCAGTAACTGACAAGATCCAACCGCCTCCGCGGTCTCTGCATGTTCGATCATGAAAAACCTAATGTCTTCTTTTTTTCTGATATCTTCAAACCATGCTTTATGTTCTTCTTTGCCGATAAGTCGATAAGGCGCACTAAAAACAACTAGGTCACGATTGTTAATCCACTCGAAGAGCACATCCGAGTCTGTATCCACAACAGGCCTGAGAATTATTGCCGGAGCGCTCATGGTTTTTTTTCGCTAGTGCAGAACGCAGCCAAGTTTTGTTTGAATTGTGCCCACTTCCGCTGCGAGAAAGCCGATGCATCGGCATCAACATTAGCATTTATCGTGTCGGCTTGATTTGGCAGATCGCCATTTGCCTCTTCGCAAGTCGAGAGGCCGACTGTCCTGAGATCCGCTACGCCGTCGTAGCCGAGTGTCGATGTCTTGCCCCAAGCAGCCAAAGACGAAATGATTTGGCAAAGATACACACAACCACTTTCCAGCCGCGCATACTCAACCGGTGCGCGGCCACTTACCAACTGCTTGCGCACGGCAATCCATTCCTGGTGGGTTCCAGCGGCAATGCCTGACACTTCTTGCCACGAGTCTTCAAACACCGCTGAAAAAAGCTCCCATCCTTCCAATGACAAGCACGGATCTTCAAAGAACGTATTGATCTGGGCAGCTGGTACCTGCCACTGAGTGCGCATTATTGCTTTGCACAGTTTATTGATCTGGCGTTGATGCAACCGCCAAAGCTCATCGAAAAGGGCTTCCAGTTGTGCGCTAATCCACAACATATCGCAGAATTGATACTGCTGAAGGTTGAGTGGTCGCATAAAGGCAAGTGCAGCGGAGGCACCGGAAAAGTTCTCACGACCGTGTGCGTCAAGTCCCTCATCGTAAAGCTGCAAGGTGGCCTTGGCGCGACCGTAAACGCTGCGAAAGATGCGTTGGCGTGGTGGTGACACCTTGTCTTGCCACCAGCCTGGATGCGTCAGCACCTGAAGGCATGGATCGGTCGCTTCAGTCAGTACATCCCTCAAGCGTCGAAAGCGCCAGTATCCGTTTGAATCAGAACAATAAGGCACCTCTGCTTTCAATCGACCAGAATAGCAATTGGTCAACCCACCATAGGCCTCCGCGTCACAGGCCAAATGTGACGCAGCCGGGTTATGAAAGCTGAAGGCCAGGGGTTTCACGCCGTATAGACCTTCGAGAAGCGCCGCTTCGCGCTGCACATGCGCTGACAGGCTATCTTCATCAACAACGTCATGGAAGGCCCCGTCGAAGTGCAGACCGATCTTGTGCCCCATTCCCAAAATTTCTCGCACAAGCCGATGCTGGCTGCGCTCAAACAGGTTATAGAACTCGCAATGGGGATTCAGAAAATAGGTGGCGCGCACGCCCTCGGCAGCCTCGACAGTCGCGAGCCCGTGCGCCCGATTCAAGGAGTAATCACAATCGTGTCGCCACAGAACAAAACGGCTCCCCCACGGAATGTCGTCGTAGGTTGCAAATACAAAATTCTGTTTGGCAAGTTTCAACAACTCACGGTAGTGAGTGACCGTGAAATCAGTGTCGCTCGACTCGCTGTTCAGCGGCGGGTTCTCTGTCGAGATCACGTCAGTCTCTTTCTGATCGAAGAGATGTAAAGGCTCGGAGCACTCTCAACATCCCCGTCACGCTGCACTTTCCGGATGATGAGTTTTCCAGAACCACAGGCGACTTCGACATGACCTTGAGCAACACGAGTCACTTGCCCAGGAACCGCGTAAAATACTTCTCCATCCTCCAGTAGCGCTGCATCCCAAATAGTCATTCGACGGCCTTCGTATTCACAATATGCCCCTGCGTACGGCTTGTTGCTGGCATTTATCAACCTCAAAACATCCAACGCTGTTCGATCCCAATTGATTCGGCCGTCTTCCGGCCGCCGTGGATAACAGCGAAGGGCATCCTTCTGGTCTTTGGATTGCCGCTCCAGGACGTAACCCGGATCTGCGGCCAGCCGGTTAACTGACTCCACCATTAAAGCAGGGGTTGCGCGCACCATCCAATCCCACACAGCGGATACCTTCGTGGTGTTGTCGATCGGAAGATAACTCTTCGCAAGAATATCACCACTATCTAGTTCACCACCAACCATCCGGTGTATGCACAAGCCAATTCTTTTCTCGCCGTTGAGAATGGCCCATGCCTGGCACGCATTTCCGCGATAACGGGGCAAATCACCTCCGTGTGCGTTTAAGATTCCCAACGGAAAAAGATCGATTACATTTTGAGATATCACTCCCGTGTAGTTGATGCTGACCGCAATATCTGCCTTGGCTGAATTCAGAAACTCGAAATGATTTCCTATTGGCGCGCCTTCTGCGAATGGAATTTCCAACTTTTTTGCCAAAGTCTGGAAATCAACGGAAGTACGGGAATATTCGGGCGCGGAGTTAGCAGTCAAGATGCAAACGATTTCGTGGCCCAGAGATCTTAAAGCGACTGTTGTGTCGTAAAGTATCTCTGTGCGGCCGATTATTGCTATTCTCACTATAAAGTCCCTATCATTAATTGATGACTGGATTATTCAGACCATCGACAACAAATCAATCAATCGATCACGCGTGCCGTAGCCTTTATATCGATATTTCATCAATTCTTTCGGATTACGATGAAACGGTCGAGTCATCTCATATCGGCTAATATCTTCAGTGTTTAAAAAAACGTGAATGGGATGAAAGTCAAAGACCCGTAAACCTGTGCATCTAGTCAATGCCAGAAAATCTTCGCGCGTACGCTTGGATTTGCACCATAGCTCATCTGAAAAATAGTAGGGCACCTTCACCAACCCATTTTCTAACGTGAACGGCCTTAACTCAATTTTTGAACTACAGGGAATATAGTCATTCGAATCATGAGTAATACCACTTGATACAAAAAGGTCGCCAAGTCTTGATGACTGAACCAAACTGTGACTTCGCAAGGATCGTGCTTCTGGCACTATTGATAGCAGGTTTTTAATGACCTCCGGCGCGCTCACGTCGGAAAGACAATCCAGAAGTGGATTAAAGTTCGGGTGCGCCCCTAGCTCCCAATCGCATACTTGCCTTATTTCATCCAGAAGAGAGCTAGAGTGCGTTGCGTACCAAGTAATTTTAGAAGAAAAAGGGCGAACGAGTTCAATTGTGTCCCGCAACACTCCATCATGCGCCCAATCAATATCAAACGACAAAAATAACTGACTCCATGAACTAGGATCATCAACTTTAATATCACGAATTAATCCGAAAGAATCAGATTGCATCGGCCTCGCCCTCCGGCTTGTCGGGGCGCCAAAGTTTGATGCAGACCTTTTCGCCGCGATACTGGAAGAATGCGGGATAGTCCACTGGATCACAGGCTCGGATTTGGTTAAAGAGCTCTACCAGGGGCAATGTAGGGTCAATCTCTGAGTCACTTGGACGACGCGCAACTGGATAAACTGTGGCCTCTCGTTGGTCTTGAGTCGTTGGTGGACTCCCTGCGTCAAGAATTTTTAAGGCCTGAATCACTAGAGAGGGTTCAGTCGCGTAGACCTTTTTCTGTAGCGAACGCACTGTATCAAACGGACTGATGCTCACCCGGCTCTGGATGACTATGTCACCCGCGTCCACTTCCTCTGCCAACAAATGGACAGAAGAACCCGACTCGCGCTCGTCATTTATCAGTATGTAGGGGCCAGAAGTCGGTCCACGATACTTGGGCAACAAGGTCGGATGAACGTTTAGTGCGATCGGACGTTTGAAATACGCCGCCTTTGGAATAATGAAAGGGAAGCCCACAGATAAGAGGTTGCAGTCCTTCGTCTGTTCAAGTCGAGCCTCGACCTCTCCTTTTGTGACGTTAACGATCGAAAGACCCAGGATCGATAATTTTTCGATCGACCTCACTAGTTTAGGCGCTTGCTTTACAGGGACTATCACCCTTTGAATAGGAATCCCCGCTGCAACCAGCGACTCCACCACCGCTTCGCGGCCGGCGCCGCCAAAAAGGATAACCCATGGGGTAGAAAAATAGCTCACGAGACGCTCAGCAGGCGAAAAGGGATCGTAAAGAAATAAGGATAACCATTGAAGAGTTCAGTTTTTGAGGTCTTCGCGATATCCAGGTGCTTCCGATACTGATTTATGTGATAACGATAGGGATAGTCTTTTGTACCCCATCGCGATTTAAAGAGATATACACCCTCCTGCGACCGCCATGTCCCCCCCCAATTCCATAAGCGCGCTGAGCGTTCGACAACTGCATCACGCATGGCTGAAAAAATCAGCAAGCTTAATGGCTGGTTACTTCGATACTTTTCCTGCACTGCCGGAGTGAAATACTCCACTGTGTCCTTGAAATAAAAAACAAGCATCGCTGCCGCGATCTTGTTTCCATCCCTGGCAATATAAACTCGGTAATCTTCGCCATACGCGAACGCAGACTTGATCGCTTGAAATATAGACAACGGCTTTGCCAAACCACCGATAGCCCGCATGTTTTCTGCGTGAATTTCATAAAGTGAGGTCATTGCAAAGCCTGAATCTTCATGACCAACAATAAAACCGCTCTTAAGTCCCTTTCTAACCATGTTGCGAGTCTTGTGGTGAAAAATGTCCATCAGATTGGATTCCGTATCACCTTCAGAATACTGGGGCAACGCTGTAATTTGACCTATACGGTCATCGGTGAAATCAGCATTTAACGCGGAGTACGATTCTCGACAACCATCCAATGGTGATTCAACTACCGTAGAGAATGCAGCCTCAACGTTGACGCAATAGTCACGTAGTGAATCAAACAATGCGGTCCGGACCTCTTGGTTCTCGCCGTGTCGCAACACAGCAGCTCCATGGCTCCCGTAGAAAGGGAGCGAGTTGACAACCGGTCCAATTGGGCCGTCGCGAGTAAACGTCGGGAGGGCGCCAACTAATTTCCCTTCTTTGTATGCAAGGAAATAGGTTTCTTTTGCTTCCGGAATAACGAGCTTCAAAAAGTTTCGAAATCGAATTGAATGATTAAACATTGCACACGGAGCGCTCTGCAAGAGATCTGCGTAAGCAGGCTCCAACTGCGTGTCCATGACTCGCACTTCAACCTTCATGGGCAAGCAAGACTAAAGCACTTTGGACCTTGGATAACTCTCCTAAGGACAAGGATGGATAGAAAGGGATTGACACAGTTTTCTCAAAAAGTTCTTTTGCCGACGGAAACTCAGTATCTTCTAAGCTGAGAAGGCGATGCAACAATTCATCGACGCCTTTTCGGATTGCGATACCGTGCTCTGCAAACCTGTTCTTTAGCAATTCGAAAGGGTGATTTGAAAAAACCGTAAACCGAAATGGAGCACCAGCCATGTTTAGCTCGCCCCCCTGGATGCCCTGTGCCACTACTGCGCGAAGGTACTCCGCGCGAATCAGTTCCCGCCGCTCAAGAAACACCTCATACCGGCTCAACTGCGATAAACCGAGCGCCGCCTGCAGATCGGAAAGTGGCGCAAACATCTGCCTAAAAGTTGATCGATTTTCTTCAACTAACATGCGCGCGCGCTTGGCGATTGTATGGTTGGCCGTAACCAACATCCCGCCCTCGCCGGTCGTTAGACATTTGGTGGCATGAAAGGAATAGATCCCTATGTCACCCAACCCGCCGGCGACACCCCCATTTACACGAAGACCGAACGCCTGACATGCATCCTCAATAACAGGCACCCCCAACTCTTGGAGTGACGCAATATCGCAAAACCTTCCAAAAATATGAACGGCGATGACAGCTTTCGTACGTGCGGAAATTTTCGAGCGCGCAGTCGCCAAATCCAACACGCCTGTGTGATCAACATCGCATACCACCGGTGCGGCCCCGGTGGCCATTACCGCTTCAAGCACGCTTCGGCACACATAAGTCGGCATGATGACCTCATCGCCCGATCCAATGGAAAGAGTTTCCAGTGCGAGAGCCAAGGCGGCGGATCCGCTCGACATCGCTACGGCATAGTCAACGCAAGCCAACTCTGCTACGGCTTGCTCAAACTCTGCGACCCTTTTGCCACGTGCGATCATGCTCGTTGCGAGTGCCGATGACACAGCTAACTGGTCACTTCTCGAAATCCAAGGCCTAGAATGCGGGATCATGAACGTCACTGCTCCAAAAAACTGCGTGCCCATGACTCGGTATTCAAGAGTGACCAAATAAGCAGCCGCCTATTGCGAGAACCATCCAGATGTTGCTGGACCAGCGGGGCAATTGCTTCATAGTCAAGTACCGAATAAAGCCAAGAAGAGGGGTTCAGAAGTTCTCGTCGGACGAAATCGATACTCTCACCCTTGAACCAGCTGGCATCCGGCGACGAAAACCCCTGCTTCGCCGCCTTGGTAACTTCATCGGGGATATAACGCGACATCACATCACGCAGAATTTGTTTGCCGTCGTTGGTCTTTTGAAAGTACTTCCCTTGCTTACTCCCTGGCTCATTTTCATTAATACGCAACACTTCCGCAAGGTTGTTGAGCTTCAGGCCCACTGGACACTGCATCGCAAAGTCAACCAGATCGTTGTCCATAAACGGCACGCGCGACTCCAGGCCGTGAGCCATTGAAAGTTTGTCTTCCACGACAAAAAGGCCATGCAGGAATGTCTTGGCCTCAAAGTACAAGGAATGATTGATGTAATCCTCAGGGCGGTCCAGTGTGTTGTCATGTGTGGCGAACACATCACGAAAGATGTCGCGCGTCCACACGTCACTCACCTCGCCCCACACAGGTGCAAACATGGCCTTTAGCTCCGTATTGTTTGCCAGCCGCTGCCAGTAGAGGTAGTACTGATCAACATAATGCTCAAAGCTTTGGCAGTTGCTTGCCCGGTAGTAGCGCCAAGGATATCCACCAAAAAGTTCGTCGCCACCACTGCCGGAAAGGACCACCTTGACAAATTTCCTGGTGATCTTTGCTGCATAGTAATTGGGATAACTCTGGCCTACGCGCGGCTCCTCCAGGTGCCATGCCAGCGTTGGAAGGCAACGCTCCATGTCGCCGGCCTTGAGCACCATTTCATAATGCTCAGTCTTGAAGCGGGCTGACATGGCCTCAGCTTTGGCGCGTTCGTCAAAGGCCAGCTCGATGCCCGAAGCGGAACTCAGGTCAAACCCGCAGGTAAAGGTTTTCAGATTGGGAAAGCTCTGTGCGGCGATAGCTGTGATGGAACCTGAATCCATGCCGCCAGACAAATATGCGCCAAGCTCCACGTCGCTGACAAGTTGCCTGTTTACAGCTTGACGAAACAAGCGGTCTAGCTCTTCCACATACTCACCTTTGCTGGCGGGCTGGTCCGGCTCACGAAAACGATAGTCCCAATACTGGCGGCGAGAAACGCTTTCATCGTCCGCCGCAAGCACCAGGTGATGTCCGGCAGGCAACAGTTGAATATCTTCAAGAAGTGTCTGGTCGGTGAAGATGTTCTGGAAGGTGAAATACTCCAACAACGCCCGCTTATTCAGCTTTCGCCGAAAATCCGGCAAAGCAAGGATCGCCTTTTGCTCAGACCCAAATGCAAAACGCCGGCCCTGTTGCGCGTAATACAGGGGCTTGATGCCGTAGCGATCCCGGGCGAGAAGCAGTGTGCGTTCTTTTCGGTCCCACAACGCCAGCGCAAACATGCCGTTGAATTTGAGAAGTGCGTCCAGGCCCCAAAATGACAGCGCGTTCAGCACGACTTCACTATCAGTTGTGCTGCGAAACCGGATCCCCTTCGCCTCCAGATCGGCCCGCAACTCACGGTAGTTGTAAACCTCGCCGTTGTAGCTGAGAACATGGCGCTGGTCAGCACTGACCATGGGTTGGTGTCCAGCTGGGGATAGATCAAGAATCGCCAGCCGGCGATGACCTATACCTATGTTTCCTTCGATCCACTGGCCCTCACCATCAGGCCCACGGTGGGCTATAGCGTCTGTCATCCGCTTGAGAATGTCGGGGGAAACGGCATCGCCGTCGAGATTAACAATCCCAGTGATGCCGCACATCAGCCACTGTAGCTCAGAACATGGTCGACAACGTACTGCTGCTCCTCAGCCGTCATCCCGTGAAACAGGGGCAGGGAAATGCTGCAGTCGTTGGCGGCGTACGCCATCGGAAAATCTTCGGGCTTGAGACCGTACTTTCCACGGTAAAAGGCCAACATATGCACCGCATGCGTGGCGGGGCGAGTGGAAATACCCGCTCGCTGTAGGGTATCCATCCATTCGTTTCTGCGGGCGTTTACACGCTTGATCGCGTGAGGAGACAACTCTTCTGGCTGAAACAGGCAGGGATAGCTTTGGTAACCGTGACCATAGCCCGGCAAATGCCCTGGGGTTTTAAGCCAGGCGAGCCGAGCAAATGCTTGGTCATAGTTCTCTGCCAAACGCCGACGTTCGTCAATGATGGCCTGTGCACGACCCATCTGCGCGGCGCCGAGCGCAGCCTGTAAATCAGTCATGCGCTGGTTGTAGCCAGCGTCAGGATGGTCAGCTAAAAGATAGGGGCGCGCGCCCATGTGACGTTGCAAATCGGTCATGGCCGCGCCATGGTCCCTCAGGCGGCGCAACTTCTCTGCCAGCGAAACGCTTTGTGTTGTGATCATCCCTCCCTCGCCAGTAGTAATGGCCTTGCGTGGGTGAAAACTGAAACAGCCCGTGTCGCCCAAAGTGCCGACATGCTGGCCCTGATAAGTACTGCCGAATCCGCATGCCGCATCTTCCACGACCCACAGCCCGTGCCGTCGCGCCAACTCTATAACCGAGTCCATCTCTGCCGATAGACCAAACAGATGTACCGGCAAAATTGCCTTGGTTCGTGATGTGATTTTGCGCGCAGCATCGTTGACATCGAGGTTAAAGGTATTCAAGTCGATATCGCAAAAGACGACCTTGCCACCAAGATGCTCGACCACATTGGCTGTCGCGATCCAGGTAAAAGCCGGCACGATGGCTTCATCTCCAGGGCCGAATCCAAGTGCAGCGAGGGAGAGATGCAGGGCTGTAGTGCAGGATGTCACCGCGATGGAGTGGTGTGCCCCGGTAAAAGCTGACCACTTCTCTTCAAATTCCCTTACCTCCGGGCCTTGCACCAGCCAGCCACTACGGAGCGGTCTGAGGACGCTTTGAATTTCCTCTTCGCTCAGACTAGTCCGCGCGATTGGGACACTCATCGATGGTGGAACGGTCACGCAAGTAACCCCACAGCAAGCCGACGAGCGGCAACCTCCGCTTTATGACTGGCACGCCATTCGATCAACCGGGACAGACCTTCACGCAAATCAATCGTCGATGTAAAGCCAAGCTCCCGGGATGCTTTTAGCGGACTGCCAATGCGATTGCGCACCAATGTGGCCTGACTGCGAGGCGCGTAGCTAATGGGTTTTGTGCAACCCGTAATCTCCAGCAGCAACTGGGCCAGTTCCTTGAGCGAGGTTCGCTTTCCGGTGCCAACGTTGTAGTTGGTGTCGGTGGTATCGGCTTTCATGGCGCACACATTGGCGAGCCCGCAGTCTTCCACCGCTACAAAGTCGAAAGCCTCGGAACCATCGCCCATGATGGTCGGACTGTCCCCCTTATCGATGGCATCCAGCATTTTCATAATGACGGCTATGTAGGCGCCATGATAGTCCTGACGTGGGCCATAGACATTCATATAGCGAAGTCCCACATAGTTCAGGCCATACCGGTGATGAAAGGCGCGCAAAAAGGCTTCACCGGCAATCTTGGTTGCGCCGTAAAAGTTTTTGTTATTGAAAGGATGGTCTTCCGCCATTGGCTCGTGCACAGCGTCACCATACACGGACGCGGAAGAGGAATACACCAGCCGCTTTACACCCTTTGCAACACAGGCTTCCATCACATTAAAGGTGCCGCGCACGTTTACATCAAAAGCACTTCGAGGGTATTCGTGGCACTGCAGCAACCAAAGTGCCGCCAGATGGAATACGCCGTCTGCGCCCTCAAACGCTGAGTGAAGAATGTCAGTCTGCGTGATGTCTCCACCTACGTCATAAATCTTCACCCGCGGATCTTTCAAGGCCGTGCTCAAGTTTTCGCGGCTGCCGCGCAGAAAATTGTCATAGACAATAATTTCCTTGACGTCTTCCTTGACGAGATGGTCAATCGTGTGTGAGCCGATGAGACCGGCGCCACCGACAACAACTATTTTTTTACCACGCAGATCCATGCTCATTACCTTTGAACTTGAGACATCATCTTGTCGTGTTTGGCCATGCACTTCTTGATGGTTTCCAGATTGGCTTTGGTCCAGTCCACAGTCAGGCGCAATCCATTGCGAATGTCAATCCGGGCTTCGAAGGCCAACTCGCGCGATGCCTTCTCTGTAGACGCGAAGCGCTTGCCCGAGCGATCCCAGTTACGCGCAGGGCGCAAATCAAGCGGCGTTTTGTTGCCAGTGAATTCGTTGATGATGGTGGCCAACTCAAGTATGCTGGTTTCCTTGCCAGTGGCAAGGTTATAAACCTCCCCCACAGCGCCTTTCAATGCGCAAGCCATCAGGCCGCGCGCCATATCTTCCACGAATATGAAGTCGCGGCTTGCATTGCCGCCATTGTCCAAAGGCAGGGCTTCGCCATTGAGAGAACGCCATACAAAAGTTGGGGTGACGTTTCTCCAGACAGTGTGCACCGTGCCGCGCCACTGTCCAGCTCCCAGAATTTCTCTCGGGCCGTACACATTGGAAAACCGTGCTTTTACAAACGGCAGTTGATGCTGCTGAAAGTAATAATTGCCATAAAGTTCGCCAATAATTTTGGAGATCGAGTACGGGCTATCGTGATACAGCGTCACGGGCTGCTCTTCGGTGGTGGCGGTTGGGGTGTCGTAGGTTTTCTCGGCGACGGCGCACGCAGCAGCGGCATAAACAAGTTTTTTCAACCCTTTGATTTCCTTGAGACGATCAAAGAGTTTGAGTGAAGTCAGCGTGTTGTTGTCATGGTCTGCCAGCGGATCGGCAATCGAAGACTGGTTGCCGTGGTAGCACGCAAGATGAAAGGCATAGTCCAGATCTTCAGGAATTGAGGCGAGAATCCTGTCCTCAGTAATCGATCCAAAAACAAAGCGTACGCGCGCGTCTGCTGGTATGTTTGCCACATCGGATGACAGCAGGTTGTCCACGACGATGATTTCCTTGGGCGCTTGTTCAAGGATTTGGTGAACAAGGTTACTGCCAACAAAGCCGGCACCCCCCACGATCAGGACACGCGAACCTGAAAAACTCAATGTAGTCATAAGTTGTCTGTTTCGATTACTTTACCGATGGCGCTTTGAGATGCGAGAACACATCTGTTACGCCATGCTTGTCATACCAGGCCAGTTGGCGCCGAATCGTCTCCTCAAATCCAACCTGCGCTTTCCACCCAAATGTGCGGTGGGTTTCTGAGGCATCAAGCGACACGACCGGCACATCGTCCGCTGCCGGTGGAACCACAGGCACTTCTTTCATGCCTTGGCCCAGGTAGTCGGAGACGATATCGAATATTTCCTTGATGGAGTGAGCTTCTCCACTGGCAAGATTGGCGACACCTGTAGGTGCATCCACCCGTATGGCCAAATCCATAAAGTCCAGAAAATCGGACATGTCAAGGAAGTCTCGCGCAGTGTCCGAGCAGAAGCAGTTTTGCCCAGCCTTCAAGCGTTTGTAAAAAGTCGGAATCGGGCCAATGGCCAGGCGTGGGCCAGTCACGTTGGCGATGCGCAGCGACAGCGTTGGCACGCCCGATAACATCATGAACTGCTCACCAGCCGTCTTGGTTATGCCGTAACTTGTAAACGGCGCCGTTGGATCGCTGGCAAAAATAGGGAGGCTTTTCGGACGGCCGTAGCAAAGCGCTGTCTGGAAATTGATAAGGCGCTTGACGCCGGCAGCCTTGGCTGCACGAGCAACATAAGCACTGCCGATAACATTGGTACGTGAGTCTTCCACCCAGTCGTCTGGGTCCTTATAAGCCGCTGCAGCGTGAACAACTACATCCGGCTTGAAGTCGGTGAAGCAGTCATTCACCATCGATTCATCCGAAATACTGCCTTCCTTGACGGTGAGACCTTCAACTTCAGGTACCACTTCGCGCTTGCCGGTGGCAAAGTTGTCTATGACCAAAATCTTGTGCCCTTGGGGGAGCCAATGTTCGATCAAATTAGAGCCCAAACAGCCAGCGCCCCCCGTGATTAGAATTCGCATCTCCGCGCGTCCTCTTACTTTCGCTCTTGGCGCAAATGGGTGTATTCACCGAGCGTGCCGTACTTCTGGTAGTAGGCCATTGCTGCAGAGACAGTTTCTTGCAAGGGGGTGAACTCAATGCTTCCGAAATCTTCAAATGTGCGTGACGGGTCCAGCAGAATGGAAAATACATCGTCGGGGCCAAGCTCCTTGACTTCAGCCTTGGGCTTTCCTGGCACATCCAGCGCGTTGACAACAGCATCGTATAGCTCCTGAATGGCTACATCTTTTCCGGACGAAAAATGGTAAGCACCTTGTCCGACTCCGTCGCAAGCTTTTAAAACCACCCTTGCCAAGTCTTTGACAAATACGAAATCCCGGCGCGCCTGCGTTACGAAGCACTGCTTGCCGTCTTTGAGTCGTTGGTAAAAAATAGGCAGCGGGCCGGCGACATTGCGCGGTCCAACGACGTTGGCGAGGCGGAAGGTAACGTAGTCAATACCCGAGAGTTCAATGTAGTACTCGTTCGTGGTTTTTGAAATGGAATAACTGCTGCTACCGGGCAAGCGCGGATGATCCAGTCGAATGGGCTGCTGCATCGGTTTAAGGCCGTAACAAAGGGCCGTCTGAAAATAGACGAAACGCTTCACTCCGAATTTTTTGGCGGCATCCACCACGTTGGAACCGCCAACGCAGTTGGTCAATGTATCGTTGTACCAGTCGTCTGGATCTTTGTAAGACGCAGCAGTATGGACGATTGCGTCAGGTCTGAAGTCTCCGATGAGTTCGTCCACAACCTTTTTGTCGGCAATGGTGTCGATCACTATTTTCAAATTGGGATGTTCGGTCAGATGCTCGCGTCGCCCGGTTGCCAGGTTGTCGATCGCGACGACCTGATCACCGCGCTCCAGCAGCATCTCGACCACATGGGAGCCGATTTGCCCCAAACCGCCCGTAACAAAAACCTTCATTTCCATTCCTTTACTAATTTAATATTTGATTTAGCGGCCGAGCTTGCTCAGACAAGGTGAGACAGAATCTTGAAGGCCGCCCTGCCTGTCCCGTACGGTGACGCGGCAGCGTTTGCCGGTTGTTCCGACATTATTTCAGCCACGGCATCGACGATAGTCGAGCTTGAAGCCCCTACCAGCCGGTTTCCGCCCAACTCGACCGTTTCAACCCACTCGGTTTCATCTCTCATGGTCAGACAGGGCACGCCGTAGAAAAAGGCCTCCTTCTGCACGCCCCCCGAATCTGTAAGGATAAAACGCGCAGCCTGCTCAAGCGCCACCATGTCCAGAAAATTGAGTGGCTCTGTTACCACCAGCTTACCCAGAAGGTGTGATAAACCATAATCCCCCATCAGCTTTCGGGTGCGTGGATGCAAAGGAAACACCACCGGGCACTTGCTTGCAATTTCCGCCAGAGCCGACAAAATTTGCCCCAGCCTTTGTGGGTCATCTGTGTTTTCCGCCCGATGACAGGTAGCCAGCGCAAAGCCGCGCGACTCCAGCTTCAGATCACCCAATATTGAGCTTTGCTCCCGAGCTCGATCACGGTAGAACAGAGCGACGTCGTACATAACGTCGCCAACATTGTGAACTCCCTTGAGGATTCCCTCTGCCTGCAGATTGCGAACTGCGGTTTCAGTAGGGCAAAACAACAACGTTGATATGCGGTCAGAGAGAATGCGATTGATTTCCTCGGGCATGCGCATGTTGAAAGAGCGTAAACCCGCTTCGACGTGCGCCACCGGGATGTGCAGCTTGGCGGCCGCCAGAGCGCCGGCCAGCGTAGAGTTGGTATCGCCGTATATCAATACCCAGTTCGGCTTTTCCGCCAGCAAGACTTTTTCCACCGCTTCGAGCATGCGACCTGTCATGGCGCCGTGCTGGCCACCTGAGATCTCAAGGTTGTATCCAGGCTTTGGAATATCCAGTTCTTCGAAAAAAACCCCGGACATGTTTGCGTCGTAGTGCTGTCCCGTGTGCACAATGATTTCGTCGATTTTCCCGGCGTAGTCATCTCTTACGACTCTGGACACGGCCGCCGCCTTGATGAACTGGGGACGCGCTCCGACAATAGTGACGACCTTGATACTCATGCCACCGCCGACGCCAGCGCACTGGTAATTCGCGCCAGTGTGGATTCGTCAAGGTAGGGATGCATGGGCAGGCTCATTACTTTCCTGGCAGCCTGGGAGGCCTTGGGTGTGCAATCCGCACAGCACAATTGTGCGTAGGCAGGCTGCAAGTTGAGCGGGATCGGGTAATGCACTGCGGTGGGGATGCCAGCCTCTTTCAGCCTGCCCTGCACCATATCCCGATCATCAACCAGCACCGTATATTGGGCAAAGACACTGTTTCTATCGGCTTTTTGGGAAACTGCGCTTATCCCCAATTTTTTTAGCGTGGCGTTGTAAAGGCCTCCGATTTCAACGCGCTTGCCGACTTCCCACTCAAATTGCTCCAACTTGGCCAACACGATTGCGCATTGAAGGGTGTCCATACGGCCCCCAAGACCGACACGTGTATGCACATACCGTGCGCTCTGGCCATGAACACGAATTTCGCGACAAGCCTTCGCCAGCACATCGTCATTGGTGAAGATCGCGCCACCATCACCATAGCAGCCAAGCGGTTTGCTTGGGAAAAAACTGGTGCAGCCAAAGGTACTCAAGTTGCAGCTCTTGCGCCCCTTGTAGTCAGCGCCAAAGCTTTGCGCCGCATCTTCAATGACGGGAATATTGCCGTGGCGCGCAGCAATGGCGTTTATTTCATCCATGTCAGCCACTTGCCCATACAGGCTAACAGGCATGATGGCCCGCGTACGTGGCGTGATTTTCGCTTCAATCAAACTGACATCGATATTGCAGGTATCGAGCTCAATATCAACGAATACAGGCTTTGCACCCAACAAAACAATCATTTCTGCAGTTGCCGCGAAGGTAAACGGCGTTGTGATGACTTCATCACCAGGGCCTATTCCAAGCGCCATCATTGACATCAGTAACGCCTCGGTACCCGAAGAGCAGGTGATGCAGTGCTTGCTACCGGTGTAGGCCGCGAGTTTCAGCTCGAGTTCGGCGACCTCTGGCCCCATGATGTACTGCCCGTGGTCCAGGACTTTTTTCATGCGCGCATCAATAGAAGGTTGCAACGCCCGGTATTGCTCCTTCAGATCAATGAATTCAATTTTCGGCATGGCGGTCGTTGCATTCAACACGGCGTTCATAAGGCTCCTATAAAATCCACACAGATCATGCGATCAACGAACAGACACCATCATTAAGCTGGTACTGCTCGCCGGTATGGTCGCAGCGGGCGCTGGCAGAGCCCTCTAACGGGAGCGCCAAGCGCTCACCAAAACGGCTCATCCAGCCAATCTGCCTGGCTGGCACACCAACCATCAACGCAAAAGCGCCCACGTCTTTGTTGATCACTGCGCTGGCACCGACAAATGCATACTCACCCACCGTCACGCCACAAACAATGGTGCAATTTGCCCCAAGGGTTGCACCGCGTCTTACCAGGGTCCGGCGATATTCATCTTTGCGGGTGACCGCAGAGCGCGGGTTAAAGACATTGGTAAACACCATGCTTGGGCCGCAAAAAACATCATCTTCGAGCGTCACGGCATCGTAGACAGAAACGTTGTTCTGGATCTTGACGTTGTTGCCTATGTGCACATCATTACCAACATACACGTTTTGCCCCAGCGAACAACGCTCACCGATGTGAGCCTGCGCGCTAACGTGCACCCAATGCCAGATACGGGTGCCCGCACCTATTTTCGCGCCATCATCAACAATGGCAGTGGAATGCGCGTTGTAGTTCATGTTGGCCTCAAACCGCCCAGGATCGAGTTCAAAGTTCAAGGGGAAGACCAACACGCACGCCATCTCGCGCGGAGCGATAGGTTGCCATCAACACTTCCAGCGTCTTCAGGCCCTCGCGTCCATCTACATCCGGCTCGGCCTCACCGCGCAGCACCTTGATGACATTGTCGTAATAAAGCGGGTGCCCGAAGCCGTAAACAGACGTTGTGTTGTAACTGGCTTCCTTGATTTTTTCGTCGTCCGGGTCAACATCGGCAAACTGCCATTCCTTGACCTCGTTCACGGCTACACCGCCAATACGGACCGTCCCCTTTTCACCCAGAATGGTGACAGATCCCTCGAGATTTTTCGGGTAGGTCAGCATGGTGCAATTGACCGAACCCAACGCGCCGTTACGCCATTTCACGCTCAAAACACCCGTGTCTTCCGCTTCTATGTCGCGCGCCAATGTGGCGGTATACGCATGCAGCGATTCGATGGGACCCACCACCCACTCCAGCAGGTCAACATAGTGGCTGGCCTGATTCATGAACGCGCCGCCATCCATTTCCCAGGTACCGCGCCATTTAGCCTGGTCGTAATAACCCACCTGAGGGCGCTGCCAGAAGACATTGAGCGTCACCATATATATCTGGCCGAAGCGCTTTTTCTCGACCGCCTGCTTCAGCAATTGGAGCGTGGCATTGCGGCGATTTTGCTTGACTACAAAAAGGTGGACGCCGGCCTCCTCACACACACGAACCATACGCACGCCATCTTCCCACTTGGTCGCCATGGGTTTTTCAGACAGCACATGCCGGCCACTCTGGGCAATCTCTATCGCCTGCCTTGGATGCAGACCACTGGGGGTGGTCACGATCACGCAGTCGGCAGTGGTTGCCGCCAGCATGGCCGTCAAGGAAGCGTGAGGCTTGGCACCAGTGGACTTTGTTGCGGCATCCAGCGCTAGCGGGTCAATGTCACAAATATCCACCAACTCCGCCCGGTCGCCGTGCTGAGCAATGGAGTCAAAGTGATTTTTGGAAATGCGTCCGCAGCCTACCAGGGCAAAGCGGATCTTCCGATCGGTAATGTTGCTCTTCATACAGTAGGTCTTTACAGGCGCCAGACACAAAAGCCGGCAGATTCCAGCGCTTGGCGGGGCTGAATACATTTGACGTCAATCAGCACGGGCTTGTCGCCACGGGTCATGCCACGCAACTCAAGGGGCGTCAGTGCTTTGTATTCGGTATGTGCCACCGCAATAATCAAGGCGTCCACGGGCTGCGCAGCACTGACCTCACCCAACCGGAGCTTGTATTCCTCGTGAACCTCTTCCGCGTCCGCGTGCGGGTCACACACGATCACCTCCACACCATAGTCCTGCAGTTCGCGGATGATGTCCACCACTTTGGAATTACGCGTGTCAGGGCAGTTTTCCTTAAAGGTAATACCAAGCACACCGATACGCGAGCGTGCCACGTCAATGCCTTGGGCGACCATCTGTTTGATGGTATTGCGCGCCACAAAGCGCCCCATGTTGTCATTGATTCGCCGACCGGCCAGGATAACTTGAGGGATGTAGCCCAGTTTCTCGGCCTTGTGGGTCAGGTAGTAGGGGTCAACGCCGATGCAGTGGCCCCCAACGAGACCCGGGCGGAACGGAAGAAAATTCCATTTGCTTCCAGCGGCTTCCAGCACCTCCTGGGTGTCAATGCCCATTCGCTTGAAGACCACCGAAAGCTCGTTCATCAGCGCGATGTTCAGATCACGCTGCGTGTTTTCAATTACTTTGGCAGCCTCAGCCACCTTGATACAACTGGCGCGATGAACACCCGCAGTAACGACTGAACTGTAAACCTCGGCCACCACTTCGAGCGTGCGCTCGTCGGACCCAGACACGATTTTTTTGATTTTCGTGAACGTATGTTCCCTGTCACCAGGATTGATGCGCTCCGGGCTGTAGCCCACGGTGAAGTCGGTACCAAACCTGAGACCGGAACTGGCTTCGAGCACAGGGATGCAGTCCTCTTCTGTCGCCCCAGGATAGACTGTGGACTCGTATACCACGATATCGCCGGGTTTGAGAGCTTGTCCAACAGACCGCGACGCGCCGATCAGGGGCGACAGGTCTGGCTTGTTGCCTGTGTCAACCGGGGTGGGCACGGCAATGATGAAGAAATCACATGATTTCAGATCGTCGATCTGGTCTGTATACCGAATATCCGCCTGAGCTAGCTCCTCAGAAGTTACCTCGCCGGTGCTGTCCTTCCCGGATCTCAGCTCAGCGATACGGGTCGGTTTGATGTCAAATCCCACAACCGAATGCGTTTTGCCAAATGCCACTGCTACGGGAAGCCCCACGTAGCCCAGTCCTACCATTGCTATTTTTCTGTTCATGCTCTTTGCGTGGTTTGGTCCATCGACCGTCTGAAGGACGCCGGTTTCACGGCTCTTGCGCAGATTTGCGCATGACCTGACCCCAGTTGCTCCCTATTATTGTGGGTGCATTGTAAGGCGAAGGCCCAGCCCCCAATGCCGGCAGGCTATCCGGTCGCCAGTTCGGCATCGTCCCATCTTATGCATCGCTCTGTCTCAGCGCGCAGTAGTGGGAATATGACATCGGCACCATCGCTGAGCACCAGAAAGCCGTGCGCTAGGCCCGGCGGCACCCACAGCTGGTGATGGTCGTGTTCTTGGAGTTCCCGCCCGATCCATTTTCCAAAACTGGACGAGTCCGCCCGGATGTCTACCACCACATCAAGGACGGCGCCACATATGCGACCCGAACAAGTTTCCCCTGAAGGCTAGAGTGCCCGGGAGTGAAGACCGCGCCAAACACCTTTCCGAGCGGCTGTGGTCGTCCTGAACAAAAGTAAACCCATGCCAGTGGCGCATCGAACTCGCGCTAATAGACGCCTTCCATGAAGATGCCCCAAGATTTCCGAACACCTGAGGTTTAATGATCAACACATCGCGGATGGGGGTTGAATCCCTTCACACCCGTAGCTCCCTTTTAAGCAGCGGAAACAATACTGCCCAGGCACTCAAGAGGTAAAACACCATCGGCTTGCATACCGCTAGCAGCTGTTTTCGTTGATGGCCATCATAGTCGGGGGAAACGGGTGACCGATCCTTCTGCGAGGATGATGCCTTTGCGTTGCGTCATGATTTGGTCAGGTGGTTTCAGTCAGCATGCGTGCGACACCTTGCTGCCAGGGCGGCGGGTGCAAGGCAAAGGTGTCCCGCAGTTTAGCGGTGTTGAGACGGGAGTTGTGCGGACGGGCGGCAGGCGTCGGAAAAGCACTCGTTGCAACGGGGTCCACCATGACCGGTGAACGTTTGAACGCCATCCCGGCCTCGGACGCGTAGTCAATGACAAATCGCGCATAACCGTGCCAAGTGGTCTCGCCAGCAGCTGCGACGTGGTAGATGCCAGCCACGCTGTCAGAAACCCCCAACAAGACTGCGCGAACCATATGCGCGGTGGTATCGGCAAGCAAGTCAGCGCCCGTTGGCGCGCCAAACTGATCGTCAATAACCCGGAGGCGGTCGCGCTCTTTGGCCAAGCGCAGCATGGTTTTGGCAAAGTTGGTGCCCCGTGCGGCGTACACCCAGCTCGTCCGCAAAATAAGGTGTTTCTCCCATTGCGCCGCAATGCGCTGCTCTCCTTCCAGCTTGGTTCGCCCGTAGACATTCAGCGGGGCAGTCGCATCACCCTCTTCCCACGGCCTGTCGCCACTGCCGTCAAAGACATAGTCCGTCGAATAGTGAACCACCCAGGCGCCGATGGCCTTTGCAGCCTCAGCCAAAACGCCCGGCGCTTCTGCGTTGACAGTGCGTGCTGTTGAGACATCGGCCTCGGCCTTGTCCACCGCTGTGTACGCAGCCGCATTGACGATCACGTCCGGGCGGACGTGTTTTACCGTCGCGCTAATTCCCTCAAGATTGGTGAGATCTCCGCACAGATGTGTGCTGTGACGATCCAGCACGACAAGCTGACCCAAGGGTGTCAGGCTACGCTGCAACTCCCAGCCAACTTGGCCGTCCTTGCCAAAAAGCAGGATTTTCACGCCGCGTCTGCCACGGCGTAATGACTGTCGATCCAGCTGCGGTAAGCGCCACTCTGTACATGAGCCACCCACCCTGGGTTCGCAAGGTACCACTGCACAGTCTTTCTGATTCCGGTCTCGAAGGTCTCAGCAGGCACCCAGCCAAGCTCGCGCTGGATTTTGCTGGCGTCAATGGCGTATCGGCGATCGTGGCCGGGACGGTCCTTGACGTAGCTAATTTGCTCGCGATAGGGCTTGCCGTCCGGACGAGGCTGGAGTTCGTCGAGCAGGGAACAGACGCTATTCACAATTTCAATATTGGGCTTCTCGTTCCAGCCGCCTATGTTGTAAACCTCACCGGGCCTGCCAGCTTCAAGCACTCGGCGTATCGCGCTGCAATGGTCGCCTACATAAAGCCAGTCGCGCACCTGCATGCCATCGCCATAAACCGGCAGGGGCTTGCCTGCAAGGGCGTTAACGATCATCAATGGAATGAGTTTTTCTGGAAAATGGCGAGGGCCATAGTTGTTGCTGCAATTCGTCGTGAGTACTGGCAAGCCATAGGTGTGATGGTAGGCACGCACAAGGTGATCACTGGCTGCCTTGCTTGCCGAATACGGACTGTTGGGTTGGTAGGCGTTGCCCTCCGTGAAGGCTGGCTCAGTGGCTCGTAGCGATCCATACACCTCGTCCGTCGAGACATGCAAAAAACGAAACGCGGCCTTGTTCGCCGCGTCAAGTCCTCCAAAATATTCCCTCACAGCCTCCAGCAACCGGAACGTGCCCACGATGTTGGTCTGAATGAAGTCTTCAGGGCTGGAGATGGACCGGTCGACGTGGGACTCCGCAGCGAAGTTGACGACGGCGCGCGGGCGGTAACGATTTAGCAGTTCAGAAACCTGTGCACCATCGGCAATATCGCCTTTTACAAAGATATGTCTTGGGTCATCCTGAAGCGAGGCCAGGGTTTCCAGATTGCCGGCATATGTGAGCTTGTCAAGGTTGACAACGGGTTCATCCTGCGCGCCCAGCCAATCAATCACAAAATTGGCGCCGATAAAACCCGCGCCTCCGGTGACCAAAATCATGAGCCTCTCCCCTTTTGTCTAGCGACGCTCCTGGCGTGCATCCGCAATTATGCCTTTGGGTGAACATCGAAAACTGCGCTCAGCGAAACAAAAAAGCGCTCATGAAGAGCGCTTTTTAAATTGCTGGACCCAGCGTCAGAAGTGGATGCCCCGCATCATTTGCTGCATCGCCACTGCCTCCGGAGACAAGACCTGTTTGACGGGCTTGTCACCCGGTTTGGCTCCCTTTGCCGCCGACGAGTCCGGGAACATGCGAAAACTCGTGTTCATCGCAATCTGTGCCACACGCGGCAGCAGCGCATGCAAAACCTGACCGGCGATGCCCAGGCGTGTTGCGATGCGAACCGATTTGAAAATACACGCTTGGGCTACCAGATCGGCGGCTTCTTCAGGACTCAGAGTCGGCACGTTGTTGTACAGCCCGGTCGGCGCGATCATGGGTGTGCGCACCAGTGGCATGTTGATGGTGGTGAACGTGATGCCCTGATCGGCAAACTCACTGGAAGCGCAGCGCGTCCACGCATCCAGCGCGGACTTTGACGCCACGTAGGCGGAAAACCGCGGCGCATTGGTCAACACGCCGATGGAGCTGATGTTGACCACGTGTCCCTTGCGTTTGGCCACCATGCCGGGCAGAAAGCCCATGGTGACGCGCAGGCAGCCGAAGTAGTTGAGCTGCATGGTCCGCTCAAAATCGTGGAAACGGTCGTAGCTGGCCTCAATTGCGCGGCGGATGGAGCGGCCCGCGTTGTTGATCAAAAAGTCGACGCTGCCGTGGTCGGCAATGAGCGTCTGCACAAAGCGGTCGCAGTCTGCCATGTCCGCAATGTCGGCTGGGTAGGCGACAAAGGTGTAACCCTTGGTTTTTGCTTCTTTGCAGGCTTCATCGAGCTTGTCCTGATCTCGCCCGCAAATGATGGTGGTGGCGCCGGCTTCGGCAAATTTATGCGCTGCAGCGAGACCAATACCCGAAGACCCGCCCGTGATCAGGACCACCTTTCCGTTGACAGTCCCCCTGAGCGAGCGGTCAATGTGCAGGTCAGGATCGAGGTGACGCTCCCAATAGTCCCAGACTCGCCAGGCGTAGTCTTTCAAATTCGGGCATTCGACACCAGAGCCTTTGAGCGCGGCGAGCGTCTCCCGGCAGTCAAAACGCGTCGGGTAGTTGACAAACGTCAACATGTCCTCGGGCAGGCCCAGATCGGCCATGATCGCATTGCGCACACGCCGCACCGGGGCCAGCGCCATCAGACTCTTCTTTACGCTGCGCGGAATAAAACCAAGCAACGCGGCATTGACGAAAAGATTCATCTTGGGCGCATGCGCCGCCCGGCTGAAGATGTCGAGGACGTCACCGACCCGGTAACCCACAGGGTCCACCAAGTGAAAGCATTTTTTGGTAATGCTGGTTTTGTGGCTGATGTGGTCAAGTGAATCGACCACAAAATCAACCGGCACGATGTTGATGCGGCCGCCTTCCAGGCCCACTGCAGGCATCCAGGGCGGCAGCAGCTGGCGCATGCGCTGGATCAGCTTGAAGAAATAGTAAGGGCCGTCGATCTTGTCCATCTCGCCCGTGGTGCTGTCGCCAACCACCATTGCGGGGCGGAACACCGTCCACGGCACCTTGCACTCCTTGCGAACGATTTTTTCGCTCTCGTGCTTGGTCATGAAATACGGGTGTTCGTAGTTCTCTGCCTCCTCAAACATGTCTTCGCGAAATACCCCTTCATACAGGCCCGCCGCGGCGATGGAACTCACATGATGAAAGTGCCCAGCGTCAATGGCCTTGGCAAATTCAACGGTGTTACGGGTTCCATCCACGTTGACGGCGATTTGGCTCTCTTCGTCTGCACCCAGGTCGTAAACCGCTGCAAGGTGGTAGAAATGATCGATCTGACCCTTGAGTTTTTTCACGTCGTCGGCCGATACGCCGAGTTTTTTGGCTGTCAGATCGCCATGCACAGGAATGACCCTGGCAGCGCTAACGCCCCAGTACGCGCGCAAAGCCTCGACTTTTCCAGCGCTCTCTTTGCGGATCAAAAAATGCACCGTAGCGCCTTTGCGCTCAAGTAATTTTTTGACCAGGCGCTTACCGATGAAGCCAGTGGCTCCCGTGACGAAATACTGCATAAATGTTCTCCGCGTGATAACTCTGCCCAAACTCCAACGCTGATTCTTGCCCATGCGCACCAGCGCGCTGGTCAGCAGAAACCCGCGCTCCGTCCTTTTGTTCTAGGAGCACGCATCTAAATATCACCGCTCCCAGGGCTTACAGTTTGTCCTGTGCGCAGCTTGTTGCCGCGCAAACCAATCACCCATCTATCGTCTGGAGTCCCCATGGTCAAGAAACTGCAAAAAATGAGCGCTGACAACAAATCCGGCCCTCAACTCTCGGGCGCCGTCAAAGAATCTGCACAGCAGATCTGGTTGGCCGGTCTGGGCGCGTTTTCAAAAGCTCAGGAAGAAGGCGGAAAAGTCTTTGAGACCCTGGTCAAGGAAGGCTTGAGCATCCAGCGCAAAACCCAGGCCGTTGCCGAAGAAAAAATCTCGTCGGCTACGAACAAGATGGCCACCATGGCTACCGACATCACCTCCAAGGCCGGCCACCAGTGGGACAAGCTGGAAAACATTTTTGAAGAGCGCGTTGCCAAGGCCCTGAACAAGTTGGGCGTGCCTTCTGCCAAAGATGTGGACGCCCTCATCGCGCGTATTGATGAACTCAACCGAAGCGTGCAAAAAATGAGCGCCAAACCAACCGCGGCAGCCAAGGCGCCCCGCGCAGCGGCCAAACCTGCAGCAAAAAAAGCTGCTGCCAAGCGCCCTGCGGCGCGGAAATCTGCTTGATATCACTGCAAGCTGCTAAAGGGACGTGACAGCGTCCCTTTTTTTTGCCTGCATCCAGAAATCAAATGCTGCATAGCAGCAAATTCACCTCTGAGCGACGTCTACACTCCCGACTCATGACCACTGCCAAGCCTCCTCGCACTAAAAAATCTGACCGGCAGCCGCGTATTGCTCTCGCACTGGCCGGGGGTGGTCCCTTGGGGGCTATTTACGAAATTGGCGCGCTGTGCGCGCTGGATGAATCCCTGCGAGGTTTGTCGCTGACAAAGCTGGACCACTACGTTGGCGTATCGGCAGGCGGCTTCATTGCTGCCGGGTTGGCCAACCGCATGACGCCCCGCGAGCTGTGCGCCGCATTCATCGAAAACGACCAGGCTTCCGAAATTTTTGACCCCGCGTGGTTGATGGTGCCGGCCTATGGCGAGTTTCTACGTCGGAGCATCATGCTGCCCGGCCTGGCCGCGGCAGCGTTGTGGCGCGCCACGGGCGGGCGCAAGTCGCTGCTCAACGCGCTTGAAAAACTTGGCCCCGCCCTGCCCACGGGTATTTTTTCCAATGACGAGGTAGACAAGCAACTGAGCCTGCTTTTCTCGAAGGAAGGCCGTACCAACGACTTTCGCGAACTCGGCACCCGATTGACGCTGGTTGCCACCAATCTGGACAGTGGCGACGCCGCGCCCTTTGGCCAGCCCGGCTGGGACCACGTGCCCATCTCGCGGGCGGTTCAGGCCAGTTCGGCACTGCCGGGCCTGTTTCCACCGGTAGAAATTGACGAGCAGTATTACGTTGACGGCGCACTCAAAAAGACCTTGCACGCCGGCGTTGCGATGGACGGGGGCATTGACCTGATGCTTTGCCTCAACCCGCTGGTGCCCTTCAATTCGACGCAGGCGCCCGATCTGTCCATGACCCGGCGCGTGATGCAACGCGGCCTGCCCAAGGAAAGGCAGGCCATTCCGCGGATGGTGGATGGGGGCTTGCCTGCCGTCCTGAACCAGACATTCCGCTCGATGATTCACTCCCGGCTGGAGCTGGGCATGAAACATTATGAGCACGCCTATCCCGACACAGACATCGTGTTGATCGAGCCCGATCACCGGGACGCGGACATGTTCTTGGCCAATACCTTTGGTTATGGCCAGCGCCGGGAATTGGCAGAACACGCTTATCAGAAGACCCGCGAGATGCTGCGCTCGCGCCGGACCACCCTTGCGGCCAAGCTGGCCCGCCATGGTGTCTCTCTCGACCTGGACGTGCTGGACGATCCGCGGCGGCATCTGGTCACGCCTCGGCCTGCGGCTACCCGGTTGGGGCGGGCCATCCGCTCGCTTGAAGAGCTGATGGAAGACGTGAGTCACGCCATTGCCCCGTCACCGCAGCGCATGGCCTGATGAGTCACTGCCCGCGGTTACGCGACTTCCCTAGTTACGGTGACGCTTTGAGTACGTTAGAGTAGTAGCCAAATACGAGGTAGACACCATGGCGAAAAAAGCGCCGCGCCGAACTGCTGAACGCATCCTGGAAGTGACGCTTGATTTGTTCAACCGCTTTGGTGAGCCAAATGTTTCGACCACGCTGATTTCTGCCGAACTCAGCATCAGCCCGGGCAACCTGTACTACCACTATCCCGCAAAAGACGAGCTGATCAATTCGCTGTTTGACCGCTACGAGCGGGCGCTGAGCGAGCTTCTCAACGCCAGCGACAGCGTGCGCGACGTGGAAGACGCCTGGTTTTTCATGCACACGCTGTTTGAACTGATCTGGCAATACCGCTTTTTGTACCGCGACCTCAACGACCTGCTCAGTAAAAACCGCAGGCTTGAAACGCATTTCCAGTGGGTACTGAAGAACAAGACGCGGTCTGTCAAGGCCATGCTGGACGGCATGAGCCGAGCCAACACCGTCAGCATAGACTCCCGCGAAGTTGAGGCCACCGCCACCAGCATGGTCGTGGTCTTGACCTACTGGTTGAGTTTTGAGTACGTGCGTGACCCGCGCAACGCGCTGGAACCCGAAAACGCCCAGGCAGCACTGCTGCGCGGTGCGCACCACGTGCTGAATTTATTGATTCCCTATCTCGAACAAGGTCAGCGCATGCATCTGCAGGCGTTGGTGAGCGCCTACGCGACGCCCACACCAGCCAAACCATAATTTTTCAAGGAGACACCTGATGGCCAAATGGACTGCTTTTCCCCACGCCGGCGACTATGAATTCGACGCCGCGAGCCTCAAGAAGAACTGGGCACGGCTGCATCAGGGTGATTGCGAGCCTCTTCCCAAAGACGCGGCAGTCCTTCAGGCCTGGGTTCATTTTCACAATGGCGAGTTCCAGAAGGCCTATGACGCTGGCATAAAAGCCGGGGGCGCAGGCATCACGGTGGCCAACAAAGCCGCGAGCATTTACGCAAACTACCTTGAGACCAAGGAAAAGACCAAGCTGGAAATGTTCATGGAAGTCGCCGGCCGTGCAGAAGCCCAGCAGGCTGAGGATTCCAAAAACGCCAATGCCTATTACTGGCAGGCTTATGCGCTGGGCCGTTACGGTCAGGGCATCAGCGTGGCCAAGGCGCTGGCGCAGGGACTGGGTACCAAGGTCAAAAATGCGCTTGAGCAAGCCATCAAGCTTTCGCCAAAACATGCTGACGCGCACATTGCCCTGGCAGCATTTCACGCCGAAGTGATTGACAAGGTGGGCTCGCTGATCGGTGGGATGACTTACGGCGCGAAAAAAGACGTTGGCCTGTCGCTGTTCAAGGACGCGCTCAAGCTCAACCCAACGTCTGCGATCGCCATGATTGAGTACGCCAATGGCATGGTGATGCTCGAAGGTGACAAAAAAATGAAAGAAGCCACCAAGCTGTATGAACAGGCTGCAGCCAGCAAGCCGATGGACGCCATGGAGCGCCTGGACGTGGAAATGGCCAAAGCGGAGCTTGAAGACTGAGTTGCGCCGCCCCTGCGTCGTTTCAAACCCTCCTGCCATAATTTTTATAGCTGCTATCGCCCGTCATTAAAGGGCAAACGGGCTATTTCTTTATGAAGTCAAGCCGTCCACTGCCTGAAACAGTGACTGGCGGGCCTGGCTGATGATCTGGCCCTTCCAGGCGTCGGTGTTCACATAAAACGCGTCCAGCATCTGCTGCTTGATCTGCCGGGCCAGTTCTGGCGGCGCATCGCGGTGCACATGGAGCCAGTGCTCGGCGCGCAGCGCCTGCATCATCTCAAGGGGCGGCAAGGTGCCGTATTCCATCGCGATGCCGGTGTATTCAGAATCAGGGCACTCTTCGTAGATGGACGACCACATCAGCCCCGTCAAAAACGCCGAGCTGGAAGATCCGTCGTAAATCGAGGTGACGGGTGTCGCACCCTCGCCGCCCCACCAGGCACGCGCCCGCGCAAGTGCCGCCTTGTCATCCCGGCAAGCACAAATGCGCTCACCCAGGCCGCTGGGCCCCAACCCGGTGTGAATGTCTATCCACGCCACACGCCGGGCAGTTTTTGCGTAGGTCTGCAACACCTTGCGCAGGGTCTGGTTGCTCCAGGTCGGCGCGATGCCACCGTAAAACAACCCGTCAGCAAACTCATGCTGGCCTCTCGTAATGGCGGCCTGGTAGGCGGCAATGCCCTTCTCGCTGATGTATTGATTGGTAGCCGCCGTGTTGGCCTCGTCGGGCGGCCAAACCTCTGGCAACAGCAGCGGCTGCAACTCCCGATAAGCCTCGTTGACCGGCAGAGGTTGCGAAAAGTCCTGAAAATTGCGGTTCAGATCGACGTTTTCGTGCGTGGTGCGCCGCACGTGCGAGAACCCGTAGGGGTTGAGCGCATGAACATACAGCACCGCCACCCCTTCTGCCCTCGCCTTGTCCCGCCAGTCGGCGTCGTGCAGCGCGAACACCTGCACACCCGAGCCGCAATAACCTTCCACACCGTGGCAGGCGCTGCTGACAATCAACAGTGAGGTCGCATCCGCCGGGCCATCGAGTACCACGTCCATCGCAAGCTGTTCGCCGTCCCGTCCCAACTCGGGATGAATATGCGACGCCACCCTCAGGCCCGCGGTGGCTGCCGCTTCCAGAAACTTGATCCTTGCCTGCGCGTACGAATCCGAAAAAGCGTCGGACACGCCGATCATGCAGCATCCTTTGCGAGCCAGCTTTCAGCCAGCCTTACCCAGAAGGTCGCACCCAGTGGAATCAGATCATCGTTAAAGTCATAACTCGGGTTGTGCAGCATGCAGGGGCCGCCGCCGTGGCCCATCTCACGATGTGCACCATCGCCATTGGCGATGAAGGCATAACAACCCGGCTTGGCCTGCAGCATGTACGAGAAATCTTCCGCGCCCATGGTCGGCTCCTGGTCAATGACGTTGTCTGCGCCAACAATTTCGGCCATGACCTTGCGGGCAAACTCGGTTTCTTTCGCGTGGTTGACGGTGGGAGGATAGTTGCGCACAAACTCGAACTCACAAGTCGCTCCGTGGGCCGCGCACAGATGCTCGGCCGTTGCCCTCATGCGCTGCTCAATCATCTCCAGCACCTCCAGCGTGAAGGTGCGTACCGTTCCCTGCAGCTCGCAGCTATCGGGAATCACGTTGGTCGCCTCGCCCGCATGGATCATGGTGACCGAGATCACACCAGCATCTACCGGTTTTTTGTTGCGGCTGATGATGGTCTGAAAAGCCTGCACCAGCTGGCAAGCCACCGGTACCGGGTCAATGCTGTTGTGCGGCAAGGCGGCATGACCACCCTTGCCTCGAACCGTGATCTTGAACTCGTTGGTGGACGCCATCACCGGCCCAGGACTGGCTGCAAATTTTCCGACCTGCATTCCCGGCCAGTTGTGCATGCCAAACACGGCGTCCATCGGGAACTTGTCAAACATACCGTCCTTGATCATCTCGCGGGCGCCGCCACCGCCCTCCTCTGCGGGCTGGAAAATCAAATAAACCGTGCCATCAAAATTGCGGTTTTTCGAAAAATGCTGGGCGGCCGCAAGCAGCATGGCGACGTGCCCGTCATGGCCACAGGCGTGCATCTTGCCGGGGTGCTGGCTCGCGTGCTTGAAGGTGTTGAACTCCTGCATGGGCAGAGCGTCCATGTCGGCACGCAGGCCAATGGCCCGACTGGAGTTGCCATTTTTGATGATGCCGACCACGCCGGTGGTGCCAAGCCCACGGTGAATCGGAATGCCCCACTCGGTGAGTTTTTGCGCCACCACATCAGCGGTGCGTACTTCTTCGAAGCAAAGTTCCGGATGAGCGTGGATATCGCGGCGGACGGCCGCAATGCCAGCGGCCTGGGTGACGATGGAGTCAATGATTTTCATGAAAGACCTTGGGTAATCTGCCTTGCTGGGCGCGAGCAGGGCTAGTAGGCTGAATCAGTGAAATCGCTGGCAAGCGGCTGTCCAGCGGTGTGCCAGGCTAGGCGCAAAGCGCAGACGGGCCCGCAGGCCCGGCGAGCATTTGTAACGCCGCATGGCGCGGCGAGGGGCAGACGAGTGACAGTGAATTTCATTGATTCAGCCTACTAGGGTTTGCGTGGCCACGGTTGGCCCCTATACCAAGCACAGTCTGCCAGATTTAGCATGGGCACGTCGCCTTGGGTGTCACCATAGGCATGCAAAACCATCGGCCTTTGGCCCACGTTTTCTGCCAGCCAGGCCTTAAGGCGTCGCACCTTTTCTTCGCCGTGGCAGTTGGCTGTGAGCATGCGTCCGGTGAGCGTGCCCTCATCAACTTCAAGCTCGGTGCAAATCACGGCGTCCAGCTTCAGAAGCTGCCCAACCTGATGAAGATAAATACCGGGCGATGCACTTACCATCACACAGCGATGCCCCAGCCGCTGATGCTCCGGCAGGCGATCCATGGTCTGCTTCTGCCACTGCCCGGGCAAATACCGCGCGACAAAATCAGCGGACCATTGCGCGGTTTCCTGCAAGCTGCGCCCGCCCAGACTGACCTTCAGCAAACGCGCTTTCGCACGGTGATTGCTCATCAGACCCACCGCATAAGCCCCGAGCCAGGGTGCGCTCTGGACCAGGGCCAGTAAAAAGCGCGGCCAGCCCAGTCCCTGCTGCAGATAGGGCAGAAAGGTGTCGCCACGGGTCAGCGTGCCGTCAAAGTCAAACGCGGCGACCTCGATCGTGCCGGTCGCCTGCGCTGTCTCTAATTCGGGCATCGCACCTGCCCGCACAGGCGCTCACAGAACGGGCACCCTGTCATGGGCAGCCAGGCCGGTATGTTGTAGTAACGCTTGTAGATGGGTGCCAGCACGCCGGTTTTGTAAGCCGCGTAATTAAACCCCTGACCTTCAACTGCATAAAACGGGACACCATTCTGCGCAAATGTGAGCACCCGCACACTGCTGAAGTAGGGCTGGTACTCCTCGACTCTTGGCAGGTCCATGCGGATGATGCGGACCGTCTTGCCCTGATACACCGAGAAGTCAACCAGCAAGTCGTCTTGCCGCGCGTGGAAATTGCCCGGACCAAACACAGGAACATATTGGCGCAAGGCGTAGCCATAGATTGATGCCGGGGTGTAGGCACTGGCCATTAAAGCCACTCCGGGCGCGGACACTTGCGCCAGCATCTCATTCGTTTTGTAACTGCGAATGATTTGCGGATAAAGTTTGTTGTTTTTCCAGTTGTCCAGCGACCTGCCATACAAACCTGCAACCAGCAGCACATGGATGCCGGCAAACACCGCCATGCCGACCGCACAGGATTTAAGTTTTTCCTGCGGCAAGGCAAAGGCCAGCAACGCAAAGCCAAAGGGATAAAAAGACAGAACCCAATGCAGTCCCACCACCTTTTTCAGTGACAACAGGGCAAAAAACAACAGCGGCACCAGCACCACGCAAGCCAGGAGGCGCTGCTGCCGCGACGCAGCGGCCAGTGCACCGCGTTGCTTCCAAACCAGCCAGGCAGCAACGGGAGTGGCCAGGTAGGCCAGCATGGCCAGGTACAGCAGCGGCTTGTTCCAGGCAAAGGCAGCGCCTTCATTGCGGTTGTAGAGGTTGAACATGATGTTCGACCAGCCGTGCGACATGTTGTAGGCAACGTTGATGGCCGGCCCGGGCAAGGCACACACCACCAACAGCGCAAACGCACCCAGACGATCACGGCGGTACAACACAAAATAAACGGTGTAGGTCAGGCCGAGCACTACCGCAAAATACTTGGACAAAAATGCGCAGCCGAGGAACAGGCCAGACAACGCATACAAGCTCCACGCACATTTGTCCATGCGCTCGCGCCGCTCAGCGCGCAACAACATGGCAACTGACAACACCGACCAGAAAATGAGCGGCGTATCGGTGGTGATGAGCGTGTTGAGCCAGTTGAGTGGAGCCAACCAGAAGAACAGCACCGCCCACGCGGCACGAACCCGGTCAATCGGGTGCAAGGTCCACCAGAGCAAACCACCAAGAGCCAGCGGCAACAACACCACGGGCAACCGTATGGCCCACGTGGTGTCGCCAAGCAACCAGCGCATGGAAGCGATCAACCAGCCCACCATGGGGGGATGATCGTAATAGCCCCAATCCGGGTAGACACCCCACCAGTAAAAAAATGCCTCGTCGCCGGTGATGGGGAAAGTGACCGAAATCCACACCCGCAGGGCCAGCGACATGAGACCGACCGTGATCAACCAGCGGGCGAGAGAAACGGAGGCGAAAAATGCGGTGATGGAGCCGGGGCGTTGAGACATGAAAGACGACTATCTGAAAGTGATTTCGTGACGAATGGCGGCACTATAGACCAGCGCCAGGGCACCAATGGCCACGGCAAGCCACAAGGTCACCACCCTGACAAGCACCGTGATGCTGAGCGCCACTGCGGCGCTGGCGCCATGGGCTACCAGCAGGGTCGCTAGCAACACCTCCGTACCGCCCATCCCGGCCGGCAGCATAGACAGCGCGCCCCCCACCATGGCCACGGCATAAACAGCCGCCGCATGAAGCGGCTCTATGGCAAGCCCTGCATCGCGGCACAACAGCCACACAGCCAACCCCTGCGCTGCCCAGGCCACCGCGGTGAGACCCAGCCACACCAGAGGACGGGTTGCCAGGCATCGCCATGCTTCATGCAACCACAAAAACCGACTTAGCAGCAGCCCGTGAAACTTGATCAGCAAGACGAGCACTGCCAGCGCGACCAACCCAAAAGCAATCACAAGGGTGGTTGCAGAGCCGGACTCAACGTGTGTCAACAGCCAACCCACCAAGGGCAAACACATCAAAAGAAGGCAAAACAGGTCAGCCAGCCGCTCAGCCCCGAAAATGGCCAAGCTTTGCGCAGCATTCAGCGGATTGCGTGCCAGCAGCATCCCGCGCGCCGCCTCGCCAATATTGCCAGGGGTCGGTGTAAAGGTGTACCCCGCAAGATAAAGGCGCAGCCCCTCGATCAGCCCCAGCGGGCGCTGATGCTGCGCCATCCAGAGCCGCCAGCGCAAGCCGCGCAAAAAGTAGTTAAGCAGGCACAACAACGCCGCTTGCAGGCCGACCCATGACCAAAGTCGCTGCACCGTTCCAATCGGCGTCGACTCACCGAACACTGCCAGCGCCACGGCATAGGCTGTAGCAGCAAGGCCCAGCACCAGCAACAGGGGCTTGATCGGCAGACGGTGCGCAGGCCTCACCGGGACTTTCAAAAGCGATGCCCTAGAAAGACCCCAAGCCAGGCGGCCAGTGCGACCAGAATCCACGGGTCGCGCAGCAAATCACGCGAGACATCTTCCCCCCTGCCGCGGTGCACCTGATAGGCATAACGCAACAAGGCAAAAACAACTATAGGCACGGTGTAGACCAAACGGTCCCCGTGCTGCAACTGGGCCTCCGGGCTGGTGGCAAACAGGCCGTAGGTCATCAGGCTGGCGGTCATGGTGACGGCCATGAAGACGTCCAGCAAGGCAGGTGGGTAATGCTCAAGCACCGCGCGCTGGTCCGCCTCGTCATGGAAACTCTCTGCCTTGCGCTTTGAAAACCCCAGAAAGAGAGCCACAAAAAGCCCGGCGAGTAGCAGCCAGCGGGAGGGCGGAATACCAACCGCCAGAGTGCCCGCCAGCAGCCTGAGCATGAAGCCCGAAGCAATGATGGCGACGTCCACCACAGGCACCTGCTTGAGCCGCCAGGAGTACGCGAGATTCAGGATCACATAAATACCGAGCAGGGCGAGCAAAGTCTTGCTGGCGGCCGCCAGCCACAGCCCGCCAGCCAGCAAAAGCAGGGCCAGTACCAGCGCGGCCGCAGGCGGGACCGCACCGCTGGCCAACGGCCTGAGTTTTTTGACCGGGTGACGGCTGTCGGCATCACGGTCATGCCAGTCATTGAGGATGTAAACCAGGCTGGAGAAGCAACAAAACGCGGCAAAGGCGTTCAACACCTTGGGCACCATCGCTGCGTCACCCCAGGTCTGGCTGAACATCAGGCCCGCAAACACAAAAACGTTTTTAAGCCATTGGTGAGGCCGCATCAGGGCGACAAGACTGAGCAATAAACGCATGGGCAATAGGAGAGGCGGTTGGGGTATCAGGGCACGGACCGGGGCAGGCCGACTCCAAGCATAACTGAGCCCTCCGGGGCCTCGGCTTCTCCCGCACCCGGCACCGCGGCCGGGGGGAGCGATGAAAACGGCTTTCAGCCTATTCGCGCACCCGGCCCTGAGAGTCGATCAATCCCAACTCCACGAGCTTGGAGCCTGCGCGATCTTCTTTGAAATGGACGCGAAAACCGCCGATATCGACTTCATCCAGCGCGTCAACAGCCTTCTTCAGCTTGGCGCGGGTGGGATCTTTGGGGATGCGTCGAAGCGCCTCGGTGTACACGCGTGCCGCGATATAACCTTCAAGCAGATACACATTGGGCTTGCCCAATTTGGCACTTGTTAAATCTGCTATCAACTCCCGCACCACGAGCAGCTTCTGGTTATCGCTGCGGGGAACCACCCGCACCACCACAACGCCAGCCCCGCCTGTGCCAAGCTGCTCCGCAAGCAAACTTTCGCCGGTATTGGAAAAACCATAAATCGGACCGCGAAACCCTTTGGCGCGCAAGTTACGCACGGCACTGGAAGCGCCTGATGCATCGCTGATAACCAAAACCGATTCGGGTTTTGCGCCCAGCGCTTTGTCCACGCTGCTGGCGATGTTTGCACTGTTGATAGGGGATTTGACCAACAGGTCGGCGCCCACGCCGGACATGGTGCGCTCGGCTGCCTCCAGCGCAGATAGTGATTCCCCATCTGTCGCATGCATGATGGCCAGCTTGCGCGCGCCCAGCGTTTGCGCGTGTTTGGTGATGGCTGCGGCCTCTTCCGAATAGCCGGGCCTGATGGAATAGACATTGCTGTAAAGGCTGCCGCGAAACTCGTCAGCCGCCGACATGGGCGCAAACAGCATCACCTCTCCGTCCTTGATCAGCGGATAGGCCGCCGTGACCTGAGGCGAGCCCACATAGCCAAATAAGGACAGCACGCCCTGGTCCAGCAGCTTCTTGGTGTTGGCAGCGGTGGTGGCCGGATTGCCCTGATCATCCAGCGTCACCAGTTCAATCTTGCGGCCGTTAACCCCGCCGGCACCGTTGACCCGGTCAAAGTACATCCGGGCGCCCTGATGAAACGGCACAGCCAGCGCAGAACCCGGACCCGTGAGGGCCAACGATTGACCGATCACGATGCCGGTTTTGCTGACTCCGTCCTGGCTCATGGCCGGCAGGCCGGCTAGCAGCAGGGTCGCAGCGGCCAGAAACCGCCCCAGGTTTTTAATTGTTTTCATAATGATCCCCTCAAGGCAGTCGCCCAGTTGAGAAAAAACTATAGTTCCATTCATGAATAAATTCATCAGCATTGGCCCTAGCATCTACCCCTATGTCAGTCTGGTGAAAGGTTTGTGAGTTTTTGGTCGGTCCTCCAAACCATGCGCTTCAGACTTTTCCCCCTCGCCGCTGTGCTGACGGTGGTCGCCTGTCTGCCCGGCTTGTCAGGCTGCGCCAGCATTGGCTACTACTGGCAGTCTGTCAGTGGCCATCTGCAGGTCATGAATGCAGCCCGACCGGTGCAGGACTGGCTTGATGAAAGCCACACCTCCGACAAACTCAAGGCGCGGCTGGAACTGACCCAGCGCATTCGAAGTTTTGCGGTCAGCGAGCTTCATTTGCCGGACAACGCGAGCTACCGAAGTTATGCAGACCTGCGGCGCAGCGCCGTGGTCTGGAACGTGACCGCCGCGCCCGCGTTGTCCCTCAAGCTGGAGACCTGGTGTTTTCCGGTGGCTGGTTGCGTGGGCTATCGCGGGTATTTTGACGAGCAGCAAGCCCGCGCGGAGGCGTCGCAACTACAGGCACAGGGCCTGGATGTCCATGTTTATGGCGTGTCGGCCTACTCCACGCTGGGCTTCATGAACTGGGCCGGCGGGGACCCCTTGCTCAATACTTTTCTGGGCTACCCCGAAGGCGATCTCGCCCGCCTGTTGTTTCACGAGTTGGCGCACCAGGTGGCCTATGCCAAAGATGACACGACCTTTAACGAATCCTTCGCCACAGCCGTTGAGCGCCTGGGTGTAGCGCGTTGGTTGGCGGCGGCCGGGTCTGAAGCGGCGCGGCAGGACTATGCTGCGCTGGAGCTGCGCCGTCAGCAGTGGCAGGCCTTGAGTCGCGACACGCAAGCGCAGCTGAGCCAGATTTATGAGTCAAAAAGCAATGTTGCCCTTGATTCACGGGCAAAGTTAGCTATGAAAACAGTAGCAATCGAAGACTTTCGCAAACGCTACGCTGAGCTCAGGGCGGCCTGGGTGGCCTCGGGAATCAACCTCAATGTCGCCGCTTATGACCGCTGGGTCGCCCAAAGCAACAACGCCTCCTTTGGTGCGCAGGCTGCCTATGACGAGCTGGTGCCCGGCTTTGAAGCCCTCTTTGAGCGCGAAGGCCGCAACTGGCCCGCGTTTTATGATGCAGTGAAAAAACTGGCACAGATGCCAAAAGACCAGCGCCACAAGATTCTCAGCGCGAGCTGACCCAACTATTCGGAGACACCCTATGGCAGACATCTACATTGAACGTATTCACACCATGGGCCTGGCTGAAGCGCGCAAGGCCGCCTTCAAGTGGGCCGAGCAAGCTGAAGAGAAGTTTGACATGGCGTGCACCTATGAAGAAGGCACGACCAGCGACGAAGTGACATTTACCCGCTCCGGTGTCAAAGGCACCCTCACCGTGACCAAAGACCGGTTCGAGCTCAACGCGCAACTTGGCTTTCTGCTCGGGGCCTTCAAGGACAGGATTGAAAGCGAGATCGTCAGCAACCTCGACGCCCTGATTAAAAAAGCGCCTGCTGCCAAAAAGAAACCTGCGGCGAAATGACGCAGGCAGCTGGCCCGCTGAGGGGCCTGAAGGTGCTGGAGCTGGGCCAGCTGATTGCCGGACCGTTTGCCGCCAAAACGCTGGCTGATTTTGGCGCCGACGTTATCAAAATTGAGACTCCGGCAGACCCGAGCCGGCCGGGATCGTCCGTGGGCGACCCGCTTCGCAAGTGGCGCCTTCTCAAAGATGGCACCTCGGTCTGGTGGCAAGTCCAGTCGCGCAACAAGAAATCGGTGGCACTTGATTTGAGGCAGGCCGAAGCGCAGGAGATTGTGCGCAAGCTGGCTTGCGACGCTGACGTCCTGATTGAAAACTTTCGCGCCGGCGCCATGGAAGGCTGGGGCCTGGGCCCCGACGAATTGCAGGCCCTGAACCCCCGGCTCATCATGCTGCGCATCAGCGGTTACGGCCAGACCGGGCCTTACCGCGACCGACCCGGTTTTGGTGTTGTTGCAGAAGCCATGGGTGGGCTGCGTCACCTGACCGGCGAGCCGGGCCGCGTGCCCGTTCGTGTCGGCGTCAGCATCGGTGACACACTGGCGGCGCTGCACGGTGTTATCGGTATCCTGCTGGCCCTGCAGCACCGCCACACATCCGGGCAAGGCCAGGTGATAGACGTCGCCTTGTACGAGGCGGTCTTCAACTGCATGGAAAGCCTGCTGCCTGAATACAGTGCCTTTGGCGCGGTACGCGGACCAGCAGGCAGCGCTTTGCCCGGCATTGCGCCTACCAATGCCTATCGGTGCAAGGATGGAAGTTACGTTTGATAGCCGGCAATGGCGACAGCATTTTCAAACGCCTGATGCTGTGCATCAACCGCCCTGACCTGGCGGATGACCCGGCGCTGGCCGGCAACGAAGGCCGCGTCTTGCGTGTGCAGGAAATCGACAGCGCGATTGAAGCCTGGACCCTCACACGTACAGTGGATGAGGTGCTCGCAGCGCTGGACGAAGCCAAAGTGCCAGCCGGAAAAATTTACACCGTGGCTGACATTGCGGCAGACCCTCACTACGCCGCTCGCGAAATGCTGCAAAAGGTGCAGATGAGCGACGGCTCCGAGCTTTCCGTACCCGGCTTTGTGCCCAAACTGTCTGTGACGCCGGGGACGCACCACCGCAATGCGCCCACGCTAGGCCAGGACACGGACGAGGTGCTGCGCGAGATTGGACTCAACCCGACCCAAATCAGCGCATTGCGTTTGCGCGGAATCGTCGCCTGACGGCGCCAACTTTCCGCCCCCTATCTTGAAACCCCTTCGAACCGATCAAACCGCTTCAGCCGTCGGATCACGCCCCATCAGCGCCGCCACGGCCTGTGCTGGTTTCATCTGCCCATCCAGCAAAGCGACGACACCGCGAGAAATTGGCATGTCCACGCCAAGGCTCTGAGCGCGCTGCACCACGGTACGCGCGCAGTACACACCCTCGGCCACATGCCCAAGGGAGTCCACCGCCTGCTGCAAAGTTTGCCCTTGAGCCAGCAACAAGCCCACCTTGCGGTTGCGGCTGAGGTCGCCAGTAGAAGTCAGCACCAGATCACCCAGCCCCGACAAACCGGTGAAGGTTTCGGGCCGGGCGCCCAGCGCAACGCCCAGCCGGGTCATTTCAGCCAGGCCGCGCGTGATAAGGGCAGCGCGGGCGTTAAGGCCCAGATTCAGGCCATCACACAAACCCGTTGCAATGGCCAAGACATTTTTCACCGCCCCACCCACTTCCACGCCGACGATGTCTTCGTTGGCGTAAACGCGCAGGCTGGGCCCGTGAAAAGCGGCAACCAGCGCCTCGCGCACGTCCGCATGCTCGCTGGCGGCTACCAGCGCCGTCGGCTGACCGCACGCCACCTCTTGCGCAAAACTCGGCCCGCTGAGAGCACCCGCTCTCAAATTGATAGCTACTTGCGCCCGTATTTCGTGGGCTAGAAGGCCAAAAGGCTCTAAAGAATGGCTGATATCGGCTACCGGGGCCTCAAAACCCTTGCTGAGCCAGGCTACGGGCGCCGTGACCTGATTCAGCCGTTGCAACATCCCGCGCAGACCCGCGATGGGGGTGGCGACAACCACCAGATCCTGGCCCTGTACAGAGGCATCCAGCGAGTCGGTGGATCCCCCTGCGAGGCGAAGCGAGGGCGAAAGCGGTATGCCGGGCAGGTAGCGCGTGTTGACGCGCTGTATCTGCATGGCTGCCAGCTGGGCCGGGTCGCGCACCCACAGCGTGAGTTCATGCCGCGACGAACTGGCCGCGCTGATGCCCAGCGCCGTACCCCAGGCGCCCGCGCCAACGATCGCAATTTTCATGGTGGCCAGAAAACCGCCGTGCCGATCAAACGACGATTTGAGGCGCTTCCTGCGCGGCAGATGCTGCAGCCGCCTGTTGTTGATCAAACATTGCCTGGAAGTTGATTTCAGCAAGATTGACCGGCGGGAAACCGCCACGCTGAATCACATCGGCCACATTGCCGCGCAGATAGGGGTACACAATTTGCGGGCAGGCAATGCCCAAAATAGCGCTGAGCTGCGCTTCGGGCATATTGCGGATTTCGAAAATACCAGCCTGCTTGGCTTCGACCAGAAACACGGTCTTTTCCTCGATTTTGGTCTGCACGGTGGCAGTGACACACACCTCGTACAAACCGTCGGAAATGGTTGCCGCTTCCACACCCAGCTGGATGTCAACGCCGGGCTGGTCCTGGTTGAGCAGAATTTCTGGCGAGTTGGGTTGCTCCAGCGAAATATCCTTGAGGTAAACGCGCTGGATCTGGAACACGGGATCAGGAGTGGCTTCGGCCATGGTGGTCTTTCGGATTGCTAAAAAAATAAAACCCGCTGCTCAGGCAGCGGGCACGGGTAATTATCTCAGTTTGCCCCGCCGCGTCCGGAAAAAAGCGCGCACGGCAAAACGGTCAGCTGTTGAGCAGGGGCATCAGGCCGCCCCGTCCGTCCAGCGCGACCAGATCGTCACAGCCACCTACATGCGTGCTGCCGATGAAAATCTGCGGGACGGTGCGCCGGCCCGTGATTTCCATCATTTTCTGGCGCTCGCCGGGCTGAAGGTCAACACGGATTTCCTCGACCTCTGTCACGCCGCGCTGTTTGAGCAGTTGTTTGGCGTGGATGCAATAGGGACAGCTTGCGGTGAGGTACATCTTGACGGTTTGCATGGGCAACGGGTCTCCGGGTAACGAGGCGGGGCGAAAGCTCAGGCCTTCTCAAGTGGCAGGTTAGCTTCTTTCCAGCTTTTCAGTCCACCACCCAGACAGTGGGCCTGCTCGTAACCCAGCTTTTTGGCAACCGCCAGCGCACGGTTGGCGCGCGCGCCGGTGGCACACACCAAAATGAGGGGCAAGCTCTTGTTTTTCACCGCGCCAGGCAGCGTCGTCTCGAGCTGACCCAGCGGCAGGTTTTTCGCCCCCCCCACATGGCCGGCCGCAAATTCCTCGGTCTCACTGACATCAATCACCACGGCTTTTTCCCGATTGATCAGCTGCACAGCGCCGCTGGTGCTGAGGGCGCCCGCGGCCATTCCGCTGGAAACGAGGGGCCACATCAGCATGCCGCCAGATGCCAGCGCAACGCTGATCAGCATCCAGTTATCGATGAAAAATTTCACTTTTAGTCCTTCAGGGTATTTGCAGTTAATCGCTGATTTTAGAATGGAGGGTGAACAGGCTTCTGGCCGTTCAGCCATGCCCTCATTTAACGCCCACTGATTGCCCCCACACCATGTACAAACTTGTGCTCATCCGCCACGGCGAATCGACCTGGAACCTTGAAAACCGCTTCACCGGCTGGACCGATGTCGACCTGACGCCCACGGGCGTGAATCAGGCCATTAACGCGGGGAAACTGCTCAAGGCCGAGGGTTATGACTTTGACGTCGCCTACACCAGCGTGCTCAAGCGTGCGACGCGCACCTTATGGCACACCCTGGACGAGATGGACCGCACCTGGCTGCCGGTGGTGCACAGCTGGCGCCTGAACGAGCGGCACTACGGCGCCCTGCAAGGTCTGAACAAGGCGGAAACTGCCAAAAAATATGGCGACGCCCAGGTGCTCGCATGGCGCCGCAGCTATGACGTGCCGCCGCCAGCCCTGGAAGCAGCTGACCCACGCAGCGAGCGCGGCGACCGCCGGTATGCCAAATTAACGCCGGCCGAGGTACCGCTGACCGAATGCCTGAAAGACACCGTTGCCCGGGTACTGCCTTTCTGGGAAGAAGCCATGGCGCCCGCCATCAAGGCGGGAAAGCGCATTGTGGTGGCAGCCCATGGCAACTCGATTCGCGCACTGGTCATGTACCTGGACAAGATCGCCGAGGCCGACATCGTGGGCCTGAACATTCCCAATGGCATTCCACTGGTTTACGAGCTCGACGCCGACCTCAAGCCCCTGCGCCACTACTACCTTGGCGACACGGACGCAGTGGCCAAAGCGGAAGCGGCTGTCGCCGCACAGGGAAAAGCCTGATCGCCTGTCAAGCCGCAGTAAAGTTTGGGGCAATGCGGCGCATAAACCGTGATCTGCGCCCTTCCCAGCGCTGCGCTTGGGGAACTGTTGAATAAGACTCTTCTCCAAGGTGTATATTGGTTCAAATTGTGTGAAATCGGGCCTGATCAAGGCGAATGAAGGTATTTATGGGTCAGAAACTCAAGATTGCGGGCTGGATATCCATCGGTGCCGTCGCCGGCGCCCTGACCACTGTTCAGCTTCAGGCGGTCGCGCGTGGCGGGGTTACACCTCTGCCGCTGGAAGAACTGCAACAACTGGCCGCAGTATTTGGCATGGTCAAAACCGACTATGTAGAGCCCGTAGACGAGAAAAAACTCATCACCGATGCGATCTCCGGCATGGTCGCCAGCCTGGACCCACATTCGGTTTACTTCGACAAAAAATCCTTCAAGGAATTCCGTGAAGGTACCAGCGGCCGCTTTGTCGGCGTCGGCATCGAGATCGCCCAGGAAGATGGTTTGGTCAAGGTGGTGTCGCCCATCGAAGGCTCACCCGCCGACCGCGCGGGCCTCAAGCCCAACGACCTGATCACCAAGATCGACGACACGCCCGTCAAGGGCCTGTCCCTCAACGACGCTGTGAAAAAGATGCGCGGCGAGCCTCGCACCAAGGTTGTGTTGATGATCTTCCGCAAGGACGAGAACCGCACATTCCCGGTGACCATCACCCGCGAAGAAATCCGGACCCAGTCTGTGCGCAGCAAGGTTATGGAGCCGGGGTATGCCTGGATTCGCCTGAGCCAGTTTCAGGAGCGCACAGTTGAGGACTTCGTCACCAAGCTCGAACAGATCTACAAACAGGAACCCAACCTGAAGGGCCTGGTGCTTGACCTGCGCAACGACCCGGGCGGCCTGCTGGACGCTGCGGTCGCGGTCTCTGCCGCCTTCCTGCCGGAAAACGTCACGGTGGTGTCGACCAATGGACAACTCGCTGAAAGCAAGTTCACCTACAAGGCTTCGCCGGAGTTTTATTTGCGCCGCAGTGCAGCTGATCCGCTGAAACGCCTGCCTGCCGCCATCAAGACCGTGCCGCTGGTCGTGCTGGTTAATGAAGGGTCCGCATCGGCGAGCGAAATTGTGGCCGGCGCGCTGCAGGACTACAAACGCGCAACCATCATGGGCAACCAGACCTTTGGCAAGGGCTCCGTGCAGACCGTGCGGCCTTTGGGTCCGGACACCGGGCTCAAGCTCACCACTGCACGTTATTTCACGCCAAGCGGCAAGTCGATTCAGGCCAAAGGCATCGTGCCTGATGTGATGATCGACGAGACCCTGGAAGGCAGCCCCTTTGCGGCCTTGCGTACCCGCGAAAGCGATCTGGAAAAACACCTGGGCAGCGGTCAGGGTGCCGAGGCCAAAGACCCGGGCCGGGAAAAAGCACGGGAAGAAGCTCTCAAGCGCCTGGAAGAAGAGTCCAGAAAAACGCCTGAGCAGCGCCGTCCGCCCGAGTTTGGCAGTGACAAGGACTTTCAGCTCGCCCAGGCTCTCAACAAGCTCAAAGGCCGCCCCGTGCTGGTCAGCAAGACCATTGTTGAGCGCAAGGAAGAGAAAAAAGAGAACTGATCGCGTCAAGCACGCCAGCCCGACAAGCCCTGGGCTGGATGCATGCCGTCATCGCCCCAGGCGCCCGTCCCGGGGGCTCCCATCAATGAACGATACCCAGCTGCTGCGCTACTCCCGCCACATCCTGCTTGACGAGATGGGCGTGGAGGGACAGGACAAGCTGCTTTCCTCCCACGCTCTTGTCATAGGCGCGGGCGGGTTGGGCTCGCCGGTTGCGCTTTATCTGGGTAGCGCCGGCGTAGGCCACATCACGGTGGTAGACGATGACCGGGTAGACACCACCAACCTCCAACGCCAGATCGCCCACACCCTGGAGCGCGTGGGGGAGTTCAAGGCAACATCGGTACAGCAGGCCATTGCAGCCATCAACCCCGACGTGCAGGTGTCTCCAGTCACCGCGCGCGCGGACGCTGCCTTGCTGGAAAAGCTGGTCGCCACGGCCGACGTGGTGCTGGACTGCAGCGACAATTTCGCGACCCGGCATGCCATCAACCGCGCGTGTGTAACACACGCCAAACCGTTGGTATCTGGCGCGGCCATCCGCTTTGACGGGCAAATTGCGGTTTACGACCCGCGTCAACCCACTTGCGCTTGTTATGCCTGCGTATTTCCGCCGTCTGACTCTGTCGAGGAGGTCGCCTGCGCCACCATGGGCGTCTTTGCGCCGCTGGTGGGCATTATCGGCACCATGCAGGCGGCAGAAGCCCTCAAGCTGCTTTGCGGCATGGGGCAACCTCTCACGGGACGGCTGTTGATGCTGGACAGCCGCAGCATGGAATGGCAGGACGTCCGCACCCGGCGCGATCCGTCCTGTACGGTCTGTAGCGCTCTCAGCGGTCGATAGGAGGCGGGGCCGGGGGCACCGGCCTGGCCTGCTTTTCAGCAACCGCCGGAGTCGGTGCTGCAGGCTTTTCAGGCGGCTTCACCGGGCTGGCCACGGCCAGCACACGCTCACAATCGGCATCTTTTCCGGGGCCGGTTTCCACTGTGGCGGCCAGCGCGAGCAAGGGATTGATCGCACCCAGAAGTAGCGCGAAGCCTCCGCGTTTGACCAGAGAGGCCGTGTCCGGCGCAGCTGCTGGTCGCGAAAAGGTTCCTGTCACCCGCAAAGGCGAACGCAGACTGAGAATACTTTTGTCTTTTGGTTCTGGATACAGGACCAGGTCCAGTGTTTCGTTAGCAAGGCTTATCTGACCGTTGCCATTGATCACTGTGTCTGCCGTGTCCAGCAAAATTGCCCGGCTGGTCATCAAACCCTGCTTGACATCGAAGGCTCCGGCTGCACAACGCAGGACAATATTTTTGTCGCCCGACATCAAAAACTTGATGAGTTCGCCACCGTCCAGCCCCATGAATTCCATCAGAACGGCGCTGACCTCGCCCTTACCCATTAGCAGTGCGACGCTGCCCGACGAGGACCCCAACACTTGGGCGACCGAATTACCACCCCCAGAGAGGTCAATACGCCCATTGAGCTTGCCCAGACTGCCCTTGGTCGCATTGATACGCGGGAATAATTTGGCCAACTGAAGCGTGCGTGCGTCCAGTTTGGTCTGAACCTTGGCAGGCTTGCTATTGGCATCAACACGAATCAGCCCAATGAGCTTACCGCCGGCAACGCCCAGATCCAGAGGGTCCAGCCGCAATACGCCGTCGGCAAGCTTGATATGGGCGTCTATACGCTCCAACGGCAAACCCTTGGCATTCTTGACCTCGGCCGCCTTGTACCAGACGTCCGCGTTCATCGTTTTAAGACGCTCGAAATCAAGAGACGCCGTAGGCAGCACCTTGCCGGCCACCTGTACCTGCTTCGGTGCTGCAGAGCTGCCAGTCTTGGCCACTGTCTTGCTCGTCTTGCCGGAAGCGTCAACCGGCACCCCCACCACAGGCCCCAAATCCTCAAAATCCAGCGATTTCGACTGCAATTTTCCTGACAATTTGGCGATCTTGTCCGACCGGTCAAAAATCAAATTTCCGGACAGATCCGACGCACCCAGCCGACCCTGAATGCCTGAGGCGTTCCACACCCGCCCCTGCTTCGTCAGATGCCCCTTCACGGCATATACCCGTGTGTCGGGCAACACGACACCGAGCAACTTATAAAGGTCGGCGAGTGTCTGGCCCTTCAGGTCAAACCTGGCGTCAAGACCGTCGAGCGCGGCGAGGTTGCCAATGCTTCCCTGCGCCTGCAGGGTGGTACGCCCGGCATTGGCCTTGATTTCGATCGGAAAGGGTTGCGATCGGGCCTCGTTGAGCTGTAGCACTCCCCCTGCGCGTCCCTCCGCAGCAAAGGTTTCCTTTTTCCAGGTGCCTCGCGCCTTGTAGCTTAGTGGCATGTCCGGCGTCGCGGCCGATTTTTCAGTGGCTGCGCCATCGGTTTGGCCAATCGCAAAATCAGCCTTGATATCGGCTCCTTGTGCCTCCGCAAGGTAGTTCAGTGTGCCCTGATCCACCAGCAGCAAGTCAATCACTGGAACGGTATTTTTGTCCGAGGTGTCTTTGCCCAAAGCCCAGGTACGCCGCCCGTCCGCCTGAATCTGCAGACCAAAAAACGGCTGATGGAGGCTCACCATTGGCAACTCAACCCGTCCGCGCAACAAAGGAAGCAGGTTGATCTCGAACTCGGCCGACTCCGCCTTCACGAGATGGGGGTCACGCGCCCAGTCCGGGTTGGCAAATTCAATTCCGTCAGCAATCACCCGTGTAGTACGGCCTACCTTGACATCAAGTCGACGGGTAATTTCGAATTTCCGCCCTGTACGCTCACTGACGTATCGGTTGACCGGGCCGCGCAACAGGTCCCACGGAAAAAAAACAACAAGCAAGACCAGCAGGCCGACAAACACACCAAACCCACCCAACAGCTTGATCCACAACGCGGTGGGTTTTTTCGAAACGGTCGGGTTGGTGGCACTCATAAAAGCTAGGATCCAGTTCGTGTGTCTGCTTGGCGGAGGCAAAGGGCCAGTCTTCGGGACGCCAGGGACGACCCGTGCTTGAAACCCGCTGATTTGAACTATCCGCCGGAGACCAGCATTCATCCATCGGTTGTGACCATGGACAGCTGTCAGCCTCAGCCTACAATTTTGACTGTAGGGAACTTCCTACAGTGCCCCATTTCGCGACATGTCAAACTGGGAGACACAGTGCGGATACATTAGGTACAAAGCGGTGGTGACGTTCGACGTGGACGATTCTCCGCCTGAAGCACAACTCGAAGTCAGCGTTTAGACGGATCAAAGCTCAGTGGGACTCAAAACTTATCTCGTCGAAGACAATGCCACCATCCGTGACAACCTCATCGCCACGCTTGAGGAACTCGCCGGAATAGAGGCGGTGGGAACTTCTGAAACCGAAAATGAGAGCAAGGCCTGGTTGACAGAAAAAGACCATGCATGGGACCTCGCCATCGTCGATCTTTTCCTAAAGCAGGGGAGTGGATTGGGCGTACTTGAGGCCTGTCGCAACCGCAAGCCACATCAAAAAGTCATCGTCCTCAGCAATTACGCGACCGTCGAGATCCGCAAGCGTTGCGCCCAGCTGGGCGTCGACGCTGTATTTGACAAGTCCAATGAAATAGACGCCCTGATCGACTTTTGCATGGCGCAGTCACGGCCTGGGGCGGCCGGCTAGGACTACAACCGGCTGCTGCCCCTGAGAACCCCGGGGGGATTAGTCGATCAGCTTGTTTTTGAGCGCGTAGTACGTCAAGTCGCTGTTGGACGCCAGACTCATCTTTTCCATCACCCGGGTCCGGTAGGTGCTGACCGTCTTGACGCTCAAGGACAGGGCCTTGGCAATATCGCCCGCCGTCTCACCCTTCGCCAATTTGAGAAACACCTGAAACTCGCGTTCGGAGAGCTGTTCATGGGGCGTGGCGTCGTTTTTGCGATTGAGCTGTTGCGCAAGCAACTCGGCCACAGCGGGTGTGATGTAGCGCTTGCCCAGCGAGATGACGCGAATGGCGTTGACAATCTCCATCGGGTCGCACTCCTTGTTGAGGTAGCCGCTGGCGCCCTGGCGAATCAGATTGACCGCGTAATGCTCTTCAGGATAGCCACTCAAAATCAGAATACCGACGTCGGGTGCCTTGGCCCGGATCATCGCCAGGGCGTCAATACCGCTCTGCCCTGGCATGGAAAGATCCATGACCAGGATGTCCAGTTCAACATTGCGGACGAGATCAATGGCTTCACGGCCACTTGCAGCTTCACCAACAACGCGCAAGTCAACCTGATCGGAGAAGAACTGTTTAAGGCCTGAGCGCACAATTGCGTGGTCATCGACAATTCCAATTTTGATCATTTCATTTCCTTGTTTAAGGTCTGCACCGTCAGTCGGGGCAATTCAATGGGGCAGCCGGGTGTATATCCGGGCTTTTGTTTTCAGTAGCGATTATTCACGAATATTGGTCAAAATACCGACCCGGAGTCATGATGAGCTGGTTTGTAATACCCAAAATGGCGATCAGCCTGCCGCTGGCGGTGCTGGCGGCCGTCATTTTGATCTCCATCAACGAGGCGGGATTCCGGCTTTCCACCCAGGCCGCGCGCAGCATGGAAGAAGCGCAGCTGAAGCGCGGATCTGTGAACAAATTGCTACAACAAATGCTCAACGCCGAGACGGGCCAGCGCGGCTATCTGCTGACGGGCGACGGCAAGTATCTGGAGCCCTATGACCGCTCCATAGCGGACGTCAACCAGACCCTGGAGACGCTGAGGCGCCTTTACACCCCCTACCCTGACGAGTTGGCCAAATTTGACCTGCTGGAAGGGAGTGTTTCCCGCAAACTGACTGAAATGGACCTCAGCGTGCGTATGCGCAAACAGGGAAATGAGGACGCCTGGAAGTTTGTGTTGACAACCGACGTGGGGATGGACCAGATGAACGCCATCCGCGAACAAAGCCTGGGCTTGGTGCAGTCCAGCACCACAAGGATGACCGAATCCGGCGCGCAGATTGCGCAGTCCCTGCAACTGTCCCGGATTGGCATTGCGCTGATGGCTCTGGCAGGCTTGTTGGCGTTTTACATGTATTTGCGGCAGACCAGAGCTTTGCTCGCCGTCGGGAGCCGCGAGCAAGCTGCCTTGCAACGTGAACGGGATCAGCTGGACAAGGAAGTGCGTGAACGTACCGCCACGCTGGCTGAACTCGCCACCCATTTGCAACAGGTCAGGGAAGACGAGCGCGGCCACCTTGCCCGCGAATTGCACGACGAACTGGGTGCGTTGCTGACGGCCGCCAAACTGGATGTGGCGCGCATGAAGTCACGTCTGGGGACCATTTCGCCCGAAGTGTCAGAGCGCATTCAGCATTTGAACGAGAGTCTGAACAGCGGCATCGCCCTCAAGCGCCGGATTGTCGAAGACCTGCGGCCGTCCTCACTGTCTCACCTGGGTTTGATCGCGTCGCTGGAGATTCTGGCGCGGGAATTTGAGGACCGGTCGGGCATCAAGATCCAGACCGACCTGGAGATGGTGGAACTTAGCGGTTCAGCCCAGTTGACTGTCTACAGGCTGGTCCAGGAGTCCCTCACCAACATGGGCAAGTATGCGGAGGCCCGGCACGCCAGCATCACGCTGCAAAGCTTTGACAGCCACATCACCGTTGAGGTCAAGGACGACGGCAAAGGCTTCGACACCTCGCTCACCAACCCGTCCAGCCACGGTCTGACCGGAATGCGGCACCGGGTGGAGGCCGCCACGGGCAGCCTCACCATCACCTCCAGCCCGGGTCAGGGCACACGCGTCTTCGCCGTCTTGCCTAAAGCGCCGTAGCTTCCACCTGCGCGGGTGTAGCCGCGCTCCCCAACTGCCGCGCCATTGGTTTGCGGTCGGTCATGTCCTACAACCCGTCACCATGGTTGCCGACAATGCCAACCGCTGCCAGCCGATGACCGGGTTTGCGCACCATCGTTAATCTTGCAGCAGGCGCTCAAGTTGAACGTCACAGCCCTTGAACAAGGAGATGGACATGTTGCATTACTCCGTCGTATTTCTCGTTATTGCATTGATTGCAGCCGTATTCGGCTTTGGCGGCATCGCTGCCGGCGCCGTCGAAATTGCCAAAATTCTTTTCTTCATCTTCGCCATCATTGCTGTGATTACCTTTGTCGTCGGCTTGATGAAGCGAAACTGATTTTTGAGGGCAGGCTTGCGAGCAGCAAAAACATCGACTCGCAGTCCGCTCATTCTTTTTTACCCCCCAGGAACCCACAATGAAAACAAGCACAACCGACCACCACTTTTCCGATCGGGCCCACGCAACTGGCCGTGATTTGTCTACGCAAGCGCTCACTAGGGCCGAACACGCAATGGACCAGAGCCGCAGCCTGGCATCGGAGACCATGGACCGCGCCGAGGGGACATTGCGCCACTTGAGAGACAGCATCGATCCAATGGTTGGCAAATTGACGGCTCAGTCCCAGCGCCTGGCACGCCAGAGTCTGGATGCAGCCGCAGAGGCGACAGCCCGTGCACAGCGCTCGGTGAGCCGCTATGCGACTTCTACCGCGCGCTATGTTTCCAACGAGCCTGTCAAGTCAGTTCTGATCGCTGCCGCGGTTGGTGCTGGCGTGGCCCTGCTGGTTGCCGCAGCTCGCAAGCACCAGAACCGTTAATTACCAAAAAAAACTGCCTGCACTGATCCATGCTGCACCCCCTGTTTTCAACCATCATCAGGCGACCCGACCTTCTGGTCGATCACCTTGCGGGCTACGCGACGCTTATTGGAGCGGAGGCCAGCGAGAGTGGGGCAGAGTTGCTTCAACGCGGCCTGGCCTGGGCCGTGACGGTGATGTGCGGCGCGATTTTTGTCATGCTCACAGGTACAGCCGTCATGCTCGGCTTTGTATTGAACCAGTTTCACTGGATGCTGGTGGCCGTACCCGGCGTCACGCTGGTGCTGTTGATAGTGGCGGCATCGAAAGCCATGAAACCGCTGACGACGGGACGATTTGACGAAGTCAGGGCTCAGGTTACGCGAGATGCGCAGGCTTTGCGCACGGCGGCATGACCAATAAGGAAGTGACTGCCGCTCTGGACCGCCTTGCTCAAAGTCGGCTGGCCATCGTTCGGCACATGCATCACGATACGCTGGAAGCTGTTGATACGGTGGAAGGCCTGGGCCAGGGTGACCGCGAGGAAATCGATGGCTCGTCAGGCACTTGGGGCTTGGTGAAACAGGTCACAACATCATGGTGGCGGGGTCATCCAGCCCATATGGCGCTCGATTTTTTGAAGCCCATGGTTCAAAGTTATGCCGAGGACAAGCCCGTGCGCATGCTGGGTATTTCGGCCGCCATTGGTGCAGCCATTGTGGTCATACGGCCGTGGCGCCTCATGTCACTGACCGGGGTGCTGATTGCGGTTGCCAAGTCCAAAGAGCTGTCTGAAGTGGTTCGTTCCATGACGGGTAGCCACCACCCTAACAACCGATACCGATAAATTTTTCGCCAGTCCGCCAATGTGGTGCCATAGGCGGGCCAGCTTTTCAACTCACCGCACCAACCATATCAATAACTTAGGAAAACATCATGAAATACGCTCGCGCAATTGCATTCGCCGCCCTCGCCGGCATCACCATCATCAGCACCGGTTGCGCCGTGGGGCGTGGTCAGCAAACTGCTGGCGCCTATGTTGACGACGCCGCGATTACCACGGCTGTAAAAGCCAAGTTTGCTTCTGACAAAACTGTCTCGGCAAGCGCACTCAGCGTTGAGACATTGAATGGCACTGTGCAGCTGTCCGGTTTTGCAAAATCCGCCACGGAAAAAGCACAAGCCGAAACCCTGGCTCGTGACACAAAGAACGTCCGCGCTGTGCGCAACGACATCGTCGTTCGTCCTTAATCACTTGCTCCCTGCCAACTGCTAGCAGTTGGCAAAAATAAAGGCCAGACATCTGTCTGGCCTTTGTCGTTTCGGCTTTACGCCGCACAGCTTCCTCAAATTTTGTCGATAACCCGTTTTGCGGAGTCCTTGACATCCTCTTTGGCATCGCCGTAGACGGTTTTCACTTTGCCAGCTGTTTTCTCGGCCCGACCTTCTGCTTCAAGCCTGTCGTTGCCGACAATCCGGCCCGCCACTTCTTTAACTTTCCCTGTTGTTTGGTCAACACGACCGTTCACTTGATCTTTGTTCATGGTGCACGTTCCTTAAGAATGGATGGGCTGACAAGGCGCCAGCCCTGAAACCACTTTAGGCGCCACCGATTCAGCCGGTCGTCAGAATGCTTGGCCTTTGCTGTAGGACGGAGTCCCCAGTAAAGCCTCAGGTCCGGCAGGAGCCGTGTTGTCTGCGAAACACACGCGGGTGCATGGCCCCCGGCTGGGCAAACAGGCCGCGCCGCGCTGAGCGCGCCTCAATTTGTAGGGCGCGGTAGGGACTGCCGTCGCGTCTGATCTGGTAGGACCAAGCGTGCCCCTGGCCCACCATCCACGCGGCAACATCTTCGCCATCCAGTTCGATGGTCGCTACATGGCGACCATAGTCGTCCTGCCGGCGCGTGGAAAAAACAACCGTGCGGCCGACCACGCGGCTGGCCAGTGCAGCGCGCGCCGCCTCCCCACCCGCCTGGCAAATCTCAGGTGCGTCGATTCCGTCAATGCGGATCTTGATCGGTTTGCCTGCCCCACCGGGCCGAACCCAGAGTGTGTCTCCATCGGTGACATAGGTGACTTTTGCGCTCCCCGCCCAAGCAGTACGAGCAAAGATTGCTATCAAAGCAATAGCGATCCAGAAACGGACCGGCGATGATCTTGATGTCTTCATGCGGTGATGATCCAGCCCTCCAGGGGGTCTGTACCCGCGGGCATCCCGTAGCGGGGAGCACCCTGCGCGTGTTGCACCTGGGCCCACGCAGCCTGCATGAGGCACAACACGGCATCCAGTGAATCTCCGCTGGCGTCATCCACCAGGGTGTCTCGTTGAGCGTGCGTCAGTTTGAGGCGCAAGGCCAGACGTGTTTGTCCGATTTCCAGAGCGGTGATCAAATCCTTGCGGGCAATCAGGCGCTCCGGGGTCTGTTTGATGGCGGCATCACTCTTGTAAGAACGGGGCCCGAGTATTTCCCGCGCGAGCAGACCGGGATAGCCTTCCAGCGCTACGCGGGCCGGGTCGCCATCATGCAAGCCCGGCAGGTGCACGCCTGCGGTCACCAAACGCGGCACCCCCGCGTGCATCATGAATGCGACAGGAGGATTGACCCACTTCATGGATGGGCTGGAACCTGCCGGCCGATCCGTGGCACGATGGGCAAACTTTCCGCCAGCAGGCCGCGCATCGCAAAAGCCGGCAAAAACCTGCCTGATTTCCGCGCGGCTCAAGCCAGCATAGTGAGCCATAAGCGCCGGCCAGGCCACGGGCCAGGCCAGATGCTCAACCAGTTCGCGGGGCAATCCGAAGGGAAAATCGAAAGCGCCCACCCATGGGCCCGGCTGGCGCAGCCAGGCTTCAAAGGCGTCCAGCGACTCCAGCCGTTCAAGCTTGCCTAACTGCACGCGGCCATTGGCGCAGCTGCCACTGGCGAGAACAATCGGTTTTTTACGGGAAGGCGCGCTGGAAAAATCGCATCCAACAAGCAGGCTCATGCGCCGCGCCAGGACAGGTCAGGCGCGACCACAGATGGCGGCGGTGGCCATCAGATCTTCCAGCAGCGACAACGAAACCTTGCCAGAGACCGAGTAAGGGTCGAGCTCCGGCTTTTCGGAGTACTTCAGCAAAATCGAGGTGTTGATTTTGGCCACGTTCACTTGTCCCATGGACCAGCCGCCAAAGCGGCGCTCGCTGATTTCTTCGTAGTGCAACAGGACCACGTCGGTGTGCCGCGGGTCTTTCTGGATGTGGCCGTACAGGTCACTTACCTGCTCGCGCCCGCCCTCCAGGGCCTGCAGAAAAATACCGCCGCCATAACAAAGAATGCCGGTGATGCCGCAGGCGGGGTTGTGCGTGCGCGACTGGGCCAGGATAGCCTCGGTGACCTCGCTGGAAGCAGGGTTGGCCGAACGGCTGGCGTAAAGAAGACGTACCAACATTGTCTGGGTCCTAGTTACTGCTGTTTTTCGGGATGAGTGACAAAAACTCGCGGCGCAGGTTCGAATCCTTCAAGAACACGCCGCGCATGACCGAGTTGATCATCTTGCTGTCCAGGTCTTTCACACCACGCCATCCCATGCAGTAATGCGTCGCCTCCATGACAAGGGCAAGTCCGTCTGGAGAGGTTTTTTCCTGGATTAGATCAGCAAGTTGCACCACGGCTTCTTCCTGAATCTGTGGCCGGCCCATTACCCACTCCGCCAGGCGGGCGTATTTGGACAGACCTATGACGTTGGTGTGCTCGTTGGGCAACACACCGATCCACAGTTTGCCAATCACCGGGCAAAAATGATGTGAACACGCGCTGCGCACGGTGATGGGCCCAACAATCATGAGCTCGTTCAGGTGCTCGGCATTGGGAAATTCGGTGATCGTAGGACCGGGAACATAGCGGCCCTTGAAAACCTCATTGAGGTACATCTTGGCGACGCGGCGCGCGGTGTTGTTGGTGTTGTGATCGCCCGCAGTGTCAATCACCAGGCTGTCCAGCACGCCCTGCATCTTGACTTCAACCTCATCAAGCAGCTTTTCCAGCTCTCCCGGCTCGATGAATTCGGCGATGTTGTCGTTGGCGTTAAAGCGCTTCCTGGCGGCCACCAGACGCTCACGGATCTTGACGGATACCGGAGTGCCTTCGTCCTCGGCAGGAGTTTGCCGCGCCGGGACAAGAGTGGTGACAACAGCAGTTGAAGGCGTATTGGATTTCATAAGCATTGCCAGATGTTACCAGCCAGTCACAAAACCGTCTTGCCCGATTTTTGCAAGGGTTTTGAGCCTTTTGCCCTTTAACGACGGGCGAAGACAGCTATAAATTCAGTAGCAAAGGGTGATTCATCAGCAAGCCCGCCCTGCGCCGGTTTTCAGTAGCGCTGGCCTGCCACAAAAATGGCAAGCCGCATCAGCGCGTAGGCCGCGTAGTCCAGCACGCGCTGGCGCAATGGTCGCTGACTGTACGCCATGGGGTCGAGCTGGCGCCCCTGTCCCTCGATTGCCGTACACAGGGCCTCCCGCAATTGCCCGGCGAACGCCTTGTCTTCCACCACCACATTGGCCTCGCGCGCCAGCAGCAAACTCAAGGGGTCCAGGTTGGACGAGCCCACCGTTGCCCAATGGCCATCGATGACTGCCACCTTGGCGTGCAGAAAGCTCGCTTCATATTCGTGGATCTCCACCCCCGCCGCCAGCAGGGAGCCGTACACCGGACGGGCTGCGTGGTACTGCATGAAATATTCGTACCTGCCTTGCAGCAACAGGGTCACCTTCACTCCGCGACGGGCTGCCTTGATCAGCGACCGGCGCAATTTGCCGCCTGGAACGAAATAAGCATTGGCAATCAGGATCTCCTGACGCGCCTGGCCGATGGCTTTGCGGTACACCCGCTCAATACTGTTGCGGTTACGCAGGTTGTCGCGCAGCACCAAAGCCGCCTTGCCAACGGGCACGGCATTGGCGTGGGCCGACAGCGGGGGCGCGTGGGTGGCGAGCCGGCTGGCAACCGTGTGCCGCCCATACCCCGCCGCCTTGAACTTCTCCCACGCTGCAGCCAGGTGATTCTGGCGCGCGCTGTAGCCAGCCTGTACCCGCCACCACAGCAGAGCCATGGCGTCAGCGGCTTCTGCCGCCAGCGGGCCGGTCACGGCCACGGCAAAATCAAACCGCGCTGCATTGAGCGTCCCGTGGTTGGGGTCAAAAAAATCATCGAGCACATTGATCCCACCGCAAAACAGGGTGCGCTGATCGATCACACATAACTTGCGGTGCAGGCGCCGCCAACGATCGGGAATCAACAGTCCGAATCCGCCCAGACCGGCCGCCAGGGGCGAATACACCACCCACTGCACGCCGGCCGTGGTCATTTTTTGCTGCCATTCAGCTGGCAAGGGGTCTGACCCAATGCCGTCAACCAGCACCTCGACCCGGACGCCGCGCGCCGCTGCCCGCACCAAGGCTTCAGCGACTTCAGCGCCCGCACCGTGGAGGTTAAAAATGTAGGTCTCGAGTTGCACCCATGCGCCGGCTTCGTCAATCGCTTTAATGAGCGCAGGAAAATACTGCTGCCCGCCCTGCAACAGCTGCAACGCCTCGGAGGTATGCGGGGGATTCATGCGTGGGGCTGAGACGCCATGAACTGAGGCAGCATCAAAATAGCCTCCGCATTCGATGCGGAGTAGCACAGGTCAGCAGCCTCCAGCAGAGGCAGCCACTGCCACGCGGTGTGTTCGCGGGGGCTGAGTGTCACAGCGGTACCACGCGGCACGCAAAGGCTGAACACATGCTCGGTGTTGTGGGTGACGCCGGGCGCGTACCGATGGCGCCACTGAGGATAAATTTCGTAAATATTGGACAGCGCCCAGTTGTGGAACAGCGCAACATCGGCCGCGATGCCGGTTTCTTCCAGCACCTCGCGCACAGCGGTCCGTACCAGTGGCTCGTCACTGGTGTCCAGCGATCCGGTGACACTTTGCCAAAACCCGGGATGGTCCACTCGTTCGAGCAGCAGCACGTCCTGCTCGGCGGTGTGAATCAGCACCAGCACTGATTCGGGGATTTTGAAATCTTTCATTCAAAACCTCCAGAGGGCGTTGGCTCAGAGAACGCGCCGCGAAGGGCCGCCCCAAGCAAGCGACGGCCCCCTCGGGGGGCAGCGCAGCACACGAAGTGGCAAGCGTGGGGGCATGCCGCTCAGGCGGGCTGGGGATTGCGCAGGCGGATGTGCAGTTCTTTGAGCTGCTTTTCATCAACCGGACTTGGCGCATGGGTCAACAGACACTGCGCGCGCTGGGTTTTGGGGAACGCAATCACGTCACGGATGGATTCAGCGCCCGTCATCATGGTCACGATGCGGTCCAGGCCAAAGGCCAGGCCCCCGTGCGGTGGAGCGCCATACTGAAGCGCTTCCAGCAGAAACCCGAACTTTTCTTGCGCTTCTTCGGGGCCAATTTTCAGGGCATCGAAGACCTTGCTTTGCACGTCCGCACGGTGAATACGGACAGAACCGCCGCCCAGCTCCCAGCCGTTGAGCACCATGTCGTAGGCCTTGGCAATACATTTGCCGGGGTCCGTGTCCATCCAGTCCTCGTGGCCGTCTTTGGGAGCCGTGAAAGGATGGTGCACGGCGCTCCAGCGGTTGTTGGCCTCGTCGTGCTCAAACATTGGAAAGTCAACCACCCACAGCGGTTTCCAGCCAGCAGTGAACAGGCCCAGCTTTTTACCGAGCGGGCTAAGGCCGATCTTCAGGCGCAGCGCGCCTATGCTGTCGTTGACGATTTTGGATTTGTCAGCACCGAAGAAAATCAGGTCACCGTTGGCTGCGCCAGTGCGTTTGAGGATTTCAGCAATCGCGGCATCGTGGATGTTCTTGACGATGGGACTCTGAAGGCCCTCGCGCCCCTTGGTCACGTCATTGACCTTGATCCACGCCAGGCCCTTGGCCCCGTAGATCTTTACGAACTCGGTGTAGCCATCGATCTCGCCGCGGCTCATTTCCGAGCCTCCGGGCACACGCAGGGCCACCACACGGCCGCCCGGCGTTGTGGCTGGTGCGCTGAAGACTTTGAAGTCCACGTCAGCCATGACGTCGGTCAGTTCGGTAAATTCCAGGCTCACGCGCAGATCCGGCTTGTCGGAACCGTAGCGGTGCATCGCATCGTGGTAGGCCATGACCGGAAACTCGCCCAGGTCGGTATTGAGCACCGTTTTGAAAATGTTGCTGATCATGCCCTGGAACATGTCGCGGATGTCCTGCTCGCCCATGAAGGACGTTTCGATATCGATCTGCGTGAATTCAGGCTGGCGATCCGCGCGCAAGTCTTCGTCGCGAAAGCATTTGGTGATCTGGTAGTAGCGGTCAAACCCGGCCACCATCAGCAACTGCTTGAACAGCTGGGGACTCTGGGGCAGCGCAAAAAACTGGCCTTCATTGACACGGCTTGGCACCAGGTAATCCCGCGCACCTTCCGGGGTGCTCTTGGTCAGCATGGGCGTTTCGATGTCGATGAATCCGTTGGCGTCCAGAAACTTGCGGGTTTCCATCGCCACGCGGTACCGCAGCATCAGGTTGTTTTGCATGTACGGGCGGCGCAGGTCCAGCACACGGTGGGTCAGGCGGGTGGTCTCGGACAGGTTGTCGTCGTCCAGCTGGAACGGCGGCGTGACGCTCGGGTTGAGAACAATCAGCTCCTGGCACAACACTTCGATCTTGCCGCTTTTCAACGCGTCGTTGACTGTGCCGTCCGGGCGGGCCCGGACCAGGCCTTTGACCTGAACGCAGAACTCATTGCGTACACCTTCGGCGGTGGCGAACATCTCTGCCCGGTCCGGATCACACACAACTTGAACATAACCCTCGCGGTCACGCAGGTCGATAAAAATCACGCCGCCATGGTCGCGCCGGCGGTTGACCCAGCCGCACAGGCTCACGCTTTGCCCCATGAGGGCCTCGGTCACCAGACCGCAATAGTGGGAACGCATTTGGGAAGACATAGATTGATCGCTTGTTTCGCAGGAATGAACGAGTGCTTGCGCACCGCGCGGAAAATTATCGGGGTTTGTAGTTGGCGGCACTTCCGGGCACCACCACACCCATGGAAATCACATAGGTCAAGGCTTCATCGACGCTCATTTTGAGTTCGATGCAGTCGGTTTTCTTCAGCATCACAAAATAGCCGCCGGTCGGGTTGGGAGTCGTAGGAACGTAAACGCTGAGGTAGTCGCCCGGCAAATGGTTGGCCACGTCACCGCCTGGCGCGCCGGTCTGAAACGCAATCGTCCACACCCCTTCGCGTGGCCACTGCACCAACAGCGCTTTGCGAAAAGCGTTGCCGTTTTCCGAGAACAGCGTATCGGACACCTGCTTGACGCTGGAATAAATCGACCGGACGATGGGAATGCGGCTCAGCAGTGCATCCCACCAGCTGACGATTTTTTTGCCGAAAAAGTTGGTGGCAAGGGCGCCGATCGAAAGCACGATGGCCAGCGCCAGCAACACACCGAAGCCGGGGATATGGAAACCCAGCAGCCGGTCGGGGTGCCAGCTGTCAGGAAGGATTTGCAGGGTCTGGTCAAGCGAGCTGATGACCCAATTGAGCAGCCACACCGTCACGGCCAGCGGCACAAGGACCAGCAGCCCGGCCAGCAACCAGCGGCGTATGGCGTTCATCAACTCGCCTTGGGCGTCGACGTGACAGAAGGAGCTGCAGAGGCAGTCGCCGGCGTGGCGGAAGATGCCGGTGCCGTCGTGGCGGCGGGGGCCGCCTTTTCCGAAGACTTGCCGTCGGCACTTGCAGGCGCCGCGGTGTCACCACCCGCCACGGGCGGCACGGCGGTTGCGCCTGCGCCACCGCGGAAATCAGTGACATACCAGCCCGAGCCTTTGAGCTGGAAACCGGCAGCGGTAAGCTGCTTCTTGAAGGCAGGTGCGCCGCACTGTGGGCAGTCGGTCAGCGGCGCATCAGACATTTTTTGCAAAACGTCCTTGTTATGCCCGCAGGACTCGCATTTGTAAGCGTAGATTGGCATGGTGCTAGAGGTTTTGTCGGAGGTGTTTGCGCCTGAATGAGCCTTCAGGATGCAAAACCCTTAATTATAGGCTTCTGGCAGCGTTGTGAGACGCGGCCGCATCCCCACAGCAGGGCGTGGGCGCTGGCGCCTAGAAAAGACGAATCCGGAGCAAAACCTGCATGGCAAACAGGCCCAACGCGAAACCCAGTCCGCCGTAAATCAGACTTTGCAGCAGTTTGTTGGTGCGTTTTTGCACCAGCAGCAGCTCCTGAAGGTCCCGGTGATTGCCACCGTTCTGGTTTTTCAGGTACTGCTGCAAAAGCCGCGGCAAACCGGGCAGGAGCTTCGCGTAGGTTGGCGCTTCGGCTTTGAGCTGCTCCAGCAACTTCTCGGGACCAACCTGCTCGAGCATCCAGGTTTCGAGAAAGGGTTTTGCCGTGCTCCACAGATCCAGGTCAGGATCAAGGTCACGGCCCAAGCCTTCAATATTGAGCAGGGTTTTCTGCAGCAGCACCAGCTGCGGCTGGATCTCTACGTGGAAACGCCGCGAGGTCTGGAACAGGCGCATCAACACCATGCCCAGGGAAATTTCCTTGAGTGGCCGGTCAAAGTAGGGCTCGCAACAGGCGCGTATCGCTGCCTCCAGCTCGTCAACCCGGGTGTTGCCGGGGACCCAGCCGGACTCAATGTGGAGCTCGGCGACCCGCTTGTAGTCGCGCCGGAAAAACGCGCTGAAGTTCTGCGCCAGATACTCTTTGTCGACCTCGGTGAGTGTGCCCACAATGCCGAAGTCCAGCGAAATATAGCGCCCGAAGGTAGCCGGGTCCAGACTGACCTGGATATTGCCGGGATGCATGTCGGCGTGAAAAAAACCGTCCCGAAAAACCTGCGTAAAAAAGATGGTGACACCATCGCGCGCGAGTTTCTTGATGTCCACGCCGGCGTCGCGCAAACGCTCAATCTGGCTGATGGGCACGCCATACATGCGCTGCATCACCATCACTTCCGGCATGCAATAGTCCCAGACCATCTCGGGAATCAGAACCAGATTCAGGTTCTGCATGTTGCGACGCAGCTGGGCGGCATTGGCCGCCTCGCGAAGCAGATCCAGCTCGTCATGCAGGTATTTGTCAAACTCACCCACCACTTCCCGTGGCTTGAGGCGCTTGCCATCGGCCGACAGGCCTTCAACCCAGCCCGCCATCATGCGCATCAAGGCGAGGTCCTTCTCGATGGCGGGCAACATGTTGGGCCGAAGCACCTTGACGGCAACCTCGCGCCCACCCGGCAGCGTGGCGAAGTGAACTTGGGCAATCGACGCGCTGGCCACTGGCTCACGCTCAAAGGTGGCAAAAATCTGGTCAATCGGCCGGCCAAAAGATCTTTCAACAATGGCGATCGCCACGTCTGAATCAAAGGGCGGCACCCGATCCTGCAGCCTTGCCAGTTCATTGGCAATATCCAGCGGCAGCAAGTCCCTCCGCGTGGACATGACCTGACCGAACTTCACAAAAATGGGACCCAGACTCTCAAGTGCCTCACGGAGGCGCTCGCCGCGCGGTGCTTTGAGATCGCGGCCCACCGAGACCACGCGGGTGAGCAATCGGATCCAGGGCCTCTGAAAACTCGACAGAACCAGCTCGTCTAGACCAAAACGCAGAACCGTCCAGACGATAAAAACACCCCTGAAAAGCCGACTCATGCGGCAGCTTTCGGTACTTGCGGGGCAACAACTGATGTGTTTGCAGAAGCACCACCGGCAGGGGCCTGGGCGAGGAACTGCCTCAATCCGGCCAGCACCTGGCGGGCCGCATTCGCCAGCGTGTGGGCGGGTACATCGCCGATCAATCGCGACAGATCTTCTTCCACGTCCCAGCGCACGTTGTCAGCCAGCCAGCCGAGCTCGGCAGCCAGCTGAACGTCCCCCTCAATCTTGACGGGCGGAGCCTTGCCCGCAAACACAGACTGCATCACTACCATGGGTGATTCGGCAGCCACCTCGAGCAGGAGGTCGGGTCTGGCGCCCGGCGTCGCACGGCCGACAAGGCCCGCAGGCGTGATGACAAGATCCAGCGCGAACAGGCCCCACCGGACGTGAATAACGCTTCCCTTTTTTCGCAGAAGCCGGTTTTGCGCTTCCTTCTCCTGCATCAGCACGTGGTTCAAAAACAGAACGATTTTTTGCTGACCTTCATCTACAACCCAGGCAGGCGGCTGAAAGCGGGTGGCCAGGGATTGCAGAAAAGAAAAAGGGGACGTGTTATTCATACGTCCCCGATTTTGCAGCATAAATAGTTGGCCCCGCAGAGGAGCCGCTTCTGGATTACTGCAGAGCCTGAACGCCTGCGACCAGCCAGCCGCCTCCGGTGCGGGGCTTGGTCATGTTCCAGACTTCACGGAATGGGCTGGCGCCGGCTGAGGCGTCTTCGCGGATCATGCCGGAGAACTCCACACTCGCCATATACACGTCTGGCATTTCCTCAATGCCGAGGAGCTTGGCGTCGAGCATGACAACGTCGGTCTTGTTGGCCACGCCACCGGTATGCGATTCGCGATCGGCGAGCTGGGCCTTGATCTGCTCCAGCATGTCATCGGTCATCATCGCGCGAAGGCTGGCCACGTCAGAGCGGTCCCAGGCGTCTTGCAAGGTCACAAAGTTGGTTTTGCAGGCCTTGAGAAAGCCTTCTGCATCGAAGCCTTCGGGCACACCCCAAGCCTGTGAGCCACCCAGGGCAGAACCAATCATGGAGCCACCCGTAGCAGTACCAGCCTTGGTTGCGTCAAAAGCCATGCTGTTGCGCTCCCACGGCCGGGCAGAAGCATCGTTGCCGACATTTTCCGGGCTGTAGTTACGCGGTGTGGTGGCGTTACCAGCCCCCTGCATCGCGAATGGCGTCGGGCTCTGCTGCGCGCTGCCGCCTTTGAGCCTGCGCATAACAAAGCCAATAACCACCATCACCACGAGCGCCAACAAGGCAAACATGATGATTTGTCCGAAAGCGCCGCCGAGACCGAGGGACGATGCCAGCCAGGCGAGGCCCAGACCGGCCGCCAGGCCGCCCAGCATGGCGCCCCAGGGTTTTTTAGGCGCTGCCGCCGGGGCAGCAGCCGCTGGAGCCGCCTGATTGGCAGGCGGTGTGGCCTGCCGCTGCGTCACATTGGACGACTGTTTGCCCACGGAGCCACCACCGCCCATGCGTTTGGCCTCGGCAGGTGCACCCGACAGGAGCATGGTGGTGGTAAATACCGCCGCCAGAATTGCAGACCAAAGTTTCATAACGTCTCCTTCAAAAATTCAAAAAAATCAATGGATCAACACTGATCAACACTTGATTCCAACATGCAATGCCACTACCCCGCCAGTCAGGTTGTGATAGTCCACATGACCAAATCCACCTTTGTGCATGAGGGCTTTTAATTCTTCCTGACCGGGATGCATCCGGATCGACTCCGCCAGATACTGATAGCTGGAATCGTCATTGGCAACCAGCTTGCCCAATTTTGGCAACACCTTGAATGAATACCAGTCGTACGCTTTTTCAAGCGGTTTGGCAATTTTGGAAAACTCCAGCACCAGCAGTTTGCCGCCCGCCTTAAGCACGCGATTCATTTCCTTCAGAGCCAGATCCTTGTGCGTCATGTTGCGCAAACCGAAAGCCACCGTCACCAGGTCAAAACTCGCGTCGGCAAATGGCAAATGCTCGGCATCACAAACCGTGGTTGGCAAAACCTTGCCTGCGTCGAGCAGCCGGTTGCGGCCTTCGCGTAGCATGGCTTCGTTGATATCCGTGTGCACCACACAGCCGCTCTCACCTACCTTGGGTGCAAAAGCCAGAGCCAGATCGCCAGTGCCACCTGCGATATCCAAAACCGCCTGACCGGGCGTAACGTTGGCCACCATGACGGTGTAAGCCTTCCAGACCCTGTGCAGGCCCATGGACATGAGGTCATTCATCACGTCGTATTTGGGTGCGACAGAATCAAACACGCCACGCACCCGACGCGCTTTGTCCTGCTCGTCAACCGACTCAAATCCGAAATGCGTGCTTGTCATCTTCTAATGCTAGGGGTGAAAGCGGTCAATTCAAGTGACAACCTGTACGCTGACGGGCCATTGGCCCTGGTTTATGTCGAAAAACAACAACCTTGCGCTTAGTCAACCCATGGCCTTCAATGCGAACCACAGGCATGGCCACCTGCGGAGGGCATAGGTTGATCACGTTGCACACCAGCTTTTTCCAGGCGTTGCAGGTACTCAGCCCACAGGCGGTCCTGCTCATTGCCCAGAAAATAAAGATAGTCCCAGGAAAAAATGCCGCTTTCGTGACCATCCGAAAAAACCGGTTTCACCGCGTAGTTCCCGACAGGCTCAAGCTCAACCACCTTGACCTCGCGTTTGCCGGTCTGTAGCACTTCCTGGCCGGGACCGTGACCCTGAACTTCGGCCGATGGCGAATAAACACGCATCAGCTCGAACGGGATCCTGAACTCTGCGCCATCGGAAAACGATATCTCCAGTGCGCGCGACTGGTTGTGGACGGTTAACTCAGAAGGCGTCGGTGAATCGGGTTTAAGGCCTGCCATGGCGTACTTCTGGTCAACGACTAAACGAGCACGCGCTCAATACCACCATGATTGGCCGCATCCACATAAGCGGGCAGCCATTCTTTTCCCAGAATCTGGTTGGCCATCTCGACCACGATGTAGTCAGCCTCGAGCAGGCCCGTTTTGAGGTCGTCCTGGTAACGGTTCAGACCCATCAGGCAACTCGGGCAGGACGTCAACATTTTGATGTTCTGCTTGGGTGTTGCTGCTCCGCTTTCCCGCAAGATGGCCTCGCCCTTGCGAATTTCTTCTTCTTTCCGAAACCGAACCTGCGTGGACACATCTGGACGCGATGTCGCAAGCCCGCCGCTTTCGCCGCAGCAGCGTTTGCTCTCAAGAACGTTATCCCCGAGCAGCGCCTTGACGGTTTTTATAGGAGCCTGGACCTTCATCGGGCTGTGGCAGGGATCGTGAAAGAGATACCCACCACCCGCCGCGTCGCCGAGTGTGATGCCCTTTTCAAGCAGGTATTCGTGGATATCAATGATGCGGCAACCAGGGAATATCTTGTCAAACTCATACCCCTGGAGCTGGTCGTAACATGTGCCGCAGCTCACCACCACGGTCTTGATATCCATGTAGTTCAGGGTATTGGCCACGCGGTGAAACAGCACACGGTTGTCCGTGATGATTTTTTCGGCCTTGTCAAACTGGCCGCTGCCGCGCTGCGGATAACCGCAGCACAGGTAACCCGGCGGCAGCACGGTTTGCACCCCCGCATGCCAGAGCATGGCCTGCGTTGCAAGTCCCACCTGCGAGAACAAACGCTCGGAGCCACAACCGGGGAAGTAAAACACCGCCTCGGTCTCTGCTGTTGTCGTCTTCGGATTGCGAATGATAGGGACGTAGTCCTTGTCTTCAATGTCCAGCAGCGCGCGTGCCGTTTTCTTGGGCAGGTTGCCGGGCATCTTCTTGTTGATGAAGTGAATCACCTGTTCTTTGATCGGAGCGGGACCCACCGTGGCGGGCGGCGCTTCCGTTTGCTTACGGATCACCACCTTCATCAGCCGGTTGGCCAGTCGCTGCGCTTTGAAACTGATGCCAGTCAGCGCGTGCGCCACCCGGATGGCCCGCGGATTGGCCGTGCCGATAAACCAGGCCTGAAAGGCGGCCGCCGGCCTGAAGCTCTTTTTGCCCATTTTGCGCAGAAGGTTGCGCATATTCATGGACACATCGCCAAAATCGATGTCGACCGGGCATGGGCTGAGGCACTTGTGGCAAACCGTGCAATGGTCGGCGACATCTTCAAATTCTTCCCAGTGCTTGATGCTGACGCCGCGCCGGGTCTGCTCTTCATATAAAAAGGCTTCCACCAGCAGCGAGGTCGCCAGGATTTTGTTGCGCGGGCTGTACAACAAGTTGGCGCGCGGCACATGGGTGGCGCACACCGGCTTGCACTTGCCGCAACGCAGGCAATCCTTGACCGAGTTGGCAATTTCGCCAATATCTGACTGCTGCATGATCAACGACTCGTGACCCATGAGGCCAAAGCTCGGCGTATAGGCGTTGGTCAGGTCGGCAGGAAAAGCCACATCGCGCAACAACTTGCCCTTGTTAAAGCGCCCTTGCGGATCAACCCGGTGCTTGTAGTCGGTAAAGGGCTGCAACTCTTCGGCTGTCAAAAAGTCGAGCTTGGTGATACCGATGCCGTGTTCGCCAGAGATCACGCCATCCAGCGAACGCGCCAGCACCATGATGCGCGCCACGGCGTGGTGCGCCGTTTGCAGCATCTCGTAGTCATCGCTGTTGACAGGCAGGTTGGTGTGCACGTTGCCGTCACCGGCATGCATGTGCAAGGCAGCCCAGACACGGCCCTTGAGAACCTGTTTGTGTATGAGATTGCACTGCTCCAGAATCGGTACAAAAGCGGCACCTGAAAAAATGGTCTGTAGCCCGGTGCGGATCTGGGTTTTCCAGCTGGCACGCAGCGTGTGGTCCTGCAATTGGGGGAACAGCGACTCAACGTTCTCCAGCCACCCCGTCCACAGGGCGCGCACTTCACTGACCAGCGCCACCGCCTGAGCCACCCGGTCTTCCAGCAATTCGGCCGACGGAATCTCGCCAGCATCGTCAGACTTGCCCAGGGGCAGGTTGCCCTTGAGGAAAAAGGCCTCAAGCGCGTCGCACAGCTTGATCTTGTTGGCCAGGCTCAATTCGATGTTGATGCGCTCGATGCCATCGGTGTACTCGGCCATGCGCGGCAGTGGAATCACCACGTCTTCATTGATCTTGAAGGCGTTGGTGTGGCGTGAGATGGCAGCAGTGCGCTTGCGGTCCAGCCAGAATTTCTTGCGCGCGTCGGGGCTGATCGCGACAAAACCTTCACCGTTGCGCGAATTGGCAATACGCACCACCTCGGAGGTCGCTCGCGCAACGACGTCGGCATCGTCACCGGCAATATCGCCAAACAACACCATCTTGGGCAGGCCGCCGTGTTTCTTCGACTTGGTGGCGTAGCCCACCGCCTTCAGATAGCGATCGTCCAGATGCTCCAGCCCCGCCAGAATCGCCCCGCCGCGCTTTTGCTCGGCGAACATGAAGTCCTTGATCTCCACAATGCTGGGCACCGCGTCCTTGGCATTGCCAAAAAACTCCAGGCAGACCGTACGTGTGTGCGCAGGCATGCGGTGCACAATCCAGCGCGCGCTGGTGATCAGGCCGTCACAACCTTCCTTCTGGATGCCGGGCAATCCGCTCAGGAATTTATCCGTGACGTCTTTGCCCAAGCCCTCTTTACGGAATGTTTTTCCCGGGATATCGAGGCGCTCGGTACGTACCGGTGTCTTGCCGTCCGCCTCGAAATACCTGAGCTCAAAGCTTGCCATCTCGGCGTCGTGAATCTTGCCCAGGTTGTGATTCAGGCGTATGACTTCCAGCCACTGGGCCTCTGGCGTCACCATGCGCCATGAGGCGAGGTTGTCCAGCGCGGTGCCCCAGAGCACGGCCTTTTTGCCGCCGGCATTCATGGCGATGTTACCGCCTATGCACGACGCTTCTGCTGATGTCGGATCCACTGCAAAGACAAAACCCGCACGTTCAGCCGCATCGGCCACGCGCTGGGTTACCACGCCGGCTTCGGTCCAAACGGTCGCGACTGTTTGATCAAGGCCAGGCAATGCAACCTGTTCCACCTCGGTCATGGCTTCGAGCTTTTCGGTGTTGATCACTGCCGATTTCCAGCTCAAAGGAATCGCACCGCCCGTGTAACCGGTGCCACCGCCTCGCGGAATGATGGTCAGCCCCAGCTCGATGCAACCTTTTACAAGGCCTGCCATCTCGACTTCGGTATCAGGTGTCAGAACAACAAAGGGGTATTCAACGCGCCAATCGGTGGCATCTGTCACATGTGAGACACGCGAAAGCCCGTCAAACTTGATGTTGTCCTTGAGGGTGAATTTGCCCAGTTTGCGCGCGGTTTGGCGGCGCAAGTCGTACATGTTTTCAAACGAAGTAGCAAAGGCGCTGACCGCCTTTCGTGCCGCTACCAGCAGCTCGCCTACGATGGCATCGCGCTGACTATCTGCCTCAGGGGTGCGGCGCTTTTCCACCTCGCCCAGCCTGTGCTGAAGCGCATCGACCAGCATCTTGCGGCGCTTGGGATTGTCCAGCAGATCGTCCTGCAAATAGGGGTTGCGCTGGACCACCCAGATGTCACCCAGCACCTCGTACAACATGCGGGCTGAGCGACCGGTGCGGCGCTCACCGCGAAGCAGGTTCAGCAAGTCCCAGGAGTGGGTGCCGAGCAGCCGGATGACCACTTCGCGATCAGAGAACGAGGTGTAGTTGTAGGGGATCTCGCGAATGCGGGCTTCACCCGCTTTGGCGTCGTCGGCGAAAGTGGTCAGTTCTTGAAGGGGAGTAGGAGCGTTCATCGTGGCAAAACCCGGCTGCTGCAGACCGGTGCCGGTGCAGTTGCCCTATGTTACCGCAGCGCAACATACCCCCACGCCCGAGCCCTCTCCTCGTGGAAACCCGCACTCCCAGGCCGGAGGTCTGTCTTCGTGGAAACCCGCTTGTAAGGACGCGCGCATGTGGCTTAAATCCACTGTCACAAATCATTTTTAGACTAGACGGTTCGCCGTTCAATCAAACCGTTTCATCCAGGAGTTGTAATGAAAAAAAGCCTGACAGTCATCACTTTGGCTGCCTCCGCGCTACTCGCGCCTCTCGTCAGTCACGCCCAAACTGAAATCCAATGGTGGCATTCCATGGGCGGCGCCCTTGGTGAGTGGGTCAACGACCTGGCCAAAGACTTCAACGCCAGCCAAAAGGACTACAAGGTAGTGCCCACTTTCAAGGGCAGCTATGCAGAGTCGATGACGGCGGGCGTTGCAGCCTACCGTGCCGGCAACGCGCCACACATGATTCAGGTGTTCGAAGTTGGCACCGCGACCATGATGGCCGCCAAGGGTGCCACCGTGCCCGTCGGCAAGGTGATGGGCGACGCGGGCTTCAAATTTGACCCCAGCGTTTATGTGCCGGCTGTTTCGGGCTACTACACGGCACCCAACGGCCAGATGCTGAGCTACCCTTTCAACAGCTCGACCCCGGTTTTCCACTACAACAAGGACGCATTCAAAGCGGCCGGTCTGGACCCCGAGAAGCCACCCACCACCTGGCCGGAAGTGGCGCTGGCCGCCGCCAAACTCAAGGCTTCCGGCCACAAATGCCCCTTCACAACAGCCTGGATCAGCTGGACACAGCTGGAGAGCTTCTCGGCCTGGCACAACGTGCTGTACGCAACCAAAAACAACGGCTTCGGCGGCACGGACACGCGCCTCGCGTTCAACAGCCCGCTGCACGTGCGCCACATCGAAAACCTTGCCAACATGGCCAAGACCGGCCTGTTTGTCTACAAGGGACGTGAAAACAAGGCTGACGCCACTTTCGTTTCGGGCGAGTGTGCGATGGCTACGGGCTCGTCGGCCCTGGCCGGCAGCGTCAAGCGCAACGGCAAATTCGGCTACGGCACCGGCACCCTGCCCTACTACCCAGATGTGCAGGGCGCACCGCAGAACACCGTGATCGGTGGCGCCAGTATCTGGGTGATGTCGGGCAAGAAGCCTGAGGAATACAAGGCCGTCGCCGCTTTCCTCAACCACCTGTCCAAACCCGACGTCGCTGCCGCCAGCCACCAGCGCACTGGCTATCTACCTGTAACCAAGGCTTCGTTTGAGTTGACCGAGAAATCCGGCTTCTACAAGCAGAACCCCGGTGCCGATGTGTCGGTCAACCAGATGATTCGCAAGACCACAGACAAGTCGCGCGGCGTGCGCCTGGGCAACTTCGTGCAGATCCGCACCATCATCGACGAGGAACTCGAAGGCGTATGGCAAGGCAGCAAGGCTCCAAAAGAAGCTCTGGACAATGCCGTTAAGCGCGGCAACGAGCAGCTTGAGCGCTTCCAGAAAGCCAACAAGTCCTGATTCAGGCGGAGCGGTGCCCGGCACCGCTCTTTTCAAGCCAATATAGCTGCCGACCCCCGACCACCGGGATTCGGCAGCTATTATTTTTATAGCGTCTCATGGAAAAACGGGTTCTCTTCAAATCGGTCTGGCTGCCCTGGGTACTGATTGCCCCGCAGATGTCAATCATTCTGGTCTTCTTTTTCTGGCCCGCTGGCCAGGCGTTGTACCAGAGCGTGCTGCAGGAAGACGCTTTCGGCTCAACGCGGGAATTTGTCGGCCTCGAAAACTTCCGCCGCCTGTTCGGCGACCCTGCCTACATGGATTCCTTTCGCATCACAGCCGTCTTCTCCGCGCTGGTTGCGGTGGGTGGCCTGGCGATTTCGCTGCTGCTTGCGGTGATGGCCAACCGGGTGGTACGCGCCGCCGGCATTTACAAAACGCTGCTGATCTGGCCTTACGCGGTGGCCCCGGTGGTTGCCGGCGTGTTGTGGCTGATGATGTTCGCGTCCCCTTACGGCGTGATTCGTTACGCGCTGATTGAGATGGGTTTCAACTGGGACCACGTGCTCAATGGCAATCATGCGATGGCGCTGATCGTCATGGCGGCCATCTGGAAACACATCTCCTACAACTTCCTGTTCTTTCTGGCAGGGCTGCAATCAATTCCTCAGTCGCTGATCGAAGCCGCCACCATTGACGGCGCCAGCCCGTGGCGCCGGTTCTGGACCATCGTGTGGCCGTTGTTGTCGCCTACCACCTTCTTTTTGCTGGTTATCAACGTTGTGTATGCCTTCTTCGAGACATTTGCCATCGTGGATGCCGCCACCAACGGCGGGCCGGGCAAGGACACATCAATTCTGGTCTACAAGGTTTATTACGATGGCTTCAAGGCCATGGATATCAACGGTTCGGCCGCACAGTCGGTGGTGCTGATGGTCATCGTGATCGCGCTGACCGTGGTGCAGTTCAAGTACGTCGAGAAGAAGGTGAACTACTGATGGTCCAAAAAAATCCCATCCTCGATTTCTTCTCACACCTGATCCTCATCATCGGTGTGGTGGTTGTCTTCTTTCCGATCTACGTCACCTTCATCGGCTCGACGCAAACCGCCACGCAGATCATGACCAGCAACCCGATCTCCCTGATGCCGGGCAGCAACTTCATCGAAAGCTACCGTCTGGCCCTGTTCGGCGGCAAGACCGAAGCTGGGGCCAGCATAGGTGCGGCGGGCCCGATGATGTTGATCAGCCTGTCCAGTGCGCTGATCATCGCCATCGGGAAAATCGCCATTTCGCTGCTGTCAGCTTTTGCCATCGTCTACTTTCGCTTTCCCGCCAAGAATCTGGTGTTCTGGATGGTGTTTGTCACGCTGATGCTGCCAGTGGAGGTCCGCATCGGCCCGACCTATGAAGTGGTGTCCAACCTCGGCATGCTCAATACCATGCAGGGCCTGACGGTGCCACTGATCGCCTCGGCAACGGCCACCTTCCTGTTCCGCCAGTTTTTCCTGACAGTCCCTGACGAACTTGTCGAGGCCGCGCGGATGGACGGGGCCGGACCCATGCGTTTCTTCAAAGACGTGCTGCTGCCCCTGTCCAAAACCTCGATGGCGGCGCTGTTCGTGATCCAGTTCATCTATGGCTGGAACCAGTACCTCTGGCCACTGCTGGTGACCACCGACGAACGCATGTACCCCATCGTGATGGGTATCAAGCGCCTGATCTTCGGCGAGGTGTTTGTCGAGTGGAACGTGGTCATGGCCACAGCCATTCTGGCGATGTTGCCGCCGGCGATCGTTGTCATCCTGATGCAGAAATGGTTCGTCAAGGGCCTGGTAGACACTGAAAAGTAAAAAGATATATGGCTTCAATACAACTCAAAGACGTCGTCAAGAAGTACGGCAAGGGCAAGCAGGAACTGCAGGTGATTCACGGCGTCAATGCCGAGATTTCCGACCGCGAATTCGTTGTCATCGTCGGGCCCTCGGGCTGCGGCAAATCCACTTTGCTGCGCATGGTCGCTGGCCTTGAAGAAATTTCCGGCGGCGAGATTTCCATCGGCGGGCGCGTGGTCAACGATCTGGAACCGGCGGAACGAGACATCGCCATGGTGTTTCAGAACTATGCGCTGTACCCGCACATGAGCGTGTTCGACAACATGGCTTATGGCTTGAAAATCAGGAAGATGCCGATTGCCGAGATCAAACAGCGCGTCGACAAGGCCGCCAAGATTCTCGAACTCGGCCATCTGCTGGACCGCAAGCCCCGCGCACTGTCCGGCGGCCAGCGCCAGCGTGTGGCCATGGGCCGTGCGATCGTCCGCCAGCCGCAGGTGTTTTTGTTCGATGAGCCGCTGTCCAACCTGGATGCAAAGCTGCGCGTGCAGACGCGCCTGGAAATCCAGAAGCTGCACCGCGAGCTTGGCATCACTTCACTGTTTGTCACGCATGACCAGGTTGAAGCCATGACGCTGGCGCAACGCATGATTGTCATGAATGCGGGCCGCATGGAACAGTTTGGCACCCCGGAAGAGGTCTACAACCGCCCGGCCACCACCTTTGTGGCGAGTTTCATGGGCTCGCCCCCGATGAATCTGCTCAAACATGCGCCCAATGCCGACTTCGGCGGCAAAGCCGGCACCATACTGGGCATTCGTCCGGAGCATTTACGGATCGGCTCCAGTGGCTGGGCCGTGCAAGTGGACACGCTTGAAATGCTGGGTGCCGAACGGCTGGTTTATTGCCGTTTCGGGGACGAATTTCTGATTGTGCGCACGGATGAAAATCAGGCCGTCCCGCAGATTGGCTCAACCATTCATGTGGAGCCGCGTCCAGACCGCTTGCACTGGTTTGACGCGGAAAGTGGAAAGCGGCTTTGAATATGGCCCCCACGCTTTTCACTGCGTGTAAAACGCTGCCCCCCGAGGGGGCTGTGCCTGCTTGGGGCGGCCCGGCGCTGCGCACGTGAACGCCTGGCCATATCCACGGTGGATCGCGCATCGCGGCGCGGGCAAGCTGGCCCCTGAAAACACCATGGCCGCCTTCCGCGTGGGTGCTGCCCATGGCTACCGCATGTTTGAATGCGATGTGAAGCTGAGCGCCGATGGCGTGCCGTTTCTGATGCACGACGCGACGCTGGATCGCACCAGCACCGGCCATGGCATCGGTGGTGCGCAAAGCTGGGACGTGCTGTCACGACTGGACGCTGGTGGCTGGCACTCGCGCGCCTACGCGGGCGAACCGCTGGCAACACTGGAAAGCATTGCCGCTTTTTGCCTGAACAACAGCTATTTCCTCAATATCGAAATAAAACCCACGCCGGGCGAGGAAGCGCAAACCGGCGAGACCGTGGCAAACGCCGCAGCGCGCCTCTGGGCAAACGCTGCCGTCCCGCCGCTGCTGACTTCATTTCACCCTGAGGCACTGGACGCTGCCAAAGCGGCCCAACCGCAGTTGCCGCGCGGACTGCTGCTGGATGGTTTGTGGAAAGGATGGCTTGAAACAGCCCTTACGCTGGACTGCGCAGCCGTGGTTTGCAACCATGCGCTTTGGGACAGCTCTACCGTGCTGCAAGCCAAAAGCGCCGGGTTTCGCACGCTGAGTTACACCGTTAACGACGAATGGGCGGCCGAGCGCCTGTGGGATCTGGGAACCGACGGCATCATCACCGACAGGGTTGATCTTTTTTCACCGGGCAGCTGACTGCCCGTTTTCACTTTTCTTCAGCGCAAGCCGTTCAGCTTAGCGACTCGATCAGATCCACGTATTGCTGCATCGCATCGTCCTGGGACGTACCTTTGAGACTGTTCCATGCGTCCCATTTGGCTCTGGCCACCATGTCACCGAAACCGGGCTTTTTGTCCGCGTTGTCGCCGCTGCTGCCCTGTTTGTACAGTGCATAAATTTTCAGCAGGGTCGCATTGTCGGGCCGCTCGCTGAGGTTTTTTGAGTCGGCCATTGCCTTGTCGAATGCGGCTTTCAGATCTGCCATGAGGATGCTCCGGTTGGGAAGTTGATCACCAAAAATGGTGCTTGGGGTAACTGCCCGGTATCTTAGCTACAGCCTTGCCTGCAAAATAGGGAATTTCCCCCAGTCAAGGTTCATGAGCCGCAGGCTTTGCCAGTTTTCTCATGCCTGCCACTGTGGGGAGCTATTTTTTCCCAGAGACGGCCGGCGAAGAACGGTCGCTCTTTTTACTTCTAATAACAAGCGGAGCATTCATGGTCACACGCGTTTCAGCCCAGGCGGCCGGTAAAAAAGTCGCCAAGAACGTTCAGAAAAACGTGACGCGCGCCGTCTCCGGCACCCTGGGTCTTTCCGGTGAGCGCATGAGCAAGGTGGACACCGCCTGGCTACGCATGGACACGCCGTCCAACCTGATGATGATTGTTGGCGTGTGGGCTTTGCAACCTGGCGTCAAACATGCCGCAGTGGCGGAGCGGCTGGAAAGCAGCCTGCTGAAATACGGCCGCTTCAAGCAACGGGTGATTGAAGACACGGCAGGCGCCACCTGGGTGAACGACCGGAACTTTGATATCCACAACCACCTGATTGCCGAAAAACTGCCCAAGGCAGCCAAAGGCAGGGAGCAGGATGCGCTGCAGGACCGCGTGGCTGAGCTGGCCATGCAACCGCTGGACCGCAAACGCCCGCTGTGGCAAATCCATCTGATTGAGGATTACACCGGTCCCGACGGCGTCAAGGGCAGCGCGATGATTGTGCGCATTCACCATTGCATCGCCGACGGCATTGCGCTGATTTCCGTCACCATGTCGCTGGTGGATGGCGGCGCCGCGCCACCTGAACGCAAGAAAAAGGAGACCGGTGGCGGCGCAGAAGACTGGATTGCCGACACCCTCCTCAAACCCTTCACAGACCTCACGGTCAAGGCGCTGGGCGTGGCCGGAGAAGGCGCCGTCCGCACGCTGCACATGCTGGGAGATCCGCAAAAAGGAATGAATGGCTCGCTCGACATGGCCAAGGTCATGCTCCAGGTGCTCAAGGACGGGGCCGCCCTCGCGCTCATGCCCGACGACTCCAAAACCCGCCTCAAAGGCAAACCGGGCACTGCAAAAAAGGTAGCCTGGTGCCAGCCGATTCCGCTCGACGAAGTCAAGGCCGTTGGCAGGGCGCTGAACTGCTCCATCAACGACGTGCTGCTCAGCTGCGTGGCGGGCGCGATTGGCGAGTACCTCAAATCACACGGTGATGATGTGACCGGGCAGGAGATACGGGCGATGGTGCCGGTCAACCTGCGGCCCATGGAACAAGCCTACAAACTGG
>NZ_DASQZG010000013.1:0-131165 GCF_035638815.1 Polaromonas sp.
TGCATGACATCCGCTGGCTGCGCGCTGGGCAGGAGTTTATATTGTGAACCGCCGGTCCTTCCAGCCAAACCGTCGCGTGCAGATCATGCAGGCCCCTCGATGAGCGCCGTGCTTCGCACCGAGCGCGACTCGCAGGCGTTCTACGACTCGCAGCAGCTGCCTCCCGAAAAGCGCGGCGTCACCTTCGAGGCCTTGTTCTTTCGCCAGCTGCAGCTGGTCACGACCAAGATCCACGAGACCGAGAACATCGACCAGATCATGCTGGAGGCCAGCCAGGACATCTGCAAGCTGTTCAACGCAGACCGATTGACCCTTTACGCTGTTAACGAAGACCGCACGGCCATTATTTCGAAGGTCAAAACAGGGCTGAACACGAGCCGCGATTTAAAGCTTCCGATTAGTCCGCAGAGCATTGCGGGGTACGTTGCACTGGCCAAACAGATGGTCAACATAGCCGACGTGTATGACGATGTAGCGCTCAAAACAATCCATCCGAAGCTGAGCTTCTTGCAGGAAGTCGACAAGCGTTCTGGTTACCGCACCAAACAAATGCTTGTTGCACCTGTCATGGACGGCAACACCCTCTACGGCGTTCTGCAGGTCATCAACAACCGTAGTGACCAACCGTTCGCCAAGCTTGAGGAGGACGGTGCGCAGCAGTTGTGCAAGACGCTGGGCATTGCGATTCGCCAGCGTATGCAACGAGCTGAGGATGGACTGCGGCGGAAAGCCACCAAGTACGATGGACTGGTAACGGAAGGCGTGCTCTCCCAGGACGAACTGCTGCAATGTGTTCAGAAGGCGCGCGAAGAAGGCCAGACGGTAGAGTACCTTTTGATGGCCGACTTTCGTATCCGGCCAACGCAAATAGGCGCTTCCCTGTCCAAGTTTTTTGGCGTGCCTTATGAAGCCTTCAACGCCGGACGCATTCGGTCCGAGATGCTGCATGGCGCGCTCAAGCGCCACTTTATCGAGCAGCAGGGGTGGATGCCACTGGAAGAAACGCCCGACGGGTTGGTGATCATGTGCCTGGATCCGGAGGCCGTGCGCGGTGCCCGGGTCGTCCCCCAGGTGTTTTCCAAGACCAGCAAATTCGCTTATTGCGTTACTACGCAGACGGAGTTTGAGGAAACACTGAGTCAGCTTTTCGGAGCAGGCAATGAGGGAGGGTCAATCGATCAGCTCTTGGCCGACATGGACTCGCCGCTCGAAAATGATGCAACCGACGACTCGGCGCTGGAATCTGCGGCCGCCGACAACGAACTGGTCAAGTTCGTTAACAAGGTCATCATTGATGCGTACAAGCAAAAAGTGTCGGACATCCATATCGAACCCATGCCCGGGAAAGCCAAGACGGGAATACGCTTTCGTATCGACGGAACCTTGCAGCCTTATATCGAAGTTCCTGCGCAGTTCCGTCAGGCCATGGTGACGCGGCTCAAGATCATGTGTGACCTGGACATTTCGGAAAAGCGAAAACCGCAAGACGGAAAGATAAAGTTCAAAAAATACGGGCCGCTGGATATCGAACTGCGCGTAGCGACCATTCCGTCGGCAGGCGGCGTCGAAGATGTGGTCATGCGTATCCTGGCCGCCGGAGAACCTATTCCGCTTGAAAAGCTGGGCCTGACAGTGCACAACAAGGAGCGCCTCGAGAAAACCGTATCCAAACCGTACGGCCTGTTTTACGTCTGTGGCCCGACCGGCTCCGGAAAGACGACGACTCTCCACTCGATTCTGAAGTTTCTTAACACCCCAGACACCAAAATCTGGACCGCCGAAGACCCTGTCGAGATCACGCAGAAAGGTCTGCGCCAAGTGCAGATCAACAAAAAAGCCGGCATTGATTTTGCGCTTGTGATGCGAGCTTTCCTGCGCGCAGACCCCGACATCATCATGGTCGGTGAGTCGCGCGACAAAGAAACCGTATCGATGGGCGTGGAGGCTTCATTGACTGGCCACATGGTGTTCTCCACCCTGCACACCAACTCCGCACCGGAATCCATTACGCGTCTGTTGGACATGGGCATGGACCCATTTAACTTTGCCGACGCTTTGCTCGGAATTCTTGCGCAGCGGCTTGCCAAAAAGCTTTGCGATTGCAAGGAGGCATATTTTCCCGAAGCCGAGGAAATCAAGCTGTTCGTCGCCGAATACGCTGAGGAGTTGCGCCATACCGCTGCTTGGAAAGCCGACCCAGCGGTTGAAGCCAAAAAACTTCTTGACGGCTGGATTGCAGAGCACGGAGAGGGCGGCAAGCTGAAGATGTACCGTGCGGTAGGTTGCGATAAATGCAACAAGACCGGCTACAAAGGCCGTATCGGACTACACGAGTTGATGATTGCCGACGACGCCGCGAAAAAGCTGATTCAGGAGCGCGCCCGCGTCGCCGAGCTGTTTTCATCCGCCGTAAACAGTGGTATGCGCACGCTCAAAATGGACGGTATGGAAAAGGTTCTAATGGGGATGACAGATATTAAAATGGTTAGATCGGTTTGCATCAAGTAACTAGGGCAAAACGCCATTCTTGCCAAACGTTGACGGCAATCAGTATCACTTTGAGTTATTGACACTTGGTGATGTCAGCTGCGAGTGCATGCCAGGCTCACAGTCCCAACCATAATGAATTTAAACTCGGATTGCTCAACTGGTGGATAGTTGCCGGGACCGTTTTCGGTTTGAAGAGTAGAAAGCTTATCAGGAGAGCGTGTTGTCCATTCTGTCGAATTTGCTAAGGGAATTAATTTTTGGCAAGCCACGCACAAATACCTTACATCAAAGTTCCGACCAAATTTTCCTATCGGAACTATTAGAAATCGGGCATGACAAATTAAAAGCAAGTGACATAGCTGGGGCTGAAAAAATCTGCGCCGATGCATTGAAACGCTTTCCGGAAAATGCAGAAACCAATCTCCTGTTTTCAGAAATTGAGTTTGTCAAATGCAGCGCTGCAGTTGAGAAGCGATTTCCTGGGCCAACCTATCTGGATTGGCTTAAATGGTTTCACGCTACGTTAAAACCGGCCGCATATTTGGAGGTTGGGGTTGAATCCGGACGATCGCTTCAGTTCGCCCGCTCGCCAACGCGAGCGGTCGGAGTTGACCCGGCCCTTCAAATAGTTTATCCACAGGAAGCTTGGGTCAAACTCTATCAGCTTCCCAGTGACGATTTCTTTGCAAACCACGACCTTCGGCAAGTGTTGGAAGTGAAGACCGTCAGTTTGGCCTTCATCGACGGGTTGCATACCTTCGATCAAGCGTTAAAAGACTTCATGAATATCGAGAAATTTTCAGATGCAGGTACAGTCGTGTTGTTTCATGACATTTTTCCAGTCACTGCGGCTACGGCGAAGAGGGATCGGAGTACGAAATTCTGGGTTGGCGACACCTGGAAGGTGATTCCGATTCTTATGAAATTCAGGCCAGACCTCAAGGTATTCACGATACCGACATATCCAAGCGGATTGGGTGTTGTTACTGGTTTAAACGCGGATTCAACAACGCTTTGGAATGACTTTGAGCTCATCCGTGACCAGACAATGGCATTCGAGCTCGATACATTTCAACCGAAGATCGACGATCATCTGAATCTTGTCGAGAATGATTTTGCGGCAGTCTTGCGCCTGCTTTGAAAGATTGCATAGGAGTCTGGGCGGCAGAGCAAATTCGAAACGCTGATCAGCTTATGTTGGCGATGTTGGGGTATACGAGATAGAAGGCGAGGTTGTTTCAGTGCCGACCGAAGGGACCGAGCTGGGTTTGATGCGCAGGGCACCGCGCCAAACAGGTTTTGCGCCCCATCGGGGCGTCAACTCAGGCCCAACGCACACATTCTTCGCAGATTCGGCGCCATGCACACGAGCTTGAGCTCGGCATCGCACTTAGCCTGGCCCCGCATGCTGAACTGGCGAAGCGCCAGCACACTCTGGATCCAGCCGTTCGGCGGCTCGGCAATCCACTTGCACTTGCGGTAGCCGCCTTGCCTTCTTCGGTTTGCAGCTAGGCGGTCATCGCAGCTGTGTGTGGAGAGCGCTGACTGTCGATCTTTGAGGCGGCCAGCTTGCCTTCTCGCCCCAGTGCGATGACCAGTTCGCTATCGCTATGCTGTCGGGGCATCCAGGTTGGTCTTGACCGTATCTAGCACCCGCGGCACCTGCTGCACGTCCGAGCTGGTGTTGGCCAACCCGGCGGCCACGATGATGTGCGCTGCCTCGTCCACGGCGGGCTGGGGGTTGTAGGTGTAGTCAAGTCGCCACCGGCGCGCTTCATGATGCGCGCCGGCGGATCGGTGAAACTGTCCTGGGCTTTGTCGGGGGGAGCGCCAAAGTCTCTCTGGTAGGACTTGCCGTCCTTGTCGCGGGGCTTGCGATGGTCATCGGCGCTGTGCCCACGGGCCGCGTCGGCGTGCCTCTGGCGTTCTTCGAGCCGCACTTTGGCCGCTGCAATAGCAACCAGCCGGTCCTGCCTGCAGGCGATCTCAGCGGGGATATCCAGCTCGGGCTGGTTTCGCTCTTGCGCGTCGATCTAGGCTGTGAGCGTCACTTCCGATTCGTTCATGCGTTCATAGCTCGGCTGGTAGGGCATGTAGCTGGTGTTCATGCCTTCCTCAACCCATTCATCTTGCCAGCCGTTTACTCAACCGCCCTGCCTTCTGCGGCCCAGACTCCTAGCGGATCAGTTGGGCTCGGCTCGATTGCTGACATCTGTTGATCGAGGCACCATTTCTGCCACATGCCGCGCAGGGCGGCTTCAAAGTGCCCAGCAAAGCGCGACGAATCAAAGATTGGGGAGGCCAACACCTGCTGACGCAACCCTGCGCGCAAGCTCGTCAAGCGGTTCACATCGTTGGCGTGTGCTGCGGCGCGGACGACGTAATCGTCAGCGCCTGCCGCTATCCAGTCTGGCAGTCCGGCATTCATCAAAAGACCGACTCCCTGGCGGGACAGAAAACGATCTCCTTCCAGAGTTAACACTGGCACACCCATCCAAAGGGCTTCTACAGTGGTTGTACCCCCAGGAAAAGGGAAGGGATCGAGAGCAATATCTACCCGGTGGTAAGCTGCCAGATAGCTTGCACGAGGTACATAAGCTTCAAAAATCAGGCGCCCGGCATCTATGCCGTGAGCGGCGAAACGCTCATAGGTATTCTGCTGTACAGACGCTTCTGCGAGCTGCTGGTATTTGAGAAAAAGACGGCTGTCCGGAACCGTATGAAGCACCCGCGACCACAGCTGCACCACCGCATCATTCATCTTGCTCAAGTTGTTGAAACTACCAAATGTGATGTAGCCATTGGTGAGCCGTGGAAGTGCGCCAACCTCAAGCTGCGCATCGGGTGGCGTAAAGCACAGGCGCGTTTCTGGCAGACGCCATATTTTTTCAGTGAAATAAGATTCGTGACTCGCCGGAAGAGTCCAAAGATCGGCCAGGAAATAGTCCATGGCTGCCACTCCAGTAGTCGCAAAATAACCTAGCCAGCTCAACTGTATGGGCGCCGGTTTCCAGGCAAACACGGGCAGCCGGTTGTGTGCGGTGTGTCCGGATAAATCCACCAAAATATCGATCGCGTCCTCCCGAATGCGCTTCACCAGTGCCTTGTCAGAAATCCCAACCGCCGAATGCCAGCCCCGGCAGCAAGCGCGCAATCGTTTGCTGGTCTCGTCATCACAAGCGCGGGTCGGATACGCGAATAACTCCAATTTGTCGAAGGCTTGGGACCTGAGTGCGGCCAGGACTCCTTCCAAGAAATAGCCCACAGGATGGCCACATAGATCGCCCGACACAAAACCAACCCGCAGCACCCGGTGCAATTCAGGAGAGTTTGGCCAATCTGTATGTGGCTGAGCCGACTGCGCCACTATGTCACCGAAGCATTGGGCATCTGCGAGCAGACGCGATGCAGGTTGGTCGGCCACGTAGTTGTTGATGAACAGCAGGTTGTTGTGCGCCAACGCATAGTCGGGCTGGATGCTCAGCGTGTGCCGAATACTCCGTAGCGCTTCATCCAGCTTTCCAACATCTTTCAGTGCAATGCCCAAACCCAAGTGCGCATCTGCGTTATTCGGTTGGATTTCCAGTGCCTGTTGGTAGCTCTTGATAGCCGGAACGAGCCTCCCCGCCATTGCCAGCGTGACACCCAGGTAGACGTATCCCTTACTGTTGCCGGGTTGGACCTCTATAGCCAGTCTAAAACGCGTCAGCGCATTTTCATACTGCCCAAGCTCGCGAAGCGCCGCTCCCAAATTGATATGAGCATCAAAGTGATCGTTGGCAAGCTCAAGCAATTGCTCATAACAGGCAATCGCCCGATCCAGTTGCCCTTGGCTCTGCAGCGTAACACCCAGGTTGTAATGTGCTTGAACCAAGGCAGGATCGATTTTCAAAGCACGCTCATAACTGGCAATCGCCTCATCGAACTGCCCAAGTTCTTTCAAGGCTGTTCCCAGATTGCTGTGTATTGCTGCCACTTTGGCATCAATTTCAAGGGCGTGGCGATAACTGTTGATGGCCTCTCCAAATTGACCCAGATCGTGCAGCGCGATGCCCCGATTGTGCAGAGCGTCAATGTAGTCTGGCCGCAGCGCCAAAGCCGTGTCAAAACTGGCAACTGCTTCTCTAAGCTGATTTATCTCCAGCAGGCCAATAGCGATGTTGTAATGAACTTCGGCAGAGTCGGGCTTGAAATTGGCGGCGTGCATATAGGACGTCACAGCTTCAGCGGCTTGTCCGAGCCTGCCGAGGGTTACGCCCAAAGACAGATGCGCATCCGCGAAATCCGGTTTCAAAGCGATGGCTCGACGATATGCAGCCACTCCGGCTTGCAAATCTCCCAAGCGCAGATGGGCATTGCCCATGTTGTAGTGGGTTGCTGAAGAATCTGGCTTCAGTTCCAAAGCTTTTGAATAGGAACTGAGCGCGCGTGCCGCCTCGTCTTGATCTAGCAGCAAATTGCCCCGATAGAAGTGGGCACGGGCCAGGTTCGGTGCCAAAAGAATGGCCGCGTCGTAGGACCTCAAAGCGGCATCCACCAGCCCTTCTTTCTCCAAGGCCACTCCTTCTTCAAGTTTGCGCTCTGCGTCTTGCGCGCTATTGGCAGGCTCACCCGTTGTCGCAACGGTGGAAGGGCTTACTCTTTTCAAAAATCGGTTTAACAGCCCCATCAGCGTCCTCTCAAAGTTGAAGCGGCGCTCCGATATTACGGGAACACCATTGGGTCCACATGCCGCGCAAAGCCGCTTCAAAATGCCCGGCAAAGCGTTTTGTGTCGTAGACCGGAGAGGCCAATACCTGCTGTCTCAATCCGGCGCGAAGCTGGGCTAAACCTGGCAGGTCGCTGGCAAGCGAAGCCGCTCTGGCCACATAGTCATCGGTGTCTTTGGCTATCCAATCAGGCAAACCCGCATTTGCCATCAGCCCAACTCCCTGGCGCGACAAGAAATGCTCGCCGGCCAGCGTCAGTACCGGAACGCCCATCCATAAGGCCTCTGCCGTGGTTGTTCCGCCAGGATAAGGGAAAGGATCCAGTGCGATATCTACATGGTTGTAGGCGGCCAGATATTCCTCCCTCGGTCCATAGTCCTCCAGGATCAACCTGTTCAGGCCAATGCCTTGCGAGGTGAAAAGTTCACATATGTGCTGACTCAAAGCTGGCTCAGCAAGCAATTGAGACTTGATAAACAAGCGGCTCTTCGGTACGGCGTTTAACACCCGCACCCATGTATTCACCACAGCGTCATTCATCTTGCTCAGGTTGTTAAAGCAAGCAAAGGTGATGCTGCCCTTGGTCAGAGCGGGCAGTGGCCCCACATTTATCTCTACATGCGGCGGTGTGAAACAAAGCCGTGTTTCAGGCAGGCGCCAGACCTGCTCAGTAAAAAATACCTCTTCGCTCGGTGGCAGCGTCCAAGGATCGGCGATCAAGTAATCCATAGCGGGCACTCCGGTAGTGGCAAAGTAGCCCAGCCAGGACGCCTGAATGGGGGCCGGCTTCCAGGCGAATGCGGGCAAGCGACTGTTCGCGGAGTGTCCGGAAAGGTCAAGCAGAATATCGATTCCGTCGTCACGGATGCGCTGTGAGAGGGCTTCATCCGACAGCCCAAGCGCAGAATGCCACCCTGCACAACAGGCCTTGAGCTTCTGGCTGGTTGCGTCATCGCACACACGGTTGGGGTATGCAATGACTTCCAGTCGTTCAATGGCCTGTGATGCGAGTGCTTTCAATACACCTTCCAGAAAATAGCCGACTGGATGACTGCACAGGTCACCGGAAACCAAGCCTACTTTTAATCGTCGTTCAGGTAGAGGGGAGTTAGGCCAGCTGGTGTAGGGACGGGCCTGCCGGGTTACCACCTCTCCGAATCGCCTTGCGTCGCCAGATATCTGCTTGGCGGGATGCTCAGCCAGGTAGTTTTGGATAAATAGCAGGTTGTGGTGGGCTTGGATGCAATTGCCGTCAAGCGCCAATGCCCGTCGAAGTGTTGCCAGTGCGGCATCAAGCTGGCCCATGTCTTTCTGCACGTTAGCCAGATTCACCAGTGCGTCGACATAGTCCGGAGTTATTTCAAGAGCGCGGCGATAACAAGCCAGTGACTCGTCAAATCGTCGAGACAGGTTCAACACGATGCCCAGGTTCATGTGGGCTTTGGCCAGCGAGGGTTTTAGCTCAATCGCCCGGCGATATTTTTCCTCCGCGAGATCAAGCTCCCCAAAATGTTGCCAGACAGTGCCGTAGCTTAAGTGTGCTTCGGCAAAGTCGGGCTTGAGTTCAAGTGCTTTTTGGAAACACTTCGCAGCTTCATCGTGTTTTGCGAAAACCTGCAAGGTATTGCCGAGGTTGCTGTGCGCTTCGGCAAAATCCGGATTGATCTCAATGGCTCGCTGAAAACACGCCACCGCAGCCTCAATATCGTTCAGCTTTTTTTTGATCCCGCCCAGGTTGCAGTGCGCCTCGGCAAAGTCGGGCTTGATCTGTAGCGCACGACAATAACTTTCCTGCGCGGCCTCTATACGCCCGAGCTCCTGCAGTGCAATGCCATGGCTAAGATGCGTGTCGGCGTTCCCGGCATCAAGGGAAAGTGCATGGCCATAGCTAGCCGCTGCGTCATCCAGTTGGCCAAGCATATGCTGAAGACTTGCTAATCTGATGTGAGCGTCCGTAAACTCTGGTTTCAGGGCGATGGCCCGGCGGTAATTGTCGATGGCGGCCTCGGGTTGACCCAGGGCCACGCGGGCATTACCCAGGTTGTAGAAGGCCGCCGCAGAGTCAGGTTTGTACTTCAGGGTGGTGAGGTAGGCGCTTAATGAAAGTTGAGCGTCGCCCCGGTCCAGCAAAATGTTGCCGCGATTGAAATGCGCCCGGGCCAACTCCGGCATCAATTGAATGGCTTCATCGTAGCAAATCAGGGCTTCATCAAACCGGTCTTGCAGCTCAAGTGCCATACCTTTTTGCACCAAGCCCTCTGCCTCCAGCTTGGCAGCCGCTTCGTCAATTGGGGCGCTGAGGCCTGATACAGCTCTGGATTTTTGAAATCTTTCAAAGAAACCCATCTGCTCCCCTTTTCAATTGCCGCCGCTGGACGGGCGGTCCATATGTCCCACTATGATATTGCCGAACGCGAGATGAATTGCGCGATAGCTGAAGCCAAAGACAAGGCCGAGCGATGAAAATGACTGAAATTTGGAGGCAACATGATTCTCAACTGGTTTAATGCTGCAGAAGCGAAAGAGTTTGGCAGCTCCCTCGCGCGTTTCTTCACTGAAAAACTTCCATCGGCCAAGCAATTTGGCGATAAGGCCTTCGAGCAGAAGACCGACAAGATTTTGAGGCAAATGGCCGATCAGATCGTTCGGTTCAAGCAGCAGCACCAGCTGAACACCTACAAAAAAGCCCAGCTTGGCAATGCTTTCAAATGGGCTTTGAGAGATGCCGGTATTGAACCTGACTATGCAGATCAGCTGACAAAGTGGCTGATGCTGCAGATTGGATAATGCCATTCACCGGACGCCGACAAAAATGTCATAGTCCGGACAAAAAGTGACAAAAACAACGCCTTTTCATGCCTGTTTAAGCGGATTCTTCGAGAAGCAAGCCAATTTTCCGGTTTAAACCTTTGGCACGAAACCTGCTCTAAACCAGCGTCCGTTTGTTGGTTTTTGTTGTCAATTCAAGGAGTTATTCATGAAACGTTCTCTACAAAAGGGTTTTACCCTGATCGAGTTGATGATCGTGGTCGCGATCATTGGTATTTTGGCCGCTGTGGCTTTGCCTGCCTACCAGGATTACCTGGTGCGGGCCAAGGTATCCGAGGTTATTTTGGCCGGTTCGTCTGGCCGCACGGCCGTTGCGGAAGCGTATTCACAATTTGGTACGATGCAGAAAGGTATGGCATCCATGGGCGTGCAATCCCTATCGTCGAAATATGTGAATAACCTCACATACACGGGAACCTCCGCCACTGTTGGCGATATCATTGTGACCACAAACGGAACGGCGTCTGGGTTGCCAACGGCAGCTGCGGGTAAAACAATTATATTGCGTGGAAACGTCCCTAATACTACGACGGGCCAGGTGATTTGGACATGTGGTGGCGGTACTGACCCAGTCCCCGCCAACTTCCGTCCCAGCTCTTGCAAAGACTTCTAAAACGGTTGATTTAATCAAAAGCCTCTTGGATTAAACCCAAGAGGCTTTTTCTTTTGCGCTCGCTATGCGAACCCCGTATCTCACTGGGCTGGCTGCGTTCCTGCTGGGCGCACTGGCTACGGCCCTGTACTGGCCGGGCTTGCAGGGCGGCTTTTTCTTCGATGACGGGCCTAGTATCCTGCTGGCTGACGGGGTACGTCTCCAAAACTTATCGTTGGAGTCCTTGCAGCAGGCCTGGACCAGCGGTGGCGCCGGCCCCACCGGGCGACCAGTGGCGCAGCTGAGCTTTGCGCTCAACCATTATTTCAGCGGCTTCAGCCCCTTTGCGTTCAAGACGACCAATCTGGTCATTCACCTGGCCTGTGCGGCGCTGGTGTTCAGCCTGGCGCTGCGGCTGCTGACGCAGAACGGCACGCAGTGCAAACCGCAGCAGCTTGTTTTTGCGTCTGGCGCCGTGGCGGCGCTTTGGCTGCTGCACCCGATCCAGCTTCTGCCTGTCTTGCATGTGGTGCAGCGCATGACCAGCCTGTCGGCCCTGTTTCTGCTGGCGGCGCTGTTGCTCCATCTGCGTGGCCGGGAACGGGGTGGGCGCGCCGGTGCGGCATGGCTCATGCTCGCTTGGGGAATCCTTTGGCCTCTGTCTTTCTTCAGCAAGGAAACCGGGGCGCTGTTCCCGGCGTTCGCTCTGGCTTGGGAATTGATCGTACGCAGAAGCAGTACAGGCGGGCTCGACCGATTTGCCCGGCGTTTTGCGGTGCTGGCGGGGCTGGGTCTGGCGGGGACGCTTGCTTACCTGCTGTCACCGCGCGCGCAGTGGCTGTGGTCTGGTTTTGAGCTTCGCCAGTTCACCCTGCTGGAGCGCATGCTGACCGAGGGGCGCGTGTTGTGGTTCTATCTGGGCTTGCTCTTGGCCCCCCGCCTGGAGGCGCTGGGCCTGTACCACGACGATATTGCGCCTTCAACGGGCCTCTTTTTACCCTGGACGACGATGACCGCATGGGTTGGGCTGGCCGTCCTGGTCTGGTTGGCCTGGCGGCTGCGCCGCGGCGCACCGCTCGTGGCGTTCGGGATTGCCTGGTTCCTGATGGGGCATGCGCTGGAGTCCAGCTTCCTCCCGCTGGAGCTTGCCCACGAGCATCGCAACTATTTGCCGCTGTTTGGCATTTTGGTGGCAGGTGGGTCGGTGCTGCTCACTGCTCTGGGACACAAGGGCACCACCAAGACCATACCCGTTGCGCTCACCGCCGCCGCGCTGGTCTATTTTCCTTTTGTCACCGCACTGCGCGCGCACCAGTTCGGCGACGAACTGCGACGCACCCAGATCGAGGCCCAGCATCACCGGAGTTCGGCCCGGGCTCAGTACGAGGCGGGGTTGAACCTGGCCAGGCTCGCCGATGCAGCGTCCCCGAACTCACCTACTCACGCTTTCGCCCGGCAGCACTATGAGCTGGCCAACAGCCTAGATCCGGCTTTCAAAATGGGGGGGCTTGCGTTGATCGACTTGAACTGCCAGGCCGGTCTGCCGGTAGAGCACGCCGAGCTTGCAGAGCTGTCGCGCCGTCTGCGCGAGACACCGTTTGCGCCGGGCGACAGAGGCGTGTTGTACGGCCTGAAGGAAATGGCCATAGCCAACTCGATCTGTTTGGCCCGCCCCGAGATCGACGGTCTGTTTGCCGCCGCGCTGGCCAACCCCGGCGTCACTTCCGGGGTACAGGCAATGCTGCACTCTTGGCATGCCGACTATTTGTGGTTGCACGCCGGCGACTTGCCAGCTGCCCGTGCCGCGCTGGGGCGATCACTAACGCTGAATCCAGCCAACCCGAGCAATCGCCTCAAGTGGGCGCAGTTGCTTGTTGTTGCCGGCGAGCGGGCGCAGGCAAGGCTATTGCTGCTTGAGTTGCGCGACCTGAATTTTTCAGCGGATGAGCGCAAGACCCTCAATGAACTGCTGGCAACCATATAACATGGTTGACCCTTGACGCCATTTGCCTATTTTGCCAATGTCTCACCCAGTAAAAATCTCCATTGTCATCCCCGCCAGAAACGAGGCGACCAGCCTGCGCGACATCCTGCCCCGCCTTTTGGCGCTGATGGGCGATGCAGAAATAATCGTGGTTGACGACGGCTCAAGCGATGACACAGCTACTGTTTGCGCTGAATCGACTGCCAAGCACATGCGCCACCCCTACCCAAAAGGCAATGGCGCGGCCATCAAAACCGGGGCGCGGGCGGCTCGCGGCGACGTGATTGTTTTCATGGATGCTGACGGTCAGCACAAACCTGAAGACATTCCGGCTCTGCTGGGAAAACTAAACGAAGGCTTTGACATGGTGGTGGGGGCGCGCCAGTCAGGCTCACAAGCGGGGCTGCACCGCGCTGTAGCCAACGAAGTCTTCAGTAGTTTCGCGAGCTGGATGGTGATGCAACCGATAGCTGACCTCACCTCAGGCTTCAGGGTGGTGCGGGCGGCGCGTTTTCGGCAATTTTTATATCTGCTGCCTAATGGCTTTTCGTACCCTACAACGATCACCATGAGCTTCTTTCGTGCTGGTTACAGCGTAGCCTATGTGCCTATTCATTCGCCACGCAGAAGCAGTGGCTCAAGCCATATCCGTCCATTGGGAGACGGTTTGCGCTTCCTGCTGATCATCATCAAGATCGGTACGCTTTTCTCGCCACAAAAGCTGTTTCTGCCCATTAGCGCTGGCTTTTTTCTGACGGGTCTTTCTTACTATTTATACACCTACCTTAGTGCTGGCAGGTTTACCAACATGAGCGCTCTGCTGTTCATTTCTGCCATCTTTACCTTCCTGATTGGTATCGTATCCGAGCAGATTTCTGCGTTGCATTACAAAAATATTGACACTACCGACCATGAAGGCGACTAGCTTGAACGTTTTGATGAGCAGCACCTCCTACCCGGAGAGCCTACAGGATTGGCGCGGCCGTTTCATTGCCAATATGGTTACGGCGTTGGCGAAACAGGAGAACATCACGCTTTCAGTGTGGGCCCCGCCGGGTGAGTTGCCGGCCGATGCGGTCAGCGTAGCGACTCCGGCCGATGCCTTATGGCTCGCGCGCCTGTCGAAACAAGGGGGCATCGCACACCTGCTGCGCACCCGCAAAGCATTGGCCGCCACAACCATACTGGGCTTGCTGTTGCGCCTTGGCCGCGCCTATCGCCGCCAGCGCATCGATGTGGCTCACGTCAACTGGCTGCAGAACGCGTTGCCACTTTGGGGAACGCGCACACCCGCATTGATTACCGTGCTGGGCACCGACTTTGCGCTGCTACGCTTGCCCGGCATGAAGGCGATGTTGCGGTCGGTGCTGCGGCAGCGGCGCGCCATCCTGGCGCCTAACGCGGACTGGATGCGACCCTTGCTGGAGCAGGCCTTCGGCGACATTGCTGAAGTCCGCACGATCCCCTTTGGCGTCGATGGCTCCTGGTTTGATGTTGTGCGGGGCTCGGCGGTGGACAACGTTTCTCATTGGCTAGTCGTGACACGGGTGACCAAGAACAAAATCGGTGATTTGTTTGAGTGGGGCGAAGGACTGTTTGGTCCGAACCAGCGATTGCATTTGTTTGGACCGATGCAAGAAGAAATCGTGCTACCTTCCTGGGCGCACTATCACGGGCCTACTTATCCGGCCGATCTGCTGAAGCATTGGTTTCCAATCGCAAGTGGGTTGATCACTTTAAGCCGTCATGATGAAGGGCGGCCTCAAGTCATGTTGGAGGCGATGGCGTCGGGAATACCGATAGTGGCGTCGGATTTGCCCGCGCACCGCGACATGATCCAGCATCGCACTACTGGCTGGTTGGCAGGAAGCAGGGAGGAGTTTCGGGAAGGGCTTCAATGGCTCGGGGACTTGGCAAACAACAGGAATGCCGGCAGTGCTGCTCGTCAGTGGGTCAGAAGTACGGTTGGCAGCTGGGACGACTGCGCCTCCCGCTACGTAGCTGCGTATTCCCAGTTGCTGGCGGCTTAAATAATGGGTCGCCATGACGTCCTGCTGCTCGGAGGTGGTGGCTTCATCGGCACCGCATTGGGCAGACGTTTGACGCGGGACGGAATTCGCGTGCATGTCCTGGGCCGCCAGGATGCGGACAAGGTGGAAGGCTTGCTCAGGCAATGCGCAACAGTAGTGCACCTGGCGTCCACGACTACGCCGGGCTCATCAGCTGGCCTTCCGGGAATGGAGATTGAAAACTTAGCCTTGACCACCCGGCTGCTGGAGCTGGTGCGCATCCGTCCTCAAACACACCTGATATTTTTCTCCTCCGGCGGTACGGTGTACGGCAACCCGGGCCGGCTGCCTGTGAACGAAGATTTCCGCATCGCCCCCCGTTCCAACTACGGCGCGGGAAAGGCTGCTCAGGAGGGCTTCCTTGAGATATTTCGCACGCAAGGGCATGCTGTCACTGTCGTGAGGCCTTCAAACGCTTATGGTCCAGGGCAGGGTATGAAAAATGGGTTTGGACTGGTTCGAACCATGCTGGAACACGCGCTGCTTGGCACGCCTGTGGAAATCTGGGGCGATGGAGAGAATGTGCGCGACTTCATCTACATCGACGATATTGTCGAAGCCTGTTCTCGCTTGATCAAGCTTCCGCAGGACGCTGACACATACAACCTGGGAAGCGGCAGGGGATACAGCGTCAATGAGACAAGAGCAATGGTTGAGCGGGTAACCGGCATTGCCTTGACAGCGATCCATCACGCACCTAAGCTTACCGACGTTCGCGCAATTGTGCTGGATACCGCGCGGGCAGAAGCGAAGCTTTTATGGAAGCCGCAGACCAGTCTTGAGGGGGGGATAAAACAGACCTGGAAGTGGCTTCAGGAAACTACATGAGCAAGCACGCTGCTGTTATGGCTGGAAACGGCTACTCACGGACCGCTGCACCTCAGCAAAAAGAATCAGGTTCTGACGCAGCCGGTCTGGTTTGTGCCGTAGTCGTTAGCTATTTTCCAGGCGAGGAACTCGACGCTCTGCTGCAGCAGCTCCCGGCACAGGTCGCACAAGTCGTTGTCATCGACAACACCCCTGATGCAACTAGCGCCTCGCTACTCCAGAAGAAAAAAGAGTTCGTGCCGCGGGTTCATCACATTGCCAACGGGCACAACGCAGGAATCGCGGTAGCCCTCAACCAAGGATTGAGCTATGCGGTTGAGGCTGGATACAAATGGATAGTGACCCTGGATCAGGATACCGATTGCCTGCCGGACATGGTGAGTACGCTGGTTGCGGTGTCTCGCGCCTGCGGGCCCGCGGCTGCGGTGATTGGCGGGAACTATCACGACCCCAGAAGCGGGCGTACGAAGGTGGCCGCCGGGGAGCGAGAATGTTTTTATGAGCAAAAGACGGTCATCACCTCGGGAAGTTTGATTGATGTGCGTTTTGCGGTATCAATCGGCGGTTTTCGGGAGGATTATTTTATTGATCAGGTCGATCACGAATTCTGCCTGCGAGTCAGAGCCAGGGGCGGAAAAGTTGTCATCAGCTGCAAACCCGTTATGACTCACAGCGTTGGCAGAGAAGGTGGGGCAAAAATCCCATTTCTCGGCGCCCTGCCACGCCACCCACCATTGCGAAAATACTATATTGCACGCAACACTGTGGTCACGGTAGCCCAATACTGGTGGCGCGAACCGCAGTGGTGTTTGCGACGGATGACCCGATTACTTCTGGGCTTGGGGGAAATGGCGCTCCTCGAAGAACAGCGTATTGACAAGGTGCGCGCATTTTTTTTAGGCATAGTTGACGGTCTGAGCCGACGCATGGGACCTTGTGGAAGGGAAAGTATTTTGCGCCTTCAGCAATGATTGCTAGTGGTGAGATTGGTGCCTGGAGGGTTTTGGCCAACCCGCATTTTTCAAGCGCGATTCACTGGAAACACAATGATTCAACGGGCGATTGCGGTGCTTCGGTCGCGGGGCGTTTGGGGGCTGCTACGTGTGACCTATTCGCGGCTGCGAAGCCTTAACGCGGGGCGGGCCAAATCCTTTGCCCCGAACAAGCACCACTTTGCGGAAAAGTCAGGAATAGAAATCGGTGGCCCCAGCGCAGTTTTTTCGGCCAGAGGGATGTTCCCTGTGTACTCCCTGGTCAAAAATCTTGATAACTGCAATTTTTCCGACGCTACGATTTGGGGAGAATCATCCGCCAATGGAGGAACGTATTTCTTCCATCCGGGCAAGCCGTTGGGACGGCAGCACATTGGCGAATCCTCCATGCTGCATCAGCTTCTTGCGGGAACCTATGATTTTGTGCTTTCCTCTCATATGCTGGAACACACTGCCAACCCACTTCTGGCTTTGTCTCTCTGGAAAAAGCTGCTGACTGATAACGGCCTTCTAGCATTGGTTCTGCCCAACAAGAGCCACACTTTCGATCATCGGCGTCCGGTGACAACTCTTGAGCATCTGATTGAAGACTTTCAGGCTGGCATGCCCGAAGATGATCTGACCCATTTACCCGAAATCCTGGCGCTTCATGATTTGAAGCGCGACCCGGACGCCGGCGATATTGACTCCTTCAAGTCGCGCTCCATGCGCAATTTTGAGAATCGTTCTTTGCACCATCATGTGTTTGACAGGCGCCTGGCTGTCAGTGTTGTTGAATACGTTGGACTGGAGCTTTGCGCCGCCGAGGAAATTGCGCCTCACCATATTCTTGTATTGGCTCGCAAGCCGCCAAGCTCCTTGCTGTGAGCGCTGCCCTAACGCAGCGCCTTTCGCAAAAAACGCAATGTGTGCAATGTGGCGAGCAGGAACCCGTCTCTTCGAGCGATGGTTGCATATTCCCGATACAGAAGGCCCAGATACTTCATTTGCGGAATGACCATCCGCGCAAGCATGACTTTCATGCGCAGATACCTGAGCGAAATGCGTTTGATTTTTGGCGGGATGGGTCTTGGTCCCGCCAAGCTGGAGGCTGGGACGGGCCCAGAAGTCAGGGGCGAGCGCTTCTCTTCGTGTGCAGCTCGCAGCATTCTCTCTACCACCGAAGCCACTGTTTCAGGGTCGACAAAGTTCCGACAGTAAGACCCCCCGTATAAGGGGCAGCGAATAAGGCCATAGCAAGGTCGGCAACGCAAGCCCGCTTCCAGCCATGCGTAATTTTGCGTTTGTGGTGCATTTGAATTCTCCGGACGGGTGCTGGCGAAAAGGCACACCGTAGGAAGCCCAAGTACATGCGCAGCGTAGTGGGCCGGAAAAGAATCCATTCCCACCATCAGATGGTGGGTCTTCAGCAATGTCTTGAAGTGGGCAAAATTTTGGAAGGCAGTTACCTCACAACCCGAATAGTCATGCCCGCCATTTGTTAAAACAGTCAATGAATAGCCTTTGCGGCGCAGCAATTCGATGAGCTGCTTCTGCTGTGGTTCGGGGTACACCTTCAGTGCCCAGCCGCCGTCAAAGTGCAGCAAAACGCGCATGGGGCTGTTGGGTTGCGGTTGCGGCTGAAACGTATGAGGGCGGGCCACAGCGGTGGCGAACAAATCCTGATTTGAGTGAAAACGCTGACCCAAAGCAAACGCAAAATGATCGATCAAATGAAACAACGAGGCGTTGTAGTCACGCGAGGGTCTAAAGTAGGTGTAGAAACTGTCTTGCGGCAGTGTGCCCTTGATCGATTCGAAATAGGTACTTTCGGATGTCACTTTGCCTTGTTGAAAATCGGTCCCGCGATTGATTAGCGGCGCTTCGATAGGCAGAACTGCCAGCCCTGGAGCGTTGTCATCCACAATGTTTTGGTAGGCACGATTGACAGCGATGCGTTTGATTGGAGAGCTCGACCAGTTGAATGCCAACGTAAAAAAGAGCACATCACCGGCGTGATGCGGCATGACGGCGGTAAAGCTAATATTTGCACGGGACGTCTGTGCTTTAAGCATCAAAATCGCGCGTTCGGCGACCCACCGGTACGTGCTGTAGTTGTCGTCGTAGACAAAGCCATTGTGTTGGGAGTTGCCGAGAGTGATATCGAGGACCTTTAAGACCCGCGTTTCGATCCGAAAGAGCGATTGGCAAAGCGTTGCGTCCAGCTCTGCGTCTACAGTAGAAAGCAAAATCAGAAAATTCGAATCTTCGGCATCCAGGTGAGTTGGCAGAAGATATCCGACAGGCCGGTTGTCGTTGTCGGCAACGACAGTAATACCGTCGAAGGTCGACGCACCCTTAAGAGCCGCAAGTGTCAGCAGGACGTCCAGAGACGAGCTGCTGAACAGTGGATTGAAGACAAATGTTGCAGCAACTTCCGCGTGTCGCGCCGATTCCTTCAGTTTCAGAAAGATCTCTTGTACGTAGCGCGCCGGGGTGGCGAACGCAGAGTAAAAAATTCTGGAAAAGGATAGCGTGTCGGGAGAAATGGTGAAACTGTAAAGCTTCCAGTCAGGATCTATATCTCTGACAAGGTAGCGTGATTCACTGACAACACCAAGTTTCATTTATTTTCCAGAACTCCTGTGATCTGGAGTTCAGAATAGGCGTCACTGTGAGGGTCGTAGTTTGATAAAGATTGATCCAGTCCTTCAAAGCGCCGCTTGGCATTGCGCCTTGCAATCCATCGCCGATACAGCTGGAAAGGCTTAAATGGCCTGCGTCCCCAATCAGCGTCCCAATTGTGAAACTGTTCCGCATGTATGAGATCGCAATGCAAGTTGGCATCCCATCGTTCGTGATAACTTTCTGCCAGATTGGTGAAGCCGTGACGAGCCAGCAGCGCTTTCAGTCCTTTTGGAGTGAAATGAAATATGTGTACCAGCGGTGGTTGCGCCCATACCCACCGCATGCCCAGTTTTTTGTAGCCTAGCCCCGAGGCGTTCGGAACAGCAAGGATCACTTTTCCACCCGGAGCGAGAAATTCCTTGATTTGGGTAATGGTTTTGTCCAGATTGTTTGAATGTTCGAGAACGTGAAGAGCGACAACGCTGTCCCAGCCCAGACCTTTGGGCGCGGAGTCATGAAGATAGGGGTCGTAGGTCGTGCTATCCAAACCTGCTTCAGCTGCGGCTCTGGAAAAGTATCCCACTCCACCGCCAAAGTCCAGCACGCGCTTGCCTAGTAACGGGGCGTATTCCACGATGCGCGCTCGGCAGTCCTTAAGCTTGGCATCATAGTGATCCTGGTACCACCGGTAGTCGAAATCTGTTTGATACAGCCTGGATAACACCTCGTCGCTTGGCAGGGGGTCGGAGCAGATTGAGCCACACCAGTCGCACTGCAGCAAAACGTAACCGGGATAGCCGGTCCAGTTGGCATCGTTGTAGAGCTGCCCTTGCCCTCGCCGACAGACGTGGCAAGCAATGCTCCGGGGTGTTTCCCCGTGTACGTGGGAAACATGCTTTGGGAAAAATCTTCGGGGAACAATGGCTCGAACGACACGCCACACCGGTTTCATAAAAGCGAGAGAACTGCTCCATCTGCTTAGCCTGTCCTGCATCATGGTGAGGCCTGTTTCAAGGTCCTGGACGCGGGAGGCGAGCCGTCGTACCTCCTCCTTGGTAGGCGTTCCAAGACTGTCCCGTAAACCCCTTCCGTCAAATGGTGGAGAGGCTAAACCGCTAGCCCACTCGCTGGCAATTTTTTTCCAGGTCCAGTCATTCAAGGGTGTGCCCCACATTTTCCAGGCAAGACTTGCAGCGGGCTCAGGCAAGTGATCAGGGTGGAGTTCAGTCAGATCCGGAGGCCATTGAATTTCCTGTGGGTGTCTGAAAAGCTGGGTGAGAAGGACAAGCAAAGGTATCCGCCAGTCTTTTGGGTACTCACGGTCAGCTCTTGTGCTGCTGATCGAGCCGTAGTCGATGAGAATCGCCTCTCCCTGGGGTCGTATCAGGATATTCCATGTGCGCACATCCTCATGGAACAGGCCCATCGCTTCCAGAGCGGCGAGCTGCCGCAGCAAATCGCTGATGACGGAAACTGGATTTACATGTTTGTCTCCGAGCAGCCGCGTGCTGAGCAGTTCTCCAGAGATACGTTCTCTCAAAATCCATCCTTCGTGAGAACCCAAGGCGCTGTGGATTTTTGCGGGGAAACCGAGTTGCGTGCTCTCGGGGCGGCAAAGAAACCCAATCTCCCGCTCAAACTCTTGCCGGTTCAAGGCTCCTTGGGGGCCGTGAAAATGCACAAGCTTTAGAAATTGTGTCTCGTTGTGGAAGTAACGTCGTCCCCGCTCATTGCTGACCCGGTCAAATTCATGTGCAGCGACTGCCCAATGGTCGAACCTGGAAAGAGAGTTGTCCAAGAGCCAGAACTTGTTGCTTGCGAAATAGACGGGTCGAGTATGTGTGGACAGATGAGTGGCGAACTCCCCGGCGCGGACCAGAAACGCAAAATCCTGATACAGCCCATCTGGCGTTTCTGGTTGTTGCTCAGCCCATTCGGCGGGTTCTTCGCGGAGTGCCGCCTCGAACAAACCAGCCTCAATCTTGTTGCTTGCCTCCCCCAGAAGTGCCTGCGTCCATTGCGCTCCTCTGTGTGCGCAAATGTGATGCATGACGCTCATGCCAATGACCAAGTCAAACTCACCTGGTGCCATGCGCCGCAGCTTGTCCTCAATGCTTCCGACTTCAAACTGCAGAGAGTAACTGGAGCGTTCGCCCGCAAGCGCATTGCATAAACTGATATTCTGATCAAGGCGGTCAAGGCCTGTTACTGTTGCGCCCAACGCAGCAAGATGAAGGCTGAAGTAGCCCTGCGCGCAACCCAGATCAAGAACCCGCAGGGGACGATCAAGTTCTGCTGACAGCAATGTATAAACAGAAACAATCAGGCGAAGCCGATCGGCAGAGGGCCTGGCGGCATGGATATCGAATTCCGGATGTCCGTACACCGGCTGGTAGATCTCAGGAAGCGCATTAACCAGCGATGTAATTGTCATGCGAGGGTATGGATAAAGGGTAAAAGCATTATCCGTTGGATATTGAAGCAAGCACTTTTACGCAACTTCAATTTGACAACTCAAACCGGCATCCGGACTGCCATGAGGCTGCGTGTTTCTCAGTTTCAGGACCATGCAGTCATAGCGCCGATCATGAGCAAGCAAGCCTTCGCTTGTTTCACTTGTCACTCCAAGGGAGATCAGGTAGTCTGCCGGCCCAAAAAAAGGCGTGAAGAAGAAACTGATGCCCAGGGTCTGGCCCGCTTTCTGTTTCTGCGGTTCGCCGGGACCAAGCAAAATTCGTGAATTCGTGGTCAGCATCATGGCGCCGGTTTTGGACTTGATGGCAATGCCGAAAACAGGGCTTTCGCTGTCGGCGTGGTAGACACTCCAAAACCTCAGCTCTACTTTCACGCCCAGAGTCAAGACTTGGGGGTCTTCCACTCCATTTTGAACAAGACATGCGTCGATGATGGTGGAGGACTGGTCTCCCCAGCGGGTTTCGGCGGGATTGTAGTGAGAGCGGTGAACCAATCGGTCTTGCGCGTCGGCAGGGCGTTTTTTTCGCTGACCTCCCTCTTGGGCTGGAGGCAGGCTGAGAAGCGTTAAATACTGATGTATGGCTTCGGGGGCGGCTCCAATGAAGACCATCTCACCCCCTTCCAGAACAATCACGCGGTCACAGTGGTGAGCTATCTGTTCCATGGCGTGGGAGACCAGGAGCACGATCCCTCCCCGCTGCCTGACAGCATCTATGCGGTCGAAGCATTTTTTCTGGAACCCTACGTCACCCACAGAAAGAGCTTCGTCCAGGATGAGAATTTCCGGGTCCATGTGCGTAGCAGTTGAAAATGCCAGCCTCACGAACATCCCGCTAGAGTAGGTTCTTACCGGCTGGTCGATGAATTCGCCAATTTCTGCGAAGTTGGCGATGTCCGCAAAACGCGTGTCCATTTCCGCTTTGGTAAACCCCATAAGCGCGCCCTGAAAGTAAACATTTTCGCGCCCAGTGAACTCAGGGCTAAAACCCGATCCGAGTTCAAGCAAGGCAATCACGCGCCCGTTGACCTCCACCGTTCCACTCGTTGCTTTGAGTATTCCGCAAATGATCTGCAGAAGCGTGCTTTTGCCGGAGCCATTTCTGCCAATGATGCCTACGGTTTCACCCCGAATGAGGTCGAACGAAATACCCTGCAGTGCAGTGAATTCGCGATGGTATTTCTTAATCCCAAAGAACAGAAACTGCTTTACGCGGTCTTGGGGATGAGAAAAGAGGCGGTATGCCTTTCCTAGATGTCTGACCGATATGGAGACGTCAGAGCACATCGGCGAACTCTCCCCGGCTGTATTGAAAGAAGGCATAGCCGAGTAATAAGACGCCAAAGCAAGCGACAAAAGCTAACCCCCATGCGCTCCACAGGACCGGCTGGCCGACAATCACCGCACGGGACGTTTCGATGACGATGCCCAAGGCGTTGAACCGATAAAACGGCTGCAGGAAAGCGGGGACGGCACTGACCGGGTAGAAGACAGGTGACAAGAAAAGCAGCATTTGCGTCAGCATGGGCACAACCTGCGTGATGTCCTTGATGAACACCCCCCAAGCAGCTACGAACCAGGAAAGTCCCAGCGCCAAAAATAAAACCGGAAGGAGCAGTAGCGGAAAGGTCAGCGCCTGCAATGTCAGAGTTCCTGTCCCGGCAAGTGCTGCGAGCATGAGCAGAAAGTTAAAGGTGCCGTGAACCAACGCGACTCCCAACGGAACCATGGGGAGTATGTGCACGGGGAAAACAATTTTCTTCACGAAATTCGGGTTGCCGCGCACGGACATCGGGGCACGAGCCACCGTTTCTGCAAAGATGTTAAAAGTTATCAACCCGCTGTACAGCACCAGCCAAAAGGGCAGGGCGCCGTGTTCCTGGGGCCAACGTGCATGAAAGACCTGGCCGAAGATGAAGGCGAAAATGCTCAGCATCAGCAGCGGACTGAGAAAAATCCACAACACACCCAACATCGCGCCGCGATAACGCAGCAGCACGTCCCGCTTGACAAGCTGGCCGAGCAAATACCGGTGGCGCCAGATGTCGAGAAAAATCTGGAAAGGGTTCAGGGCGGTAATCTTCATGAATTGAGAAGCTCTTGGCGGAGATGCAAACAAGCTCAGATGGAAATCACATTGGGTGGCATCGATTGTTTCCCTTTAAGTGCTGAGCATTTTTTCCAGCTGCGGTTTCCGAATAGAAATCACCATGTCGGCGCGCGGGGGCAGTAGAGGGTGATAGCGCGCCCGTGCGCTTGTGCTCGACCTTGCCTGGTCGATTATCCTACCCCTCGATCACACTGTAACGGACTATCACTGATTCGCTAGAAGGGTGTTAGCTTGCTGCGCCATGCCCAGCAAGCTGTTCGAGAGGCATGACTCAACTGCTTGCGTACAGCATGTGCCACCTGCAGAGGGCACGCGGATCGCGCCGCAGTTGCTGCTGCGTATTACCATTACCGCCAGCAGATCAGTGTGCCAGCGCACCAGTCTGCAGCCCCTCACCGTCTGACCTTCAACGCCGAGACCCTCGCGTCAAATGCAATCCGCTGCCGCCATCGTCTTTCTCATCCTGCCCTGGATCAATCCTTTTGCCCCGGGGCCGACGCCCTCAGTTGTTCCGCTGTTGGTATCGGGGGGATGCATCGCCATCCTGATCGGCATGTACAGCCGAGCGCATCGCCCAGACTTTCACCCGCCTGAACGGTTGCCGTCGGTCGCCGCCTGGGCTTGGCTGCTCGCGGGTGTCCTCAGTAGCTTTCTGGGCCTGGCTCAGTATTTTGGAGCGGAGGACAGATTTCTTCCATGGATGAACCAAACTGCGGTGGGCGAGGCGTTTGCCAACTTGCGACAGCGCAACCAGTTCGCGACTTTGACCAACATCTCACTGGTGGGCCTGCTTTGGCTGACGGCAAGGCAAGGGTGGGCGGGTGCCAGGATGTGGATGGCGTTCGCCGGTGCGGCTTTGCTGGCGGCGGGCAACGCGGCATCCTCGTCTCGTACGGGAATGCTGCAGCTGGGGCTGCTCTGTTTGCTTTGCGGGTCGTGGACAAGTTGGCGCAGGCCGATAATTTGGCGTGTTTTGCTGGTGGCTTTGCTGGCCTACGCCGTGGCCATGCTGGCGTTGCCTTGGCTCGCTGGCCTAGACCCTGAGCGGGGGATGCTTGGCCGCTTGCGGGCTGGAGATGCGATTTGCGCCAGTCGCCTGACCCTTTGGTCCAATGTTCTTCACCTGATCACGCAGAAGCCATGGTTCGGATGGGGCTGGGGCGAGCTGGACTATGCACACTACATGAGCATTTATCCCGGAGAGCGGTTTTGCGACATTCTTGACAATGCCCATAATCTGCCTTTGCACCTAGCGGTTGAGCTGGGCATTCCCGCAGCTTTGCTATTGTGCGGCTCGGCAATATGGGTGGTTGTGCGCACACGTCCCTGGCGAGATAGGAATCCCACCCGACAGATGGCATGGGCAGTGTTGGCCGTAATCGGGTTGCACAGCCTGCTCGAGTACCCATTGTGGTACGGCCCCTTCCAGATAGCTCTTGGCCTGTGCGTGGCCATGCTCTTGAAAAAATTGCCTGAGTCCTCCCTGCAAACCGCTGGCGCTGGGAGTTCAGTGAAAAAAACGAGAAAGGCCCTATATTCATGCCAAATGTTTGCTATCGTAACCATAGCGTTTTTGGTGTATGCGGCTTGGGACTACTACCGGGTCAGCCAAATCTACTTGGCTCCGGCCGCGCGACATCCTGCTTTTCAGGAAGACACCCTGATCAAAATCCGCGGAAGCTGGTTGTATCGCGGGCAGGTGCAATTTGCTGAATTGGCCACAACGGCACCGGTGGCAACCAACGCCTCACGCGTCTATAGCCTGGCGAATGAGATGCTTCATTTCTCTCCGGAGCCGCAGGTCATCGAAAAATTGATCGAAAGCGCTATTCTCCTGGGCTTGGACGAGCAGGCACTTCTGCATCAGCACCGCTACCGCAGGGCTTTTCCGCAAGACTACGAAAAATGGAGAAGTAGCCAGTCTCCTCCTAGGCCGGCGCTGTGAAGCTTCCCGACTTGCCGCCATGTTTCTCAAGCACCTTCACGTCGGTGATCGTCATGCCCCGATCGACTGCCTTGCACATGTCGTAGATTGTCAGCAACGCAACCTGCACAGCGGTGAGGGCTTCCATCTCAACACCAGTTGGACCCACCGTCTCAACCCTGGATGAACAGATCACGCACGCATTAGCCGCGTCTGGGTGGAAATCAACGGCCACGCGCGTTAGCGCGAGCGGGTGGCACAGGGGGATCAGTTCAGCCGTTTTTTTGGCGGCCATGATGCCGGCTATTCTGGCGATGCCCAGCACATCACCTTTTTTGGCCGTGCCTTCCATAATGATGGCGAGGGTGGCTGCATTCATGACGATGCTTCCTCGTGCCACGGCGACGCGGTGTGTGGCGGGCTTGGCTGCGACGTCAACCATGTGAGCATGGCCTTGCCCGTCGAAGTGAGTTAACCCTGAAGTTGTAGTCATACTGTTACAAAACCTTTACAAGCTTCCATCATCATAAGAGCTTGTCCGCATGACACCATCGTCCGGAGCGCCGTTTTGAGGTTGCTCTGCACCACTTGAGGTAATTGCCTTTGTTTCATCATGCACCTCGCAGCGTTGCTCTCGCAGCTGCCATTTTTATCGCATCCGCCGGTCTTTCCCAGGCTCAATCACCGGGGCGACCCAGCGGAGCCCTGCCCACCTTGGGCGATACGTCCGAACTGACTGCGGGCGCGGAGCGGCGCTTGGGCGATCGCATTGCCAGCAGTATTTACCGGGACCCCGACTATCTGGACGACCCGGTGCTGGGGGATTACCTGCAGGGTATCTGGAAGCCTCTGATGGTCGCGGCTCGGGCCCGGGGAGAGCTGAGCGCGGAGCTGGAAGAGCGATTTGCGTGGGATCTCATGCTGATCCGTAACCGGTCGGTCAATGCCTTTGCCTTGCCGGGGGGGTACCTGGGCGTGCATCTGGGGCTGATCAGTGTGGTCAGTACGCGGGACGAGCTGGCCTCGGTGCTGGCGCACGAATTGAGCCACGTCACGCAGCGTCACATTTCCCGGCTGATGAGCAAGCAAGATCAGCAAGTCCCGTTGCTGATTGCCACCATCCTGTTTGGAATCATGGCTGCTGGCAGAAATGCGGATATGGCCAACGCCGCGATAGCTGGGGGGCAGGCCTTGGCCATTCAGAATCAGCTCAATTTTTCCCGCGACATGGAGCGTGAGGCGGACCGGGTCGGTTTTGGGGTGATGGCCGAAGCCGGGTTTGACAAGCAGGGCTTTACCAGCATGTTTGAAAAGCTCGAGCAAGCGTCACGCCTTACCGACAGTGGCTCTTTTCCCTACTTGCGCACCCACCCTTTAAACACCGAGCGGATTGCCGAGGCCAAGAGCAGGCTGCAGCTGGAAGCAAACACGCCAGCCCCATCGGGTGCGGCGGCGACGGACGCGGCTGCCGCCAGCCTGCTTCACGCGATGATGGCCGGGCGGGCGCGTGTCATGGGTGACACCAGCAGCGATGCCTTGCAAACTGCAGTGACCAACGCGCAACGTGCGGCCAGTCCTGCGACCGCCGTCACGGCGCGCGACGCAGGTGCGCTTTACGCAGGAACGCTTGCAGCCATTCGTTTGCGGGATTACGTTTTGGGGCGCAGCTTTGTTGCCAGGCTCAGGCAAGCTGTCGCCTCCAGCCGTCCGCTGACTGACCAGGTTCAATGGCTGGCGATGGAGCTGGAGCTGGCTGCCGAAAACCCTTTAGCTGCAATCAAGCTCACCAACACCAGTAGTCGCCCCGCCGTGTTGCTGCAAGCCAGGGCGGACATTGGCGCCGGCCGGGCCGCTGAGGCTTCAGGCCGCCTGCAAAGGTGGGTCACTGATTATCCAAAGGACGCGATTGCCTGGGAGTTGCTTTCTCAAGCCTATGGCAAGCAGGGACAGCTCCTGCGGGCGATTCGCGCTGATGCGGAAGCGCGCGTGGCCCAGCTCGATTACCCGGCGGCCCGAGACCGGCTCAAGGCCGCGCAGGACATGGTGCGCAGCAATCGAAACAGTTCGGCGCCCGAGAACTACATCGACAGTTCCATCATCGATACCCGGGCCCGCGAGGTAGACCAGATTTTGCGGGAACAGGCAGCGGACGAAAAAGCGGCACGCTAGGGGTCCGGCCCCGTTGATCGACTGACATCAACGGGAACCGCGCACTCACAAAATCGTTGATGCCTGGTCCTTCGCGTTTCCCGAAGTTGCTTATTCCGTCAGGGCGTTGCCAACTGCATCCCTGCGGGAGCGACGCGTCACCCACCAGCCTGCGCCCAGAACCCCGGCAACCGCCAAAGCGTAGGTACCCCAGCGCGCTGCAAGCTGCAGGGTTTCTTTGCCTGCCGGGACGTTCGCGCCGCCAAAAATGGCGGCCAGCAGGGGTTCACTCACCACCATCTTGGCGGCGGTGAAAGCCAGTACGGCGGCACCCACACTGATGATGACGGGGAAGCGCTCGACCAGCTTGAGGACCATGGTGCTGCCAAAAACAACGATGGGGATGCTCACCAGCAAGCCAATCACCACCAGGTCAAACGCCCCATGGGCCGCGCCGGCAACACCAAGCACGTTATCAACACCCATCAGGGCATCAGCCACCACGATGGTCTTCATGGCGCCCCAAAAGGTGCTGGCGACAGGGCCGTCGTGCTCTTTGCCTCCCTGATCGGCCAGCAGTTTGTAGGCAATCCATAACAGCCCCAGGCCGCCGACCAGCATGAGGCCCGGAATTTTCAACAGCCAGACGACGCCGACCGTCATGACAGACCGCACGGCGATGGCGCCCACCGTTCCCCACGCGATGGCCTTCTTTTGCAGATGCGGCGGCAGGTTGCGTGCTGCCAGCGCGATCACGATCGCGTTGTCGCCAGCCAGTACCAGGTCAATCAAAATAATGGCGAGCAGGGCAGACCACCAAGGTGTAGAAAAAAGCTCCATGACATATCACTCCGTATCCAGATTTCGACAAGGCCAGTCGCAGGCAAATGGCCGACAGGGTTGAAGCAGGACAGGTTGATGAATGAAGCGGTGCAAGGAGCCTTGAACGCTTCGATCAAACCTGTACAGGTTTCGATCGAAGGTCTGGCTCGACATGCAGCTGATGTGCATGTCCAGCAAGCCGGAAGTGTGAGCTTCGAATTGACGACTTGCTGAAACAATATTGCTGCCTGGGCGGCCCTGCGCGCCATGCAGCAAAATGAGGGAGTTACTCCCCTTCGTGTGGGTATTCTAGCTGACCGGTATTCCTTCAGTCGTATCGGGGAGCGCCCCAATTAGGCCCGAGGATGCTTCCGGTTCGGCCGCTCATCGATAATTTAGCGTCCCCCTTTCACACCTCATGCCAGCCATTCACATCACCGACATCGAAGCGGCCATTAACTACTGGCGCGAGAAAAAGCCTTCACCTGATGGCGTCACCCTGGCGCCGGAACTGCGTGCGCTGGCAGAGGTCTACGCCTTGCTGGTTTTCTACCATGAGGAGGAAGCAGACGAAGCGGGCTTTCCGGCACCGGCGATGGCAGCCTGGCGCGTCTGGTACGACTCAACCGCCGACACCCCTTGCATCGCCATTTGTTCGACCAGCCAGGGTGACGATGTTTGCAAGGGATGTGGCCGCACCTTCGACGAAGTGCAGCACTGGCCCGAACTGGGTCCCGTCGAAAAGCGCAGCACCTGGCGGCGCATCACACAGGAAGCCACGGCCTGGCGTTTTGGCCGGTACGCTGACCGGGCGCTTGAGAACAAGGATGTGCCGGTGGAGTCCCATAAAGTCAGTTAACGGTCTTTTTAGCCTTTGGCCCTTATTCCACGGGCGCAGTTAGCTATAGATTCAGGAGTAAACTGGCCGCATGCTTCGCCTCGCACGCGCCCCCAACATTGCCATTGCCTCATTGTGGGCCGATGCTTTGCAGCAAGCAGGCTTTTCTGCCAGTGTGCAACGGTATTTTCTGGGTAGCGTGGCAGGCGAGTTGCCGCCAGACCAGTGCCAGCCAGAAGTCTGGCTGGCGCACGATGATGAAAAACCCCGTGCCGAGGCTTTGCTGCACAGTTTGCAAAACCCGCCGCAGCGGCACTGGGTCTGCAGTTGCGGGGAAACCGTTGAAGGTGGGTTTGAGCAGTGCTGGCAATGCGGCGGCGACATGCCAGTGCTTCCCTAAAATCGCAAAACTGAGGACGAACGGAATACGCGGGATGTCTTCAGCCCAGCCGGGGCCGCGGAACCGGCTTCGCCGGGCCGCAGGCGCAGCGGCCCCCTCGGGGGGCAGGGAGCTACACGCAGTGAGCGACCGTGGGGGCTTTAGATTCGTTTGGCCAGCTCTGCTGCCTTGCCCACGTAGGTGGCCGGTGTCATGTCCAGCAGGCGTTGCTTCTCAGCTTCCGGAATCTCCAGCGAGCGGATCAGTCCGTGCAGCGCCTCGGCTGTCACGGTTTTGCCACGCGTGACTTCCTTGAGTTTTTCGTAAGCGCCCTGCACACCGTACCGCCGCATCACGGTCTGGATCGGCTCGGCCAGCACTTCCCATGATGCGTTCAGGTCATCATCCAGAGCCTCCTGGTTGAGCTCCAGCTTGCCCAGGCCCGTACCCAGCGAGGTGTAAGCCAGCACGGCATAGCCAAAAGCCACGCCCATGTTGCGCAGGACGGTGCTGTCGGTCAAATCGCGTTGCCAACGGCTGATCGGCAGTTTTTCACTCAGGTGGCGCAGCAATGCATTAGCCAAGCCCAGGTTGCCCTCGGCATTTTCAAAATCAATCGGATTGACCTTGTGCGGCATGGTGCTGGAGCCAATTTCACCGGCTTTGAGGCGCTGCTTGAAGTAGCCAACGCTGACATACCCCCAGACATCACGCGAAAAGTCGATGAGGATGGTGTTGGCGCGTGCCACCGCGTCAAACAGCTCAGCCATGTAGTCATGCGGCTCGATCTGGATGCTGTAGGGCTGGAAGGTCAAGCCCAGGCCCAGCGGTTCTGGCGACTCGATGACTCGCCGGCTCAGGGCCTCCCAGTCGAAGTCTGGCCAGGCTGAGAGGTGCGCGTTGTAATTGCCCACCGCGCCGTTCATTTTGGCCATCAGCTTCACGGCCGCGATTCGCTCCCGGGCGACGTCCAGGCGCGCCACCACGTTGGCGATTTCCTTGCCCACGGTTGTGGGGCTGGCGGTCTGGCCGTGGGTGCGGCTAAGCATGGGCTGGTCGGCAAAGCGGTGAGCCATCTCACGCAGCTGGGCAATCACTTTGTCCAGCGTGGGCAGCAAAACCTGGTCGCGGCTGCTTTTGAGTTGCAGGGCGTGGCTGGTGTTGTTGATGTCTTCACTGGTGCAGGCAAAGTGCACAAACTCGGCCGCCGCCTGCAGTTCAGGCCTGGCTTCAAATTTGGACTTGATCCAGTACTCCACCGCCTTGACATCATGGTTGGTGGTTTTTTCGATTTCCTTGATGGCTGCGGCGTCCGCTTCAGAGAAATGTTTGGTCAAACCGAGCAAGTAAGTACGTGCTCCGGGGCTGAGGGGCTTGAATTCCGCAAACCCTGCGTCAGACAACGCAATAAACCACACCACTTCCACCTGCACGCGCCGGTGCATGTAGCCGAGTTCCGACATAAGAGGGCGCAAGGCGGCGAGTTTGGCGGCATAACGGCCATCCAGAGGGGACAGGGCGGTGAGGGTAAAGCTGCTGGAAGGGGTCATGGGGTCAATTGTAGGCGGCCAGTTCCGGCGTCCCGGTGTTTGTTACGCGCCACTTTCCTGCAGTGAGCGGCTGCAGCGCGCCTTCCTCGATAGAATGCAATGGACTTCGGCTCACGACAAAAAACTCATCTATGAAACTCATTGGATCCAGCGCCAGCCCTTTTGTACGCAAAGTGCGCGTTGTGATGGCGGAAAAAAAGCTCGACTATCAGTTCGTACTGGAAGATGTCTGGGCGGCCGGTACCACCATAGGCGAGTCCAACCCGCTCGGCAAAGTGCCCTGCCTGGTGATGGAAGGCTCAAATGGCTCTGAAGAGGCGGTTTTTGACTCGCGCGTGATTGTTGAGTACCTGGACACGTTATCCCCTGTGGGCAAACTGATCCCGGTGCAGGGTCGCGAGCGGGCTGAGGTGAAAACCTGGGAAGCACTGGCTGATGGTTTGCTCGACGCGGCCATCCTGGCCCGTCTTGAAGCCACCTGGACCGGGCGCACCGACAAACAGCGCAGTCAGGTCTGGATTGACCGTCAGCTGGACAAGATCAACGGAACCATAGCGGCCATGAGCACCGGGCTGGCCGAAAAACCTTTTTGCAGCGGCATCCACCTGAGCCTGTCCGACATCGCCGTCGGTTGTGCGCTGGGCTATCTGGATTTCCGCTTCCCCCAGATTGACTGGCGGGCCGACCATCCCAACCTGGCACGGCTTTTTGAAAAGCTGAGCCAGCGCCCCAGCTTCATGGATACCCGGCCAGCCTGAGACCTCTCAGGTCTCCGCGCTGATTTTTCTGCGAAGCCAGCGCATCAAGCTGCCAATTATTGGCAGCTTTTCGTACAGCTCTTCAGCTGCATCCCAGTAATCGCGGTGGAAGTCGATCAAGCCGGCGTCATTGATCTTGAGATGCGAGCAGCCGCGAATCGTTTGCAAAGGCGCCTTGCCGCTGTTTTTGAAACGAAATTCAAAGTCCCAGGTGAGGAAGCACTGGTTTCCTTCTTCCACCCGCCCGGTGACCACGAAGCGGGGCTGGTCCAGCGTTTCGTACATGTGGCTAAAGATGCGCTGCAAAGGAACCACGCCACGCACCTCATTAAAAGGGTCCTTGAAGTAAAGATCGGGCGCGTAAAACTCGCCCAGGCGGGCAATACTTTCAGGACGCATGCCTTCAAAAAAAGGCACCAGCTTGTCGATGACGGAATTCATGCGTGTTTTACAGCCCGGTGAATTTTTTGACGGCGGGGAAATACAGCGCGTAGGGCAAGAGGCGCAGCGTTTTCATCCAGCGCGTGAAACGTTTGGGAAAGTGAATTTCAAACTCGCCCTTTGCCCAACCGGCGAGAATTTCTGAAGCGGCCTTTGCGGGGGTGATCAGGGCGGGCATATCAAACTGATTCTGCGCTGTGAGCGGTGTTTCAACAAAACCCGGGTTGATCAAACTGACCCCCACGCCGCTCGCCTGCAGGTCCACGTACATGGTTTCGGCCAGATTAATCAACGCCGCCTTGGTGGGCCCGTAAGCCAGGCTTTTCGGCAAGCCCCGATAGCCGGCGACGCTGCTGATCAGGCTGATGTGGCCGCTGCCGCGTTGGATCATGGCAGGTAGCACCGCGTCCAGCAAGTAGAGCGCACCCGTGTAGTTCACCTGCTGATGCCTGAGCATTTCATCAAGATCAAATGCAGTGGCGCGTTGTTCCTTGTAGTAGCCCGCGCAGTACATCAGCACGTCCAGCGAGCCACTGCCCAGCACCTCTTGCGCAGCCAGCTGGACGGCGGCGGGGTCGGTCGCATCCAGTGGCACCACCACCGCGCCGGCATGGGTGTCTGCAAACTCCTTCAGTGCCTGGGCGTTTCGGGCCGAGACCACGACCCGGGCGCCGCGCGTGTGCAGCAGGTGGGCCGTGGCCAGACCAATGCCGCTGGATGCGCCAACCAGCCACACGGTTTTGCCGTGCCAGTCGTTCATGGGAGGGTTGTAAGACATACAGGAGCTTGTTATAAAAATGATAGCTAACTGCGCCCGTGGATAAAGGGCAAAGTGCTGTTTTTGCTTGAAGTTGCGGCCTGTGGAGCGTGTCAGCGCTTCACAAAAGACAAGGTAACTTCACCGAGCTTGATGCCGAACTTGCTCATCTCTGCCTTGTTCAGCATCACCCTGTCGTCTATCAGGTACATCCAGTCGTCAAACTGCACTTCGACAATCTTTCCGTCCACCGGCAGTTGCAGCGTGTAGCCCCAGCGGAATGCATTGCCACTCTCCTGCCCCTTGGCTTCGCCCACCACGTCAGCAGCCGTGCCCACGTAGCTGCCACCAGGACCGCGCTTGAGGGTCCAGACGCGCCTGTCTTTGGTCCCATCGGAGTAGGTGAAGACTTCGTCCAGCACGCCAACTTCTTCGCCGGGCTTGCCTTGCCAGCTGCAGGTCATGACCACCGTGAAACGCTTGACCACCTTGCCGGATCTGTCGGTGAAGACGCCATAGGCATCCACCGTGCCATTGAAATACTGGCGCAGATCGAGCACTGGCTTTTCTGCGGCGTAGTCGTTGATTTGAGGGCCAGCACAGCCGGCAATAAGCAGCGTCAAGGATGCAATAAGGGCAGCTGCGGCTTGACGCCAGCCAAAACTTGTTTGATTCATGGGGTAAGGCCTTGAGGATGTTTGATGACAAAAAAATAAAGACAGGCTGCGGCTGCGAGCTTGAGCAGACAGGGCAACACGCAATAAGCCACCAGCAAGGCGTTCAGCGCTTGGGCATCCCGGGCCCCGGGCGCGTAACCAAAAACACCGAGCAGCGGCAACGCCAACCCGGCTGCCAATGCCAGGTTGAGCTTGATGGCAAAGTTCCACCAGCCAAAGTACGCGCCTTCCGATTGGCCTGATTGCCCGTTCGCCTGGATCACGCCGGCCAGCAGGGCGCCGGGTAGCGCGAGGTCAGTGCCCAATGCAATGCCGGACAGCGCGCACACGATCACAAAACCCGCCGTGTCCCCGGCTGCTATTTGCGTGGCCCAGCCAAATGTGGCAATCGCGAGCAGCATGCCCAGCAGCCAGGTGGGCGCGAGCCCGATACGTTTGACCAGCGCCAGCCATAGCGGAATCGACAGTGCCGCGCTCACAAAATAGCTGCCCAGAAACAGCGGCTCCTGGCTGGACGGCGCCTGCAGGCGGTCCTGGATGAAAAACAGCACCAGCGTCGCCGGCACCGCGCTCGCCGTACCGTTGAGCAGGAAGACCACCAGCAGACGGCGAAAGCCCTGCTGGCGAAACGGCATCCAGATCGACGTTGCCACCTGACGGCCGACGGCCACCGGACGGGCTAGCGGCCGGACGGCGTGCGCCCATGCCAGCCAGCCGACTGCCAGGGCCACAAAAAACAGTGCGGTGCTGGCCGGCAGGCCGAAGACGACAGGTGTGATCGACGCAAGCACCACGCCGACCAGACCGAGCCCCTCGCGCCAGGCCACGATGCGGCTGCGCTGACGCTCGTCCCCGCCCAGCATTGCGCCCCAGGACTGGTGCGAAACGCTGAGCGCGCTGTAACCGGCATAGGTCAGCATCAACATCAGGCTGGCCCAGACCACCAGCGCCGACGGTGCGCTCACCAGCGGAAAAAACAGCAGCGCAAACCCCAGCGCCAGAACCAGCGCGGCGATGGCGCCCAAGCCCAGCACCGCCTTGGCCGAGCGTGCAAACAGGCGATCGCTCAGGCGTCCCAGCAGGGGATCGATCAGGGCATCAAACAGGCGCGCGCCCAGCAACACCGCCCCCAGCGTGGCCAGCGGCACACCAAATTCACGGGCGTAGTGGTTCGGCAAAATCACATACAGTGGCAGTGCCACAAAAGCCAGCGGCAGGCCCAGCATGCCGTAGGCCAGACCATTGCGGGTGCCAAAGGCGCCCGTGGCGGTGGCAGAGCTCACGTACCCGCTCCGGTCACCAGCGCGTTGCGAAGGCCGGGCTCAGAGGTGCCGGGCGCCAGCCAGATGCCGAAGAAGCGTTTCGCAAACTCCGCGTCGCGGATATCGCCCATTGGTTTGCCATTCATCCAGAAGGACGCACCCACCCCGGGTCGGTGGACACCCATGATGCGATCACCTTTTTTGACATCGGGCAGCACCCCGCGCAACGCGGCCAGCCACTGGGCTGCGAGGTCGTCGCTGACCGGGGCGGTGCGACGCATTTCAGTGATCGATCGTTCGGCGATCGCCTGGCCTTCAAAAGCGCGCAGGTAGCTCAGCTCCAGCGCCAGCGCCTGATTGGCGAAGTTCTCCACCCGAAATCCCGGTCCTGCCCACAGTCGTGCGTCATAGATCTGAAAGCCAAATACACGCAGGCGCCCACCGCCCAGCAGCCGGCCTTGCGGCAGGGCGTCAAACAACTCGGGTGGCTTGGGGCTGCCCGCCGTGGCTTCGGAGGCTGTTTGCGCTGCAGCTGGCGCGGCGGCACCGACGCCCAGGACCAGCGTCAGCGCGAGCAGCAGGCCGCCGGTCATATTTTTCGCAGCGTGTACTGCACCACGTCGGTATTGGCCTGGGCAAACGCTGCTTCGCAGTAGGCCAGATAGAACTCCCATATGCGGATGAACCTTTTATCAAACCCGAGTTGGAGCACCCGTGATTCTTGTGCCATGAACTCTTCGCGCCACAAAACAAGCGTGCGGGCGTAGTCCTGGCCAAACGAAAACTCGTCGATCACTTCCAGCCCTGCGGCGCGCGCCTGGGCGCGAAACTCCGTGGGACTTGGCAGGCAGCCCCCCGGAAAAATATATTGCTGAATGAAGTCAGTAGACGAGACATAACGCTCAAACAAATCGTCGGCGATCACGATGCTCTGAATGCAGGCGCGGCCCCCGGGCTTGAGCAAACGGGCAACCGTCTGAAAATATTCGGGCCAGTACTCACGGCCGACGGCTTCGACCATCTCAATGGAGCATATGGCGTCAAAAGTCTCATCGCTTCCCGCCTTGCCGATATCACGGTAGTCCTGCAAACGCAGATCAGCTTTCCCGGCCACGTTCAGTCGGGCCATGCGCGCGTTGGCCCAGGCCAGTTGTTCGCTGCTGAGCGTCACGCCGACGATGGATGCGTCAAACTCCGTTGCCGCCATTTCCGCCAGTGCGCCCCAACCGCAGCCGATCTCCAGTACCCGATCTCCGGCCTTGACCCCTGCCTGTTCGAGCGCGCGGCGCACTTTGGCATGCTGGGCGTCTTTCATCGAGGTCTCGGGCGAGGCGAAGATGCCGGACGAGTAGTTCATGGTGCCGTCCAGCCACAGCTCATAAAAAGCATTGCCGAGGTCGTAGTGGGCGTGAATGTTTTTCTTGCTGTTTGTTTTGGTATTGCGGTTAAGCAGGTGTTTGATGCGATAGGCAAAACGGCCCAGCCAGGTGCCGTAGATAACGTCTTCGACTTCCTTGCGATTGACGATCAGCACGCTTAGCAAATCACTCAGGTGGTGTGTGCTCCAGTCGCCGGCGATGTAACTTTCGGCGAAACCGATGTCACCCGATTTCAGTGATGCGCTGCAGACATTCCAGTTGTGCAGCCGCAAGCTGGCCGTTGGTGCTTTGCCCGAACCAAAGTGCTGAATCGAACCGTCGGGCAACTGCACATGCAGGGTGCCGTGCTTGAGGCGCGTGAGAAGCTGAAGAACCGTTCGCGCGGCTGCGGGCGTGCCGCCTGGCAGTGAAAGCGACGCCAGGGTCGATGAAACACGCGAAGCGGCAGTGGCGGAGGAGTTGGTGGCTGTGTTCATCGTGTGACAAAGGTGTCGGGGGTTTTGGGTTTGCTGATCAGTGGCACACGCATGCGCCACAACTTGAAGGCTTGCCAGTGAATGCGTGCCACAACGCCGAAGGTCATGGCCGGGTGGCGCCACAAAGCTTTGCGCAGGCTTGCGGTGGTAACGGCTTCCAGCGTGCCACTGACACTGGTTTCCAGCAGCGGACCGGTGGCGTCGTCATAGTCAATCCGCGCCACGGTTTTCTTCAAGCCGTCGTTGTCAATGTGCATGAAGCGAAAGCGGTAGTTTCCTTCCAGTGTGCAAAAGGGAGACACATGAAAGACCTTGTCTGCTTTCAGCTCCTGGCCGTAGTGCGGCCGGTCGAGCAGGTAGCAATGGCGCTCGCCAAAGGTGTTGTTGACCTCAACCACGATGGCGCGCAGATCGCCTTCTGTGTTGTGGCAATACCAGAAGCTCACCGGCTTGAAGGTGTAGCCCAGCACGCGGGGGTAGGTGTGCAGCCAGATTTCGCCGCTGGCATCCTCCACGCCTTCACGGAGCAACAACTCGTCCAGCCAGCTCACACAGTCGGCGCGGCCGTCGCCATGGTCGCAGTCGTAAAAACTCAGTGCGCTGCGACGGTTGTGCGCCAGCATGCCGCTGCCGTGCAGCCGCATGCTGCGCAGGGGCAGCATCAAGAAGTAAGTGGGGTAGCTGAAGGCGTTGCGCGCCGGCTTGAGCCGCGTGTGCCGCACCTGACCGAAACCCAGAAGTGGGGACGGCGCGACAGGATTTGCGGCGGTCATCGGCTAGCTCCCGCAAAGTCTTGCAGCAACTGCTGCGCGACGCGCAGGCCGGATTTGAGGCCGTCTTCATGGAAGCCATAACCTGTCCAGGCGCCACAGAAGTAGCTGTTTTGCTGGCCTTGCAGCCCGCCCACATCTTTTTGCGCACGAATCGCGGCCCCGTCGAATACAGGGTGTGCGTAGTCAAACTCACCGATGATGTGTTGCGCTGCGATGGGGTGCACCGGATTCAGCGATACGATCACGGGTTGCCCAAACGGCAGCGGCTGCAGCATGTTGAGCAGGTAGTGCAGGCAAACCTGATTGGCTTCCTGGCGGCCGTCCTGCGCACGTTCATAGTTCCAGGCAGCCCAGGCGAGTTTGTTGGCAGGAAGCACAGAAGCATCGGTGTGCAGTACGGCCCGGTTGGGCTGATAACTGATGGCGCCCAGTACCGCGCGCTCGGTATCGCTGGCATTGTTCAGCAAGGCCAGCGACTGGTCCGAGTGGGTCGCCAGGACCACTTTGTCAAAGCGCTCAACCCCTGTATCCAGAGTGATCCGCACGCCGCCAGCGGCTGTGTTTTCATCCCGCTCGATTGCGCGCACCGGTGTGTTCAGTCGTTTGTCAGTGATGCCGGCAATGATTTTGTCAACGTAGTGTTTGGCGCCGCCCGTCACGGTCCACCAGCGTGGCCGGTTGGCAACCTGAATGAGTCCGTGGTTATGGCAAAACCGGATCATCGTGGCCACGGGGAACTGCAGCATCTGGTCCGTCGGGCAGGACCAGATGCAGCCCAGCATGGGGAGAAAATACCAGTCGCGGAACTCATCTGAAAACCGGCTGGCGCTCAAAAACTCGCCCAGCGGCTGCATCATGCTGGCCTCGGTCTGGCTCTCGGCAATGGCGGTGGCCAGGCGGTTGAAACGGACGATATCGCGCAGCATGCGCAGAAATTTCCAGTTCAGAAGGTTGCGCCGCTGGGCAAACACGGTGTTGAGGCTGGATCCGCTCCACTCCAGAGCCGTGCCACCCTGCGCACGCGGAACCTTGACCGAAAACGACATGTCGGTCGGCACCGTCTTGACGTCCAGCTCTGCAAAGAGCTTGATCAGGTGTGGATAGGTGCGTTCATTGAAAACCAGAAAGCCGGTGTCTACGCCGTGGGTCCTGGGGCCTTGCGCTGTGGGCAAGGTGATATCGACAGTATGAGTGTGGCCGCCGAAGTAGCTGCCCGCTTCAAAAAGCGTGATGTCAGCCCGGCCCTTCAGGGCATGCGCCACCGCCAGTCCGGAGATGCCGGAGCCGACGACGGCGACTTTGGGCCGGCGGTGAGATGGCGGGATGGACGCGGCCATCTCAGCGGCCTGAAGACAAAAATGCTGCGAAGCGCCCCGGCGCGAACAAGGGAGGGAGGGAGGAGGAGGAGAACCGCCCCGGGATTGCATCCGGTCCACAAGGGACCCGAAGACTTCGCAACAAAAAAAGGTTGCCGGAAAAAGGTGTGAAACCTTTCACCAGCAGGGATACGAGTGAATTGCGCCGTCCACAGTTCCCCGCCCGCGCTTCATTGCGCTGGTAAAGATTTGTTAAGAAGACGGAGCGCATGGTTGAGTAAAAAGTGGTGATCTTGGAAATTGAAGAAATAAAAACCGAGTGGTCGCATTATTACTGAAGAGTAATTATTTGGCTAGCAGTTTCTTTTCTATGTCCGCCAAAAACATGGGGTCTTTGGGATCCACAGTGGTGTTGAAGCTCCTGACTGTCTGGCCGTCCCGGGCCACCACATACTTGTGAAAGTTCCAGCGCGGACGGCTACCGGTGCGGTCTGCGAGCTGCTGAAACAGCGGATTGGCTGTTTTGCCGGTCACGCCGGACTTGGCGAACATCGGAAACTTCACGCCGAAGGTGTTTTGGCAAAAGTCGGCGATTTCCTTGTTGCTGCCGGTCTCCTGTGAAAAGTCATTGGACGGAAAGCCCAACACAACCAGACCCTTGTCTTTGTAGCGGGCATACAAAGCCTCCAGCCCTTCGTATTGCGAGGTGAAACCGCAAAAGCTGGCCGTGTTGACGACCACCAGGACCTTGCCCTGGTATTGGCACAGCGACTGGGGCTTTTCGTCCTGCAGCCGCAAAAAGGTGTGCTGTAGCAGGGGGGTGCAGCCGGATGCGGCCGGGGCGACGGCGGAGTTGGTCGCCCCTGTCTGGGCCAACGCAGGAGGCAGGGCGAGCGTCAGGAGCGTAGCCATTAAGAGGGGCTTGAACAGCAGGCTGATCATGAGGTGCTTTTCCCGCGAAAAATTGAGGAAGGATCTGTTCAGAAAATACGCGGAGCCCGTAGCTTTGGATTCAAGACACCCTGGCGCCCATATGTGGCGCTTCATCCGCTTCCCCGCCCGGGGAAAATCGGGTAGAAAGAGATATCGAAGGACAGAACGTGCCGGAAAAGCTTTTAACCTCCATGAAAATGGCGCAAAAGACGGCCTTGAACAATTTGTCATATTCAGCCTCTAAAATTGAGTTGCATTTAAGTCGGCATATGCCGTGCAAGGAACACTATGCTTTACCCAGAACTTTTCAAGCAGCTTGAGTCAGTCCGCTGGGACATGGACAAAGACATTCCATGGGCCAGTTTCGACGCCTCCAAGTTGACTGACGAGCAGGCGCAGACCATCAAGATGAACGCCATCACTGAATGGTCGGCACTGCCAGCTACAGAAATGTTTCTGCGCGACAACCGGGATGACAGCGATTTTTCGGCCTTCATGTCGATCTGGTTTTTTGAAGAACAGAAGCATTCGCTGGTTCTCATGGAATACCTCAAGCGCTTTCGGCCCGATCTGGTTCCCACGGAGAAAGAGTTGCACGAGGTACGTTTCGAGTTCGAGCCGGCGCCCGCGCTGGAGACATTGATGCTGCATTTCTGCGGCGAGATACGGCTGAACCACTGGTACCGCCGCGCGAGCGAGTGGCATACCGAGCCGGTCATCAAACAGATTTACACCCAGCTCAGCCAGGACGAGGCTCGTCACGGCGGCGCGTACCTGCGCTACATGAAGCGCGCCATCAACAACTTTGGCAATGATGCAAAAGCCGCTTTCACCAAGGTAGGTGTGCTCATGGCCAGCGCGCGCCGCACCGCGCAGGCGCTGCACCCCACCAATCTGCATGTGAACAAAGACCTGTTTCCCCGCGACACCATTCAGTCGCGCCTGCCCAATCCGGAGTGGCTGGAGCACTGGCTCGACAAGCAGATCAACTTTGATGCGGTGTGGGAAGGCAAGGTTGTCGAGCGCATTCTGCACAACATGAGTTTGCTCATGAACCAGAGCTTCAAGAGCGTGCAGGAACTCAACCGCTACCGCAAGGAGCTTGGCAAGGAAATCGCAGCTTCCATTGCTGCCAAGCCAGCCCCAACCAGCACCTGATGCCGGACATCCGCTGGCCCAGCTCCTCGGGTGGGCGAAGCCGGGTGGTTGCGCGCGGCGCACAGGTGTTTGCAGTGGCCAACGCCACTGATGCGCAAGCTGACTTTGCCGGTCAGCTTGCCCAGACCCTGCAGATGCTGGATCAGCATCTGGCGCATGTGGGCGCGTCCCGTACCAACCTGCTCAGCGTGCAGATTTTCCTGAGCCATCTGCAATACAAGAAGCAGCTGGACCTGGCGTGGCGAAAGTGGATTGGCGACGACGAAGCCGCATGGCCGCAACGTGCGGTGATTGGCGCGCAACTTGATGGCGGCCTGCTCGTTGAGATGGTCGCTGTCGCCTTCCGTTAAAGTGGCGCGATGAACAGCGCCGCCTCATCACCGCAAGCCCCGTATTTCGCACAGAAAATCGTATCCCGTGACGCAGCAGCGCGGGCCGTTGCCGCGCTGGAAAAGCCCGTTGTTTTTACGAACGGCGTGTTTGACGTCTTGCACCGCGGGCATGTGACCTACCTTGCCAAAGCGCGTGCGCTGGGCGGCAGCCTGGTTGTAGCGCTGAACACAGACGCCTCCGCCAGAAGGCTGGGCAAAGGCCCGGACAGGCCGCTCAACAACGAACAAGACCGGGCCGTTTTGCTCGCTGCGCTGGAGTCAGTCAGCCTGGTCACCTGGTTTGACGACAACACGCCCCTGGAGCTCATCACCGAGCTGAGGCCTGATGTGTTGGTCAAGGGTGGGGACTACGACATGGACAAGCTGGCCGAGACCGCCGTGGTGCAGGCTTATGGCGGAACCGCGCTTGCCATCCCTTTTGTCGACGGTTACTCGACAAGCGCCCTGGTGGAAAAAATCCGAACGAGCTAAGTGCCGGGGGCCGAGAGGCTGGAAGCAGCCCCTCGGCTGACGTTGCAGAGCAAATCTGCCACTTGCCCTTATTTCACGGGAATACTTTGCTATTATTTTGCTAGCAAAGGCGCGGATTCGTTCGGACCAAGCACCTCGGACTGTGTGATGGCCGGCTTGCCGCGCAGCTTGCGTGTCATGCGTCCAAACCACTGGCCCAGGTCATCCACATAGGTAAACACTGCGGGGATAACCAGCAGGCTCAAAAAGGTGGAAGTAATCAACCCGCCGATGACCGCCACCGCCATGGGTGCCCGGAAACTGCTGTCCGCAGAGCCCCAACCCAGTGCAATCGGCATCATGCCGGCGCCCATGGCAATGGTGGTCATGACAATGGGCCTGGCCCGCTTGTGGCACGCATCCAGCAAGGCCTCCATGCGCGACATCGGTGCTTGTTCGGGCTGGCTGTCGGTGGCCGCACGGCCGCGTCTGGCTTCGATCGCGTATTCGACCAGCAAGATCGAATTTTTGGTCGCCACACCCATCAGCATGATCAGACCGATCAGCGACGGCATGGAAAAACTTTTGTCCGCAATCAGCAGACCGACAAAAGCGCCGCCCAAAGACAGGGGCAGCGCCGCCAGAATGGTCACCGGGTGCAGGAAGTTTTTGAACAGCAGCACCAGCACGATATAAATACACAGCACGCCGGTCAGCATCGCCAGGCCGAAGCTGGCAAACAGCTCGCCCATCACTTCGGCGTCACCGATCACCACCTGTTTTACCCCGGCGGGCAGGTTCACGATGGCCGGCAGCTTTTCAACCGCCGCCGTCACATCACCGAGCGCTGCCCCAGAAAGCTCTACCTCAAACTGCACATTGCGCGAGCGGTTGAAGCGGTCAATCACGGCTGGTCCGCCAGCCAGTTCCACCTTCGCAACTTGGCCCAGCATGACCGGTCCGACACCCGGCTTGGTGCTCGGCACCATCAAGCGCTCCAGGCTGGACAGGTCGGACTTGGCATCGTCCGTTAGACGAACGACGATGGGAACTTGCCGCTGTGAGAGGTTGAGTTTGGGCAGCGCTGCGTTGTAGTCGCCCACGGTGGCGATGCGAAGTGTTTCGCCAATCGCAGCACTCGTGACACCCATATCCGCCATGCGCGCAAAGTCCGGACGCACGGTCACTTCGGGCCGGACCAGTGCTGCGCTGGATGCCACCGAACCAAGGCCCGGAATGGTGCGCAGGTCTTTCTCAAGCGCCGCTGCGGCGCCCGCCAGGGCCACGGGATCTTCTCCAGTTAAGGCCAGGATGTATTTTTCGCCGGAGCCGCCAAGGCCCACTTTGCTGCGAACGCCGGGCAGGTTTTTGAGCGCCGCACGGATGTCGTTCTCGATGCCTTGCTTGCGTGGCCGTTCACCACGCTCGGTGAGCAGAATCGTGAGGGTGGCCTTGCGTGTTTCTGCAGCGCCGCCGGGCGCAAATGGGTCTGAACCAGCTGCACCGCCGCCAATAGTGGTGTAAATACTTTTGACGTTTGGCACAGCCGCAATCAAACCGCGTGCGAGCTCGGCGGCCGCCTTGGTTTCGTTCAGCCGTGTGCCGGGTGGCAACTCCAGATAGACCTGTGTCTGGGAGTTGTCATCGGGTGGAATGAAACCCGTTGGCAGCAAGGGAATCAGCATGATCGAGCCGACAAAAAACGCGCCCGCTGCAAGGCTGGTGATCAAGCGGTGTTTGATGCACCAGTCGCTGGTGCGCATGTACCAGCGCATCACGGGGCCGTCTTTTTCAACATAGTTGACGATGGGCTTGAGAATGTAGGCCGCCATCATGGGCGTCAGCATCCGCGCCACCACCAGCGAGGCAAACACGGCCAGCGCAGCCGTCCAGCCAAACTGTTTGAAAAATTTGCCGGCAATACCGCTCATGAATGCGGTTGGCAAAAACACCGCAATCAGTGTGAAGGTGGTGGCAATCACCGCCAGGCCAATCTCATCGGCGGCTTCCATGGCCGCCTGATAGGGTGCCTTACCCATGCGCAGGTGGCGCACGATGTTTTCCACTTCCACAATCGCGTCGTCCACCAAAATACCAATCACCAGACTCAGCGCCAGCAGCGTCACGATGTTGATGGAAAAGCCCAGGTAGTGCATGCCAATAAAGGCGGGGATCACCGACAGCGGCAAAGCTACTGCAGACACAAAGGTTGCCCGCCAGTCACGCAGGAATAGCCAGACCACCAGCACCGCCAGCAGGCCGCCCTCAATCAGCAGGGTCAGCGAGGCGCTGTACTCTTCTTCCACCGGGGTCACAAAGTCAAAGGCTTCTGTGAGTTCGATGTCGGGGTTGCTGGCCTGCAAGGCCTTTAATGCCACACGCACGCCGCGTCCAGCTTCCACCTCGCTGGCGCCTTTGCTACGCGCCACTTCAAACCCGACCACTGGTACACCATTGAGCAAGGCGGTTGAGCGTTGCTCGGCAATGGTGTCCTGCACGTCAGCAACCTGACCCAGGCGGATCTTGCGACCTTCACCGACCGACAGCTCCAGCCGAGCAAGTTCGGCAGCGGATTTGACGGTGGCCAGTGTGCGCACGGGCTGCTCGCTGCTACCCAGCTCGGTGCGGCCACCGGCGGTATCCATTTGCACCTGACTGAGCTGGCGCGAGATGGTGGAAGCACTCACGCCAAGAGATGCCATTTTGGCGGTGTCCAGCGCAATACGTACTTCGCGGTTAACGCCGCCCACCCGGGTGACGGCGCCTACGCCGGGCACGGCCAGCAGACGGCGGGTCAGCGTGTCGTCGACAAACCAGGAGATGGCTTCATCGTCCATCGCTTTGCTGCGGATGGTGTAGGCAAGGACCGGGGACGAGGCGAGATTGATCTTGTTGACGACTGGGTCGCGCACGTCGGCAGGAAGATCGGCCCGCACTTGCTGCACTGCAGAGCGCACTTCGTCCAAGGCTTCCTGCGTGGCTTTTTCAAGGCGGAACTCGGCCGTGATGGTGACTGCGCCATCCTGCACCTTGGTGTAGATGTTTTTAAGGCCCTGCAGCGAAGCGATGGCGTTTTCCAGCTTGCGGGCGACGTCTGTTTCCAGTTGCGCTGGCGACGCGCCGGGCAGGCTGGCTGAGATCACGATGTTGGGAACATCCAGATCGGGAAAGTTCTGTACCTTCATGCTCTGATAGCTCAGCAGGCCGGCAAAGCACAGCATCACAAAGAACATGATGGCGGGGATGGGGTTGCGAATGCACCAGGCGGAAACGTTCATGCTTTACTCCGGCAAATCGCCATTTATTTCGCAGCTGCTTGCGCAGAAGGGGCAGTGCTGGGTGCGCTGGCTGCACTTGCAGGAAGAGCAGCAGTGGCGGCCACTTGTACTGTGTCACCGTCAGCCAGAAACGCCGCACCGCTGGCCACGTAGCGTTCACCAGCCTGCGCACCTTGAAGAATCTCTACCGCGTCGCCGATGCGCCGACCGGTTTGCAGCTTGACCTGCGTGACCTTGTTGCTGGCATCGATGCGCATGGCATAGGTGAAACCGTCGCGTAAAACCAGCGCCTGCTGCGGGAGGGTCAGCGCGGCGCTGGTGCCCAGTTCAAACTCTCCTTTGGCAAACATGCCTGACTTCACGCCCGGGTTGCGTGGCAGGTCCACATAGACCAGTGCGTTGCGGGTCAGCGGATCGACCGTCGGGGCAACTGTGCGTACCGTGCCTTTGACCTGTGCCCCGCTGGCGGCTGTCACCGTCGCTGCAGCACCCGGCTTGACGCGGCTGATTTCGTCGCTGGTCACTTCAGCGCGCCATTCGAGCCGTCCGCCGCGGATCAGGCGAAACAGTTCGGTGCCGCTGCCAACCACGGCGCCCACGGTTGCATTGCGCGCGGAAATAATCCCGCTGTCTGGCGCGCGCACGGTGGTGTTGTTGCCGCGCAGCTGCTGGGCGTCCAGCACGGCTTGTGCCGCAGCCACACGCGCCTTGGCCGTTTGCTCGGTGGTGTTGTACTGGTTGATCTGCTGCGTGCTGAGCGCGCCGGAATTTTGCAGTGTGCGGGCGCGGGCGGCATTGCCAGCTGCGTCTGCGGCGGTGGCTTGCGCCTCGACGAGACTGGCGCGCGCCTGCGCTACATCGGCCTGCACGCTATCGCCTGAAAACCGCGCCAGAACCTGCCCCGCCTTGACCGAGTCGCCCACATTCACGAGCACTTGCGTCAGTCGCAGGCCATTGGACTCGGAGCCAATCACGGCCTCCTGCCAGGCCACGACGTTGCCGTTGGCGCTGAGGTTGATGGGCAGACTTGCCTGCGCGGGCTGGGCGACCGTCACCGTAAGGGCGGGTTTGGGCGCTGCCACCTCGGCTTTTTCCTCTGGTTTTGAAGAAAAGAAGGCAATAGCCAGCGCGGCTATTGCGATGACAGCTATGGAAATAATAGCAACCGGTTTGAGCTTGAGTTTGTTCATGATGATGGTTTGTCAGTCAGGGCGGGTGTCGCTTTGTGGCTTCTTTGGGGTCGTGTGTCTTCAGGGTCGCGCCGAGGTACTCACGGGTGCGGGGCCCTGCAGCTGGGGCGCCCAGCCGCCACCCATGGCCCGGTACAGCGCCACCCAGGCGCTGGCCCGTTCACGTTGCAAGGAGAGCAAAGCGGTTTCCGCAGCCAGCAGGGTTCTGCGTGCGTCTTCCAGTTCAACCAGGCTGGCCAGCCCGCCCTGGTAGCGCGCATCAGTGCCGGTAAAGGACGCGCGATAACCTTCTGCGGCAATCCGCGCGTCTTCGCTGCGGGCAGCGGTGCTCTGTAGGGTGATCAGTGCTTCCTCGACTTCCCGTACGGCTTGCCGCACGCGACCGCGGTAGACGGCAGCGGCCTCGTCATAACGCGCTTGAGCGGAATCCACGTCGGCCGCGCGCCTTCCGCCGTCGAACAGCGGCAAGGACAGGGCGAGCGGGCCGATGGACCAGGTGTTGAAGTCTGTGCTGACGCCCCTGCTGCTGACGCGATTGGCCGCGATCGAGCCGCTCAGGCTCAAGCGCGGGTAGCGCTCGGCCTGGGCGCTGCCCACATCGGCGCTTGCGGCGGCCACTTCACGCTCGGCATTAAACACGTCGGGGCGTTGCGCCAGGGCTTCGGCCGGCACGCTCGCTACAAAAACAGGAGCAATCTTTTCAATGTCGAAAGGAGTAGCTGCCAGTTTTGATCGCAAATAAGGTTCCTGCAAAGCAGTCAAGGCCACCAGCGCCTTCAGGTCGAGCTCGCATTGCGCTGCCTGTTGGGTCGCCCTGCCATTGCTCTCTGCGGCGCTGGCACGGGCCAGCGAAGCGGTGGCTGGCGCCGTGAAACCCGCATCGGCGCTCAGAGCGGCGAGGCGGCCGGTTTCTGCGCGCGAAGCCGCGTCAGAGCGCGTCACGCGCGCCAGCCTGTCGCAAGTGCGCAGGCTGTAATACTGGTTGGCAACTTCGGCCGCGACCAGCACCCTGGCGTCGTGCCACTGGGCTTGCGATCCTTCATATCGAAGCTGGGCGGCGTTGCGGCTCGCGCTTTGGCCGCCAAACAAGTCAAGCTCCCAGGCGGTTTGCAGCCCGGCCTGCATCGTGGTGGCCACGGGTGCCGTAGCGGCGCCCGCGGGTTGCGACCGACCCCGAGTAGCACTGGCTGATGCGTCCAGGGATGGCAGCAGGGCCGCCCCGGCTGCAACGCGCGTGGCACGGGATTGTTCGATGCGCGACCTGGCGGTCGCCACCGTGGGGCTGACCGCCTGAGCGGCCGCAACCAGCTCGGCCAACAGCGGATCGCCCTGCTGCTGCCACCATTGGCTCAGGTCGGACAAGTTGCCTTGATGCGGCAAACCGGTCACCGGTGTGGCTGCCGGGAGCGGCGCAAACCACCGGCTAGGGACAGGCGCAGACACCGTGGCCGGGGGCTGCTGTAGTGCGCAGGCTGATAGCAGCAAAGGCGCAAAGCAGGCTAAAAACGCGTTCTTGATCATGCTCAACTCTAGGTTTTGGGTCATTCAGATTGGCGGCGCGTGGCTTCGGCGGCAACCATGGCTTCGGCAAAGTCAACCAGGCGCGAGGCCCACAGGTCAATGGCTTTGGGTGTGTTGATTAACCTGGGTCGTACGCTCTCGATCACTTCGCGGGTGATAAACATCTGCAGGGCCAGCCCTGTGATGCTGAACGCCAGCCTGTGCAGATCATCGTCAACCCGCGCGACACCCAGATGACGGCCGAGCAAGGCCACCAAAGCGGCATGCGCCGGCTTGATTCCCTTGTCAATTTCCTCGGCCCACACACCGGTGGGTTCCAGCATTTCACGGTAATGAAGCCGCGAGCACTGCTGCACCAGCTCACCCTGCTTCATGGGGGCGAGAAAACTGCCGATAAACCCCTGCAGCGACTGCCGCAGTGTGAAGTCAGGCTGGTCGTACAGCGCAATGTCGTCCTTTGCGCTGCCCAGGGGCTCGGTAAACACGGCGCGGTAAAGCCCTGCCTTGTCGCCAAAGTAGTAACTGATGGCTGCGATGTTGGCGCCGGCCGCCTGCGCGATCTCGCGGGTTGATGTCTTGGCAAACCCTTTTTCAGCAAACAGGCGCAGTGCTGCAAGCAGCAGGTGTTCGCGGGCCTCCACACCATCCGAGCGTTGTTTGCGGGTATCGCGGCCCGGGGCAGAGGGCGCGTCAGGTGCGGTGGACTTCATACGCCCGATTACAACACATAAATCAAACGATTGATTTACTTAAGCCAACTGTTTCAATTTCATGCATTTTGCCGACCGCGGGCCTTCTGGCGGGCGGACTGACGGCACCGCTGCCCGCTTCGGCTCGCATGCAACAATCCACGCGAGTCCCTAACCACCCGATTGCCCATGTCCGACCATCGCTCAGCAGACCCGGCGTTCCGCAAGGCGGGCACGATCGCGGTACCCCGGGGGATGCTTCACCCGCTGGTCAGGTGGGCTGCTCCGGTGCAAAGGCATGGGTGGGTGTATGCGCTCGCCGTGGTCCTTGTAGCCACCGGCATCTGTGCACTGATGACGCCCTACTTTGATCTGGCCAATCTGATCATGGTGTATCTCGCGGGTGTGGTGTACGCGGCCCTGCGTTTCGGTCAGTCCGCTTCAGTCGTGGCTGTGTTGTCCAGCGTCTTCCTGTTTGACCTGATCTTTGTGCCACCGCGCTGGTCCTTGAATCCCACCAATACACAGCATGTCTTCACCATGACCGTGATGCTGCTGGTCGGGTTGTTGATCAGCCGGCTGGTCGCGCACGCGCGTGACCAGGCCCTGGTCGCTGACGAGCGGGCTCAAAGGGAGCACGCGCTGAACGACCTCGCGGGCCAACTTGCGCTCGCGCGCTCCCCGGAAGCGGTTGCAGCGGGGCTGGAAGTGGCGGTACGCTCAAATTTTGACGCTCCGAGTGCGCTGCTGTTGCCCGACTCTGCGGGGCAACTCTGCGACCCCGCAGGGTTTTGCGGGCACGTGGCAGGGCTATCGCAGTCGCCCGAAACAGGGGTGTATTCGCCGCTGGCGGTGGCGCAAGGTGTCTTTGATCAAGGTCACAAGCCCGCTGAAACCGGGCGCGAAGGAGTGGGGCTGTCCCAGACGCTTTATGTCCCGCTGTGTGGTGCCAGCCATTCGCTCGGCGTGCTGGCTATCCACTGGCTGCCGGGTCGCGTTCATACGCCGCACCAGTCCGACCTCCTCACAGCGTTTGCCAATCACGCAGCGTTGGCCCTGGAGCGCGCGATTTTTGAGCGAAAGAGTGCGGAGGCGGCGGTAGAGATTGAAACCGAGCGTCTTCGGAGCACGCTGCTGTCTGGCATCTCGCACGACTTTCGCACCCCGCTGACGACCATTGTTGGCGCAGCCACCAGCCTGTTGCGGCAGGATCACCTGCTGGACAACGACAGGCGGTGTGCGCTGGCGCAGTCCATCCTTGACGAAGCGCGGCGCATGCATGCGTTGGTCAGTGATCTGCTGGACCTGACCCGCATGGAGGAAGGCGGTGTGCAGCCCGTCTACGAGTGGTGTCCCGCCGACGAGTTGATCGAAGAGGCTATCAAAACCGTGGGAGACCGGCTACTGGCCCACACGGTGCAGACCCGGGTCGGCCCGGACGCCGTGGTCTGGTGTGACCCGCGCCTTCTGGTTCAGGCCATGAGCAACCTGCTGGACAACGCGGTGCGCTACACCCCGGCGGGCAGCACCATCGTGGTTGAAGTGGGGGTGACGGCAGATCACTGGCAGCTCAGCGTGTCCGACAACGGACCCGGGCTGCCGGTGGACCACGAGCGGGACGTTTTCAAGAAGTTCTACCGTGGCCGCCCTGAAACTGCCGGCGCCGGCACCGGTCTGGGCTTGGCCATCTGTGCGGCAGTGGCCCGGCTGCATCGCGGCACTATCGAGGGCGTCAACCAGAATGGCGCCCGGATTGTGCTTTGTCTGCCGCAGCCCGTTCAGCACGGCCTGCCCCTGGATGAGGTGAGCTGATGACCGCTGGTGCACCCGTTGCGCGCGTCTTGCTGGTTGAGGATGAGGAGCCGATCCGGCATTTTCTGATCACCACACTGGAGGCGGAAGGGTACGAGGTTTTTGCCGCCGCCACCGCGCAGGATGCCGACACACTGGCAGCCAACCGGCGGATCGATGTGTTTCTGATCGATCTGGGACTGCCGGATCGTGACGGGGTGGAGTTGATCCGGCAGCTGCGCGGCTGGACGCAGCGGCCCATCATTGTGTTGTCTGCACGCTCGCAGGAGCGGCACAAGGTGGACGCGCTGGACGCCGGAGCCGACGACTACCTGAGCAAACCCTTTGGCGTGGACGAGTTGCATGCCCGCCTGCGCGTTGCGCTGCGCCATGCGGCCCAGACCACCCACGGCGGGAAGCCCGTACTGAACCTCGGAGAGGTGCGGATCGATCTCGAAGCCAGATCGGTGGTTCGGACAGGCCAGGTGGTGCGCCTGACGGCAACCGAGTGGCGTTTGCTGGAGGCGCTGGCAAAACGTGCCGACCGGGTGGTGACGTCGCGCCAATTGTTGCAAGAGGTTTGGGGGCCGGGGCACGCCGAGCAGGGCCACTATTTGCGCATCTACATTCGCCAGTTGCGCCAGAAACTGGAATTGCAGCCCGCCCGGCCGGTGTTGCTTCTGACCGAGACCAGCGTGGGTTATCGCCTGCTTGTGCCATCGACGGACGCGCCACCGCGACCCGATCCGCTGGACTGACTCCCCGGGGCCGGCCGCCTGGCCGTCAGCTCCCCGTCAGTGCCAGGGGCGGATTTTTACAGGTTTTTTACACCCCCGTCGATAGAGTTCACCCATCGTTTCCCCACAGGTTCCGGAGGTTTCCATTGAAAACGCTTCTTCTCCTGGCCCATTTGATTGATTGGGTCAATGACCGCTTTGCGACCCTGGCCAAATGGGCAGTCATCCTTGCATGCGTGATCAGCGCTGGCAATGCTGCCCTTCGCTACAGTTTTGATATCAGTTCAAACGGCTGGCTCGAAATCCAGTGGTACCTGTTTGCCGCATGTGTGATGCTGGGTGCGGCCCAGGTGCTGCGCGTCAATGAGCATGTGCGGGTTGATGTGATCTATGGCCAGTTCTCCAGCCGTGGACAGGTCTGGATCGACCTGTTCGGCCTGGTGTGCTTTCTGCTGCCGGTCATGGCGCTGATGGTGTATTACACCGCCCCCCTGTTTTTGCGCTTTTACATCTCGCAGGAAATGTCCAACAACGCTGGCGGCCTGATACGGTGGCCGGTCATTTTGATGATGCCACTTGGATTCACCATGGTCCTGCTGCAAGGCCTGTCCGAGATCGTCAAGCGCATCGGCTGGCTCCTGCATGTCTACGAGATGGACCTCCATTACGAAAGGCCTCTCCAATGATTTGTTTTGCAGAACCGCGCGGTCAGCGTGCGGGGTCTCCCCGCGCCAACACACTCGGCCGGAGGACAGCATGAACATGCAGGACTTCGCACCGCTGATGTTTGGCGGCTTGATTATCGTCATGCTGATCGGTTTTCCGGTGGCGTTTTCATTGTCGGCCCTGGGCCTGCTGTGCGGCTTCATTGCCATTGAAATGGGCTGGTTCCCTGCGGCCTTCATGGCCAACCTGCCTTTCAACGTGTTCGGCATCCTCTCCAACGAGTTGCTGCTGGCCATTCCGTTTTTCACCTTGATGGGCTCCATTCTGGAAAAGTGCGGCCTGGCGGAAGACATGCTCGACTCCATGGGCCAGCTGTTTGGTCCGATGCGCGGCGGGCTTGGTTATTCCGTCATCATCGTCGGATTTATCCTTGGAGCGATTACCGGCACCGTCGCCGGGCAGGTGATCGCCATGGCGATGATCTCGCTGCCCGTGATGATGCGTTACGGCTACAACATGCGGTATGCCACGGGAGTGCTGGCTGCATCCGGAACCATCACCCAGTTGGTGCCGCCTTCGCTGGTGCTCGTGGTCATGGCCGATCAGCTTGGGCAGCCAGTTGGCGACATGTACAAGGGCGCCTGGGGACCGTCCATTCTGCAAGTGCTGATCTTTGCCCTTTACACCTTTCTCCTGACCCGCCTGCGGCCCACTTACCTGCCTGGCGTGCCGGCGTCTGCGAGAACATTGGATGGCTGGGCTTTGTGGAAGAAATGTCTGCGGGGCATCATCCCGTCGGCTGTTCTGATTTTTGCCGTACTGGGCAGCATGGGCGGTTTGCCCGGCATCAACACTGCAATCGCCACCCCTACAGAAGCTGGGGCCATGGGTGCCGTGGGCGCCTTCATCCTCGCAGCGCTTCATCGCCGACTGTCGTGGCCCATGATCAAGGAGGGCATGACCGGAACCATGCGCATCACGGCCATGGTGGTGTTTATCCTGATTGGCTCACGGGTGTTTTCGCTGGTGTTCCAGGGTGTGGACGGCGCCGTCTGGATCGAGCACATGCTGACCGGCCTGCCCGGCGGGCAGACCGGATTCCTCATTGTTGTCAACATCTTCATTTTCTTCCTGGCGTTTTTCCTCGATTTCTTTGAAATTGCATTCATCATCTTGCCAATGCTTGGCCCCGTGGCCGACAAGATGGGCATCAACATGATCTGGTTCGGGGTTTTGCTGTGCGTGAACATGCAGACCAGCTTCATGCATCCACCTTTCGGTTTTGCCCTGTTTTATTTGCGCGGCATTTCTGACACCCTTTTCAAGAATGGGGCTATCCCGAAAAAGGTTCTGTCACGCGACATTTACCTGGGCGCCATTCCGTGGGTGCTCCTGCAGTTGATGCTGGTGGTCATTGTGATTTTTGTTCCCCAGACAGTGACCATGTTCCTGGACAAGGAGAACAAGATTGATATCGACAAAGTCCAGATCGAAATGCCCGCAGAAGAAGAAGGCGCCAAGACCGAGCAGAGCGAAAAGGATGAGCAGAGCAAGATTGACGATCTTTTCAAGGATGCCGCCCAATCGGACGCTGCCAAGGTGCCTCCCGCAGCGGCCGACGAGAAAAAATAGCATGCAACCCAACTTGCTTGAAACCGACATCGAAACGGCAGAGGGGGCTGCGTTCCCCCTGCCCGTCAAGATTCTTGCAAGCCTGCTGATGGTGGCGCTTGTTGTCTGGGGTGTACGAGCCGCAGACCAATTCGCGGGAGCTGGCTGGTCCAAGCCGGCGGCTGCCTTTATGGCGGTCACACTAACCGTGATCGGCTTGTGTTACTTCTGGATTCTTCGCAGCCGCACCCGGATCGATGCGGCAAGCATTCAACAAAGCTGGTTATGGCCAAAGCAAGTTGCGCTGGCCGACATCACGCAGGCCAAGTTCTTTTATGTCCCCTACATGGGCTGGTTGATCGCACCGCGCCTCATCGTTCGGGCCCGTGGCCGCGGTCTTTTTGTTTTCCATGCCGCAGACAGCAAGGTGCTGCAAAAATTTGCGCACCTCAGCCTGGGTGGCATCGCCGCTGCACCCGCGCCAGAAAAGACTGATTGATTCGAGCCTGAGTCCGGTGACGGAGGCCTCCGCTGTGGCTTCAGTTGCGGCGACTCAAGAATCAACCCGGGACCGAAACACGGCATCCCACAGGGCCAATATCGCGTCTCTTTCCGCCTGAAAGGCCGGCGGGACCACTTGTGTAGGCGCTTCGTTGAGGCGGGCCTGGTGCTGTACTTTGCGCAGCTCGCGATACGCGCTGGCCGCCGCCTGGCCCAGGCCAGCCGGGACAAGCCCCGCAGCTTCCGCGCGTTGCAGCAAGGCAATGTTTCCCACGTTGTCTGCCAGCTCCGGATGCACGATGGACTGTGACAATACCAGGAACTGCACAACAAACTCGGCATCCACCATGCCTCCGGCGCTGTGCTTGACGTCGAATTTGTCGCTGCTTTTTTCTCCCTTGATCTGATGGGCCAAGCGGACCTTTTCGCGCATGGCCATGATTTCGCGGGTCAGCGCAGGAATGTCCCTTGGTGCGGTGATCACCGCCTGCCGGACCTGGTCAAAACGCTTTTGCAGTGACGCGTCTCCCAGGACAAACCTCGCCCGTGTGATGGCCTGATGCTCCCAGGTCCAGGCGGTGTTGCTGCCGCGCTGCTGCTGGTAATTGGAGTAGGCCTCAAACCGTGTGACAAGGAGGCCCGAGTTTCCGTTGGGGCGCAAGGCGGTATCGATTTCAAACAGGTCGCCTTCGCCTGTTTTGATGGTCAGCCAGTTGATCAGTTTGCGGGCAAAGGCTGCGTAAATTTCCGAGGCGTGTTCGTCCTCATCCTCATAGACGAAAACAATGTCCAGATCACTTCCATAACCAAGCTCTTTGCCGCCCAGTTTGCCGTAGGCAATGATGGCAAACTGCGGCGTTTCCCGGTGGCGGATTTTCAGACGCTGCCAACACCAATCTGCGGTGACCTTGAGGACAGCCTCTGCCAGCGCACTCAGGTCATCGGCAACCTGCTCTACTGTCAGCACCCCTTCGACGTCGCGCGTGAGGGTACGAAAAACCTCCGCGTGGTGGGCCCGGCGCAGCAGGTTCAGACAGGTCTCTTCGCCGTCTTCACCGGTGCGCTCCAAAGACGCCAGTCGTTGCTGCATTTCCCGCGTAAACGCGGCGGCGTCAAAACGCTCCTGCAGCAGGTCGTCGCTGACCAGTTCATCTATCACGCCGGGATGAGCCAGCAGGTACCGCGCTGGCCATTTGGCGGCACCCAACATTCGGAGTAACCGCTTGTGGGCGGCGGGGCGCTCGGCAAGCAAGGCCAGATAACTTTCACGGCGCAGCAGGGGCTCGACCCAGTCCAGCATGCGCACCGCAGACTCTTCGTTGACCTCGCCATCAAGCAGCCACTGGGCCGTGCGCTGAACCAGCCTGGTCAGCCGGGCACGGGCATCCTCGCGCAGCCCCAGTACCCGCGGGTGCCGGCAAAGCACTTCCAGGCGCGCGCGAAAACTTGCGGGCCAGCGGGTTGAAAACTGCACCAGCAGTTCTTCCAGGTCCTGTGCGGTGGTGCCACCCGTCTTGTCGCAACCCTTGCACTCGCTCTTTTTGCCAAGCAGCGTGTCGAACTCGTGTGCGACCAACTCGCGGTGCGCATCGAGTTCGCTGAGAAACGGGCAGCAGCTGCTGTACCCCAGTGTTTGTGCAATCCAGGTCAGGTCCTCGTCTCGCGTGGGCAGCACGTGGGTTTGCTGATCGTCCAGGTATTGGATGCGGTGCTCCACGCGGCGCAGAAAAACGTAGGCCTGCGCCAATGCCTTGGCGGTTTCCTGAGCCATTAGCCCAGCGTCCGCAACGCGCTGCAGCGCATCCACGGTTGGTCGGGTACGCAGCTCGGGAAATTGCCCGCCGCGCACCACCTGAAGTAGCTGCACGGTGAACTCGATCTCGCGAATGCCACCGCGCGACACCTTGACGTCGTTGGCGCGCTCGGGATGGCCTGCGGTGCGTTTGGTCGCATGCTCGCGGATCTGCCGGTGCAGCGTACGCAGTGCGTCAAAGACGCTGTAGTCGAGATAACGCCTGAATACAAAGGGAAGGACCGATCCGCGCAATGCCTGGGCCGACCCGCTCTGAATGCAGTCCAGAGGCGCCACGACCCGGCTTTTCAGCCATGCAAAACGCTCCCATTCGCGCCCCTGCGCCTGAAAGTACTCCTCCAGAGCGCTGAGTGATACTGCCGCAGGCCCCGAACTGCCGTTGGGCCGCAGCGCCAGGTCGACCCGAAACACAAACCCGTGTTCTGTCGTGTCGCCGATCAGGTTGTAAATCGCCTTGACCTGCTGGGCAAAAAATTCGTGGTTGGAGATCACGCCGCGGCCGCCATCACGGCCGCTGGTTTCACCATCATGGTCGTACACGTAGATGAGGTCAATGTCGCTGGAAACGTTGAGCTCTCTCGCCCCCAGTTTGCCCATACCGATGACCCACAAGCACGCGGACTGCTCCGGCTGCCCCGGGACTCGTGGCTCGCCGTAGAGTAATTCCAGTGGTGCGCGTGATTCGCGAACAGCGATGTCCAGGGTCAGCTCGGCCAGCTCGGTCATGGCTTGCGTGACGGTTTGTAAAGGGGACTGCAAGTCGCAATCGAGGACGGCCAGCCGCTCCATGACCAGCTGCCGCAGCACCCGCATGGCGGCCCCACATTCCAGGCCTTGACCACACAGCGTGTCGTAGGCAGCCTGCATGGTCGCGCGAACAGGGGCGCCCGCAGGCAAAACGGCGAGTTCATCGGCATAGCGACGGCGTATCCGTTGCACAAAGCGGGAATGGCCTGACGTGGCCAGAGGCGTATCCGGCGAGCCGGACTTCACACTAGTAGACAGAAACTTCTCCGTGTTGCATGGAACGGACGGTGGGGCCGAAGGTCATAATTCTGATGCCGATGGATCAAACAACTCAATTTCAGCCAGCGCTTCCCGCAAGGCGTCTCAAAGTGGTTGCTGCCGCTGCACGCCTGTTGCTATGGCTGGTGCTGGCTTGCTGGGTTTTGTTTGGCATCGCCTGGGCTGCTCTCCACGGCTGGATTGTGCCGCGAATTGATGAGTTTCGCCCAAGGCTGGAAATTGAAGCGAGCCGGGCGCTGGGCGTCCCGGTACGTATTGGCCAGCTGACCGCCAAGGCCAACGGCTTGTTTCCGGCGTTTGAACTGCAGGGGCTGAGCCTTCTGGACGCGCAGGGCCGGGAAGCCTTGCGCCTGCCACTGGTGCAGGCTTCGTTGTCCATATCGTCGTTGTGGAACCTGGGTTTCGAGCAGCTTTACATTCACCAGCCCGAACTGGATGTCCGGCGCACCGCAGACGGCAAAACTTACGTTGCGGGGCTGGAGGTTTCGCTGGATCGCGAAGACGGCGGCGGTGCCATCGCGGACTGGGTTTTTTCGCAATCGGAATTGTTGATCCGCGGCGGCACGGTGCGCTGGGTGGATGACTCAAGGGCTGTCCCTGCTCTGGCCCTGACCGAGGTGGACTGGACGCTGCGCAATTCGGGTCGCAGGCATTCCACGCGTATCGATGCCACACCACCCGCAGCATGGGGTGATCGATTCAACGTGCGTGGCGTTTTTCGTGAGCCCTTGTTGTCGGGTGGGGGCAAGGGCTGGAAGCACTGGAGCGGCCAGTTCTATGCCGAGTTCAGCCGTGTTGATGTCTCCGAGGTCAAACGGTATGCCAGCCTGGACAAACTGGGTATTGATCTGAAAGCGGGCATTGGTGCGCTGCGCGCCTGGGCTGACGTGAGCCGGGGGCAGCTGGTGGGCGGGACCGCCGATGTTGCCCTGCTCGAGGTCGATGCCCGTCTTGGCCGAGCCTTGCAGCCGCTTGCGCTGGAAGCGGTCACGGGGCGATTTGGCGGTAGGCACCTTGCCAACGGTTTCGATTTCTCCACCGAGGGTTTGCAGTTTCGTACCCGTGACGGGCTGCGCTGGCCGGGTGGCAATGCCGCCCTGGTCTACACGGAGGCTGAAGGAAATGCGCCTGCGCGAGGTGAATTCAAGGCCGACAAGCTCGATCTCGCCGCACTGGCACTGATTGCCAATCGCCTGCCGTTGGGCGGCGCCACGCATACGATGATTTCCTCCCTGGCACCCAAGGGGATGGTCGAACTTGTCGAGGCCAAATGGCAAGGGCCACTGGATGCGCCGAGCACCTTTTCCGGCAAGGGAAGGGTGACGCAGCTTGAGTTGGCATCCCGGACCGCCTCGGCCGGCGCAAGCGTTGCGGGCTCTGCCCCCGGATCCAGGCCAGGCATTCGGGGCGCCACGGTGGACTTCGATGTAACCCATCTTGGGGGGCAGGCCAAGGTCCGGATCACCAAGGGGGAGGTTGATCTGCCCGGCATTTTTGAAGACCCTCACGTGCTGCTGGATCAGTTTGCCGCAGATGCCCAGTGGAAACTGACAGGTCCCAAAGTGGAATTGCAGCTGCGCAACATGGTTTTCGCCAATGCGGATCTTCAGGGCGCAGCCCAGGCCAGCTGGCGTACGGCCGAGCTGGCACCTGGCGCTGTTGCCAACGGCGCAAGCGACACCCGCTTTCCCGGCGTGCTTGATTTGCAGGGCACCCTCGGCCGGGGTGATGGCGGCAAGGTTCACCGGTATCTGCCTTTGGTGTTACCGGATTCGGTGCGTCATTACGTGCGCGACGCGGTCACCCAGGGGGCGCTTTCCGACGTCAAATTTCTGGTTAGGGGTGACTTGAATGAACTCCCCTTCTCTGATCCAAAGCTGGGAGAATTTCGCATTTCGGCCAAGGTGAACAACGCCCATTTTGCGTATGTCCCGGCTTCCATCCAGCCACGCAATGCGGGGGTCTGGCCCGCGTTGACCGAGCTTGACGGCGAGCTTGTTTTTGACCGTGCCTCCATGCAGGTCAACGGCGCCAAAGGCCGCATCGCGGGTCTGCCCGGATTGCAGCTTGTCAAGGCTGATGCGCGCATTCCGGACTTGATGCATGCAGCCACCGTGCAGGTCAACGCTGACGTCAAGGGCCCGCTCGCGGAAGCGCTGAGTTTTGTCAACACCTCACCGCTGGCCAGCATGACCGAAAAGGCGCTGGCCAAAGCGGTAGCGGGCGGTTCGGCGGATTACAAGGTTCAGCTCAGCCTGCCCATCAACACGATCGACAACAGCAAGGTTTCTGGCAGCGTTACCCTGGCCGGGAATGACGTGCAGTTCACGCCCGACACACCGCAGCTCACCCGGCTCAAAGGTGTGGTGAACTTCAGCGAAAAGGGATTCACCATCGCCGGGGGCCAGGGGCGCATGTTGGGTGGAGATTTGCGCCTGGAAGGAGGCTCACGTGCAGCTGGCGTCCGGCCCGCAGCAGGCGCGCCAGACATGGCTGATGCGAGCGTGGTTATACGCGCCCAGGGTACGGTGAGTTCAGAAGGGCTGCGTCAGGCCAAAGAAATTCCGCTCGCTTCGCGCCTGGCCAGCAACGCCAGCGGAACCACCGCTTATTCAGCCACCCTGGGTTTCAGGGGCGGCATGACCGAGGTCAGCATTGCCAGCAACCTGCAGGGCATGGCCCTCAGTCTGCCGGCGCCGCTCAGCAAGACGGCAGAGGCCGTTTTGCCCGTGCGCTTTGACAACACGCTGGTGCGCGAATCAACCGGCGCCGGGCAGGTCCTGCAGGACAGGCTCGCGCTCAGTGTCGGGCGGCTGGCCTCGGTTGTTTACCTGCGCGATATCACCGGGCCGGAGCCCAAAGTGCTGCGCGGCAGCATGGCAGTGGGACTGGAGGCCGGCGAAAGTGCGCCGATGCCAGACGCAGGCGTAGCAGCCAATATCAACCTGGCCACCGTGAATCTGGATGCCTGGGAAAAAGTCCTGAGCGCCACAACTGGCGCAGTTGCAGGCGGCAGCGAGTCCAGCGCAGGGACCGCCGGAAGCCGCGCCAGCGCGGCGGCCGCGGCACTCAGCTACCTGCCCACGACCATGGCCATACGTGCCAAAGAGCTGACGCTGGATGGGCGCACCTTGCACAACGTGGTGTTGGGTGGCTCGCGCGAAGGATTGACCTGGCGCTCCAATATTGACGCTGCTGAACTCAATGGATACGTTGAGTTCCGTCAGGCCAGCGGTGCCAATGCGGGCCGGGTGTATGGCCGCTTGTCCCGGCTCAGCCTTGGTCAAAGCACGGCCAGCGAGGTTGAAGCCATTCTCAATGAGCAGCCGGCCAATATTCCCGCACTGGACATCGTGGTCGAAGACTTCGAATTGCGCAGCAGAAAACTGGGCCGCATTGAAATTGAAGCAATCAACCGCGGCGCGGCCCCCGCCTCGCGAGATGGCGGCGCGCGCGAATGGCGACTGAACAAGTTCAACGTGATCTTGCCGGAGGCCACGTTCACAGCAACTGGCAACTGGGCAGCGATCAATGCGCAGCAACCTGCCGCAGGCCCCGTCGCAGCACCCGGAGCGCCGCGCAGGGCTGCGTTGGTTGATCGCCGGCGCACGGTGATGAACTTCAAGCTGGACATTGCCGATTCCGGCGAGCTGCTCAAGCGTTTTGGCATGGGCGACGTGATTCGCCGGGGCAAAGGCCGCATGGAGGGGCAGGTTGCCTGGGTTGGCTCGCCCTTGAGCCTGGACTATCCCAGCCTGAACGGCCAGTTCAATGTCAACATGGCGTCTGGCCAGTTTCTCAAGGCTGAACCGGGGATTGCCAAGCTGCTCGGCGTTTTGAGTTTGCAATCACTTCCCCGCCGCCTGACGCTGGATTTTCGGGATGTTTTTTCAGACGGTTTTTCATTTGATTTTGTGCGTGGTGACGTCACCATCACGCAGGGACTGGCTTTTACCAACAATCTGCAGATGAAGGGTGTCAATGCTGCGGTGCTGATGGAGGGCACTGCCGATATCGCCAGAGAGACCCAGGATTTGAGGGTGGTGGTCGTGCCTGAAATCAATGCAGGCACCGCGTCGCTGATTGCAACTGTTATCAATCCCGCCATTGGTCTGGGTACTTTTCTGGCGCAATACATCCTGAAGCGACCGCTGACGCAGGCGGCCACGCAGGAGTTCCATATCGACGGAACCTGGGCCAATCCAAAAGTTACCAAGATGGGCAATAACAAAACCCCGCCTCCCCTGCAGCCCGCGGAAGACTCCGGGGAAACCAGATAGCCATGCAAGTCGCCGCACTTCAGATGGTCTCAGGTGCCAGTGTTCAGGGCAATCTGGATGCTGCTCGCTTGTTGCTGGAGAGTGCAGCCGCTCAGGGGGCTGAGTTGGCCGTACTGCCGGAATATTTTTGCCTGATGGGCTTGAAGGAAACCGACAAACTCGGTGCGCAGGAATCGCCTGGCCAGGGGCCAATTCAGGACTTTTTGGCCGATAGCGCGCGGAAGTTCAAGGTGTGGATTGCTGGCGGTACCGTGCCCTTGCGCGCCGGTGACGAGCAACATGTGCGCAACAGCTCGCTGGTCTACGCGCCCACCGGGCAATGTGCTGCGCGTTACGACAAGATTCATCTGTTCCGCTTTGACAACGGGCAGGAGCAGTACGACGAGTCACGGGTGATTGAGCGCGGCGCAGCGCCGGTGACTTTTGACCTGCCGTCGGTTGACGGGCACATTTATCGCGTGGGGTTGAGCATTTGCTACGACCTGCGTTTTCCCGAGTTGTACCGCGCACTCAAAGCCGACTTGCTGGTGGTGCCCAGCGCTTTCACGGTGACCACGGGTCGCGCCCACTGGGAAGTGTTGCTGCGCGCGCGTGCCATCGAAAACCTGGCTTACGTGGTGGCAGCAGCACAAGGCGGCGAACATGAGAACGGTCGTCGCACCTGGGGCCAAAGCCTGATCGCCGATCCCTGGGGCGAGATCGTGGCGCAGCATGCGCAGGGACCTGCGGTAGTGCTGGGCGAGGTACTGGCCAGTCGCCTGCAGGCTGTTCGTCAGCAGTTGCCGGCTCTCAATCACGGGGTCTTGTGAACTCGTTGAGCGCTGAAGCTGCAAACCGGGTGCCCATGCCCGCATGGCGCCGACGCTGGAGCCGGCGCTGGGGATTGTGGGTGTTGCTGGTCGCGTTGTTGGTTGCCCTGCTGTCGACACTGGTGTGGCTGGCGGGGCGCTACGAATCGAGTCAGGTGCAAAGCCGGCTGGAGCAGGACGCTGCGCAAACGGCCACCGATATCCGGGCAGCACTGACGCGGAACATTCAGGGGTTTCAGGCCCTGCAGGCCAGCAGCCCTACGCCGGATTCTTGGCTGGGCCCTGCCGCAGAGCTGCTTCGCACCCACCGGGAAATGGTGCGCGTTGAGTGGCGCGATGCTGCGCTGACCCCCGTGGCGCATGTCGAAACGCCCTACCGTACCTCGGTGTTTGAGAAGCTTGGTCGGGACAGCTCCTTCACCGATGTCAGCTTTGCCTGCGCTGCCGCGCGCCGCTTCAGCGGCCCCGCATACTCCAGCAGTTATTTTTTGCCGCAGGCAGATGGACTAGGCCTTGAAGTTCTGGACATGTGTCTGCCGGTGCTATTTGCCGGTCAGCTCACAGGGTACCTGGTGGCTACCTACTCGCTGCCGGAAATCCTGTCCGAACTGGTGGGCAAGCAAGTGGCGCGCGACCAGGGCGTTGCGTTTACCGAGGCCGACGGCACCCGGCTGGCCATGTACGGAAGCCCGGCGCGCGGTAGCCGCGCCTATGTCGCCCAGCAACTGCTGGACTTGCCGGGCAACACCCTGGTGGTCCGGCTTGAGAGCCGCCTCGGAACCCCGGCCCTTTTTCCCAATTTGCTGACCGCGCTGGTGGCCGCCATGTCATTGGCGCTGGTGGCCGTGCTGACCTTGCTGGGCCGCGACATGCGTCGCCGACTCAAGGTCGAACATGACCTGGCTGAGGCGCTTGCTTTTCGCAAGGCCATGGAGGACTCGCTGGTAACTGGCATGCGGGCCCGGGACCTTCAGGGACGCGTCACCTATGTCAACCCTGCTTTTTGCCAGATGGTGGGTCTTGAGGCCAAAGAGTTGCTGCAGCAGAGCACTCCCCCGCCTTACTGGCCGCCCGAGCAGGTCAGCGAATATCAGAAACGTCAGGCGAGCCGGCTGTCGGTAGGCGCAAATCTGCCGCGCGAAGGATTTGAATCGGTTTTCATGCGCCGCGATGGCGCGCGTTTTCCGGTTCTCATCATTGAAGCCCCCCTGATCAATGCGGTCGGCAAGCAGACCGGCTGGATGAGCGCGGTGCTTGATGTCAGCGAGCAGCGGCGCATTGAGGAGTTGTCGCGTACCAGCCAGGACCGCCTGCAGGCCACGGCCCGGCTGGCCACGGTGGGCGAGATGGCCTCCTTGCTGAGTCATGAATTGAACCAGCCTCTTGCAGCCATTTCCAGTTATGCCACCGGCTCGCTCAATTTGCTGCAGAGCGCCTCAGAGTCGCCCGGAGAGGCAGGGACCTTGCCCCACAGCGAAGATCTGCAGCAAGCCATGCGGCGCATTGCAGAACAAGCCGAGCGCGCCGGCAAGGTCATCAAGAGCGTGCATGACTTCGTGCGGCGGCGCGACCAGGTGCGTGAGCCCATTGCGCCCCGCGCGCTGCTGGACGCGGTGATGCCGCTGGTCAGCCTTCAGGCGCGCAAGCTGGGGGTGCGGGTGTTGATGCAGGTGGACGAGACCTGCGGCCCGGTGGTGTGCGACCGAACCATGGTCGAACAGGTTTTGCTCAATCTGGCCCGCAATGGCATGCAGGCCATGCAAGGCCTGGATACAAGCCAGATTGAAAAGCTGCTGACCCTGCGTGTACGGCCAGCGGCCTCCAATGCGCAGAGTCGCTGGGTGGAGTTTGCTGTCATCGATCAGGGAGAAGGCATTCCCGAGAATGTGGCGCAGCAGCTCTTTACCCCGTTTTTCACCACCAAGGCTGAAGGCATGGGGCTGGGCCTGAGCCTGTGCCGGACGGTGATCGAGCAGCATGGCGGCTTTCTCGGCTTCGAGCCGGGGCAACCCCGGGGTACCATCTTCACTTTCACCCTGCCGGTAGCGACCGCAACTGCATCCGCACCTGCAGCGCTGCTTGCCTAGATTGCAAAGGAGTTGCGATGGAGCCGACCCAAAATGCCACGGTTTATATCGTTGACGACGATGCGAGTGTGCGCGAGGCGCTGGCCTGGTTGCTGCGCTCAAGGCGCTTGCCCAGTGAGTCGTTTGACAGCGCTGAAGCGTTTGACGAGCGCATCTCCGGGCAGTTTCAGATCAAGTCGCCCTCGTGCGCCCTGCTCGATGTCCGCATGGGCGGCATGAGTGGTCTGGCGATGTTCGAGAACCTGATTGCCTATGGCCTGCTGCCAACCTTGCCGGTGATTTTTCTGACCGGTCATGCGGATGTCCCGACCGCCGTTGACGCGGTCAAACGCGGGGCCTTTGACTTTTGCGAGAAACCGTTTTCCGACAACGTGCTGGTGGACCGCATCGAGCAAGCTCTGGCGCAGTCTGCTGCGGCACTGGCCCAGCGCAGTGAGCACACCAGCCTGCAATCACGTCTGGACGGCCTGACCGAGCGAGAGCGGGATGTGATGAAGCTGGTGGTGGAGGGCTTGCCGAACAAGCTGGTGGCCGATCAACTCGACATCAGCGTGCGTACGGTGGAGGTCCACCGCGCCAGGGTGTTTGACAAAATGAAGGTCAAGTCTGCTGTAGAGCTTGCCAACCTGCTACGTAATTTATAGCGGCTTGTCCGGCTTGTTCTGCGTGTCAGGGTCGGCTTCCTGGTGGCTGTCCTTGAGTTCGCCGTTCTTGCGGCCCGAAAACATGGTCCACCAGACGATGAAAACCAGAATCATTAAGGCCCCCAGGGCTTCCAGTAAAAGTAAGGCCATGACTGTTTTTTCCCGAATTATTACGCAACCTCTCGCCATTATCGCCGTCGCACTTGCGCTGGCATCTTGTGGCAGTCCACCTGTACTTGTGCCGCCGCCGGCAACGCCGGGCGGTACTGTCACGCTACCCCGTCCTGACGATGTCTCTACTTTGCCGGGGATCCGGACGCAGGGGAAAAGCCGTTGGGTCCCTGTACGTTGGGCAGAGTTGCCAGGCTTTGAAACCGATGCCCTGTTTGAAGCCTGGAATGCCTGGCTGAAAAGTTGCGAGCGGCCGGGACCGGTTTTTGCGCCTCTGTGCGGCGATGTGCGGCGTTTGAGCATTGCAACCGGCGCCGAGCAGCGCGCGTGGATGATGAACCGGCTGCAACCTTACCGTGTGGAAACACTGCAAGGTCAGGCTGAGGGCCTGCTCACCAGTTATTACGAGCCCGTGCTCAAGGCTGCGCGCCAGCCCGGCGCCGGGTACACCGTGCCGCTCTACCAGCCACCGGCCGGTTTGGGCAGCCGCAAACCCTGGTACACCCGACAGGAAATCGACACGTTGCCCGAGGCGCAGGCCGCGTTGCGCGGGAAAGAAATTGCGTGGCTGGCCGACCCGATTGACGCGATGTCCCTGCACATTCAGGGCTCGGGGAGGCTGGCGGTTACTGAGGCTGACGGTACGCAGCGCACCGTGCGCGTGGCTTTTGCGGGCACCAATGACCAGCCCTTTCGCAGCATCACCCAGTGGCTGGCGGAGCAGGGTCAGGGCCGCATGACGGCCCCCTGGACAGAATCCACCAAGATGTGGGCCTCACAAAATCCGCAGCGTGTGCCGCAACTGCTGTGGAGCAACCCGCGCTACATCTTTTTCCGCGAAGAAGCTCTGAATGAGGTGGACGCATCGTCCGGTCCGCGCGGCGCGCAAGGCGTGGCGCTAACCGGCGGACGCTCGATTGCGGTGGATCGGGAAAGCATTCCCTACGGCACGCCGGTGTGGCTGGCCTCACGTGGCGCAACGCTTGATTTACAGAAACTGGTGATGGCGCAGGACACCGGGAGCGCCATCGTTGGTGCTGTGCGGGCCGATTATTTTGCCGGCACAGGTCCGGAGGCGGGTCAGTTGGCCAGTCGCGTCAACCAGCCCCTGCGCTTATGGGTGTTGTGGCCCAAATAGCGGTTTTTGCCTGAACGGGCTCCTCAAGCCGCTTTTACCTGGTTTGAGTGATGAAAATGGCGGTTTGCCCATAAAGGACGGCAATGGTTTGCTATTGAAATAATAGCGCTTAGCGCGCCGTCATCCTGACTTGCACCGTCAGCGAAGAGTACGCCGCTGTTTGGCCGCTGCTCCATGAGCCACTGTTGCTCCCATTCATCGCATCATCCGATTGCGCCACGGTCACCCACTCGTTCAACGGCAGGGCCAGGGTGGTGACAACGCTGGTCTGCGCTGGCAGTGCCGCTGAGTTTCGGTTGCTTTGCACCGCAGACAGCTCCAGCTCTGCGATGTTGTCTCCGCGCCAGATGGGCCTGGCCGAAAACCCGCTGTTGGTATCCACCAGCACGGTGCTCCTGGTGTAGCGAACGACGCCGTTCCGCACATATCCCTGCAGCAGGCGCAGGGGCACACTGTTGCCCAGCATGATGTTGGCGCCGCGGCCGTTGAGCACCAGCACACGCTGGACCAGGTCGCCAGAATCGCTGCGCTGGTTTCTGGCGGCGGTGATGTCTACGCGTCCGCCCGACTGGCCGGGCTGCAACACCACGACGCCGGATGCGCCCAGTTGGATCTGTGACTGACTGCTGTCCCGGATTTGCCGCACCTCAATCTGCAGGTTTCTCGGCGGCAGTTGCTCTGCGCCGGAGAAGGTCTGTGACCAGGCTGCCGGCATGGCGGACCCGACCATCACCAGTAGTAGTGCCGAAAGGCAGCGGCGTCGCTTGTGGCTCATGCGGGCTCCAGTAAAGCTGTGACTGGCCTTGGCAAGCTGCATTTGCGCTGCATCAGGTCGTGGGAGGCAAACAATTCTGCCACCCAGTCCACAAACACGCGGACCTTGTTGCTCAGATGCCGGTTGGGGGGGTACACCACATGAATGGGCGGCGACTCGGAGCACCAGCCTGCAAACAGGGGGACCAAAGCGCCCGTGCTGATGTGTCCCTGCACCAGCAGGCTCAGGGTGTGGGTGACACCCAAGCCAGCCAGAGCCGCGGCAACGCCAGACGCGGAGTCATTCAGCGCCAGCATGTGGTGACCAGTGACTTCAAAGGACTCACCATCCTTGTACATCTCGATCGGGAAAAGGCGTCCGGTGCGCGGCGACATGTAGCGCACCAGGGTATGGCCATGCGCCAGCTCGCTGGGGTGCGTGGGTGTGCCATGGCGCCGCAAATAGGCAGGCGTTGCGCAGGTCATGAGGTGGAGTTCGCCCACCCGTCTGGCCACCAGCGACTGGTCTACCAGCTCACCGCCGCGCACCACGCAGTCCACGTTGTCGGCAATGATGTCCACCGGCCTGTCGCTCACGCCCAGTTCAATCTGGATGTCAGGGTATCGGGCATAAAAGTCGGGCAATGCTGGAATGATGACGGTGCTGCCCAGCGAGCCCGGAATGTCAATCTTCAGCCGTCCGCGGGGGCTGGCCTTGGCGCGCGACATGCTCGACTCCAGCTCCTGCACGTCCCCCAGCAGGCGGCCGACCCTTTCAAAGTAGGCCGCGCCGTCGGCGGTGACCGTCACTTTTCGCGTGGTGCGGTTCAGCAGCTTGGTGTCCAGCTCTTTTTCAAGATTCTGGATCAGCCGGGTCACCGTGGCTTTGGGCATGCCCATGGAGTCGGACGCTTTGGTGAAGGTCCCGGCTTCGACGACCCGAACGAAAGCCTGCATGGCAGTGAATTTGTCCATTGGGGCTTTTTCCTTTGTGAAGACCGCAATGCTAGTGCGATCTGAGCCAGTCATTGTTCCAAATCTGAAACAAAGTATAGGCAATTCGGCTATTTATTGTTTTGAAGGCTTGGCATATCGTCACGGTTTCCCCCACACGCACCCGCCGTTACTGCCGTCATGTCCACATCACCCCATCTTCGCTCCCCGACGGCGCTGCCTGCTCGCTGTTGGGAAGACCGGCAGATTCCCGTGGGCGCCCCGGGCGTCGAAAAACTGCTGAATGTGCGCATTTACGGTCGCCCCCAGCGTGGAAAGGTTTTACCCCTGATCCTGCACTTTCACGGCGGAGCGTTTGTCGCCGGCAAGCTGGAAAACGGGACTTGCGTCGCCAGTCTGCTGGCTGCCACCGGTGCGGTGGTGGTTTCGCTCGAATACCCGCTCGCCCCGACCCATCCCTTTCCAGACGCGGTGGAGGCTGGGTATGCCGCGCTGGTCTGGGCCGGCAAATTCCGCCGCAAGCTGGCGGGCCATCAGGCGCCCCTTTTTGTGGCCGGTGAAGAAGCCGGCGGCAACATTGCCGCAGCGGTTTCGCTCATGGCGCGGGACCGCGGTGAGCCGCCCCCGGCCGGACAGATATTGTTTTCGCCCATGCTGGATCCCTGCCTGGGAACCGCCTCTTTGCGGGGCGCAGCCGCTGGTCCGGTGGGCTGCATGTGGGCAGACGGCTGGCACCACTACCTTCCGCGGCCAGAGGATGCCACCCATCCCTATGCGGCCCCAGGCGCGTCGCTGCGTTTGGCGGGCTTGCCGCCCACGCTGTTGATCACCGCTGAGGACGATCCCCTGCGCGATGAAACGCTGGCTTATGCGTCCCGGCTACGGGCGAGTGGGGTATCAGTGCACGCCCTGGTGTTGTCTGTTTCAACGGGCTGGCCGTGCAGCTACCACTCGCCTTCGTGTGAGGAAGCGGCCTGGATGCCCGAAGTGCGCGAGCAGCTAAGTCAGTTTTTAAGCAACATTGCGCGCGCAAAAGGCAGTGGTCGCGGGGAGGCTGCCTGATGCACAAAGGATCAAACCCAAATATGTGGACGATGTCCACTACCTCTGATACGCTATTGTGAACAGCGTACACAAATAACCTTATTCATGTGATTCTTGCAGCCCGATTTGAAGTCGGGCGGCAGTTTGTTTTTTTTTCCAATATCTCTGGAGGGAGTTTTCATGCAGTCGTTTCAAACAATCAGCCCCAAACATCGCCTGTTGGCCGTCGTGGTGGCGGTGCTCGCAGTAACCGGTATTTCTGCGGTGGTTTTCGGCGTGTCCAGCAGCAAAGCTGAGTCTGCCGCAGGCGCTGCGCCGGCAGCCACGCCGGTGTCCGTTGCCACGGTCGTGCAAAGTGATGTGGCGGCATGGGATGAGTTTTCTGGCCGGCTCGAAGCCGTGGATCGGGTCGACATCCGTCCTCGCGTAGCCGGCACCATTCAACGCGTGCATTTCCGTGAAGGCGCACTGGTCAAAAAAGGCGAGCTGTTGCTGACCCTGGACCCTGCGCCCTATGCCGCCGAGGTGGAGCGGGCCGACGCCCAGGTGGCCGCAGCGCTGGCGCGGGTCACACAGGCCAAAGGCGAGCAGGAGCGTTCGCAGCGCCTGTGGAGCGAGCAGGCGATTTCGAAGCGCGAATTTGACGAACGAACCAATGGCAAGGGTGAGGCCGAAGCCAACCTGCGTGCGGCGCAAGCTGCTTTGCAAACCGCCCGGCTCAGCCTGGGCTACACCCAAGTGCGGGCACCAGTGGCGGGCCGCGCGGGAAGACTGGAAGTAACGACTGGCAATCTGGTTGCAGCCGGGCCCGGTGCGCCGGTGCTGACCACCGTGGTATCGGTGAGCCCTATCTATGCGAGCTTTGATGCCGATGAGCAGGCCGTGGCCAAGGCACTGAAAGACGTGCAGGCGGGGTCCGGCGGGCGTCGTCTGGAGCGTATTCCCGTCATGATGGGCACGGCCGCGGACACCGACACGCCGCACGAAGGTCGGCTGCAACTCGTGGACAACCAGGTGGACGCCAAAAGCGGCACCGTGCGCGCACGCGCTGTGTTTGACAACAAAGACGGCCAGCTGATGCCCGGTCAGTTTGCGCGCATCCGCATGGGCCAGGCGAGCAAAAGCGCCGCTTTGCTGATCAACGAGCGTGCGGTCGGTACCGACCAGAGCAAAAAGTTTGTGATGGTGGTGGGCGCCGACAACAAGGCTATCTACCGCGAGGTCACGCTGGGCGCCTCGGTCAACGGCCTGCGCGTTGTCAAGCAAGGGCTGGCCGCGAATGAACGCATCGTGGTCAACGGACTGCAGCGCATTCGGCCTGGCGCGGTGGTGGAGCCGCAAATGGTGGACATGTCCGCCAAGGCCGAGTTGAGCGGCAAGCCTGTGGCGGTTGCGGCCAAGTCCTGAGCCCCGCCGCCGGAAAAACCAGAACAAGCACATCATGAATCTATCCAAGTTTTTTATCGACAGGCCGATCTTTGCCGGCGTGTTGTCACTGCTGATGTTTATCTCCGGGTTGATCGCCCTGCGGGCGCTGCCCATTGCCGAGTACCCGGATGTGGTGCCGCCCACCATCGTCGTGCGCGCGCAATACCCTGGTGCCAATCCCAAAGTGATTGCCGAGACGGTCGCCACTCCGCTCGAAGAATCCATTAACGGCGTCGACGGAATGCTCTATATGAGCAGCCAGGCAACGACCGATGGCTTGATGACGCTCAACGTCACCTTCAAGCTCGGTACCGATCCGGACAAAGCGCAGCAGCTGGTGCAAAACCGCGTGGCGCAAGCCCAACCGCGCCTGCCCGAAGAGGTGCGCCGCGTGGGTGTGACAACAGTCAAAAGTTCGCCCGATCTCACGATGGTGGTGCACTTGCTGTCGCCAAACGACCGCTACGACATGACCTATTTGCGCAACTACGGCGTGCTCAACATCAAGGACAGGCTGGCGCGTATCAACGGCGTGGGCCAAGTGCTGCTGTTCGGCTCGGGTGATTACTCGATGCGCGTCTGGCTGGACCCGCAAAAGGTGGCCGAGCGCGGCATGTCGGCCAGCGACGTGGTGCGCGCCATTCGTGAGCAAAACGTCCAGGCCGCAGCGGGTGTGGTGGGCGCCTCTCCGGGGCTACCCGGTGTGGACTTGCAGCTCTCGATCAATGCGCAGGGCAGGCTGCAAAACGAAGAGGAATTTGGCGACATCATTGTCAAAACCGAAAAGGGCGGCGCGGTGACCCGCCTGCGCGACATATCCCGTCTGGAACTGGGCTCGTCCGACTACGCCTTGCGCTCCTTGCTGGACAACAAACAGGCCGTGGCGATTCCGGTGTTTGCGGCGCCAGGCTCCAACGCCATTCAGATTTCAGACGACGTGCAGGCCGTGATGCGGGATCTGAAGAAAACCATGCCCGAGGGCGTGGACTACGAAATCGTCTACGACACCACCCAGTTTGTGCGTTCGTCCATTGAGGCTGTGGTGCACACATTGCTCGAAGCCATCGCCCTCGTGGTGCTGGTGGTGATCATCTTTTTGCAAACCTGGCGTGCTTCCATCATTCCCCTGTTGGCGGTACCGGTGTCGGTGGTTGGCACTTTTGCGGTCATGCACCTGTTCGGCTTTTCGATCAACGCGCTCAGCCTTTTCGGGCTGGTACTCGCCATCGGCATTGTGGTTGACGACGCCATCGTGGTGGTCGAAAACGTCGAGCGAAACATCGAGGCGGGATTGAGCCCACGCGATGCCACCTACCGTGCCATGCGTGAGGTATCGGGCCCCATCATTGCGATTGCGCTGGTGCTGATTGCGGTGTTTGTCCCACTCGCCTTTATCAGTGGGTTGTCGGGTCAGTTCTACAAGCAGTTTGCGCTCACGATTGCGATCTCGACGGTGATTTCAGCCATCAATTCGCTGACCCTGTCTCCAGCACTCGCGGCATTGCTGCTCAAAGGACACAACGAACCCAAAGACGCACTGACCCGCGGCATGGACAAAGTGTTTGGCCCAATTTTCCGGGCCTTCAACAAGGCCTTTAGCCGCGGTTCCGAAAACTACAGCCGCGGTGTCAAAGGCGCGATCTCACGCAAGGCCGTGATGCTGGGCGTGTACCTGGTGCTGGTGCTGGCAACGGTGGGCATCTTCAAGGTCGTGCCCGGAGGTTTTGTGCCCGGGCAGGACAAGCAGTACCTCATCGGCTTTGCCCAGCTGCCCGACGGCGCCACACTGGACCGCACGGAAGACGTGATCCGCCGCATCAGCGACATCGCGATGAAGCAGTCCGGTGTGGAGCACGCGATTGCTTTCCCGGGCCTGTCGATCAACGGCTTTACCAACAGCTCCAACTCGGGCATCGTGTTTCTGTCGCTGAAACCGTTTGACCAGCGCACCACTGCAGACTTGAGCGCGGGCGCCATCGCGGGCCAACTCAACGGCAAGTTCGGCGGCATTCAGGAAGCCTTTATCGCGATGTTTCCACCACCGCCTGTCCAGGGCCTGGGCACGACCGGCGGCTTCAAGTTGCAGCTGGAAGACCGGGGCTCGCTGGGTTATGACGCGCTCGACGCCGCGACAAAAGCCTTTATGGCCAAGGCCCGCCAGGCGCCCGAGCTGGCTGGCTTGTTTTCCAGCTTTCAGGTCAACGTGCCGCAGCTGTATGCCGACATCGACCGGACCAAAGCGCGTCAGCTGGGTGTGCCGATCACCGAGGTGTTCGACACCATGCAGATCTACCTGGGCAGCCTGTACGCCAATGACTTCAACAAGTTTGGCCGCACCTATTCCGTTCGGGTTCAGGCTGATGCGCCCTACCGCGCACGCGCTGAAGACATTGGTCTGTTAAAGGTTCGCTCCAACACGGGCGAAATGGTGCCGCTCTCCGCACTGATGAAGGTCACGCCTAGCTTTGGGCCGGAGCGCGCCATGCGCTACAACGGTTTCCTCGCGGCCGACATCAATGGCGGCGCAGCGCCAGGATTTTCCTCCGGCCAGGCGCAGGACGCGGTTGCCCGCGTCGCTGCAGAAACCCTGCCGCCCGGCATCAGCTATGAGTGGACCGATCTCACCTATCAGGAAATCATCGCCGGCAACTCGGCGATATGGGTCTTCCCGCTCGCGCTGCTGCTGGTGTTCCTTGTGCTGGCTGCCCAGTATGAAAGCCTGACCTTGCCGATTGCCATCATCCTGATTGTTCCCATGGGCCTGTTGGCCGCGATGCTGGGCGTCAAGCTAACCGGGGGTGACAACAACATCTTCACGCAGATCGGACTGGTGGTGCTGGTGGGCTTGTCAGCGAAAAACGCTATTTTGATTGTGGAGTTTGCGCGTGAGCTGGAGTTTGCCGGCCGCACACCGCTGCAAGCCGCCATCGAGGCCAGTCGCCTGCGTCTGCGCCCCATTTTGATGACCTCGCTGGCTTTCATCATGGGTGTGTTACCGCTGGTGTTGGCCTCTGGCGCTGGCGCAGAGATGCGCCACGCCATGGGTGTGGCCGTATTTGCCGGAATGATTGGTGTGACAGCTTTTGGCCTCTTCCTCACACCCGTCTTTTATGTGACCTTGCGCGGCCTCACGGGCAATCGTCCGCTCAAGCTGCATGGTGAAGTGCCGCACCTGGAACCCTTTGCTGGCAGCCACGCCGGCGGTGGCGCCGGGCCGCAAGCGCAACCGGCTGCTGCACTGAAGCAGCACGAATAAGCACGAACAAGCTGATCGCAGGAGTCACAACATGAATCAACAAATCTCTTCCCTTGCCCTGCTACGGCTGGCCCCGCTTACGTTGGCGCTGGTGCTGGCTGGCTGCGCCACCAGCCCCGCGCTGGACCTTTCCAGCGTGCCTGCCGCGCCCTCTGCCTTCAGGGCACCGACGGCTTCCGCTGCCGTAGCCACTCAGGCGCCTGAGGCGAAAGCCCAGGGCACCTGGTGGAAAGTGTTTGCCGATCCCGTGCTCGATCAACTGGTGGACCAAGCGGGACGCAACAACAACACGGTGCAGGTGGCTGCGGCCCGCCTGGCGCAGGCCCGTGCCATTGCGCGTTCCACCGATGCCGACCGTTCCCTGCAGTTGGGGCTGGGCGGCGGCGTGGTGCGCCAGACCGACCCGAATGCCCGCAACCAGCCCAGAACCGTGGTGAGCGCAGGCGCCAATCTGTCGTATGAGATTGACCTCTTTGGCAAGTTGTCGGGCGCGTCCGATGCCGCCTCGCTGGACGCAGCGTCGCGCGAAGCCCTGCTGCGAAGCACGCGCCTCCTGGTGCAGGCCGACGTGGCCCAGACTTATCTGAGCCTGCGGGCACTGGACGCCGAGCGCGCGCTGGTGCGTGACACGCTGCAGGCTTATCGCAACACCTTGCGCCTGACCGAAGTGCGCTTCAGGGAAGGCGACATTGCCGAGCTGGATGTGGCGCGCGTGCGAACCGAGGTCGCGTCGACAGAAACAGAAGCGCTGGCGCTGGACCGCCGCCGCGCGCAGACAGAGCATGCGCTCGCGGTTCTGGTCGGCGAGCAGCCGTCCAGCTTTCAACTGTCGCCCGCTGCCTGGGCCAGTGCCTTGCCGCTGATCCCGGCAGGTGTGCCCAGCACGGTGCTGGAGCGCCGCCCCGATATTGCCGCCGCGCAAAATTCGCTGCAGGCGGCCCAAGCGCGTGTAGGTGTGGCCAAAGCCGCGTGGTTTCCCAGCTTTTCACTCACGGCAAGCGGCGGGTGGGCAGCGCCCGAAATCCAGGACCTGTTCAAAATGTCCACGCGGGTGTGGGGGGTTGCTGCGCTGCTGTCATTGCCGCTGCTTGACGGTGGCCGACGCGAGGCCGGTGTGCAAAACGCAAACGCTGAGCTGGACATCGCCATGGCCAATTACCGGGAGCAAATCCTGGTGGCCTTTCGGGATGTAGAGGATCAGCTGTCAACGCTGAAGCTGCTGGACGAGCAATCCGACGCGCAATCCCGCTCTGTCGCCGCCAGCAGCCGCGCCACTGTGTTGTCTGATTCGCGTTACCGCAACGGGCTGGTGAGCCAGCTGGAGCTCCTGGATGCGCAACGCAATGAGTTGCGCAATCGCCGTCAGGCGCTGCAGGTGCGGGCTGCGCAATACCTGGCCACCGTGGGCCTGATCCGTGCGCTGGGAGGCGGTTGGGCTTGAGGGCTGCGAGTCGGTTCGCTATCAAAACAATAGCTGACTTCGCCCGTTAAACAAGGGCAAACGGCCTGTTTTGCTTAAATCCAGCTAGACCAACACAAGAACTAGCTGGATTTGCTCCGAAGATGGTCCAGCGGCAGCACGCTGCTGGCCTTGACTTCACCCAGCGAGAAGCTGGTGTGCATGTCTTTGACGTTGGGCAGGTTCAGCAGGTTGCGCAAGGCGAAGCGTGAAAAGCTGTCCAGGTCTTGCGCCACCACCTGCAGTTCAAAGGTGCCGGTGCCGCTGATGTAGTGGCAGGCAATGATTTCCGGTAGCTTGCGAATGGCTTCTTCCATGCGTGTGGTGGCATCGCCGGTGTTGCGATCTGCGTCCAGCCGGACAAAAGCGAGCACTCCCAGGCCGATTTTGTGGCGGTCTATCTCGGCGCGGTAGCCCTTGATAAACCCACCTTCCTCCAGCGCCCGCACACGCCGCCAGCAGGGCGCCGCGCTCAGGCCGACACGGGCGCTGAGTTCAGTATTGCTGAGACGACCATCGTTTTGCAATTCATTCAGGATAGCGAGGTCAAACTTGTCTAAGGTGTCCATATCCTCCAATTTTAAGCAAGATTCTTTCTTTAAGTCGGTTTAATTGGGCATAAAAAGCAAAGACTTATCTGCCCATCACGCCTACACTTTGCTTGAAGCTAGAGGCGCCCGCCTATCCTGCACGCCTAGCCACAACCCGCCCACAAGGCTGGCAAATGCCCACGACTGGAGACAAAACAATGAACGCCCCGCTACCCGAACACATTCGCAAAGCCCTGGAAACCGTCACGCTGGACGACAAATATTCGTTAGAGCACGGCCAGGCTTTCATGAGCGGGGTGCAAGCCCTTGTCAAGCTGCCGATGCTGCAGCGCCGGCGCGACGCACTTCTCGGCAAAAACACGGCGGGTTTTATCAGCGGCTATCGTGGCTCGCCCTTGGGCGGATATGACCAGGCGCTATGGAAGGCAGCGCCATTTCTGAAGGCGCAGAACATCGTGTTCCAGCCCGGCGTCAACGAAGAGCTGGCCGCAACCGCTCTGTGGGGCACGCAGCAACTGGGTTTTTCGCCACCGGGCACCAACAAGTTTGATGGCGTGTTCGGCATCTGGTACGGCAAAGGGCCGGGCGTAGACCGCTGCTCGGACGTGTTCAAACACGCCAACATGGCGGGCACCACGGCCTGGGGCGGCGTGATTGCCGTTGCCGGTGATGACCATGTCGCAAAAAGCTCCACCGCGGCGCACCAGAGCGATCACATCTTCAAAGCCTGCGGTCTGCCGGTGTTTTTTCCCGCCAACGTGCAGGAAATTCTCGACCTGGGCATTCACGCGTTTGCCATGAGCCGTTTCTCCGGCGTCTGGGCCGGCATGAAGACGATTCAGGAAATCGTTGAATCCAGCGCCACGGCGATGATTGACCCGGAGCGTGTGCAGATCAAGATTCCCACGGATTTCCAGATGCCGCCCGGCGGCCTGCACATCCGCTGGCCCGACCATGCGCTGGAGCAGGAGGCGCGCCTCTTTGACTACAAGTGGTACGCCGCGTTGGCGTATATTCGCGCCAACCGCCTGAACTACAACGTGATCGAAGGCCCGAACGATCGCTTCGGCATCATCGCCAGCGGCAAGGCCTACAACGACACCCGCCAGGCCCTCATCGACTTGGGGCTGGACGACGCGGCCTGCCGCCAGCTGGGCATTCGACTGCACAAGGTAGGCGTGGTCTGGCCTCTGGAAGCGCAGGGCACGCGCGAATTTGCCAACGGCCTGCGCGAGATCCTGGTGGTGGAAGAAAAGCGCCAGGTCATTGAATACCAGCTGAAAGAAGAGCTGTACAACTGGCGCCCCGACGTGCGGCCCAACGTGCTGGGCAAGTTCAGCGAGCCGGAGGGTGATTTCTCCGGCGGTGAATGGTCCATGCCCAACCCCATGGCCAACACCTTGCTGCGTGCCAACGCCGACTTGTCGCCGGCCATCATTGCGCGCGCGATTGCACAGCGCCTCAAGAAGATGGGTGTGGACGGCGACATGGCCGCGCGCATTGACGCGCAGCTTGCCATCTTGCAAGCCAAAGAGCAGTCCATGCAGGTGCTGGAAGTCAAAGGCGACCGCGCGCCTTGGTTCTGCTCGGGGTGCCCTCACAACACCTCCACCGTGGTGCCGGAAGGCTCGCGCGCCATGGGCGGCATTGGGTGCCACTTCATGGCCACCTGGATGGACCGTTCTACCGTCGGTTTCACACAGATGGGCGGCGAGGGCGTGCCCTGGGTCGGGCAACAACCTTTCACCACCGACCAGCACATCTTTGCCAACCTCGGTGACGGTACTTACTTCCACAGCGGCTCGCTGGCGGTGCGCCAGTCGATTGCCTCTGGTGTGAACATCACTTACAAAATTCTTTACAACGACGCGGTAGCCATGACCGGCGGCCAGCAGATCGGCGAGCGGCCGGAAGGGCTCTCGGTGGTGCAAATCGCCCAGTCGATGCGAGCTGAGGGTGCGGTCAAAATCGTGGTGGTCACCGATGAACCGGAGAAATACGAAGGTGTCACCCTGGTCGAAGGCGTGGCGGTGCACCACCGCGATGAGCTCGATGCCATCCAGCGGCAGTTCCGTGAAATCAAGGGCACGACCGTCATCATTTACGACCAGACCTGCGCCACCGAAAAGCGTCGGCGGCGCAAACGCGGAACCATGGTGGACCCGGCCAAACGTGTGGTCATCAACGAGCTGGTCTGCGAAGGCTGCGGCGACTGCAGCGTTCAGTCCAACTGCCTGAGCGTCGAGCCACTGGAAACCGAATTTGGCCGCAAGCGCCAGATCAACCAGTCCACCTGCAACAAGGACATGTCTTGCCTGAAGGGCTTTTGCCCAAGCTTTGTCACCGTCGAGGGCGGGCAGCTCAAGAAAAAGGCCAAGGGAAAATCCGCCTCGCCGTTTGAGTTGAGCGCGATGCCCGAGCCGCAAATTCCGTCTACCAACGGTGTTAACGGCAATGTCTGGGGCATTGTGGTGGCGGGCGTGGGCGGCACCGGTGTCATCACCATCGGGCAGTTACTGGGTATGGCGGGCCACATTGAAGGCAAGGGCATCGTGACGCAAGACGCCGGAGGCCTTGCGCAAAAAGGCGGCGCGACCTGGAGCCATGTGTTGATAGGCGCCAGCCAGGACGATATTCGCACCACCCGGGTCAGCATGGCCGGGGCGGACTTGATCATCGGTTGTGACCCCATCGTTACCGCAGGCAAGGAAACGATGATGCGCATGCGAGAGGGCCGCACCCACGTGGCCCTCAATTCCTACAGCTCGCCGACGGCTGCCTTTGTGCACAACGCCAACTGGCAAAACCCGGCCGAAGCCTGCGCCGCAGAAATCGCCCGGGCCGTCGGTCTGAACGGTGTGGGTGTTTTTAATGCCGATGCCGCTGCCACCATACTGATGGGTGACAGCATTTACACCAACCCCATGATGCTGGGTTACGCCTGGCAAAAAGGCTGGATTCCGCTGGAATACGCGTCGCTGATGCGCGCCATCGAGCTCAACGCCGTGGCGATTGAGAACAACAAGACCGCCTTTGAGTGGGGCCGCCGCGCCGCTCATGACCTGCCTTCGATGGAAAAGCTGTTTGTATCAGCGCAGATCATCGCCATGCCGACGCCCCGCCAGGGTGTGGCGGATCTGGTGGCGCGCCGGGTGGAATTCCTGACGGCTTATCAGAATACGGCCTATGCCAAACGGTATGAAAGCTTTGTGAACCGCGTGCAACAGGCCGAATCGGCATTGGGAAAAACGCTGCTGACCCAAAACGTCGCCAAATACCTCTTCAAACTTATGGCCTACAAGGACGAGTACGAAGTGGCGCGGCTGCACACCGACCGCAGCTTCCATGACAAGGTGAATGCGATGTTTGAAGGTGATTTCAAGCTCAATTACCACCTGGCCCCCCCCATGATTACGAAGAAAAACGACAAGGGCGAGCTGCAAAAGAAGAAGTTTGGGCCCTGGATGTTGAGGGCCTTCAGGGTTTTGGCCAAGTTGAAAGGCCTGCGCGGTACGGGTCTGGACCCGTTTGGCCGCACCGAAGAACGCAAAATGGAGCGTGCGCTGATCGGGCAGTATCTGGATAGCATGGAGGAAGTCCTAAGCGCGTTGACGCCGGCCAACCACGCCGCTGCTGTTGAAATCGCCCGGATCCCCGAGCTGATCAGGGGTTATGGCCATGTGAAGGCGCGCAACGTCCGGCAGGCTCAGCAGCAATGGCCAGATCTGATGGCCGCTTTTCACCGCCCCGCCAGCGCCGAGCGGCAAAAGGCAGCCTGAGTTTCGCAGGGCGCGAAGGGCCCTGAAACGCTGGGGTTACAAGTCTTTACGCCGCTGGGCCGCATACAATCAGACTCTTTGCGCCCCCCGGCGTTTGGTCAGGGGCGCCCATCTTTTTTGTTGTGGAGTTTGCTGTGTTCATTTCTTCTGCCTTTGCCCAAACCGCCCCTGCCGCTGCTGCCGAGGGCGGGATGATGGCCTCGTTGACAAGCATGTTGCCGCTGGTATTGATGTTTGTGGTGTTGTATTTCGTGATGATCCGACCACAAATGAAGAAGCAAAAAGAACACCGCGCCATGATTGACGCGCTGGCGAAGGGTGACGAGGTGGTCACCGCTGGCGGTCTGCTGGGCAAAGTCACCAAAATGGGCGATGCTTACCTCGGCATCGAATTGGCCACCGGCGTTGAAGTCCAGCTGCAGCGCAGCGCCATTGTTCAGGTGTTGCCCAAGGGCAGCATCAAGTAAGCGCTTCCTTACCGACTGGCGATACAACAGTCATCGTCCTTCTACGCTCCCAGTTTCCCCAGGAACCGCACGCTCATGAATCGTTATCCCGCCTGGAAATACGCGATCATCGCCTTCGCATTGCTGATTGCCGCGCTGTATACGCTGCCCAACTTTTTTGGCGAGGCACCCGCCGTGCAGGTCTCCAGCGCCAAGGCCAGCAGCAAAATTGACGCAGCAACCGTCTCGCGGGTTGAGCAGGCACTCAAGGCTGCCGGTATCAATGCTGATGCTGTTGCGCTTGACGGCACATCGGTCAAGGCCCGTTTTGGGGATACCGACACCCAGCTTAAGGCGAAAGACGCCATCGAAAAGGCCTTGTCGCCAGATCCGGCGTCGCCTTCTTACGTCGTGGCGCTTAATTTGCTGTCGCGCTCGCCCGACTGGTTGACCGCGTTGAATGCCCGGCCTATGTACCTTGGGCTTGATCTGCGCGGCGGGGTGCATTTCATGCTCCAGGTCGACATGCAGGCGGCCCTGACCAAAAAGGCGGAATCAGTGGCGGGTGACATCCGCCTGGCGCTGCGCGAGAAGAACATTCGTCATAGCGGCATCAGTCGCAACCTCCAGGCCATCGAGATCAAATTCCGCGAAGCCCCCGCGCTGGAGGCCGCTAAACGAATCCTTCAGGACCAGTTTCCGGACCTTCAGGCCACAGACGCGCCCGATGGTACGGAATACCGCCTGACGGCCCGCATCAAACCGGAAGCCGCGCGACTGGTTCAGGAACAAGCACTCAAGCAGAACATTGTTACCTTGCACAACCGCATCAACGAGCTTGGCGTGGCCGAGCCCGTGATTCAGCAGCAGGGCCTGGACCGGATCGTGGTGCAGTTGCCGGGCGTGCAGGACACAGCCAAAGCCAAAGACATCCTTGGACGCACTGCCACGCTGGAAATGCGCCTGGTTGATGAAAGCGCCGAGGGACGTGCTGCAGAGGCCGGCACCGGGCTTGTTCCCTTCAGTTCCGAGCGTTTTCTGGAGCGAAGCGGCCAGGCGGTTATTGTCAAAAAGCAGGTGATCCTGACCGGCGAAAGCCTGACCGACGCACAGCCGGGGTTTGATTCCCAAAGCCAGCAGCCAAAAGTGGACTTGACGGTAGATGCCAAGGGCGGGCGCATCATGCGTGATGTGAGCCGCGAGAACGTTAAAAAGCGAATGGCCATTGTCCTGTTTGAAAAGGGCAAGGGTGAAGTATTGACGGCGCCCGTGATCCAGAGCGAGTTGGGCAACCGATTCCAGATTTCCGGCACCATGAGTGTGACCGAGGCCGCCGATCTGGCGCTGTTGCTGCGCGCCGGCTCGCTTGCCGCCCCCATGGAGATCATTGAAGAGCGCACCATTGGTCCGACCCTGGGTGCAGAAAATATCAGCAAGGGATTCCAGAGTGTGATCTGGGGCTTTTTGGTGATCTGCCTCTTTATGGGGGGCTATTACATGCTCTTTGGGTTGTTCTCCGGTCTGGCTCTGGCCGTGAATCTGCTGTTGCTGGTGGCGGTGCTGTCCATGCTGCAGGCCACATTGACCTTGCCCGGTATGGCTGCCATGGCGCTGGCGCTGGGTATGGCGATCGACTCGAATGTGCTTATCAATGAGCGGGTGAGGGAGGAGCTGCGCAACGGTGCGGCGCCTCAAGCGGCGATCCATACCGGCTACGAGCGGGCCTGGGCGACGATCCTGGACTCAAACATCACGACCCTGATTGCCGGTCTGGCCTTGCTGGCCTTTGGCTCGGGGCCGGTAAGGGGTTTCGCTGTGGTCCACGTCATTGGCATTTTGACCAGCATGTTCTCTGCGGTATTCTTCTCACGCGGCTTGGTGAATCTCTGGTACGGGCGGCAGAAAAAGCTTAAATCGGTGTCCATCGGCACGGTTTGGCGGCCGGCGGTTGGTACAGATGTCGCCGGTCATGGGGCTAAATCAACCCTGTCGGCAAACTAGACAAAAGACAAGAAGAGCGCTCATGGAATTTTTCAAAATCCACAAAGACATTCCGTTCATGCGGCATGCCTTGATTTTCAATGTGATCTCCTTCGTAACCTTTGCGCTGGCTGTCGTTTTCCTGTTTTCGCGAGGCCTGCATCTGTCGGTAGAGTTCACGGGCGGCACGGTGATGGAGGTGGGCTATTCCCAACCCGCCGACGTTGAAAAGATTCGCGGAACGGTAGCGGGTTTGGGCTTTACGGACGTGCAGGTGCAAAATTTCGGCACGGCGCGTGATGTGATGATTCGCTTGCCGGCTCAAAAGGGCGTGACGACTGCCCAGCAAAGCGATAAGGTGATGGCGGCCCTGAAAGCCGCAGATGGTCAGGTTGTTCTTCGGAGAACCGAATTTGTCGGGCCGCAGGTGGGTCAGGAACTTGCCGAGGATGGGCTGAAGGCGCTCGCCATGGTTGTGGTCGGCATCATGATCTATCTGGCATTCCGGTTTGAATGGAAATATGCGGTCGCGGCGATTATTGCCAATTTGCATGATGTGGTGATCATTCTTGGCTTCTTTGCTTTCTTTCAGTGGGAGTTTTCGCTGTCGGTGCTGGCGGCTGTGCTGGCCGTTCTGGGCTATTCAGTCAACGAATCCGTGGTGATTTTTGACCGTATCCGGGAGAATTTCCGCAGGTACCGGAAGATGGACACGACGGGCATCATTGACAACGCCATTACCTCCACCATTAGCCGCACCATCATCACCCACGGCTCTACCCAGATCATGGTGCTCTCCATGTTGCTGTTTGGTGGTCCGACGCTGTTTTATTTTGCTCTTGCGCTGACCATCGGCATCCTGTTTGGTATTTATTCATCCGTGTTCGTGGCCGCAGCTATCGCCATGTGGCTAGGCATCAAGCGTGAAGATCTGGTCAAGGCTCCCGTCAAGAAGGACGTGGATCCCAGTGACCCGAATGCCGGTGCGACGGTTTAGGCACCGCTAACTACCCATCCCATTCGTGGCTGCAAACAACAAAAACGATCTTTTTCTTGCAAGGCAAGCACGGGAGTTGTTTGTCGCACATGCGGCGCGTGTGCTTCCGGAAGTGGCCAATGCCGTCAAGGCAAAACTCTCGGCTTTGATGGACGTCAGCGGTAATGCACGGGAAATGCAGGATCGCCGCGATGCCTGGCTGTCATTTCAGGAAAACCAGGCGATTTGGGTCAATGCCACGATTGTTGCCTGGAAAAAGGCTTTGACGCCTCCTACAGCCACTGTGTCACGGATGGCGCTGGACAGCGGAAAATTCGAGTTGATGGGCAATGAGGTGATGGAGAACAAAATCCTCGCCTCGCGTCTGGCTTTGCGCCTGCTCGATAGCGCCAGTTGGGAGCTCAACGATTTGCGACTGCGTATTCAGGGGCTGGAAGAAGTTGAGGAGCTGAGGAAGGAAGACATTCTCCGTCCGGAAGTTTTGTCGCAGAACTTGGTGGAACAGTGGACTCTGACGCCTCTTTCACGTGAGCTATGGCTCAGTGCGCAGGATGTGATCCAGCAACAACTTACCGGACATCTTCTGGCCGCCTATCACGCCGCCAACGAATTCCTGATCAAGGAAAACGTGATGGTGGACATTGACTTACGGGCGCTGGTCAAGCGTACACCGTCTGCTGCCGGCACACCATCGCCCGCGGCGCGCAAGCCCGACGCCGCAGAGCGACCGGCCCGGCAGGAAGCTGCGAACTCGAACAGAACTTCGCCCGGCGCTGAAAGTGGCGATTCGACGGATCTCCGCGAAAGCCCTCACCTTCGTGGTGGTGGCGGCGGTGGGCAACGAGGCGGGGGCCGCTCGGGAGGAGCCGGGTCCGGGGGGGAGACTGGACGGGCAGAGGCGGGCGCCACCCGGAACGGCATACAGGACGAAACCCGGATGCAAACCGGCACATCGCCGCTGGCGCGCGCCCGTATGCGGGCACAGGGTGTGATGGGGCACCTTAAACGCCTGTTATCTGATCATGCGGTTGATTTCGATGAAACCCATATTCACGAAGCGTCGCCTCAGCTGGCCCGGGCGCTGTCGAAGCCACAGGCGACGAGTGTCGCTGCAGCAAGCACTGCGTATGAGCACGCAATAGCCGATGGCCCCGACCAGGTCTACGGAGCCGAGCATGTAGAGCGTGCAGCAAGCGCATTACGTCAGCGCACTACCGAGCTGAAGCAAGCAGCCTCCACCCCCAGTGAAAAGGCCACCATTGAAATTGTGGCGCTGATGTTTCAGAGCATTCTCTCTGAAGACCGGATTCCGCCGGCCATCCGCGTGTGGTTTGCCAGGCTGCAAATGCCGGTTCTTCGCGTCGCGATTTCCGAGCCGGAATTTTTCGGTTCACTGCAGCATCCGGCACGTCGCCTGATTGACCGCATGGGTTCGTGTGTTCTGGGCTTTGACGCAACTGTGGCGGGCGGCGCACTGGAAATTGAAATCAAGCGCGTTGTGCAGGTCATTGAGCAGTATCCAGAGACCGGGAGGCGGGTGTTTCAGCTGGTGTATGACGAATTCCAGAAGTTTCTCTCCAGATTTCTCTCCGAGCAGGGAAGCGCTGCACGGGTGGTGACCGTGGCGCAGCAGATCGAGCAAAAGGAGACCATGGCGATCCAGTACACCATCGAGATGCGCAACATGCTCAATGACATGCCGGTGCGCGAAGAAATTCGGGAATTTCTCTTCAAAATTTGGGCCGAAGTACTCGCGATTGCGGCCATGAAAAACGGCGCCCAGCATAAAGATACCGTCACTCTCAAGCAGGCTGCGGCCGATCTGGTCTGGGCCGCAAGTGCCAAGCCCAACCGCAACGACAGAGCGCGCGTGATAGCCGACCTGCCCAAGTTGTTGCATCTATTGCGATCGGGCATGTCCATGTTGGGGATGACGCTACCGGTTCAGGATCAACATCTCAAGGTCATCAGCGATACCCTCGCTGATGCGTTTATGTCCAAGACCGACGCCATTTCCATGGAACGCATCGAGGAAATGTCCAAAAGACTGGCCAACCTGGAAGACTATCTTTCGGACGAAGACGTGGGTGACCTGCCACTGGATACCGAAAACCTGGTCATGATGCTGGGGATTGATGCATCTGATATCGAAGTGATTGGCGACGGGGGCAGTCAGCCAAGCGAAGCCATGATCGCGTGGGCGCAAGAGTTGCAGCTGGGTGCCTGGTTTAGCCTGGACCACAACAGCAAGGTCAGCCACGTTCAATTTGCCTGGCGCAGTGATCGCAGGCAATTGCACCTGTTTGCCTCGACCGATGGACGCAATTTCCTCATCCAGGCCCGCCGTCTCGCGGCTTATCTGCAAGCAGGCCTGCTGGTCCCCACCGAAGAAGAAGCACTCACCGTGCGCGCCACGCGCGACGCGCTGGCCAAGCTCGACGCCAATCCCGAGCGCTTGTTAGGTTAAGACAGATTTCAGCTCCAGCCTGATGTGAACGCGGGGGGCTGTTTGAAACCAGCCGGGGCCGCGGAACCGGCTTCGCCGGGCCGCAGGCGAGCGCCCCCTCGGGGGGCAGCGCATTACACGAAGTGAAAAGCGTGGGGGCTCAATGAGCCACGCGAAAATCGGCGTCGTCGCACAGCTCGTCCAGCACCAAGGCGTCCGGCTCTTCGCCGAAGCTCCAGTAAACCATCAGGACAATGATTTTCAGATCATCCAGAGCCAACGGCTCTCCCGGAGCGGCCATGGCACGGTCGATGACGATTTCGCGCATGTGCGGAGGCAGCACACCCGCAGATTCAAGAAAACTCACAAACCCGAGTGCCTGCGCACCCAGGTGTTGCTGCTCGGTCACGGAATAGACGCGCAGGCTGCCTTCAGATTGGGGTTGAAACCCCTTTGGAAGCTTCGCAGTTGCCCTGGCATCGTCAGCCGGGGCCGTTTCCAGCAGGTCAATCTGGGTATTTTGGGCGGCAATGTTCAGGCCATTGAGCCAGACCAGTGCTGCTTGGATCTCTTCAGCATCAAAGCCGACTGCTGTGAGCTTGCGGCTCAACTGGTGCAGCTCGGGGCAGGCATCACCCTGCCAGTAGTTTTCATAAACGTACACCAAGACTTCAAACATGCACCCAATATAACGCAGTTAAAGCCCCAGCCTGCCAGCCCTTCCAATTCACCCAAGCTGCCCTTCAGCCCTCCTCGCTGGGATTACGCCGAGCCCAGGCGTTGATACAGCCCGCCCGGAAGTCGGGTGACCTGGCCAGCCATCTCCAGTTCAAGGAGTTGTGCCTGCAAGTCTGCTGTTGCCATGCCGGTTCGCGCCTGCAAAGTGTCCAGACTCACCATGTCAAAGCCCAGCGCTGGTAAAAGTGGTGGTTCGGCGTCTTCGGTATCGCGAGCGGTATCCTGACTTGTTGGCACATGTGGCAGTTGGAGTTCTTCAAGCACGTCCTGCGCAGACTCCACCAATTTGGCGCCTTGCTTGATCAATGCATGGCAACCCCGCGATTGGGGAGAGTGAATGGATCCCGGGATGGCAAACACCTCTTTGCCCTGTTCGGCAGCCAGACGCGCGGTGATCAGGGACCCGGACTTCAGCGCCGCTTCGACCACCAGCGTGCCTTGGGATAACCCCGAGATGATGCGGTTTCGTTTGGGGAAGTTGGACATCAAGGGTGGTGTTCCGAGCGGGAATTCGCTGATGATCAAACCGTGCTCGGCAATCCGGTGCGCCAGTTCAAGATGTTGTTTGGGATAGACCCGGTCCAGCCCGGTACCAACGACGGCCACCGTTGTTCCGCCGCCCAGCAACGCGCCATCATGCGCTGCGCCGTCTACGCCCAGTGCCAATCCCGATACGACGCAAAGACCGGATTGTGCAAAAACCTTTGCGAACTGGCGGGCGTTGGCAGCGCCTTGCGGCGTGGGGTTGCGGCTGCCTACGATAGCCAGGCAAAACGCTCTGCTTTCGATAGCAAGTTGCGCCGGTGAATCCTGGGTCCCGAGCACATAAAGCATGGAAGGCGGATCTTCGATGTCGAGCAACCCTGCCGGATAGGCGGCATCGCCAAGCGTGATCACGCGCCGGTTGTCGGCGCCCTGTAGCCAGTCGAGCGTGGTTTGCAGTTGAGCGGCCAGGGTCTCGGGTTCGGTCTGAAGGGCGTCTGCCAGTCGGTCCGAGCCGAGTTGGCGCAAGGTGAGGGTGCTTTGTTCAAAAACAGCTTGAGCCGAACCAAAAGCAGCCAGCACTTTCCGGACGCCGGTGTTGCCCAGGCCCGGCGTCAGCGTGAGGCGCAACCAGGCGGCGAGTTCAGCGGAATCCATTGCGTTCGGCACAGTCAGTCAGACACCCGTGAAACCACGCGAATGTAGGCGCAACGAATGGTGGGGACGGTTGAAGGGTTGATCAGTTCGGATTTTTGAAGCGGTCGCCCACTTTTACACCCTCGTCGACCTGCAACAGAAGTGCATAAGACACTTTTTCGAATGTACGGAAAACAATCAAAAGTCCATTGCGCTCATTGGGCAGGCGGATCCGCGTGCGGGGCGAATCTGTGCGATCGGTGACAACAGCCCCGCTTAACAAAACGGCCATGACGTGACCACGCTCAAGCCCATCCCGGTTGCCGCGATTGAGCACCACCACCTGGTTTCCACCCGCAAGGCGGACGGCGCTGCCATAGATGGAGACGATTTGTCCTTCAATAGCGGTGGCCGGAGCCCTGGGCACATAGCTCAGAACTTCGCGTGGCGGCTCGGCCACCAGCCGGTCTCCGACGCGCATTTCTTCTTTGGAGACAACGATGTTGATGGTTGCCGGGACGGTTTCTGTGGTGACTTTGCCGTCCTTGTCTTTGACGTTTTCCACGGATTCGCCGCGGATGAGCTCGGCCTTGCCGACAAACTGCGCTTCATAGCCCAGAATTTCACCGGTTGTGGGGTCCTTGAGCGGCGTGGCGTTGCGGAACACGCGGTAATCGATGGGCTCACCCTTGGCGTCGCTCAGAGGCTTGCCGCCCTCCTTGCTGGAATAGGTGCCTCTCGCATAAGCCCGGTCTCCCCGGCTCAGCAAAACCCGCCCTTCCTGAGTGGCCACGATGCGCGGTGCCATCGCAAAGGTGGCCTCGTCAACGATCAGGGCTTCAGCCAGAAAGGGCTCAATGGCCTGCGGGGAGAGCGTTGGCACAGCTGCATCAGACAGGGATTCGTAGCGCGTGCGCGGCGAAACCCGCACCGTGTCGCCGGGCTGGCCATCCATTGAAGCAGACCCTCTGGTGCGCAGCCTGGCGCGGCCGTTGGATTTGTCGAGGTAAAGCTGCTGACCGGGATAAATCCGATGGGGGTTGCGAATTTCGTCGATGTTCATTCCCCACAGCTCGGGCCAGCGCCATGGGCTCTTCAAAAACATGCCCGAAATGGCCCACAGCGTGTCGCCGCGCTTGACGGTGTATTCATCCGGGGCGTTGGGTGCCAGCTCGCTCAGGGGCACGCCGGTTTGGGCGACCTGGCTGGCGGTGGCCTTCTGGTCGGGGCTGATAGGAAAGTTTTGCGCCTGCAGGCTGCCAAGCGGGGCTAGCAGAGCGAGCGCTATTGAAACTTGACTAAAACGACCAAAAATTGTGTACATCATTGAGGCCCTTGGGGCTGGCACGGGTGCTGGCCGGCTGGCCGTCTCCGCGTTTTTTCTTGATAAATCACTAGCGATTCTGTACTTAAGCCCTTGATTACGCAACGAATATGCGATTTGGCGGCAACGCAAGCACCGAAAATTAGCGAAAATTAGCGAAAATAGCGACATCTGATTGCCTGCCCCCATGACCCAACTGACGATTCTCCGATACCCCGACCAACGCCTGCATACGGTGGCCAAGCCCGTGATCACCGTGGACGGCCGCATCCGCGCACTGGTCGCGGACATGCTGGCCACCATGTATGAGGCCGATGGGATTGGTCTGGCTGCGACGCAGGTGGATGTGCACGAGCGTGTTGTTGTCATTGATGTAAGCGAAGGGCGTGACCAGCCGCTGGTGCTGATCAATCCCGAGATTGTGTGGTCCAGCCCGGAAACCGTGGTCAACGATGAAGGGTGCCTTTCGGTGCCCGGAATTTATGACGGCGTAGAACGCGCCACTGCCGTTCGCGTTCAAGCCCTCGATTTGAAGGGCGAGCAGCAGACGCACAACGCCGAAGGCCTGTTGTCGGTGTGCATTCAGCATGAGATGGATCACTTGTTGGGCAAGGTGTTTGTGGAGTACCTGTCTCCTCTCAAACGTAATCGCATCAAGACCAAGATGATCAAGCTGGGGCGATAGCCCACTGGCGCCCGCCGCATCACCCGTCGTCGCCGCGTCGGTGAAAATACCAGCATGCGTCTTATTTTTGCAGGTACCCCTGAGTTTGCCCGTGTGGCACTGGCGCAGCTCCACACGGCAGGTTTTGAAATCCCCCTCGTGCTCACCCAACCCGACCGGCCCGCCGGTCGCGGCATGAAGCTCCAGGCCTCGCCGGTCAAGCAGTTTGCTCAGGAAAATGGCATCGCCGTGGCCCAGCCGCGCAGTCTGCGCCTGGACGGCAAGTTCCCAGAAGATGCCGCCGCCGCGCTGCTTGCGATTGAGGCGGCGCGGGCTGATGCCATGGTGGTTGCGGCCTACGGCTTGATCCTGCCGCAGTGGGTGCTGGACGCGCCCCCTCTGGGCTGCTTCAACATTCACGCCTCGCTCTTGCCGCGCTGGCGTGGCGCCGCGCCCATCCACCGTGCAATTGAAGCGGGAGATGCAGAGACCGGCATCATCATCATGCAGATGGATGCGGGTCTGGACACGGGCGACATGTTGCTATTGGAAAAACTCGCCATCTCCCCGGACGACACCACGGCCACCCTGCATGACCGCCTCGCGGCCGTGGGGGGGCGCATGATTGTTAAGGCGCTCGAGCTGACATCGAGTGGCGAGCTGGTAGCCCGCAAACAGCCGGAGTCGGGCGTTAATTACGCAAACAAAATTGAAAAAAATGAAGCGGTCATTGATTGGGCTGCCAGTTCGGCGCTGATTGAACGCCGCGTACGCGCCTTCAACCCTTTCCCTGTCGCCGTCAGCACGTTGGCGGGTGTGCCGGTGAAATTCTGGCAGGTCACCGCATTGGGCAATACCGCCCGACCTGAGAGTGCAGTGCCGGGACAGATTCTGGCGGTTGGCCCGGAGGGGGTAGACATTGCCGCCCGACAGGGCGTAGTGCGCGCCACCCGCTTGCAAAAACCCGGCGGAAAACCGCTGGAGGCCGCTGAATTCGTGCGGGGATTTGCGATGCAGCCAGGCATGGTTTTTCAATCAACTGCCGTCAAGGGGGAAGGTTCGTGATCGCTTCCCTGTTCAGGCATCCGGAGTTTCGGGTGGGTGCGCGAGACATGCTCCCGGTGGCCCCCGGCATCGCGGCGTGGGGCTTGATGACAGGGGTAGCCATGGTCAAGTCGGGCATGAGTTTGTTTGAAGCGGTACTCATGGCCACGCTGGTGTTTGCGGGCAGCTCGCAGCTGGCGGCCATTCCTTTGATGCTTGCCGGTGCACCCATGTGGGTGATTCTGGCCACTGCGTTTTGCGTCAACCTGCGGTTTGTTGTCTACAGCGCCCATTTGCGTCCGTACCTCATGCACCAAGGCTTGTGGCGTCGCCTGGCCAGCGGGTATTTCACTGCAGATCTGAGTTATGTGTTGTTCACACAGCGTTATCCCCAACCGGCTGCGCACGACGACACTCCAGGACTGCAGGCGCGGGAGGCCTATCTGGCGGGCAATTGCGCGGTCAACTGGGGAAGCTGGGTGGGGGCAAGCTTGCTCGGCATCGCCTTGGCCAACTCCATTCCGCCTGCGTGGGGGTTGGGTTTTGCGGGAATCCTTGCCTTGGTCGGCATCACGTGCGCGCTCGCGACGGATCGTTTGCGTGTGGTGGCTGCTGGTGTGGCCGGGGCCGCAGCGGTCGCTGCATTTGCCCTGCCGCTCAAGCTTAATATTCTGGTAGCCATTGCGGCTGCAGTCGCTGTGTGCCTGATTCTGGAAAAGTCCCGGCCTCCCGCGCCGCATGCTGGAGGTGCTGCATGAACCAGACGGATATATGGACCGTCGTCACCATCGTCGGGCTGGCTGTCGTCACGGTGATCACCCGGTCGTTTTTCTTTATTTCCGGCCGCTCCTGGACGCTCCCGAATTGGGCACAACGCGGCATGCACTATGCCCCGATTGCAGCGCTGTCGGGCGTCATCGTCCCCGAAATTGTGATGACCCAGGGTCATTTGATCAGCACCTGGCAAGACGCCAGAATTTTTGCAGCACTGGCTGGCGCCGCCTGGTTTTTCTGGCGCAAGGGCGTGCTGGGCACCATCATTGCCGGCATGGCCGTGTACCTTCCCTTGCATGTAGGCTTGGGGTGGTAAATATCGCCCCCACGGTCGCTCACTGCGTGTAGCTCCCTGCCCCCCGAGGGGGCCGCTGCGCCTGCGGCCCGCCAAAGCCGGTTCCGCGGCCCCGGCTCGTACGGAGGCGCCATGGTCGCGCCCTACAATTTGAGGCTTGGGCGATTTGCCCCTGTCTTTTATTGCGAGCCCTTCATGAAATTCATCCGCTTTTCCGATCTCTGCGCCCAGGGTCTTGTCAAAGGCCAGCGCGTATTTATTCGTGCCGACCTGAATGTGCCGCAGGACGATAGCGGCAGCATCACGGAAGACACACGCATCCGCGCCTCCATTCCCTGCATCCAGATGGCGCTGGACGCGGGCGCTGCCGTGATGGTGACTTCGCACCTTGGCCGCCCGACAGAGGGGCAGTTTAAGCCCGAGGACTCACTTGCGCCCGTGGCAAAACGCATGGGTGAACTGATGCAGCGCGAGGTTCCGGTGTTGACGGCGTGGACTGACGGTGTGGACGTGCAGCCCGGTCAGCTGGTCCTGCTGGAAAACTGCCGCGTCAACAAAGGCGAGAAGAAAAACGACGAGGCGCTGGCCCGCAAGATGGCCGCCCTCTGCGATATTTTTGTGCACGACGCTTTTGGCACGGCGCACCGCGCCGAGGCCTCTACCTACGGCATTGCGCAGTTTGCCAAAGTCGCCTGTGCCGGTCCCTTGCTGGCCGCAGAGATGGACGCCATTTCCAAAGCGCTGGCCAACCCCAAGCGTCCGCTGGTGGCCATCGTCGCCGGCAGCAAGGTCTCGACCAAGCTGACCATCCTCAAGGCGCTGGCTGGCAAGGTAGATCAATTGATTGTGGGCGGCGGAATTGCCAACACCTTCATGCTGGCCAATGGCCTTGCCATCGGCAAAAGCCTGGCCGAGCGAGAACTGCTTGATGAAGCCAGAGCCGTCATTGCCGCGATGAAGGCGCGCGGTGCCGAGGTGCCGATTCCGACCGATGTGGTCACAGCCAAGATTTTCAGTGCCGAGGCTGCCGCCAGCGTGAAGGCTGCCGGTGATGTGGAAGAAGACGATCTGATTCTGGACATTGGTCCCGAGACAGCTAAAAAACTGGCCGAGCAGTTGATGGCAGCGGGCACCATTGTCTGGAATGGGCCAGTCGGCGTGTTCGAATTTGCAGCGTTTGAGGGGGGCACCAAAGCCATTGCCGAGGCTGTCGCTGCAAGCAGCGCATTCAGCATTGCCGGCGGGGGCGACACCCTGGCTGCGATCGCCAAGTACGGCATCGAAAAAGATGTGGGTTATATCTCGACCGGTGGTGGGGCATTTTTGGAGGTGCTGGAGGGCAAGACCTTGCCTGCCTTTGAAATCCTTTCGACGCGCGCCGAAGGCTGATTGTTGTTCGTTCGCTACGAAAAACATAGCTAACTGCGCCGTCGATACTGGGCCCAAGCCACTTTTTTTGCAAAATGTGCTCGCGCACGGTCTCTGCGCTTCCGGGTGCTGCGCTGGCAACGGTCAGTCTGCTCGGGCGCTACGCCCTGGTAACCGGGTTGTAACCTGTGCGTGTGAAAATGGGAACTTAATTACATTGGAGACCGCCCTCATGTCCCGCCTGCAACGCCGCGCTACCAAGATTGTTGCCACCCTCGGCCCCGCATCCAGTGACCCCGCCCTGCTTGAAAAAATGATCCGCGCGGGCGTTAATGTAGTCCGCCTGAACTTTAGTCACGGCACTGCGCAGGATCACATTGACCGGGCAGGTCTGGTGCGCGAGGCAGCCCAGCGGGCCGGGCGCGAAGTGGCCATCATGGCTGACCTGCAGGGCCCGAAAATCCGCGTCGGCAAATTTGCCGAAGGCAAGGTGATGCTCGAGTCTGGAGAAAAGTTTGTTCTCGATGCGTCGCGTACCGAGCTGGGTGACATCAAGGGCGTGGGGCTGGACTACAAAGAACTGCCGCGCGATGTCAAAGCTGGCGACGTTCTACTGCTCAACGACGGCCTGATTGTGCTGACCATCGATGCCGTGCGCGGTGAAGAGGTGCACACCACCGTCAAGCTTGGCGGCGAGTTGTCCAACAACAAGGGCATCAACAAAAAAGGCGGTGGTCTCACGGCTCCGGCGCTGACCGCCAAAGACATGGAGGACATCCGTACCGCCATGAGCTTTCAGGCCGACTATGTGGCGGTGAGCTTCCCGAAAAACGCCACCGACATGGAAATGGCGCGTCAGCTCTGCAACGTCGCCGCAGCGCAGTACAAACACAAGCCGGGCCTGATTGCAAAAATCGAACGCGCCGAAGCAATCCCGAATCTGGAAAGCATTTTGCGGGTGAGCGACGGCATCATGGTCGCGCGTGGCGACCTGGCTGTTGAGGTTGGCAACGCCGCGGTGCCGGCCCTGCAAAAACGCATGATCAAGATGGCGCGCGCACAGGACAAGGTTGTCATTACCGCCACCCAGATGATGGAGTCCATGATTCTCAATCCGGTGCCAACCCGCGCCGAGGTCAGCGACGTGGCCAATGCCGTGCTTGACGGCACCGACGCCGTGATGCTGAGTGCTGAAACAGCGGCGGGCAAGTACCCGCTGGAGACCATTGAAGAAATGGCCAACATCTGCCTGGAGGCCGAGAAGGCGGAGTACGCGCCGCTGGACGCTGACTTCAGCGGCAAGACCTTTGCGCGCATTGATCAGTCCATTGCCATGGGCGCGCTGTTTACGGCGCACCATCTGGGCTGCAAAGCCATCGTTGCCCTGACCGACAGCGGGTCCACCCCGTTGTGGATGAGCCGCCATGACATTCGCGTGCCGATTTATGCCCTGACACCGCGTCTGGCGACACAGCGCAAGATGGCGCTGTACCGCAATGTGCGTCCGCTGCTCATGGACACCAGCGCCGACCGCGACACCGCTCTGGAACAGGCCGAGGGCCACTTGTTGCGCCGCGAGATTGTGCAAAGTGGAGACGTTTATGCCATCACCTGCGGCGAACCCATGGGTGCGCCTGGGGGCACCAATATGCTCAAAATCTGCCGGGTTGCGTGATCAAATAGGGCTTTTTCCCAGGTACCACGGGGATTTTTCGCTATACAAAATGTAGCAATTCAGGTGCATCCCCTTCCGTTGAGCTGAATCCGGCACGGCTTGGCGGGCGTACCTCTGACATGACCCTGAAAAACTGCTTTTTACTCTGGCGTAGCTGGCTGGTCCTCGCATCGGTAGCCGCTGTCGGCACGCTGGGCGGCTGCTCGGCTGCCGGTGCGCTCAATGCCCTGGTGCCCACGGACAGCTACACCCTGCGCTCTGCGGTTCCTTATGGACCGGATCCCCGCCAACAGCTGGACGTCTATCTGCCCGTGACGCGACAACAGCCTGGCCCCGTGGTCGTGTTCTTCTATGGCGGCAGCTGGACTATGGGCGAGCGCGATACCTATCGCTTTGTGGGTGAGGCGCTGGCGTCGAAGGGCATCACCGCAGTGATTGCTGACTACCGCTTGAGCCCGCAGGTAAGGTATCCAGTCTTTTTACAGGACAGCGCACAGGCCGTGCTGTGGACGTTTGATCATCTGGCCGAGTTGGGTGCCGACCCGCGCCAGGTGTTTGTGATGGGTCATAGCGCCGGCGCATACAACGCCGCCATGCTGGCGCTGGACGCACGATGGTTGGGTGGCGTGGGTCTGAACCCCGCACAGCTGGCCGGCTGGATTGGGATGGCCGGTCCCTACGATTTCTTGCCGATCGTCAATCCTGATGTTCAGGTGGCATTTGAGTGGCCTGGTACGCCTGCCGACTCCCAGCCGCTGTTTCATGTATCACGCAAGGCCCCGCCGACGCTGCTGATGGCTGCGCGCGCCGACACCACGGTAAATCCTGTGCGCAATTCCGAAGCCCTGGCCCGCAAACTAACGGCGGCAGGCGCCCCTGCGGGGATCAGTATTTATGAAAAAGTGAGCCACGTCACCCTGGTGGCCGCCCTTGCGAGGCCTTTGCGGGGTCTGGCGCCGGTGTTGGAGCGGATTGAGCGCTTTGTCCAGAGCCCGGCCGCGGTGGCCGCCGAATAGGTCTGGGCTGGCTGCTGCTGTGCGCCCCGGCCTACGGGGACATAGGTCGCTGCCGCTAAAATGTGGGCAGTTACCAACCAGTTACCAACTTCCCCGGGGATCTATCTATGGCACTCGTTTCCATGCGCGAGCTGCTGGACCATGCGGCACTCAACGGCTACGGCATTCCAGCTTTTAACGTCAACAACCTTGAGCAGGTGCAAGCCGTCATGGAGGCCGCCAAAGAAACCGGCGCTCCCGTGATCCTGCAGGCCAGCGCCGGTGCGCGCAAATATGCAGGGGAGGCTTTTATCAAGCACCTGATCCAGGCCGCGATCGAGATGTATCCGCAAATTCCTCTGGTCATGCACCAGGATCACGGTCAGAACCCGGATGTGTGCCAGGGCGCCATCAACCTCGGTTTTTCCTCGGTGATGATGGACGGCTCCCTAGAAGGCGACGGCAAAACCATTGCCAGCTACGAGTACAACGTGGACGTCACGCGGAAAGTGGCGCAACTGGCGCATAAAGTGGGCGTCACCGTTGAAGGCGAACTAGGTTGCCTCGGTTCACTGGAAACCATGAAGGGCGACAAGGAAGATGGCCACGGCACAGACGCCACCATGACGCGCGAACAGTTGCTCACCGATCCTGAGCAAGCGGCCGACTTTGTCAGGCAAACCCAGATCGATGCCCTCGCCATTGCCATCGGCACCAGCCACGGCGCTTACAAATTCACGCGCAAGCCCACGGGCGACATTCTTGCCATTGAGCGCATCAAGGAAATCCACCGCCGCATTCCCGGGACCCATCTGGTGATGCACGGTTCTTCTTCCGTTCCGCAGGATCTGCTGGCCGTCATTCGCCAGTACGGCGGCAACATGAAAGAAACCTACGGCGTTCCTGTCGAGGAGATTCAGGAAGCCATCAAACACGGCGTGCGCAAGATCAACATTGATACCGACATCCGCCTCGCCATGACTGCCGCCGTGCGCAAGTTTCTGGCCGAAAATCCCGAAAAATTTGACGCCCGCGAATGGCTCAAGCCCGCACGCGAGGCCGCCAAGGCCATCTGCAAACAGCGTTACATCGAGTTCGGTTGTGAAGGTCAGGGTGCGAAAATCAAGGGCGACACGTTGCAGGTTGTGGCTGCGCGTTACGCCAAGGGTGAACTGGCTCAAGTCGTTCACTAGTTCCATTAGCGATAATTAAAGGCCCGCAGGCAACTCGCCGTGAGTTGCGCGGGCCTTTTGCATTCACAAGCCACCATGACCACTGCCCTGCACACCTCCGCCCTGACCTCCCTGCCACTGCTCGCGCGCGGGAAGGTTCGTGACAACTACGCCGTTGGCAAGGACCGGTTGCTTATGGTTGCGAGTGACCGGCTCAGTGCGTTCGACGTCATCATGGGCGAGCCGATCCCGGGCAAAGGCGTGCTTCTGACGCAGATGGCGCTGTTCTGGTTTGACAAGCTTGGTGCGATTTGCCCAAACCACCTAACCGGCGAGTCGCCCGAAACCGTGGTCTCTGCCGCTGAAGTTGCGCTGGTCAGAGATCGCTCCATGCTGGTCAAGCGCCTGAAGCCCTTGCCTGTCGAGGCGGTGGTGCGTGGCTACCTTGCCGGCAGCGGCTGGAAGGAATACCAGGAGAGCCAGTCTGTCTGCGGCGTGTCTTTGCCTGCTGGCCTCAAAAATGCGAGCAAATTGCCGCAGCCCATTTTTACGCCCGCGGCCAAGGCCGCAGTCGGCGAGCATGATGAAAACATCAGCTACGAACAGATGGTCAAGGTGGTGGGGCCTGAACTTGCTGAGCAGATCCGCGACATCAGCATCCGCATTTACGAAACCGCTGCGGCTTTCGCGCTGACCAAGGGGATCATCATTGCCGACACCAAGTTCGAATTCGGCCTCGACGAGCAGGGTACTTTGACGCTGATGGACGAGGTGCTGACGCCGGACTCATCGCGCTATTGGCCGGTCGAGGGTTATGAGCAGGCCTTTGCTGAAGGCAGCAACCCGCCCAGCTACGACAAACAGTTTGTTCGTGATTGGCTGGAGCAAACACAAATCAATGGCAAGCCCTGGGACAAGACACCACCTGCGCCTCAAGTGCCGCAAGACGTGATTGAAAAGACGGCGGCCAAATACCAGGAAGCCCTGACCCGGTTGACAGCCTGATGACCCCATGTCTGCTGCGATCCTTGGTTTAAAATAATCGCAACCCAAGGAGCGTTGCAGCGAAACCCATGTTTCGTCAGGCTTGGGTGACAGCAGTGCCTGCGGCCTGCCTATGCAACGGCGCTCACCTCAGGAAGCTTGTTTAAAGCTTCCTTATCCAAGGTGAGTCAATGTCCGAAGTTCACGTTCCCCCCATGAAACTGTCCGGCCTGGAGCCGGTCGCCATTGACGCAGGCAGCCTGTTTGTCAACATCGGTGAGCGCACCAATGTGACCGGCTCCAAGGCTTTTGCCCGCATGATTCTCAATGGCGAGTACGAGCAGGCTCTGGTCGTGGCGCGCCAGCAGGTTGAAAACGGTGCGCAGATCATCGACATCAACATGGACGAGGCCATGCTGGACAGCCAGGCCGCCATGGTTCGCTTCCTGAACCTGATCGCCAGCGAACCCGATATCGCGCGCGTGCCCATCATGATCGACAGCTCCAAATGGAGCGTCATTGAAGCCGGCCTGCGCTGCATTCAGGGCAAAGGCATCGTCAACTCCATTTCCATGAAAGAAGGGCTTGAGCCTTTCAAGCACCAAGCCAAGTTGCTCAAGCGGTATGGCGCAGCTGCTGTGGTCATGGCTTTTGATGAACAGGGCCAGGCCGACACCTACGAGCGAAAAATCGAAATCTGCGAGCGCGCTTACCGTGTGCTGGTGGACGAGCTGGACTTTCCGCCAGAAGACATCATCTTCGACCCCAACATTTTTGCGATCGCAACCGGGATTGAAGAGCACAACAACTACGCTGTGGATTTCATCAACGCGACGCGCTGGATCAAGGCCAACCTGCCGGGCGCCAAGGTGTCGGGCGGCGTGTCGAATGTGAGCTTTTCTTTCCGCGGCAACGACCCGGTGCGCGAAGCGATTCACACCGTGTTTCTGTACCACGCGATTCAGGCCGGCATGGACATGGGCATCGTTAACGCCGGCATGGTCGGCGTGTACGACGACCTGGAACCCACCTTGCGTGAACGGGTGGAAGACGTGGTGCTGAATCGCACGCCGGTCCACAAACCGGGTGAGCCTGAACTAACGCCAAGCGAGCGTCTGATTGAAGTCGCCGAGACGGCAAAAAGCGGCGCCAAAGACGACAGCAAGAAAAACGAATGGCGCGCCCTGCCGGTGCGCCAGCGCTTGTCGCATGCCTTGGTGCACGGCATGAACGAACACATCGTTGTGGATACGGAAGAAGTCTGGCAGTCCATCAAAGCTGAGGGCGGGCGTCCGTTGCACGTCATTGAAGGCCCGCTGATGGATGGCATGAACGTCGTCGGCGACCTGTTTGGTCAGGGCAAGATGTTTTTGCCGCAGGTGGTAAAAAGCGCCCGCGTGATGAAGCAGGCTGTTGCGCATCTGCTCCCCTATATTGAAGCCGAAAAACTGCTGCTTGAAGCCGCAGGCGGCGATGTCAAATCCAAGGGCAAGATCATCATCGCCACCGTCAAGGGCGATGTGCATGACATCGGCAAAAACATCGTCACGGTGGTTTTGCAGTGCAACAACTTTGACGTGGTCAACATGGGCGTGATGGTGCCATGCCACGAAATTCTGGCGCGTGCCAAGGTTGAAGGTGCGGACATCGTCGGCTTGTCCGGGCTGATCACGCCCAGCCTGGAAGAAATGCAGTACGTGGCGGGTGAGATGCAAAAGGACGATCACTTCCGCATCAAGAAAATCCCGTTGATGATAGGCGGCGCCACCACCTCAAGGGTTCACACAGCGGTCAAGATTTCTCCGCATTACGAAGGGCCCGTGGTCTACGTCCCCGACGCCTCACGCAGCGTCAGCGTGGCGCAAAGCCTGCTGTCTGACCAGGCGGCCAAATACATCGACGAGCTGAATACCGACTACGAAAAGGTGAGGACCCAGCACGCCAACAAGAAGCAAACGCCGATGTGGTCACTGGCCAAAGCCCGTGCAAACGCGACGCCGATGGATTGGGCGCATTACACACCGCCAGCTCCCAAGTTCATTGGCCGACGGGTGTTCAAGAATTTCGATCTGGCGGAGCTGGCGAATTACATCGACTGGGGGCCCTTCTTCCAGACCTGGGATCTCGCTGGCCCTTTTCCGGCGATTCTCAAAGACGAGGTGGTGGGCACCGAGGCTGTTCGTGTGTATGCCGATGCCCAGCGCATGCTCAAGCGTCTGGTTGAAGGCCGCTGGCTGACGGCCAGTGGCGTGGTTGGTCTTTATCCGGCCAACAGCGTGGGTGATGACATTGAAATTTATACCGATGAGACGCGCTCCCAAATTGCCATGACCTGGTACGGTCTGCGCCAGCAGTCGGAAAAAACGGCGATCGATGGTGTGATGCGCCCCAGTCGCTGTCTTGCCGATTTTGTGGCGCCCAAGGGCGCGAAAGGTTCAGCTCTTCAGGATTACATCGGACTGTTTGCCGTCACGGCGGGGCTGGGTGCCGAGAAGAAAGAAAAGTACTTCAATGATGACAACGACGACTATTCGTCCATCATGCTCAAGGCCCTTGCGGATCGGCTTGCCGAAGCTTTCGCCGAAGCCCTGCATAAAAGGGTGAGGCAGGATTTATGGGGCTATGCATCCACAGAGTCTCTCAGCACCGAAGAGATGATCGGGGAGAAATATCGGGGCATACGCCCGGCCCCGGGCTATCCGGCTTGTCCGGATCACAGCGTCAAGCAGGAGATGTTTGCGTTGCTACAGGCCGCCGACATTGGCATGGCGCTGACGAGCAGTCTGGCCATGACGCCCGCGGCGAGCGTCAGCGGGTTTTATCTCAGCCATCCCGACAGCGTTTACTTCAACGTCGGAAAGATTGGGGACGATCAGTTGCAGGATCTTGCCAAACGTCGCGGGGCAAAAGCCGAAGATTTGCAGCGTTTGCTGGCGCCCAATCTGTAAGCGCTTCAGCCGGAGCACTCAGGCAACCAAAAACGTGGCGGCTTGAGCCACGGCTTCGGTATCCGTCTTCACCGTATCGGGTGGCCCGCCTTTGCCCCAAAGCTCACCGCCATAAGTCATGGACAGGAACTGTGCGCACAGCCTGACGGAGTCGATCATGGGTTGTGCTTTGGTACGGTCGCCGCTGGTGGCGATGAGCCACAGAGTTTTGCCACCCATCTGCTCCTTGAAAGGCAGCCCAGGCACGCGCATCCACCCGCTCCAGTGGTCCAGATAGATTTTTAGTGGCGCGGGGATGCTGTACCAGTAGACGGGCGCGACAAACACGATGTCGGTCGCGGCCATGGTCGCATCAAGCAGGGTTTTCATGTCGCCGCTGGGCATGTCGTACTGGCCGGTGGTGTGACGCTGGTCTACAAACATCGGCAGCTGCATGCGGGACAAGTGGTGCCAGGTTTCTGGTGTGCCGGCGGTTAAACCCTTGGCCGCCTGCCTGGCCAGCCATTCGGTATTGCCAATATGGCCGCCATCTTCTGGAGCTTCCCGGGTGGAAGCGGTGAGGAAGAGGACTTGGCGTTGATTTTTCATGCAGCGATCCTAGCGTTTGTGGAGTTAACACGTTGCCGGGCGTGAATTGGCCACAAGCTTCGAGCCGCTTTACCCTGCCTTTACCGCGGCTTGGCACGGCTTTACGCCATGCACACCGCGTTTTACCCGGCGGTGTGTACCTTCGGGGTTTGGAAGGCGTTACAGAAGGGCAGCGTGCCTGGATGTCCCCCAGTGTGTGATCAAGCCCGGGCTCGCACGACGCAATGTTCGAAGTCCTGATGATGACCCTTCAGGAATATTTTTACAGGAAGAAAAGCCATGAACACCTCTATCGACAATCCTCAACCTGGTTTGCAGGCAGCCTCCCCCTCCAGCAAGCCCCTGTGGGCCGCGGTAGGCATTCTTGGCGTCGCGGTTCTGGCCATGGGCGCCACCATGATCTACCAGCAGCGCACCCCGGCGCCCACCACCACACTAGGTGCGACCACCCAGTCCACCATGCCCAAAGTGGCGGCCTACACACAAGGCAATGCGGCGGATGATCTCGTAGAAAAACCAGCCGCCGCCGCTCCCAAGCCTGCGCCCGCCCCTGCCAAAAAAATTGCCAAGCCAGTGCCTAAACCAGCGTCTGCGCCCAGTTATGCGCGGGCCTCTACGGCACCTGCGCCCTACTACCCGCCAGCCCCGGCCCCTGTTGTTCAGGTGTGCGCGACATGTGGATCCGTTGAGTCCGTCACGCCGATCGAGCGCTCCACCAAGCCATCGGGCGTCGGTGTCGGAACGGTGGCTGGTGGCGTTCTGGGTGCGGTACTGGGCAACCAGGTGGGCCACGGTAATGGTCGGGCCGTGGCCACGGTGATCGGTGCTGTCGGCGGTGGTTTTGCCGGCAACGCGATTGAAAAACACGTGCGCAAGGAAACGGTTTACCAGGTGGGTGTACGCATGGAAGACGGCTCACGCCGTGTCGTAGAAGTGCCTCAGGCGCCGGCGGTTGGCAGCCGCGTGACAGTTGACGGTTCTGGCATTCGGGCCAACGATGGCGTGACCTATCGTGCACCCGCCCCGCTGGCCCAGCCCGTGCATCAACAACAAACCGGATACAACGATCGCTAACAGGCTGAATCAGCTGACGCGCAGTCCTGAACGGGTCGGAAGTTTCTCTGCGCAAGTCAGTAGCAATAACAACTTTTATTGAGCCGCCTTGAGCACGCGACGGTATTGCACTGCCTCCGCCACATGGGTCAGCTGCACGGTCGACGCGCCGGCGAGGTCGGCAATGGTGCGGGCGACCTTGAGGCAGCGATGAATGCTCCGTCCCGACCACCCCAGGCGGGCAGCAGCGGTGTTGAGAAACTTTGCGCACGCCTCGTCCAGCTGGCACTGCGCATCAATGACATCACCCTGCATCGCCTGGTTTGGCATTCCTTGACGGTTGATCGCCCTCGCGCGCGCAGCCACCACTCGCTGGCGAATGCTGTCTGTGCTTTCGCCGGGCGGGGCATTGACCAGGTCGTCCGCAGCCAGGGATCCCACTTCCACATGCAGGTCAATGCGGTCCATTAGAGGCCCGCTGAGCTTGCCCTGGTAGCGCGACACCTGGTCGGGCGAGCAGCGACAGGCGCGTAGCAAGGAGCCAAGGTATCCACATGGGCAGGGGTTCATGGCGGCAATCAACTGAAAGCGCGCCGGAAACTCCGCACGCTGGGCGGCGCGTGAGATGGTGATGTTTCCCGATTCCAATGGCTCGCGCAGGGCTTCCAGGGCAGCACGTGGGAACTCGGGGAGTTCGTCCAGAAACAGCACGCCGTGGTGCGCCAAAGAGATTTCGCCCGGCCTTGGGGGGGATCCGCCGCCCACCAGTGCCACCGCGCTGGCAGTGTGATGCGGAGATCGCGTCGGTCGCACAGCCCATTGATCCAGTGAGAAACGGCCGCTTAGCGAGGCAATCGCCGCACTTTGCAGCGCCTCCTCAGGGCTCATGGCGGGCAGCAAGCCCGCGAATCGCTGGGCCAACATCGACTTGCCCGAGCCTGGCGCGCCCATCATCAAGAGGCTATGTCCGCCAGCCGCGGCAATCTCCAGGGCGCGTTTGGCCGCAGCTTGGCCTTTCACATCAGACAGATCAGGGTATGTGGCGGCGCCCGGAGCGGCGATGGCCTCCAGTTTGAGCCAGCCTTCTGTCGGTTCGGGCGGTGCGTCACCCGGCAAAAACTGCCTGACCACATCGAGCAAGTGGTGCGCCCGATAAACCTCGGCCTGCGGCACGAGCGCGGCTTCCTGGGCGCTGCCTTCGGGGAGCACCAGTTTGGGAGGGGCTTGCCCCGGTGCCTGTTCGGGCAAAGCCAGGCTCATCGCCAGAGCACCGCGGATGGCTCTAAGCTCTCCGCCCAGTGAAAGTTCCCCTGCAAATTCGTGGCCTTCCAGCTTGCGCGCGTCGAGCTGACCGCTGGCCGCCAGAATCCCCAGGGCGATGGGCAAGTCGAATCTTCCAGAATCCTTGGGCAAATCGGCCGGGGCGAGATTAACGGTGATCCGTTTGTTGCTTGGAAACTCAAGCCCCGTGTTTTGAATGGCTGAACGGACCCGCTCTCTGGCCTCCTTCACTTCGGTTTCGGCCAGCCCCACCAAAGTGAAGCTGGGTAAGCCATTGGCCAAGTGTACTTCAACGCACACCGGGTGCGCTTGCATCCCAAGCAAGGCTCGGCTCCGCACTAAAGACAGGCTCATTTGTATCTCCTACGTTGATTGCACCAAAACTGAGCGCGTGCGAGTGCACGCTTTCGGTGCTTCTTGTATTTATTTCAGTTCAAACGCGAGACTCCCTTCTCGCGACTATGAAGGAGTTAATGCCTACAAATTTTGGCACGCTCCATGCTTACGGTTCAAGTCGTCCAATTCCTCTTTTAATTCTCCATGGAGCCTTCAATGAATTCAGCCGCCAAAAAATCAATGCTGGTCATGGTACTTGCCCTGGCAGGTTCTGCCTTTGCCCAAACCGCAGCCCCTGCACCGGACTACACCCTTTCTTATAACGTGGGGGCCACCTCCGACTACCGCTATCGCGGCATATCCCAGTCTGGCAAAAAGCCCGCGCTAAACGGCGGAATCGATTACGCCCACAAAAGCGGTTTCTACTTGGGTACTTGGGCTTCGACCATCACCTGGATCAAGGATTCGACAAGTCCAAGCACAACCAAAGGCCCAATTGAAATCGACTTTTACGGCGGCTACAAGGGGTCCCTCGCCGAAGGCGTAGGTTACGACGTCGGCGGCCTCTACTACTGGTATGCCGGCAACAACATGAAGAAGACGGCTGGTTTTGTCAGTCCTAACACCTTCGAGCTCTACGGCGCCCTTACCTTTGGTGTCGTTACCGCCAAATATTCCCATGCCACGACCAACCTGTTTGGAACGGCCAACAGCAAAAACAGCGGCTACCTAGACCTCAGCGCCAATTTTGACCTGGGTTCCGGCTGGTCCATCGTGCCGCACATCGGCGCACAGAAAATCAAAAATGGCAATTCCTATACGGACTATTCTCTGGCCGTCAACAAAGACATCGACGGTTTGGTGATCAGCCTGGCAGCGGTTGGCACCAACGGGTTAGGCGCCCCCTACACCCTGCCTGGCTCGGGTACCCGTGACCTTGCCAAAGATGGCTTGGTCCTGTCCATCAAGAAAACTTTCTGAAATAACACGGCTTGAAAGCTGAGGCAAAGGAGAACAAATGAAACTCGTCACCGCCATTATCAAACCGTTCAAGCTCGATGAGGTCCGTGAGGCCCTGTCCGGCATTGGCGTGCAGGGCATCACCGTTACTGAAGTCAAGGGATTTGGTCGCCAGAAAGGGCACACCGAGTTGTACCGCGGCGCTGAGTACGTTGTCGATTTTTTGCCCAAGGTCAAAATTGAAGCCGCCGTATCCGACGACCTGGTGGACCGCGTCATCGAAGCCGTTGAGGGCGCAGCCCGCACCGGCAAGATTGGCGACGGCAAGGTCTTTGTCTACAACCTGGAGCAGGTTGTGCGTATCCGTACCGGCGAGACCGGCAAAGAAGCGCTGTAAGGCACCAACCCTAGAGAGAACAAGACATGAAAAAACTACTCGCTTCCCTTGTATTGGGATTCAGCCTGTTCAGCGGTGCCACCGCGGTCCTCGCGCAGGCTCCTGCTGCTGCGCCAGCAGCTTCTGAGGCGGCTGCACCCGCAGCTCCCGCCGTTGCCGCGCCTGCAGAAACCCCTGCCGCTGCCGCGGCTCCCGCTGCAGCAACCCCCGCCGCCCCGGCGGCCGCAGCCGCTCCGGCGCTCGTGCCCAACAAGGGCGACACCGCCTGGATGATGGTCTCTACCATGCTGGTCATTTTGATGACCATCCCAGGACTCGCCCTGTTCTATGGCGGTCTGGTCCGCAGCAAAAACATGCTGTCGGTGCTGATGCAGGTCATGGTCACCTTCTCGATGATCGTTGTGCTGTGGTTTATCTACGGGTACAGCCTGGCCTTCACGGAGGGCAACGCCTTCTTTGGAGGATTCGACCGCCTGTTCATGAAAGGTGTTTGGGACAATGCCGCGGGCACGTTTGCCAACGCAGCCACCTTCAGCAAGGGCGTCGTGATTCCCGAAATTATCTTCGCAGCCTTCCAGGCCACGTTTGCCGGCATCACTTGCGCACTGATTGTTGGCGCGTTTGCGGAGCGCATGAAGTTCTCCGCTGTGCTGATGTTCATGGTGATCTGGTTCACCTTCAGCTATGCACCGATCGCGCACATGGTCTGGTTCTGGATGGGTCCTGATGCTTATACCGCCAAGGAAGTCGCTGAGCAGATGACGTCCAAAGCTGGTTACATCTGGCAATCGGGCGCGCTTGATTTCGCTGGGGGTACCGTCGTGCACATCAATGCCGCTGTGGCGGGCCTGGTCGGCGCCTATATGGTTGGCAAGCGTATCGGTTACGGCAAGGAAGCAATGGCCCCGCACAGCCTGACACTGACCATGGTTGGTTCGGCCCTGCTGTGGGTGGGCTGGTTCGGGTTCAACGCCGGTTCTGCGCTGGAAGCCAACGGGTTTGCCGCACTGGCCTTCATCAACACCCTGGGTGCCACGGCGGCTGCGGTGCTGGCCTGGTGCGTGGGTGAAGCGCTGATGCGCGGCAAAGCCTCCATGCTGGGTGCTGCGTCGGGTGCAGTGGCTGGCCTTGTGGCCATCACGCCGGCAGCCGGCAACGTCGGCATCGGCGGCGGCCTGATCATCGGCTTGATCGCTGGTTTCGCCTGCCTCTGGGGTGTCAATGGCCTGAAGAAAATGTTGGGTGCGGACGACTCCCTCGACGTCTTCGGCGTGCACGGCATTGGCGGTATCCTCGGCGCGTTGCTGACCGGCGTGTTCAATTCACCAAGCCTGGGTGGCCCCGGTTATGTGGCCGACTGGGTCACGGTGACCATGGTTACTGCAGCGGATTACTCGATCGTCAGCCAGGTCTGGGTCCAGCTCAAAGCCGTGCTGATCACAGTCGTGTGGTCCGGCGTTGTTTCCTTCATCGCCTACAAAATTGTGGACATGACCATCGGTTTGCGCGTCAATGAAGAAGACGAGCGCGAAGGTCTGGACATCACCTCTCACGGCGAGACTGCGTACAGCCGTTAATCGGTATACACCGTGGCTGCCGCGCAGCCATGGGCAAGAGTTACAACAGCGAAAATCTCCTTTGGATGTTTGGCCCGCAAGAACCCAGGTTCTTGCGGGCCATTTTTTTTGTCAGGTAGATATCGGTTACGAAACGGCCTGTGAAAGGGTCGATGCACAATGGCAGCATGACCGATTCCATCATCCTGTCCAGTGGCAGCCTGCGCTGCGAAATCAAGCCCGGGCTGGGGGGCTGTATTGCGGGCCTGTGGCTGGGTGACACACCCGTTTTGCGCTCTACGCCGGCTGCGCAGCTGGTGACTGCGCGCCAAGCCGGCAGTTACCCCCTGGTGCCGTATTCCAACCGTATCGGCCATGCCACCTTGAAATGGCAGGGCACCAGCCACCCCCTGGTGCAGAACAACGCGCCCGAACCACATGCCATTCATGGACTGGGCTGGCAGCGCCCGTGGCAGGTGCTGGACCAGAACGAAGGCCTTTTGATGCTCGCCTGTGAGCACAGGGCAGACGCGTCCTGGCCCTTTGCCTTCGACGCCTCACAAACTTTTCGACTGAACGGCAATCAATTGGAGCTGACACTCAGCATGACCAATCAAGCCTCCACTCCGGCGCCTGCGGGACTGGGATGGCACCCTTATTTTGTCAAGCGCAGCCGCAGCCATGTCATGTTTGAAGCGACGGGGCGCTGGGAAATGAGCGACGAAAAATTGCCAACCCACCGCGAACCATCGCGCGGATTGCGGCAGGACTGCGCGTCGTTGGACGTGGATCATTGCTTCGAAGGCTGGAGTGGCGTCGTGCACCTGCGTGACGAGGCGTTGTCTACCCGGATCAGTTCCAACTTGAACCGACTGGTGGTGTTTACCAACGCAACGCGTGACTTTGTAGCGATTGAGCCGGTGAGTCATGTCAACAACGCCATCAACCTGCTGGAGGGGTCGGCCTTGCAGGCTGAGGAACTCGGCATCCGCGTGCTGGCGCCAGGCGAATCGATGAGTGCGCAGATGAGTATTCAAGTGGAGCATATTTGATGACGATGCAATGGCAAACCGTGGTTGGGCAGCCCAGTGAACTGGGCGAATCACCTTTTTGGCACCCGGATGAACAGATGCTTTACTGGGTGGATATTCCGGGCCGGAAAATCCACCGCTGCAACGTCTTTATGGGTACGGTGGAAAGCTGGGCCATGCACACCGAGCCCGGCTGTATTGCGCCAGCGCGCGGGGGCGGACTGGTGGTGGCTCTGCGCGACGGCATCTACCGTGCGCGTGACTGGGGCGGCCAAATGACCCAACTGATCGTTGCCGGATACGACACCGCGACCACGCGTTTCAACGACGGAAAGTGCGACACCCAAGGTCGCTTTTGGGCTGGCAGCATGTATGAGCCGCGCGACAAAGCCGCAGCGCAGCTCTTTTCAATGGATTGCCGTGATGGTCAGGCCCCAGCATTTGAGCTGAAGGCCGACAACGCCACCATAGCCAATGGCCTGGCCTGGTCGCCAGACAACCGCACGGTTTACTGGACCGACACCACCGCGCATGTCATACGCGCATGGGACTGGGATGCGGCGACCAACGCGATGCAACATGGCCGCGTGTTCAAACAGTTTCCACCCAAACCCCCAGGCTGGCAGCCGGGCGCGCCGGGTTACGGCGGGCGGCCCGACGGTGCCGCAGTGGATGTCGAGGGCAACTACTACGTCGCCATGTTTGAAGGCGGACGCGTGCTCAAACTTTCCCCTGATGGTGAGGTGCTGGCAGACATCGCGACGCCTGCGCTATGCCCCACCATGCCCTGCTTTGGCGGTGACGATTTAAAGACGTTGTACCTGACCACCGCCCGCCACGGCCGACCGGCTGCCGAGCTTGAAGCCATGCCGCAGTCGGGCTGCGTGTTTTCCATGCGGGTCGATGTGCCCGGTTTACCGGTCAATTTTTTCGTTGACTGACGCGGCCATGGCGTTAGGCGCCACGGCCCTGCGATAAAAAAGCGAACGGGCGCTGTTCAAAAAAATCAAACTGCCATCTCGAAGACCACCGTACCATCGGGCCCATGGATCCAGCGCTTCAACACATCATCGACCGGGTGCAGGCCGCTGCAGCCGACAGCACCCCGCTGCGCATTCGGGGTGGGGGGAGCAAGGACTTTTATGGCGAGCCTGCGGCTGGTGCGCTGCTTGAAACCGCAAGCCTGAATGGCATCACCAGCTACGAGCCAACGGAGCTGGTGGTCACGGTCAAGGCCGGCACACCGCTGGCTGAACTTGAAGCTCTACTTGCCGCCAGCGGCCAGTGCCTTCCTTTTGAGCCACCGCATTTCGCCGGAGGCGCCACGGTGGGCGGCATGGTTGCTGCCGGGCTGAGTGGGCCCGCGCGCGCCAGCGTGGGCGCGGTGCGCGACTACGTTCTCGGCGTGACCCTGCTCAACGGCAAAGGCGAGTTGCTCACGTTTGGCGGGCAGGTCATGAAAAATGTGGCGGGTTATGACGTCTCGCGTCTGTTGGTGGGGGCGCTAGGCACACTCGGCCTGATTGTGGAAGTGAGCCTGAAAGTGGTTCCGATGGCGCCGGCCGAGGCCACGCTGAAATTTGCCATGAGCCAGTCGCAGGCGTTGAAGCAACTTAACGCTTGGGGTGCACATCCTTTGCCGCTCAATGCCAGCTGCTGGGTTGACGACGCGGGTGCGGCAACCCTTTACCTGCGCTTGCGCGGTGCGGTGGCTGCTGTGGAGGCCGCCTGCAAGACCATGGGCGGCGATCGCCTGGACAACGCGGCGGTGGCCCCGGACTGGACACTTTGCCGTGACCAGAAGCTGCCCTGGTTTGTGGAGCGCGGAGATCGTGATCTGTGGCGCCTGTCAGTGCCGCAAACGGCGCCGGTGCTCGATTTGCCCGAGCAGCCGCTGGTGGAGTGGCATGGGGCGGAGCGCTGGGTCCGCGCCGCGCCGGAAGACGGACAACGTATTCGCGCCGCAGCAGGCGCAGTCGGCGGTAGCGCTACTCTTTTCATAGCATCTCCCGCCCGCGGAATAAGGGCCAATGGCCGATTTAATGCATTAAAACCGCCACTGGACCGGATTCACCGCCAACTCAAGCGCGAATTCGATCCGGCAGGCATTTTTAATCGTGGTCGTATGTACCCGGACTTCTGATGCAAACCAAGCTCGCCCCCGAATTCAAAAACACCGCTGATGGCCAGGCTGCCGAAGCGATTTTGCGCAAGTGTGTGCACTGCGGGTTTTGCACGGCCACCTGTCCCACTTACCAGCTGCTCGGCGATGAGCTCGACGGCCCGCGCGGACGCATCTACCTGATCAAGCAGGTGCTGGAAGGCGAGACGCCGACGCGCAAGACGCAGATGCATCTGGATCGTTGTCTGACCTGCCGCAATTGCGAAACCACCTGCCCGAGTGGCGTGCAATACGGCCATCTGGTGGACATAGGCCGCAAGCTGGTGGATGAGAGTGTGCCGCGGCCCGTGGGTGAAAAAGTTCTGCGCTGGGCGCTAAAGGAAGGCTTGCCTTCGCCGCTGTTTGCGCCGGCCATGAAACTGGGTCAGGCAGTGCGCGGCATGTTGCCCGCGACCCTGCAAGCCAAGGTACCGCCTCCGCAAAAAGCGGGCAGCTGGCCGGTGCGCACGCACAGCCGCAAAATGCTGATGCTCGCGGGTTGCGTGCAGCCGGCCATGATGCCTAACATCAACAGCGCCACTGCGCGCGTGCTCGATGCGGCGGGGATTGAAACCGTGGTCGCACCCAAAGCCGGCTGCTGCGGCGCCGTGAAGTTTCACCTGAACGATCAGGACGGTGGCAAAGCCGAAATGCGCCGCAACATTGATGCCTGGTGGCCGCATGTAGAGGCCGGTAAAGGCGCGGGGGTTGAGGCCATCGTCATGAATGCCTCAGGCTGTGGTGTCACCGTCAAGGAGTATGGCTACATCCTGAAAGATGATGCAGCATACGCAGTCAAGGCAGCACGCATCAGCGAGCTTACCCACGACCTGAGTGAAGTGCTGCCTGAGCTGACACCCGCTTTGAGAGGCAAGGTGAAAGGCAGTGCAGCGGCCATCGCGTTTCATCCACCCTGCACATTGCAGCACGGCCAGCAGCTACGGGGCGGGGTTGAAAAATACCTTGGCGAAATGGGCTTTCAGGTCAAGACCACCAGCAGTGAACCGCACCTGTGCTGCGGCTCTGCAGGAACGTATTCGGTACTGAATCCGGCACTGGCTTACCAATTGCGTGACCGCAAGCTCGGACACCTGGGCGATATGTCACCCGACGTGATTGTCTCGGCCAACATCGGCTGCATCACGCATTTGCAGAGTGGCACAGCCACACCCGTCAAACACTGGATAGAGGTTCTGGACGAGGCGTTGAATCAACAGGCGTGAGTGGGATGCGCGGGAATTACTGATGCCGCTTGCCCACGCGGGGGTCTACGCCAGCGTCAGGCGGCGAGCGCGGTTTCGACGTCCTTTGCCAGATCAGCCGGCTTGTCTGTTGGCGCATAGCGGCGGATCACCTGTCCGTCTTTACCGATCAGGAACTTGGTGAAGTTCCATTTGATCGACTTGCTGCCCAGCAGCCCCGGCGCTTCGGACGACAGCCACTTGTACAGCGGGTGGGCAGCCGGACCGTTGACATCGATCTTTCCCATCATCGGAAAACTCACGCCGTAGTTGACCTGACAGAACTCGGCAATCTCGCCATCGGCGCCCGGGTCTTGCGAGCCAAACTGATTGCACGGGAAACCCAGCACCACCAGGCCCTTCCCGGTGTAGCTCTTGTGCAGATCTTCCAGACCGCCAAATTGCGGCGTAAAGCCGCACTTGCTGGCGGTGTTGACGATCAGGAGGACCTTGCCTTTGAATTCGGACAGGGCCACGCTCTTCCCGTTGATTTGCTGGGCTTCAAAGTCGTAAATGCTGCTCATGATGTGCTCCTGGTTGAGCTGCCACTGTACTGTAGTAAGCAAGCGCGGGGGCTTTCTCCCCTTCAAGCAGGGGCCGCGGATCTGGCTTTGCCAGTCCGCAGGGCAGCGGCCCCCCGGGGTGGGGCAGCCCAGTACACGAAGTGACAAGCGTGGGGGCTATTTACTCGGTGGTGCAAGCGCCGCCAAAGCAGCAGCAAGCACGATCAGGCCGCCGCCAAGCAACGTGCGCGAGCTCAGCTCGGCCGCCCCCAGGGCCACCGCGGACAGGCTGGCAAACAGAATCTCGGTGAGCATCACAATGGCCGTGGTGCTGGCGGCCAGCCGCGCCGCACCGTATTGCAGCGCCATGTTGCTGATCAAAAAAGCCAGGCCAAGCCCCAGTGCAAGCCAGATCCACGAAAGGCTCCATAACGGTGCGGGTACGGCGCTCAAAGTCATGCCCAGCCATGCCGTGCCAGAGGCCGTTAACGCACCTCCACCAAACATGGCGATCATGCGGGCCTCACTGGGTGTGTACTGCAATTTGCGCAGCAGTACGTTGGTGACGGCAAAACTGAACCCACCCATCAGTGCAAGCCAGTCCGCAATATCTTTAGGGACAGGCCAGGGCGAGTCGGGCGACTTGAGCACAATGATGACGCCCGTCATGGCCAGCAGCAGGCGCAGCAAAGACATCCGTGTGGGCTTCTCGCCCAGCACCGCCCAGGCCAGCAAGACGGACCATGCCGGCATCAGGTAAAACAGCAGCACCACCCGCACCACGTCGCCGACGGTGACGGCCCAATTGAAGCCCACATTGGTGAACCCTGCCCCCGCTGCCAGCAGCCACAACAGGGGGTGTTTTGTAAACACGGCCCAGCCGCCGGGGCGCCACACCGTGATGCAAGCGAGTGAGAAAACAAAGATCAGCGCGGTGGCCCACAGCGGATGCAGTCCAAGCGAATGCAACTCGCGAAACGGCCACCAGGACAAGCCCCAGATCAAGGCGTTGACCACCAGGGCGCCGGCTGCAAGTAGCAAGGCTCGTTGAGTCATGATGTGTAAGGCCGGCAAGGAACAAAGGAGCGCCGCCCCCATCGGGACAAGACCTGCCCGGCGTTGTGCATCAGTGAGAGTTGTCGCTGCGCGCGATAGTCAGGAGATGATCCAGCTGCTCTTTGTGTTTGACACAGTTGCTTTTGTGCCAGCGCTGGATCAGCCACATGAAACCGGCCACAACCACGCCAAAAGCGGTGATGGCGCCAAACGCCGAGAGACCCATGCCGGTAGACAGGCTGTAGCCGGCGCCCAGCGCCAGAATGCAGGCCTGCTCGTTAAAGTTTTGCACCGCAATCGAGCGCCCTGCGCCCATGAGGTTGTGGCCCCGGTGCTGAAGCAGCGCGTTCATGGGTACTACCAGAAAGCCGCCCAGACCGCCCAGCAAAATCAGGAATGGTGCTGCCACCCAGACGTTGGTGATGAAGTTCATCAGAATCACCAGCAGGCCCATTGCAATGCCCAGTGGCATGACCATGGTCGCGTGCTCCAGCCGCATCCGCATGGATGCGAGGATGGCGCCCACCGCAGTGCCTATGGCCACCACGCCCACCAAAGACGATGCCTGTGTGGTGCTGTAGCCCAGTGCGGCCGCACTCCAGGCCAGCACGATGTAACGCAGGTTGCCCGACACGCCCCAGAACAGCGTGGTGGTCGCCAGCGAAATCTGCCCCAGTTTGTCGCGCCACAGCGCCGCATTGCAGTTCCAGAAGTCGGGCAACAACTCCAGCTTGTTGCGGGGCATGGCACGCATTTCAACGCCGGTGTGCGGGATGCGTGTGTTGAACCAGGCAGCGGCCGCGTACAGAATAATGAGCGCGCAAATGGCGGCTTCTGGCGGGGTATCTACGCCGGTGGCGAAAATCGGAAAGTCGAATGACAAAAACAGGTGCGAGACAGAATGCCCAACCAGTTGACCGCCAAGCAGCACGCCCAGGATGATGGAAGCTATGGTCAAGCCTTCAATCCAACCGTTGGCCTTGACCAGTTGCGAGGCGGGCAGCAGCTCGGTCAGGATGCCGTACTTGGCGGGGGAGTAGGCAGCGGCGCCGAGGCCGACGATGGCGTAAGCCACCAGCGGGTGAGTGCCAAACAGCATGAGCAGGCAGCCCGCCACCTTGATGGCGTTGCTGATGAACATGACCTTGCCTTTGGGCTGCGCATCGGCAAAGGCGCCGACAAAGGGCGCCAGCACCACATAAAAGAGCGCGAACATGGGAACCAGTGCAGCCGGTTGCCACTTGGGTGCGCCGCCCGTCCGGAGCAATTCCACGGCAGCGACAAACAGCGCGTTATCAGCCAGCGAGCTGAAAAACTGGGCCGCCATGATGGTGTAAAAACCGCGCTTCATTAAACTGTTTTGATCACCGGGGCGTGCACATCAGTCGTGCTGATACACATCGATAAAAGTGAATGTCTCCTGAGGATCAAGGTTTATAGCACGCGGCAGGGTGGCAGAATCGATAAATAGCCCTTGACAGGCCTGCGTTAAGTCCGCTGATCAGTCGTCCGTTTGTAACATCCAGCCCGCCATGCCTCGTCCCATTCTTGCCACCATTCACACTGCAGCACTTCGGCACAACCTTGCGCGCTGCCGTAGCGCGGCGCCTGATGCACGCGTGTGGGCCATCGTCAAGGCCAATGCGTACGGGCACGGCATTGAGCGCGCCTTCGACGGTTTGCGCGCTGCCGACGGCTTTGCGCTGCTGGATTTTTCTGAGGCGCAGCGGTTGCGCGCGCTGGACTGGCGCGGCCCCATCCTGTTGCTTGAAGGCTGCTTCGAGCTGCGGGATCTGGAGCTGTGCTCACGTCTGGGACTTTGGCACACCGTTCATTGCGATGAGCAGATTGACATGCTGGCCGCGCACAAGACACAGCTGCCGCACCGCGTGTTTCTCAAAATGAACTCCGGCATGAACCGGCTGGGCTTCACGCCGGAGCGCTACCGCGCAGCGTGGACGCGGCTTAATGCGCTGCCACAGGTGGAAGAAATTTCATTGATGACCCATTTCAGCGACGCTGACGGCCCCAAGGGTATTGCGCATCAAATGCAGAAGTTTGAAGCCGTGACGCACGATCTGCCCGGCGAGCGCACCATCAGCAACAGCGCAGCCACTCTACGGCACTCTCCGGACATCGGCGAAAAATCCGACTGGGTGCGACCCGGCATTGCCGTTTACGGCAGCGCACCCGACTATCCTGAAAAATCCGCAGCCGACTGGGGCTTGCTGCCGGCCATGACCTTGTCGTCAGAAATCATCGCGGTTCAGCATCTGGTTGCTGGCGACGCGGTGGGATACGGCTCGAGCTTTACAGCAGACGGGCCGATGCGCATCGGTGTGGTGGCCTGTGGTTATGCCGACGGTTACCCGCGGCATTGCACCACGGGCACGCCCATTCTGGTGGGCGGTGTTCGTACCCGCATGGTGGCGCGCGTGAGCATGGACATGCTCACGGTAGATCTCACGCCTGTGCCTGATGCCGGGATGGGCTCTGAGGTAACGCTGTGGGGCCGGGCCAGCAGCGGAGCAATTTTGTCTATCGACGAAATTGCACACGCGGCGGGGACGGTGGGATATGAGCTGATGTGCGCACTCGCCGCGCGAGTGCCGGTGGACGTGGCCGAATGATCAATCTGTCGAACTGGCGATCAGTTCGGCTGTGGGAAACCAGGGTCGAAAGGCAACTGCGCAAGCGTCATCGGCTATGGCTTCACGGGATGTTGATCGGCTCCACCGTGCTGGGCGTGATGTGGGCGGCATCCCATTTGCAGATGCTGATGGGATCAGACTCGCTGGCCGTGCGCTATTTGGCAACCCTGGGTATTGGTTATCTGGCCTATCTTCTGGTCCTGCGCATCTGGGCTGCGGCATTGCTCGGGCGCGGGTCCGACCATTTTGATTTCCCCTTGGATGTGCCCGTGTCTGGTTCTGGAAGGAGCGGGGATTGTGGGTCAACCGTCGCGGATCTGCCCGACATCCGATCGGGCGGCGGCGGTGAATTTGGCGGAGGTGGTGCGTCAGCGGATTTTTCCGGTGCGGCGGACGTTTCCGAAGGAGTGGGGGAGGTTGCAAGTAGTGCGCTTGAGGCTGTGGCGGGTGCCGACGAAGGTGCCATCGTGGTCGTGCCCGTGGTCGCGATTTTCCTGGTCGGCTGCGCTGTCTTTTTTGGCGCGGGCTCGCTCCTGCTGCTTTACTTTGGCTGGGAGGCCTTGCTGACCGTTGCGGTAGAGCTGGCTTTTTCTTATGTGTCGGCACGCACGGCAGTTCGGGTGGTCCGTGAAGGCTGGTTATCAGCGGCGATCCGCCTGACGTGGAAGCCGCTCCTGGGAGCGATCGTGTGTGCAGTCGCGCTGGGCGCTGCGATTGACCATTTCATTCCTGCGGCGAATTCGCTGCCGCAGGCGGTCAAGCTGATCCGGGCTTAACGCGCTCGCTAAAGCCTGCTTTATTGCGGCACGATTTTGGCGCCAGTCAATTTTTCCTGTGCCGTTACCAGTGAGGTGACAAACTTCTTTCCCTGACCCAGGGCGCTTGCAGTAGCCAGGCTTTGATGCACGGCCCCGCCCACAATCGACGGCACATTCACCATCTCGGCAAGATGGGTGTAGTAGCGCAGGTCCTTGCGCGCGTTGTCGAGTTCAAATTTCAGCCCCGAAAAGTCCCCGTTGAGAGTTTTGGCCATCGCCTGAAACAGGCCTGAATTGACGCCGCCGGCTGACACCACTTCAACCAGCTTTTGCGGTTGAATGCCAGCCAGGGCGCCCACTGCAAAGGCCTCTGCAGTCGCAGTGCAGATGGCCTGGGCGATGAAGTTGTTGAGCAACTTGATGACGTGCCCGGCGCCTGGCCCGCCCACATGGAAAATGTTTTCGCAATAAGCTTCCAGCACCGGCCGAATGCTGTCAAACACGGCCTGGTCTGCCCCCACCATGGTGTTGAGCTTGCCAAGCTCTGCCTCGACAGGCGTTCGAGCCAGCGGCGCGTCCACCAGGATGGCCCCGCGCTCAGTGCACAGCGCGGCCAACCGGCGTGTGGATTCAGGCTCGCTGGTGGAGGTATCGATCACGGCCAGACCTGCGCGCGCTTGCGTCAGTACGCCTTGCGGACCTGTCAGCGCCTGCTCAACCTGGGGAGAGCCGGTCACGCAGATGATGACGGCGTCGCAGTCGCCCAAGCTTGCATGATTGGGTGCCTGTTTGGCGCCTGCGACCAGTAAGTCGGCGACGCGCTCTGTGTTGCGATGCACGGTCAGGCTCACTTCAAAACCTTTGGCCAGCAGGTTGCGTGCAATGCCGTGGCCCATCAGGCCAGAAGCGCCAATAACGCCGATGTGTTTCATGTTTGTTTCCTGAATGGTGGAGGAGTGCCGGGAAGAAGCGCACTTTACCCGCATCCGGTTGTCAGCGCTTGCGAAGACCCAGCGCCATAACCGCACCGACCACAAGAAGCGCGCCAGCTACTTGCACCGGCGCAATGGCTTGACCCAAGATCAGCCAGGCCAGCACCAGCGCAAAGACCGGCTCGACATTCATGATGGCCGAGTTGCCGGCGACGCCGAGCTTGGGCAGCAGGGTGAACATGATGGTAAAGGCTGTGCCGTACAGAAAGGTCAGCGCGGCCAGACCCCACCAGCCAACGGGAGCTTGGGGCAAATGAAAGCCACCCTGTACAGCGACACCCACCAGTGCAAACAGCCCGACGGTTGTCATCGTTGTCAGCGTGCGCACGCGGCCGTCCACGTCGCTGGCCTCATGCTGGGTCAACACCAGTGCGATGCCAAAGGTGGCCGCTGCTGCCAGTGCAAAAGCCACACCCGTGCCAATGCGACCCCACTGACCCGCAGCACCCAGGCCCGATGCCGCGCCAAGGACGTCAAGCGCCAGCGCAAGACCCAGCAGGATCACCGGCATGGCGAGAATCAGTGCGCGCTCCGGCGTGCGGCGGTACAGCAGCCAGTCCCACAGGGCAGTCCAGATGGGATAGGTGTTGAAGGCCAGCAAAGCCAGCGCCACTGGCAGGCGCGCCACGGATGAATAAAGGCACAGGCTTTGCACCGCAATCAAGAGGCCAATGACCGGCAGGATTCGCTTGTGACGTGGCGAGAAACGGATCCTCACCCGCTGGATGGCCAGCAGTGCGGCGACGACCAGTGCAGTCACCACACTGCGAAAGGCCACAGCCGTAGCCACATCTACGCCGTTGTTAAATGCCAGGCGCGCCGCCACATGGTTGGCGCCCATCATCAAGGCGATGAGCAGCAGGGTGGCGAAGGCCGCCCCGCTGATGGCTTTAGCGCTTGCCATCAATACAGCCCACGCCCGCGCGCATGCAACCGGCTTAAGCCCAGCAGGGCATCCGTGAAAGGTGTCGGCACCTGCGTCATTTGTCCCAGCTCCCTGACCACCGTTACCAGCGCATCGAGTTCGACCGCCTTGCCAGCCTCCACGTCCTGCAGCATGGATGTTTTGAAGGCGCCCAGCTTGAGCGTGACCGCATGCCGGTCTTCTGGCTGCTGATCAATCGGAATGCCAATGCGTGCGCCTATCTCTTTGGCTTCCAGCATCACGCTGGAGATGAAGTTGCGCACCAGTTCGTCGCCAAGAATGAGGTCCGTCGTGGCCCCAGTGATGGCGCTGACCGGATTGACGGTCATGTTGCCCCAGAGCTTGTACCAGGCGTCTTTCTGGATCTGCTCCGACACCGCGACCTCGTGGCCGGCGCGCTCGAGCAGCGCTGCCAGCGCTTGCACGCGCGCGGTTTTGTCGCCAGACGGTTCGCCGATGATCAATTTGTTGCCGAAGTGGTGGCGCACCATGCCGGGCTCCGTTACAGAGCAACTGGCATGCACCACGCAGCCAATGACACTGGCCGCCGGTATCGCCGCAGAGATTTCACCGGTCGGGTCTACAGCTTGCAGCTGCGTGCCTTCATAAGCACCACCAAACCTCTGAAAAAACCACCACGGCACGCCGTTCATGGCTGTCAGTACCGTCGTGTTCGGGCCCAACAGAGGCGCCATGTTTCGAGCTACCTCCAGCAAGGCCGGCGCCTTGACCGCAACAACAACCAGGTCTTGCACGCCCAGCTCTGAGGGACTGTGGCTGGCTTTCACCGCGACGGAGCGTACGCCGTCACCGGTTTGCAAACGCAGGCCACGGGCATGCAGGGCTTGGAGGGTGTCACCCCGAGCCACCACGCTGATGTCGCAACCCGCTGTGGCAAGCCCTGCTGCGAGCCAGCCACCGATGGCGCCCGCGCCGTAGATGCAGACCCGCACCGTCATTTGGCAAGAAAGGTTTGCAGGTTGTTGTGCATGGCGTTGTAGTGCTCGACGCCTTCTTCAATCTGCACGGTAATGCCGATGGGCGTGGTCTTGAACAGAGGTTCGAAATGGGCCTTTGCCCTTTCCAAAAGGGCGTCACCAGCTATCTTTTTAATAGCGTCGCTGCGCCCGGCCTTGATGCGCAAGTGCAGGTACACAAAAGCACGGTCGGGCTGGCCGTCGGCCACGGCATGGTGCGGCGCCGGGTAAGCCAGCACACGTGTGCCGTGCAGCGGAAACACCGGCTGACCCTGGTCATCCTTCAGCCCGGTCACCACACCCGCAAGCGCTTTGCACAGCCCGCCCATGTCAGCTTGAGGATCGAGATTGGCGGTGTATTCAATTTTGAGGTGGGGCATGTCGGCTTTTAATGAGTGCAGGGCGGATGTCTTTGCGGCCTGAGAATAGCGCCTGATTTTTACTGTGATTAATTACAGTATTATCAACGCATGGCCAAAGACAAGACGATTTTCACCTGCAGCGAGTGCGGCGGCATCAACCCCAAATGGCTGGGCAAGTGCCCCCACTGCGGCGCATGGAACACGCTGATTGAATCTGCGGCCGAGAGCAACTCTCCGGTGAAGAATCGTTTTGCCTCCCTGGCCAAACCTTCGGAAGTTGCCACGCTCTCCGACATCGAAGCCAGCGACATGGCGCGCACGCCCACCGGCCACGAAGAGCTGGACCGCGTTTTGGGCGGTGGCATTGTGGAGGGCGGGGTTGTTCTGATCGGTGGTGACCCCGGCATCGGCAAGTCGACCCTGCTGCTGCAGGCGCTGGATTCGCTGCAACGCTCGGGGCTGGAAACCCTTTATGTCACGGGCGAAGAAAGTGGCGCGCAGGTGGCGCTGCGTTCACGTCGACTCGGACTGGACGGCTCGCAAGTCAAGGTACTTGCGGAAATTCAGCTCGAAAAAATCCTGGCCACGCTGGAGGCCACGCGCCCTGCAGTGGCTGTGATTGACTCGATCCAGACGGTGTACTCGGACCAGCTCACCTCTGCGCCCGGCTCGGTTGCCCAGGTGCGCGAATGCGCGGCCCACCTCACGCGCGCGGCCAAATCCAGCGGCGTGTGCATCGTGCTGGTCGGCCACGTCACCAAGGAAGGCGCTCTGGCCGGGCCGCGTGTGCTGGAGCACATGGTCGACACCGTGCTGTACTTTGAAGGCGACACGCATTCAAGCTTTCGCCTGGTGCGCGCCATCAAAAACCGTTTTGGTGCCGTCAACGAGATCGGCGTTTTTGCCATGACCGAAAAGGGTTTGAAGGGCGTGAGCAACCCGAGCGCCATCTTTTTGAGCCAGCACAGCGAGCCCGTGCCTGGCAGCTGCGTGCTGGTTACGCTGGAGGGCACGCGGCCCATGCTGGTTGAAATTCAGGCGCTGGTTGACAGCGGGGGACCAAGCCCGCGGCGCCTGTCGGTGGGTCTGGACCGGGACAGGCTCGCCATGTTGCTGGCAGTGCTGCACCGACATGCCGGTATTGCGTGCATGGACCAGGACGTGTTTGTCAACGCCGTGGGCGGCGTGCGCATCAGTGAGCCGGCGGCAGATTTGTCGGTGATGCTGGCCATCACCTCCAGCTTGCGCGGCAAGCCACTACCCAAGGGATTTATTGCATTTGGCGAGGTCGGTCTGGCCGGAGAGGTGCGGCCAGCGCCGCGCGGTCAGGAGCGGCTGAAAGAAGCCGCCAAACTCGGTTTCAGCGTGGCTGTGGTGCCCAAAGCCAATGCGCCCAAAAAACCGATCGAAGGTCTGACCATTCACGCAGTTGAGCGGGTAGAGCAAGCCATGGAAGTGGTGCGCAGCCTGAGCTAAATTACGCTCAGGGGGCTTTCATGAAGATTGCGATCATTTCCGACATCCACGGCAACTTGCCCGCACTCAAGGCTGTGCTGGCGCGCATTGATCGTGACGGCGTCGACATCATCATCAACGCTGGCGATACGCTGGGAGGCCCGTTGGAGTCGGCGCGCACGGCAGACCTGCTGATGGAGCGTCAGATCCCGATGATTGCCGGCAACCATGAGCGTCAGCTGCTCACGCTGCCGACGGAGCGACTGAACCGCAGTGACGCGTTTACCGCAAGTGAGATCAATTCAGCCCACAGGGACTGGCTTTCCGGTGCCCCGCCTACGCTGTGGCTCTCTGACGAAGTGTTTGTCTGTCACGGCACGCCGTCAAGCGACCTTCACTACTGGCTGGAAACGGTGACGCCTGATTTCGGGCACAACGGCTCGACAGGGGTTCGTGCGGCCACTGCTCAGGAGATGACCGAGCGTCTGGGCGCCGGGGACCATGCAGAGCGAGCCAGCTTGATCATTTGCGGCCACACGCATATTCCCCGCGTGGTTGGCGTCACGGCCCCCTCCGGCGCCAACATCACGGTGGTGAACCCGGGCAGCGTGGGTCTGCCGGCCTATGACGACGAACATCCGTTTAAACATGCCGTAGAAACCGGCAGTCCCCACGCGCGCTACGCCATCGCGCAGCAGAGCAGCGTGGGCTGGCAAGTTGATTTGCGCTGTGTGCCATACGACCACGCGTCCATGGCGCAGCTTGCCCATCAGCGCGGGCGGCCCGATTGGGCCCATGCGCTCGCCATGGGATTTGTGCAGCGGGACTAACGGACTGGTGTGCAATGAGGTGCTATTAAAAGGATAGCTGACCGCGCCCGCCGCATCTGGGCAAACCGTTGAAAATCTTCGTAAGAGCTGGCGAAGGCTATCGTGGGGCTGAAAGTCCACACCCAAACCCACACCCACACCCACAGCACAGCTGACGCAGCTGGTTCCCGGTCGGACCGTCCTTGGCTCAACCATGGCTTGAAGGGCTAATCGCATCGCATCAATTACGGATCGACCAGACGGTTGGCTGCGAGCATGTAAGACGATGCCTTGTGAACAATGGTTTACGGTATTTACGGTCGCACTTCGTCGCGGGTGCACCGAGCGGTTTACATAATGAATTAATTATTTCAATTCAGGACCACTCATGAGCTACACCCCCACACCGACTTCCGGCGACGACGTCATCACTGGCGATGCGGAGAATGACATCATCGACGCGCTCGAGGGCAACGACATCATTTACGGAGGCGGCGGTGACGACGAGTTGCGGGGTGGGCTTGGCAATGACTCGCTGTACGGCCAGGCTGGCAATGACCGCCTGCTCGGCGGCTCAGGCGATGACCGCTACGAAATTGACCGCACCGACACCATTACCGAGCAGGCGGGGGAGGGTAATGACAGCGTGTACTTTCGGGACGATTCGTTCACAGGTACTTACGTCCTTCCCGCCAACGTCGAGAACCTGACTCTGATCGGGCGGTTCAACAACCTCTCCGCCTCGGGCAACGATGGCGACAACCGCATCCTCGGCAATAACACCGGAAACGACACCTTGAACGGTGGTGCAGGCAATGATTACATCGAGGGTGACTACGCCTATTTCTACGGCTCCAATTCCTTTTCCAGTTCTACCGGAGATGATGTCGTCCACGGCGGCGATGGCAATGATGTGATCTGGGGCGATCAGTCCATCGGTAGCGGTGGCGGAAACGATGTGCTGTATGGCGACGCGGGCAACGACCAACTCAACGGTCAACGCGGAGTAGACACCTTACACGGCGGCAGCGGAGACGATGTGCTCGACGGCGGCGGTGACAGCGATGTGTTGTACGGCGGCGCCGGTGATGACGACTATCTTTTTGGACGCAATTCGGGGCTGGACCAGGTCGTTGAAACAGCCGTGGCGGGCGAGGCCAACCAGGTCCGCTTTGCTGCAGGGATTGCACCTTCTGAAGTGCAGGTCACCCACGAGGGCGATGACCTCCATTTTTATATCAACGGCGCCCAAAACAACAAACTCTCCATCGTCGGCTACTTCACAGCGGCCAACAAGCCTGTCACGGAAGCAGTGTTCGGTGACGGTACGGTATGGAGCGCCGCCGTGTTTGATAGCGCACCGGTTGGCCCGCCAGGCGACGGCGATCTGGTGATCCAGGGCACGTCCGGCCCGGATACCCTCAGTGGGCGCGGCGGGAACGACACGATCGACGGCCTGGGAAGTGCTGACAATATTTATGGGGGCAGCGGCAATGACTATTTGCTGGGCGGCCCCGGCAATGACAATTTGCTGGGCGAAGCGGGAGATGATGTTCTCGATGGAGGCGTTGACAACGATTCCATTTATGGCGGCGCCGGCAATGACACCTTGAGAGGTGATCAAGGCAGTGATTTTCTGGTCGGCGGCGCTGGCAACGACCTGCTTGACGGTGGCGTGGGCAGGAATACCTATCTGCTTCAACGCGGCGATGGCCAGGACGTGATCCGCAGCGGCACTTTCGACAGCGGTAGCGAGATACGCCTCGGTTTTTACAACGACCAAACTCCGGGAGCTACCAACCGCGGTCTGCTGACCGGTGAGATCACGCTCACCCGGCTCAACAATGACTTGGTGCTTGCCGTAAACGGTACTGCCGACACCATCAGGGTGGAGGGCTACTTTGCAAATGCCGCCAGCGGCGTTTATCCCGATGCAGAGATCAGCTTTCAGGACGGCACCTGGGGCACAGATGAAATCAATGCCAACGTGCAGTCCGGCCCGCCGCCGTCCGGAACAGCCACCGACGGGAACGATGTACTGACCGGAACCAGCGGCGACGACGCCATCTTTGCTCAAGGTGCAGATGACCAGTTGACCGGCGGTGCGGGCAACGATTTCCTCAACGGCGAGCTTGGCAATGACAGCATGGCCGGCGGCACAGGTAACGACGAAATGGTCGTCAACAGCCTGGGCGATCAGGTCACCGAAAACGCGGGTGAAGGCATCGATACCGTGCAGAGCTATATCAGCTATACGCTGACCGCCAACGTTGAAAACCTCGTCCTGATCGGCGACGAAGGCCTTATGGGTAACGGTAATACCCTCGCCAACCGCATCATCGGCAACACCCGCGACAACGTCCTGAGCGGTAGCGACGGCAACGACGTCCTGTATGGTCACTCCGGCAACGATTTTTTAAATGGCGAGCTGGGCCAGGACCAGATGTTTGGTGGTTTGGGCAGCGACACCATGATCGTGAACGACATCGGTGACTTCGTCTGGGAGGCAGCCAACGAGGGCACTGACACCGTGCAGAGCTACATCAGCCACACTCTGCAAGACAACTTTGAAAACCTGACCCTGATCGGCCAGACCGGCGTTGTGGCAAAGGGAAATACCTTGGCCAATGTGATTCAGGGCAATGATTCGAACAACAGCATTGACGGCATGGGTGGGCTGGACACAATGGTTGGCAACGGCGGCGACGACATCCTGACCATCCATTCCGGACAGGAGCTTGTGGCGGGGGGCAGTGGCGCCGACACCCTTCATTTGGCGGCGGACCTGGGCTTTCTGAATCTCTCCGGTCTTGCGGGCACGAGTCTGACCGGCATCGAGGGCGTGGACATGGGCAACGGCAGCGCCACGACGGTGCGTATGTCTATGGCTCAGATGCTGGCGCTTTCCGCTGAAAGTAACACCCTTATCGTTGATGGTGATGCCGGAGATGAGTTGCAGATCGGCACCGACTGGCGACGCGAAGCCTCAGCTACGGCAGGTTATGACCAGTACAGCTCTACGTCTGGTACCGAAACCGGCGTTCTGCTGGTGGGTCAGGCCGTCACAGTGACCATGGCTGACTGGGTGGCGTAACAGGCCTTGTGCAGAGTTGCTGGCCGTCAGCCCGCGCGCATTGCCCGGGTTGACGTGATGCCCTTGTGGCCCCGCCCATCAAGGTCGGCGCGCAGAAGCTTTAGCGAATGTCCATGACTTCCCGATCTGATCCCCACCGCCCGCCGCGAGACGAGTTGCCATCCGCCCTGCGCAAACTGCGCGGGGCCTTTGTGACCGTCGCCATATTCAGCGGGTTTGTAAACCTGTTGATGCTCGCGCCGTCGCTTTACATGCTGCAGGTTTATGACCGGGTGTTGGCAAGTCGCAATGAAACCACTCTGGTTGTTCTCACCGTCTTGCTGGTGGGCGCCGTGGTGTTCATGAGCGCACTGGAGGCCATTCGCACCTGGGTACTGGTGAGGGTGGGCGCGCAACTGGATGCCGAGCTTCATGCGCCGGTGTTCAACGCCACCTTCGATCGAAGTCTCGCGCAGCCGGGCAGCAATACCACCCAGCCCATGCTTGACCTGGATACCTTGCGACAGACCCTGACCGGGCCTGCGCTGCTGACCTTGTTCGACGCGCCGTGGATGCCGATCTATCTGATTGTGATTTCGCTTTTCTCGATCGAGCTCGGCGTCTTTGCCCTGGTCGGTGCCCTGCTGCTTGGCGCGCTGGCCATCGTGAATGAAAAAATCTCCAAACCCTGGCTTGACGAAGCGCAAAGGTGTAGCGCCCAGTCGCAGCTCGACTTGAGCCACCACTTGCGTAACGCCGAGGTTATTGAGGCGATGGGCATGCTGCCGCAAATTCGACGCCGCTGGCATGGGCTGCATCAAAAGCAGATTCAGCTTCAGGCCAAAGCCAGCGATCAGGCTGCAGTGATGAACGGCGTTACCAAATTTATTCGCATCACCATGCAATCCCTGGCACTGGGCTTTGGTGCCTTGCTGGTGCTGGAAGGTCGCTTGTCCCCGGGCGGAATGATCGCGGCCTCCATCCTGGTGAGCAGGGCTCTGGCCCCGGTTGAAATGCTGGTGGGCAACTGGAAGCAGATCATTACCGGGCGTTCAGCCTATGCACGCATCAGGGAGCTCTTGAATAACTACCCGGTTCGGCAACATGGCATGCCGCTGGCTGCACCGAAAGGATCGGTGCGTTTTGAAGGGGTCGCGGCGACGGCTCCATCTTCAAGGCAGCTCATTCTGAAAAACCTCAGTTTTTCGATCGGCGCCGGGGAGTCAGTTGCCATCATCGGCGCCAGCGGGGCGGGCAAGTCCACGCTGGCTCGTCTGTTGGTCGGTGTGTGGCCAGCCGCCGCAGGGACGGTGCGCCTGGATGGCGCCGACCTTCATCAGTGGAACAAGGATCAGCTGGGACCTCATCTGGGGTATCTCCCGCAGGATATCGAATTGTTTGATGGCACGGTCGCAGAAAACATTGCGCGTTTTGGCGAGCTGGATCCTGAAAAGGTGGTCCACGCAGCGCAGCGTGCAGGCATGCATGAGCTGATTTTGCGTTTGCCCGAGGGTTACGACACGCCGCTGGGTGTCGGCGGCAGCGCACTGTCGGGCGGCCAGAAGCAACGCATTGGTCTGGCGCGTGCCTTGTATGGTGACCCGGCACTGGTAGTGCTCGATGAGCCCAATTCAAATCTGGACGATGCGGGTGAAAAGGCCCTGTCAGCGACCATCGCCGAGTTGACCGCGCGCGGAACCACAACGATATTGATCACCCACCGCACCGCATCGCTGGATGCGGTTCAAAAAATCATGGTGCTGACTGACGGCACCTTGCGTGCTTATGGTCCCCGGGCCGAGGTCCTTTCAGCCATGCGGGCGCTTGCGGTGGCTGGGCCTGCGGCGGCAACCCTCAGAGCCGTGCCGCGTAGCGGGTCAGCCACGCTGCATCGCCCCGTCAATACAAAAGAGAACCGTCTTGACGCCTGAACCTTCCATGCGGGGCTCCGTCGACCTCGATGTGCCGGTCTTTGTCGACACGGACAGCTCGCGACCACAGCGCTGGGGTTGGGGGTTGCTGGTCCTCGGTTTTGGCGGGTTTTTAACCTGGGCCCTGCTTGCGCCGCTTGACGCAGGTGTTTCGGCACCGGGTACAGTTGTGGTGACCGGAAGCCGCAAGGTGGTGCAGCCCATGGTGCCTGGCAAGATTGCGGCGATTCTCGCCAAAGACGGCGATCAGGTCGCGGCAGGCCAGGTACTCATACGTTTTGACGGGACGCAGAGCCAGTCCCAGCTGGACATCTACAAAGGCCAGTTGTTTACCAGCCTGGCCACAGAGGCTCGTCTGGCGGCAGAGCGTACAGCGCGTGAAGCGCCGGAGTTCCCACCAGCACTGACAAACGAAAAATCTGACCCCCGGGCGCTCGCAGCCATGGCGCTGCAAGAACAGCTGTTTGTGACCCGACGCAAATCCTTGAGCAGTGAGTTGGCGGCCATGAGAGAAAACATCCGCGGGCTGGAGCACCAGGTGGCCGGAACGGAGGCCTCCCGGCGAGCCAAGGAAGAACAATCGAAGATTCTTCAGGAGCAGCTGAAAAATTTGCGCAATCTGGCCGACGACGGATTTATGCCGCGCAGCCGCGTGCTGGACCAGGAGCGCGCCAACGCAGCCATGCTGGGAGAAATTGCCGAAGACAACGGCAGCATAGGCCGCAGCCGGCAGGCAATTGCCGAGATCAAAATCCGCATGGTGACGCGCGAGCAGGACGTTCGCAAGGAAGTGGAGGCTCAGCTCTCGGATGTCCAGCGCGACGCATCGTCGCTGGGTAGCCGGCTGGAGGGTTTGCAGTTTGATGTGCTGAACACCGAGATCAGGTCACCCGCCACAGGAGTGGTCATGGGCCTTGCGGTGCACACGGTGGGTGGCGTGGTGCCGGCCGGCAGCCCGCTGATGGAAATTGTGCCGCGCGACGAAGCCCTGAAAATTGAAGCGCAAATCCCCCCGCATCTCATCGACAAGATCAAGCCGGGTTTGCCGGTGGACATTTTGTTTACGGCATTTGACCAGGTGAGTACGCCCCGGATTGCCGGGCGGTTGACCCAGGTTTCCGCTGATGTGTTGCTGGACCCGAAAACAAACAGGTCCTATTTCAAGGCCTCGATCGACGTCACCGGGGACGGTTTGGTCAAGCTGAAGAAAAATGAAATCAGGGCGGGCATGCCGGCGGAAATTTTTGTGCGCACCGGGGAACGCACGGCAATGAATTACCTGCTGAAGCCGCTGCTCGATCGACTCAGACGCTCCTTGACTGAGCCCTGAGGCGGCCGGTGGCTGGGTAATTGCTATGTAATTTGTAGCGAACTATTGACGTCCTCAAAGGGCAAAGTGCCAAAAACGTTTGAAGTTATCGCTCACGTGGCTGCTGGCGGCTCCCTACGCACTCCCCGCAGCCATTGGCTTTGCGGCCCTGCGAAAATAGCGCCATGAACTTCCAGAAAATTCTTGTCCCGATAGCGGGCGTTGCGCTTGTGCTGCTGGCTTACCGCTTCTACGGGTGGGCTGGCGTTGCTGCGGCCGCAGGCGCTCTCGTCATGTGGGTCTTGCTCAACTTCACCCGCATGATGCAGGTGCTCAGGCGCGCCAGCACCCGGCCTATCGGCCATGTGGACAGCGCCGTCATGCTCAACGCCAAGCTCAGGCCCGGCTTCACGCTGTTGCATGTGGTGGCCATGACACGCGCTCTCGGGCAGTTGCTGTCCCCCAAGGATGCGCAACCCGAAGTGTTTCGCTGGACGGATGCCTCTGGCTCCTCGGTGACCTGTACCTTTGCGGGCGGAAAACTCACCGAGCACGCGCTGTTTCGCCCCCCGGTCATGGAAGAATCCACCGCGCCTCCGCCCGCCGCTTAAAATCATCGTTTCGGGTGTTCGGGCTTGCCCGGTCCACCGGCCTTACAAGACAACACAAGACAAAACGCCGACAGGCAGCACAGAGGATTTCGCACATGGCACCCCTTCCCCCTTCGATGGCAGACCGCGACGGCAAAATCTGGATGGACGGCCAGATGGTGGACTGGCGTGACGCCAAGATCCACGTCCTGACCCACACCCTGCATTACGGCTGCGGCGCCTTTGAAGGTGTGCGTGCCTACAACGGCGCTGGTGGCACAGCCATCTTCCGGCTGGAAGAACACACCGAACGCCTGTTCAACAGCGCCAAGATCCTGCGCATGAAAATTCCTTTCAGCAAGGAAGAAGTCATGGAGGCGCAAAAAGCCGTGGTGCGCGAGAACAAACTTGAGAGTTGCTACCTCCGCCCGCTGACCTGGATAGGTTCGCAAAAACTCGGCGTCAGCCCCAAAGGCAACACCATCCATCTGATGGTCGCAGCCTGGGCCTGGGGCGCCTATCTGGGCGAAGAAGGCATGAAGCGCGGCATCCGCGTGAAGACCTCCAGCTACACGCGCCACCACGTCAACATCACCATGACGCAGGCCAAGGCCGTGAGCAACTACACCAACTCCATTCTGGCCAACATGGAGGCACTGGACGACGGTTACGACGAAGCGCTGCTGCTGGACGCTTCGGGCTTTGTCAGCGAAGGCGCGGGCGAAAACATTTTTGTGATCAAGGGTGGCGTGGTCTACACGCCGGATCTGTCGGCTGGTGCTTTGAACGGCATCACGCGCAACACGGTGCTGCATATCTGCAAGGATCTGGGCCTGGAACTGGTGCAAAAGCGCATCACACGCGACGAGGTTTACATCGCCGACGAAGCTTTTTTCACGGGCACCGCCGCAGAAGTCACCCCCATCCGCGAGCTGGACCGCATTGAACTCGGCACCGGCTCGCGCGGCCCCATCACCGAAAAAATCCAGACCGCGTTTTTTGACATCGTCAACGGACGCAACCCAAAATACGCCCACTGGTTAGCGAAAGTCTGATCATGAGTACTACTTCCACCGTTGAACTGCTGGCCACGGACCTCAATTCGCATGGCGGCGTTTATTGCCCCAGCCCAAAGGCTGACATGGCTATCTGGAACAGCCACCCCAAGGTGTACCTGGATGTCGCGCGCACCGGTGAGGCCAAGTGCTCTTATTGCAGTACGGTGTACAAACTCAAGGACGGCGAGCACGTCGGCGCTGGCCACTAACGTGTCCCGTCCCCTTCAAGCGGCCGCCGCGGAACCGGCTTTGCCGGGCCGCCAGCGGCGCCCCCTTGAGGGGGAGGCGGCCGGGGGCCGCTTCGGGGGGGCTTCCTTAATCATCGCGCCACAATGGATCGGCGACGCGGTGATGACCGAGCCGCTGCTGCGGCGGCTTCATGCGCGCGGTGAGCAACTCACCGTAGGCGCTTTGCCCTGGGTCGCCCCGGTGTACCGCGCGATGCCGCAGGTGAAAGAGGTCATCGAATTCCCGTTTGCCCACGGCGGCTTGCAGCTCAGGGCGCGCCGCGCACTCGCCAGCCGCATCAGTGGGCAGTTTGATACCGCTTACGTGCTCCCCAACTCACTCAAAAGTGCCTTGCTGCCGCTGCTGGCAGGCATTCCCAAACGTATTGGGTATCTCGGCGAGGCGCGCATCGGCTTGCTGACCCACCGGCTTAAAAATCCTGCCAAGGGAAATCGTCCCCCTATGGTGGCTTTTTATTCTGCGCTCAGTGGCGACACCGCTGTTGAGTCAGATCGGCCCGAGCTGCAACTGCCTGCAGGCGAGGTGGATGAGGCGCTGGCCGGCCTGGGCTTGCAGCGCGGCGCCTATTACGTTTTCGCACCGGGTGCCGAGTACGGGCCGGCCAAGCGCTGGCCCGCTGCCCACTTTGCCGGGCTGGCCAGCAAGCTGCCCTTGCCCGTGGTGCTGCTGGGTTCCGGCAAGGAGGCGGCGCTGTGCAATGACATCGCCGCGCCAGCCAATGGCGTGAAGCAAGGCCAGTGTTTGAACTTTGCCGGCAAAACCACGCTGGTGCAGGCGCTGTGTGCCATTGCCGGTGCAAGGGGGGTGGTGAGTAATGACTCCGGCCTCATGCACGTGGCTGCCGCGTTTGGGGTGCCGCAGGTGGCCATTTTTGGTTCGTCCAGTCCGCTGCACACACCGCCGCTGAATGAGCGGGCTACCGTGCTCTGGCTGAAAAACGATGCAAGCTACCAGCCGCCGCTGGACTGCGCGCCGTGTTTTGAACGCGAGTGCCCGCTGGGACACACTCGCTGCCTGAACGATATCAGCGCGGAGCGGGTACTGAGCGCCCTGTAGAGGCTTCAGGCCGGGAATGCATCCAGAGCGCTGAAACCGGCGACCGGCTGCGTCGGTGTGCGCCCCACATTCATCACCCAGCACACCATCGCAAAATAGCCCACCAGCGTTGTCAGCTCTACAACGCCTTGCTCACCGAACGCGGTGAGAGCCGCGGCGTAGGACGCATCGCAGACGCCATGGTGTTGCAAAAGCTCGGTGACCAGGTCCACCGCCGCTGCTTCATCAGCCGCAACGCTGTGCGGGTGTTTGCCAACAGCAATGGCGTCCAGCGTGGTTTGCAGTACACCCGCTTTGAGCGCCAACGGCGCATGCATCAGCCATTCAAACTGGTTGGATACATGACGCGCCACCAGGCACATCGTCAACTCCCGAATGCGAACCTCCAGAATGCTGTCAAAGCGCAGGTACTCGCCAACCTTTCCAACCCGTTCCATGAGTTCGGGACTGCGCAGCAGGGGGATAAAAGGGCCGAACACAGCTTTACGCGGGCCGGCAATCAAGGCCTCGGCCGCCTGACGTTGTACATCGGACATTGCCTCTGGG
>NZ_DASQZG010000014.1:0-206635 GCF_035638815.1 Polaromonas sp.
CCAGGGTGTAGCTGATGGAGGAGATGACGCGGTCTGTGCCTTCGGCTGCCGCCTCAACGACGCTGTCAGAGGCGTTGTCTACGTAGTACGTGTCGTCGCCCAAGCCGCCAGCCATGGTGTCGGCGCCTAAGCCGCCGTTCAAGGTGTCGTTGCCAGCACCTCCAGAGAGGGTGTTGGCTGCGGTGTTTCCTACCAGGGTGTTGTTGAGGGCATTGCCTGTGCCATTGATGGCTGCTGTGCCGGTCAAGGTCAGGTTCTCGACATTCTCTGCGAGGCTGTAACTGACTGCGGCCTTGACCGTATCCGTCCCCTCATTGGTCAGTTCGATGACGGAGTCTGCGGCGTTCTCAACGGTATAGATGTCGTTGCCTGCACCGCCGAGCATGGTGTCTGCGCCTGCACCACCGTTTAGGGTGTCGTTGCCTTCCAAGCCATACAGGTAGTCTCGCCCGGTGGTGCCCGTCAAGGTGTCACCGACAACGGTCCCATTGACGCTATTGGCGATATCCAGACTGAAACTTGTTGTCTCACTCGCGCCGGTCAGGTCGGTTGCGGTGATCCGCAACGTCAGAATCCCAGAAGCCGTGTCGGGCGGCGCTCCAGTGAGGGTGCGCGTGGCTGCATCAAAAGACAGCCAAGATGGCAGCGCGCGGCCATCGGACAGTGCGGCACCGTAGGACAGCAAGTCGCCAGCGTCAACATCGGCAAACACATCATCAGGCAACACGTAAGTCCAGACGCTACTTTCGATAGCATCCTGGTTTGCAATTGCCCTAGCTACCGTCGGGGCGTCATTTCTGTTTGTAATCGCCAGACTGAATGTGCTTGATGCGCTGGCACCTGAGGGATCAGTTGCGATAAGTCGAAATGTCAGACCACCAACATCTGCATTTGAAGGAACACCACTGAACGTCTGAGTCTGGGCGTTGAAACTCAACCAGGCAGGAAGTGGACCTCCGTCAGCCAACGTTGCGTCGTACGTCAACACATCGGCGTCGACATCGCCAAATGCGTCAGCAGGTATCGTGAAGTGCCATGCTGTGTCTTCATTGGCCACTTGCTGGCCTATTGTTTGAAGCGCTACCGGGGCCTGGTTGCTACTCGCCGCCATCAACGCATTCCAGGCCCACACCGTGCCATCGGCAAACTTTACCTGCTCTATTGAGCTCGGAGTCGGAAAAACACCATCACCTCTGTAACTGGGCGAATAGATAGAAATTTTGTCAGATGTGTCTCTGAAGGTGATGTGAATAAAGTGCTCGTCGCGACCGAAGATTAGGTCCGACGCTGCAATGCCATCACCAAATTCAATTCGATCGGTAACGCCTCCCGTGTCGTCCATGACGTCTTGGCCGTCACCCCGATTAAATTTGTATGTGTCGTTCGAGGTTTCGTCACCGTCAAACACGCGATCATTTCCACGGCCGCCTTCGAATACATCGTCATCAGAGATCCAGGAATTCCCGTTGCCAAAAAGCTCGTCGGCACCGTCTCCGCCCATCAAAATATCACTGCCGCCCGAGCCAAAAATTTGGTCATCACCCTCGCTGCCGTTGATGAAGTCACTCGTCTCGTAGCCTTCGATGCGATCGTCACGCAAGCTTCCCTCCAGCGACTTCGCTCTCATAGTCGTCCAGTCCCAGCGAGTGCCGTCAGCAAATGCAACGTATTCCATTGCTTGCGCCTGCAGGGAATTGTCAGACCAATGGAACATCGAATCAATCCACATGGTGTTCAGTGAATCCATCTCCAGATAGAAATGCCTGCCGAAATGCCGCACTATCACTTCGTCTGAAGAGATTCCCTGCCCAAACTCAATGGTGTCCGTACCGCCAGCATCCCAGATGTCGTCCCACCCATCCCCGCGGTTGTATCGATACACATCGCTGGAGGTCATGTTTTCATCATAGAGACGGTCGTTGCCGGTGCCGCCTACAAAGATATCGTTGCCTTCGTAATCAACGAGCACGTCGTTACCGCCAAAACCCTGCAATAAATCGTTCCCTACGGTACCGACAATTGTTTCAGCACCTTCAGTCCCAAGAAGCGATTTCTGCGCGATGGTAGCCGCATCCCAAACAGCACCCGAAGCAAATCGAATGGCTTGAATTCCATGCGGTGCTGCAGCAGTCGGTTGCGCGGCAGACACGTGCAATGAGTCACCGGTGAGAAGATTAACAATGACCAGCCGCTCCGCTACGTTGCGAAGCATCAAATCCTGTTCATTGACGCCAGCACCAAATTCAATAACATCCAGCGAATCCTCCGTGGATATCCAATCGCTTCCCCAACCTGCCTCCAGCTTATAGACATCTGCCCCGCCGCCTCCGGTCAGCTGATCGTTGCCATTTTCACCAGCCAAAACATCGTCCCCATCCCCGCCCGAGAGAATGTCGTTTTCGGCGCCGCCGTGCAGGGTATCGTTATCCGCTCCACCGTTTAGTTGGTCATCGCCTGCGCCCCCCCGCAACTCATCCGAACCTGCCTCGGCATTCAGAGAATCAGCGCCATCGCCACCGTCGAGTGCGTCACTGCCCTCACCACCGAACATCGTGTCGTCGTCCCCGCCGCCACTCATGACATCGTCGCCCTCGTCGCCATACAGCAGATCGATACCCGTATTGCCCGTCAAAGTATCGTTACCGCTACCCCCCAGCATTGTGTCTGTACCCTCTCCACCATGGAGGGTGTCATTACCACTGCCACCTTCCAGAATGTCATTGCCGTCACCGCCATCGACCATATCGTCGCCACCGCCGCCGTACAAAAGATCCAAGCCTTCGTTGCCCTTCAGAATGTCGTTACCAGAACCTCCAACCAGCTCGTCGTCGCCCAGTCCACCTGTCAGGGTGTCGTCATTGCCACCACCTTCCAGAATGTCGTTTCCCTCTCCCCCGTCGAGTATGTCTTTGCCGTGGGTAGCCGGGTCAATGACAAAGTTGCCTGAGGCATGCGTGATGTCATCACCGTAGATTTCATCGTCCCCAGCACCGCCCCAAATGACGTCGTCGCCCCCACCGCCAATTAAGCCGTCATTTCCCCCGAAACCTCGGATGCGGTCAGTGATGTTGGTGCCAAGTAGAACGTCGTCTAGCTCGCTACCGTCAACATCAAACCCGCGCGTTAGCAATTGGCTGCTGCTCAAACTGCTGCCATCGGAAAACTGGAAGCTGTCGATCGCAACGCTGTTGTATGCATCGTTTTGATCAAAATTGTCGATATGGATCTGATCGCCGTTCCCTATATCTAACAACAACGAGCCCAAGCGCAGGGTGATGTCGTTGGAGGTGATCCCTGCTCCGAAGCGAAAAATGTTGTTTTCAGATTTCGTGTCAATCACCGTATCGGTACCGTCACCCCGATTGAAAAGATAGATATCTTGACCGGCGCCACCTTCAAGATAGTCGTCCCCGGCGCCACCCACCAAGATGTCATTCCCGACCCCTCCCCAAAGTTGATCAGCTTCAGCGCCGCCATCCAGGTAGTCGTCACCCATAAAGGCTTCGACATCTCCATTAACATCAATGCCATCACCATTGAGTACGTCTTTTCCTGCGCCTCCAAACAGTGCGTCGTTGTCACCGTCCCCGACCAGGACGTCGTCTCCACTTTCGCCGAACAGCACATCGTTACCGCGGCCACCCCAGGCGTGATCATTGCCTGTGCCCGCATAAATCACGTCCGCACCAAAGTCAGCGGGATTGGAAGTTCCACTTGCAGGAGTAAATAGCCGCGTAGTGCCAGCCACCACTTGCCAGTTCAGGCTGCTTGGCATCCAGTCCACATCTCCCGAAATGTCGTCGTCGCCTGCGCCACCAACCATGAGGTCAGCTCCGCCGCCCCCAAAAAGAACATCGTTATCTGTCCCGCCAATCATGATGTCGTCACCAGAATTACCCGCCAGCCAATCCCCTCTATTTCCGCTGCCATTCTGGCTGTTGCCGCTGTCAATCGCCTGAGCTACGGTAATTTGACTGTCGGCGTAAAGACGATCATCACCGCCGCCGCCCTGCAAGATGTCACCATCCGACCCGCCCATCACCAAGTCTTTGCCCGCCCCACCATATACCCAGTCGCGTCCGCTGCCGGTTTCCACCTTGTTATCGCCGCCACGGGTTGTGTAGACGACATCATTGCCGCCCCCACTGGTTATGTGATCGTTGCCAGCACTGTCTTTGAGCGTATCCCTGCGATCAGCGTCGGCTTCCCCGCCGACAATGATGTTGCCCAATGCATCTTCCTTGTATTGATCGCCTTCCTCAGCGGGGTCGGTGTCTATTGGCTTGAGGTCGCCTTTGATCTCCCTAGTGGTTGCCGGGCTCTCCACCACGGACGCGTCGCTGTAGGTAATACCGAAGTCAGATCGACCCTTGTCATAGGTTTGCACCACAATCTGGCCATCAATGATGAGGGTCCTGTCGTCGGCAAGGACATAAAGGTGTTTATTGTCGGCGCTGCGGTAGACGCGGTTGTCGCCATACTGGGCACCTCCAGTTAATGTTTCGCCGTCCCGGATGATGCTGCCCTTGCCGTCGCTGTCGAGGATGGTGTCCAGCCCATCACCGCTTTGGAAAACGTAGGTGTCGCTTCCTAATCCGCCCAACAGGGTGTCGTTGCCGGTTCCACCCATAAGCAGATCGTCGCCAGCGTTGCCCACCAACAGGTCGGCGGCGATTCCGCCCACCAGGGCATCGCTGTTACTCCCGCCTAGCATGAAAGCGCCACGATTGAAAATGTCGGTGTTGGCCAGACCGTTTGCGCCGGCTTGTACGTACCAGTCGCGCATATAGGGCAGCATGGACTGGATGAGTTGGTGCTCGAAGCTAGTTAATCCTGATGATTGAGTGAGGTAGTTCTGGAAATAGAGATCAAAGCCTTTGGCGTCGGTCAAGTCGAGCTTTTCGTTGGATTGAAATGCTGCGGCGAATTCAGTGGAGACGTTCGCCATGTCGAACTGGATGCCGCCGGTGACATCGGTAAAGAGTTCTTTTTTGTAGCCTGCGCTAGCAGAATTTTCTTCGTAATACTTTTGCATTGCGAAGGCGGTTAACGCCTTGCTGATATTGTTGGCGGCACTTCTAAAGATGCCTGCGTTGCCGTCTGTCAGGGTCAAGCCGTTGTCTTGAGCTAGCTTGATCATGTCCTTCGTGAAGCGGGTAATCATGGCATCAGCCCCTGTCACCAAAGGTGCGTCGCCGAATTCATGTCTTACCAAACGATCAATAAAATTCTCGTTTTCTTTATCCGTTGGAAAGCCATAAAGCTTGTCACTAAAGATCAACCGAATCATGTCAGGTAGTTTGAATGACACCTCCCTCAATGACGAAGTAACTACGCCGCTTTGCTTGGACATATCACTTTGCAAGAAAGCTGCCAGAAGAGCCTGTGAATGCAGCGCAATACCTAGACTAATATCTGTTGTCCCGTGGTCTAAAGTGATCTGCTGATTCCCAATTCTGCTGAGTAGAGGCTGTACGGTTAAAAATTCACCTTTAACGTTTATGTTGGAAACTCTGGCTTCTCTGATCGCCAAGCCGTCTTGTGACCAGCCTAACCCCAAGGGATCCAATGATGAAATAAATCGGTCTAACGGTGCGAGCCAAGTTGATGCCATTGGGTAGCTCGCGGCTGGGAACATCGCCATCAATTCACTTCGTAATCCGTGAGCCACTGCCGCATTGGCGGCGTTGCGAAACGGTGCTTGATCAAATGTCAAAGCGGTTTCATTGAAAAATATTGCAGTTAAAGAAGCCAGTCCACCGCCTAGTGAGTGACCAGTGAAAGTGAATTGAGCCGTTGGGTAATCAGTTTTTATTTGCAAGTAATACTGCGCGGCTTGTAGTAATTGAATCGATCCAACACCTGAGCCAAGACCCAAATTTGCTGCGTTATCCCCAGCCAAATCGCTTGGGTAAGTACCCGCGTAGGAGATGACAATTTGATTGCCCTTAAAAAACGCCCCAGCTTCAAATCCAGTTGTCAAATTTACATGTGAAAGCGGTATTTCCGACCAGCCATCTGGCACTGGTAGTTTATTGATGCTGGTACGTGTCGAAAGATAGACTTGTCCAGCCATCAATGCGCAATCAATTTCAAATTGTGTTGCCATAGTCTGCTTCTTAAGTTTTATTTGGTTTTGTTTAACTGTTGATCCATCATGCGTTTGCCAATCGAATTGCCAGGGCTTACCCAACCGCCGTCAATCCGAACCATCTCCGGGCAACCCTCGGAGCCTTCCCGTTTAACTGGCGCACGCAATATAGTTTGATACTCCGCCTGCGTCAGGCTGCTATTAAGTTTTTTGATGCTCGCAGCTGATACAGTGCCAGCCTGACGACTTTCGTCAATCAACTTTTTCTCATGTGCTGAGGTATTAATGACAACATTAATTTCCTTGAATACAGCAGGTAATTCGGTGAGGGAAATTCGTATCCACGCTGACGTGTCGTACCGAAAGAAGACATATGGCGGGTTTGGTCGACCCCATTTGTTATATGCGAGACATCCGTAGGCTGATGTCACGATATAAGCAGTACCGTTGAGTACATGTACGGCCAGTAAGTCAAAATTCGAATGCCCTACATCCTCACTGAATTCATCCTTCCATGTCACTGGCTTGGCTGTGCCCGGTAGCGCAAAACTAATTACTTGTTCTTTGATGGGCGATTGACCAACTTCACCCCTGCCCCCCCGACTTTGAGAACGTGTCACCACCATCTTGCTTCCATCGTGCAACAACACTTCCTCTTTCCAAGTTGTTTCTGAACATGCTGTCATGCTGACTCCTAATGTCATTACAAATCCAATTGTTTTGAATACCCTCACTAGCCTACGTCCGTAGTCCATGCTGTTTTCCTTTCAAATGAACTTCCATATTTCGCATTGATCGTCGTTATGGCAGTCACCAACAGCGCTGGTGCACCCCTACGGCATAGGCTGCCATTCTTCTGACGCAAGTTGCCACCCAGAAGCAGAGCCCGCCTCGCGCTCATCTCTCCCGCCCCGCCTCAGCCGACACCTTCTGCACCGGGCTCAACAGATACTCCATGATGGTTCTGCGGCCTTGGTGAATCTCTACAGCCACCTGCATGCCAGCCTCAAGGCCCTTGCGCTGGCTGGTGTCGCCGTTGAGCGATTCCAGAAACTGTGTATCCAGCTTGACCATCGCTTTGTAGCCCTGCGGCGCGGGCTGGCCGGGGTTGTTGGTGTTCGATTGCGCGTCGGGTGCCAAAGTTTGCATGCGCCCTTCTATCAGGCCGTATTTTTGAAATGGGTAAGCCGCTACCTTGATGCGCACCTGCTGGCCCGCCTGCACAAAACCCACGTCTTCGTTTTTAACCTGCACCTCAGCCAACAGCTGCTCGCCCTTCGGAACCAACGTCAGCAGAACCATGCCAGGCTGCACCACAGCACCCTTGCTCGTAGTGGCTACGTCCTTGACGATGCCGGCTTGCGGCGCCTTCAACTCGAGCAGGCCGGTTTTATAGCCCATTTTCTGGGTGTCTTGCTCCAACTTTGCAAGTTGGCCCATGGCCTCGGTGCGCTCAATCAGCAGTTGGCTGCGGAAGGTGCTGGATAGGCCAGCGATTTTTTTGTCTTGAGCGGTGATGGTGGACAGCAAGCCCTGTACGGTGGCAGCCTGCGCTTTGAGGTCTTGCGACTTTTCAATGGCTTCGCGCTCTTTGTCGTTGCCAGCTATCGGACTCAAAAAGCCTTCTGCCACCAGCTTGTTGTGCGCTTTGGCGCTCTGCTCATAGCTGGGTAGTGTGCTTTTGAGTTTGGTGAGAGTTTCTTGCGCAGAGCGCAGCTCGTTTTGTGCCCGCTCGCGCGTGGCCACCTCTTGTGCCAGCGAATCGGTGAAGGCTTGGCGGTGTGCGTTGGCCTGGGCCTGCACCTGGGCAATCATGGCGGGCTCGTCCCCGTCCTTGATGGCCAGCGGAATGCCTGCCAGTTCTGAATCTACACGCCGCAATGTGAGGCGTTTGAGTGTCAGCTCGCTTGCCAAGCTGCGGCTGTCGGCGCCTGTCATGGTGGGGTCAAGACGGATCAATACTTGCCCGGCTTGCACCTGGTCACCCTCTTTCACCAGAATTTCGGCCACCACGCCGGCCTCGGCGGGTTGAACGATTTTTGTATAGCTGATGGGCACCAGCTTGCCTTCGGCTACGGCAACGATGTCAACCTTGGCGAAGATGGTCCACGCCAGCAAGATGGTGAAGAGCACCGCGACGATGTAAAAAATCAACCGCGGCAGCTTGGGCATCGGGCTTTCCTGAATGGCTAGCAAGCCAGGGGAAAACTCGGCTGCATCAGGCAACAGGCGTTTGGTCAGGGCTTGGGTCAAGTTGCTCATGCCACTGCCTTTGTCTGCACAACTCTTTTCAGGTGCCCGCCGCCGATGACGAAGATTTCATCAACCTGCAGGGTCTTGGGCAACGCATGCGTCACAAACAGCATGCTGACCTTGCCGCGCAAGGCGTTGACCGTGGTGGCAAAGGAGTTGGCGGTTTGTGCGTCCAGCGCGCTGGTGGCTTCGTCAAAAATCAGCACTTTGGGTTTTTTGAGTAAGGCGCGGGCAATGGCCAGGCGCTGCTTTTGCCCGCCAGACAAACCTGCGCCGCGCTCGCCAATCTCAGTTTGATAGCCTTGCGGCAGTGCCTGGATGGCGTCGTGAATCTCCGCCATCTGGCAAGCCTGCACCACTTGCTCAAAGCTGGCATGCGGGTTAGCCATGATCAGGTTGTCATACACCGTGCCACTGAACAGCACCGTCTCTTGCGGCACCACGCCAAAGTTTGCGCGCAGCTCATTGGCGCTCAGGTGCAGGATGTCGATGCCGTCTACCTTGATCTGCCCTTCGGTAGGCCGATAAAAGCCCTGAAGCAGCTTGGTGAGGGTTGATTTGCCCGTGCCGCTAGGGCCCATGATGGCGACCGTTTGGCCCGGCTCAATGGTGAGGTTGACGTTGCGGTACAGTAGCGGCAGATCATCCGCATAGCGAAAGCCGATGTCTATCAATTCAATTTCGCCTTTGGCCTGGCTTTTGCGGCTGGGCGCAAGGCGGTAGGGCTCGGTGGGAACGTTCATTAAGTCGCCCAGCCTGTCCACAGCCAGGCTAGCTTGTTGAAACTGCTGCCACAGACCAACCATGCGCAGCATGGGCTGGCTGAGCTTGCCGGCAAACATCTGAAAAGCCACCAGCATGCCGATGGTGAACACGGTGCCTGTACCCGCTGCCAGGGCCACGGTGTCAGGGTGCATGACAATCCACGCGCCTGTCACCAATATCAGCAGCGTCATCATCTGCTCTAGCGTGTTGGCCACCACGTTGTAGGTGTTGGCAATCTGTTTGGTTTGAAAGCCCGATTGCAGGTAGGTGGCCAGGTAGCCGTCGTATCTGGCTTGCAGTTGCGGCTCAAACTGAAGGCTTTTGACGGTCTCCAGGCCGGCGATGTATTCAGTTAAAAAAGCCTGGTTGCGCGCGCCCAGCATGAACTGCTGGTTCAGCCGCGTTTGGAAAATGGGCGCGACCAAAAACGACAGCAACGCAATGACGGCCAGAATGCCCAGCACAATCAGCGTGAGCGTGACCGAGTAGTAAAACATCACGCCCATGCAGATCAGCAAAAAAGGCACATCCAGAATGATGGTGACAGCCGCCGAGGCAATAAACTCGCGTATGGTCTCTACCCCATGCAGCCGCGCCGCGATGACGCCGGTGGGCCGGTTCTGAAAATACTTGGGCGGCAGCCGAAACAAATGCTGAAACACCGCCGCGCCCAGCACCGCATCAACCCGGTTACCGGTGTGCAAAATCGCGTACTGGCGCACCCAAGTGAGCAGCGCGGTAAACAGCATGAACACCCCCATGCCAATGGCCAGGGCAATCAGCGTGCTCTCAGTGCGGTTAACGACCACTTTGTCGATGATGGCTTGGGTAAACAGGGGCAGGCCTAGCGCCAGCAGCTGCAACACCAGACTTGCGCCCAATACCTCGTGCCACACCTTGCGGTGCTTGAGAAGCTCAGGCACAAACCAGCGAAAGCCGAAAGAGGCACTTGCGCCGGGAGCAGCGTCCGGGTCGCGGATGGCTTCATCTTCGGGATAGAGCAAGAACACCCGACCCGTCAGCTCAGAAAATAGTTGCCCGCGCGGTGTGGTTACTGGCGAATCACTGCCAGTCGCCAGCCATACGGCTTCGGTATCACTTAGCGCAATAAGCACTGCGACCGTTAGTTTCTGCGGCTCAAGATCTGCAGCAAGATCCAATTCAGCTACATCGGACTCGTCAGACCCTTTGACGGGCGCCGAAGCTTGTCGCTCTACGAGCAGGGGGAGTGGTAACTGTGAAAACTGCGCCGGTTCAATCGTTCGAAGCTGTGCCTTAAAGCCCAAGCCACGGGCAGCGCGGACCACTGCTGCAGTGTCATAGGGGGGCGGAAATTGCTGGAGAAGCAAATTTCCATCGAAGGGAAGTCGATGCACGGCGCACATGGTCTGCAGCGCCCACACAAAATCCGCCTTGATGTATTGCTCCCCTCTCATTACGCACCTTGTTATTTGCCTAGCGCCAGGGGATGAACACCCCATGAGCCAGCCTCCCGGCAAGCTTTGTGAAGTCTATCTTTTAGGGCATACGAGTAAACACAAATCGCTACATATTACAAATTGTGTCGTGTTTCGTGCACTCATAGGCATACTTATTTCTTTGGCGCATAAGTTCATGCTGCCTGCAACACTGGGATCAGCCCAAGTTAAGTGGATGCTTGCGGCACAGTGTTGCCCCAGCACTCCGTGCCGGGCTGGAACACTAGAACTTCAGGACAGTTACCCGAGGGCAATGATCACTCGAGACTATCTTTTGTCCCGCCTTCTGCGCAACTGGGAGCTTGACCGACCGGGGTTCGGCAGGCTGCAATGCACGCAAGGTAGAGCTGAGCAAAATGTGATCCAGGCCAACAAATCCCTTGCAGCCTACTGCAGACTCATCCAGTAAAACCTGATGAAGCGATGGGTTGCCATCGGAAATCTCTTGCCACAGGTACTTGCTCGCTACCTGCCCGTCAGCGTCCGCCCTGTTCACACCAGCTGGATCAGTTCCATCGACGCGAACTTTGTTCACAGGTACTTTTTGCTTGGCCTCTTCGTCAAGGCGCCTGTTGAAATCTCCCAACAGGACAAAACGTGGTGATTTGGCTGCAACGCGCTCAATCCAGCTTTCAAGCGGTGCTACCTGACGATTGAGCACTTGGCAGGCTGAGTCTTTGTCAGTAAGAAGCCGACCCGGAAACCCACCGCCAGTTATCAAATTCGCGCACGAAGATTTTAGGTGCACATTCATGATCGTCAGTGGTTGGCCTTCTACGGTCAATTCGAGGGACAAGCCGGGGCGCAAGGTCCTTAGGGACGTTGAGTCCTGCAGCTTTTCTTTAATGGAGAGTGAGCTCTCTGGGACACAGCTTGCCGGCGCGGATGACAACGTCTTTACCCAGGCGAAGCCAACCGTTTGAAACGCACTGTGGTTCGCCAGGCAAGTATCAAATTTTGCGGCATGCACTCCGAGTATTTCTCGAATAACACCCACCGATTTCACCTCCTGGAATGCAAAGATCTGAACCTGCTTTTCAGCCACAAGGGTGTGCACCGTCTCTTTCAACCCTTGGAGCTTTTCGAGGTAAAGATTCGCTGCGCCACCTACTACCTTTTTTGGAGTGAGCTTGTAGGCGTTGCACGGTGCGACTGACATACCCGCCAGCGGGCCACCGGATGCTTTGTCAAAGTCGATCTGACACTGCTTCGCGCGCGCCTCTTCCACTGACGTTGGTTCCTGCGCGCCCGTTTCCTTCTTCGCGCGGGTGTCGCACCACTGGACGGCGGGGGCAGAACAAACCTCCGCGTGACGATTGAAATCAGTGGTGGTTCCGGCCCATGCCAGATTGAATGACGCTATGCCAATGTCAGCAGCTCCTGCCACATCTAGCAAACCAAGCGAAAAGAACGCGGACAAACAAATCCTTGCGATACGCATGATTACTCCCTATTGTTAAGTTGTTGACGAGCCAGAGAAATGGTTTCTACCGTTTCGATGCTTGGTGCCGCGTCCTCGGCATCCGGCATAGTTCTTCTTCCGTTTTTTGTAATCGTGTAGGTCCCGCCGCCCTGCCCCGCGCAAACACGTCTGCCCAGACGACTGGGCAGGAGGCGCGTGAAGCGGTGGCACTGCGGCATTTGATCCGTCGAGCCGTGACCGTGATAGTCACCAGTCTTGCGCTTCGCGTGCCATCCCTGTGAATTCGTGCCACCGGGGAGAGGGGAAGCAAAACCGCAAGCCAGCAGCAGCGCGATCTCGCAATGCAGGTCCATGATGTGTCCGATTGTGCGAACATATGGTGACATATGCGTCTCACAGGCGCCTCCCCCAATTGGAGGAGTTTTTCGACTACCTAAGGTGAAAGATCGGAAAGAACTAGACTAGCTTGTCCAAGGATATGCCGCCCCTAACTGTCCTAGGTTGAGCCTCGGCATCGCCTAACGGTCTATCCGCCAGTGCTCAAATGGCGTGCTATACGTCCCCGAGAAACTGCCTGTAGGTAAAGTGGATTTCCCCACGACAAGATCATCGAGAAGAAATGCAGGGCCGAAAACAGGTTCGACTTCCACTTCTATCAATCGCACTTTTTGCCCGAGAGCGGCGCCCTAACCCACTCCCCGCTGTCCTTGCTGAAATTCAAATGAGCTAGCGCTGGTCCTCCGTGACGCTTCGTTGATTTGGTTCGGTAGTCTTCCTACCGCAAACTTCGCCGTCCAGCGCGGGACGGGTGGTGATGACGATGCGCCACAAACGCAAGGCGCCTCGCTGTCGATCAGCGACGCTGACGTTACAAGGGCTCACTTCGAGTGAATGCTTCGCATGCTTCCTGTTTTAAGCACAACCACTACTACGTCTTCTTGATCAGGCCGATATAGGACTGCGTACGAAGGTCGTCCGACGATAAGTCTGCCTGTGAACGTTTCCCCGGTGTCGCCATTCAAAACTTCAACGCAGTCGGCCCCTATCTCCTGCTTTCCCGTTCTAGCCATTTTCTCAAGTTCGACCCTTTTTTTGAGCGTGCTCACGCAATGCCGAGGACCAACGATCAAGTCTTTCGCGTAAGCCGTTCCTGCGGTATAGCCCAATAACGGGATTACGGAAAAGACAGAAAACAGCGTCACCAGCGCCACCCCGACTACTGGAACAGCTAAAAAGCCCGTTAGACCCGCCGCCGCAACTACTGCAACCGCGCGTCCCACCAGCGAAAGCGGCACACGACTTTTTTCGTTCTGCTGTGGACGACTAAAGCGCTTTACGAGGCTTTGCCACCAACGATCAAGTCGTTTAACAATAAAGGGATAAGCGATTACGCAAAGAATCATCACGAAGGCCATCGCAGCAATTGCAAGCCCATACGCCGTCATCACCCGCAGGAGTGCTTTCGAGTCAAAACGAGACGTCAGAGCACTCATCGCACCCAGAAATCCTTCACCGCAGAGGGAAATCAGTTCAAGTGCGGACGTGTACCAGATGCCGCTGTTGTAGCCGAAATTAGCAGTCAACGCCAAAGATACGCCGTAACCGAAGAGCGCGCCAGTCACATACAGTGCCGCGCTTGCAAGGCTGACGTTTTTGAGCAAGCTCAATAGCAAGCTCTTTTGGCTATTCTCTGATTGCTCGTTTTTTAAGGCAAACGGCGTGTTTCGGGCGCGATGCTTGGAAGGTCGAATTGGTGTCATATGTCCACGCTGAAGTTACTAGAGCCGCAAACGCTCAGTGGCGCGCAGGTCGGCATGGTCGCCGAGCTGAACCCGTTGGACAAGGTAAAGAATTTGGTTGACGACTACGCAAAATGGTGCAGGACCATTTCTATATGAGCCATCCTGGGCGGCGGTTTGTCCTGTTTAGCTCTTAGTCAAACCCGAAGAGCGCTCTCAGAATTCCCGCGCGCGGGTATTCCATGCAACAGCATCATTGCGATAGCACCTGTATCGCCCGCGGCCTTACCTGGTGACGACCGAACCAAGTCAGGCCGATATCACCCCGGCAATGACGCCAGAACCCGGACGCGCAGTCGAGAAGCTTATGGCAATGCAAGCATTCACTTCTTCACTGGCTTATTGGATGAATCCGGCTTAGTGGTCGCCCCTACCGGTTTTGCCCGCTCTTGGCCCGTTGGAGCAGTCGGCTTCGATATCTCAGGCGTTTTAGCACACTGACCGCCTTGGACCATACCCGCAGCCAAGACACCACCACCATTAATTGAACAATGATATTCCGCCCCGGATTTTGTCCTGGCTGTGTAGTACGTGTTCGTACCCTGCTCATTGCGGTTGAGGATCGTCAGCTCGGCCGCACTTACGCCAATCAAGGGAGAGGTATGGGCGCGCAGCTTCTCATCAGAAAGCATTTGGCTGGCGCAGCCGGAGCATGCAGCCACGATAGCAAGTTGGGAGAACGTATTGGCAATCGTCATTTGAGTTCCTCCGAAATAAAGTTGTTGGGCGCTTGGCGTGGCATTGCGTTGAGTACTACTTGAAGTTCGCCAGCAGGTTTTCGGGAGTGATTTCAGCGCGCGGCTTTCCGTCCACTTCCGATAAACCTCCCGCACTAAACAGACCCTTCCGGTTGGCAAGCTCAAAGCTTACAAATTGCGCGATCGCCGTCCCTTTGAGAGGCAGTGGCGATGGGAACAACTTTCGGGCAAACCACACGCTGGCCCCCGTGTTGTTGAGGATTACCTGTACTTTGCTGGCTCGGACCATCTTGATCTGATCCCCGTACTTGTTGGTTTTCCCCTTGTATTGGCTGGTCAAGTCCTGAAACTCGAGAATCTCGCGCTTCCCGCTGTACTGAATATCTACAGGGCAGAACAAGCCGTTTTCGTCGGTATGCATCTGCACCCTCAAAAACTCTGCTCCCCTCTTCGTCGTGCGGTACTTGTCAGCCTGTCCAGACTGCGGTTCGATTAATTTCTCTTGCAGAGCCACCTTTAAGATCAATTTGCCAAGGTTTGTCGCGGGCGGAGTCTCGGCTTTGATATTCACGCAGTTAACGTTGAGGCTGCGCAAACGGTATTGCCGAAGCGCATTCGTGACGATCAGCTCCTTTGACTGCTCATTAAATTCTTCCTTCGCTTTTTCAGAGCCAGTTTCATCGGCAAACTTTCTGGCTACCTCGAAGTCAAGATCGTTGGCAAAGCGTGCGTTGCGGCAGCCCAAGGATTTGGGGTCATCCGCCCCGTCCCGACAGGCCAACACCCTGTCGATTCGCTCCCCGGCGTTCTCGGTGTAGTAGCTGATGGTTTTCTCGGCATAGACCGCCATGGACGGCAGAAGCAATCCCAAACCAAGGAGACATTGGAAGTAGATAGACAGCCGGGTCGGCTTTGGAGAACAAATGTGAAGCATTGGAATTGTTCCCCGGGGTTACATAGAGCGGTTGACCGTCAGCTTGAACAACAGCAGAAACATCGATACGGGCCAAAGGAGAAACATCGAGAGCTTGGCTTTGAATACATTGGCCACCGTGTTGTGCATGGGATGAAACTCCATCACGCTCCCCATGACATACCGAGTCATCACAAAGCCGAAGCCCAAGTACATCACTGTCGCGATGAGGGCCAGAGTCTTACCGTTGGGCATCATCACCACCACCATCCAGAGCAGCAAAGCGCCCAGATAGAGCAGCCAAGCCATGCCCAAACCCATGGACATGGGTGCCTCCCCCTCAATGGCGTCTTGCCCAAACGCTGGGCTGGAAGGAGCCATGGCCTGCACTGCGGGCGGCGGCATTGCGCTCATGTCAAAACCGCAACGTCCGCAGAACCTGGCCTCCGGTCGGGCAGCAGCACCACACTGGTCGCAGAACTTCTTCATTTCTTGATCTGTCTGTTCCACTTTGTTCTCCCTGAGTAAGCAAGCATTGCAAATGTACGAATCCGTGTGTGTATGAATGAGTATACAAACACGATAGTGTTTTGGTGGTTACCACCTCTATCGATCCCCGTAAGGCCTTGGGCCTGCGGATTAAGCAACTCCGCGCCGAATACCCGCTCACCCAGGAAGAGCTGGCCGACCGGTGCGATTTGTTCCGCACCTATATGAGCCGAATTGAGTCCGGGCTCGCCAACCCGACCCTCACCGTCCTACACACCTTGGCGAAGGGCTTGGAGGTCGACGTCGCGTCGCTGCTTGCCATGCCAGTCGCGAAGGCTCCTGCCAAAGTGCGCTCAGCTCGACCTGTCTCGCGCGGCCGGGTTGCCCGGTAGTCGTTTTCGGGGGCTTGCTGGCCGTATCGCTAGCTGGCGCAGACCCAAGCCATCCAGCGCAACATCACTTCCCGGTGGTCCAATGCGCTTCCAGAAATAGCTTGGAGGCTTAAGCTCCAGCCCCGGCTTTGCGCCAACCACTCGCCGGCCGGCACGTCGCCGATGGCTTCCATGCGGTGCCAGTGAAGTTCGACCAACTCGGGTATCAAGCTTTCGAGACCTTGAAGACGCACGGGCCCGCTGGCCAACCTGTGCAGGAGCGGCTCCGGCAAGACATCCAGTCGGCTGATGTCTAACTGGAGCTGTGAGCGAGGCAAGCGAAGCTCAAGCGTGTTGCCGTCCGGTGACATCGCAGGTTTCCAGTGCCACTCTCCCGGGCTGGTTGCGAATGCAAGCGACAAGGCGCAGCGCATCATTCTTTCTGCCAGAAACTCCTGGGCCTGGCTGACGGCTTCGATGTAGGCGCCCTTGGCCGCAAAGCTGAAAAGATCACTCACATGCTTTTCTGTCAATTCAAAATGATGGACGTCCGCCCTCTTCTCCAGCCAAGCCTTAAGGTGCCTCAACTGCGGTCGGGTTATAGGAGTATCAGGATTGATGACCGCTGCCCCTTCTAAGGAACCACCGACAAACATGGACCGGGTTAGGCACCAAGTCACCAATTGGCCCCAAAGCTCTTCTCCAGTTCGTGCGCTGCTGTTGATTGGCCGCAGGCTCAGCCACAGGACCTGTTCCTTCATGAACGTCCTCCCGCGCCAATCGGATCCCTAGCAAATCCCTCCTTGGAAGTCTCAACACACAAGGCGCGGGCACTGTCACACACGTATCGCCGACCTGTAGCTCTGACTTCGAGAACGAGCGGTGTTCCAGTTCGAATAGCCACAGCCTTGTGAAGCGGCAAAAAACCCTGATCAGTCTGAATAATCATTGAGCCTGACCAACTGCCTACGGGACTCATATGGACCAGATTCCCAATGGCTTGGCTGGACACCACATCCTCATTGCCCCAAACCTGGAACACAGCCCAGACCAGAAAGCACAAGGGTGCTGCAACGATAAGGGCCGATGCGAGCATCAGAGCCCACACCAGGCCCTTGCGGGCTGGCGGCAGGGTTCGATTAAGGCGCGGTAATTTGGGTGGACGAGGATCATTCATGTATTGCTCCTTGATCACTCGCTTACAAACCGCTCGTAGCCCAGACGGCCCGGGTCTGGAGATGAGCCAGATGCACGGCTGACATCAACCTTGAGACTTGCTGCGGATGAATGTGTCCCTCCCCCGGCAAGCCCAAGACCGCTCTCAAGGTATCGGACATAGCCGCATCCTCGCGGCGCAGCGATCGCAGCGCATCAGTCAGAAACAAACCGCGCAAATGAGTCAACCAGTCTGGGGAAACCGCAATGCGCTGGTAACCACCCATCACCGCAGCTCGGACGCTGTGAAACAAGGCGCAGGGATAGACCATCGTCGCCAAGTGAATGAACTCCCGTTCGTGGGGAAGCACGATCACCATTGACATCGCCTGGTTGGCTGCAGCGTTCACCATGTGGAGTGGTGTCCAAACAGCTTTCATATTCAACTGGGCCACGCTGCCGAAGGACTGCTGATGCGGGCTGGGACCCACCTCTCGCGGGAAGAAGTATGCCCAGACCATGTTGTCGTCGGCGAAGAACTCCCGTGCGAACCGCTCCAGCCTCGGATCGTTGTAGTGCCGACGTCGGCGAATCAAGGTGCTCCGAAGCACTTCTGCAGATTGCAGCAGTTGGGGGTCGTAAGGTGAGGACACGGGTACGGCGCGGCCTTTGGGGGATGCGCTAGTGACCCCGGATTGAAACTGGTCGTAAGGACGGCGCGATGAGGGTGTGTTCATGAAAGGCTTTCGGGACAGATAAATGGAATGGGGGGAAAGACGAGGCGGCAACGTTCAAGCCGGGCCATTGCTTACAACCTCTGCCGCAGCTTGCGCGAGGTGGCGGCTGACGGATTGACCAGCTTGCTTTTGCCCTTTGCACTTACCTTTGCACCCTTGCGCGCCTGCGGCTTGATCGCGTCTTGCGATTCAGGGATGTCGTGCCCTAAGGGAAAGTGCACGATGGGCATGCGGATGTAGACCACATCACTCGGATCGCGCAGGATCACTATCAGCTCACGTGATTCGATGTTCGAGGTATGACGCTCGTAGGCTTCGTCGCCGATCAGCTCGCGCAGAGTTGCGGGAATGCAGAGCGCGGCAAAGCCTGTGAGATCGTGAATTCGGACCAGGTTGTCTTGCTCGGTGTCGGAGACCGTGCCGGGATTGGCGGGCTCTGTTGGCTGGGTAGCGTTGGCGAAAGGTGAAGCGGCTTTAGTGGGCTTAGACGACTTGCGTGATTTGGTGTTCATGGGGTTCCTGCTGATCAATACGTTTAAGAAATTTCGGGCAAAGCTTTCCCCTGCACCGCCGCAAAAAAGTTTTGCGGCGGCGATCTGGAGTGAGTCAAGCTGTAGGTTGGAGCGTCAGGTATGCCAGGGCGCTGGCTCTGGCCTGAAGTTACTCATCCGCCAAGGGGGCGGCTGGGGTTCGCTACCGCCGTAGGTGGACGGCACGATGATTGCCTCGCCATCTGGTGCGAGTGGCATGGGATCCGCACGCGCTGGCATCCGGCGGGCGCCGTGTACGCCTCGCGGTTTGGGAATGGGTTGCGGCGCGACGTCGTTGGCCGGGACATACAAAGTGCGAGACCCAGTGGGTCCGCCCTGCCCCATCCCGTCTGTCTGTATGGGAATCAATGGCCCCACTGACAATCGGCTCGCCAAAAGCCGCTCCATGGCCGAACCGTCTTGACGGGTCAGATTGGGAACGTACCGGCTATACACCCTGAAAAGCATCTCGGTACTGGTGTGACCGAGCTGCCGGGCAATCCACTCTGGGGCTTCGCCCGATGCCAGCCTAAGTGTCGCCGCCGTGTGTCGCATTTGATAGGGACGCCGTTTCTGGAGACCAAGGTGACGCAGCAAGGGGTACCAAACCCTGTCGGAGAAGTTCTTGTTGTCCAACGGCTGGCCTGTGAGATTGCAGAACACGTATTCGGACACCTCGCCAGTGGCCTTGAACTGTTCTTGCAAAGCATCAAACACCGGCTGGCTCATCTGGATGTCGCGCTGGCTGCCGTCAGTCTTGGTGTATTCGTCTTCGCCGAGCACGAAGGTTTCCCGCACGCGGATGACGCGCAGTTCAAAGTCGACGTATTTCCATTTGAGGCCGTGAACTTCGCCTGTCCGCATGCCCGTGAAGAAACGCGTGACGAAGTACTGCTTGTAGTCAGCGCGGACTGTCGCAAGGATGCGCTGGACATCCGTCAGGTTGAACGGGTCGACATCAGTTCTGCGCAGGCGCAGGCGTTTGATGTTGGTGGTGGGTGTTGTGAACCCGAAGCGGTCTGACGCTTCGACCAGGATCTGGTTGAGCGTGCCGATGATTTCATTGATGCGTTTGGGCGAGAGGCCTTCCTTCTCGCCGCGGCCTTTGGCTTTGGCCAGGGTGGCGCGGAAGGCGAGGATGTCGGACTTGGTGATATCGCCGACAGCCTTTCCTCCGAAATGTGGAATGAGGCGGCCATTGATGGTGGACAACAGGGATCGTATGTGGCTCCTGCGCCATTCGATGCTGTGTTCGTCTACCCACTGGTTGACGAAGGCTTGGAATAAGGGAGTACTGTCTTGAGTGACAGATTCGACTTCGATTGGGATCGGGTCAGCGGGGGACAACGGATCAAATCGCGCAGCAAGCGCGCTCTCGGGGAAGAAATCCCGATATCTAAACGTGCCTTCTTGCTGAGTTTTTTTAATTTTGTCGATCACCCCCTGGACACGCTTTAGGTTTTGCGGCGATTCAGGCAGGGCCGTTTGCTCCCTACAACGCACACCACGGTAGGTAAAATCGATGACCAACTTACCAGTTTCTTTGCGAACAGTAACTTTAGCCATTGAGGACCGCTCCATTGGCCATCGGAATTGCGACAGAACCAGTGGATGACTGGATCGACATGACTCTCATGTCTCGCTCGATGGCCTCCCACACAAACAGAATTTTCCGACCACCAAACGGGCGCAAGTAATGCACTCCCTCCAGCAAAACGCTGTCTTTCAGACGCTCGCGAATCGTGCGAACGTCATATTTGATCCGCGAGGACAGTTCATTGGTGGTGAGATATGTCTGACCTAACATTGCTAGCTCCTTTACAATTTAAGTGGCAGGCGATAAAAATATTTATCACTTGACGCTAATGATATGCATAAAAGCTGAATATTCAAGCCATTTGATACATTTTTTTATCTTTTTATATTTTTTTCAATCATGATCCGATTTAAGCTTGGCGAAATGATTGAGAAAAAGCAGTTCGCTGAAGGGCGTCGAGTCACGATCAATGAGATCGCGACAGCAACTGGATTGAATCGAATGACGCTGTCAAAGATTCTTAATTCAAAGGGGTATGGCACTGGAACAGAAACCATCGACAAGCTCTGCCAATACTTCAATTGCAGGGTGGAGGATCTGATGGAATACATGCCAGGAACCGGCGGCTAGTCAGGAGTCGCTAAGTTCTAGCGCCTAATTTTTAACGGAGTGCACTTCGTAGGCCCACTACGAGCGACTCACGGCTATCTCAGCACCCAAGCGGAAGCCATGAATAGTAGTTCGCCCGGCGTGAATGAGTTGGTGGTCTTCGGACCGATGCGTGGTCTGAGATCAACCTAATGCGGAACCATGTTTTGGCGAGACCACGTCCCGAAAAAATAGTACGCTGCATCGCCACAACTTAAGATTAGGCACGCAATGCGCTGCAGCTTAGAGACGCAAGGCAACTACAATGGCAATCTCTATTCAGCGTAGTAGTTGTTGCGCCAAAAACTGCTGCCACGGTCTGTCCTCATTCAGTAAGCGATCTTTCCATTTTCCTCGCAGTTTATCGAATCGATTTTTTAATTGTCGTTCGATAGCGGGCCAATGTAGACGGAAAGGCTCTTGTGCTTCCTCCTCAGAGGACCTGAGAACCTCGAAGCGACCATCAACCACAACGAGGAAAAGCACCGCCGCACTCCAGAAATCCTCCGCAGAACGTGCAACGCGCATAGCAGCAAACCAATGTTCTGCCCAAACATGCCGCTCGTGAACCTCCCGCGCAACATGCTGCGTTTCGCCGAGCAGGCCCGGCACACCATCAAATCGTGCCATCACACTGCTGCTGTGTGAGTTTTCTCCCATCAAGCCTGCAACTAAGATGGCTCGTGCCTGCATAGCCGGCCACAATGAATCCAAACGCTCATCAATGTATAGCCTGAGCTTTCCCGACTTCCCGTTCCACAACGCGGCCCACACCTCCTGAGCAAGGTCTTCGTTATTGGCAGCTTGGTCCAGACGACGTGCGCGCAAAGCATCCAGTTGATGATTGTCTGGCGCAGACCAAATTGCCATCGCGCCTAGTTCTATCGACGAGTGGCCGAAAACTACGCGTACCATTGGCAAAATTGGTTCGTATTTTTCGAACAGTTGAACCGACCGAACGGGATCACGTGTAGCTATCGCACGTGCTATCAGAAGCCCCATATTTCTCACCGCGGCCAAGTGAGCACCATCTGGCGGCGTAAGCAACAAGGCACACCAGCTATCTGTCAAGGAAATATCGGCCTCAGCAATGACCGAGAAATCGTCCATCCTAAATTGATCCAATAGCCTACCTGCATCAAGGCGCGTGAGGTTTGCCACCATCCTTTCGAAGGCATCTTGCAATTTCTTCTGGCGTTCGTTAAAACTATCATTGTCCTCAGAAGCGAGCCGCAGAGCTTCAAATGGGTCATCCGACAGAGTTTGATGTGCGTGCAGTCTGAAGTACTGCATTTGTGGAGCAGCTGCAGGGTGCCGCATAAGCTCAATCTCCAGCATGCTAGCCTCGACGGGCAGTTTCAGCGAGAGGCGGAGCAACGCGTCAACAAGACCCGCGACGAATTGCACCGCCGCCCCACGCAGAGATTGCGATAGAGAACCGAGATGCTGATACTCCATGCTCGGAACTAACGTCTCCCATGGAGCAACACCCTTCACCGCGGCCTCGAGGAGAACCTCTGAACCGTACCATCGCTCCATTTTTTCGTCTTTGCCTAAATGGGCATGACTCCATTCTTCCTGCAAAACTATCTGCAATGCGTCCCTGTCTCCCGACTGTCCAACCATGCGCAAGGCATAAGCACGTACTAGCGTCGATTTGCTCCGCAGCAGCTTAGCAACATGATTCCGTGTCTCTGGCGGCAACAGCTCATCTACAAAGGGGGAAAACAAAAGTGTGGTGAATACCGCTTCTTCGTCACCCGACGTAATTGCACTAGTAAGCTTTTCATTGAAAGATTTTTTGTCGAGCGGCTTTATTATCTCAACCAAATTTAAAGACAACCTGCTGCCACAGCGCATCTGCAGCAGAGAATCGAACTGCGCAGATGCCTCTAGCGACGGGAAAGCCAGCTGCAAATGAAATTGCGCCCAAATTGAGGCCTCGTCGCCCAGAGAGCGCAGCGCGTCAGAGTCAGCCTCACTGCCGCATACACGGCGGACAAGCGCCAGAGATTGTGCGTGTGTGATTAATGAAGAGTGCGCCAGAAGGCTAACTACACCCTGACGCAAGGGCGGTCCGCTGCGACGAAGAACATCGTCAATCAACGCACGATGACGTTCGACGGCGGTATCCTTGTTGTAACGACAAATAGCCGGCCGCGCTTTACTAAAGAAGTGATCCAAAACATCCATGCCCATACGCTGATGGAGTTTGGTGACGTCAACGGCTTGGTACTGCCCAGTGGTTTGCGCTACGTTTTCGGGTTCCCGATTGTTTGGGTCGCATGGATCGGTGCTGCAATACTTCTCTACCAAGCGCCATCCTTGTCGTCGAGGCTGCCCCGCACGCAGTACATCAGCGAGTTCCTGTGCGTACTGCGCATCCTCTTGGTTCCCGGTGGCATCAAGCAGAGAAACTAAAGCCCATCGGCCCACGGTCGAAGTTACTTTGTTGCGAAGCGTCTGACTGGAATGCAAGAGAGCCTCACGCGCAGCTACCCAATCAATGCTATTAAAGCGGATCAGTTGGCGAAGCTCCTTATTGGGTGCGTCGTAGCTGCCATTAAGACTATTCGCGAACTTCCACTGAACAAGTCCCTGCGAGAATGGCGCCAAAGGCATCCCTGCTAGCAGTTTAATAGCGACCCGTCCAAGCAACGAAGTATCTTGAGCTGTAGTGCGATTTAGTGAATTGAAGACTTCGCGCTCCCCCAGGGAAAGCTTCTCCAGTTTTGCATCGAGGGCGTTTCTTCGCTCAGTGCGAAGTTGCGCGATCTCTTCTGGGGTTTTGCCGGTGGAGAAGATTTGCTTTTCTATATCTAGGGTTACATGCGCTAGCCAGACTTTGATTGCCGTGGATATTGATTCCCAAGCATGGTTATCTGTTTTGGCCTTGTGCAAAGCCAGCTCGATCCAGTCGAAGTTGGGAACTCTACCGCCCTGAAGCGCAAGCAGCCGCGCGGATTCGAGAAAAACCAGCGGCTGGATACGAGCTAGCGCGGCAACTGAATCAAACGCGTCATCGTCCGGGTTCTGTAAGCTGGCAAACGCAATCAGTATCGCCACACCGATCTCAGTCGGATATTCTTCGCTCATGCAAACTACTGTCATTGCGGCTAGCATGGCCTCCGAAGTCAAATCTAAAGCCACGATTGGCTCTGCTATCGTTGCTAACGCTTCGCCAAGATCGCGACCGTTACGTCGAGCAGAAACTAGTTCGTCGAGAATGGCCAAACCGAGGGCGAGTCCGAGCCCTTCTTCTCGCACCGCATAACGAGTTGGATCTTCCGCCAGTGGCGTGAAGAAACGCCCCTCGACGACTGCATCGAGGCCACCTTCGAAAACTTTCAGATCGTCGCGCTGTTGCGTGTTCAAGCGCTGCAGGACTTGTCTCGCGTGATCCTGAAGATTGCGCTTAAAGTGCTCAGCAGATAGGTCGTAGGTATCGCGCTGACTAGTGCGAAGATGTTCAAATAATAAAAGGGGAACACTTAACTCTTCCATCGCTTGAAGCTGCGCGCTGTCAAGCAAAGTCAAGGCAATGCCAAGTAGACGCGGATTGCGTAACGAATTGGCTACCCGCTCATGTAACTGACCGCCGAGCGTGCCAGAGGCAACAAGCAAGGCATCACGCTCCGTTGGCGTCCATTCCGGCACCCTCAACTCTCGACATGGTGATGCCAGGCGCGCTTTTACCGTTCCGTCAAAGTAACGTTTTCGGGAGGTAACAATTAACTTCCCACCAATGAACTCCAACTCTTCGCTGAGTTTGTCGATAAAGCGCGCCCATTCGGTTCGCGGGCGTTGATTCAGACCATCAAGTACAACAATAATTCCTTGTGCAGGTCCTTGCCGTTGCGCACGCCACGTATTCCACTGGGTAGTCCAAAATTCCTGATGGGATTCGACTCCCTCTCTGCCGGTTTGCACGCAAAGATTTCGTGCAATGAGCGCGATCGGATCGGCGACCTGATCGCTGACGTTTTCCGCTGTCAAAAATAGAGTCAGGGGTTTAGCCGAAAGGGAAAGCCAAGCTTGTGCGACTAGCCAGGATTTCCCATTGCCTTCATCCCCAGTGACCGCTACCACGCCGCCAAATGGGGATTCACGTAGTAGACTTTCAAAGCTCTCGATCAGGTTGGTTCTAGCTATCGGATGGACCCGCGCCATGCCGTCAGCCGGATTGAGCGGTTGGCCGAGCCGCGTCTTTGCTTTGCGTTGACTGGAAAAGCTTTCCAACAACCAATTCTCATTGGCTTTGCAGGCCGCTTCCAATGACCACCCAAGCTCCGGCAGTCTTTGTTCGCCAACCCGCATGTCAAGCTCGTCGAGGCGCTCCTGCAAGGCGCGCATGCTCACTTGGAGAATGGCTCCTAATGCAGTATCTTTTAACCCACCATACACGCCTGCCACTAGCACCTTCAAGGCATGCTCGACGATATCGTCAGCCCGGCTCTGGTGTTCACCAGAGGCCAACATATAGCTTTCAACCAATGCCGAACGTTCGCTCGATGGTTCGCTCGCTGCGGTGATGCGCGCATGTGCAAGGCGTTGAAGATGGCGCTGCGTTTCCTCTAAGTCCAACCACTCACGCACATGCGGAAGGGAAAAGGGTTCCGCCATCACCAGTTGACGTAGGAATACTTGAAGTACCAGTTTCCAACCTGCCGCATCGGGCGTAGTTGCACCGAGATTTGCGAAGGTTGCCTCGTCCAGGTCGTCGATTGGTGAAGACGTGGCCTGCCCTGGATTAAGGACAGCTGTGCGTTCAGCCCAAGGCTTTTTTAAAAATCCCAGCAATGGTGCGGCTGCAGAGGCAAGCAAGCGTGAAATCGTTGAGAAATCCAACTTCGTCCTTTAATACTGAGGCAACCCAAAAATCCCTCCCGGTGCCCATGACGCCAGAAGTTTTGTTTAGCAATTTTTGAAGTTGCTATGTATTCAAGACGCTTGCGCGTGAGAACTGGCATCGGCAACAGTGCGTTCGATTCGTAAAGTCGCCTGTTCTATTTCCTGGGAGGGCCGCTGAACATAGCCGCCCCACCAAGAAAACTGACCATCGCAATAAGGACTTTTTCTGCGGTGTCGACCTTGTCCAGGTACAACGCGAATGTCGCAAATCCCGTGAAACAGAATATGATTATTCCCAGAAGAATACCGGTAATCAGACCGGTATGACGATTTGATCGTTCCAACGCTGCGATTGCAGCATCAGCGATCCGGGACACGATCGGACCCGCGACCTCCCAAAGACGAACTACATCCACAACAGAGCCCGTGAGAGATTCAGGAATAGGGGGTTTCGCTTCGGTGAGCGGTTTAAGGTCTTCTGGCATTTGGCGCTACTTTCTTCTGATATTTTCCTGAGCCTGGCGCAACAATCGCTTTCGTTGATGATCTTTGCACCATTCTCTCTTTGATTCACCACTACGCCATCCTCTAATTAGGGGAGCCTCAACGGACCACATTGCTGGCTTGGCCGTAAAGTCGGACGAGAAGCATCGCACTAACAATTAGCCCAACAGGTCTGAGCGATCGTCATAGAAATCAGAACGATCATTTTTCTAGTCGCGCACTCCAATAGGCGGACAGAGGAGTTAGTACCGGATCCTTGAACCCATTTCGTTGCCATTTGATGTACCTGCAGGCCCGCGCGTGAACAGTCTGATCTCCGCCCAGCGCCTTATTCATAACATCCTCCAGATCCAAGAATCCGTTGTTGATCATGTTCGCCGCAAGCTGTAGAAAGAACTCGTCGTCGTCACCCAGTCGCTTTAAAAATGAGACAGGCACGTTATATAACTGCGGATCCCCTGATGCTTTGCATGCGTGAGTCGCCGTTATTCCAACAAGAACCGCTATATCTCGCCACGAACTTTGCTTTGTGTTCCATTGAGTTGCCAAGGGAAATATTGCGTCAAATACTACATCACACATCGCAACTGCGGCATGGTAGTTATGTTCATTTAAAAGGTTTTCCACAACGCCAACGCCGACACTTGCAAGAAAGAGACTTGGTTCCTGCGCGCCCTGGTCCTCGGTAAAGTTCCAGTGCAGTCCCCTACGTCTCTGTGCGATCAAGGTATTCCAGTCCTCATTCCAGCGCTTTGTTGACTCCCAACGATACAACCTGGCTATTGTTGGGAACTCCCAGTTTGACTCAAGAAAGTTATGTCGCCATAACTCGCCATGCCGCTCGAGCAGCAGACGACGAAATACGGCATACAGTTTTGATGCTTCGGCGCTTAACTCCGATTCCGACTTCAAATCCTCTTCAGTCAACAGAATCGTCAGCAGAAGTAGTTGATAGTCATGATCCAAAACGGCATCGTCTTTTTCTTCGCCTACGCCCGAAACCTGCAAAGCAAGTTCTCGATCAGATGAAATGGGCACGAATGTTTCCAAATGAGATTGCATTAAGCGCGAAACAAAATCCTTACTCTCATGAATCACCTCTATGATTGAGTTGATGGCATCGTTGTTTACAGCAGATGGTCTTATTCTGTTTTGTTTAATAAGGTGAATGGCCCAACCGGTGATTAAAAAGTTGCCGTCATTGCGGTTCAGTGCGCAAGTCAAAACCTCCCGACGCGCCTTGCCGTAGTCCCCGGAATCCTTCGTCGCTTCAGACTCAATCGAGAACAGCTTAGAAATATGAGTAAAAGCTGCTTGTAAAAGCAGTGGTGCAGACATGCTCTTATTCCATTGCCGCCCCTCACCGCAAGTAGGAGCGAGCCTCAGCAGCTCCAGAAGAAGGTCCAAGTCCTCAGTAATGTCGGGGTTATCCAGAAGCGCATCAATCAAAGGCGGAAGCTTGAGGATCTCGCAAACCTCAAGAAACAATGCTGGCGTATCTGGGAGCAGTGCGTTGAATACAAACAGTCGATCCGGATGAATCAAAATGCGACGCCAATACACTTCGTTCCAAGCGTCGACGAGATCTGTACGAAGCTCCCAATCGCTCAAGGCCTCGGTGAACTGCGATCGCTCACTCCGATACACCAATTCGGTTGGGTTGACGGCAATCGCACGAGCCGCTTCTCTAAAGGCAACCTTCAGATCACCACGATTCTCGTCCATGCCCAAACGGAGTCCTGCAAAAAACGCGTGTAGCCGAATGCCGGAACTTTGCGCGACCTCATAGAGAGAAAAAAGGGCCTGCGCACTGGCCTTCTCTCCGGCGGCTACTCCCAAAGCATAGCCCGACAACCACTGCGCGTCTCCTTTGCTGCCTTTCCAATTTAATTTAACTCCAGCAGTGCCCGCAGAAAGGCTCTGGGCTAAAGGATCGGCGCTAGACATAGGGTCTTGTTGTGAATCCGCGTTTTCTATTGAATCGCGCAGATCAAGTAGTGCTTGGGCTGCGTTCGACTCGTTAGCGAGCACGTCGACGAAACTGCGCGCTAGCGCTTGAACCGTATCTTCCCAGCCAGAGTTGAACTGAATGCGAGATGCCTGAGAGACCTCCTCGGCTAACCGCAGCAGATATTCCGACTTGCCTCTCAAGTTTTTGTTAATCACGCTTCACCTCCAGCAGGCGCTAGATGGTCCCAAACACCATTGAAGAAAATCTCGGCTCCAACATCAGATACCTTCCAACCACGACTTACTGCAGTCAAGCATGGCTCCAACCCGCCAACAGTTCCGCCGAAATGCCAAAACTCCCCGTCTGTTATGGCAAACCGGTCGTGAGGAAAGGGTGTTGCCCGGGACTCCATTCCCATTCGGCACTCGATGATGGTCTGGGTACCTTGGAATATATTGGCCAGCTCGGTAGCCAGATGAATGCACTTCTCTCGATCTTGGGTGCCGCCAATCAATCTGAGAATTTGAAGCCGACGAGATGAGGGATTCAAATGAAACCTGATATTGCGAATCAAATGTGGACTGAGATGAGGGTCAAACACAAACAGCAGCTTGGCAGACTTGACCGCCTCCCAGAAACCTGAGCAACCGAGTAATGTCGGACCGACTTTGGCGTCATTCGCCTTGGCATCTCTATTGTGGCGATGCCGGCTGAGAATGTGGTTCAGATCGGGGATGCTCCTGGAGTCATGTTCCTTCAAATTTGAAGGGTGCTGAATCGAGGGCCAAATCAGCATTGGGGGCCCGGGCGGCGATGACCTCGTGAGATTAGGGTTATAGCAGTTGGTCGCCGAACCGAAGCTAATGGCGTTTCGCAAAACCGAGCTACGCTTAACTCCCATTTGTTTTGCTCTTCTGGCGATTAGTGACCCACTCTTCCAGGGGCTTGACCAACACCGCGTCGCGAACGATTTCTTGAATTTTCTGAATCACCGGTGCGGGATCTGGAAGCGAGATCATCATTCCGGCGCGCTCGCCGATCGTGCCTAGTGAATTCCCCGACAGCCACACTGCGTCATCAATGACCAAGAATCTATCGTGAAAGACTGGGCGGTCGCCTGTCATCACCAGAATATTCAGCTGAGACTGCTTCTTAAGTGCCTTGTATTGTTCAAGCAGGAGCTCCCCTGCTTCACGACTGGCATCCACTGCATCCTGATTTTTAAGCATGAGCTGCCCGCTCGTTAACACCAGAACCTCCACTTCGGAACTACTCGTGGCCAATGCGAAGCTGAACAATTCGGCCGTTGCAAAATAAGGGTCGACAATCCAAACCCTTCGCTCTGCTTTTTGAGTCAACGTGCGAATGAACAACTTGGCTTCATGGTGATTGCCGTGGAACCATTTTTGTCCCAGTCGCACCCCTTCGTCAGCCCTAGTTCTGGCATGCCGAAGACTCCTAATGCGAGCTGTAATTGGATCCTCCGTGGACAGATCGCCAATTGCAGACCGGTTCGCAAGCCGGCGTTGAGGCACCTCATATGATTCAGGGACCTCACCAGCTCTACTCGGGACCGTGACGCGTTTTGAAGCACCGGGAACATGCGACCGAAAATGCACTGTTCGGAAAAATCCAGTTGGGCCTTGCCACTCCAACAGTCCTCTCACAGAGCACATCATGGCAAGAGACACTTCTTCAACTCTTCCGGAGTGAGACACCTCCAAGTATCGATTGTCGACTTTCAGAAAAGTCACATTCGAAGGCCCGGTGGGTCGCACCTCTGTCAACAGGACTGACAAAGTTTCCAATGATTTTCCTGAACGAGCAACGAGCGAAAGGCGACTAGATTCCTCTCCACTCTCGCCGACACCCAATCTGTGCTCGAATGAACGTAGCACGGGATTTGGAACCAGCAAATTGATAGTACCCAGAAGCTCCGGATACCTAGCCAAATCTACGTAGATCTTCTCCGACATCCACCTAATTGCATCTGGCTGCACCTCTTGCATCGCTTGCACACATTGAGGTAATTCTGGGGGTATTAGGTGATGAGTACGATGACTCGCCAGGACATCGCCTGTAAATGGAAACTCAGCGCCAGTAATAAGAGACGGCCATTGAGGTTCCTCTTTTAGAACCCCGGTGGCAACGGCCTTCAATTCTTTGCTTCCTGGAAGTTCCACGATGCCGTTCCGGCAGTTAGCGTACCAGGCTAGAGCGTCTTCCGCATCCATCACGAAGCGTTCAAAATAGATACGTGCTCTATCCCCAACTTTCGAGATCTTCAATTGATCGCGAGGCTCCTGCGGTGGGCGTCCTAGCTCTTCGGGAATAAGTTCCACACCTGCAAAGAGCAAATCCCGATCTTTGCCGTTGAACATCCAGGCCATGTGGACTACGGCAAATTTGAAGTCGCTTGAAATTATGGGGGTTTTACTCACGATGATTTTTTAAAGGAGGAATTCCGACCTACGACAAATAATGTAAGCGAGGCTTTTTCCTTATACATTGACCGCGGCCCATGCGCCTCATGCAATGTGAGGAGGCCGAAAGCTGCCAACATCACCGCGTCGATCTCCATCACCACACGTTTCCGTACACGGCAATCGGGTCATGCCATTTAGAGCAGTCTAAAAATCAAATTTATCGAGAGAAGGCACTATTTCGAATGGCAAGAACACGCCAGTTAAATGGCCCATTGAAGTTTGGAGTCGATAAATTAAGTTATCGCAATAACCTGATCCGTTCTTGAAGCGCGAGTGCGATGGAAATATTTCTTGCGACCAACGTTCCCGTGATTTCGACCAACGCATCTCGCGCGTGAGAATTTTTGGACAACGCTTGAGAATTCTGATTTAGCGCAGTGTTGATCAATTCGATCAGTGCCTCGCCTGTGCTGTCGCGATGCCATTTCCCCGTTGAGCTATTTCCTTTCAACGCGCTGGAAATCCAACTCAAACTAGAGAGACGCAAGGGCGCACCAAAGTCACTCGAAAGAAAATAGCAGAACTTAGCTAGAGATTCTTCAACGACCCCCAAATGACCTGCCGCCCACTTCTGGTAGATATCATGCATCCGCAATGCAGCACCCGCATTTAGCTTCAGTAGCGCGCCTGCATTGCCAAACCCGAGCAGGGTGCAGAGCGAACTCTCCCTATAGAACCACAGGCGGCCATTATTCGAGTTCGCAGCTGCCTCAAGTGCATACTCCATCATTGCTCGCCATACTCGCTCGAATGCGTTCGCGTCATCTCCCTTGGACAGTCGAAGAAAAAAGCAGCTAGTGAAATGACCGATCGCGTAATGCGCTGCAGGTCCATGCCTCAGCACCGGCTCCCAGATGGATTGAGCATCTGCTGGTGGCGCAGCGATCGAGAGTTCGGCAAGCTTCTGAAGCACCTGGTATCCGAGATCACTAGGAAGGTCAGACTCGCCGCGCTCCTCCCTCGCTCGGACTTTGGCCCGTTCCACCTCATATGTCCACAGCCTCTTTGTGAGCCGGCTGTCATCGGACCAATCACCTGTCCCTGGTCCGTCGATAAGCCATCCGAACAGCACCTTAAGAAATGTGCTGCTAAGTCCCGTTCCAGTATGACGCTCAGGTTCGCGATTCCAGACATCCTTGCTTGTTTTGAAGGCACGCATTTGCCGATGGAAATCTAATCGCTCACATCCAGCTGCGACGCGTGAAAATTTTAGATCCTCGATCGACGCCTCTACGGTTCTCAGAGGGAAAGCTCTGAGTCTCCTCAGCCAAATGCCCCAAGTGCGCTCTGATCCCGCGTCGTCCCCATAACGAGGCGACAGTAGTGTGAGCCCGGACCATAATGTTCCTGCCTGAAGAAGCCTCCACCATGAGGAGCTGAGCTGCTTTCGGTGGCGGTAAGCAATTTCAACGATGGAGCTTGCGGCGGCTGAACTGCCGCTTGTGAGAAGCTGAAGCACTGCCGACTCCCTGTCGAGAGCCTTCTCGTCGTTTTTCATCCAGAGCTTCATCGCAGCATGCGCAGCGAACTTCAACTCGTCACGGGAACGTTCTATCCGAGATTCGCGAATTCCTTTTGAGGTGCTGGCAATCTCGGCAATAGCTGCTCGGACGACGGAGAGGACATGCTCTTTTTCCTTGGCCATCTGAGCCAACCAACTGTCGGCAAGAACCACGAGCGTGGCCGCAAGTGCTAGCCGGCACGCGCCGAAGGCATCATCATCTGCGGTATCGCCAGCCTCGCACAGCTTCAATAAGCCGTACAAATAGACCGCTCCGTCAACATCTATAGGATGATCGGCCTGGAGGAGTTTCTCGCATTGCCGAGGCAGCAGAAGGTACTCCAAAGGCCCTGCGTGTTGGGCGTCCCAGGACTGCATTTCCGATTGAAGATCTTCCGGACAGTGGAAAACCCAGTCGAGAGCTTCCGTTTCTGAATCGATGCGTGACTGGTGATTGTCGCGATTCAATGCTGCGAAAAGCAGCCTGAATTCCAAGGATGTCTTTGGATCCTGCGGGAGAGACCAACCCCGAGTTAATGCCTGAAGTCGCTCTGACAAGGTCGCGTCAGTGCGCAGGAGGTCGACAACAACGCTCTCGAATGCTTTCTGTCGATGAGGAGCCAGTGACCACGAACGTGCAAAGTTAAACACCGCGTCACCACTCCGGCTCCAAGTAAAGCTGTCGAAGCTGTACTCAATATGCTTAACGCGTCCGCGATCCCAAAAGAATATGTGCGGATCCGTCAACAATGGTGCAAGAGAGCCCAAGAGAAGTGGTGGCTGGTATTTCCCGATGTTGACTAGAAGGCCAATAAGGGCTGAAGACTCACCTTCGTGGAGTATTTGAGCGACATACGGCGTTACGTCAACGCCGGCATCGATTTGGAGCACGAGCCATCGTTCAAGTCCGTCAAGCGAACAGAACAGGTTGCCATGGTGGTGAGAGTTTTTCTGGGTCCAGTCGAAGACGTCCCACGAACCCACGAAGACCTTCTCAACACCATCTGCGAGTTGGAGATTCAGGCCTGGCGTAGGGTCTATGCCCATACGCCTACCCATGACTTCCTTAGCCCACTGCTCGGTACAAAAGTTGACGAGCGAGATTAGGGCTGTAAGGGCTGTGGCCGGCGCAGTGTTAAGAAATGGAAAGAATGGACTTTTCCAAAAAATGGTCGGATACCCGTCGGACGAAAACTCTAGGCCCAGTTCGACCTCGTGCCGGCCCAAACCACTATCTCGTTCCGGTTGGTCTTCGATGATGAGGGCGAGCAAAACCTCAGCCGCCACGTCCGGGCGCGAGCGCATCAAAGGTTGAATACTGTCTTCCTTGAAACAGGCTGCTCGAAAATCCCTGTCGACTTTGCTACTTGCCCCAAGCGGCCACGGGGACAACTTTCGCCGAAAGGATCCTATCGAAGGGGAGATATTGCGTTTTCTCTCATGCCTCTCTTTGTATTGTGAGTCCGTGAGTAGGCGCTCTCGATGTTCTTCGGATTTTTGGTGGAGAACTTCGGCAATTCGTGCGCCAACACCGCTATCAGTAATTCTTCTCCCAGCGAGCTCCAGAGCCCAAGCCCCGATCTCATCTGGTAGATCCTCGGCCCCGGCAAGCGTAGCCGTATAAACCAAGGGCTCACCCATCATGTATAGGACGCCATGCCCCTTTTCCACCTGGACCGTTCGTGCCATCGCTAACATCAAATTAGCGAGCTCTCGACGAAACGGCATCGGAGTTCCATCTGCCAATTGACGGGGAGTAGCAGTCAACCAGGTTTTGGCGATTTTGGCCAGCGCAGAGGAAACCAATCCGCTCAATTTTTCACGCTGCGCTATGAGGAATCGAAGGAGCGGAGGCCAACGGCTGATGACAAGCGAGCGATATTGCGCTTCCATGTACAACGCATGCGAGGAAGCTTTGTCTGCGACCCCACCGGTTGGAACGGTCCCGATATGGTGAAACCGAGTCAACAATCTGGTGAAATGCGTTGCGCCATTTTCCAGAAGCAGATCGATTCGCTCAGTCAAGAATCGCTCAGCTTCGGGATCTAGGCACAGCGCATCGAGCAAGATGTCTCCCGCCAAGGTATACCCAGACCTCTCCGCCGCGCCAAAAGCGTCGTCCCAAGCCGTGCCTTGCTCTCCCGCCTGGCGAAGCAGGAATTGCCCCAGCATTCGTAGCGCGTTGGTCCAAAGAGGATTCTCAGCGAACGCCGCCCATTGCGAAGTGTCAGTCCAGATTTGTTTTAGGAACTGGAAACGCGCCCAATCGGCGGCCAGATCATGCCCGAATTCGATGCGGTTAGTTCGCTGGTTTAGATGGAGAGGTAACTTGTCCGGCCACGGCGTTAATGTCGCAGTGTCACCCGCATCCAATTCGGTTATCGCGAAACTTCTTTCAAAGGACGCTTCGCGTTTTGCCAGTCGCATCACGAGCGCCTTTAAGTCAACCCGGTCTGCCGTCCAGTACGACCAAAGTTGATCAGCAATCGCCGTATGCGACGTCAAGCCATTTCCACGAGAGCCCAAAGCAACACCGGCCTTGGCGACCCAGGCCAGAGTCCGTAGGTTCGTGAGCGCGGCGACCGTGTCGTCGTGCCCCGTCAACCAGGCCAAAGATGGCGATGACCGTAGCGCTAATTTCACATCAGCGTTTTCTAAGGGCTTCACCTCCACCTGCGTCGCCTGATTAGCACCGAGTATGGCCTCAGCGCCCGCTATCCCACCCTGAGTCTGCGTGCTGATAACAACCCGCCATGCACTGTCCTCGATCTTTGCCATGGAAGGCAGAACTGCATCAAGTAGCTGGCGAATCGCTCCGAACTCTGCAGGATCAATATGTTCGGCTGAATCGATAACGAGGATATTCTTCAAGCTCGCTGCTGCATTGAGGGTGCGACCGAGTTCCTGTTTCAGAGGAAGTGCACCGCGACGTGCCGCACTGAGCGCAGTTTTCAATTCTTCCGGCCCGAACCAAACCTGTGTCCAGACTCTGAATTTGGAGTCAAGCACATTTTTCAGGAGCGCGGACTTCCCAGATCCTGACTCTCCAAATGCCACTGTGAGTAAGGTTGTAGAGATCGCAGCCTCAACCTGCGATGCTTCTTCAGCCCGTGGAATGCTGTAACCAGACGGGAGCCCTGTTTCTATTCTTGCCTTGTAATCGGAGGTGATGCTAGTGAGTGTTTCCCAATCACGCGCAAAGTCTGGGTGCAGCCGAAGTTCAAATTTGGTGCGCAGCGTCGACCAAAGCTCTTGAAGTGTTCTGGTTCCGCGGCGCAGACGCACTTCCCTCGCCGCATTGACCAGTTCTTCCCAGAGCTGCTCTGCTTCAGCCGCATCGCCACTTCTTAGAAGTTGTCGACATTGCGCAATAGACTGCGCCTTATCCTGAGAGTAAGCGAGATCCAAGTCCACGGGCAAAACATGCAACCGACGGATGAGCTCAATCGTCTTTTCATCAGATGCCGTTGGCGCGGTCTTCTCGGGATGCTGGACGCTGTTAAATATCTTTGACTGACCGGGATTATCTCGGATTCTGCTTACGGTGAGCGTCATGTCTGGACCGCTACACGCGTTCTTCACCTCTCTCCAGTTCGGGTGAAAGACGTCATGCGTGCCAAGCGTCACCAGCGCCAGGCCATCACCTTCTGGCTGCATTGGACTCTTTGGGTCTTCCAGCTGAGCCCATGCACGTGTCACGAAATCTGCAGGAAGACCCGCAGCATTGACTTGCAAATTACCCTTCGCGGAGATCGCTAACCGCCCAGTTTTTCCAGACTGCTCCCTGGTCGTTAGGAGGAGGTCGTCAATGTGCCAGCCTAAGCTGGAGACTTGCGCCTGGATTTGGACGCCAGTTCCTCCTATGGCAGGCACCTGCTCACCCGTGAGCATCTTTACGCAAAGCCAAGCGCTGATCAAATCCTCAAAATCGAATCCGGCCCCATTCGTTGACCGCAGGGTCGCGGGCGTTCGTTTTGTTCCCTTTGATTTCTGCATCGTGGACTTCAATCGTCTTGGTTCAAGGGAGACTAGCAGATTCTTTCGCTTAGATGTGGGCCTGGAGGGACCTTTAACGCGATGGACATCTCAGATGGGTGCACCTTCCTGAAGGCGCACCGCTGTCTCTGCGATTGTTGTCTCTATTCCCAGCCAAGTGGCTAGCTTCGGCGTAGGGCTCGAGCTTGCTTGAGCTGCCCCGTCTGTTGTAGCTGGGCTCGGTCTCATCCCACCGGAGGTACTACTTCGTCGTGTCGCGATCTAGGCTCGTGCGCCTTAATATCTCGCGGGGGAACATCTCATGCCGCTACGCCCATTGTGTGATGACATGCAATGTGACCACGTCTATCATTCCCAATTTGCCCTGTCTTTAAACGATCAGCGTAGTGCCTACGCGGGTCAATTTTTGACGGAATTCAATAGGCGAAGGGCTTCTTCAAAGAAACCCGATGCACGAATGATCGCCCGAACGGGCTCATGGGAGTTCGACCGTACTCGCTTTAAGTCTGGATATGACCTATGAAGCGGTACCCGCATCTATCCAAAATGCGAACACATCATCGCGGGTAGCAACTGTCCTTGATTCAAGTCTGCAGGTAACCCAAAGGTCGCAACGTCTATTTATGATATTCCGTGACGACACAGGCCTCGTCACAAACGTCGTCACAAAGCAAAACGCCCACATGAAGTGGGCGTTTGCTACCAGCCTAGATGGCTTGGAATTTGGTTGCGCGGGCAAGATTTGAACTTACGACCTTTGGGTTATGAGCCCAACGAGCTACCAGGCTGCTCCACCGCGCGATATGTTTCTATTGTACTCTACTCTGCCTTGACAGCGTCGGCTGTATTGGTGTGTTCAGAGATTTCTGGACGATCCACCAGTTCCACAAGCGCCATCGGTGCATTGTCGCCAACACGGAAGCCCATCTTCAGGATGCGCGTATAGCCGCCGGGTCGGGCTTTATAGCGAGGACCGAGTTCGGCAAAAAGCTTGACGACCATGTCGCGGTCACGCAGACGATCAAATGCCAGGCGCTTGTTGGCAACCGTAGGCTCTTTCGCGAGAGTAATCATGGGCTCCACCACGCGGCGCAATTCCTTGGCCTTAGGTAGAGTGGTTTTGATGGCTTCATGTTGAATCAAGGAATTCATCATGTTGCGCAGCATGGCCAGCCGGTGAGAGCTGGTCCGATTGAGTTTACGAAGTCCGTGTCCGTGACGCATAGTGCTTTCCTTTCATTTGTATTTCAGGCAGCCGTATCAGGTACTGCCCGTGCACCGCCTCCCGAGGGAGGTCTTTTTTTATTACCGCTTGTCAAGACCTGCAGGAGGCCAGCTTTCCAGACGCATACCCAATGTCAGACCGCGGGAAGCCAAAACTTCCTTAATCTCGTTAAGTGATTTGCGACCAAGATTTGGCGTCTTGAGCAGCTCATTCTCGGTGCGCTGAATCAGGTCGCCGATGTAATAGATATTTTCTGCTTTCAGACAGTTGGCTGAGCGAACGGTGAGTTCGAGCTCGTCAACAGGACGCAGCAGGATAGGATCAAACTGCTGTGAGCTGCGCTGAACCGGCGCATCGAAAGCAGCCAGTTCATTACCTTCCAGCTGAGCGAACACCGCCAGTTGCTCAACCAAAATCTTGGCCGAGGCGCGGACAGCGTCTTCAGCAGTCACAGCACCGTTGGTTTCAATTTCCAGCACGAGCTTGTCCAGGTCGGTGCGTTGTTCAACACGGGCGCTCTCGACGGTGTAGCTGACGCGCTTGACCGGGGAGAAAGACGCGTCAAGAACAATGCGACCAATAGATTTTGTCGACTCGTCACCGTAACGACGCATGGTGCCGGGTACATAACCACGGCCGTTTTCAACCTTGATCTGCATGTCGATTTTGCCGCCGTGCGACAGATTGACGATGACGTGCTCGGGATTGATGATCTCGACGTCATGCGGCGTCTGGATGTCAGCTGCAGTAACCGGGCCCTCGCCATCTTTACGCAGGCTGAGTGTGACTTCATCGCGGTTGTGGAGCTTGAAAACCACACCCTTGAGATTCAACAAAATGTTGACGACATCTTCCTGCACGCCATCAATGGATGAATACTCGTGCAGCACGCCGGCAATCGTCACTTCAGTCGCAGCGTGGCCCACCATGGAGGACAGCAAAACGCGACGCAAGGCATTGCCCAGCGTATGGCCATAGCCACGCTCAAAAGGCTCCAGAGTCACCTTGGCGCGGTTCGCGGCAAGTTGCTCCACATTAATGGTTTTTGGTTTTAGTAGATTGGTTTGCATGCATCTTCCTCTCAATACCCTCGGCTCGTTACACCGATAAGGCCGGGTGAAGCGACCCTGCGGCTACAGTGCCCGGTAGCCGCAGGAACGAAAAAAAATTAACGGGAGTACAGCTCGACGATCAACGATTCGTTGACGTCAGCGGCAAACTCATCGCGATCAGGCACCTTCTTGAAGATTCCCTCGCCTTTGTCGATGCTGACATCCACCCAAGCTGGCAAACCAACCTGTTGAGCCAGCTGAAGCGCTTCCGCTACGCGCGTTTGCTTCTTGGACTTGTCTCTCACAGCGATCACATCGCCTGTCTTGACCATGTAAGAAGGAATGTTCACCGAGTTGCCGTTAACAACGATGGCTTTATGGGAAACCAGCTGACGCGCTTCAGCGCGTGTGGAGCCAAAACCCATGCGGTAAACGACGTTGTCAAGACGCGATTCGAGAATGAAAAGCAGGTTGGCGCCGGTGTTGCCCTTGCGACGGTCAGCTTCCTCGAAGTAACGGCGGAACTGCTTCTCGAGCACGCCGTACATGCGCTTGACCTTCTGCTTCTCGCGAAGCTGGAGGCCGAAATCAGAAGTACGGGTACCGGAGGTACGACCGTGCTGGCCTGGCTTGGAGTCAAATTTGGCCTTGTCGCTGATGGCGCGGCGTGCGCTTTTCAGGAAAAGGTCGGTGCCTTCACGGCGGGAGAGTTTGGCCTTGGGGCCTAGATAACGTGCCACTTGATTTCCTTATGTCATCTGCTGCAGGATCTGCAGGAGCCTTCGGTACAAGACCTAACGGCGGTGGGCTTGGTAAAACGTTCTCGCGGTGAAGCAGTGGCTATTGACACCACAGCAAAGCCGCCAAAACTCGAATTAGATACGACGACGCTTTTGCGGACGGCAGCCGTTGTGCGGAACGGGCGTCACATCAGCAATCGAATTGATTCGAATGCCGAGAGCGGCGAGAGCACGCACCGAGGATTCACGACCTGGACCAGGACCCTTGATTTCAACGTCAAGGTTCTTGATGCCTTGCTCAATGGCGGCACGACCAGCAACCTCAGAAGCGACCTGGGCAGCAAAAGGAGTCGACTTGCGCGAACCTTTAAAGCCCTGACCACCAGAAGAAGCCCAAGACAATGCGTTGCCTTGACGATCGGTAATCGTGATGATGGTGTTGTTAAAAGATGCGTGAACGTGAGCGACGCCGTCGGCAACGTTTTTACGTACTTTTTTGCGAACGCGTTGAGCTGCGTTACTGCTGGGGGCTTTTGCCATAACTACCTCTTACTCAATTATTTCTTCAAGGACGCTGCCGCCTTGCGAGGGCCTTTGCGAGTACGCGCATTGGTGCGCGTACGCTGGCCACGCATGGGCAGGCCGCGACGATGGCGAAAGCCACGGTAGCAACCGATGTCCATCAGGCGCTTGATGTTCATCGTGGTTTCACGACGCAGGTCACCTTCAATGGTGAATTGCGCGATCTGGTCACGAATTTTTTCCAGGTCGCCGTCCGTTAGGTCTTTGACTTTTTTGGAATACGCAATATCACATGCGACGCAAATCTTGCGTGCACGAGTGCGACCGATGCCGAAAATAGCAGTCAAACCGATTTCGGCGTGCTGCTGCGGCGGAATATTGATACCAGCGATACGAGCCATGTGCGTCCTCTAAAACTCTTGAAAAATCAGCCTTGGCGCTGCTTGTGGCGTGGATCTGCGCAGATTACGCGAACAACGCCCTTGCGACGGATGATCTTGCAGTTGCGGCAAATTTTCTTGACCGAAGCTGAAACTCTCATTTCTTTCTCCTAAACTCTTCAAACTTTGCTTACTTGGCGCGAAACACAATGCGTGCACGCGACAAATCGTAAGGCGTTAACTCAACCGTCACCTTGTCGCCAGGAAGTATGCGGATGTAGTGCATTCGCATTTTCCCGGAGATGTGCCCCAAAACTACATGTCCGTTTTCCAGCTTCACGCGAAATGTCGCGTTAGGCAAATTTTCCACGACCTCGCCCTGCATCTGGATGACGTCATCCTTAGACATTCCATCAGGCGCCCGGCGAAGTTTTAAAGTTGGCCTTCTTCAGCAGGGATTCGTACTGTTGAGACATCATGTAGTTCTGGACCTGCGCCATGAAATCCATGGTGACAACCACAATAATCAGCAAGGATGTGCCGCCAAAATAAAACGGCACGTTGTACTTCAAAATCAAAAACTCAGGCAACAGGCACACAAAGGTGATGTAAACGGCTCCGGCCAAAGTCAGGCGAACCAGAATCTTGTCGATGTACCGCGCCGTCTGATCACCAGGACGGATGCCCGGAATGAAAGCCCCGCTCTTTTTCAGGTTGTCTGCTGTTTCCCGGCTGTTGAACACCAACGCCGTATAAAAGAAGCAGAAAAATACAATCGCTATTGTGTACAACAACACATAAATTGGTTGCCCCGGGGTCAGGGTGCCAGCAATGTCTTTTAGCCAACGCATGCCATCACCGGCGCTAAACCAGCCCACCACCGTCGCAGGCAACAGAATAATCGAGGATGCAAAAATCGGAGGGATAACACCCGCCATGTTCAACTTCAAAGGCAGATGGGACGACTGGCCGCCATACACCTTGTTGCCTACTTGCCTTCGGGCATAGTTGACCAAAATCTTCCGTTGGCCGCGTTCCACAAAGACGACAAAATAAGTCACCAGTGCAACCACGACCACAATCACGATGGCCACCAGCACATTCATGGCGCCAGTACGAACCAGCTCAAGCAAACCGCCCATCGCGCTTGGCAAACCTGCTGCGATTCCCGCAAAAATCAGGATCGAAATACCATTGCCCAAACCGCGCTCGGTAATCTGCTCACCCAGCCACATCAAAAACATCGTGCCGGCGGTCAAACTGACCACCGCGGTCATGCGAAAGCCAAAGCCAGGGGCCAACACCAGACCCGGGGAGCTCTCCAGCGCAATCGCTATACCCATGGACTGAAACAGCGCCAGACCTAAGGTGCCATAACGCGTGTACTGCGTAATCTTCCTGCGACCGGCTTCGCCTTCTTTCTTCATCTGCTCAAATGTCGGAACGACATAAGTCAGCAGTTGCATGATGATGGAAGCCGAGATGTAGGGCATGATCCCCAACGCAAACACCGTGAACCGCGAGAGGGCGCCACCGGAGAACATATTGAACAAACTCAATATGCCGCCCTGCTGCCCTTTAAACAATTGCTGCAATTGCGCCGGGTCAATTCCAGGAACCGGAATATGCGCACCGACGCGATAAACCACCAGCGCAAGCAACAAAAACACAAGCCTGTTGCGCAGGTCACCGAACTTGCCGGTTTTCGCAATTTGTGCAGAGCTGGTTGCCACTGATTTATCCGTCTTGAAGTTTTAAGCGAGGGCGCCGCCGGCGGCTTCGATCGCAGCTTTTGCACCTGCAGTCGCGCCAATGCCATTGAGCTTGACGGCTTTGGTCAGCTCGCCAGACTTGATGACTTTGACATTCTTAGCGATCTGGCCCACGAGGCCTGCCGTCTTGAGCGCCAGCAAATCGACCTCAGCCAAACCGAGTTGCTCAAGAGCAGCCAGTGTGACTTCAGCGTTGTACTTGAGGTTATGCGACTTGAAGCCACGCTTTGGCAAGCGGCGCTGCAAAGGCATTTGACCACCCTCAAAGCCGACCTTGTGGTAGCCGCCCGCACGGGATTTCTGGCCTTTATGACCGCGACCTGCGGTCTTGCCGAGGCCAGAGCCGATGCCGCGTCCGACGCGGCGTTTGGCATGTTTTGCGCCTGCGGCAGGCTTGATTCCGTTTAGTTCCATCATTAGCTCCGCTTACAGCACCTTGACCAGGTAGCTGATCTTGTTGATCATGCCGCGCACTGCGGGCGTATCCTGCAACTCGCTCTTGCTGTTGATACCGCGCAGGCCCAGACCACGCACAGTCGCGCGGTGGGATTCCTTGGTGCCAATCGGGCTGCGAACCAGGGTTACCGTGAGTTTTTTCTCTGTCGTCATGGGTACCGCCTTAGCCGAAGATTTCTTCAACTGATTTGCCACGCTTGGCTGCAATGTCCGAAGCCGTTGTGGAGTTGTTCAGCGCGTCCATCGTGGCACGCACCATGTTGTAAGGGTTGCTGGAACCATGGCTCTTGGCCACGATATCCGTGATGCCCATCACTTCAAACACTGCACGCATAGGACCGCCCGCAATGATGCCGGTACCCTTGGCGGCTGGCATCATCATGACGCTGGCTGCACCCCAGTGGCCGAACACATTGTGGTGAATGGTGCCGTTTTTCAACGAGACCTTGGTCATGTTGCGACGGGCTTCTTCCATGGCCTTTTGCACGGCAGCTGGCACCTCTTTCGATTTGCCCTTGCCCATGCCGACGCGACCGTCGCCATCACCAACCACTGTGAGTGCGGCGAAACCGAGAATACGGCCACCCTTCACCACTTTGGTCACGCGGTTGACCGCGATCATTTTTTCCTTCAGACCATCGTCTGGAGCGTCGTTGTTTGATTTTGCTTGAAACTTGGCCATACTTATTTCCAGTCTGCTTAGAACTGCAAGCCAGCTTCGCGAGCCGCATCAGCCAGCGCTTTGACGCGGCCATGGTACGCAAAGCCAGCGCGGTCAAACGCTACTTTTTCCACACCTGCTGCCTTTGCTTTTTCAGCAATACGCTTGCCAATGGCCTGCGCAGCAGCAACGTTTGCACCCTTGCCGGAAGCTCCGAGGTCCTTGCGAACTTCAACTTCTGCGGTGGAGGCAGATGCCAGGATCTTGCTGCCGTCGCCAGAGATGACGCTGGCGTAAATATGCAAATTGGTGCGATTGACGGTCAGACGGGCAACACCTTGCGTGGCAATGCGGATGCGGGTCTGGCGTGAACGACGAAGGCGCTGCTCTTTTTTGGTCAACATGATGCAGCTCCTTATTTCTTCTTGGTTTCTTTGATCGTGATCTTCTCATCCACATAGCGGATGCCCTTGCCCTTGTAAGGCTCGGGGGGACGAACAGCACGAACTTCGGCGGCGATCTGACCAACACGCTGGCGGTCGGAACCCTTGATCACCACTTCAGTGGGGGTAGGGGTTGCAACGGTAATGCCAGCGGGCATGTCCATGATCACAGGGTGGGAATAACCAACCGTCAGATTCAGCTTGGCGCCTTGCGCCTGGGCCTTGTAACCCACGCCGATCAGGCTCAGCTTTTTCTCGAAACCCTTGGTCACGCCGGAGACCATGTTGTTCACGAGCTGGCGCATGGTGCCACTCATGGCATTGGCTTCACGGGAATCATTGGCAGGCACAAAAGTCAACTTGCCGGCATCGTTCTTGATGGTGACCAGCGCGTTTTGCGTCAAAGCCAGGGTACCAAGGCTGCCCTTGACATTGATCTGGTCGTCTTTCATCGCCACATCCACACCCGCAGGCAGGACAACTGGCATTTTTGCTACACGAGACATTTTCTTTACTCCTCGATGTCGCCGTTAAGCCACGTAGCAAAGAACTTCACCACCGGTACCGGTAGCGCGAGCTTTGCGATCAGTCATCACACCCTTGGGCGTGGTGACAATGGCGACGCCCAGGCCGTTCATGACCTGAGGGATGGCGCCGTGGCCTTTGTAAACGCGGAGACCAGGGCGGCTGACGCGCTCAATGCGCTCAATCACGGGCTTGCCTGCGTAATACTTCAGGGCGATTTCCAGCTGGGCTTTGCCGTCGTCGGTTTTGACGGAGAAGCCATCGATGTAGCCCTCATCCTTCAACACTTGCGCGATGGCAACTTTGACTTTGGAAGACGGCACCAGCACAACAGCTTTTTCAACCATTTGTGCATTGCGGATACGCGTCAACATGTCAGCAATAGGATCACTCATGCTCATTTTGTAATTCTCCTATTACCAGCTTGCCTTGGTGATACCAGGGATATCACCAGCAAAAGCCAACTCACGGATCTTGGCGCGAGCCAGCCCGAATTGACGGAATGTGCCACGCGGACGGCCCGTGATCGCACAACGGTTGCGCTGACGTGTCGGGTTCGCGTTGCGGGGCAGCTTTTGCAATTCCAGACGGGCCAGGGCGCGCTCTGCATCGGAGCGCTTGGCGTCGTTGGACGTTGCTTTGAGTTCTGCGTATTTCTTGGCGAATTTGGCGGCGAGTTTTTCGCGCTTCAGTTCACGTTGCAATAAAGCTTGTTTTGCCATGCCCGCCTCAGTTCTTGAACGGAAAACGGAAGCCGGTGAGGAGCGCCTTGCACTCTTCGTCGGACTTGGCCGTGGTGGTGATGCTGATATTGAGACCGCGCAGGGCGTCGACCTTGTCGTACTCAATTTCAGGGAAGATGATCTGCTCTTTCACGCCGATGTTGTAGTTTCCGCGGCCATCAAAGGCCCGGCCGGAAATACCGCGGAAGTCACGAACGCGGGGCAGAGCCACGGTCACGAAACGATCGAGGAATTCATACATCTGCACGCCGCGCAGGGTGACCATGCAACCAATGGGCAGGTCTTCGCGGATTTTGAAACCGGCGATAGCCTTTTTGGCTTTGGTGACCACGGGCTTCTGACCGGCAATCTTGGTCATGTCGCTGACAGCGTGGTCCATGACCTTCTTGTCGGCAACCGCCTCGCTCACACCCATATTGAGCGTGATCTTGGTGATACGCGGAACCTGCATTGGCGACTTGTAGCCAAACTTTTCCATCAGGGCCGGCGCGATTTTTTCGCGGAACTGGGCCTGCAGGCGAGCCTGCGCAGGAGCAGCTTGAGTAGGTGCGGTTTTTGCCATGTTTATGCAGCCTTGATTTCGTCGCCGCTGGACTTGAAGACGCGCACTTTTTTGCCGTCAGCCAACAACTTGATGCCAACCCGATCAGCCTTGCCCGACGCCGCATTGAAAATGGCTACGTTGGACTGGTGAATCGGCATGCTTTTTTCAACGATGCCGCCGGTGGTGCCCTTGAGAGGGTTGGGCTTGGTGTGTTTTTTCACCAGGTTGATGCCCTCAACCAGCACGTAGCTGTCGTCTTTGCGGAGTGTGATCGTGCCGCGCTTGCCCTTGTCCCGGCCTGCGATGACGATGATCTCGTCGCCTTTGCGAATCTTGTTCATGGTCTGCCCTTACAGAACTTCAGGAGCCAGGGACACGATCTTCATGAACTTTTCGGTGCGCAATTCGCGCGTGACCGGTCCGAAGATGCGGGTGCCGATAGGCTCCAGCTTGGCGTTAAGCAACACTGCTGCGTTGCCATCGAATTTGACGAGGGAGCCATCACCGCGGCGGATGCCTTTGGCGGTGCGAACGACCACAGCACTGTAAACCTCGCCTTTTTTGACGCGGCCACGTGGAGCGGCTTCTTTGATACTCACCTTGATGACATCACCAACGCTGGCGTACCGGCGCTTGGATCCGCCCAGCACTTTGATGCACATCACGGATTTGGCGCCCGTGTTGTCAGCAACATCGAGTTTGGATTGCGTTTGAATCATTTAAATTTAGTCCCAACTTGCACCGGAACGCCCCTCTTTCAAGAAGCAGACCAATCAGTCTTGGGCCTGTCGTCCACATTGCAAACCACTCGCAATGCTTCCGTTAGGCAGAATTCTTAGCTTTTTACAGCGAAGCCCACGATTATTATCAATTTCGAGCTCTCTGTCAACAACCTGCGTGCAAAACCGATGCAGAAGCGCGACGACGCGGCGATTATGAGCAGAAGTGGCACCTCGCCCTTTACCAATGGGCAGAGTGAGCTATCAAAAAAGGAGCGGATCAGGCGGGAACAGTGAGGTATTGCCCGGCGAGCTCCAGAAATTCGGCCAGATGCGGGTCCCAATTGTTTTCTTCTTGCAGCAGGTCGGCAACCTCAGGCGCCAAGGATTTGGCGAGCGCCGCATCCAGAAACAGCAAGCGGGACCGGCGTGCGAGAACGTCCTCAACCGTCCTGGCGTACTCGTAACGTGCCGAAAACCGAACCATGGCTTCTGTTAGACCGCCACCCAGCGTGCGTTCGGCCCCCGGCAAGGCCAAAACCGAAGCAGCCTCGTTGCCATAAAGATGCACCCCGGGGGCGTCGCTGATCTTGTGCACGGAAGCCTGGGCTCCCACCAGCCTCAAGTCTGCTGTCACCCCTCCCGGCCGTTTGGGTAGCAGCGCCGCCTTAAAGCAGTTGTCCAGCACGTCCTCGGCCATGGCCCTGTAGGTTGTCCACTTTCCACCGGTCACCGTGACAAGACCACTTTTACTGATCAATACCGTGTGCTCGCGCGATAAGGCCTGCGTACCGTCTCCATCTTCTTTGGGCGGCTTCACCAGTGGACGCAGGCCCACCCACATGCTCTTGATGTCCGCGAGCTTGGGCGCCCTGCTTAAATAGCGGGCAGACTCACCCAGGATGAAGTCGATTTCCTCGCGAAAAGCCAATGGCTCGCGCGCCAGGTCACTGCGGGGGGTATCCGTTGTACCCAGAATGGTTTTCCCCAGCCAAGGCACGGCAAACAAAACCCGCCCATCGGCGGTTTTGGGAATCAGCAGGGCATGGTCACCCGGCAAAAAAGACCTGTCCACCACGATATGAACACCCTGACTGGGCGCCACGACAGGCTGCACGTCACGGCCAATGGCCTCGCCGTCCAGCACGCGGAGTTGGTCCACCCAAACCCCCGCCGCATTCACAACACATGTCGCTCGCAGCGTAAATGCCTGCCCACTTTCTTGCTCCGTGACACGTAAACCAACCAGCTTTCCTGCCTCGTGGACAAGCCCCGTGGCGGGGCAGTAATTAATAAGCAAAGCGCCCGCCCGCGCCGCACTCCGGGCCAACGCCAGCGCCAGACGCGCATCGTCAAACTGTCCATCCCAATACTTGACGCTGCCTTTGAGCCCGGCCTCGCGTGCAGTTGGCAGGCATTTCAACGTCTCATCACGGCTCAGAAATTCTGTGCTGCCCAGGCCTGCCTTGCCGGCCAGGGCGTCATACATCTTCAGGCCCACACCGTAAAACGGCGTCTCCCAAAACTTGTAGGAAGGCATTACGAAAGGAAGGGGCTGAGCCAGGTGCGGCGCATTGGCCAGCAAGCGCGTGCGCTCGTGCAAGGCCTCACGCACCAAAGATATATTGCCCTGTGCCAGATAACGAACGCCGCCGTGAACCAGCTTGGTTGCGCGTGAGGACGTTCCTTTGGCAAAGTCGTGCGACTCAACCAGAACCACGGAGAACCCGCGCGCCGCTGCGTCCAGTGCAACACCCAGTCCCGTAGCGCCACCGCCGATGATGGCGATGTCGTATGTATGGGCCGCCTGCAGGCGCCGTATCAGTTCTGCGCGCGGCGTAGGCAGCGGCGGTGATCCAAAAGTCATGGGCTCCATCGATCCATCTCCAGGGAAACCCCAGAGCAGGTTTCGCCTTCCTCGCCTGGTTATTGGTGGATGCGCGGGCCCCGTGCACGCGCATCCACTCTCTCAAACAATGTGCGGGCCTATGCGGGTTTTGGCCCGCATAGCTCCGCTTTTAGCGAACCTTGCCGTCTTTCCAGGCTTGCAGCAACTTGTCGTAGTTGATGGTCTCGCCTTTTGGTTTTTCATTGGCGAGCTTTTTCCACGGTGCACCGGTGTCACTCAGGTACTTGGCCGGATCACCCTTGGGATTGAGCTTGGGAGGGCAATTCGCCATACCCGCACGCTCAAGCCTGCCCAGCACCTGGTCCATCTCGTCGGCAAGGGTATCCATCGCAACCTGCGGTGTTTTTTCGCCTGTCACCGCCTGTGCCACGTTTTTCCACCACAACTGTGCCAGCTTGGGGTAGTCAGGAACGTTGGTGCCGGTTGGCGACCATGCCACGCGCGCCGGGCTGCGGTAGAACTCAACCAGACCACCCAGCTTGGGCGCCATGTCGGTCATGGCCTGTGAGCGGATGTCGGATTCGCGGATCGGTGTCAGTCCGACCATGGTCTTTTTCAGCGACGTCGTTTTGGCCGTCACGAATTGCGCGTACAGCCAGGCTGCGGCCGTGCGGTTGGCGTCGTGGTCCTTGAAGAAAGTCCATGAGCCCACGTCCTGGTAGCCGTTTTGCATGCCCTGCTTCCAGTAGGGACCGTTGGGGCCTGGAGCCATGCGCCACTTCGGTGTACCGTCGGCATTAACGACTGGCAAGCCGGGCTTGACCATGTCCGCGGTGAACGCGGTGTACCAGAAGATCTGCTGTGCGATCTGACCCTGCGCAGGCACTGGACCAGCTTCGCCGAACGTCATGCCGGTGGCTTCCTTGGGCGCGAACTTCTTCATCCAGTCGACGTACTTCGTCAGGGCGTAAACGGCCGCTGGCGAGTTGGTCGCGCCGCCCCGGGCAACCGAGGCGCCAACCGGTGTGCACTTGTCATCACCCACACGTATGCCCCACTCGTCCACAGGCAGTCCATTGGGGTTGCCAATGTCCGCAGTGCCCGCCATGGAGAGCCATGCGTCCGTGAAACGCCAGCCAAGCGAAGGATCTTTCTTGCCGTAGTCCATGTGACCATAAATCGGCTTGCCGTCAATTTGTTTGACGTCGTTGCTGAAGAAGGCCGCGATGTCTTCATAGGCGGACCAATTGAGTGGGACGCCCAGGTCGTAGCCGTACTTGGCCTTGAACTTTTCCTGCAGTTCAGGCTTGGCAAAAAGGTCAGCGCGGAACCAGTAAAGATTGGCAAACTGCTGGTCAGGCAACTGGTAGAGCTTCTTGTCCGGTCCGGTGGTGAAACTGGTTCCGATGAAGTCCTTCAGGTCGAGCCCGGGGTTGGTGAACTCTTTACCCGCACCTTCCATATAGTCGGACAGCGCCAGGATTTTGCCGTAGCGGTAGTGAGTGCCGATCAGGTCCGAGTCGGAAATCCAGCCGTCATAAATCGACTGGCCGGACTGCATGGAGGTCTGCAGCTTTTCAACCACGTCGCCTTCCTGAATCAGGTCATGCTTCACCTTGATACCGGTGATTTCCTCGAACGCCTTGGCCAGGGTTTTGGACTCGTATTCGTGTGTGGTGATGGTTTCAGAAACCACAGAGATTTCGTTCACACCCTTGGCTTTGAGCTTGGCAGCGGCATCGATGAACCATTTCATCTCGGTAGCTTGCTGATCCTTGGTCAAAGTCGATGGCTGGAACTCGTTGTCTATCCACTTCTTTGCAGCGTCTGAGACTACTGGAGCCGGAGCCGCAGCAGGCGCGACCACAACGGGCGGCGCGACAACTGCAACCGGTTCTTCCTTTTTCCCGCAGGCGGACATCATCAAGACTGCCGCACCGATGGCCGACAGTGCATAAATAGAGCGCTTCATCGTTTAACTCCCTGGCGTTGGGCCACAGCAAGCGCTGCGGCAGTGGTGTAAAAGTTCATCTCAGTCTCCTCAATGACTTCCCCATATTCCCTGACACGCCGGCGGGGAAGGGTTGCCGGGCGCCGTTCTCCTGAAAAAACTAGCCCTTGCGCATCACCAGCGCAATCCATCCCATGGAAATGACAAAACTGATCCAGATCGACGGGTCCACTTGAAGCCCCATCGCCGCTCCCAGCTTGCCACTCAACCCCACAAAGATGAGGTTGATATATGCAGCGCCGAGCAGGCCGATAAACAGTCTGTCTCCGCGCGTGGTTTCCAGCGGCAAAAACCCGCGGCGCATCGCCGTAGGCGATTTGATTTCCCAGACCGTCATGCCGATCAGCATCAACACAATGCAGCTGAAAAATATGGCAACCGGCAAGGTCCACGCCATCCACTCAAACATATGTTTTCTCCTTGTTCGCGGGCCGTGGGTAGGCACTGCATGGACGGCAGAAAAGGGCTACCGCGGAACCGGCTCTGCCGGGCCGCAGGTGGCGCCCCCTTGAGGGGGAGGTGCCGAAGGCACTTCGGGGGTGCTTCATACCCTGCCCATCGCAAAACCCTTGGCAATGTAGTGCCGCACAAACCAGATCACAATCGCGCCCGGCACGATGGTCAACACGCCCGCTGCCGCGAGGGTTGCCCAGTCCATGCCCGAGGCCGATACGGTGCGAGTCATCGTCGCCACAATGGGTTTGGCGTTCACGCTGGTCAGCGTTCGCGCCAGCAGCAACTCAACCCAGCTGAACATGAAACAAAAGAACGCCGCCACCCCGACGCCAGCCTTGATCAGGGGCAGGAAAATAACCACAAAAAAGCGGGGGAAGGAATAGCCGTCGATATAGGCCGTCTCGTCAATCTCGCGAGGGATGCCGCTCATGAAACCCTCCAGAATCCAGACCGCCAGGGGGACGTTAAACAACAGATGCGCCAGCGCCACGGCGATGTGCGTGTCCATCAAGCCCACCGTGGTGTACAGCTGGAAGAACGGCAACAAAAAGACGGCCGGCGGCGTCATGCGGTTGGTCAGCAGCCAGAAGAAGACATGCTTGTCGCCAATGAAGCTATAGCGCGAGAACGCATACGCGGCCGGCAGTGCCACGGTGATTGAAATGACCGTGTTGATGGCTACATAAATCAGGGAGTTGATGTAGCCCGAATACCAGGACGGATCGGTAAAAATCGTCCGGTAATTGGCCCAGGTGAACTCTTGCGGGAAGAACGAAAAGCTCGAGACAATCTCTGAATTGGTCTTGAAGCTCATGTTGATCATCCAGTAGATGGGCAACAGGGCAAAAATTATGTAGGCAATGAGAAACAGCGTTCTCGCCTGAAAGCGCGGTTTATTCACCGGTGTTCTCCTTGGTCGCCGTTCCAACCCGCTGCATCCAGTTGTAGAGGATGAAGCACAGCAGCAAAATGATCAGAAAGTAAATCAGCGAGAAAGCTGCCGCGGGACCGAGGTCAAACTGCCCCACGGCCTTTTGCGTCAGGTATTGCGACAAGAATGTGGTGGCATTGCCAGGACCGCCGCCCGTCAGTACAAAGGGCTCGGTGTAAATCATGAAGCTGTCCATGAACCGCAGCAGTACGGCAATCATGAGCACGCCGCGCATCTTGGGCAGCTGGATATAGCGAAACACAGCGAGCTTGCTGGCGCCGTCGATGCGTGCAGCCTGGTAATACGCGTCCGGAATGGAACGCAGGCCGGCGTAGCAAAGCAGCGCAACCAGCGGCGTCCAGTGCCAGACGTCCATGATCAGCACGGTCAGCCATGCATGCGTGGCGTTGCCGGTGTAGCTGTAATCAAATCCCATTTTCTGCAGCGTCATGCCCAGCAGCCCGATGTCGGCCCGGCCATAAATCTGCCAGATGGTGCCCACCACATTCCAGGGAATCAGCAGCGCGAGGGCCACCAGCACCAGCACCAGCGAGGCCTTCCACCCTTGCGCCGGCATGGACAGGGCCAGTGCAATGCCCAGCGGAATTTCAACCGCCAGCACAGCCACCGAAAAAGTCAACTGCCGCCACAGGGCTGCATGCAAATCCTGGTCGCGCATCACCGCCGCAAACCACTCGGTGCCGACAAAAACCCGCCGGTCTGGCGAAATAATGTCCTGCACCGAATAGTTGACCACCGTCATCAGAGGCAAGATGGCCGAGAAGGCTACGCACACCAGAACCGGCAGCACCAGCAACCAGGCTTTCTGGTTGACGGGTTTGGTCGTTGTACTCATGCCACCAACTCCTCGTTTTTATAAAAGCAGGTGTGTGTGCCAAGCACGTGCAGCCACACCGTGTCGCCCGGTTTAGGCTGCGCGGCGTCTGGATGGAGGCGCACCTTGAGAGCCACATCGCCGATCATCGCCGTGAGCATCACGTGGGTTCCGATGTCCTGCGCGCGCGTGACGGTTGCGGACAAAGCACCGCCCGCACCTGCGGCCGACAGCGTCACATACTCGGGTCGGACCCCCAGCTTGTAGTCGCCGTCTGGCAGCTCGCGACCGGACGGCATTGCCAGCGTCTGACCCGCTATCTCGAGTGATTCACCCGCTACACGGGCTGGCAGGAAATTCATGCCCGGTGACCCAATAAAGTGACCCACAAAGGTGTGCTGCGGGCGCTCAAACAGTGCGTCAGCACCGCCCACCTGCACAGCACGGCCGCGCGTCATCACTATCACCTGCTCGGCAAAGGTCAAGGCCTCGATCTGATCGTGGGTGACATAAATCAGGGTGAGCTTGAGCTCATGGTGAATCTGCTTGAGTTTGCGGCGCAACTGCCACTTCAGATGCGGGTCGATGACCGTCAAGGGTTCGTCAAAAAGAACGGCCGATACATCAGGCCGCACCAGGCCCCGGCCCAGCGAGATTTTCTGCTTGGCGTCGGCTGACAAACCTGCCGCGCGCTGGTTCAGCTGCCCGCTCATCTCCAGCATTTCGGCGATCTGACCGACGCGCTTCTTGATCTGGTCTTCCGGCATCTTCCGGTTGCGCAGCGGAAAGGCAAGGTTCTCCGCCACAGTCATGGTGTCGTAGATCACCGGAAACTGAAACACCTGGGCGATGTTGCGCTCTTGCGGCGAGGCGTGCGTCATGTCGCGCCCGTCAAACTTGACGCTGCCTTGCGATGGCGCCAGCAGGCCGGAAATAACGTTGAGCATGGTGGTCTTGCCGCAACCCGAAGGGCCCAGCAAAGCGTAGGCGCCGCCATCATCAAAGGTCATCTTCAGGGGCAGCAGCGCGTAGTCGGCGTCCTCAACCGGGTTGGCCTTGTAGGCATGCGCGAGGTCCAGATCAATGCGAGCCATCTCAGTGACCTCCCCGGCGCTGCGGCGCTACAAGCAACTCATCCTTGTCGTCGAAGACGTAGGCGTGCGAGGGATGCAGATACAACTGGATGGCCATGCCGAGCTCAAAATAATGCACGCCCACCAGCTGGGCAACCAGCTCACCTACCGCCGTGCTGACGTGCACAAAAGTGTCGGAACCCGAAATTTCCGCCAACTCAACCTGTCCGGCCAGAACGATGTCGCCCTCGCGCCGCGTTTCGCGCAGCGCACTGGCACGCACGCCGACCGTCAACGCGGATGAAGCACCGGAAGGCAGGCGAATGGCCAACTCGCCTCCACCCGCCAGCTGAACACCGCCTTGCGCACTGACGCTGGCCTTGATGAGATTCATTGGAGGATCGCTGAACGCGCGCGCGACGCGCAGTGACTTTGGCGAATGGAATACTTCAGCAGTCGGCCCGTATTGCAGCAACTCGCCGCGATCCAGAACCGCCGTGTATCCCCCGAGCAGTAGGGCCTCACCGGGCTCGGTGGTCGCATAAATCACCGTGGAGTCGCCGGCCGCAAAAAGCTGCGTCAACTCTTCCCTCAGCTCTTCGCGTAGCTTGTAGTCCAGGTTGACAAGGGGCTCGTCCAGCAGCATCAGGGGGGCGCCTTTGGCGAGCGCACGCGCCAGGGCAACGCGCTGCTGCTGGCCACCAGACAGCTCAGCAGGGTAGCGATCCAGAAACATCTCTATATGCAAACGCTCGGCAATCTCGCGCACACGCTGATCGATATTTTTTTCGCCGCGCAGCTTGAGCGGGGATGCAATGTTGTTGGCGACTTTGAGCGACGGATAGTTGATGAACTGCTGATAGACCATGGCGACATTGCGCTCGCGCACGGGCACGCCGGTCACATCCGCACCATCCACCCGTACCCGGCCCGAGCTGGGAACGTCCAATCCCGCCATGATGCGCATCAGGCTGGTTTTGCCCGCCTGGGTAGCACCGAGCAACACGGTCACCTCACCGGGTCGCGGCGCCACCGTCATGTCGTAAAGCCATTGTTCAGGCCCGACCTTTTTGCTGATGCCTTCGGCTACGAGCTGCATGGCGCCCTCCATGCAACTGAGGGCACGTCAATCCACTGACAGAAAGAGTCCAAGGTCGGTCCCGGTAAAGTTCGTATTTCTTCTATTTTTATTCTTTTTGTTTCGTTTGTAATACATGATTTCCCTAATTTGTTTCTTTTTGTTTCGCTATACAGTCATCTCACTTCCAATCCACAATCTCGCGTGAATTCAAATCCCCGGCAACTCAAACTCCTCGACGTCGTCCGCGAGCGCGGCTCTGTCACCGTAGAGCAACTCGCAGACACACTGGATGTAACCCTGCAAACCGTGCGCCGCGACGTGCAGCGTCTGGCCGATGAGGGCCTTCTGGCCCGGTTTCACGGCGGTGTACGGGTACCCACATCAACCACTGAAAACCTGGCACACCAGCAGCGCGAAAGCCTCAACGCCGATGGCAAGGCCCGCATCGCGCGGGCCGTCGCCAACGAGGTGCCTGACAACTGCTCCCTGATCCTCAATATCGGCACCACCACCGAGGCCATCGCCAAGGCCCTGCTGCAGCACAAGGGGCTGCGGGTGATCACCAACAACCTCAATGTGGCGGCCATTTTGAGCAGCAATTCGGATTGCGAAGTCATCGTGGCGGGCGGCGTGGTTCGCGCCCGGGACCGCGGCATTGTGGGCGAGGCAGCCGTTGACTTCATCAAACAGTTTCGCGTGGACATTGCCTTGATCGGTATTTCCGGCATCGAGGCCGACGGATCTCTGCGCGATTTTGATTACCGGGAGGTCAAGGTCGCGCAAACCATCATCGAACATGCGCGCGAGGTCTGGCTGGCGGCAGACAGCAGCAAGTTCAACCGACCTGCCATGGTTGAACTTGCTACGCTGTCGCAGATCGACCGCCTGTTTACCGACCAGCCACCGCCCGAGCCCTTTCCGGACCTCCTTATCGAAGCCGGCGTCAGCTGCCACGTGGCACCGGTCTAGTCGTCCCCCAACCTACCATCCAACAAGCCCCATGACCTACCTGCTCGCCCTGGACCAGGGCACCTCCAGCTCCCGCAGCATTGTGTTTGACGCCGAGGGCCGCATCGTGGCCATGGCGCAAAAGGAATTGCCGCAGATCTACCCGCAACCAGGCTGGGTCGAACACGACCCGATGGAAATCTGGCGCACGCAACTTGCCACAGCACGCGAAGCACTCTCCACAGCCAAGCTCAAAGCTGCAGACATCCGGGCCATAGGCATCACCAACCAGCGCGAGACCACCGTGGTGTGGAACCGCCAAACCGGCCTGCCCATTCACCACGCCATCGTCTGGCAGGACCGCCGAGCGGAGGCTACCTGCGCCGCACTCCGGGACGAAGGCAAAGCCCCGCTGATCCAGCAAAAGACCGGCCTGCTTGTCGATGCCTATTTTTCCGGCACCAAGCTGAAATGGTTGCTGGACAACGTGCCCCAAGCCAGGCAGCAGGCCGCCCGCGGCGAGCTCGCCTTTGGCACCATCGACAGCTGGTTGATTTGGCAGCTCACCGGCGGCAAGCTGCATGCCACTGATGTCACCAACGCCTCGCGCACCATGCTGTTTAACGTGCACACCAACAGTTGGGACGCCGAGTTGCTGGCACTGCTGGACATTCCAGAGAGCCTGATGCCCCGCGTGATGCCATCGAGTACGCACTACGGCGAAGTGCTGCCCGACTTGCTGGGCGCCGCGATCCCGATTGGCGGCGTCGCCGGCGACCAGCAAAGTGCGCTGTTCGGTCAGGCGTGCTTCAAGGAGGGCATGGCCAAAAACACCTATGGCACCGGTTGCTTCATGCTGATGCACACGGGCAACAAATTCCAGACCTCTCACAACGGGCTGCTCACCACCAGTGCGGCACAAGTGACGCAGCAGACCGAATACGCTTATGAAGGCAGCGTGTTTGTAGGTGGGGCCGTGGTGCAGTGGCTGCGCGACGGCCTGCACGCCATCAAAGGCAGCGGCGAGGTGCAGGGCCTGGCCGAAAGCGTGCCGGACTCCGGCGGCGTGATGATGGTGCCGGCATTTACAGGCTTGGGCGCGCCCTACTGGAAACCGGACGCGCGCGGCACCATCACCGGGCTGACACGCGGCACCACAGTAGCCCACATTGCACGGGCTGCACTGGAAAGCATTGCCTATCAAAGCGCCGCGTTGCTGCAGGCCATGAGCCGCGATGCCGTAGCCGCAGGCGCGGCACCGGTTGCAGAGTTGCGGGTAGACGGCGGCGCCTGTATCAATGATCTGCTGATGCAATTTCAGGCCGACCTGCTGGGCATACCCGTGGTGCGACCAGCGGTTACCGAGACCACGGCCCTGGGAGCGGCTTATCTGGCGGGCCTGTCCAATGGCGTCTATGCAAGCACCAGCGAACTTTCCGACATGTGGCGCGCCGAACGCAGGTTTTTACCCACCTTGAGCGCTGATCGGGCAGCCGGTCTGATGGCTCAATGGGAACACGCGGTGCGCCAAACGGTGCTGGCCTGAGCCTTGCGGCACCCGGGTGGGTGACAATCGGGTCGGGCGGATGTTTTCAAAGCCGCTCCCTCCAGCGAGCCACACCCCATGAGCACCCCTTCCACAACCAGTTCAAGCAGCAGCCGGCAACAGATTGCCTTCATTGGCGGCGGCAACATGGCCAGTGCCCTCATCGGGGGCCTGCTCAAACGCGGCCTGCCCGCCAGCCAGATCCAGGTAGTCGAACCCTGGACCGAGCAGCAAACCAAGCTCCAGGAGCAGTTTGATGTGCAAGTGCATGACAAAGCGGGCGAATCACTTGGCAGCGCCACGCTGGTGGTCTGGGCTGTCAAGCCGCAGACCTTCAAAGACGCCGCTCTGGCCACCCGCTTCCACACCAAGACCGCCCTGCACCTCAGCGTGGCGGCCGGGATCCGCTCGGACAGCATTGCGCACTGGCTGGGTACGCAGCGCGTGGTGCGCTCCATGCCCAACACACCCGCGCTGATTGGCAAGGGCGTCACCGCCCTGTTCCCCCGACCTGCCGTCAGTGCCACCGACCGCAAAACCGTCGAGCGTGTGATCCGTACCACGGGCGACTTCATCTGGCTTGATGACGAGACGCATCTGGATGCGGTGACCGCCCTGTCGGGGTCCGGCCCGGCCTATGTGTTCTACTTTATCGAAGCAATGGTTCAGGCCGGTGTGGACATGGGGCTCGGCCATGAACAGGCCCACAAGTTGGCAGTGGGCACCTTTGCCGGAGCGGCAGAGCTGGCCCGCTTGTCGACTGAACCTCCTGAAATCCTCCGCGCCCGGGTCACATCAAAAGGAGGGACCACCTATGCAGCCCTGTCATCGATGGAGCAGGATGACATCAAAAAACAATTCATGCGCGCAATACATGCCGCCAGGCGGCGCGCCGCAGAGATGGGCGACGAATTTGGGGCATAGTGATTACGATCGCAAACAGCCTCATCGTGCCGCCGCTTGATGGGAAGGGTCGGCTGCTACGATTATCGCGATACCGGTGCCCGTGTGGTCACAGGTCGACCAACGCATATGACAGGGCAATACCCGCAAACACCGCAAAACCCAGCCAGTGGTTGACGCGGAACGCCTTGAAGCAGGGGTCACGCTCACGCCCGCGTATCAGCCAGCCGTGCCAGAGCGCCTGAGCCAAGGCCACGGCAAGGCCGGCGAAGTAGATGGCCGGTTGCGGCAAATCCCGAAGCAGCCAGGCCCACAGCCCCAGATAGACAAAGTAACTCGCCATGACTGCGGCCACGTCAAACCGCCCCAGCGTGATAGCCGATGTTTTCATGCCGATCTTGAGGTCATCGTCCCGGTCCACCATGGCGTATTCGGTGTCGTAGGCAATCACCCAGAAAAGGTTGCCAATCAGCAGCAACCAGGCCAGCGCCGTCACCCTTGACTGCACTGCCGCAAAAGCCATGGGAATGCCGAAGCTGAATGCCACGCCCAGCACGGCCTGTGGCATGGACACCAGACGCTTTGCAAATGGGTAGATCAGCGCAACAGCCAGCGCCGCAAACGACCACATGATGGTGGCCCTGTTGGTCGTCAGCACCAGACCAAAGGCCAGCAGCGCCAGCACCGCGCCCAGCATCAGCGCCTCTTTGACGGAAACAGCGCCGCTGGTGACCGGCCGCTGTGCCGTGCGTTTGACATGGCGGTCAAAGTCGCGGTCCATCACGTCGTTAAAGCAACATCCGGCGCTGCGCATCAGGATGGTGCCCAGCGTGAACACCGTGAGCAGGTGCCAGCCGGGAAAACCATGCGCAGCCACCCACAGCGCTGACAGCGTGGGCCAGAGCAACAGCAGCCAACCCGCGGGACGGTCCCAGCGGATCAGTTGAAGGTAAAGTGCCCCCACGCTTTTCACTTCGTGTAATACGCTGTCCCCCGGGGGGGCTGACCTTGCTTGGGGCGGCCCTGCGCTGCGTCCGTCGTCGCTCACTTCTTGTCACTCTTCTAGCAACGAGCGCAGCATCCACGCGGTTTGCTCATGAACAGTGAGGCGCTGCGTCAACAGATCCGCGGTCGGCTCGTCGCCCGCCTTGTTTGCCACTGGGAACAGGCTACGCGCGGTACGTGCTACAGCTTCATGCCCCTGCACAAGAATACGAACCATTTCCAGCGCCTTGGGTGGTATGGCGGGCGCATCAGGCACTGAAGCGAGTTTGCTGAATTGGGCGTAAGAACCGGGCGCCGGATGGCCCAGCGAGCGAACACGCTCGGCGATCGGGTCCACCGCGGTCCAAAGTTCGGTGTATTGGGTCATGAACATCACATGCAGCGTGTTGAACATGGGTCCGGTCACGTTCCAGTGGAAATTGTGCGTGGTGAGGTACAGCGTATAGGTGTCAGCCAGCAGGCGGCTCAAGCCTTGCGCAATGGCCGCGCGGTCTTTTTCACCGATGCCGATGTTGATGGGCGGCGCGCCAACGCGTGCGGAAGATGCAGCAGCTTTGGGGGCGGCTTTTTTGACCATGAGGTGTCCTTTAAAAATCTTGAAGCTTCACTTTAAGCAATCGCTGAGTACGGAGCAACAGCCTGACTGTATCGCGCTGATAGTCAGATCTGTGCGACCTCAGGACAGCCGCGTCACGCCCGGTAGCTCACAGGCGTAAATCGCATTACGCAATGCTGCAATCGCTTCATACCGGGTGAAACTGCGGCGCCAGGCAAGCACCACACGGCGCGTCGGCACATGCCCTTCAAACGGGAGGTACTTGATATGTGAGGACAACTCCGCAACCGCTTTGGACTTTGCGGCAGATTTGGCAACCGTCGGGGTCGCAACTGCGTCCTTGGGCACGCTCAGGCGCGGCACAAGCGTCACACCCATGCCGGCCGCCACCATATGCTTGATGGTCTCCAGCGACGAGCCTTCAAAGCTGCGGCGTATGCCTTCAGTGGCGCTGGAGAACCGCGCAAACTCCGGACACACTTCCAGCACATGGTCGCGAAAACAATGGCCGTTGCCGAGCAGCAACATGGTCTCCTGCTTCAGCTCTTCTGCCGTGATGCTGCTTCGTGAGGCGAGTGCATGGGTGCTCGGCACCGCCGCCACAAAAGGCTCGTCATACAGCGGCGCAATCGCCAGGTTCGCGTCGGGAAAAGGCTCAGCCAGAATCGCACAGTCAATCTCGCCGGTGCGAAGCTCTTCTAGCAGCTTGACCGTAAAGTTTTCCTGCAGCATCAACGGCATCTGCGGTGTGTGCGCAATCGTCTGGCGTACCAGGTCGGGCAGCAGGTAGGGGCCAATCGTGTAGATGATGCCCAGGCGCAGTGCGCCGGCCACAGGGTCTTTGCCGCGCCGCGCAATTTCGCGGATGCTCTCGGCCTGCTCCAGCACGCTCTGTGCCTGCCGAATGATTTCCTCACCCAGCGGCGTGACGGTGATCTCGTTGGCGTTGCGCTCAAACAGCTTGACCTGAAGCTCTTCTTCCAGCTTCTTGATCGCGACACTTAAGGTTGGTTGCGATACGTGGCAGGCTTCCGCGCCTTTGCCGAAATGCTTTTCGCGGGCGACGGCTACGATGTATTTAAGTTCGGTCAAGGTCATCGGTGCGCTCCCGCTCCAGCAAAGGGTACCTACTTCCAGGTGCCCTGGTTCAGGTAGTCGACGTCGACCACCGTGCCTTGAGGATCCAGCACCACCGTCAGCCGCTTCTGGCTTAGCGAGAAGCCGCGCATCTCCTGATAGCTGTACAGCAGTGCACGGCCGGGAGTCTGCTTGATGACTGGGAAAATCGCTTCCCCCGGGGCAGGGCCAAACATCGAGATGACCTGCGCCGCAGTGGTTTTCCCGGACTGGATCTGTTCGGCCTTACTTCCGTCAAAATCCGTCGCATCTTCCTTCAGGTTGGACATATACGATTTGGACACCAACTTTCCCTCGTGAAAGACCAGTGTCAACGCATGCACCGGCGTGACGCCTTGTGTTTTGACCGTTGAACCGAATGACGCGTATGCATAGCTGAGCGTGCGGATCGCCTTGCCATTGGCCAACCCGTTGGCCTCCTGAAAAGGCTTGCCCAGCCGGGCCAGTACTTGCTGCTCGGACGTTTTACCAAGCTCCAGTTCAGCCTCTGCTGGTCGTACAAATTTAGTGCCCGCACATCCAGTCAGAACGACCATTGCCAGTACTGCCACCCATTTCACTGTCCAATTCATTTGATTACTCCTCTATTTTTTGATTTTGACCATGGGATCGTACCTCGTATGCCGAGCATTTCATGCCTTCAAAAACTCAGCCTTCCCCCCCAACCATCGCAAAATATGCCGATGAGCCTGCTCGGCGTGCCGGTCCAGCATCACCGGCGCCACCCCCCGTGCCCAGGCCAGCAACGCCGTGTCCGTCTGCAAATCCGCAAACCTCAACAAAGGCGCACCCGACTGCCGGGCGCCCAAAAACTCACCGGGGCCGCGAATGTCCAGATCTCGCCGTGCAATCTCAAAACCGTCCTGTGTATCCACCATGGCCTTGAGCCGCGCACGTGCTGTTTCGCCAAGTCGCGGCGCTTCGCCGGTTGAATACAGCAGCACACAGGCAGATGCCGCCGCGCCGCGACCAACGCGTCCACGCAACTGGTGCAACTGGCTCAACCCAAATCGCTCGGCGTGTTCAATCACCATCAACGATGCGTTTGGCACATCCACGCCCACCTCGATCACCGTGGTGCTGACCAGCACGCCTAGCTGACCGCTGGTGAACAGCGCCATCACAGCCTTCTTTTCAATCGGCGGCATGCGTGAATGCAGCAGACCGACCTGTGTACCCGGCAAGGCAGCACTTAAAATTTCGTGCGTTTGGGTGGCATTGATCAGGTCCACCGACTCGCTCTCTTCAATCAACGGGCACACCCAGTAAACCTGCCTGCCCTCAGCGAGTTGTCCCCGGATGCGCTCCACCACTTCATCGCGCCGTGCCTCTGAAACCACTTTGGTCACGATGGGTGTGCGCCCGGGCGGCAACTCGTCGATGGTGGACACATCAAGGTCGGCGTAGTAGCTCATCGCGAGCGTGCGCGGAATCGGCGTAGCGGTCATCATCAACAAGTGAGGCTCTTCTCCACCCTCCGTCATCTTGCTGCGCAGTGCCAGCCTCTGCGCAACGCCAAAGCGGTGCTGTTCGTCAATGATGGCAAGCGCCAGGTTTTTGAAAACCACCTTGTCCTGAATCACCGCGTGTGTGCCCACCACCAGGCCGGCTGCACCGCTTTCAATCATCGCCAGTGCCTCGCGCCGCTCCTTGGCCTTTTGGCTACCGGTGAGCCAGGCCGTCTGAATGCCCATTGGCTCAAGCCAGCTGATGAGCTTGCGAAAGTGCTGCTCGGCCAGAATTTCGGTCGGCGCCATCAGCGCACACTGCCAGCCCGCGTCCATGCAGCGCGCCGCCGCCAGCGCGGCCACCACGGTTTTCCCTGAGCCCACGTCGCCCTGCAACAGACGGTGCATGGGAATGTTCTTTTGCAGGTCGGCATCGATCTCGGCGCCCACCCTCTGCTGAGCAGCCGTCAGGCGAAACGGCAGACGCTCCCGAAGTTGCTCGTGCAGCGTGCATTGGGTGCCGCCCATCGCCTGCCGGGTCAAGGCCGGTGCCCGCATGGCCGCCCGCACACGGCGCGCTTGCAACTGCGACAGTTGCTGGGCCAGCAGTTCTTCAGCTTTGAGGCGCTGCCAGGCCGGATGGCTACGGTCCTCAAGCGTGTCCAGCATCACGTCGGGTGTGGGATTATGCAAAAACTGTAGCGCCTCGCGCAGGCTGGATAAGGGCTGGGGCAGGTTTTTATTCAGATATTCCGGTGGAATAGTCTCATTCAGATCCGCGCGGGCAAGGCCACTCAAAACCGCCTTGCGCAAATAAGCCTGCGGCAGTCCGGCAACCGTCGGGTACACCGGCGTGAACGCGGCCGGGAGATCACCGCCCGCCGATTTAAAGGCCGGATGCACCATCTCCCGGCCCGCAAAGCCACCCCGGATCTCGCCGCGCACGCGCACGGTGGAGCCTACGCTCAGGGTCTTCTGATGTGACGGGTAAAAGTTGATAAAACGCAGCACACAGGTGTCGCTGCCATCGTCCACGGTCACGCGCAGTTGGCGGCGCGGGCGAAACACGATTTCGCTATTTGTCACCTGCGCCTCAATCTGCACCATATCGCCGTCGCGGGCATCCACGAGACGGGTGATGCGGGTTTCATCCTCGTATCGCAGCGGCAAGTGCAGGGCCAGATCGATGTCGCGGCGCAAGCCCAGTTTTTCCAGCGCTTTCTGCGCAGCCGACTTTTGCGGAGCACCTGATGCCACAGGCGGCGCCTTGGGTGGAGAAGCGGCTGGGGGCGACATGGGACAATTGTGCCCTCATGACGTCGCATCTCAAGCTCAGTGATTTTGATTTCACACTCCCTTCCGAATTGATTGCCCAGTACCCTGCGGCCGAGCGCAGCGCTTCGCGCCTGCTGGACGGCAGGGCAAGCCTGGCGATCGACCGGCGCTTTACCGAACTGCCAGCCCTGTTGCAGCCGGGCGACCTGCTGGTGCTCAACGACACCAAAGTCGTTAAGGCGCGCCTGTTTGGACAGAAAAGCAGTGGTGGGCGCCTGGAGCTTCTGATTGAACGGGTACTTTCGCCCTCGGCAGACGCGGGGCATGAAGTGGCGGCCCATATGAAGGTCAGCAAAAAACCATTGCCCGGAGCCGTCATGCAGATGGACGGCGGCTTCACAGCCACACTGCTGGGCCGCTGGCCCAACAACGATGGTCCCCTGTATCACTTTGCCCTCAGCAGTGACCCGTATGCGCTGATGGAAAGCCATGGCCATGTGCCGCTGCCGCCCTACATCACGCACACCGACTCGGCAGACGACGAAAGCCGCTACCAGACCGTTTTTGCCAAACATCCCGGCGCTGTTGCGGCGCCAACAGCAGCGCTGCATTTCGACGAAGCCGTGCTGTCGCGGCTGGAAGCAAATGGCGTGCAGCGAGCCACCGTGACGCTGCATGTGGGCGCGGGCACGTTCCAGCCCGTCAAGGCAGAAAACATTGCCGACCATGTGATGCACTTCGAACGCTTTGAAGTTCCCCCGTCCACGCTGCAGGCAATTGCCGATTGCAAGGCCCGCGGCGGGCGTGTGGTGGCAGTAGGTACCACCTGCGTTCGTGCCCTTGAGTCCGCAGCGAAATTTGGCCCCGAGTGCCGCGACACCAATATCTTCATTACCCCGGGTTTCGACTTTCAGGTGGTGGACCTGCTGCTGACCAACTTTCATCTCCCCAAAAGCACGCTGATGATGCTGGTCAGCGCTTTTGCCGGATACGAACACATCATGGGGCTCTACCGCCATGCCATCGAGCAGCGCTACCGCTTTTTCAGCTATGGCGACGCCATGCTGCTGCAACGCGCCGCGCCGCGCCGCACAAGCCCTGAGACAATTGATCCATGCTGAATTTTGAAGTTTTAAAAACCGATGCGCCTGATGGCGCTTACCTCGGCTCGTTTGCCCGCCGCGGCACGCTCACGCTAAACCACGGTGTGGTGCAGACACCCATCTTCATGCCGGTTGGCACCTACGGGACGGTCAAGGGCGTGATGCCTCAGTCGCTGCATGAGATGGGCGCGCAAATCATTCTGGGCAACACCTTCCACCTCTGGATGCGCCCCGGCCTGGACGTGATGCAGCAGTTTGGCGGCCTGCATAAATTTGAGAGCTGGCACAAACCCATACTCACCGACAGCGGCGGCTTTCAGGTCTGGTCACTGGGCGAGATGCGCAAGATTTCCGAAGAAGGCGTGAAATTCGCCTCCCCCGTCAATGGCGACAAGCTGTTTTTGACGCCTGAAATCTCGATGCAGATCCAGACCGTGCTCAACAGCGACATCGTGATGCAGTTTGACGAATGCACGCCGTACGATACCAAGGGCCACATCACGACCGAGGCCGAGGCGCGCGTCTCGATGGAGCTGAGCCTGCGCTGGGCAAAACGCTGTGTCGAAGAGTTCAACAAACTGCAAAACCCCAACGCGCTGTTTGGCATCGTTCAGGGCGGCATGTTTGAAAACCTGCGCCAGGAGTCACTGGACGCGTTGGTGGAGCTGGACCTTCCTGGTTACGCCGTAGGCGGGGTCAGCGTCGGCGAACCCAAGGAAGAAATGCAGCGCATCATGGCGCATACACCGCACCGCCTGCCGGCCAACAAACCGCGCTACCTGATGGGTGTGGGCACGCCGGAAGACCTGGTCGAAGGCGTGGCGAGCGGCGTCGACATGTTTGACTGCGTGATGCCGACCCGCAATGCGCGCAACGGCCACATGTTTACCCGCTTTGGTGATCTGAAAATCCGCAACGCGCGCTACAAGAGTGAAGAGCAGCCGGTGGACGCCACCTGCAGCTGCTACACCTGTAAAAATTTCAGCCGTGCCTACATGCACCACCTGGACCGCTGCGGCGAAATGCTGGGCCCCATGCTGAGCAGCATTCACAACCTGCACTACTACCTGAACCTGATGCAGGAAGTGCGCGATGCGCTGGACGCCGGCAAGTTTGGCGCGTTTGTGTCGCAGTTACACGCTGATCGGGCGCGGGGAGTGTAAACATCTACCTTGCATTTACGCTTAAAAATCAAAAAATTCACTCCGTGATTTGCAAAGGCTGCTGAATTCGGAGCGAAGCTCCTTAGCTATATTTTTGATAGCAAAATTGACATGCCGCACAAGGGCTGGGTGGGTTTTCGTCTATAGAATGCCAGCAGGGGGACCCATCCATGGCTAAAGCCAAGCTTCTCGAAGATTTTCTGAGCGCAGTGCGTGATGTACACAGCACTGGTGGCGGCACGAAAGAAACCTCTTACTACACCGCACTCAACAACCTGCTGGACGGAGTCGGCTATGCGCTGAAGCCCAAAGTGCACTGCATCATGCAGCTCAAAAAATTGGGCGCTGGCAACCCTGACGGGGGCCTGTTCACCCCTGACCAATTCGACCGCAAGACCGGCGAGACCAAAGACCTGGGCAGGCCTTCACGCGGTGTCATAGAAGTCAAAGCGCCGGCAGAACCGGTGGACGACACCGCCACCACCGGACAAATCACCAAATACTGGGGCCGCTACAAGCTGGTGCTAGTCACCAACCTGCGCGACTGGCTGCTCCTGGGTGAACGCCAGGGCCAACGCGTCACGCTGGAGCGCTTCAGCCTTGCCCCCACCGAGGCCGGCTTCTGGGTGCTGGCGGCGCATCCGTCCAAGGCGCAAACCGCGCAGGGCGAGGCGTTTGAAGACTTTCTGGCACGCGTGCTGCAGCACAACGCCCCGCTGGCCGACCCCAAAGACCTTGCCGCACTGTTGGCCAGCTACGCACGCGAGGCACGCCATCGCGTCGAACACGCCACCGATGCCGCAGCCAAACAACTCGAGGCATTGCAACAGAGCCTCGAATCATCGCTGGGCGTCACCTTCAGTGCCAATGAAGGCGGCCACTTCTTCCGCTCCACGCTAGTGCAAACCTTGTTCTATGGCGTCTTTTCCGCGTGGGTGCTTCGCCGCGAGCACGCCGAGCCCGGGCAAGACCTGGGGCCATTCGACTGGAAAAGCGCCGCCCACAGCCTGAACGTGCCCATGATCGCCGCCCTGTTCGGCCAGCTCTCACAGCCCGCCAAACTCAAGGCACTCAACCTGACAGAGGTGCTGGACTGGGCCGCAGACGCACTCAACCGCGTGGACCAAGCGGCGTTTTTCAAAACCTTTGAATCCACCCGTTCCATCCAGTACTTCTACGAGCCCTTCCTGGCCGCATTTGACCCTGAACTGCGCAAAAGCCTTGGCGTCTGGTACACACCCGAAGAAATCGTGCGCTATCAGGTGGCCCGAGTAGACCAGGTGCTGCAGAGCGAACTGGGCTTGCCCGACGGCTTGGCTGACCCTAATGTGGTGGTGCTGGACCCGTGTTGCGGCACGGGCGCCTATTTGGTGGAAGTGCTGCGCGTTATCGGGCAAAAGCTCAAAAGCCAGGGCACGGGCGCACTGGCCGCGCACCAGCTCAAGCTGGCCGCCACCACCCGTTTATTTGGTTTTGAACTGCTGCCCGCGCCCTATGTCGTGGCGCACTTGCAAATAGGCCTGCTGCTTCGGCAGTTGGGCGCGCCGCTGGGCCACAAACCCGATGGCGCCGACGAACGCGCCGGCGTCTACCTCACCAACGCACTGACTGGCTGGGAGCCAGCCAAAGACCCCAAGACCCAAATCCCGCTGTATCCTGAATTTGAGGACGAGCGCGACGCGGCGGACCACGTCAAACAGACCCAAAAAATCATCGTCATTATCGGCAACCCACCCTATGACGCCTTTGGCGGCGTGGCACTGGGCGAAGAGCAAGACTTGGTGACGCCGTACAAAGATGGACTCGTCAAGAAATGGGGCATCAAGAAGTTCAACCTCGACGATTTGTATGTGCGCTTCTTTCGCTTGGCCGAGCGGCGCATTGCTGAAAAGGGCGGGCGTGGAGTGGTGTGCTATATCAGCAATTCGTCGTATGTACGCGAGCCATCGTTCGTGGTGATGCGAGAGCATCTGACCAATAATTTCAACCGCATCTGGATTGACAACCTGAACGGCGACAGTCGAGAAACCGGAAAAACCACGCCGGACGGTTTGCCCGACCCCAGCGCGTTTTCGACGCCTTACAACAAGGAAGGCATCCGCAAAGGAACTGCGGTGGCGCTGCTCGTCAAGCACTCGCTAACGCTACAAGTTACACCTATAGCAACGCGCGAGAGTAAAGACGTACCACCGGCTGCGAGGGTCCTGTACCGCGAATGGTGGGGTGCAAAAAAACGCGAAGATTTACTAAACAGCCTGGATGAGCCCCAACGCGAAACGCATTACGCTATCGCAAGCCCTGCGATTAGCAATCGCCATAGTTTGAAGCCTACGGAGGTCAGCTCAGCCTACGCTAGTTGGCCCGCGATTGCTGACCTTTCCGCCGTCGTTGGCTACCAAGGTCTTAGCGAGGACCGTCGTAAAGCCTTGTTCGCGCCTAACAAGCAAGTTTTGATGGGTCGGATTCAACGATACCTTGATCCTGCCATTTCCTGGTCTGAATACAAGGTCAGTGCCGACGCAGTGTTGATTGACGATTACGTTGATTTCTCTGCGGCGACGGTTCGCGAAAAGGCGTTGCTCTCACTCAAGTTCTCAGAAGCTGCGGTCTATCCATATGCGGTTCGTCCCTTCGACAACCAGTACTGCTATTGGTCAGAGCTTCGTCCACTGTGGCGGCGCCATCGGCCCGACTTCGCGACTCAGGTCAAGGCTAAGCAGAACTTTCTCGTTACACGCGTCAAAGGCGGCAATCGAGACGAAGGATCGCCCTTGTCATTTATTTCTGGCTTTTGCGACTACCACTACCTGCCACCAAATGCATCCGCATTCCCACTTGGTTTGACGCAACAAAAGACCGGTGATGCTCAAGAAGACTGGTTCGCTGAAGTGACAGCCAACCTGTCTGATCCTGCCCGCGCATACCTTACCACCCTCGCCCTCCCCAACCCGGACACCGACCGCGACACCGCCGAACTCATCTGGATGCACGCGTTGGCCATCGGCTACAGCCCTGCGTATCTGAGCGACAACGCCGATGGCATTCGCGAAAACTGGCCCCGCATTCCCCTGCCCCTATCTCGCGAGGCTTTGCTGGCTTCCGCTGCGCTGGGTCGTGACGTTGCGGCGCTGCTGGACACTGAAGTACCCGTGCCCGGCGTCACCAGCGGCACGATCCGCGACGAACTCAAAGCCATCGCCGTGGTTAGCCGCGTCGGCGGCGGTGCGCTTACGCCCGCCGAATTCGCGCTCACCGCCGGCTGGGGCAGCGGCGGCCAAGGCGGCATCACCATGCCTGGCAAAGGTAAGACTGAGCCCCGCGCCGCCGAAGCGAACGAGCAGGCCCTCGGCTTTGGCACTGCGCCGACGCTGGACATGTATCTGAACGCCACCGCCTACTGGAAAAACATCCCGCAACCGGTGTACGGCTTCACCATTGGCGGCTACCAGGTGATCAAGAAGTGGTTGAGCTATCGCGAGCAGCGTGTGCTGGGCCGCGCCCTGACGATGGCCGAGATCATGGAAGTCACCGCAATGGCGCGACGGCTGGCAGCCTTGGTACTGCTACAACCCCGGCTTGACGAAAATTACCGGGCTGTCGCGGTTGACACGTATGCTTGGCAGCCGTCAGGCATCGAGCCGCCTGAGCCTTGGCCCGTACCTGAAAAGAAAGGTAAAGGGGCGAAAAAGTGACACTCCCCACTCAAACTCCTTTACAGCTGTTCCTGACACAAGAACTCAACGTTGAATATCACAAACGTCATCGTGAGTTCTGGGAAAAAGTGGACGCGGTCGAGAAATGGACCGCGTTTATCACTCTGTCCGCCGCATTTGCCTCGCTCACTAAGTTGATACCCGCAACCGTCGTCAATGGGCCTTACATCGGAGTTGTCGCCCTGATAGCTGCGATGTTGACCGCCTTCACCTTGATCAGGAATGCTTCGGAACGAGCCTACAAAGCCGCTCGGCTCCAATCGGCTTGGGAGAATCTGCGAGAAGCTTTCCCGACCGAAACTCATATTGCGAAAAACCAGTCTGCCTACCTGACTGAAAAAGCCAAAATCAAAGACGAACCCCATCTACCCGCATTGAGGAATGAAATTTTCGTCGAGCTTTGCCACGGTAAGGGGTTCCGACCACCGCCAAATACAAAAATGCCCAATTTAATACGTAGGGTGTTCAAACATGTATTCTGAAGCCGAGCATCGGATGAATGAGACCTGCACCGCGTACACGTGCAAGGGCCATGCGTGGTAGACGGCGTCAGCCGCCCCTACATTGCCTCCTAGGCCGTTGGCGCTTTCGCAACGCAGCTCAACCAAGACGGACAGCGCGGCGTTAGCCAATTCTTCACCCCCGTAGGAAAACCCATGCAATACCGCCGTCTCGGAGACAGCAACCTGAAGGTCTCTACGCTTTGTCTTGGCACCATGATGTTCGGCCAGCAAACGCCCGCGGAAGAGGCATCGCGCATCGTCGCCTCGGCCAAAGACCACGGCATCAACTTCATCGACACGGCAGACGTCTACAACGAAGGCAAGTCCGAAACCACCTTGGGCAAATTGCTGGCAGGCCAGCGTGCTGACTGGGTGCTCGCCAGCAAGCTCGGCAACAAGGCCGGGACAGGCGTGAACCAGAGCCACTACTCACGCAACTGGATCATCCAGCAGACGGATGCCATCCTGACGCGCCTCTCCACCGACTACCTGGACATTCTGTACTTGCACCGCGACTTTCACGACGCCAATCTGGAAGAGGCCGTGCGCGCGCTGGGCGACCTGATATGCGCCGGCAAAATCCGCGGCTTCGGCCTGTCCAACTTTCGCGCTTGGCGTATCGCAGAGATCGTGCGCATCTGCGAAAAAATCGGTGTGGCCCAACCGGTTGTTTGCCAGCCCTACTACAACCTGCTCAACCGCGGCCCCGAAGTTGAAATTTTGCCCGCCTGCGGCCACTACGGCCTTGGCGTGGTGCCCTACAGCCCTCTGGCGCGCGGCGTTCTGACCGGCAAGTACCCGCCGGGCCAGCCACCGGCCGAGGGCACACGCGCCGGCAGCGGCGACAAGCGCATTCTTGAAACCGAATTTCGTGAAGAGTCGTTGGTCATCGCCCAGAAAATCAAGGCACGCTGCGAGGCCAAAGAATGGGTGCCAGGCCAGTTTGCAGCGGCCTGGGTGCTGGCCAATCCGCTGGTCAGCTCGGTGATTGCCGGGCCGCGCCTGCTGTCACACCTGGAAGACGTCTACGGCGCAGTGGATCTTGTGCTGGACAAGGAGGACGAAGCCTTCGTCGATGAACTCGTCATCCCGGGCCATGCCTCCAGCCACGGATACACCGATCCGGCTTATCCGTTCTTTGGCCGGCCAGTGCGCTGAGCTCCCGGCCTGTCAAGTCATGACGGGTTCGGGGCCGGCCTTGCGCTGGTCACCCGCAGAACCACATGCATGACAAAACTTGGAAAAAGCGCTCTTGCGGGTTGTGCAAACACCGCAATGGTCATGCAGCCCGATACCGCAATGCGGGCAAAAATCGATAGTCGTGTTTTTCAGATCGACCGCCCGCTCGCAGCCAGGGCACACGCCCTTGGACAGCCTGGTCAGTGCGGTGTCGTAACTCAGCTCTTCCCGTCTCTGGGCATCCGGCAATTGCTCCGCCAGCTTTTGCCGCTCCAGATACCGGTTGAGTGAAATGATGGCCTGGCGTCCGACCAGCACGGTGACGATGATGCCGACGACATAACGCACATAGCCGCCGTAGCTGGGCAGGTAGGGCACCAGCTCGACAAAAAAGGCGAACAGGGCGAAGAAGATAAAGCCCCAGACAAAAGGCCAGTAGGTGGTGTGCCGCCTGGTCTTGAAAAGCCAGCCCGCTGCCACCAGTAGCGGCAGGGTGAGCGCGAGTCGGTACAGAAACACGCGCAATTCGACGCGTCGATATTCTGCGTTGAGCTTGTCCTGCGCCACGCGCTCCAGCTCCTGCAACTGCTCCTGTGCGTTGGCTTCAGTCTGCTCCGCATCCAGCGCTGCCTGCTCCTGCTGCTCCACCCGGGTCTTGGCGTCGCGCTCGGCCTGCCGCAGTCCATCCAGTGCGCGGGTACGTGTAATCAGTTCAGGATCCTGATCGGCCAGCTGCGTGGCGCGGCGTGTGGCCAGCCAGTTGTTAAAGGTCTCCCTGGCGCTCTGTGTATCGGACTGGGCTACGCGGTGCTTCAACCGGGCCTGCTCCAGCGCCGACTGCGCGCCCTGGGCTGCGCGTTGCGATTGCTTGATGCCCTCACGCAAGCGTTGGGCGGCGGGGCGGTCCATGAAGTCTTCAAGCAGGAGTTGCTTCTCTACTTTGGGCAGGTCGTTGACCACGGTTCCGCCAAGGCCAATCAGAAATCCGGCAAAGATGATGGCCACCAGCCACAGGCCACGGTGAAACCATTTTTCGGACAGACGCAATGCTTTACTCATGACAGGGTTCTCCTCAAGGTTGACGCAAGGTAACCGGGGCAGCGCTCAAGCCGGCCCGCTGCATCCACACAAACACGGAATCGACAGTAACAGTTTCAATGCGGTCTGAAAACCGCTTCTCATTTGGATGATCGTCGAAGGCAACATTGGCGGCAGTGGCCCTTGCACCCAAGCGTGTCAAGGCCCCCAGCTTGAGTGGCGTTGGCTCATAAGCCTTGAACTGCAGCCAGGCCTGCGCCTGCTCACGCGACCTGATGCCCGGCTCCATCGCCAACGCCAATGTTTCAATCGCCCACTGGTTGGACTGCTGATATTTGCGGCCCCAAGCGTAGCTGACCACACTGTAGGGCCGGTGGTGCAGGCTCAGCGCCCGGCCGTCGCGGCCGCTATCCAGCAACAAGGGCAGCAGTCGGTCCTGCACCTCGCGCGTGGGGGCCACCCATGCGGCCTCAAAGCGCCAGAGATCATCCAGAAAAAACTCTCCCAGGCCCTGACGGTAAACCGAGCCGTCAGGGGTGCCGCACTGGTTCAATTTGTGCATCACACGCCAGACGTGTCCCGGTTTGCCGTCTGGCGCCACCTGGGGTTGCCTATAAGCAAATCCAAGGTGGGAGTAGTGAAGTCCGTACTTGCTCAAGTCTTGCCCGGCGCGGGCCAGCACCACAACTTGCTGGCCACTCGCATCCAGAGCAGCCTGTGTGCGGGAAGCCAGGTTCAGGCTGCGCTGCACCGACTGCAGCTGGGGCGGGTGGGGCGCTTCGCAGGATCGCCCCGCATGCGCGGGAAGGCTGGATGCCAGGCTTGCTAGCAGTGCAAGCAGGCCGGTCCCTCTCAACACTGCACGGTGAAAGGCCCCGAGGTAATCGCTACAAGTGGTCATCAGCATCACCTCAATGCGTCAGGCGTTCGTTATGCAGCAAGGCGCGTCCCAGTTCATTGGGGATGAAGGCGATGACCTGGCCCGCTGCCGAGAGAATCACGCCTGCGCCAATCACGCTGACTGTGACGGCCGTGCCGACGACGAGTGAAGCTGCACCCACGCCTTTGCCAACGATCTCAACGCTCGCCGTCGCGCCATCTGAGGCACGCTCCAGCACGTAGACGGTGCCGCGGGCGGAAACTTCGACAGTCTTGACCACCAGAACAGCGCCCGCAGTGGACAGCACAAGAGGCAGCGCCACCACACTGCCGGCAACAGTGCTTGCAACCACGACGGATGCCAGGGGCAAGGCTGACAACGTGCTCACAGCCGAGGCTTCGCTTTGCGCTTGGGCATGCATTGGCACTACAACCCCGGAAAATACTGCGCAGATAGCTATTAAAAGTGTAGCAAATTGCTTTTTCATGAAATCCTCCTTGTATGGTTTGAAATCAGTGTTCAGACAGAGTCCGGTGCTGCACGTGACATACGTCCTTGCATGCGGGCTTCGTTCAGGTCGGCCTCATGTTTGTCCCTGAGGGTTTTGGCCAGCGTGAAGCTGCAGGTGATCAGGTACAGCCAGCTCACACCCAGAAACGCCTTGTAGGTTTCATTGATTTCCATGCGCCACAAGCCCCAGCCGGTGAGTGACATGGCCAGGAAGAAACTCCCCCACACCACGAGCTTGAACATGGGCGTGTCTGCCAGCTTGCCTTCGGCCAGACTTTTTTCCTGGTCGCGCACATACTTGGCAAGAACAAACGCGGCAGACAGGCAAAAGAAATAACCCATGATCATGAAAGCGCGGTCCAGGTCCCTGCCGGGCAGCCAGGACAAGCCAACAGCACACAGAAAAACGGCAATCAGGAAAGAAACCCAGACCTGCAGTTGCCAGGGTTTGGAATCGCGGTGAATCAGAACTTGCATAAAACCCTTTGAGGTAGTTGAGGAGCACCTAATGTGCGCCGTCACCTCCAAATTTCGCTGCAAATTTGGATACAGTCACCGCTAATTTGCTTGTGAGTATCAAATAGAGATACTTTTAGACCTTTGTCAGCGCCGCGACCCGGGCCTGCAAAGCCTCCGGCTGCACCTGCGCCGGCATAATGGCAGCACCTGCATTCAAGCCGACGCGGCTGAACAGCCCACGCCGGAAAGGCCGGACCATCGCATTGCCGCGCTCTACGCGGCTGAAGAAGGAGCCCCACAGATTGGTCAGCGCCATGGGCACCACGGGCACCGTAAGACCATCGCGCTCGGCGTTTTCGAGGATCTTCATGATCCCGCCCTTGAACGGCTGCAAGGTGCCGTCTTTGGTGATGCCGCCCTCCGGGAAGATCGCCAGCAAATCGCCGTCGCGCAGCACCTTGGCTGCCGCCTCAAAAGCTGCTTCATAGGCAACAGGGTCTTCGGCGCGCGGTGCGATCGGTATGGCCTTGGCCAGCCGGAAAAGCCAGCCCAGTACCGGCATTTTGAAAATGCGGTGGTCCATCACGAAATAGATGGGGCGCGGGCTTGCGGCCATGAGCAGCACAGGATCTACAAAACTCACGTGGTTGCAGGTGAGCACGGCCGCGCCCTGGGTGGGGATGTTGTCATCGCCCGAGACTTTGAAGCGGTAGATACAACGCGAGGCCACAAACGCGATAAAACGCAGCAGGTATTCCGGCACCAGCATGAAGATATAAAAAGCCACCACCGCATTGGCCAGCCCGACGAAGAGAAAAATCTGCGGAATGGTGAAGTCGGCTTTGAGCATGGCGCCGGCCAGAATCGCGCTGACGATCATGAACAGGGCGTTGAGAATGTTGTTGGCCGCAATGATGCGGGCGCGATGCGTGGCCTGGCTACGCAGCTGGATCAGGGCGTACATGGGCACGCTGTAGAGGCCCGCAAACAGGCTGAGCAGTGCCAGATCCAGCATCACGCGCCAGTGCGCCGGCTGCGCCATGAAAGCCGTCAGCCCCATCACCGGCATGGCGGGCAAACCGCGCGATGCAAAGTAAAGGTCAATCGCGAAGACGCTCATGCCAATCGCGCCCAGCGGCACCAGGCCAATCTCGACATGACGCTTGCTCAGCACCTCACACAGGAGAGACCCGGTAGCGATACCGATGGAAAAAACCACCAGCAGCAAAGACGCCACCTGCTCGTTGCCATGCATCACCTCCTTGGCAAAACTGGGAAACTGGCTCAGAAAAACAGCGCCGAAAAACCACATCCAGCTGATGCCCAGCATGGAGCGAAACACCACGATGTTGCCGTGGGCCAGCTTGAGGTTGCGCCAGGTCTCCGTCACCGGATTCCAGTTGATTTTCAGGTCAGGATCTGTTGCGGGGGCGAGTGGAATAAATTGCGCCACCGCCCGGCCCGCCACGGCCACCAGTACACACGAAATGGCCACATACAGCGGTCCATTACCGGGTATGGCCACAATCAGTCCACCCACAATGTTGCCCAGCAAGATGGCCACGAAGGTCCCCATCTCCACCATGCCATTGCCGCCGGTCAATTCACGCTCATTCAGTGCCTGCGGCAGATAGGCAAACTTGACCGGCCCAAACAGCGTGGAGTGAAGCCCCATCAGGAAGGTGCAAGCCAGCAGGATCGGCACCTGGACGTTGACATCGGTAGCCAGAAATCCCACTGCCGCAACGGCCATGATCACCACTTCGAGATTCTTGACAAAACGGATGACACTGGTTTTTTCAAACTTGTCGGTCAGCTGGCCGCTGGTAGCCGAGAACAGCAAAAAAGGCAGGATGAACAAAGCGCCAATAACCAGACCCGCCAGCGCGGGTGGCAACCAGCTCACGCTGAGCTGGTAGGTCACCATCACGGTAAAGGCAAACTTGAAAAGGTTGTCGTTTGCCGCGCCTGAAAACTGGGTCCAGAAAAACGGCGCGAAACGGCGCTGCTTCAGGAGTGCAAACTGATTCGGGTGCTCGTGCACTGCCGGCGCGCTCGCCGCCGGGGTTGAAACAACACTCATGCCTGACTCCTCTTTGCTGTGGTTATGTGGCCAGCTCTGGTGGCTGCTCGGTTGGCCAAACCGCCCCTGAACGGTGATGCGGATTCTGCCCTGTTTTTACCCACGTCCAGAATCGCAGCAATGACCGGCACGGCAGCAAAACTTGCGATCACATGTTTGATGCTGTGCCCCGACACCAGTTGCGCGCTCAACGCATACACGGCTTCGTCTGTCTGCTCGAAAAGTTTTGCAATGGCGTAAATCACAATGACCCAACCCCAACGAACGGCCAGTGCACCGGGTACCGGTTTCACGCAAGCCAGCCACAACACCAGCGCCATGCCGCCAAACTGAAGCGCCGCCCAGGCGAGCACGTTACCTGAGGCGAACCAGACCGCCACACTTAGCGGACCCAGCACCAGCACTGCAAGACCCAGCACCATGCCGGCCCGCGAGCTGATACGGTCTGCTGCAGCCAGGCCCAACAGCCCGGCAAAAGCCAGAACCATCCCCAGCCGGTCTATCGCCAGCCCTGCATCATCAGCTTGCCAGTGGTACCAGGAGGATGCCCCCGCAGTGACCAGCAGACCTACAAAGAACAATGCGGCCATGGCCTTTTGTGCGACAGAAACGTCACGCTTTTTCCAGACCAGACATGCCAGTCCGAGCACGCCCCACAACGCAAAAGGCAGGTTGCTCAACACATCCATGGTGCAGGCAATCCCCCACCAGGAACGCTGATCAGCAAATCCATGCAAATGCCCCGGCTGTGCCACGAACGGTCCAAAGATCGCAGCGGCCAGCAAAGCCAGCACAACACCCAACAGCACACCCTCGTTTTTTTCCAGTTCGAACATCACGACAAGCCCTTTCAATGAATGGACGTGAGTCTGGCGTTGCGGCGGCAGATTCCAGGCATCAATCGATACAAGTCAAGAAAAGGGGACCAAAAGTATCGATAATCAATACCAAGGAGTCGTTATGAGTACAAGCGCTGATCTGGTCGTCGCCCTGAAAAAAGAACTCAAATCTGCGCAGATGACCTACGCAGACCTTGCCCTGGCACTCGGCATGGCTGAGTCCAGCGTCAAGCGCATGCTGGCCAAGGGCGACATGCCACTGTCGCGCGTCGATGCAATTTGCCGCGCATTGAAGCTGGACTTTGCAGACCTGGCAAGACACGTGGCTGATACCCAGCCCCTGCTGGCCGAGCTGACCGAAGCCCAGGAAAAAGCCGTGGTCGCCGATAAAAAGTTGTTGCTCACCGCGATTTGTGTGTTGTCGCAATGGACGCTGGAGCAAATCACCGGCAGTTACCGCCTGACGGAAGCCGAGTGCATCAAATACCTGGTTCAGTTGGACCGCATCGGCATCATTGAGCTCAAAGCCCTGAACCGGTACCGGCTCAAACTGGCCAAAACATTCCGCTGGCGACCGCACGGCGCAGTCATGGACTATTTTCGTGACAACGCCTTGCTCGATTATTTTTCGGGCGGCTTTAACGGTGGCGGCGAAGGGCTGCTGCTGGTCCATGGCTCCATCAGCCGCACCCTGGCGCCTTCGTTTCTTGAGCGCATGCAGCGCGTGGCACAAGACTTTGCACAACAGCATCAGGCGGACCAGAAACTGGGCGAGAAAGACCGCGAGGGCTACACCTTGCTGTTGGCCATGCGCAGTTGGGAATTCGAGGCCTTCGCCGCGCTGCGCCGCTAACCCCATCCAGCAGGGGGCCGCAGATCTGGCTCCGCCAGTCTGCAGGCGCCGACCCCTGCAAGGGGGGAGGCCGCTACACGTAGTGAGCGGCAACAGGGGTGTTCAACATTTACTCCGCCACGGTAAACACGGTGAGTACGCCGGTATAGCCATAGAGGTGATGCCGTGCAATCTCACCGCCTGCAAAAAAACCAACCAGTGGCACATCACCCAAAGCGCGCCGCACAATCTGCAGCTCCGCGCTCGGTGCACCGAAGTGTGGCCCGCCGCGACCGGAACAACTCACATAAATCGCACCTGCAATACGCCGAGCTGGATGCGGCGCTGAATCAACGTCCGAGCCGCTCAAGGCATTCGCCACTTCAGGCGTGACTTCTTCGGGCTCCAGCTCTTCACGGATTTCAGCGCACACACGAATGAGGTCTGCACGCGCAGCCTGTGCGTTACGCTCACAAAAAGCCAGCTTCAAGCCGACATGCGGCATATCGGCAATGGCCACACCCTTGCGGGCCGGGTCCAGCCCGATGATGTGGCGCACCACCACGTCGGAGCCAAACTGTCCGGGATGCTGTACGCGTCCGTCCTGCAGCCCGCCATCGGCGCTGCGCAAGCCAACCAGTGTGGTGCGTACTTTCTCCAGCGCATCGCGCGGTTGGTCCAATGACACGTCCAGGTCAGCCAGCATGACATCGAGCGCGCTCTGTCCGTCCAGCCCCGTGACCACGTTGCCGTCACAGGCGGTGATCTCGTGCTCAACTGATATCGGCTGACAGCCCTGCGTCACGCGCGACATCAGCCCCGCCCCCTGCGCAAACGCCACACCGCTTAAACCGCCGCTAAAGACACCGCTGGCGGCGCCCTGCCCTTTGACATTGCCGTTGCCGCTGAGCGCAAACTGGACCGAGGTGCTGCGACTCGACGCCAGCCCACCGAACACATAACCACTGCCAGTGCGCTGCGCCATTTCGTCGATCAACTCGGCCACGTCGGGCGTGGCGGCATCGGCATGCACCAGCGCTGTGTGTGCCTTGAAATGGGTGGCACTGGCAGGCGGCAAGGGTGAGACACCAGAAAACACGCGGAACTGGTCACTGGGCAACTCGCAGAGCATCACGGCCAGCGCGGGCTCGTCGAAATATTCAACGTTATTGGACGCAATGCCCACGCCGACTGTGCCTGCCCAGTCGGTGATTTCAGGCAGTTCGGCGCCGACATAGTCGAGGATGTCCTGCGCCTGACCGGCGTAGTGGTCAGTGATGTACAACAGACCCAGGGTGGGCGCGCTGGCGTAAGCGGGCAGGGCCATGTGGGCACGTAACTGCGCCAGCACCAGACCGGCAGCCATCTGCCACTGCGGGTGGGTGGCGTGGCCGTAGGGGAAAAGTTTCATGGTGAGTTTGTGTGGTCAGTTGAAAGGCGTGTCTTCGCTGCTCGCGCTGTCTGGACAATCCTATCCTGCGTGCGGCCCTTCTGCGGGATGGTGCCAGACTGGGTGAGCAGCCGCGCGCCTTTGGCCCGCGCGCTGCAGCAAAACCTGCAGCTTGAATCAGCGCGCGGTTTTTCGGGCTGTTTTCCGGGCTGCGGGTTTTGACTTCGCGGGTGCCCGGGGTGCGGCTGCGGGTGCAGCCGATGTAGCTGGTGTAGGCCAAGCCTGGGAGCTTCGCAAAGCGGTGTTCATTGCAGAACGGGCGCCTTGCGCAACAGTACGGCCGGCCGAGCCCGCCATGCCGCGCGCCATGTCTTTGGCCATGCCGGTGGCGCTTTTCACAGCGTCTTTGGCCAGACCTGCCGCCATGTTTTTCGTGGTGCTGATCGCTGCCTTTTTAGCCGCATCCTGCATGGCTGTGGTGGCAATGTTTTGAAACTGTTGTGTCAACGCGCCCCACCACTGCATGGGGTCCACAACCCCCGGCGCAGGTTCTGCGGCTTTGGTCGACTTGCTTGTCTTGGGTGGCGATTTTTTTCTGGCCCCTGGCTTGCCAGCTTCATAGCTGGTGGGCGGAATTTCCAGCCCCTGGAAAGACTGGGCCTTCTCGGCGGCCTTCTGAATGCCACCAGCGACGGTGTCGGCAACCTTGAGCTTGAACGCGTTGGCGACATCACCCATATTGAAATTCATGCCCTTGAGCGTGGCCAAAGTCATCTTCTGGACCTCAAGTGCCTGAATGGTAGCCTTCAGCGCCATGGCATTCTGATCCAGCCAGAACTGCACCGTTTTGAGCTCTTCGATGCGCTTGTCCAGCTCTTCCACATTAAGCGTGGGCGCAACCCAGTTTCCGAGGTTTGGCAATTGCGGGATTTTTTGCGTGGCGCTACCGGCGGCCTGCTTGGCCAGATTCTGCAAAAAGTCAAAACCGGGAACCAGTTTGCCAAACCCGGCAAATGAAGGGTTGTCTGCGTCGCTCATGGTGTCTCCCGATGATGTGAATAAAGGTTGGGGGCTATAGCCTCATTGTGCAGGGTCGCGCCGGGACGTCAACCCGGTTTTGCCAATGAGCCTTTATGCGGCCCAAAAGGAACCAGTTGTTGTCCAGGCCCCGATTTTTGACGGCTTACTGGCGAAATGGCCAACTCCTCCCTTAAAAGCGGCAACAAATTGCTACTGTTTTTATAGCTGTTGGCTTGAGCTTGATCAACCGGGACCACGGCGTCATCGCTCATGATGAAGTTGACGCGAGGCTCTTCATTTGCAGGCCAGAAGGGCCGAGCAGGCACATTCCGCCTGAGCCCCTTTCTTCATCTTTTTCTACAGAGGATTTCATGAGCACTTTTCACGCCGTTGTCTGGATCGACCAGTCTGAAGCCCACGTGCTGATGTTTGACCGCGAACACATCGAGGCCCAACGCATCAAGTCGCGCACGCACCACAAACACCAGGGCAAAGCCGAAGACAGCGCCGCTTTTTTTGCCGACGTGGCCCGGGCACTGACCGGCAGCCACGAAGTGTTGCTGACCGGCCCAGGCCTTGCGCGCAACCACTTCCGCGACTGGTGCGCCAGCCACCTGCCGGTGGTGGCCGATAGCGTGGTGGACTCGGTGGCCAGCGACCACCCGAGCGATGGCCAACTGGTCGCCATGGCGCGCCAGTATTTCAAAAAGTTTGACAACATGGCGGCCAATCCTTCGACGGTCTGAAGCCGCGGATTCTTCGGGCCGGGCGCAAAGCCTGGCACTTGACAGGCTGCTATCCTTGCCCGGATGCGCAGCCTGTTTCATTTGGCCTTTAATGTCACCGATCTGGATGAGGCACGCCGCTTTTACGGCAACGTGCTTGGTTGCACCGAGGGGCGTAGTACCGACACCTGGGTGGACTTTGACTTTATGGGGCACCAGCTCTCCCTGCATCTGGGCGAACCTTTCAAGACCGAGCGGACCGGCCGTGTGGGCGACACCCTGGTGCCCATGCCGCATTTCGGCCTGATATTGGCCCTGCCGGACTGGCAGGCCATGGCACAGCGGCTGCAAGCTGCCAACACAGATTTTCTGCTCGCTCCGCAACTGCGGTTTGCAGGCCAGCCCGGCGAGCAATGGACCATGTTTTTTTGCGACCCGTTTGGCAACCCGCTGGAGATCAAGGGCTTCCGCGATCTGCAAGCGATTTACGCAGCATGACCTACACCTTTGTCACCGCAACCATTTTGTTGCTGCTGATTACAGACCCGATCGGCAACATTCCTGTGTTTGTCAATGCGCTGCGCGGTGTGGCGCCAGAGCGGCGCATGAAGGTCATCCTGCGTGAGGTGCTGATTGCCTTTCTGATCTTGCTGACCTTCATGTTTATAGGCGATGCGTTTTTGCGACTGATGAACCTGAGCGATCTGTCGCTGCAGATTGCTGGCGCAGTTATCCTGTTTTTGATTGCGCTGCGCATGATCTTTCCAGGTGGCCACGCTGCGGCCGAGCCCTTGGTGGGCGAACCGCTGATCGTGCCACTGGCCATACCAGCGCTGGCCGGCCCATCGGCCATTGCCACCGTCATGTTGCTGGTGTCCCAGGCGCCCACGCGGCGGCTCGAGTGGGTTGCGGCCCTCAGCGTGACCATGGTGGTCTGCGCTGTGGTGCTGGTGTTGTCAGAGCGGCTTCAGCGCGTGGCGGGCGACCGTGTGATGATGGCCTTTGAGCGCCTGATGGGTCTGATTCTGGTCGCCATCTCCATTGAAATGCTGCTGCGCGGCATCAAGCTGTTTATTGCGCAGGTGGACGCGGGAACGTAGCCCTTTGCGTTTTGGCGTTCTAGCGTTTAAGTGGCGCAATCTTCTGATCAATCGCGCCGAACACCAACTCGCCATCCTTGCCCTTCATTTCAATACGAATGGTATCGCCGTATTTCATGAACGCGGTTGACGGCTTGCCATCCTGAATGGTTTCAATTGCACGTTTTTCAGCGATGCAGCTGTAGCCTTTGGGCCAGTCGGTCTTGCCATTGGCATCGACCCCTTTGTTGCTGACCGTGCCAGAACCGATGACCGAACCGGCGCGCACATTGCGGGTCTTGCAGACGTGGGCAATCAACTGGCCGAAATGAAAGGTCATTTCGGGCCCGGCATCACACATGCCCACCTTGCGGCCATTCCACGTGCTTTGCAAGGTCAGGTTGACCCGGCCCTTGTCCCACGCGTCGCCCAGCTCGTCCAGCGTGACGGCGACAGGGCTAAAAGCCGTGGCGGGTTTGCTCTGGAAAAAGCCGAAGCCTTTGGCCAACTCATCGGGAATCAGATTGCGCAGACTGACATCGTTGACCAGCATCACCAGTCGAATGCCTTCGAGTGCCTGCTCAGGCGTGCTGGACATGGGCACATCACCCGTAATCACGGCCACTTCGGCTTCAAAATCGATACCGTACTCTTCGCTGGGGCAGATCACGTCATCGCAGGGGCCGATGAAGTCGTCGCTGCCACCCTGGTACATCAGCGGGTCTTTGTAAAAGCTCTCGGGCACTTCCGATTGACGCGCCTTGCGCACCAGCTCCACATGGTTGATGTAAGCCGAGCCGTCTGCCCACTGGTAGGCGCGCGGCAGCGGTGCCATGCACTGCACCGGGTCAAAAGGGAAAGCGTGGCGGGCTTTGCCGTTGTTCAGGGTTTCGTACAGATCCTGCAATTGAGGCGACAGGAAGTTCCAGTCGTCCAGCACCTGCTGCAATTTGCTGGCAATGCCGGTCGCATAATGAGCCGTCGTCAGGTCGCGTGAGACCACAACCAACTGGCCATCGCGCGAGCCGTCTTTATAAGTGGCGAGCTTCATCCGTTTCCTCTTTTATTTTGCGTCTGGTTCCGCCCATCGTGCGTCAATCGCGCGGGACAGAGTTACGATAAGTGAAATTAGTTTACCTAAAAGTAATTTTTAATTTTAAGCCGAATCCATGAAAGAGCGCAAAACTTCTGCTCCCAAAACCTTGAAGGCCCTGCCCGCCCAGCGGGCAGGTATCCAGTCTGTGGAAGTCGGCTTCAGTTTGCTGGAGGTGCTGGCCGCGTCGCCGGGCCCGCTCATGCTACGCGATCTGGCTGCCACAGCGGGGATGAGCGCCGCCAAGGCACATCGTTACCTGGTCAGCTTTCAGCGTCTTCAACTGGTGACCCAGGACGCTGGCAGCACCCGTTATGACCTGGGCCCCGCCGCCCTGAAGCTCGGCCTGGCTTCGCTCTCGCGGCTGGACAGCGTCAAGCTGGCCCGCCAGCGCATGGGCCCTCTGATGGAGCAGATTGGCCAGACACTGGCGCTGGCCGTTTGGGGCAACCAGGGGCCAACCATCGTGCACTGGGAGGAATCTTCACAGGCAATCACCGTCAACCTGCGCCTGGGCGATGTCATGCCCTTGCTGACCTCGGCCACGGGCTTATGTTTTTCGGCATTCATGGCGCAAAAGTCTGGCCGCACCGACAAGAGTTCAAACAACAGCAACCCGTCGAACAACCCCTTACCGCCGCTCCTCAAAGATGAGCTGGCCCGCATGCAAAAACTCGCGCGCAAGGATGTGCCCAAAACCATGGCAGAGGTATCAGCCGTGCTGGAGGACGTTCGGCGCCGCGGCATGGCCCGTGTGGTGGACACCTTGCTGCCCGGCGTGGCCGGTTTTTGCGCGCCGGTTTTTGACAGCGATGGTCACCTGGTGCTGGGCATGGTTTCGCTGGGCTCACTTGCCACGTTTGACCCCGCATGGGACGGCGCCGTGGCCAGGCCGCTGGCAAATGCCGCCCGCCAGCTCAGCAGCGACCTGGGCTACGCATCCGCATGAACTCGGCGCCGCCCATGCGCCCGCTGCTGTTGCTGACGGCAGCGGTGCTGCTGGCCCATGTGTTGCTGTTGCAGGCGGCGCCCATGCAATGGAGCCAGCACATCAAACCCGATGCCATCCAGACGCGCCCTTTCATTACCCGAACCATCGAGATCAAACCACCCGCAGTGGTGGCGGCAGCGCCCGCGCCTCCAACGGTGGCGCCAGCCCGCACTTCACGACCAAACAAGCCACCCGCCCTTGCTCCACGGTCGCCAACAGCTCCTGAATTGATAGCAAATTCGACACCTGTTGCAGATCAGGCTGAGACTACCGTTGCGGCCACTCCGCCCCCGGTGCTTGCCCCCGCCGAAGTGACGCCACCGCCGCCTGCAGCGGCCGTGGCACTTTCCATTCCCGGCTCTGCACGCCTGGTTTACGCCATGACCGGTCGCTCGAAGAATCTGAATTACACCGCGCGCGCCGAACTGGAGTGGCTGCATGACGGGGCAAACTACAACGCAAAGATCGTTGTCAGCGCCCTGTTTTTGGGCTCGCGCACCATGACCAGCAGTGGCCGAATCAACGAAGACGGTCTGGCCCCCACACGTTTTTCTGACAAATCCCGCGGAGAGCGTGCTGCGCACTTTGAGGCAGACAAAGGAAAAATATCTTTTAGCGCCAACACGCCGGACGCGCCCTGGCTGCGCGGTGCGCAGGACCGCGTCAGCGTCTTCCTGCAACTGGGCAGCATGCTCGCCGGCGACCCCGGCAAATACCCGGTTGGCAGTACCGTGTCCCTGTACACGGCAGGGCCGCGCGAGGCGGCCACCTGGACGTTTAATGTGGAAGCGGAAGAAACCCTCAATTTGCCCGTCGGTGAAGTGAGTACCCTGAAGCTCACCCGCAAACCGCAAGGTGACTACGATCAGACTCTGGAGATATGGTTTGCACCGTCTGTGTCATGGTTACCGGTGCGCAACCGAATTACCCAGCACAACGGCGACTACGTTGACCAGCAGCTGCGCGCAGCAGAAAAACCATGAATTTTTCCGTGTTGAGCCGCAATTCGGTGATTTTTTTGGCATTCCTCGGATTTACCCTGTGGGCCTTGAACTTGGCCCACTCGTTGTTATCTGATGAGTAAGGACCAAACATCTATGCAAATGCTCTACGACTCCGAATCTTTTGTGGTGGTGCAGATCCATGCCAATGCGCTTGAGGACTCTGCACCTGTGCCAACCCAGCCCCAGCTGGCTCGCCACGGCTTTGAAATTGTCGACAAACGCTCAGGCAAAGAGGTGTATCTGGACGGCTCGTGGGCCGAGATGTTTCAGGAGCGTGTGACCGCCTGGCAAAAAAACATCCCCACACAGGAAGAAATTGAAGATACCCTTGAAGGATATGCCGAACTGGCGCACACCCCTGTCTCGCTTCACTGAGCTGCCCATCAGGCTACTGGCTCGCGGGAGCTGTGCAACCCTTCTTGTCATGCTGGCTGCCTGCGCCAGCGTGCCGGAGCCCCGGCTCTTTCCGCATGCGCCTACCGATGTAACCGCACGCACCGACGCCTTGCTGCCCACCGACGTTTTGATGCTCGGCGAGCAGCATGACGCGGACGAACACCAACACATTCATCGACAGGTGATCGAGCACCTGGCCGTCAAGGGACAGCTGGGAGCGGTAGCCATCGAGATGGCCGATGCCGGACGCAGCACCGCCTCGCTTAAATCCAACAGCACGCAGCTTCAGGTACAGGATGCGCTGGGCTGGAACAACAAAGCCTGGCCCTGGCTCGCTTATGGGCCCGCCATCATGGCTGCCGTCAAAGCAGGCGTGCCGGTGATGGGCGCCAACCTGCCGACAGCGCAGATGCGAGACACGATGGCAGACATCCGGCTGGATCAGCGCCTGGCTGGACCAGCACTGAAAGCACAACAACAGCTGATACGCACGGGCCACTGCGGCCTGCTGCCCGAGAGTCAGATTTCACCGATGACACGCATCCAGATTGCCCGCGACATCAGCATGGCGCGCACCATTGAACAAGCCATGCTGCCGGGCAAAGTGGTTGTGCTGCTGGCCGGTAGCGGCCATGTGGACCGGCTGTTGGGCGTACCGCAGCATCTGCCCCAGGGAACAAAAATCAAAACCGTGCAACTGCGGGCAGGGCCTGCGCGCAACGCTGGCGATACAAGCTCCTTTGATACGGAGTGGGAAACACCCGCCCTGGCCGAGCGGGACTACTGCAAGGACGTGCTACCCAAGCCCGCGCCGAAGTAGCGCAGGCTTGCCGCGGCGTCAGGCATTTTTTCGGATCGAATCTGCAACCACATTGACGATGCGGTCAATATGCTCTCGCTCCACGATGTAGGGTGGGCAGATCACGATGTTGTCTGCAGCGGGCCGCACCAGCACGCCGTGTTTGAAGCAATCCATGAAGATGTCGTAAGCGCGTTTGCCCGGCGCACCTGCCAGTGGCGCAAGCTCCACCGCACCGGCCAGACCCAGACTGCGAATGCCAATCACATTGGGCAGGCCCTTGAAGCTGCCGTGCATCGCATCGCCCAGAACCTTGCCCATCTGGCCGGCACGTTCAAACAGGTTTTCCTCTTTGAACAAATTCAGGGTGGCGATGGCCGCCGCACACGCGACCGGGTGGCCTGAATAGGTGTAGCCGTGAAAAAACTCGACTGCATGATCGGGACTGTTGGCGTTGGCCTCCATCATGGTGTTGTAGATGCGATCGGTACACACCACCCCGCCCAGCGGAATCACGCCGTTGGTGACGCACTTGGCGAAGTTCAGCATGTCTGGAACCACGCCGTAGTAGTCCGCCCCGAAGTTAACGCCCAAACGGCCAAAGCCGGTGATCACTTCGTCAAAGATCAGCAGGATGCCGTGTTTGTCGCAAATCTCGCGCAGCCGCTTGAGATAACCCTTGGGGGGCAGATACCAGCCCGCACTACCGGAGACCGGCTCCACAATCACCGCGGCAATATTGCTCGGGTCGTGCAGCGGCAAAATGCGCTGCTCCAGCTCCAGCAGGATGTCTTCTTTCCACTCAGGCTCGGCCCCGTTGATGTAGGCGTGGTTGACCGGGTCGTGGATAAAACGCATGTGGTCCACACGCGGCAACAAGGCCGATCCGTAAACCTTGCGGTTGGCCGGAATGCCGCCCACACTCATGCCGCCAAACCCCACGCCGTGGTAGCCCTTCTCGCGGCCAATAAAGACGTTGCGATGCCCCTCGCCGCGTGCGCGGTGGTAAGCCAGCGCTACTTTCAAGGAAGTGTCTGCCGCCTCGGAGCCAGAGTTGCAAAACAGCACCTGGTTCAAATCGCCCGGCGCCATGGCGGCAATCATGTCCGCAGCTTTGAAGGCCTGGTCATTGCTGGCCTGAAAGGCGGTCGCATAGTCAAGCGTGTCCAGCTGCTTTTTAATGGCCTCATTAATCGGCTTGCGGTTGTGCCCGGCACCTACGCACCACAGACTGGAGATGCCGTCCAGCACCTGCTTGCCGTCGTGGGTGGTGAAAAACATGCCGTCGGCCGCTACAAACACTCGGGGGTCTTTCTTGAAGCTGCGGTTGGGCGTGAAGGGCAACCACTGGTGGTCCATGTTGAAGTCTTGATAAGCCATTGAATAGTCTCCTGCTTTTGAAGTGAGCGGCAGCCAAGTTTGGCAGCGTCTGATGCATTCTGGCACTCCGGGCAAACAATCTGCAGGGCGCGCGCACCGCAACGCGCGGCACCTGCGACAATTCATCCCCCATGAGCCCTACTTATATCCTCACCCTGTCCTGCCCAGACCGGCCCGGAATTGTTCACGCAGTCTCTGGCTTTCTATTCGAGCGCGGCGGCAACATCCTGGAAGCCGCCCAGTTCAGCGACGACAAACGGGACGATACCGACGCCGATGCGACTGGCCTGTTTTTCATGCGGGTGAGTTTTTCATGTGCGCAATTTGGCTTTGAGGCCCTGAAAGAAGAAGTCAGCGTGCTGGGCATGCTGTTTGACATGCGCTGGAGTCTGCACCAGGCGACGCAGCCCATGCGCACCGTCATCATGGTGAGCAAGGAAGGCCATTGCCTGAATGACCTGCTGTTCCGCTGGAAGTCCGGCCTGCTGCCTTTGGACATCCGCGCTGTGGTCTCCAACCACAAGGACTTTGCGCAACTGGCCGCCAGCTACAAGGTGCCTTTTCACCACATTCGCGTCACCGCTGAGACCAAAGCGGCTGCCGAAAAACAGCAGTACGACATCATTCAGTCCGAAGGCGCCGAGCTGGTGGTTTTGGCGCGCTACATGCAAATTCTGAGCGATGAGCTGTGCCACAAGCTGGCTGGCCGCGCCATCAACATCCACCACTCTTTTCTGCCCAGCTTCAAGGGCGCTCGCCCCTACGATCAGGCGCACGCGCGCGGTGTCAAGCTGATAGGCGCGACGGCCCACTATGTCACCGCGGAGCTGGATGAGGGTCCGATCATCGAGCAGGATGTTGCCCGGGCCGATCACAGCAAAACCGTGCAGGCCCTGACTGCCATGGGCCGCGACACCGAAAGCCAGGTTCTCGCCAGGGCTGTGCTGTGGCACAGCGAGCATCGTGTGCTGCTCAACGGGCACAAAACGGTGATCTTCAAATGATCTGCCATCCGTCCGGGCTGAGCCTGTCGAAGCCGGGACATGCCCTTCGACAAGCTCAGGGCGAACGGAAATAAGAATGACCGCGTCCCGCATCCCGCCCATTCAATGCCTGTTGACTTTCGAAGCCTTGGCACGACTGCGCAGCGTGACGCAGACGGCGGATGAACTCAATGTGACCCCCAGCGCAGTCAGCCACCGCGTCAAGCAGCTGGAGCAAATCATTGGCACCAAACTGTTTGGTCGGTCTGATTTTTCTTTGACCACCGAGGGCAGCGAGTACTTGGCCCATGTGCGCGAAGGGCTGGCCATCCTTGAGCGCTTTCCCGGAACCGACAACCCACAGGGCAAACGCAAACTGCGAGTGGCGGTGACCCCCACTTTTTCGCGCTCGGTCCTGATGCCTCGGCTGCGCGGATTTCTGGATGCCTATCCGGAGATTGACCTCACCTTGCAGGTCTCCATCCCTCTGCTCGACGTGGTGGCTGAAGACGCCGATCTGATGATCCGTTTTGGCACCGGTCGTTATGCGGACGTTGAGCACAGCTGCCTGATGACGGACGAAGTCACGCCGCTGGCCTCGCCCGCTTTTATCCGCGCCAACGGGCCTTTTGACAGCATTGAGGAGCTGCTGGCAGCCAAGCTGATCAAAAGCCCCCTGGAGCCCTGGCGCACCTGGTTCCTGGCTCACGGCGTTGACGCGGGCGAGCCCGGAGAAGGCTCCTCTTTTAATGACATTGGCCTGATGTGCGACGCCGCAGCTCAAGGCCTGGGAATTGCGCTGGTGCGACTCAAACTGGGCGCACCCTGGCTGGACAACGGCACGCTGGAGCGCATTTCTGATCGCAACGTGCCCAGCCCGCATGCGCACTACTTGTGCTGGCGCACCGGCATGATGGACCGCTGGGAATGCGCGGCCTTTGCGGAGTGGCTGAAAAAGTCACTTTCGTAACGCCCCGCAGTTTTTTGAGCACGTTTTGGGCACTTCGCCCTTTAGCCATGCGCGCAATTAGCTATGATTTTCATAGCTAATTGCTACATGTCAATTGAGACGATCCTGGTTGACCTGCCCGTAGGACACCAGCACCGCGCGAATACCAGCCGCCAGGGCCGAAGGCGCCTGGTAATCCGGGTGGCTGCGCATCACTTCTGCGATGTCGCCCAACGCCATGACCTCGTCCAGCGCCTGGCTTGCAGCCTCACGTTCCGCACGCTCCAGGCTCATGGTCAGACCCGGGCGCACGCCACCCGCTGCGCTGTGCAAAGTTACGGCATGCACCTGCTTTTCGCAGCGGCAGGATGCTTGCGCGTTGACCATGCCGCACACGCTGCTTGAGACGCCCTGCAGCGCCTGGCGCGCGCGTGACAGTCGCTTGCGGTACGCGGCCGCGCCAATGCCCAGTACCTCGGCCGCCTGAGCCGAAGGCAAGCCAAACGCGACGTCGAGCACATAGGCAAGCCGGTGCTCGCGGTCCAGGCGCATCAGCATGCCCTGGGTGCAGGCAACGGCCATCTCGCGTGAGGAGGCTTTCTCTTCTGGCGTGAGCACACGATCCTGCCAGGTGGAATGCCCCAGCTCCAGTCCCGCGCGCAGGTGCTCGCCCAGGTTTTCAAGCGATACCTCGGGCGGCTCCCGGCTGCGCGTGGAAGCCGACAGCAAATGGTTGCGCGCTACTTGGTAGACCCAGGTGTTGAACGCCGCTTCGCCACGGAAAGTTGCAAGGTGGGTGGTGACCTTGAGCAGGATTTCCTGCGTAGCGTCGCGGGCATCCTCGCGGTTGCCCAGCATGCGGACCGCCAGATTAAACACGCCCGGCTGAATGCCGTGCAGCAAAGCGTCAAGCGCTTCGATGTCGCCGTTTTTGGCGCGTTGAATCAGCGTCGTGGGAAGGACAGGAATTTTCATGGGTGGGCAGTAGCGGGCTTCGCTGCAGCAAGCCGATTCTCCACCAGCACGCTGGGGGTGAGGATAGGCGTGTCGAACCACGCCATGGCAGGCTCGGCGCCGTAGGTCTGACGGGCGCGCTGTCGCCAGGCGGCGCTGAACCACTGCTCGGCACTGGCCTTGTCCTTCCAAAGATAGATGCCACCAAAACGACCGTCAGCGTCGATGACGAAATGTTTGACCAGCAAGCCCGGCACCTTTTGATAGGTCGGCACGGCGGCGCGGAATTCTTCCGCCAGACGCTGCCGCGTGACGCCCGCCTGCGCGGGCAGCAGGACAAGAGTCGCGACAGTGGAACTGTCAGAACTGCCCAGCGCGGCGGGCGCCTGGTTGGAGACAGTGACTGGTGCCTCAAAATAGGTCACCTGGCCAGCAACGCCACGCTCTTTTTGAACGCGCTCGAACCACGCCGCGCTAAACCAGGCCTCTGCTGTGGCGCGGCCCTGCCAGTGGTAAATGCCGCCAAACTGGCGGCCCTCCTGCGTGAGCGAATACATTTTGAAAGCCAGGCCGGGTAGCTTTTCGTACTGCTGCACGGTTGCCCGCATCTTGCTGACGATCAGGGCAGGCGGCGCATACCAGGGCATGGGCACGTTAACGAGGGTGACCACAGGCGTTGGCGCCGGCTCTGGAGCGGTCTGCGCGGATACGGCTTGCGCAGTGGCAAGCAGGGCAAATGTCACGGGGGCAATGATTTTCATTTTGGAGCCTTGGGTTAGGCAGACAGCACGGGCCTGCCTTCCTTTAGACAGCCAGGCGAACACATTTGTGACCGAAACCCTTTTCTGATGATGAAAATGGGCTGCAGCCCATGTTGCACGGGCGCTAACAGCTATCAAAATAATAGCGTAATAAATTTCAGTTTCCCTGGAAAAAAAGATCCATCCGGGCGCGGCCGTACCGCCTACAGTGGAGCCAGTGCACCACCCGGGCGGGCAAAGCCGGGCGTAGGGTGCAACAACACGCAATTGAAGGATTCGCATATGAACGCACCCGTTGCCGCCGATGTCCTGGACCGGGCGGAGCGCCAGGCCCAAGTCACACGCGCCCTGTCGGCCGTGCTGCCGGCCCATGCCTTGCTCTGGACCAGCGAAGACACCACCCCCTACGAATGTGACGGCCTGACGGCCTACCGCCAGCGTCCGCTGGTGGTGGCGCTGCCAGAAACCTATGACCAGGTGCAGGCTGTGCTGCGCACCTGCCACGCGCTGGACGTGCCCGTCGTGGCGCGCGGTGCGGGCACCGGCCTGTCCGGCGGCGCTATGCCGCACAAGTTGGGCGTCACGCTCTCGCTGGCCAAGTTCAACAAGATTTTGAAGGTGGATGCCGCCAGCCGTACGGCCGTGGTTCAGGGTGGCGTGCGTAATCTGGCCATCAGCGAAGCCGCGGCGCCGCTCGGCTTGTACTACGCACCCGACCCATCCAGCCAGATCGCCTGCACCATAGGCGGCAACGTCGCCGAAAACTCCGGCGGCGTGCATTGCCTTAAATACGGGCTGACCCTGCACAATGTGCTCAAGGTCAAAGGTTTCACCGTTGAAGGCGAAGAGGTCGAGTTTGGCAGCGAAGCTCTGGATTGCCCCGGCTACGACCTGCTCTCGGTGGTGGTCGGCAGCGAGGGGATGCTGGCGGTCACGACGGAAGTCACTGTGAAGCTGGTACCCAAACCCATCCTCGCGCGCTGCATCATGGCCAGCTTTGACGACCTGCGCAAAGCGGGTGACGCGGTGGCAGCGGTGATAGCCGCGGGCATCATTCCAGCTGGGCTGGAGATGATGGACAAACCGATGACCGCAGCGGTTGAGGATTTTGTGCACGCAGGTTATGACCTCAGCGCTGAGGCGATCTTGCTGTGCGAAAGCGACGGCACGCCTGAAGAAGTGGAAGAAGAAATTGGCCGCATGAGCGAGGTGCTGAGGCGCTGCGGTGCCACCGCCATTGCAGTGAGCCAGAACGAAGCCGAGCGCCTGAAGTTCTGGAGCGGCCGCAAAAATGCCTTTCCGGCCTCAGGCCGTATCAGCCCTGACTACATGTGTATGGACTCCACCATTCCGCGCAAACGCCTGGCCGACATCTTGCTGGCGATTCAGGAAATGGAGAAAAAATACGGCCTGCGCTGCGCCAATGTGTTTCACGCCGGCGATGGCAACCTCCACCCCCTGATCATGTTTGATGCAAACGATGCCGACCAGCTGCATCGCTGCGAGCTGTTTGGCGCCGACATTCTGGAAACCAGCGTGGCCATGGGCGGCACGGTCACCGGCGAACATGGTGTGGGCGTTGAAAAACTCAACTCCATGTGTGTGCAGTTTTCTGCCACTGAAAACGAACAGATGTTCGGCGTCAAGCGCGCGTTTGACCCCAAAGGCCTGCTCAACCCGGGCAAGGTGATACCAACATTGCAGCGTTGCGCCGAGTACGGAAAAATGCTGGTGCGCGGCGGGCAAATCAAACACCCGGACTTGCCGCGTTTTTAGGGCGGCGTCCCACCAACGTGGGCACAATGACAGGCATGACACTTGTGCCCTTGATTGAACAAACCCGTGGCTCTACCCTGGAGTGCCAGCATTTCGGCTCGATTGCCGTGGTCAATACCCGTGGCACCCTGCTTGCCCACGCCGGCGATGCGCATTGGCTGACCTTTTCGCGCTCAACACTCAAGGCGTTTCAGGCCCTGCCCTTTGTCGCATCGGGCGGGCCGCAGAACTTTGGATTTTCACAGCAGCAGATTGCGCTGCTTTGCGCCAGTCACAACGGAGAAGACTTTCACGTCGAACAGGTGCAAGACATGCTCGACAAAACCGGGCTGACACGCAAAAGTCTGCGGTGCGGCTGCCATGCACCTATTTTTACGGAGCTGGGCATTACGACTGCCAGCACCGGACCCTATGACGAACGGCACAACAACTGCAGTGGCAAGCATGCAGGTTTTTTGGCCTATTGCGTTCAGCACGGTTTGCCTTTGGAGAGCTACCTTGATCCGCAACACCCATTGCAGACAGCAATTGTTCGCGACGTGGCCCGCGTTGCGCAGCTTCCGGAGCGCGCACTGCAGATGGGGATTGACGGTTGCTCCGCGCCCAACTACGCCATGCCTCTGGCAAACCTCGCCCTGAGCTACGCGAGACTGGCCAGCGGGAAAGCCGATCCCGAGTTTGGCGAAAGCTTTTTCCAGCTGGGCGAAGCCATAACCGGGCACCCTGAAATGGGCTCCGGTACAGGACGCAATGATCTGGCTTTCATGCGCGCCGGCCGTGGCGACTGGGTGAGCAAGATCGGGGCAGACGGCGTGCAGGTGCTGGGGAGCAAAAGCCGGGGCGAAGCGATCGCCATCAAAATCATCGATGGAAACAAAGTCGCGCTCCATGCCGCCACGGTCGAAGTGCTGGACCAGCTCGGATGGCTTGACGACGCACAGCGCGAAGAGTTGCGGCCCTGGCGAGCCGAAGCCATCATTAACGCCAACGGGGTGCAGGTTGGATCACGCAAGGCCGCGTTTCGCCTGCAGGCCTCTGGCTAGGACCGCAGACTGAAAGAACGCTGGATCAGGCGGCCTGCAATCCCTGCTTGCCCACCAGTGCGGCTTTTGGCGTGCCCACAGCCCCAAACAGGATTTCACCTGCAAGTTGCCCGCCTTCTTCGATCACCAATTTGCCGTAGCGAATTTTTCCGGTGACTTTGCCCGTTGCATAAATCACCAGCTTCTGGCGCACGGTGAGGTTGCCATCAAACTCCCCATGAATTTCAGCAATGTCGATTTCGGCAGAGCCCTTGAACGCACCACGCTCGGAAATCTGGATGACGCGCGAGTCCATCGTGGCCTCAACCAGACCTTCCACAACCAGGGTGTCGCAATCGGTAATCTCCACGCCCTTAAGTTTGATGTTCGGACCCACCGTCAGCTTGCTGCCGCCCTCGCGAGGGGCGCTGCCGTTTGATGCACTGGAAGTCGCTGCGGGCGCCGCCGCGGATTGCGTACTGTTGTTGCTCGACACCGGGCCGTTGGCATAGGGATTGGGGTTGGGGCTACCCTGACGGAGAGGTGTTGGCTCATTGTCGCGCTTGCCAAAGAACGGTGATTGCATTGCCATGTTGATTCCTTCAAAAAAGAACCGATGGTACGAACACGTCTTTTAAAAGTCGCCACCAGCAATGCAAGTTTAGTAACGAAAAGAATTCACGAGTCCCGCCAGATCAGGCCCTCGCGCTACAAAATAGATTGCACAGTCGGATGCCATAGACTTGTAGCCATGCCTTACACCGTCAGGATTTTCAGTGCTGAAGATATATCGGATGCAGAACGCGCTGCGGCAGCGCGGCGTTTTTCCGTGGCACTCGATGACGCTCTGGGCGCTGCAGATCTGGTAGCACCGGTGTACCACGCATATCTCCGCCTGTTGCAGATGTACGGCGAGCAGGCAAGGCCCTGGGATCTCACACCATCCGAGCAGGTTGTGGCGGATCAATGGGAAGCTGCGGAGAAAGCCGCGCTGGAGGCCGCGTTTGGCACGGATCGTTACATGGACGATGCGCAATACGAACTGCGGTTTCAAACCCCATGAGGGTTTTTCCCCTTATGGCGATAATGACGCAAATCATTTGAGAGGGCGTCGTGGATTTCGCATTGCTTGTTCTGTTGTTGCTGGCAATGCTGGGCGCCGTCGTTTTTTACGTCTACCGGCGCCGGGGCCCCGCGCCTCCGGCTGTGGCCGCGCCTGTGCCGCAGGCCGAGCCTGAAGACAGTGCCTATCGGGTCAGCTACATTCCACCGGAGTTTCAGTGGAGCGGCACAACCACCGGTGCGTTGCCGATCAAAATTTTGACCTACAAGCAGTACGAGTGCCTGGAAGACGCACGTTACGGTTTTCGTATCGTCGGCGTGCCGACGGCGGAGCGAAAACTACCTCAACCGTACAAAACCCGCGCCCATGGCCAGAAAACAGTGGCTTCCCTCATGAAACACGGTTTTCTGGATGAGGACGGAACGGGCGGCTATGTCATCAACGACCACGGCCTGAATGCGCTTGAGGTTTGCAGCGTTCGCTACTGAGGAAAAAAAAAGGCCGGAAAACCGGCCTTTTGCTAGATTAGATTGTTGCGTCTTCGGGCGCCGAACTCACCGCCCAGGAATACAGCGCCACAAACACCAGCGCGTCGAACACCGCGCCGAAGCAGATGTAAAGCAGAGGCATGAACAGCACCGACAGGTGCTGCATGATGAAGGCCTGCACCAGGACCTGGTGGGGCACCATGATCACGAAAAAGGCCAGGATCAGAATGGTGTGAAAAACCTTCAGCACCAGCGACTGGTTCAGGATGTAGTAACCCACCGCCAGCATGACCGGCGTGGACAACATCACGACATAGCCGATGGTCATCAGCTCTTCGCTGTGACGGGCAATCGTGTACGGAAAGTCCGACGGCGAAAACCAGAAATACGCCAGCGTGAAAAGCTGCACCACTGCGGCAATTCGCAGGGGGTACTTCAGCGGTAGCTTGGCGTTATTCATGCGGAAGGTCAGCGCAAGGATAATCAGCGTGATAACGGTCGTCACGATGACGTTAAAGGTGCTCGGCATGGCTCCCGACTCGGCGTTGCCTGACAGGCGCAGCGCATATTGCCCCGCCTGGTTCAGACGTGTCGAAAGGCCAAATGGCAAGTCGAGAGCCCTGGACCAAAAAAGGATGCACTCACGCCAGAATTCAAGAAGCTGCGGCTTGAACGTCAAGAGCAGCCCGCAAAAGATAAGCGGCAAAACAATCCCCTGAATCAGCAGCCAGGGTGTTACCTTCAAAGGCGAGATGGAGCGGTGTGGCCGGACCTTTACATCACGATCCCGCAACTGTCTGGCGGCGGTAAACGAGGTGTTGAAAGCCTGGTCGTGTTCACGAACCTGCTCGGAGATAGGGTGGGTTGTTGCGTTCATGGCGGGTGAGTCAACGATTAAAAGTCATGAAAAATGCCAACGGTGAAGCCCGTGCGGCGATACGAAGGGTTGCTGTAGCGGTTTGCACCCACCATCACGCCGGTCTGGCTGTTCAACCAGTGGCGCCAGGCAATGCTGGCTTCGCGGCTTTTGAAGTTGACGAGTTGCGTGTTGGCAGCGATGGCAAGATAACCCTCTTCGCCCCAGCCATAACGCGCGGTGACAAGATTCTGCTTGGCGCGGCCGTAGGTCACCGCTACAAATTGCTGCTGGGTATCGACCGAACCGGGGTTGCTGCGGTTGAAGCGGACCCCGCCTTCCAAAATCCAGGGCTGGTCAAAGTAGTAAGCCACGCCGAGCGACAAACTCCGGTCCGAATAGACGTCAGGTGCCTTGTAATAACCCACACCCACCGAACCCACAAGGTTTCGGTTGGGAAGGAACTTGCGATACACGGTCGCATCCATCCGGTACTTCGGCAGATAAAAAGCCCCATCACCCGCTCCAACGGCGAGCGATCCATACCAGTCTTCATTAAATGTGTAGGTGTCGCTCACGCCCACATAAACACCATCCTTGTTAAACCGGCGGTGCCCCGACAGCTCCCCCTGAAACAGATGTTTGCCGGCGCCGTATGCACCCTTGAGCGTCACATCACCCCAGTTGCCCAAATTGTTGCTCAGGCTTTGCGTGCCAGCGCTGAGCTCGAGGCTGCGTATTTCGTCTTGCGCCGGTTGCACCGGTGGTGCGGGAATCAGGGCGCCCTGTGTGGGAGCTGATGACTGGGCCCAAACGGGGCTCGCGGCGACCAATGCGGCGCCCAAAATAAATGAAATGTTTTTCAACATGATTCCCTCTAAAAAATTATCAACAAACTGACCTAAACGAGAACTTCCTCAACCTCATTCGTGCGCTTACGCACATTCAAAACTTATGCGCAGGCCGCCTTTTCGGAAGCCGGCGTGACTCCTTTGCTCAGCAGGATCTGATACGAAGTCTCGTCCGTGACCGCCCAACGTGAAGAGTGGCGCAGCGGCGCAGCTTCACGCAACCAGCAGCCGGCGCTGGTCTTGTCGTTCTGCCGCACCGCCAGCACGGCGACAAGGCCCCACGGGTAATCTTTCTTGCCCTGATCCAGCCACATCGCGCGGTGATCACGCATCCAGTTCCGGTAGTAGGAGCGTGCGTCGCCGGGGACCAGCGGAAAGTCCACCATCAGGGGGAAAATTTGCGCGACATGATCCGGGTAAAAGGCGGGCTTTTCGGACCGCTGCTCCAGCTGTGTTGACACCAAGAAGCGTTTGTTCACCGGATCCCAAAAGGTATTTTTGATACCTTTGGCCAGCTTGTCAGCCTCTACGGCGCGCCGGGCCTGGTTGTTGTGTGCCTTGAGCGACCACACTTCCAGGTTGTCCATGAAGAGCCCGTGAAGGTACACCGGTGACACCATATAGATCCCGCGGGACGGCTGATAAAGATTGTCGAGCGAAGCCTTGCTGCGAACATAACTTTTCATCAGCGCCGGGTCCTTGTTCAACATGGCCGGCATGGTGTCCAGCAGCTTCATCCACATCGCCAGGAGCGAGTCATCGGCATCTGCCGGTTTGCAGGACACCCACTGCTTGTCAGCGCCCTTGCAGAACCTGTCAAAGGTTCCATCGGGCTTCTGTTTGGGCGCCATCCAGTTCGCAAACTTTTCAGCGGGGGCTTCAATATTCAGCCCGTTTTCGTGCGCCAACAACAGTGCCTGCATGGCAAAGTAAGGGTCGGCCGAATCTCCTCCATGCAGCACACTGATGGCGCCGCTGTCATCCATGTACCCACTGAGTTCCAGGCGTGGCGACGCAGCCGCAAGCGATGTCTGCGCAAACGCCACCACTAAAAAGCAGCGCAGAAGAATCGACTTGAACTTCATGCGGCCTTGACCATTCCGATTTCGTGAGCCCAGAGCGTGCCGTGTACGGTTACGCCATCCTCAACAATGACATTCATGCCGCTAACCGTGGTGGGCGCTTCAGGCAAACCCACAACTGCACTGGCTCCAATCAGGATGTCCCCTTCGGCAACGACCGGACCAACAGCGCGGGAGTCCTTGAAGAGATAAATCCGCTTTTCGCAAGTGATGGCACCCTGCACGCTTGCACGGTGGCCAATACTCACACCGTCACGCGCCTTGATATCGCCAATCACGGTTGTCCCTGCACCAATGGTGAGAAAGCCGGTGACCACGAGAGACCCGCGGTAAACACGTGCGGGAGGGAGCGCGCAGTCGCCACGAATCAGAAACAGCGCGGGGGTTTGCTGAATGGCATCAGGCAGGTCGGCATAACTTTCGGGCGTTTGTTCGTCTTCCGTCGGCGGGGTTGGGCCCGGTTTGACAGTGCCAAAACGCAAAGTCGGCGCATTCAGTCGCTCAAACCAGGCTTCATTGCCCAGTTCGATGGCGGTGCCGGCAGAAACGCGGCGCAGTGCTGCGCTTTTTTGTCCGAGCCTGACCACGCCGTCTGCGTGGGCCCAGTCCTGAATCCTGGCAGAGCCGCCCAGATCAATGTCACCCGTGGCGTACAGCGCGGAGAAAGCAGACTCGGAACCTGCGCGGATGTTGCCATCCACGTACACAGGCTGCACGCTGCTGATGGCGCTGGCGCTGTCGATGCTGCGGCGTGAAATGAGCCGCTTCTTTGCTTTGCCCCAGTCCATGTCCTGCAGCGAGTCATTGACAAAATCAAAGTCCTCGTAACCGGTGGCGTCGCCGCGTCCCAGCTTGGCCGAAACGTCTGCGTGCAAGCGGCGGGCAAAATGGTCAATGTCCGCCGTGTAGTTGGCCGAGACAGGTAGCGCCGCCAGGTCGGTCGGGCGCAACCATTCGCGAAATGCCGGTATGAATGGCAGTGTCAGCAGTAACAGACAGACAACTGCAAACGCGAGATAGGTCATCAGGGAGGGTGTCATGGTTTCACAGCCTTTTCACGGTAACGAATGGTTTTGTCCCAGACCATCTCACGCTTGAGCACGCGGTCCATCATCAGGCTCCAGACAGCGCCGGAGATAGCAAACAGGCTGACCAGAAAGCCAAGCATGTTGAAGGGCAGAAGGCGCAGGCGCCTGCGGTTTCCATCAATCAGCACGGCAACCACAATCTCAAAGAAGGCGGCAAAGTTACCGAGCGTGCCGTAAATCATCAGGGCAAAGATGGGGATCAGTTGCGACAGCAGCGAGCCGGCGTTGGCAAAATACAGCCCCAGCGCCAGGCACCAGCCCAAAAGCATAATGAGCGGAATGACAAATACAAACAGCAGGAGCAGACCGTCAATGCGCTGACCCAGGGTCAGGTAAGGACTGGTTGCAAACTTCCACCAGTAGCGCGCCATCACCTGGTTGTGGCCCTTGGCCCAGCGGGTGACCTGTTTGATACGGACAGGCCATTCCTCAGGCACCTCTTCATAACATTCTGAACGGTTGGTATAGACGGTCTTCCAGCCGTTGAACATCAAACGGAAGGTGATGTCCGTGTCTTCAGCCAGCGTGTCGTCGTGCCAGCCGCCAACAGCTTCCACTGCCGACAAGCGCACGCCGCCCACCGTACCGCCATATTGGGGCATCAGGTTCATGTTCATGCGCGCCTGTTGGTCCACCTGATAACCGGCCGAGCGTTCCAGGTCCAGCATGCGGGTCAGCAAATTGGCGCCACTGTTAACAGGCACCACGCGGCCCATCACGGCGCCGACTTCAGGGTCGAAAAACGGTGCGACCAGCTGCTTGAGCAGGCCGCGACCCGGCACGTAGTCGGCATCAAAAATAATGCAAATGTCACCTTCGGCGAAATGCAGCGCATCTTTCAGCGCCGCAGATTTGCCAGCCTTGCCACTGGTGCGGTGGAAGGGGGAAATGCGTGAGGGGTAACGCGCTACGTAGTCGTCAATGATCGCGCCGGTCGAATCCTTTGAACGGTCATTGACGGGAATGATCTTGAGCTTGTCATGCGGGTAGTCGGTGTTGAGCAGGGCTTCAATACAACCGGAAACCACCTTTTCTTCGTTGTGGGCGGCAATAAACACGGTGATCTGGGGCCAGCTGGCCACCGAGATGTCGATGTACGGATGGCGCTGCTTGCCAGTCAACCGGTTCATGGTGAACATGAAATGACGTATGCCATACAGCGTCATGATGATCACAATAATGAACAGCATCCACGCCATGACTGCCGCAATAGGGTAGTCCTTGAACGTAGGCACCAGTCCACCCGCATCATCAGGTTGCGCAAGGGCCGGTACGGACACCATTAACCAAGCGATTGCTGCAGCCAGCAAAGCGCGGGGTTGTCGCATCAAGTTGGCAGCAAAAGCAAGAAGAGTGCGGAATACAGGGGGAACAGCTTGCATGGTGGGGCTCCTGGAAAAACGAATCAGGCCATTGCAGGCTGCGCCACCGGCTTGGCTGAAGCAAAGCTCTCAGCCAGCACGTCGACAATGCGCCTGGAGGCAGTGCCATCGCCAAACGGATTGCCCGCCTGTGACATGCGTGTATAGGCCTGCACGTCGTTGGTCAGGCGCGTGACCTCGTCCACAATGGCGCGGCGCGTGGGTCCGATGATCAGCGCACAACCCGCTTCCACGGCTTCAGGGCGCTCGGTTTCCTCACGCACCACAAGCACAGGCACGCCGAAGGTCGGTGCTTCTTCTTGCAGACCGCCCGAGTCGGTGACGACCAGCCAAGCGTCCGCCAGGGCTTGCTGCATCTGTGTGTAATCCAGCGGGGCAGTCAGCTTGACATTGGGAATGCCGGCCAGAATTTCATTGACCGGTCCCTTGACGACTGGGTTGAGGTGAACCGGGAAGAGAATCTGCAAATCAGGCTGCTGGCGTGCAATTTCAGCAATGGCCTGGCAGATTTCGGCAACGTCATTGCCCCAATTTTCGCGGCGGTGCACGGTGACCAGCATATGGCCCCGGCCCTCCACCTTGCGCTGGACGCCGCGGTTGGCACATGTCCATTGCTGCGCGTCGATAACCGTGTTGCCGGTCAAATAAATGTGTTCATCGGCAATGCCCTCAGCCTGCAATGCGGCCTGGGAACGCTGTGTTGGGGGAAAGTGAAACCGCGTCAGGCGGCTGATCATCTGGCGCAAGCCTTCTTCGGGGAAGGGGCGGCTGAGGTTGTAGGTGCGAAGACCCGCCTCAACGTGCGCCACGGGCACGCGGTTGTAGAAAGCGGCAAGTGCGCCCTGAAAAGCGCTTTCAGTATCGCCCTGAACAATCACCAGCGACCACTCCTGCTGCGTCATGACGGCTTCCAGCTGCTCCCGGCAACCGGTGCTGAAATCCAGCAGATTGGTGCCGCGACGCTCCAGCGTGATGTCCGCCACCACGTCGAAGCAGTCGAGGATTTGCTGGGCCATGTCGGTGTGTTGACCCGTGTGCAGCCACTTCACGCTCGCCCATGGGGCCTCCTTCAGGGCGTGGTACAGGGGGGCGAGCTTGATGATTTCGGGACGCGTTCCCGAGACGATAAGAATGTTTTTCATGGGGGGGAGTTGGTTTTTTTACTGGGAGAGCGCCCGCTCCTGCGGGGCCGGGTTGCGGGAACTGGATGGCCTGAAAGTGCTGTTATTGGCGTCCCCGGCCTTCAGGTCGACAACAACAACGAGGTCACCGCCGAACCGCCCAACGCCCAGCTCGTTCATGAGCCGACGCTCCTGCTCGGCCGTGTCCATGCGCAAAAAGCACAGAGCCTGGCGCTTGCCCGCCTGGGTGGCGGGCAGGATGTCCAGCCGGGAAAGGGAGCCGAAGCTTGAGCACAGCGCGTGGAGTCTTGGCCGTAGCTCGGTGATGTCGGCGCACTCGGTGAGCCGTTGGTATGGTGTATTCATATAGGTCCAAAGGACTAAAAAAGTTGGGGGACGGCAGCAAGTCTTTACAACTTACGCGGTAAAAGAAATTTAGACATATGGTGCGACGCACCAATGCGGCATAAGCCGAAACAATTTGTAGGACGACTTCGTTAGGGCGCCAAATATGTCAATTTGATGGCTGTGGAGGGCTGTTGGCATGGACTGCTGCAGGTAAGCTCGGGCCAAATCCGGGCCATTGGCCTGGGGCCCCACTACCAGCCTTTTCCTGCTCCTTCCTACGATGTCACCACACAAACCGCTCTCGTCTCCCATGAGGCCCGAAGTCGCGACCCACGCCGCCCTTCACCTGCTCAGCCTGCTTGAAAAGGCTACCCAGACCGGGGCCTGGTCGTTCGAAGTGGCGGACGAAAACATGACGATGTCTCCCCAACTGGAAGCACTTCTGGAGTTGCCGGACGACGCACCGCGGCCCCAGAGCCCCATCGACTTTTATGCGTCGGCGTCGGTTCAGGTCATGACACAGGTACTCGACAGGTGCCGAAATGATGGAGAGGCTTTTGACAGGGAGGTGCAGATCGAGACCGCAGCCGGCAGGCAAATCTGGGTGCGCTCGGTTGGGGACGCAATGCGCGACGCCGGCGGGAACATCGTTCGCCTGCAGGGTGTTTTACTGGACATCACGGAAAAAAAACGCATTGAACACGAAACCCTGGGGGTGACGATGCGGCTGAGCACGACGCTGGCCAGCATCACCGAAGCATTTGCAACTCTGGATCACGAAGGAACCTTCACCTATGTAAGCCCGGAAAGCGAGCGCTTGTTGGGGTGCACCAGCAGGGACCTGCTGGGTAAAACCTTCTGGCATGAGTTGGGTGACGGACAGGGCGGCCGCTTTCGCAGGGACATCACTGAAGCGCTAGCAACCGGGCTCAATGTCGAATTTGAGGAGTGTTATGCCGCAAAGCACAAGTGGCTGGAAGTGCGGGCCTATACCTTCAAGGAAGGACTGGCACTGTATATGCGGGACATCACGGAAAGGCGCCAGGGGCAAGAGCAACTGCTGCTGCTGCAAACCAGTATCTCGCGCCTGAACGACATTGTGCTGATCACCGAGGCCGCGCCTATCGATGCACCGGGGCCGCGCATTGTGTTTGTCAATGATGCGTTTGAACGGCACACCGGCTATACCCGTGAAGAGGTGCTGGGGAAGTCACCGCGCCTGCTGCAGGGCCCGCGTACACAGCGCGAAGAGTTGGCACGGATCCGGACCGCGCTTGAGCAGGCCGAGCCTGTGCTGGCGGAGCTCATCAATTACAAGAAAAACGGGGAGCCTTTCTGGATGAGTCTGGAAATCGTTCCCGTCGACTATTTCAACCGGGGACTGACCCACTGGGTGGCGATTGCACGTGACGTCACCGCGCGCAAAATTGCTGAAGACGAAATTGAGCACCTCGCGTTTTACGACCCATTGACCCGCCTGCCCAATCGGCAGCTTCTGATGGACCGTTTGCAATACGCACTGACACAGAGCGAAGGCAATGCGGAAATCGGGGCTCTGATGTTCATCGACCTGGACAACTTCAAGGTGCTTAATGACACCAAAGGACACGCGACGGGCGACTTGCTGCTGCAAAACGTGGCGCTGCGTTTGTCTGCCTGCCTGCGATTGAGCGACACCGTGGCCCGGCTGGGCGGCGATGAGTTTGTGGTGCTGCTGGAGAATCTGGGAGAAAACCACCAGAGCGCCATGGCGCAGGCACAGATTGTTGCCGAGAAGATTCTGGCCACCGTCGCCGAGCCTTACAACCTCGCCGGCCACCAGCACTACAGCACTTGCAGCATCGGCATCACCGCTTTCACCAAGCGCCACCAGAGCATAGGCGACCTTCTCAAACAGGCGGATCTGGCGATGTACCAGGCCAAAGCCGCAGGGCGCAATGCGGTGTGCTTTTTTGATCCGGCGATGCAGGCGGCGGCAACCGCCAGCGCCTCACTGAGCTCGGAGTTGCGCCTGGGGCTGCGCAACCAGGAGTTCTTGCTGCACTACCAGCCGCAAGTGGGACGCGACGGCGAGATGATTGGCGCTGAAGCACTTATCCGCTGGCAGCATCCCGAGCGCGGACTGGTGTTTCCTGACTTTTTCATCTCGCAGGCTGAAGAAAGCGGTCTCATCATGCCGATGGGTAACTGGGTGCTGGAAACCGCATGCCTTCAATTGGCCCGCTGGGCGGAGCACCCGCGGCGCGAGGCACTCAGCATCTCGGTCAATGTGAGTGCGCGCCAGTTTCGCCATCCCCAGTTTGTGGAGCAGGTGATGAACACCATCCAGAAAACCGGCATCCATGCGCACCGCCTGAAACTGGAGCTGACCGAAAGCCTGCTGGCCTCCGACATGGACGTCACCATTGCCAAAATGAGCATGCTCAAGGACGCTGGCGTTACGCTGTCGATTGACGACTTCGGCATGGGTTATTCAGCCCTCTCCTATTTGAAATACCTGCCCATCGATCAGCTCAAGATCGACCGCACCTTCATCAAGGACGTGCTGACCGACCCCAATGATGCGGCCATCGCCCGCACCATCGTCGGGCTGGCGCAAAGTCTGGGCCTCAATGTCATCGCTGAAGGCGTCGAGACCGAAGCGCAGCGCGAATTTCTGGCCAGGCACGGCTGCCCCAACTACCAGGGCTACCTGTTCTCCAAGCCCCTGCCCATCGACCAGCTGGAAGCTTTCATGGACGGCTTGCCCCTTTAAAGAGGGGCCGTCACTTGAACGTCAAGCGTGTGCACTAAGCAAGGCCACATTGCCACCGGCAGCCGTCGTGTTGACCGTGACGGTTTGCTCCGAGCAGAAGCGGTAGAGATAGTGCGGCCCGCCCGCCTTGGGGCCGGTGCCGCTCAGGCCCTCGCCGCCAAAAGGCTGCACACCCACCACCGCGCCAATCATGTTGCGGTTGATGTAAATGTTGCCCACATGGGCGCCAGCCGCCAGGGCCTGGGCACGGGTGTCGATGCGGGTCTGGGTGCCCAGTGTGAGGCCATAACCCAGTGCATTGATCTGATCAATCACCGCCTCGGGGGCGCTATTCCAGCGCACGATGTGCAGCACCGGGCCAAATATCTCCTGCGTGACATCGGCAATACGCGCAACTTCCACCGCGAAAGGCGGAACCAGGTTGGGCATTTGATTTGCTTCTGAATTGATAGCAATTTTCGCCCGAATTTCAAGGGCTGAGGGCCGATTTGACTGTGAACTCAAACGCGCAACGTGCTGGACAATGCCGTTAAAAGCCTCGCGGTCAATGACCGGACCGACATCGGTTGCCAGATCAGCCGGATCGCCCAGCACCAGTTCCTGCACGGCGCCACCAATCATGGCAATCACCGCGTCGGCAATCCCCTCGTGCAGACACAACAAACGCAGCGCGGAACAACGCTGGCCGGCTGAGCGGAAGGCGCTTTGCACCACGGCGTCCACCACCTGCTCAGGCAAGGCGGTGCTGTCCACCAGCATGGCGTTGATGCCGCCGGTCTCGGCAATCAGCGGCACGATGGGGCCGTCTTTGGCAGCCAGCGCGCGGTTGATGATCCTGGCGACCTGGGTGGAGCCGGTGAAGACGACGCCAGAGATGCCCGGCGCCGCGACCAGCGCCGCGCCCACGGTTTCACCCGGTCCGTGCAGCAGTTGCAAGGCGCCTTCGGGCACGCCGGCGGCGTGCAGCAGTTTCACCGCGGCCAGGGCCACGCCCGGCGTCTGTTCGGCCGGCTTGGCCAGCACAGCGTTGCCGGTGGCCAAAGCGGCAGCAATCTGGCCGGTAAAAATCGCCAGCGGAAAATTCCAGGGGCTGATACACACCCAGACACCACGGGCGCTAAGGCGCAGCTCATTGGTTTCACCCGTGGGGCCGGGCAGGCTGATTGGCTGCATGATGCGCTCGGCTTCATTGGCGTAGTAGCGCAAAAAGTCAATCGCTTCACGGACTTCAGACACCGCGTCGCCCCAGGTCTTGAAGGCCTCTTTAACCAGCAGCGCACAGAAGTGCGGCATCTGCTGCTGCATCGCATCTGCGGCGCGGCGCAAAACCGCAGCGCGTTCAGCCACCGGCACTTTGCTCCATTTTTGATAGCTACTTGCGCCCGTAGTTATTGGGCCAGCGACTGATTTGGCATCAAACTCCGGCACAACAGGCACTTGCGCAGTCTTCAGGGCTGCCAGCAAGGGTGCACGCATGTTTTCCACGGTCAGGTCCAGCCCCTGGCTGTTCAACCGGTCCGGGCCGTACAACAAGGGCGGCAGGGGAAGGGACGTCTCTGATTCCAGGCGCAACGGGGAAGTCAGCAGCAGGTCCATGCCCACGGACTCGTCGGCCAGCTGATGCACAAAGGACGAGTTGGCGCCGTTTTCGAGCAGACGGCGAACCAGGTAGGCCAGTAAATCGCGGTGCGCGCCAACCGGTGCGTAGACGCGGCAGGCGATCCCCGGGTTCTTCATGACCTCGCGGTAAATACCTTCGCCCATGCCGTGCAGGCGCTGCAACTCAAACTGCGAGGTGGCGCCCACGTCTGTGGTTTTAGTGCGTGAAGCCATTTGCAGGATCGCCGCGATTGTTCCGGCGTTGTGCCCGGCAAACTGCGGGTAAATCGCGTCGGGCGCGTTCAACAAAGCCTGCGCGCAAGCGAGGTATGACACATCGGTGTGGTGCTTGTGGGTGAACACAGGGTAATGCGGCAGCCCCAGCTCCTGGGCACGCTTGATTTCAAAATCCCAATACGCGCCCTTGACCAGGCGGCACATCAAACGCAGCTTGTATTTGCGGCCGATGCTGATGACGTGTTCGATCACGTCGAGAGCCCGGGTCTGGTAGGCCTGCAAGGCCAGACCAAACCCGCGCCAGTTGGGGTGGTGCTCGGCGACCAAAGCGGCAAGCGCTTCAAACACTTCCAGCGACAACTCCAGCCTGTCGACCTCTTCAGCGTCGATGGTCAGGTTGATATTGGCAACTGCGGCCTGTTTGCACAGCCCCCAGACGCGTGGCACCAGTTCGGCCATCACGCGGGCGTGCTGGGCATCCTCGTAACGCGGGTGTAGCGCGCTGAGCTTGATGGATATGCCGTCATTCTGCTCACACGCCCTTGCTGCATCGGCGGTAACAGCTATTGATTTAATAGCATTTTCATAACTCGCCAGGTAGTGCAGCGCATCGGCATCGGTGCGGGCGCCTTCTCCCAGCATGTCGTAGCTGAATCTGAGGTTGGCAACTTGTTTTCGGCTGCTGTTCGCCTCTTTCATGGCTTCGTTAATGGTCTGCCCCAGCACAAACTGGCGGCCCAGCAACTGCACCGCGCGCAGGGTTGCGGCCACCACGGTGTGGGCGCCCAGCTTGCTCATGATGCTGCTCTGCCCGCCCTCTGGCAAAAACTTTTTCGACAGGGCAATCGCAGAGGCCGACAGGCGGGCCATGGCACCGTCACTTGCCGTGGCAAAGTCGGCGCGGCCCAGCTGGTCAGCCGTCAACGCGATGGCAGTTTCTGCATCGGGCACACGCAACAAAGCCTCGGCCAGGCGCATGAGTGCCAGCCCCTCTGCGCTGGAAATCGGGTACTCCTTGAGCAGGCTTTCCATGGCCCAAAAAGGCGGCGGGTTGTCGCGCACGGCCTGTACCCAGGGTTGGGCCAAAACCGAGGCACTGGCCCAATCAAGCGCCCCCTCCAGGCCTTTCAGGTAGCTGGAAACAATGGCGGCCTCTGGGCGGTAGGGATCGGGAAGGCGTTGCTGGCGGGACATTTGAGAAAACTCCATGGGAAGGTGAATCTCTGTATCTTGTCTTGCCGTTTGTCGAATTTGACGCTAAATTTATCAACAATTACAGAATAAATCACTACCAATGAGCGAAATGGCAAGCACCCTTGACCGAATTGACCTGAAGATTTTGAATCTTCTGCAAAACGACGGCCGCATCTCCAACCTCAAACTGGCCGAAAGCGCGGGCCTGTCGCCCACAGCTGTTCTGGCACGCGTGCAACGGCTGACGCGCGACGGCTACATCCTGGGCTACGAGGCCAGGCTCAACCCGTTGCAACTGGGCGCCGGCATGATGGTGTTTGTAGAAGTGCTGCTCGACAGAACGACGGCCAACGTGTTTGATGCCTTCAAGGCAGCGGTGCAGGTCTACCCCGAGATCATGGAGTGCCACATGGTGGCCGGCGGCTTTGACTATCTCCTCAAGACCCGCATGGCCGACATGGCCGCCTACCGCAACTTTGCCGGGACGGTGTTGTGGCAACTGCCGGGCGTGCGGGAAACACGAACCTATGCCGTGATGGAAGAGGTAAAAAGCACCACGCGGCTGGCGCTGGGGGTCTAAACTCGCAAGCGCACCATCGTTGCCTGATCATTCCCACCTTCCGGAGGACGCCCGTGAATCACTTTTCATTCCACCGTTTATCCACCGCTTGCGCGGCCTCGTTGTGCGGCTTGTTTCTGGTGGCGCAGCCCGCGCTGGCTCAAAACCTGAAGCCCGGGCTGTGGGAGATCAACAACAAGATGCAAAGCGGATCGGGCCAACTTGAGAAAGGCATGGCGGAGATGCAAAAACAAATGGCAGCCATGCCGCCCGAGCAACGCAAGATGATGCAGGACATGATGGCCAAGCAGGGCGTATCCATGGGCACCAGCACACCCGGCAATATGGTCGCCAAAATCTGCATGACCAAAGAGATGGCCGAGCGCAACGAACTTCCTGCGCAGCAGGGCGACTGCAAAAGCACCACCTCGCCGCGCACAGGCAACACCATGAAGATGTCGTTTGTCTGCACCCAGCCCCCATCCAGCGGCGAGGGTCAGGTTACCTTCGTCAGCCCCGAGGCCTACACCATGAAGATGGCGATGAAAACGACTGTGCAGGGCAAGCCGGAAACCATGACCATGGACGGCGGTGGCAAGTGGCTGTCAGCTGACTGCGGCGCCATCAAACCGCTGGCTGTCCCCAAGAAGTAATCTGCGCTACGCGTCCGTTCGGGCTGAGCTTGCCGAAACCAGGCCCGAGCACAACGAAGAGCCCTTCGACAAGCTCAGGGCGAACGGCTTCCGAAGATGGCACTGCCAATCCGCACCATGGTGCTTCCGGAATGAATGGCAGCTTCCAGATCTGCCGTCATGCCCATCGACAAGGTGTCCATGGCCTTTGGCAGCACGTCAGCCATATTGATTTGATCAAAAAGGTCTTTGGCCCTTCTGTGGACGGCGCAGGCAGCTACGAAATCAATAGCAGCCTCAGGGATGGACATGAGCCCGCGCAGCTGCAACCGCGGCAAACATGCCACTTCTGCCGCCAGCGCCAGGGCTTCCTCTGGCGTCACGCCCGACTTGGTCGGGCCACCATCTATATTGACCTGAAGACACACCTGCAACGGCGGTAAATCATCGGGACGCTGGTCGTTGAGACGCTGCGCGGTTTTGAGTTTGTCGACCGATTGAACCCAGTCAAAGTGGGCCGCGACCAGGCGTGTCTTGTTGCTTTGAACGGGGCCGATGCAATGCCATTCGGTAGGGCTCGACAACGGCCCCGGCAGTGGGGCGGATCGGCTTTCGCCTTCCCATTCGCGCACCATCAATATCTTCTCCACCCCTTCCTGAATGTAGTTTTCACCAAACATCTGTTGCCCGGCGCCCACGGCTTCCATCACATCTTCCGGCCCGAATGTCTTGGAAACAGCCAGCAAACGCACGCCTGCGGGATCGCGGCCTGCCGCTGCACAGGCCGCCGCAATACGGGCATGCACGGCTTGGAGATTGTCAACAATCGTGGTCATAATCGAACTGTAAACCTAGATCAGAGGAACTCCCGGGATGGACATTACCCAACTGCTGGCTTTTAGCGTCAAGAACAAGGCTTCTGACCTTCACTTATCAGCCGGCTTGCCGCCCATGATCCGGGTACACGGGGATGTGCGGCGAATCAACGTCGACCCGCTGGACCACAAACAGGTTCACGCCATGGTGTACGACATCATGAACGACACCCAGCGCAAAAACTACGAAGAGTTTCTGGAAATTGACTTCTCTTTTGAGATCGACGGCCTCGCCCGCTTTCGGGTTAACGCCTTTAACCAGAACCGAGGCGCAGGCGCCGTGTTCCGGACCATCCCGTCGAAGATTTTGACGCTTGAGCAGCTCAACGCACCCAAGATTTTTGGCGACCTCGCCATGAAACCGCGCGGCATGGTACTGGTCACCGGCCCCACCGGATCGGGCAAGTCGACCACGCTGGCGGCGATGGTCAACTACCTGAACGAAACCGAGTACGGCCACATCCTCACGGTAGAAGACCCCATTGAGTTTGTGCATGAGTCGAAAAAGTGCCTGATCAACCAGCGCGAAGTCGGCCCGCACACGCTGAGCTTCAGCGCCGCACTGAAGTCCGCGCTGCGGGAAGACCCGGACGCGATTCTGGTCGGCGAGATGCGCGATCTGGAAACCATTCGCCTGGCCATGACTGCCGCGGAAACCGGCCACCTGGTTTTTGGCACGCTGCACACATCAAGTGCCGCCAAAACCATTGACCGGATCATTGACGTGTTTCCCGCTGAAGAAAAAGACATGATCCGCGCGATGTTGTCCGAGTCCCTGCAGGCGGTGATTTCGCAAACCCTGTGCAAAACCAAGGACGGTCAGGGCCGCGTGGCGGCGCACGAAATCATGCTGGGCACCAGCGCCATCCGCAACTTGATTCGCGAAGCCAAAGTGGCGCAGATGTACTCATCCATCCAGACCGGCAACAGCGTGGGTATGCAGACGCTGGACCAGAATTTGACCGACCTGGTCAAACGCAACGTGATTTCTGCGGCCGAAGCCCGCGGCAAGGCAAAAATTCCCGAGAACTTCCCAGGCTGAACATGTTGCCCCCACGGTCGCTCACTGCGTGTAGCTCCCTGCCCCCCGAGGGGGCCGCTGCGCCTGCGGTCTGGCAAAGCCTGTCCCGCGGCCCCGGCTTGACTAACGAGCCGGCTCAGTCATCGCTCGTCTCCGAATTGTCATCCCGGACTCGATCCGGGATCCATGCACCATGCACCACGATCGGTCCTGTGCATCATGGATTGCGGGACAAACCCACAATGACAACCGCCCCCACGCCCTAATCTGAAAAGGCTTCTTCATGGAACGCGACCAGGCCAGTAAATTCATCAATGACCTTCTCAAGCTGATGGTGGGGCGCAATGGCAGCGACTTGTTCATCACCGGCGACTTTCCGCCCGCCATGAAAGTGGACGGCAAAGTCACCAAGGTTTCGCCGCAACCGCTCAACGCGGGCCACACGCTCGCGCTGGCACGCGCCATCATGAACGACAAGCAGGCATCTGAATTTGAGCGCACGAAAGAGTGCAACTTCGCCATTTCCCCGCCTGGCATTGGCCGGTTTCGTGTCAATGCATTTATTCAGCAAGGCAAGGTCGGGATGGTGATGCGGGTGATTCCCGCCGTGCTGCCGACGATTGACGGCCTGGGCGTGCCGCAGGTGCTCAAGGATGTGGTGATGTCCAAGCGCGGCCTGTGCATCCTGGTCGGAGCCACTGGCTCCGGCAAATCCACCACACTGGCTGCGATGGTCGACTGGCGCAACGAAAACTCCTATGGTCACATCATCACCATTGAAGATCCGGTGGAGTTTGTGCACCCGCACAAAAACTGCGTGGTGACACAGCGTGAAGTGGGCCTGGATACCGACAGCTGGGAAGCCGCCCTGAAAAACACGTTGCGCCAGGCGCCCGACGTGATTTTGATGGGCGAGGTGCGCGACCGTGAAACCATGGAACACGCGGTAGCTTTTGCTGAGACCGGCCACCTCTGCCTGTGCACCCTGCACGCCAACAGCGCCAACCAGGCACTCGACCGCATCATCAATTTCTTCCCCGAAGAGCGCCGCGCGCAGTTGCTGATGGACTTGTCCCTCAACATGAAAGCCATGATCTCGCAGCGCCTGGTGCCCAAACAGGACAGCAAGGGCCGCGTGGCCGCGGTTGAAGTGATGCTGAACACGCCACTGATTTCCGATCTGATCTTCAAGGGTGAAGTCTCCGAGATCAAGGAGATCATGAAGAAGAGCCGCAACCTGGGCATGCAGACATTCGACCAGGCGCTGTTCGACGCCTTCGAGGCCAACATGATCACGTATGAAGACGCTCTGCGCAACGCGGACTCGGTGAATGACCTGCGGCTGCAGATCAAGCTCAACTCGCAGCGCGCCAAAACGCAGGACTTGTCTGCGGGCACCGAGCACATGTCCATCGTTTAACAGATAGCCTTGATGTCCTCAACCAACCCTAAAACCTACGAGTCCGCCCCGCCCTGCAAGGTTGCCTTTCTGGGGCTCGGCGTGATGGGTTATCCCATGTCCGGCCACCTCGCGCTGGCTGGGCACAGCGTGACGGTCTACAACCGGACCGCCGCCAAAGCAGTCGCGTGGAGCAAGGAATACGCACAAACCAAAGCGCCAAAACACGCGACGACACCACGCGAAGCAGCGCAAGAAGCGGACATCGTGTTTTGCTGCGTGGGTAACGACGATGATTTGCGCGGGGTGACCCTGGGGAAGGACGGCGCCTTTGCGGGCATGAAACCCGGCGCGGTTTTTGTCGATCACACGACCGCATCCGCAAATGTGGCGCGGGAGCTGTATGCAGTTGCCAAAGAGCTCAAACTGCATTTCGTGGATGCGCCTGTTTCGGGGGGTCAGGCCGGTGCGCAAAACGGCATGCTCACCGTCATGTGCGGCGGAGATGCGGCAGCGTTTGATGCCGTCCAACCAGCAGGTATGGCTTTTTCAAAAGCGTTTACCTTGATGGGTGCCAGCGGCGCGGGTCAACTGACAAAAATGGTGAACCAGATTTGTATTGCCGGCTTGGTGCAAGGCCTCAGTGAAGCGGTTGCCTTCGGCCAGAAAGCCGGACTGGACATGAACCAGGTGCTGGACGTCATTGGCAAAGGCGCCGCGCAAAGCTGGCAACTCGACAACCGCGGCAAGACCATGGTCGCCGACAAGTTTAACTTTGGTTTCGCCGTTGACTGGATGCGCAAGGATCTGGGCCTGGTGCTGGATGAAGCCAAGACCAATGGTGCGCGACTACCGGTTACTGCACTGGTGGACCAGTTCTATGCGGATGTTCAGGCCATGGGCGGCCAACGCTGGGACACCTCCAGCCTGATCAAGCGTCTGAAATAAAAAAGCCGGGAACACCCGGCTTTTTTTATGACAACCCGCGCCTTCAGGACGCAGCGGGAGGTGCAGCCGGCGCCGGGGCACCACGTGAAGGCAGCAGGCGACGCAGCTCTTCCTCGCTGATGATTTCCAGAATACGCACCACCCTTTGCACGCCGCGTGCGCTGCGAGCCACTTCCGTGGCCCGGTCCGCCTCACGCTGGGTTACGCGGCCCATCAGATAAACCGTGCCGCGCTCGGTGGTCACCTTGAAGGCATTGGCAAACAAATCCCGGCTGTCAATCAGCAGCGCCTTGACCTGACCGGTGATCAGCACGTCAGACGATCGCTGCACCAGGGTCGGGCTGTTGATGATGGCCAGCTCGTTGACCACACCCGTGACGTTCTCCACCTTGGCCACCACCTGCTCAACCAGCTGTTTGTCCTGTTCGTTAAGGACCTCGCCGGTGAGCAATACCTGGCGGTTGTAGCTGGTGACATTGACACGGGCCCGGCTGCCAATGGCGTCGCGCAACCGGCTCATGGCGCGCAATTCAATGCCTTCGTCTTCCAGTTGGGCGCCGGACGTGCGGCGATCAATGGCCACCAGCGCACCGGCCGCAGCACCGCCCAGCACCAGCGGGAAGCAGGCCGTGAGGCTGCCGCCCAGTACAGTCGCAGCACCAGCCACCAACAGCAGCCGTTTGATTGAAGTGATTCGTTGGGTTTTCATTAGGTGTTTTCCTGATCGCCAAGTAATTGGGCATCGACGCCATCACAAATACAGTGAAGGGTCAGAAGATGAACCTCCTGGATGCGTGCCGTGCGGTCGTGCGGCACACAGATATGCACGTCGGTCTCGCGCAGGGCCGCCGTAATTTTCCCGCCGCCCCTGCCAGTCAGCGCCACAACGGTCATCTCCCGCTCATGGGCGGCCTCGATGGCCGCCAGTATGTTGGCTGAATTTCCGCTGGTGCTCAGCGCCAGCAAGACATCTCCGGCGCCGCCCAGGCCTCGCACCTGCTTGGAAAAAATCACGCTGAAATCGTAGTCATTGCCAATGGCGGTGAGGATGGAGCTGTCGGTGGTCAGCGCGATCGCGCCGAGTTCGGGCCGCTCTCGCTCAAAACGCCCAATAAACTCCGCAGCGAAATGCTGCGCATCCGCTGCAGACCCGCCGTTGCCGCACGCCAGGACTTTGCCTCCGCTGGTCACGCTGGCAAGAATCGCCTGCACTGCTGCCGCGATAGGCTTGGACAGGATCTGGGCCGCCTGGTACTTCAGGTCAGCGCTATCAATAAAGTGTTGTTCAATGCGTTGTTCGAGCATGGGCCAATGATAGCGGGTCAAATTTTCCCAACTAACAATTAGCACTGATCCCTAACAATTAGGAGCAATTTCAATCGCCTACGCACACCCTGGCCATGGAACGCAACAGACGCGGTACTGAATTCACCGCAGGGCACATCTATTCAAGAGAAGAATCGGCAGCCTGCAGCTCTGTCTTATGTTGGGGCCCGATCTGACCAGGCTTCGAACTTGCCGGCTCGTCGCTTCGGGAAGTTGCTCTTGCACCCCGAGCCTCTTCTCCCAGCGTGAAATAAAAAGTGGTGCCTTCGTCAAGAACAGACTCAGCCCAAATCTTGCCGCCGTGTCGCAGGATGATCCGGCTTACAGTCGCCAAACCAATGCCACTTCCTGAGAACTCATCAACCGAGTGGAGCCGCTGAAACGGAATAAAAAGCTTGTCCCTGAACGCCATGTTGAAGCCAGCCCCGTTATCGCGGACGTAGTAGACGGCGCCTTCGACCGGATCCAGATTGCAACCCACGAGAATTTCCCGCCTGTCCTTTTTGGAGCTGAATTTCCAGGCATTGGCGATCAGGTTCTCGAGAACTTCCTGCAGCAGGGACGCGTCACCCCTGACCACCATACCCTCTTGCACCTCCAGCCGAAGCAAACCGCTTGTCTCATCTTCGCTGTGTTGATGCAGAATTTTTCGGGCTTCGGCACTGAGGTCGACATTGACCCATCGAATATCTGTACGGGACAGTTGAGCCAGCGCCAAAAGGCCGTCCGTTAGCTCCCCCATTCGCCGCACCCCCGCCCGTATGCGATCCAGATATGCGCGGCCCCGCGGTAGCGTTTCGGGAGAAACCGCCTTTTCCAGCAAGGTGCAGAATCCGTCGATGGTGATCAAGGGGGAGCGTAAATCATGGGCAACAGAGTATGAAAACGCCTCCAGCTCCTTGTTTGCTGCCTCCAACTCCTTTGTTCTTTGATAAACGCGATTTTCGAGTTCCACATTAAGGCGTGCGACCTCCCTTTCGGCAATCTTGCGCTTGGTTATGTCGGCCATCGACACGACGTACCCTGCGACGGTTGACGAAGCGCCATTGCCGTTGTTTTCAAAGATGGGTTGCACATTCACAGAGGTCCACAGCAGACTGCCGTCAGGTCTGCGAAGGCAGATGACCTCATTGGAAACCGTGCGCCCGGTGCTGACCGCTTTCGCCCCGGGACGCTTTTCCGGGGATAGGGGGTGGCCGTCATCATCAAGCACCTGCCAATCCGGGGCCATCAAAACCTGACCCCTGACCTGCTCGGCCGTTTTGCCAAACATGCGCTCTGCGCTGGCATTGCAGTCGACAATTCTCTGGTTTGCATCACGCAGGACAACACCCTCGGCCAAAGCGCCCACCAGGGTGCGAAAGCGCGATTCGCTTAAGCGTAGCGCCGCCTCTGCCGCGTTGCGGGCTGTGATATTCGTTCCCACCCCTCTGTATCCGCGGAATTCGCCATCGTCCCCATACACCGGCTCACCGCTGATGGACAAAGCCACCATCCCCCCGTTCGGCTCCTCCCGCTCATATTCGAAATCCTTGAACGTTGCGTGCCGCTGAAGATCAGCACGATGTTTGTTCCATAAATCGGCGTTCTTCTCGCCAGGGTCTATTTCCCACCGGGTCTTTCCAATGAAGTCCCCGATTACATTTCTGGCCTGAGGGGTCAAACCACCAGACAATATGGTGAATCTGAAGTCGGTATCTGTCTCCCAATACCAGTCTGCTGACAATCTCGTCAGACTCTCGAACCGTCTTTCGCTTTGAACCAGACGCCGCTGGGCGGTCAGCTGCTCGCTGACTTCCTCAGATGCAACCAATACCCCTTCCAGAACACCCTGCGAATTACTGATGGGCAATTTCCGGACGCGGACATCGAGGGCACCTTTGGATCGACTCCAAACGCGACAGCTTTGCAAGTCCGTCGCGTCAGCCGCTTGCGCGGGTTCAAGCGCATCGTCATCCAGACTTTGGCCGGGCGGGGCGGCACACAAATTCGGGAAACTTTTTCCAAGCGCATCATCACGGGGTATCCCGTAAAGATCTTCAGCAGCCCTGTTCCAGCCAGCCACCCTGTCGTTCTGCCCTGGCGTTTCCAAATGGCAAGCGATAGGAAGGTTTTTAATTACCGCTTCCATCAGGCAAATGGGCCCCTCGTTCCATCCTGACGCTGGCGTGCCTGTCTCAAGAATGCGTGCCGTTCCACGGTAGCCGGTAAAGGTCCCTGCATCATCGAACAGTGGCACCCCGGCAATCGAAAATCGTCTGCGCACGCCATCAGGGGACATGCACTCATATTCGAAGTCCTTGAACGGCTCATGCGCGTTCAGCACTTCCCTGTGTTTCTCCCAGGGCGCACTCAACGCGACACTTCCGGGAAGCTCCCACCGGGCAAGACCTGCAGCCGCCTGCTCCGGGCCAAAAGCACTCCCGCCATCGCGGAGCAGGGCGAACGGCTCCGTAAATCGATGGAGATTGTCTTGCTGCCAACTCCAGTCCCCGGACATCGCCGCCAAACGGCGCAACGCACTAACCTCGTTGACAAGGTCTTTCAGCGCACCCCTTTCTTCCCCCATCACATCGGGGTGTTCGGTCATAAGTTGATCAAAAAAAGCTGAGCCGAAATCACGCTTCATCACACTGACTCCAATTCAGAAACCTCAGGGTATACGCTGACCATATACGGTGGCGGACTGGCGGAGGTTGGCATTAACCCTCAAATATGACGGGGCGCAAACGCGTAGTTACAAATGGCACAGGAGACCCCGTTGGAAAACGCTGATTTGATCAGTCCGCCTCGAAAGCGCCGCGCAGCCATTCGATGGTTGGCACATCGGTGGAACGAAGGCCACCTTGTACGAGGACAACATCAAACCGGCACGGCGGCGGACTGGCATAACGCATGAGATAGTGGCGCGCCGCAAAAACAAGCCGCCGCTGCTTGACCGTGCCTATGCTTGCCCCCGCACCACCATGCTGACTGCTTTTGCGGTGGCGGACTTCCACAAACACCAGGGTGCCCTCCTTGTCGCACATGATGAGGTCCACCTCGCCACCACCCCGCCCCGGCGTTCGATAATTGGCCTCAACGCGCCGCAAACCCGCTTTGACCAGATGTGTCAAGGCCAGAGATTCAGCGGCGTCACCGAGGCGCTTGGTGGTAATCTGACCAGGCTGCGCGGCTGCGCTGGGCGTGGCCGCGCTGGGCAAATTTGCAACCTGTTTTCTGGAAAAACACATTGAACGCTTCCTTCGACCTTGCACTGCCCGCGGCCCGTGCCGCAGCAGGCATGCAGCATTATCCCGAAGCAACACTGTATGTGGTGGCGACGCCGATAGGCAATCTGTCCGACATCAGCCTGCGTGCCTTGCATGTGCTGCAGCTGGTTCACGCCATAGCCTGCGAAGACACACGCCATACCCAAACCTTGCTGCGGCAGTACTGCATCGACAAGCCCCTGCTGGCTGTCCATGAACACAACGAAGCGGAGGCCGCGCTGCTGGTGATTGAGCGGCTTCAGCGCGGTGAACGGGTCGCCTACGTGAGCGATGCCGGCACCCCGGCGGTGAGCGACCCGGGTGCCCGGCTGGTGGCTGCCGTGCGCGCTGCGGGCCTGGCCATCATGCCTTTGCCTGGCGCAAGCAGTGTCACCGCAGCATTAAGCGTGGCTGGCATCGGTGGTGGATCCGGCTTTGCCTTTGCGGGCTTTCTTCCTTCAAAGGCCGGCGAAAGGGATTTGGCCGTAAAGGCCCTGCAAGCAGACCCCCGTGCCGTGGTTATCCTGGAAGCGCCGCATCGCATTGAAGCCCTTGCCAGGGCGATGGCGCTGCTGGGGTCAAGGCAACTCACCGTGGGTCGGGAGCTGACCAAACAGTTTGAAGAGATCGCCACGATTGCTGCGCAGGACTTCAGCGCCTGGCTAGCTGGCAGCAACCAGCGGCTTCGCGGTGAGTTTGTGCTGGTGTTGCACCCCGGCGAGGCAGATGTTGTTCACGATGACAGCGGCCGGGTTTTGCAGCTGCTGCTGGCCGAGCTGCCGCTGAAAACCGCTGTAAAGCTTGCAGCTGAAATCACAGGCGCTTCGCGCAACGAGCTGTACGAGGCTGCGCTGCAGCTAAAAAACGGCCAGGCCTAGGGGTTGCCGGTGTTGAAACGGTCCTGAGCGGCAGATAATCTCCTTCCATGCCCGGCAAAGCCCTAAGAACCACGGTTCAGTCCCTACAACGACTCGCACTTTTCAGCGTCGCCTTACCGCTGGTTGTGCTTGCTACGTTTGCAACGTTTCGGTACTACCAGCTCGTTGAGGTTGCTGAGCTGCGGGTCAACCGCTCCTTGCGGGTGGCACATGAACATGCCCTGAAAGTGCTGGATGGAGCGGAATCCGTTCAGGCCCGCATACTTGATCTGGTCGATGCAGAAAGCCCTGCCGAACTGGAAAAACAAAAGGACGAGCTTCACGCCCGGCTGGTGGAACTGCTGAAGGAAAAGCCGCAGGTCCAGTCAGCGTGGATCATCGGCTCTGACGGGGTACCGCTGGCCAGCAGCCGCATTCATCCCCTGCCTCCGTTGAACTTTGCAGACCGCGCCTACTTCAGGTTTCATCAGCGGGGCGGGCCCTCGCCCTACCTTTCGGAACCCATGGTGACCGTTACCACGGGCGAGCGGGTGGTCGACATCAGCGCACCCTTCACAAAGCCTGACGGGAGCTTCGGCGGTGTGGTCAACGTCAGCCTGCATACCGCCTACTTCCAGAAATTTCACAGCGACCTGGTCGAGGACGAGCCGGGGCTGGCTGTCAACATGCTTCATGAGAATGGCGCTATCTACACCCGCTGGCCACAACTGGCCAACGCGCCGGACAAGCTCGGCACCAACAGCCCCGTCATGACGCAAATTCGCGCGGGACACACGACCGGTGCCGTGCGGGGCATTTCCTCAGTGGACAACCGCGACCGCCTCATCACCTTCAGCAAAGTTGGAGCCTATCCCTTGTACATGGGCACCGGCGTGGACCTGACCGAGGTGAAAAACAGATGGCTCAGGGAAGTGGGGCTGTTGTTCGCATTCGGAATTCCCCCGCTCATCGGCCTGTTTGTGGCAGCAAGGGTGGCGTTGCGACGCACCAACGATGCAGCAGCGGCAGCGGATCGCCTCGGCGAGGAAACCCAGACGCGTCGTCGGGCGGAGGAGGCCTTGTTGCAAGCCCAGAAGCTGGAAGCATTGGGACGGTTGACTGGAGGCGTGGCGCACGATTTCAACAACGCCCTGATGGTGATCAGCAACAACCTTTTTCTGCTCAAGCGAAAGGTACCAGACACCGTCGACCCGCAGCTGGCTTCAATCACCAGAGCGGTGGAGTCAGCCACCAAACTGACGCGCCAGTTGCTGGCCTTTTCACGCAGGCAGCCCCTGGTGCCCGAGCACATCCGCTTGCAGGACAAACTCCCCCCAGTCAAGGAACTGGTCGCGCCGGTGCTCGGCAGCAAGATTCAGGTGTCGGTGGAAGTTGCCAGCGACACCCAGTCGATTGTGGTGGACGCGGCCGAGCTTGAGCTGGCCCTGCTGAATCTGGGCATCAACGCACGGGACGCCATGCCCAACGGCGGCAGTTTTTCAATCTCGGCAAACAATGCACTCACGGACATTCCGGCACTGATGACAGGCCCTGCGGTTGTTATCCAGGCGCGTGACACGGGCACCGGGGTAGACCCCGCTGTACTGGAAAAAGTATTTGAGCCCTTCTTCACCACCAAGCCGGTAGGGCAAGGCACGGGGCTGGGTTTGAGCCAGGTCTATGGGCTGTGCCAGAGAGCTGGCGGAACGGCCACCATTGAAAGCGTTCCAGGCGCTGGCACCACGGTAAGCCTGTACTTTCCGGCCGAAAGCAGTTCACCCCCGGCCGGAAAGGCACTCGCCAGCCCGGTCAACCGGCATTTAGGCAAAACCATACTTCTGGTTGAAGACAACAACGAGGTTGCAGATGCCCTGGTGCTGGTTCTCCAGGCTTTGGGCTGCACCGTGACGCGGGTGGATCGGGCGCATTTTGCGCGCGAATGGCTGGCGGCGCAGGTCCAGTTACCAGACCTCCTCCTGAGTGATGTGATGATGCCCGGGGATATGGACGGCCTGGCCCTGGCCAAGTACGCTCGGGCCACTTACCCGTCGCTCAATATTCTGTTGATGACGGGCTACGCTGAGCAGATGGACATCATCGCCAAATCGGGATTTGACATCCTTCCAAAGCCCTGCTCAGCGGACATTCTTGCCGATGGCATCGTCAAGGCAACCCGCGCGCCCTCGCCCGCAGCTTGAACTCCTGCTGATCAGATTCATCCTCCGTCCTACACCCATCGCGACCGCCTCTTACGCGCCCCCGCAGCGTCGCTTTTTATATTGAGTGCTTTCCATTATTCAAGGAAGCACCATGCCTCAATCCTCCAAAGACTCCAACGGCGGCAAAAACCATCCAGCCAAGGATAAAAACACCGGCAAGGGCGCGCCGCGTAGCAGCACGGCGCCTGAGCGCAATCCCAATTCGCCAACCGGCTCCCACAATCGGGGCGAAAAGAAAACCACTCCCTGAACGTGTCCCGCGTGGCATCGGCTCAATTGCCCGCAATTCTGTGGGTTGTCCGGCACGGGCAAAGCGCGGGCAACGTGGCACGGGATTTCGCCGAGGCGGAGGGTTTGTCGGTCATCGACATTGCCTGGCGTGACATCGACGTTCCCCTGTCAGAGCTCGGTGTAGAACAATCCAGAAGCCTTGCCCGCTGGTTTGGCCATCTGCCAGACGATGCACGGCCCGAAGTGGTTTTATGTTCACCCTACGTCAGGGCGGTACAGACCGCCGAAGCAATTGCACACGGCGCCGGTGGAGCCCTGCAACTCCGCCTGGATGAAAGGCTTCGCGAAAAAGAGTTTGGAATCCTTGACCGACTGACACGGCACGGAATTCAGCAAAAGTATCCCGAGCTTGACGAACAGCGTGGGCATGTTGGCAAGTTTTACTTTCGTCCTCCGGGAGGTGAGAGCTGGTGTGACGTGATCTTGCGCCTGCGCAGCCTGGTGGAAATGATCGCGCGTGAATACGCTGGTAAGCGGGTTCTGATCGTTGCGCATCAGGTGATCGTCAATTGCATGCGTTACCTGGTGGAAAACCTGACCGAAGCCCGCATTCTTGAAATTGACCGAATGGGTGACGTGCCCAATTGCGGCGTCACCTCGTACCGGCTGGAGCCCGGCCCCGACTCCATTGAACAGCTTGTGCTCGATCATGAAAATCTGGTCGCGCCGCTTGAGCAGGCTGGAACGCCGGTAACCACGGCTGCTGACGTTCCTGCAGCAGCCAAGCCCTGACAGAAACTGATCCTGTGAAAAAACCAATCCCGCTGGACCTCAAAACATTGCAGCAATGGGCGCTGCCCATGCCGGGGTCTGACGCCGACAAGGAAGTGCGGGGTCATGTGCTGATTGTTGCCGGCAGCAGGGAAATTCCCGGGGCCGCGTTGCTCGCTGCATCAGCCGCAATGCGCGCTGGTGCGGGCAAGCTAACGGTTGCAACAGCCGAGAGTGTTGCCATCGAACTGGCCCTGGCCTTGCCTGAAGCCCGCGTCATTGCCCTGCCAGAAAGCGATAGCGGAGGCTTGGAAAGCGAGGGCGTAGAAGGGCTGCTGGAGTGTTTGAATACCTGCTGCGCCATGCTGGTCGGGCCAGGACTGATGGATGCGGAAACGACTTCCGGATTTGTAAAACGCCTGCTCGAAAACAGCAGGTCCCTGCCCTGCGTGCTGGATGCCCTTGCGATGGATGCCGCGCTTTTGGGCATGGTCTTCACGCAACCCGTCCTGCTCACGCCGCATGCTGGCGAAATGGCTCACCTGACCGGGGCGCCCAAAACTGCCATTCTGGAAGATCCTGTCACCGCCGGGCAGGAGCTCGCATCCCGCTTGCGGGCCGCTGTGGTCGTGAAAGGGGCCACGACCATCCTCGCGACTCCTGATGCCGGGACATGGAGCCACACCGCCGCTGTGCCGGGATTGGCCACATCCGGGTCAGGCGACGTCCTCGCCGGACTCATTGCCGGCCTGGCGGCGCGCGGCGCCTCACTTGAACAGGCGGCTGCCTGGGGGATTGTTGTGCACGCCCAGGCGGGCGAACGCCTTGCCCGGCGCTTCGGCCCCATTGGCTATCTCGCGAGAGAGTTGCTGGATGAGCTCCCCGCCCTTCTTCACCAAGCCCGTCCTACACCAGAACCCCTGGTTTGCTGACCACCCGAGGCACTGCAAGCAGTAAAGATGATGTCCGCAATGGGGTATTTTGTTCCTGCGCATGGGACTTGGCATTAGGGAGCATCGATATGCGAGTAGCCCAGCTAGACATCACCGACTGGAAAGAAGCGGTTGGAAAAAAGGTTTTATCCGAAGCGTCGTTGCTGAGAATCATCAACGACCGCCTGACCCGCCCCTCTCGCCACCATGGCCTGATGGTTCGATCCTTGAGGCCGGCAGCGTCGGCAGAAGGCAACTGGACCGTTGGCCTTTTTGATCTTGGGTGCGGCGGTCATCACGAACAAAACAAACGTCTGGCCCTGCTCGCCGGCGTTCTCGCCGCAGCCGGTGAGTGTTACGACGTCGCGTGGCCTTCTTTGCGTTTGCATTGACCCCTTTGCTTCCACCATCCTGGGGCTGTCGCATTGCCGCGAACCTCTCTGTCTTTCGTCACTGACCGACCCGCGTAGGAACGAACCCACGCAGGTGAGCGGCCAAGCCTGATACATCACGCCCCCGATGGGTCCCGACACTGAAGTACCTCATTAGGCACTCATATCCATGTTTATCACTCCCGGCGAATGGCTCCCCTCTTTACCAAACAAGATGCCATCCGCATCTGTCCCTACCCGGCCGCACGCCTATGCCCACCTGTACAGCCGCCTCGCAGATTCGCGCCCGGACAGCTCTACTCGCGAGTCGGCTGAATCGTTTGTTCACTACGAGCTCGACCGCGCACACAGCCTTTCTTCAGGCTTGCCGGAGTCGCCCGATGATTTGATCGCCTGGATGCACGACGGTACGCAGTCCGTTCACGCCAGCTACAGCCTCTATCTGGAAGAACGCAAAGGAGGCGCTCCGCGCCGGTATTTCTCCAACCGTTCTCACGCTCTGTATTTTCTTCGCACGGTTGCCCCGACCAAGCTGGTTGACGGAGCCTGGTTGTATGGTCTCACCCGTCACTGGAAAAACCCCCGATTGGCAGACCTGATTCGCACCTACGTCGAGGAACTGGGCGAAGGCCTGGCCGACAAAAATCATGTACTTATATATAGAGACCTGTTGTCGCGTCACGGTCTGGATCCCCTGGACGATCTGGCGGACGATTTCTATAGACAAGGTCTGATTCAGCTCGCTCTGGGATGGAATGCCGAAAAATTTCTGCCCGAAATAGTCGGCTTCAATCTGGCCTACGAGCAGCTGCCACTTCACCTACTGATCACCGCATATGAGCTGAATGAACTTGGCCTTGATCCCTACTATTTTACCTTGCACGCCACAGTCGACAACGCCGAAACCGGCCACGCGCGACGCGCTTGCCAGTCGGTGATCGATCTCTTGCCGCGTCTGTCCGATGGCGGTGAATTCTGGCGCCGTGTTCGCGAAGGGAGCAAGCTGGCGGATGCAGGCATCAGCACCACACAGGTCATTGATGGCTTTGATCTGGACCGCGAGGTCCTGCGCATTTTTTCCAACAAGTCTGGCTCGGGCAAAGGTGCGCATTCTGACTACTGCAAGGTTAGCGGGCGCTCGGTGAATGAATGGTTGTCTTCGTCCGAACACTTGCCGGCCTTTCTGGATCAGCTCCAGAAAACGGGATGGATCCACCGCGGCGAGCCGGTAGGCAGCAGCCGTTTCTGGAATCTGCTCAAGGGCGAAAAGGCGGAGATGTTTGGCGTCTTCTCCAGCTATGAATTACAAGTCATACACGACTGGATACGCGGAGACGCCAGTGCGGACGGGTTGCCCCATGATGCGAGCGATGCGGGTGCAGGCAAGCGACGCCCCACTTTCAGAGCCGCAGCGCGCTTGGCAAACGCTCGTCCAGAAACGGCCCCGACCCCCGACGATCAACCCGAGTTGCTGGACAGCGATCTGGCAATTTTGAAGCGCCAGTTGCAAAGCGTGGAAGATGACGCCCGGACGCAGCTTCTAGCCGAGGTCATGTCACCCGCGCAGCACTGGACCCCCGCTGGCCTGCATGCGACTGCCCTTTACTGCAAGGAAGTTGGGGCTGGCATCGCCTACCAATAAGGCCTACAGCGCCTGCAGGGTGACGATTCCCGGCCGCGCGGAGTAGCGACTGGAAGCATCAAATTGCTCAAGCTGAACCCGTGCTGACCGCCCTGCATAAACTGAAGTCTTGAGCCATTGGCATTCCGCCCGCAGTGAATTTTCGTCGCCCAGCTTGATTTGCCAGACCTTGATGTCGGCATCCCATCGGTACCCTCTTGCCCGGAGCAAATCCTTGGCTTCAAAAGGCGCCGCAGTAGCCTGCAGGCGGTAGCTCGTTCGCACCGAGACTGCAAGCAAACCCGCCAGGCCGGTATGACCAGAAAGCGGGAGCTGGCATGCCAACACTGCCAGCAGCGCGTGGCAATCCATCTCGGCGCGGTGGGCATCGTAAAACCAGCCCAGCTCCAGCGCGAGCTGGCTTAGCTTGGCGGAGCTGCGACCTTCCTTCTTCCAGTCCAGATCTGCAAAGGAACAGGCCCAGGGCAATCGGGAAAACTGCGCCATGCGAGCTTCCACAAAGGGTCGATCGAAACCGGCGTTGTGGGCCAGCACCAGGTCGGCCTTGAGCAGCATGCTCGCCACACGTTGTTCGTCAAGACGATGGCCGCGGACCATCTCGTCATTGATCCCAGTGATCCCCTGAACTTCTTTTGAGATCGGCATGCCAGGATCTTCGAGTGCGTTGTAGACCTCCACTTCGCCCGTGGGCAAACCTGTAGCGGTTTCAACATCGACCGCCAGAAGGGCCAATTCGATGATGCGGTCGCGTGCGTGATACAGCCCCGTCGTCTCGGTGTCCAGAATAAGGACACGCGTTACCGGTCCCGTCGGTTGATGCGCAAACCGCAACTGCACAGGCAAGCGACGCAAGACGCGGTAATCAGGATGTGCCTCAAGCAGGCGGGCCATGGCTTCTGGTTCCGGCGTCTGCGGCTGCACGGCGACCGGACCGCTTTTTCGGGCTTTTCGCAGAGCTGGTGGCAGCGTCCCGGCAGCGGCGTCTTCAAACCCGAACCCCAACTGCCCCGAGGACATCATCTGGCTACTTGCCTCACTCATGTTTCATCCTCTGCGCACGGAGTGCCACTCTTCCCGGGGGGTAATTTGTCTGTCGCGAGGTCGGCATGACCTGGCAGCCCAAAGGATAACGCACCGCTACGCAGGAGAGCCTGCGGGCGCAGCAGAAAGGTGGCCTCCGGTGCGGGAATGGGCGGCAGCCCTACAGACGCTGCCCCAAACTTCTCTATTCTGGAAGTCAGCGCCGCCTGCATCCGCTCAGTTCACCTCGTCACACCAACCCGGCACAAAATCCACCGACATGAAATTCATCAAACAAACAGAGCACTTTTGCAGCCGCCACGCCACGCCGGACAAGCCATGAGATTTCTGGGCATTGGGGAATTTAACGATCTTGCCGCGCTGTACCACGGCCTTGCGAAACGAGGCCATGAAGTTCGTGTGTTTATCGGCGACGAAGCTTGTCAGGACGTGTTTGGCGGCATGCTGCAGACGACCCCGGACTGGCGCGCCGAGCTGGAATGGATTCACCAAGCTGGCGATCAGGGGATCATCCTTTTTGAATCTGCCTCCATGGGTAAGGAACAGGACGAGCTGCGGCGGCAGGGCTTTCAGGTTATTGGTGGCAGCGCGTACGGCGACCGGCTGGAGGCTGACCGCACGTTTGGACAGGAAGTTTGCCGGAGCATTGGACTGCGCACAGCGGCCAGCCATAGCTTCACGCGTTATGCGGACGCGATGGATTTTCTGAAGAAGCGCGGTGGAAGATACGTTCTGAAGTTCAATGGTGCCAACAGTCCACGCACGCGCAACTACATTGGAGAAATGGAGGACAGCGCAGACATGCTGGCCCTTTTGACCATGTACAGTCACGCCGCGCCTGCTGATGTGGACGAGCCCGATTTCGTTCTGATGGAATACCTGCAGGGAGTTGAAGTAGGCGTTGGCGCGTATTTCAACGGAGATGACTTCCTCGACGCTGTGTGTATTGATTTTGAACACAAGCGCTTTTTTGCAGGGGAACTGGGGGAACTGACGGGAGAGATGGGAACCATCGTCAGCTATCGGGGAGCTCGAAAACTTTTTGCCGCTACTCTCGCTCCGCTGGCCCCTCTGCTGCGCGCCAGCGCCTATTGCGGGTATATCAACATCAACCTGATCGTCAATGAGGCGGGGGTGTGGCCGCTGGAATTCACCAGCCGCTTTGGCTACCCAGGATTTGCGATTTGCGAGGCCTTACATGCCGAACCTTGGGAAAGCATCTTCAGCAAAATGGTGGGTAAAACCAGCTTGCACCTGAAGACTCAGGAAGGTTTTGCTTGTGGGGTGGTGTTGACCGTGCCGCCCTTCCCCTACCGCCTTGGTTACGCAGAGCTTTCCAAAGGAGAACCGATCTGCTTCCGCCCGGGCATGACACCCGCAGACCATGCCCGCCTTCACTTTGCCGAGGTGGCTGAGCAACATGGCCAGCTGGTAACCAGCGGCGCCACCGGTTATATCGGCGTTGCCACTGGAACCGGAAAAAATGTTGAAGATGCTAGCCGGGAGGCATATCGCGTTGCGCGCATGGTCGTGATTCCTAACCTGCGATACCGCACCGATATCGGAGAACGGGTCCGCACCAGGGACTGGCAGCAGCTTGAGACGTGGGGCTGGATAGATTCGAGAGACGCACAACCCTGAAACCTTTTCAGGGTTGTGCGTGCATGTCGGACGCAACAGGGTCGCGTCAAGACGAGCCTAGGATTTAAACCAACGGTGGGTCCGTTTCCCGCATCGGGTGCCGATGGTCTTCAATCCCTTTCACAAAAGCAGCAATGGCGCCGCTGACGTCTCCGTCCGCCAGGACAATCCCGGGATCCGGGTCGCCTGAGGGCAGTGTCGGGCTGGCTTCTGCCGCTTCCAGCAACAGACGCGAGCCACCGATGGCCATGATGGTCTTGCAATGCCTGTACTGGTCCTTGATGAACTCCATGGTGTGGCCATCACGTTTAAGCGCCGCCACGCCCCCGTCGCCGCCGGCCAGCACCAGCGCATCAAAGAGAAAACCAGGTTCGTTTTCCAGCGATGCGTCTGCGTCGATGGATACGCCATCTGATGTAGCGACCGGTCCAATGCGTGGAGCAACAAAACGCGGAACCGCACCCTGTTCAACCAGTGCCGCATGCACATCGGTAGCGGAGGCGCCAATAGAGCCATTGGCCACGAGGATGGCAATCTTGCGTGCCCGGATTCCGCCCGCGCCGGGCTTTGCAAAAAGCGACAGTGAGGGAGAGTTGGTCACCTCGGCTTTGGCAGGGTTCTCCAGCGCTCTTGGCATGGGGTCAGGCAGTTCGCGCATGCCAAGATCAGCCGCCACTTTAGCCGCCAGCTCTTCTGAGGCATTGCGCAGGGATGCGACCATACGCTCACGGATGGCCGGCACGGTGACCTTGCTTAACTCAAAACGGAACGCTGCGGCGATGTGGGCCTGCTCCGCTGGCGTCTGGCTTTCAAAGAAAAGTGTTGCCTGGGTGTAATGGTCTGCAAACTTTTCGGGCTTGCCACGTACCTTGCCCTGCTCTTCCTTGGCTTTCAGGCGTTCTGGAACCGTGACAAAACCCTGACCCGCGCCCGCCTGGAAGGGACAACCGCCTCCCAGTGAGTTGGGTTCGTAGGAGACACGCCCGCGGTGAATCGCCTGGCGATGCAAGCCATCGCGCTGGTTGTTGTGCACAGGCGCGACTGGTGCATTGATCGGGATCTCATGAAAGTTGGGCCCACCCAGCCGGGTGATCTGTGTATCCACATACGAGTGAATGCGACCGGCCAGCAGCGGGTCGTTCGAGAAATCAATACCGGGCACCACGTGAGCTGTACAGAATGCGACTTGCTCTGTCTCAGCGAAGAAATTGTCCGGGTTGCGGTTGAGCACCATGCGGCCTACCGGGCGTACGGGGATCAACTCTTCGGGAATGAGTTTGGTGGCATCGAGGATGTCGAAGCTGAACTTGTCCGCTTCCTCCTCCGTGAAAATCTGCACGCCCAGTTCCCACTCAGGATAAGCCCCCGCCTCGATGCGCTCCCACAAGTCGCGGCGATGGTAGTCAGGGTCTGCGCCGGAAATTTTGACCGCCTCATCCCAAACCAGTGAATTCAGGCCCTCTTTCGGCGTCCAGTGAAACTTCACGAACACAGACTCCATGGCCTCATTGACCAGCCGGAACGTATGAACGCCAAAACCCTGCATCATGGAATAGCTGCGAGGGATGGCGCGATCTGACATCACCCACATCAGCATGTGGGTTGACTCCGGCATCAACGAGACAAAGTCCCAGAAGGTGTCGTGTGCGCTGGCGGCTTGGGGCATCTGGTGATGAGGCTCTGGTTTCACGGCGTGAACCAGGTCCGGAAACTTGATGGCGTCCTGGATAAAAAACACGGGCATGTTATTGCCCACCAGGTCCCAGTTACCTTCATCGGTATAAAACTTCACTGCAAACCCGCGCACATCGCGCGCCGTGTCCTTGGATCCGCGCTCACCCTGGACCGTCGAGAAACGAACAAACACGGGTGTGACCTTGCCGGCTTCCTTGAAAGGCGCGGCTTTGGTGTATTGCGTCAGTGGCTCATAACACTCAAAGAAGCCGTGTGCGCCAGAGCCGCGCGCGTGAACAATCCGCTCGGGGATGCGCTCGTGGTCGAAATGGGTGAGCTTTTCGCGCAGGATGAAATCTTCCAGCAGCACCGGGCCCCGGACACCGAGCTTGAGCGAATTCTGGTTGTCCGCAATCGGCACGCCCTGGTTGGTGGTCAGCACCTGGCCACCCGAATCAACCCGCACCCTGTCAAGGGGCTCGATGGTTGAGTTCATGCCTTCGGGGGCGACGCTCCCGGTTTTTTCGGTGCCATTTTCTTCAGTCAAGGTGCTGCCAGTGGGCAGTCGGGACTCAGGCTCAACAGTCACGCCTTCAGGCGGAACCAACCCATTTTGAAAACCGTGTTCTGATTTTTTGTTGGCATTGAACGGCATCGCGGCTGCCAGATCACCGGTCTGGACCATCTTTTGCACGGCGGGGTCATTTGAATCGATCACCGCGGCTTTTGAGGGCCCACTGTCGGTGTTGCGGGCGGCGGCCTTTGCGGCGGCATTGTCTTTGCGGGAGTCGGGAGATTTGGGCATCGTCGTAGTCGCTGGTTGGGTCTGGCGAAATTGCCAACAACCAATCTACGAATGCGTGAAGCGCGCTCCTGTAGGACAACGCGCAGGACGCGGCGGGATGAATGCACTTTCTGCTTCAGCCCTGGACAGAGCCGCTCTTTTACCGCGACTTTTTTCGCCGATGGACTGGCGGATCGGTCTCCAGATGCGTCGCTACCCGATCTGACCGGCATTCGCCCCGCGCCAACGCATCAGCCACGAGCGCAAGCACCGGAAGGGCGCGGTCGCGCCAGTGGTCCATTGGCACAACCTGGGCGATCACATGTCGTCGCAGACTGACAAAGCCATGGATGACGGACCAAATCTGCAGGGCGGCATCGAGCCGGACGGTGTCACTGCTGCTAGCAGGGACCAGACGGGTTATCAGCGCTTGCAGCCCGCTGAAGGCCCGGGCAGCGACAGCGCTTGCCTGGGGGGATGGGGTGTAGGTGCTGTCAGATTTGCCGTAGATCAAATCGTAGTGCGCAGGGTAGCGCTCGGCGATCTCCAGATAGTTGCGGCAGGCCTGCAAGAGTGCCGACTTGGGATCCGCGTCCTGGACATCCATGCCCTGTGCCACCCGCTCGTAACCCTCCACATACAAGGCATCCAGAATACCCTGCTTGCCCTGAAAGTGGTTGTAGATGCCGATGGTGGACAACTCAGCGCGCGTGGCGATGGCGCGCACGCTGAGGGCGTCATACCCTCCCTCAAGGAACAGCTCGGTTGCGGCGGTGAGTATCCGGGTTTTAGCGTCGTCCATGGATGGGGGGAAAGGGTGAGGAGAAACAGTGGCGACACCCATTCTCTCTCATTGCTTGACGTGCAATAACAATGTTATTAATATCGTATAACACTGTTATTGCCATTCTCTTTCCGACGGAGGCCACCATGTCCCACCCTATCCATCTAGACGCTGACTATCTGATCATCGGCGCAGGCGCCGTGGGCATGGCCTTTGCCGACACCCTGATCACCGAAACCGATGCAACCATCATCATGGTGGACCGCATGGCCAAGCCCGGCGGTCACTGGAACATCGCCTATCCCTTTGTCACCCTGCACCAGCCCTCCGCCTATTACGGCGTTAACTCGGTCGAACTGAGCAAGGGCCGACGGGATCCGTCGGGGTGGAACCAGGGCCTGGGTGATCTTGCCAGTGGCACCGAGGTGCTGGCGTATTTTGAGGACATCATGCGTCATCGGCTGTTGCCAAGCGGTCGGGTCCAGTATTTCGCGATGAGCGATGTCCAGAGTGACGACGCCTTTGTCAACCGCCTGACTGGCCAGCGTTACACGGTGACCGTGCGCCGCAAGACGGTTGACGCGACCTGGCTCAAGACATCCGTACCCGCCAATCACAAGCCGGGTTACACAGTGGCCGAAGGCGTTCACTTTATGCCCGTCAATGGTTTGCCAGCGCTGACGGAGCAGCCCGAAGGGTATGTTGTGGTCGGCGGTGGCAAAACCGGCATTGATGCCTGCCTGTGGTTGCTGGCGCAGGGGGTTGAGCCTGATCACATCCGCTGGATCATGCCGCGCGATGCCTGGCTGCTGGACCGGCAGAACACCCAGGCCACCGACGAGTTTTTTGGCAGCACCGTGGGCGGCATTGCCGCCCAATACGAAGCTGCGGCAGCCGCAACAGGCATCGAAGATCTGTTTGACCGCCTGGAAGCTGCCGGGGTGTTGCTGCGGATCGACCCCAACGTGCGCCCAAAAATGTTTCATGGCGCCACCGTGAGCCAGATGGAACTGCAACAGTTGCGCCGGATCCGCAACATTGTCCGTATGGGCCGCGTGCAGCGCATAGAGCCTTCGCGCATCGTGCTGGAGCATGGGGAGCTGCCCACCGGTCCAGGGCAGGTCCACGTGGACTGCTCGGCCAGCGCCATCGGCAACATGAGCGTGCGGCCCATTTTTGAAGGCAGGCGCATCACGCCGCAAACCGTACGTTCCTATCAGCCGGTTTTTAGCGCTGCCTTTATTGCCCATGTCGAGGCCGCCTATCAGGACGAGGCGCAAAAAAACAAGCTGTGCGGCGTGGTGCCCCTTCCCAATCACGACACGGACTGGATCCGCATGATGCTGGCAGGGTCCCTCAACCAATACCATTGGTCGCAGGAGCCTGACATAGGCAAATGGTTGGTGCAGAGTCGGCTCGATGCTGTCACCAGGATGCTCAAGAGCATTCAGCCCCATGAGACCGAGAAGAAGGCCGTCGTCGCCCGCCTGCATCAGGCCGCCCCTGCCGCAATGAGCAACCTCCAACGCCTTGCCAAGCAGATTGCGTGACGGTGGAACCCCGCCAGTCCTGACGCCCCTACCCCCTTTACTCGAGAAAAAAAACCAATGTCGCAGTTTCAAATCGATCGCCAGCAATTTGCCCATGGTCGCGTGGTGGAAGACGGTCTTTCCGCAGCGCCGCTTGCCACCGGCGCAGGCCGGGTGCGCATCGAACGCTTTGCTTACTCGGCCAATAACCTGACCTACGCCGTGACAGGTGAGCAGCTTGGCTACTGGGGCTTTTTTCCCCCGGCTGGCGCCGACGCTGAAGGCTGGGGCATGACCCCAACCTGGGGGTTTGGTGTCGTGCAATCGTCCAATTGCGCGGAGGTCCCGGTGGGCGAGCGCCTGTTCGGCTTTTTCCCACCCGCCACCCACGTCGACCTGTTGCCGCAAGGCGTCAAGCCACACGCCCTGTCCGACGGCTCGCCACACCGCGCCAAGCTGCCGCCTGCCTACAACCGCTACAGTCGTGTGGCGGCTGAACCGAATCACGACCCCGCGCAAGACAACGCGCGCATGCTGCTGACCCCGCTTTACCTCACCGGGTTTGCGATTGCCGCCTGGCTGAGTGAGCAAGGCGACTTTGGTGCCCGTCGGGTGCTGCTGCTGAGTGCCAGCAGCAAAACCAGCATCGGTCTGGCCTACGCGCTGGCTGCACGCGGCGACGCCCCTGAAATAATCGGGGCGACATCGGCGCGCAACCTCGATTTCGTTTCCAGCCTGGGGCTCTACGCCCACACAGTGAACTACGACACCCTCGAAGGTCTCGATCCATCCATCCCGACCGTGGTGGTCGACATGGCGGGCAATTCAGAACTGCGCGCACGACTGCGCACCCACTTGGGTGGAGCCCTGCGGCGGTCCGTCCTGGTAGGGATGACCCACTGGACCCCTGGAGAGAAGACCGATGGCACCGAGCCTGACAGCGAGTTTTTCTTCGCACCAAGCCATGTTCAGCGCCTGCGCCAGAGCTGGGGTGAGGCGAAGTTCGCACAGCGCAGTGGCGCCTTCCTGCTGCAATCCATAACGCTCAGTCAGCGCTGGCTGCGCTTCACCCATGTCGCCGGACTGGACAAGCTGGCAGAGCTACACCCCGCAGTTTGCAGCGGGCGGGTAGCGCCTGAACAGGGACTGATCGTGGCGCCATGATGAGGCGGGCGGGGATGCACAGCCTTGTGCCCTCCTCGTAGTGGATAGCGTCGCGTCAACTGAAACGCCGTGAAGCCAGCTGTCGCACCGCATCACGCGCAATAGCGACCCTGTCCTACCCGCGCGTGCCGGCAAGTCTGCTGAGATGAGATCTTCAGCACAGCTCAGCATTCCAGTTCGTCTTCCTCACTGAAGAAGGCGAACAAGCCACCACAAGACCTCTAATGAAAAATGAAAACCGGATCATTGTCATTGGAGCGTCCGCAGGTGGAGTACAAGCGCTGCAGCAACTGGCAGCGACCCTATCCCCTGACATCGCCGCGCCCATCCTGGTGGTGCTTCACATAGGCGCACACCGCAGTCAACTGCCAGACTTGCTCGCTGGGCATGGCCGACTGCCGGCCGTTTTTGCAGAGAGCGGCATGATCCCGGAGGCCGGAACCATTTATATGGCGCCACCTGATCACCACCTGCTTTTGGAGAACGGCAGACTGAACCTGTTCAAGGGGCCCAAGGAGCATTTTTCGCGCCCCGCCATTGATCCACTGTTCAGATCTGCCGCCTTGCACAGCGGCAACGCCGTGATTGGGGTCATCCTGACCGGGATGCTGGAGGACGGGAGCGCCGGACTCGATGCGATCAAAGCATGCGGTGGCACAACCGTTGTGCAGGACCCTTCCGAGGCGGTCCAGGCAAGCATGCCGAGAAGCGCCATTTCAGCAACCGCCGTTGATCATGTAGTGAGACTTGACGCCATGGCCGACCTTTTGAAGCGCCTTTCCCTGCCGGTTGAACAAGCAAACGCCAACGCGCCTGACTGGCTGCGCGTCGCCCACGCCATCAGTCTGGGCCATGGGGACCTGGAAGAACTGGGTCGCATAGGGACCTCTTCCGGTTTCACCTGCCCGGATTGCGGCGGATCACTGTTCGAACTTAAACACGGGGCGTTGCGCTACCTGTGTCACACGGGCCACGCCTTTAGCCTCTTGAGCCTGGTGGAAGCCCACGATGTGGTGACCGAGGAATTGCTCTGGTCCGGCTTGCGCGCTTTGCAGGAGAAAGAGACCCTTCTTCGCCACCTCGCCGCTACACAAGCTGCGGATGACCCGGCGTGTCAGAAAGACAGTCTTGCTGAAGCCGACGACATTGCCGCCCTCATAGCCCAGATGTGGTGACAACGCGGGATTAAACGGCGGACCTTCCGGCGACCTGAACCCATGGAATCAAGAGAACACCTGTTGCACTTGCTGGCGGAAGCGGCTGAGCTTGAGCACAATATTCTTTGCAGCTACCTCTACGCGGTTTTCAGTCTTAAAGAACGGGAAGACGAAGGCCTTGACCCAAAAGAGCTGGCAGTCGTTGCCGGCTGGCGCAAGACCCTAATGGGTCTTTGCGTCGAGGAAATGGTGCATTTGGCCCAGGTCTGCAATCTGATGGTTGCCCTGGGCTCGCGGCCCCACCTCAACCGGCCCAATCTGCCCACACCTCCCGGCTATCACCCCAGCAAAATCACATTGGGCCTGTCCCCTTTCAACGGCGAAACACTGGACCATTTCATTTTTCTGGAGCGCCCCGAGCAAGCCAACATCGAAGACGCCGAACCCTTTGGCAAGGCGCCAGGCGCCACCGTTCGTCTCCCTCCGCAGTTTCCACCGCTCATGCCCCGGGCACCTGACTACAACACCATCGGCGAGTTTTATACAGATCTTCGCCAGCGGTTTGCAGACCTCGCAAACCAGATGGGAGAGGATCGACTGTTTGTCGGAGACGCGGCGTTGCAGATTCAGGCGGCTGAAATCGGGGCTAAGGTCCTGGTGGTGGTGCAGGACCTGAGCGGCGCCAACAAGGCCATTGATTTCATTGTCGAACAGGGCGAAGGGTCACGCGGTGCGCGCGACGAATCGCACTATGGAAAGTTCATGGCCATCAAGGCGGGCATGGACCGGTTGACGGCGGCTCGCGCAGAATTTCAAGCTTGCCGGGACGCAGCATGCAACCCCGTGATGCACCCGGCCGTTGAGCCAGGCCGAATACATATTGACGGGGAGCAGGCGGCTCCCGTGCTCGACGCCGCCAACTCCGCGTACGCCTTGATGCTGCGTTGCCTGTCTGCCGTTTACGAAGTACCTGCCTCCGAAGGGACCTTGCGATCTGCCTTACTTGAGGGTGCAATGGTCGCCATGAAACTTGTCTCGGGGTTGGGGGTTGCCCTCACTGAGCTTCCCGCGCAAGACCAGGGGTCGACCCGAGCAAGCATCAGTTTTGCCATGCTGAGAAGTGTTGAAGGGCCCCTGCGCGGTCGCGAGGCTGAATTCCTTGGTGAAAGGTTTGTCGCGCTGGCTAGCCGCCTGCCCAAGCTCGGTTTGACAAACGATGTCCAGCGCTCCCTTGTCGAGGCGGTGCTGGGTGCCAGCCTGACCCGTTGGGCTAAAGAGGGCCGTTCTTCAGAAGGTTAAGCCCGCAGCTATGTTGTGCCTCGGGCTTGGGGCATGTCCACCAGATCAAGCGAAGCGCCAGGGTCCTCCTCGCCAGCAACGGACTCCTCCGAAAGATCGACACCCGCCGGCTTTTGCTTTCGCGGCGCTACTTTCTGCGGAGGATTCCTTTTAAGGATCGGTTGGGCGCGGTCTTCTTTATCTGTTCGGTCAACGTCCGGATGTTGTTGATTTTGCATCTGCGGCTCCTTTAAAAAAGCCATCTTCCTGCAATGAAAAACTGGCCCTGTAGGAGGCTATCGCTTCACACCCGAAGCGATGGTGAAGGGCGTCGCACCCCCCCAGGAATCAGGGTGCCAGCCCCGCTTTGGCTCGTCCTACAGTGCTTGCGCAGTCCAACTCACAACGAATGTTTTCACGTCCGTCAGCATGAAAGATGTGACCAGCAATGGTGCTGCTCACTCCATTTGACGCTTCAGCAATTGCGAGGAGCGTTTTTACTTTTCAAGGAGATCAAACATGGCTTCAACCAATCAAGGCGGCAACCAGGTCGTTGGGCAACGCACTTCCAACCGCGGCTTCGCGGCGATGGACCCCGAGCGCCAGCGGGAGATTGCCCGCGAAGGCGGCAAGGCAGCGCATGAAAGCGGTAACGCTCACCAGTTCACCTCAGAAGAGGCCCGTGAAGCTGGCCGTAAAGGTGGAGAGGCCAGCGGCAGCAACAGGCGCAAGTTCAGGTAACGGAGCCGCTGCCAGCAAAGGCGCACGTTGATCCGTTGCACCGATTAAAGGGCGGTCTGCTCCGCCCCCTTCTTGCGCTGACGAAGATGAACCAAACGCTACCAAATTAATAGCCAGTAGCGCCCGTACAAAAAGGGCCAGAGGCCCTTTTCTTATAAATTGTCGCACTGTGTCCACCTAAAGGCGGAACATTCCAGACGCATCGTTAGCCTGCACGAATCAGCCGCAGCAATGCGGCCGCCCATTTCCAGCCAACACCCTGCTCCCAAACCGCCGGTGGACGGTCCGGGAAACGCCAGCGACCGTCACGCGGTCCTGCGTCCATGGGCATGTCGATCAGCGGTTGGTGGTGCTACCGGAAGTACCCGTTCCCGAACCGCTACCGGTACCAGGAGCTGAACTGGCGCCACTTGGGCTGGATACGCCAGAGCCTGTGGTGCCGGAACTGCCCGAGCTGGTACCCGGAGTGCCAGTGCCAGTTCCACTGCTCGACCCTGTTGAACCGCTCCCCATGCCGGAGGCTGCGCTACCCGTGGTGCCGGAGCCCATGCCGCCCATGCTGCTGGCTCCAGAGGTGCCCGTAGTTCCCGAGCTGTCGGTTGAGCTGGAAGAGCCGGTGCTGCCCGTGCCGCTTGAAGAAGATCCGCCGCTGGAGCCAGACGAGGTGGGAGATGTGGAACTACCGGGTGCGCCGCTGCCAGCGCCAGCGTCGCTATTGCGGTTACAGGCGCTCAAGCCGGCAACGCTGACCAGCAAAGCAGTGACCGCCAGGGGTCGCCAAATGGATGTATTCATGAGATGTCCTTAAAAAAAATTGGAAAGGGGTGCCCCAACGGGGCATTCCGGTTTAGATTTGGGAAGGTGGATCAGCCGTTACGGCGGCCAAGACGCATCGCCATAACGATGCCGTACACAGCTGCCAGGCCGATGAGGATGTAGACGGCCCGCGATGCCCCGGTGCCTTCGCCAAACAATGTGGCGACCAGGTCCAGGTTCATGGTGCCCACCAGTCCCCAGTTAAGCCCACCCAGAATCATCAGGGTGAGGGCTATCCAATCCAGGGGATTGAGGGCCGAAGTTGCCGGTGCGACTCTGTAGCCTGCGGCTGTGTTGTTGCTAGTTTCCATGGTTGCTCCAGTAAGGTTATAAAAAAAACGCCGGCAACGCGCCGGGGTTTATTCATTGTGTGGAGGGCACAGGGCCATGCAGTAGCCACGCGCCCTCAGCCCATGTAGGAGGAACTTAAGGACCCGGGCTGACGGGCCGCGCTTGGGCGCAGGGCGACGTACCCGCCATCCCGACCACAAACCGCAAAATCCAGTTACGCCTACAAAAAGATCCGCTGCCGGCCTGCCTGCCACCCTGAAACCTTTGAATGAACTGTCAATAGTGGCCCTCTCACCGCCTGGGGGACTAATATCGACGTTTAAGCAACCACCCAGCACCCTCCATGTCCGACACTGCCCTCACCGCGAACGACCCTGAAGAAAGCAGCAACACGACACGGGGGTCGTTGAACTTTCCGGTGGTGGGAATTGGCGCCTCGGCCGGCGGATTGCCCGCCATGATCCGGTTCTTCGAGCAGATGCCCGCGCGCAACGGGATGGCCTTTGTGATCATTCTTCACCTGTCGCCCTCACATGAGAGCAACGCGGCAGAAATTTTGCAGCGCGCCACAAGCATGCCCGTTGTCCAGGTGACCAAGGCCACACGGATTGAGGCCGACCACGTGTACGTGATTCCTCCGGCCAGTGATCTGCTGATGAACGACGGCTACCTTCGGGTGGTTGACCCGACCCGGACCGGTGGACCGCATGTGGCCATTGACTTGTTCTTCCGGACCTTGGCGCATGTTCATCGTGAGCGGGCCGTTTGTGTGGTGATGTCCGGCACGGGCGCGGACGGCGCCGTTGGCCTTGCGCGCGTTAAAGAGCAGGGCGGCCTGACCTTTGTCCAGTCCCCAGAAGACGCGGAACATGACGGCATGCCGCTGGCAGCGATTGCAAGTGGCATGGCCGATTTTGTGATGCCCGCCGCAGAACTGCCGGGGAAAATGATGGCCCTGTGGGCCAACGCAAGGCGTATCCAGATGCCGGTTGATGCGCAGATCGAAATGAAGACCAAGGCACCAGAGGATCAGGACGCGGCTGAACTCGCCGAGCGAGCGCTAACCGACATCATGGGCTTGCTGCGCCGGTATTCCAAGCATGACTTCCGGCATTACAAGCGGGCCACCGTCCTTCGCCGCATTGAGCGGCGTTTGCAGGTTCAGGGCTTGCCTGATTTGCCAGCGTACCGGGACTACCTGCGCCAAAACCCCGATGAAGCCACCCCCCTGCTCCAGGACATGCTGATCAGCGTGACCAATTTCTTTCGCGACCGCGAAGCATTTGAGGCGCTGGAGCGCGAGGCCATGCCGACCATCTTTCATGACAGAAGCGCAGACGATCCTGTGCGGGCTTGGGTCACAGGTTGCGCCACCGGGGAAGAAGCCTATTCCGTTGCCATTTTGATGCGCGAACAGGCCTTGTTATGCAACCCCATGCCCGAACTCCAGGTTTTTGCGAGTGACATTTCCGACAAGGCCATCGGCGTGGCCCGTACCGGCCTGTATCCCAGCTCCATCGTCACGGATGTGCCGCCGACCCGTCTTCGTAATTTCTTCACCCGGGAGCAGGACCAGTACCGAATTATCAAGACGCTCCGGGAAAAGGTGCTGTTCGCCAATCACAATCTGCTGCGTGATCCCCCCTTCTCGCGACTCGACCTGATCTGCTGTCGCAACGTGCTGATCTACCTGGACCGCGAAGCACAGGTTCGGATTCTGGAGATGTTTCGCTTTGCGCTCAAACCCGGCGGCTATCTCTTTCTGGGGATATCAGAGTCGGCCGACGTTGCGCCAAACCTGTTCACACCGGTTGATAAAAAGAACCGCATCTATCGCGCCAATCCCCTTTCCCAGACCGTGCGCCACGTGCCGACGGTGGCCTACCCGCTGGTGGAAGCTGCGGTAGTCGCGCGCAGTACCGGACCCCATGAGCGGCGTCAGCCCTCGTTGGCAGAGCTGCATCAGCGCTGCATGGCCCAGTACATGCCGCCCAGCGTGCTGATTGACAGCAAATACGATGTGCTGCATCTGGCCGGGGCCGCGGGGCAGTTTCTGGAACACGCGCCCGGAAAACCCAGCCGCAGCCTGTTGGCTAATGTCAACCCGGAGTTGCGCATCGAGCTGCGCACGGCCTTGTTCCGCATCACGCAGTCCAGCGAAACGGCCAAAACCCGACCGGTGGCCCTGCAACGCGGCACCGAGCAGCGAATGGTTGCGATCACGGTCAAGCCGTTTCTGGATCCGACGGTGCATGAGCCCCTGTACCTTGTGGTGTTTGAAGAGCTGGAAGGCAAAGCGCCGCCTCCGCAAGAGGCAGGTGACGCAGCGCAGCAAGCGGTTATCGATGAAATGCACGGAGAGATCAGGCAACTGAAGGCGCACCTCCAGGATTACATCGAGCAATCGGAGACATCGACCGAAGAGTTAAAGGCATCCAACGAAGAACTACAGGCGATCAACGAAGAACTGCGGTCTGCCACTGAGGAGCTGGAAACCAGCAAGGAAGAGTTGCAGTCCATGAACGAGGAGTTGATCACCGTCAACTTTGAACTGAAGTCAAAGGTTGAAGAAACCGCCAAGATCAATGACGACCTGAAAAACTTTATTGCGGCATCTGACATTGCGACGGTTTTCATCGACAAGACCATGCGCATCAAGCGTTACACGCCGCAGGCAGTTGATATCTTCAACCTCATTCCATCGGATTTGAACCGTCCCTTGCTCGACATCAAGGACAGGCTCAACTATGAATCCCTGGCGAGCGATGCAGAACATGCCTTCCAGACGCTCCAGACAATTGAGCGGGCCATTCTGAGCCCTGACGGAAAGCACTACCTGGCGCGCATCCGGCCGTACCGCACCACGGACAACCATATTGACGGCGCGGTGCTGACTTTTGTGGACGTGACCGCCCTTCGCAAAGCCGAAGAAGCCGTGCGCCGGAGCGAAGAGCGGCTGCACATTGCCGCCGAAACCACCAAGGACTATGCCATCCTGACGGTTGACGAGGAAGGCCTGATCACGACCTGGAACGCCGGTGCCGAGCGGGTGTTTGGCTACAAGGAAGAAGAAGTTCTGGGCCAGGCACTCGACCTTATCTTTACGCCCGAAGACGTTACGGCGGGCGCACCGCAGGACGAGCGCCTGCGCGCGGCGACGGAAGGGCGGGCCGAAGACGAGCGCTGGCACGTACGCAAAGGCGGCGAACGTTTTTATGCTAGTGGCATCATGACGCCCCTGGGCAGTGGGCTCAAAGGGTTCTCAAAAATTGCCCGCGACATGACCGGCATGAAGCATCAACAAAACCTGCGCGATGCCGAGCTTGCACAGCAACACGTCATCAACAGCCAGGCACAGGCTGCCAACGAACTCAAGGACAAATTTCTGGCGGTGATGTCGCACGAGTTGAAACATCCGCTCAATCTGATTCAGGTCAACACAGAGTTGCTGGTCAGCCAGCCCGGCGTTCGCGGCCTGCCTCTCGCGGTTCGCACCGGCGATATCATCCGCCGGGCTGTCGCCAGCCAGGCCAAGATCATCGATGACCTGCTGGACCTCTCCCGCGCACGAACCGGCAAGCTCACCCTCAAACTTATGCCAGTACCGCTGGACGCGCTTGTCGCTTCCATCGTCCAGGCGTCTGCGGAAAACGCGCGGAACAAAGGCATTGGTCTTGTTTTTGAATGCGCAGAAGATGATATTCAGGCCCTGTGCGACCGGGTGCGCACGGAGCAAATTTGCTGGAACCTGATCAACAACGCGCTCAAATTTACCCCCGAAGGTGGCAAAGTGACCGTGCATCTGGCGCGCGACGCCGGTTTTGCCCGTCTCAGTGTTGTGGATACGGGTGTGGGCATTGCCGAAGACTTTTTACCCGAAATTTTTGGCATGTTTTCCCAGGGGCCAAAAGCCACTGAAAGCGGTGGCCTGGGTGTTGGACTGGCGCTGGTAAATGAGCTGGCCACTGCGCAAGGCGGGCGTGTGTCCGCTGAGTCCAAAGGCCTGGGTCACGGCGCATCGTTTTCGGTCTGGCTTCCGCTGGAAATGGAGGACACCTTCCCTGACTCACTCCCTGCGGCGCCCGACATCGTGGCCTCGCTGGAAGGCCTGCGCATTCTCGCTGTCGATGACATGCTGGATGGTCTGGAGCCATTTGCAGCCCTGATGCGGATTGATGGCGCCGTGGTCGACACCGCGGACTCCGGCGAGAAAGCCTTGCAGGCGCTGACAGCGTCGAGCTACGACTTGATGATCTCCGACCTGGGTATGGCCGGCATGGACGGCTTCGCGCTGATTCAGGAGATCAGAAAGCGTGCGCCCCTGAAAGATTTCCCGGCGATTGCCCTGAGCGGATACGGCAGGCAGGCTGACGTGGACCGGGCGCTGGAAATGGGATTCACGGCCCATCTCTCCAAGCCCGCAACCTTGAGCCAGGTTCGCGACACCGTGTCCAGGCTAAACCTGAAGCGACGAACCGGTTAATCGAATCCTCAATCGATGTAGCGGTTTTCGATGGCGTAACGGGTCAGGTGGGAATTGGAGGTCAGATTCAATTTTTTCAGCACCTGCTTGCGGTGAGTGCTCACGGTGACGTCACTGACATGCAAGGTGTTTGCGATGTCTGTCACCGTTTCACCGTTGGCGAGGCGCAGGAACACCTGAAACTCCCGGGCTGTCATGCCCGCATCACCTGTCGGCACCTTGTGATTTTCTGCCTCGGCCATCAGGGCCTGGACGCGCGGGGAAAAAGAAGTGCCTCCAGCCGCAACCTCGCGAACGGCGTCAACAAGCGTTTCCAGGGCAGAGGCTTTGTCTACGAACCCACGCGCCCCCAGACGGATCATGGGCAGCGCGTACTTTTGCTCGGGATAGCCGGAGAAGACCACCACCTTGACATGGGGGGAATGAGCAACGATGCGGCCCAGCACGTCCACTGCGCCTGAATCAGGCATGGCAATGTCGAGAACCAGAACATCCATCTCATGGGTCTGCACCAGCTGCAGCGCTTCCACCCCCGACGTGGCGGTACCCACCACGTGCGTGTCCGCATGACGGGAAAACAGCCTGACAAGACCTGACCGCACCACGCCAAAGTCTTCTGCGATACCTATGTTGATAACACCCGGCGCCTGCCGTGGCACCGTGTTTGTTGCGAACGAGCCAAAACTCATGGAATGCCTCGCATCGTCTGTCGGTTTAACTGATCCATAACATTCAGGCTAAATTGCAACGACCCATGCGCTTGTCCCGATGGCCGCTTTGTAAAGTAGGACAGTTCCGCAGGTCATCGCCCGTCTGTCATTGTGGAAAGGAAAGTGATACGCCGTCGGGAGTCTTCAGAAAACCGATGGACTCCGCGCTGGCCACGGCCTCCACGTCGTCCCATGTCAGAGCCCGGTCGTTGTCGTCAAACGTGAAGGCGATGCGCTTGTCCTGCTGCGCAACCACAGAAAGCGTGAGAACGAAAGCCTCACCCTCGTGTGATGTCCGCAGCACAACGTCCGACGGCCCGCTGGCAGTGTCTACAGCAGCCAGCAGCGCGGCTGTCAGGGCGTGCCGGACAGCATCGCGGGGCATCTGCAATGCCTCGTACCGGACTTCGTTTATCAGCCGGAAGCCCACGAAACCAAATACCCGGCCCAGCAAGGCAGAACACTCTCCCACCGCCTGGGCAATGGGGATTGTTGCGCTCGAGTCCCGCTCAAGCCAGGTTGACGTTTCAAGGCAGCAAGCCAATGCAGCCTTTCCGAACCGGTTCATTTTTGCCGAGCTGTCCAGAAGGGTCGCAATATCCGCCCGTCCGCTGGCCACTTGGTGTTCTGCCAGTTCATGAATCATGCCCATGGGCTGCAAATTGGCCACCATGTCGTGTCGGAGGGCGGGTGCAATCCGTTGCAAGACCGCATAACGCACAGCGTCGGCGCGCGCGGCCACGTACGCAGGAGGTGGTCGGGTTGGTGATCGTTGCGATTGAAGGCCTGTCATCGGGTTCTCTCTGTAAATCCGAATTCAGGAGTCTCGCAGCACGCGCACCGAAGCGCTACAACTTAAAACATGTTTACGTCAATTATTTGCAAACGATGGAAAGCATTGCAACCAAACGCGTAATAACGGGCAATTCCCGGGTAATAAATCACACCGCATTCCCCTTTTACCTCACAGCCGGTCGCCTACCCACTTTGCAATGTCCAGCGCCAGTTGCGGCCCTTCAGGCTCGTTGGTGAGGTCGTGTCTGGCAACGGGAATCTCGCGCAGGGTCTTGTCGCTTGATTTTGCGGTCTTCACAAGCAGGCGGCTGCCTGCGATGCTGGTCGACTCGTCAGCCAGGCCATGCAAAATCAAGAGCGGAACCGACACGCTGCTCATCCGGGCGGCGATCGCCTCAACACCATTCAACGCCGCGCGGGCACTGGCTGCCGGGAGGTCACTGTGGTCAACCAGGGGGTCGGTCGCCAGCGCGCGGCGGGCGCTTTCTTCCCGGAGAAACACGGTGTCGTCCAGTTTTTGGATTTTCGCGCCCGGCGCAACGGCGGCTATGGCCCGTCCGATCACCTGTTCAAAGCGCGATGCGTTCTCTGGCAGCACCAGAAATGGCGCACTCAGAATCACACCCCGGATTTGGGGGTCGGGCCGCGCCGCGTAAGTGGCCGCTGTCATGCCACCCATGCTATGGCCAAACACGAATACGGGCAGGTTTGGGCGAGTCGCGCGCGCGCGTGTTATCCCCAATGAAAGATCTGCCACCAGATCGTCCACGGAGTCAAAGCGCTGGCGGTCTCCCCCCGATGCACCGTGCCCGCGCATGTCTTGCGCCTGAACAACAAGGCCCTGTGCGACCAGCGGGGCTATCAGCCGCGCATAACGATTGGAATGATCGCGCAAGCCGTGCGCCACGATCACTACCCCGCGGGGTGCGCCGACAGGCGCCCACTGGTAGCCCTGCAGGCAGATGCCGTCGGCGCTGGTGAGCTGAAAGCTGCTGGCCGAAGCCTGGGCGACAGGGACTGTGGCAGCACTGGGGGCGCATGCTGTGTTGGCGGCTTGGGCTGCAGGAGTGAGCACAAAGGCAAGGCCGGCGATAAAGGTAGCAAGACGGAGCATGGTGTGAAGGGCGAGTTGAGATGCGCGCAATCGTAATTTTTGCGACGCGCGAGGGGAATCCGCCAGATGGCGGATGGGCAACCGCCCCCGCTGCCGGGCCTGCTAAAGCAAGCCCGCACGCGCCGCCGCCAGCGCCGCACCGGCGCGGGTGTCCACGCCCAGCTTGGCGTAGATGTGCTGCGTGTGCGTCTGCACGGTCCGGTCCGAAATACCAAGCGCGCGCGCAATCTGCTTGTTGGTCTGGCCCGTGGCCAGGGGGCGCAACACGTCGACCTCGCGCTCGGTCAGCTGAAGACCGGCGCCCGTTGTCCGCTGGCGTGGTTGCCCAAGTGTTTGCTGGACAACATCGACACAGGCCGCGTCAAGCCGGCCCTCGTTTGCTTCCCGGACAAGCTGCAGCGCCACTTCCGTAACGCTGCAGGCGCGGCGGTGGGGACGATCTTCGAGCCGGTTACAAGTCATCTCGACCACCGCAAGAAGGCGTGACGGACGTTCAAGCTGGGATTGCCTTGCGCCGCGCGGGTAGCCGCTGCCGTCCAGCCGCTCGTGGTGGGCACCAGCAATGCGAGCGGCCTCCTGCAACACCGGTGCCTGGGCGAGGACGCGCTCGGTCACGCTCACGTGCGTCTGGGCACGTCTGCGCTCGTTGTCGCTCCAGGGTCGGGTTTGCATCCACAGCGCCGTCGGCAGCGCGACATGGCCAACGTCGTGCAGGTGTGCTGCGAGGTCCAGCGCAACGAGCTCTTCCTGCGCAAGGCCAAGTTGTACACCCGCTCCGTGGGCGAGCCGTGCCACAGCCGCCGAGTGGCCGCGCGTATGCGGGGTTTGAAGATCCGCAAACTCGCCAAAAACTTCCGCAGCCCGGAAGGGGCTGATCGCGGCTGCGGCTGCGAGCGATTCACTCGCGCTCCAGGCGAGTGCCAGCGATGAAGGTGTATCCAGAACCTGCAGCGCCGACTCGGCGCGCGCGGCCCAAACCGGGTCAAGCGTGCCGCGCGCCGCTTGCGCAAGGGCCCGGCGCGCGACGTCGGTGCCGCCGGAGGTGTGGAACAGCACAGCGACATGGGCTGCCTGCATCACGCGGCCCGGCACCGACAGCGCATCCCCACGCAGCCCGTGCGGGCCACCGCGGCCATCCCAACGCTCAAACATCTCGCCCAAGGCCGTAAGCGTTGCAGAAGTGCAGCCCAGGTGCGTGGCCAGACTGCGGGCCGCGCCACAGGCCTCACGCATCCAGTGGTCGCGGATGTCGGCATGGTGCAGGCCGACATCGATCAAGGCCGCGATGCGGCTGCCCGCCCGCTGGTTGGCGCGCAGCAAGGCCCAGACCAGAGACCGGGGCGACTCGCGGTCGCTCTTGCCCAGTGCGGCGCGCAAGGCAATATCGTCATCAGCAAAGCGCGCTTGCGTCGATGCGAATGCGGTGCATCCGATGTGATACAGCAACCCGGCCATAAACGCCGTGCCCCGATCGGCGGGGGAAAGACCGGCTTCGCTCGCAAGATGCCATGCAAACGCCGCCGTGCGCTGGCTGCTTTCTTCCTCAACGCCATTGGCCAGATCGAGAATCAAGGTCAATGCCGCCACGCAGGCGAGGCCAGCTCCCGGCTGCGCGGCCGCAGGCTCAATGACGGAATCAGTGTCGGCGTGAACGATCGCCATGTATATCCTCTCAGGATGGGGGTGCCCTGCGTGTCCCGTGCCGACAGCAGGCGCTTAAGGCGGGTGGCTAAGTGTGGCCTGTCCCCTTAATGTGCCGCACTTTCTGCAAACGGGAAAGGACCTGGCCAGGCATTACAGAGTGGGGCAAGAGGGCAAGACAATGCGCAGCGGCTGGCACCTTATCCAAGGCCTGTGGCTCCACATTTCCGTCGTTTGGTCGCACGGCACTGGCCATGAGGCGTCAGTTGCGCCACAGTCCGGACTACAAAAGGAGTGACGACATGCTGACCCCGATGCTTATGATCTTGTTGCTGGTCTTTCCGTATATGGTTGATCGGTTTCTGTTGCACCGAGAGCCGGGGCGGGACAGGAGTCCTGCTGCGGCCGCAGGCCTCGCTTTGCTCTTCCTATTCACCGCAAGCGGGCATTTCATTCAGACCGGCCCCATGGTGCTCATGCTCCCCTCGTGGATTCCTGAGAGGGAGACGTTGGTCTACGCGACGGGTGTGCTCGAGATCGCTATCGCACTCGCCGTCTACTTCGCGCGCTCTCGGGTGGCAGGATCGTGGGCTGCTTTTATAACTTTGATCGCGTTTTTCCCAGCAAACGTCTTCGCCGCCCTTCACCACGTGCCGATGGGGGGTCATGCGTGGGGTCCCGTTTATCTCCTAGTCCGTGCGCCCGTGCAGATCTTCGTTCTTTGGTGGATCTGGGCGGTGGTCTTGCCGAACCGCAGCACGGTCCTCGACCGCGCCTTCACTGCTTCATCAGCGAACCCGAGCAGAAGTAAGGACGGAACGCACTCCGTGTAGACGCGAGGAGCCCTGCAAGGGCCTTGCACTGGTTGTTCCCGTCAGTCACGTACCGGCTGTCGCCCGTGGACTTGTACGCGCACGCATCAAACTGGGCGATGGCGTCGTATACGTAAGTCTGAGGGTCAGCCTTGCTACCCGGGTAAGAAACTGACTTGCATGCGAGTAAAGCGGCATTGTTCGCGCCGCTTTGGGCGCCAGAAGCTGTACCGGGGGACGTCTGTGAAGCAAGCGTAGTTCCACTGCCGCCTACACCGGAAGATGCGAGGGTGCCGGCCCTCCCGCCTGAAGTTAGCGCCGAGGCGAGTGCGTTGCCCATTCGACCCTCATCCGTACTGCCAGTTTGCCTTGCAATCTGTTCTTTGGTCTCGGCCGCGAGCTGAGAGTTCATGTCAGCTGCAAGCCTGCCTGCGACGCCGCTACCGCCCAGTGCAGAGTTCACCAACGCCGCATTGCGGTCCACGATCTGGGAGGCGACGCCGCCAAGCAGGCCGCCGAACAGGCCACCACCGAAGCCCGGGCTCGGGGATGGCGGAGGGGGTGGCTGCTGCACTGGAGCATGGGTCACAACTCGTTGGTCTGCCGATGGAGCCGCGTTTTGCTGAGCGGCAGCCTCTGCTGCATCTTGCGTGTGCCCCCTAAGACGCATGGTCTCAACCTCCTTGATGGCAGGTTCGTCACCCAAAGCCGCTGCCTTGCGTAGCCAAGTGAGCGCCAATGGCGAGTTCGCCGGCAGACCGGCATTTCCATTGAAGTGGTAGGCCCCAAGCATCCTCATAGAGTTAGGATTTCCTGCTTCAGCCCCGGCGCGAACAAACGAGAGCCCTTTGGCTTCGTCCTTTGCAACGCCTAATCCAAAGAAGTGCAGATCGGCCAGCAGCCCATAGCAGTCGAGATTTCCTCCATCTATCGCAAGCTGACACAGCCTCACGACACTGGCTGGATCCTGAGAAATGCCTTCTCCCCCGCGCAGGTGCAAAGATGCTAGGACGGTATGGGCCCGGGCTTCCCCCGCGTCGCTCGCCCTTCGGAACCACTGCAAGGCCTGCGGCACGTCCTTAGGCGTGCCGAGACCGTTCAAATAAGCTACACCAAGGCCGTTCATGGCTCGTGTACTACCAGCGCCTGCCGCTTTGCGCCAAAGCGCGACTCCTTTATCAACGTCTTTCACGACTCCCGTGCCGTTGAAGTAAAGCGCGGCCAAATTACCTTCTCCAGCAGGGTCGCCCTTATTTGCCAACTTTTCGTACCAGACAAAAGCCTCGGCAAAGTTTCGCTTTTTTTCAGCGAGTTGGCCGAGTTGAGCCATGGCCTTCGCATTTCCCCCTTCTGCGGCTTTACGCTCCCAGATCGACGCTTGCTCCTCGTTGATGGGTAGGCCCTTGCCTGCCCGGAAAGCTAGCGAGAGCGCGAGCATCGCTCCGGTGTCGCCTGCCTCCGCAGCCGCCCGCAAGCGATTGGCTTCGATCGAGTCGGTCCGATCGGACTGGGCACGCTCTTGCTCTTTTCCCTTGTTCAAGGTCCGGCCACGCGCGTTTAGCCGAGGCGGGCCAAGCTCGATCTCGATGCGCTTGGTAGTGCCGCTGCCGATGCGAATTTCTTGTTCACTCGCAAGTTCGGTTGTGTCGCTGGCCTGTTTGGTTGCTAGGATGCGAATCGTGCCCGGTGCAATTTGCACGTCAAGCGGGCAGTCGCCTTTCACCTCGCCTTGGACAGTGATTTCGGCACCTGCATTTTTGCCTTCACACACGATTTGCAATGTTGCTCGGTCTGCCGAGACCGCAGGGCGCGAGCGGGGCGAGGATTGGGCCCATGTATTAGCAGAATGCAGACACCCCATAGTTACAGCAACTGTCACAAGAAGGGTCAAGGGCTCCCAGCTTTTGCTCACAGGGGGACTGAGTAGACGTGTCATGAACACCTGACGTGATGGAGGTGTGACGGATTGTAACGAGGCAAAAGACAACCAAGCGCGCGTCAGCGGACAGCCATCTCTAGCTGTGGTGTATGGGGACTGCGATTGATAACCGGCTGCGTAACAAACGGGCCTATAGCGAACTTAAGCGGGCTTATGCCTAAAGTCACGAAGCACGCAACGACACGCACCGAACGGTAAGTCATTGATTGGTGCGGCTGGCGGGGATCGAACCCACGACCCTTGGCTTCGGAGGCCAATACTCTATCCACTGAGCTACAGCCGCATGCTGCTTTGAGACCAATAGTCTACCCGTTGCGCTTTATCCCAATGACGACAGCCTTCGGAGGCCAATACTCTATCCACTGAGCTACAGCCGCAACGCTGAAAGGTGCCACTACCCCGGTTTCGAAGGGCAGGGGTTTGCAGAGATCGGGCTGTTTGAGCCTGCCTCTGACGCCCCGGATTCTATCAGCCCGACCGGGCCAAGGTCGGGTTTTACGGGCCCAATGGCTATAATCGAAGGTTGTCGACTATCAGTTGCTTTAGTCACCGATTTTCAGTTTTGAGGAAGCCATGAGCGCAAACGACCACACGACGGCCCACGAAGAAGACCACTCTGGCCCCATCAAAACGCCGCAGCAATTGCTCGCTGCTGTTTTCTTTTCATTTGTCGTCCCGATTTTCGTCATCATCGCGCTGGTGTATTACGTCACCTCTCAAAACAAACCGGCCTCGGGCGCGGTCGATGTTGAAAAAGCGGTGGCCCAGCGTATCCAGAAAATCGGTGTGGTCGACATTCGCGACGCCAACCGCGCACTGAAACCGGGTGCAGAAGTCTTTACCGCACAGTGCGCAACCTGCCACGCTGTCGGTGCTGCGGTTGCTGCGGCGCCCAAGCTGGGCGATGTCGCCGCCTGGGGCCCGCGTCTGAAAACCGGCTTTGAAGCGCTGGTTAATTCCGCCCTTAAAGGCAAAGGCTTGATGGGCCCACAGGGTGGCGGTGATTTTGATGATGTAGAAATCGCTCGCGCCGTGGCCCACATGGCCAATTCCGCAGGCGGCAAGTTTGCCGAACCGCAAAAAGCAGCAGCCGCGGCCACCGCCGATGCGGCCGTAGCGGCACCCGCTGCGCCTGCAGCGACGGCTGTCGCCGCACCTCAGCCCGTTGTTGTTGCTGCAGCGGCTCCGGCTCCAGCCACCGCCGCCAAGGCCGGTGCTGGTGAGGCCCTCTACAAACAAGCATGTTTTGCCTGCCATGCCGCCTCCGTAGCGGGCTCCCCAAAGTTTGGTGACAAGGCCGCATGGGCGCCCCGCATCAAGACTGGTGTGGACGCGTTGACTGCCAGCGTCATCAAGGGCAAAGGCGCCATGCCCCCCAAGGGCGGCTCTTCTGCCTCCGACGCCGACATTCGTGCGGCAGTGGAATACATGGTCAGCGCCGCCAAATAAGCAGGCAGCGCACCAACAAAAAGCCGGTCACTGACCGGCTTTTTTATTGCACTGTGTAAAAACCTAAGCCCTTGGCAAGGGATTCGCCGCCGGGCTGCGCACATAGCCAAACCGCTCCGGCAACTCACGCGTTGCCAACTCGCCTGGCACCCAGAGCCCCTGGTCAATCGCATCGGAGGCCTGCATCATGTCCAGCGTGTGCACCAGGCCAAAACCAAGATCGGTGTCCAGGTAGAGGCGGCCATGCTCATCCAGAATGCAGCACTGCATGCGCGCTGGGCGCCCGAGGTGATCGGTCACCGCAAAGTCCGGTGCGCCGTCAAGCCGCCAGATCAGGGGCGTGGCCTCCAGCTCAACGTACACGCGCTGGGGGCCGTTCTGAAAAAACCAGCGGCCGGTTTTGTCGCTTTCGTAATTGCGGGCAATGAAGGCAATGAGTTTGTCGTGCTTGAGGAGGGAGCCCTTGCTGGCCGCAGAGCCGCCCGCAAACGGCCCCGCGGCCTGGGTCTGGTCGTCCCGCATGTACCAGTTGCCGCGGGCGTCCAGGCCCAGCCAGCCGTAACAATCCGGCACGTTGGGCCATTTGGCGATGGCCTGGCGAACGATGTCATCCATGCACTACTCCCTCTCCATTCAGCTGACTTGCAAAAAATCCGCACACCGCCTCCGGCATGGCGCGTACATGGCCTGGAAACGGCGAGGCCGGAAAACCCACATGCCCGCCTGTGCGCGGCTGCCAAAGAGTCACCGCATCGCTGACGTCTGCCGGTTGCGGCAGGCTAAAGGCCGGAACAAAGGGATCATTGAGCGCGTTGAGCGCGAGGGCCGGCACGGCGATACGCCGCATATGCGGCTTGGCAGATGCGCGCTCCCAATAATCTTCAGTGTTTTTAAAACCATGCAGCGGTGCGGTCACCACGTTGTCAAAGGCGTAAAGATCACGCGCCGCCAGCAGGGCTTCACCGCTGAACAGGCCGGGGTGCTGCTCAAGTTTTTTCATCGCCTTGGGCACCATGGAGTTCAAAAACATGCGCGTGTAGACCAGACGGTTGAAGCCCCGACCGATGGCGTGGCCGCTGGCCGCAAGATCGAGTGGTGAGCACACCGAGGCAACTGCCCGGACCGACTGCGCAGCAGAGGGGCCCATTTCGGCAGCCCAGCGCATCAAGGCGTTGCCGCCCAATGAAATGCCGACTGCCAACACCGGCCCGGCATGCAGGACCCGGAATTTTTTCAGAATCCAGTCGATCTCTTCAAAATCTCCGGAGTGGTAGGCGCGCGGTGCGCGGTTGAGTTCGCCCGAACAACCGCGAAAGTGCGGCACAGCGCAAGCCCAGCCCCGGTCGCGCGCAACTGCGGCCAGCGCCTCTGCATAGTGGCTGGCGGATGAGCCCTCGAGTCCATGAAAAACCACAAGCAGGGGTGCCGATACAGCGCTGGCGTGTTCCGCAAAGTCCACATCGACAAAATCATCATCGGGCGTAACCCATCGCTCGCGCCTGAAGCTGGGCGCCTCGCCGAGATATCGCTCTGAGCGCAGGGCCGCATAAATCGTTTGAAGGTTGCCGCCCGGCAACCACCACGGGGCTTGGTAATTCATGCTCTGTCTTAATGCAGCACCTGCGGACTGTCCGATATCTCCTGCATTTCGCGCGGTGTGCCGGGACTGGTGTGGTGCGCCACCATGCGCCAGCCCTGTGCGGTCTTGTGATACACGTTGGTGGCAATCACAAAGGCGTGGTGCGGACCTTCTTCAGTCAGCACTTCGATGCGCTCGAGCACGCTGTGCACACTGGCGCTCATCACCTCTACCTTGCGTACTTTTTCGGCATGCGCCCGAATGCTGCCGTTGGCAAACATGGCCTCGAATGCTGCGCGTATGGCGCCCGCACCCACCACGCGCGGCCCGCCTGGGTGCACACACACAATATCGTCCTCGTCAGCCCAGCAGAGCATCAATTTCTCGATGTCGCCGCTTTGCAGCGCTTCGTAAAAAGCGGCTTCAATGTCGTCAGCGTTGCCGGTGCTGGCAGGGGAGACTTTGGGTTTTCGCATGTTTCCGTCCGGTTAAGCGCGCATGAGTACTCAGGCACTTTGCTCCGTATTAAGCCACGCCAGCACGCCGTCCTGAAGGTTGGGGGCTTGCACCACCCGGGACAGCAACTCGGGGCCCGCAATATGCACCCCGGCGGGCATGACGCGAAGGGCTGCGTCCACGAATTCCGCGAGCTTGACCGTTCTGACCGGTTGTTCTGCAGATGGAATCATGTATTTGAATATGGACAACATCCAGCGCGCGACTTTTTCAAAAAAAGAGCCGCCAGACAAGCCGGCATGCTTTTGCGCCGATCGCACCAGCAACACCCGCTCAAATCCCAGCGCGACGACCTCCTGCTCGTCAATGCTGGCCAGGCCGTGCCTGAGTGCGTGCGGCAGACTGCCCTGTGCATGCGGCAAAACCAGCACCAGCGTGCGCACGCCGCAGCGCCTGAGCCACTTGGCCAGGGTCACCAGTTCGCCGGGCAAGGGCGTCCACAGGGCGCGCTCGCGGTCGTGGTACAGACGCGGTGGCTCAAACATCACGACACCGGTCTGCGCGGGAATGCGGGGTAGCGGCCAAGCCGCTATGTCACCTCCGCCAACCAGCTCTATGCCCACTTGCGCCAGGCCGGCGGTGATGGGCTCGCGGGCCAGTACCCGGGTTTGCGCAAAGCAGCCGCTGCCTGCCAGCCGGCGCAAAACTTCGCTGCCAAGCGCGCCTGTGGCGCCCGCCACCAGCAATGTGGGTTTGACGCCTGCCACTGGGGCAACGGGGCGAAGCGATGCCTGCAAGACGTGCAACGGGCTGGCTGCGGACGGGGCGTTGGCTGACGGAGACATCATTTTGGGTATGGTAGTGTTCTGCATAACATTTTTGGAGGTCTCCCATGACATCACGATTTTTGAGCTGGTCCCTGATGGGCGCCTTTGCCCTTCTTCTGTCTGGCTGCGGCTACAACAACTTTCAGTCGCTGGACGAGCAAACCAAATCTGCCTGGTCCGAGGTGCTGAACCAGTACCAGCGCCGCGCCGACCTGGTTCCCAATATTGTCGCCACGGTCAAGGGTGAAGCTGCATTTGAACAGGAGACGCTGACCAAGGTGGTTGAGGCGCGTGCCAAGGCGACCTCCATTCAGGTAACGCCCGAGACCTTGAACGACCCGGCCGCGTTCAGCAAATTTCAGGCTGCGCAGGGTGAACTGGGCAGCGCGCTCAGCCGCCTGATGGTGGTGAGCGAGCGTTATCCCGACCTGAAAGCCAATCAGGGCTTCCGCGACCTGCGGGTTCAGCTTGAAGGCACCGAAAACCGCATCACCGTGGCACGCAACCGCTACATCCAGTCGGTGCAGGAGTACAACGTGTTGACACGCAGCTTCCCCAACAACATCACCGCCATGATTTTTGGCTACAGCGTCAAACCCACTTTTGCAGTGGCGAATGAAGCCCAGATCTCAGCACCGCCCGTGGTGGACTTCAACAAGAAGTAAGCGCCCGCCCACCTTTCCTGTCCAACTCCGCTTCATGTCTGGCCTGACCGCGCGCACTGCTGCGCTTGTTTTCTGGGTGCTGGGTGCCTGCTGGCCGGCGCTGGGCTGGGCGCAGGATGTGCAGCCTGTGCCAGCCCTGACCGCACGCGTGATGGACAGCACCGGTACGCTGGATGCCGGGCAAGTTCAGGCGCTGGAGGCCAAGCTTGCGGCCTTTGAGCAAAGCCGCGGCGCGCAAATTGTGATGCTGATGGTGGCAACAACGCAGCCCGAAGACATTGCAGCCTACGCGCAGCGGATTGGCGACAGCTGGAAGATAGGCCGCAAGGGCATTGGTGACGGTGTGCTGGTGGTGGTTGCCAAAAACGACCGCAAGGTGCGCATCGAAACCACCAAAACGCTTGAAGGCGCCATCCCTGACCTGGCGGCGCGGCAGATCATCGACAGCGCCATCACGCCCAACTTCAGGCAGGGCAACTTTGCCGCCGGGCTTGACGCAGCTGCCGACCAGCTCATCGCGCGCATCACGGGGGAAAACCTCCCCACCCCGGATCAGCAGAGCATCCCCGCTCTTGGTGACGGGATTTCGTGGACCGACATGGCGATCTTTTTGTTTTTTGCCGTACCTATTGGTGCGCGCCTTCTATCTGGCGTACTCGGGCGAAAACTGGGATCGGTTGCAACAGGCGGCGCTGTCGGCGGCCTCGCCTGGCTTTTCACCAGCAGTGTGCTGATAGGCGGCATTGCCGCATTTGTCGGTTTGATCTTTGCGTTGATCGCCAGCGTCGGTTCGCTGGGCGGCGGCCGCAGGTCCTCTGGATGGGGCGGCGGCGCTGGCGGTTTTGGCGGCGGTGGTTTTGGTGGCGGCGGCGGAGGGTTTGGCGGTGGTGGCGGTGGCTTCAGCAGCGGTGGCGGCGGAGACTTTGGCGGAGGCGGCGCCTCGGGCGACTGGTAGACCTCATGATGAACAAGCTCACACTGATTTTGCGGCACTTATGGCTGGACGCGTCCGACGCCGAGCGGGTGATTCCGCCAGACGTGTTGACCCGCGTCACGCAGCGCGTTGCCGCAAGCGAGCGACGCCACAGCGGCGAAATACGCATCTGCGTCGAAGCCTCATTGCCGCTGAGCTACCTGGCCAGGGTGGGCAGCCGCAGTCCGCTGCCTAAAGTCATACGGGAGCGCGCCATTGCCATGTTTGGCAAGCTGGGCGTGTGGGACACCGCGCAGAACAATGGTGTTTTGATCTACGTGTTGCTGGCCGAGCATGCGATTGAAATCGTCGCTGATCGGGGCCTGAACACACACGTCACACCTGAGCAGTGGAAAACACTGGTGGTGCACATGGGCGCGGCGTTTCGCGAGAAGCGTTACGAGGATGGCCTGACCCACGGCCTGGAAGAAACGTCAGCAGTCCTCATGCAGCACTTTGCGTTGACGCCGGGTCAGGCTTTCGACAACGTCAACGAATTGCCTGACGCGCCTCAATTGCAGTAAAACCCATCCCGGGACGTCCCCAAGGCGAGGGTTATGCATCAAATCAGCATTTTGCCCTTCATTCACGGGCGCAAGCAGCTATTGATTTAATAGCAAGTGTTTATTGCACAGCCGTCCACTTGCGATCACTGCTGGCGGACTCCACCACTTTCTCAATGAAATGGACGCCGCGTGCGCCATCGGCCACGCGGGGGTAGTCAGCCGCCAGCGTATCAGCCGGGCAACCTGCCGTATGAGCCCGAATGTCCGCTGCCACGCCGAGATAAATGTTGGCAAAGGCCTCGATGAACGACTCAGGATGCCCGGCCGGCAAACGGCTCGCACGGCGGGCGGATTCACACAGCCAGGGCGAACCGCGCGTGAGGATTCTGCGCGGACCATCCAGCGGTGAGTGCACCAGGTGGTTGGGATCTTCCTGGCGCCAGCTGATGGTGCCCAAGGTGCCAGAGACCTGCAGGCGCAAATCATTCTCCAGCCCCGCTGCCACCTGCGACGCAATGATGACGCCGCGCGCGCCATTGGTGTAGCGCAGCAGCAAGTGTCCATCGTCGTCCAGTTGCCGGCCTTGACCAAAAGTGGTCAGGTCAGCGCAAATGCTTTCCAGTGTCAGCCCGGTCACCGTGGCCGCAAGGTTTTCGGCGTGCGAGCCGATGTCGCCCATGGTGCCGACCCGGCCGCCGCGTGCAGGGTCCATGCGCCAGCCGGCCTGCTTGTTGCCCTGCCCCTCCACCGCGGTGGCCAGCCAGCCCTGGTTGTATTCAACCGTGACCTTGCGGACCTCGCCCAGCACACCGCTGCGCACCAGATGGCGTGCTTCGCGCACCATCGGGTAGCCGGTGTAGTTATAGGTCACGCCGAAGACGGTGCCGCTTTGCTCAACCGCGCGCACCAGGGCGTCGGCTTCTGAGCCGCTATTGACCAGCGGCTTGTCGCACACCACATGAAAGCCAGCCTCAACAAACGCCGCCGCCACCGGGTAGTGCAGATAGTTGGGCGTGACGATGCTCACGAAATCAATGCGCTCTTCAGGCGGACGCTCCAACTCATCGGCCAGCAGCGCCTGCCAGTCTCCATGGTTGCGGTCATCGGCCAGCCCCAGCGCGCGTCCCGAGGCGGTGGCTTTCTCCCAGTCGGAAGACAAGGCACCGGCCACAAAATCAATCTCGCCATCCAGCGCCATGGCCTTGCGGTGCACAGCGCCAATAAAGGCATCGCGCCCGCCACCCACCATGGCGAAACGCAGTTTTCTGTCAAATGTCATGAGGTCCTCTTACGATTTGTCGCGCGCGAAGGCGGCGTCAAATGCACCAACAGCTGGCGTGAAATCCAGGCGCTTGCAGAAGGCAGCGCTTTCGGTGGCGCCATGCACGCGGTCCATGCGGCTGTCTTCCCACTCGACTGAAAGAGGCCCCTGATAACGGATGTCATTCAGCGCCACGATGATGGATTCAAAGTCCACCAGGCCGCGGCCCACGCTGCGGAAATCCCAGAAGCGCCGTGCATCACCAAAGCTGGTGTGACCGCCAAACACGCCCACCGTTCCGTCGCCGCGACCCCACCAGACGTCCTTCATATGGACGTTATAAATGCGCTCTTCAAACAAACGCAGAAAGCGGACATAGTCAACGCCCTGATACGCAAGGTGACTGGGATCAAAGTTGAAGCCAAAGCGTTTGTGTCCCTTCACCGCCTCAATAGCGCGTTTCGCCGAAGCAATGTCAAAGGCGATTTCTGTCGGGTGCACTTCCAGTGCGAAGTTGATGTCGTGCTTTTCGAACACATCCAGGATAGGCAGAAAGCGCTGTGCAAAATCGGCAAAGCCTTTGTCCCAATACGCTTGCGTGGTGGGCGGGAAGGCATAAATTGAATGCCAGATGGATGAGCCGGTAAATCCCGTCACGGTCTTCACGCCAAAACGGGCCGCAGCTTTGGCCGTGTCCTGTAGCTCGGAGGCCGCGCGCTGGCGCACACCCTCAGGCTCGCCATCGCCCCACACATGTGGCGGCAGAATGGACTGGTGGCGCTCGTCAATCAGATCACACACCGCCTGACCGACCAGATGATTGCCAATGGCAAAACACTGCAGGCCATGCAATGCCAGCAAAGCCCGCTTGTCCTTGATGTATTGGTCGGAGGCGAGCGCCTCCTGCACATTGAAATGGTCGCCCCAGCAGGCCAGCTCCAGCCCGTCATACCCCATGCTTTTGGCAAGCGGTGCCAGCTCCGCAAGCGGGAAATCGGCCCATTGGCCGGTAAACAGGGTGACGGCTCTAGCCATGGCTTTCCTCAAAAAATCTTGATCAAAAATAAAACAGCTCGGGGCTGGTGCAACACCAAGGACCCCGAGACTCACACACTCAGCCCGTGCTTAGAACGGCGAGTTCGGGTAGTAGAAGTCTTTGGCGTTTTGCTTGGTGATCAGCACCGATGGGACGATGTTGCTTGCGGGCAATTTTTCACCCTTCAGCCGCGCCTCGCCCGTCATCTTGATCGCGTCGTACATGAACTTGGGCGAATAAGACACATTGGCCTGGATCAGCGGGTCGCTGCCGTCCATCAGGGTTTTGATCGCGCCCTTGGCACCCGCGCCACCGAACACCAGCTTGATGTCCTTGCGTTTTGCCTGATCGATGGCCTTGAGCACGCCCACAGCCATGTCGTCATCGGCGGCCCAGACCGCATCGATCTCTTTGAAGCGCGTGAGGTAATCCTGCATGACCTTGAAAGCATCGTCGCGGTTCCAGTTGCCGTGCTTGGCATCCAGCAGCTTGATGCCGGGGTGGTTTTTCATCACGGCGTTAAAGGCGTCCATGCGCTCGTTGTCGATGGTGGTCGGGATGCCGCGCAGCGCCACGATGTTGCCCTTGCCGCCCAGCGTTTTGGCAATGTGCTCGGCGGGGATCTTGCCGAAGGCGGTGTTGTCGCCAGACACGTAGGCATCCTGTGCGCTGGTGTCGGTCAGGCCGCGGTCAACCACGGTGACGTAAATGCCCTTGGCCTTGACCTGCGCCACCGGCTTGGTCAGCGCCGCAGATTCAAACGGAAAGACGACCAGCGAGGTGATCTTGCTCACCGTCACCAGATCCTGCAACTGGTTAGCCTGCTCGGAAGCATTGGCTGCCGTTTTGACGATGACCTTCATGCCGGGATTGGCTTTCTCCAGGTCTTTCTTGGCCTGGTTGGCCCAGTACACGGCACCGGCCATGAAGCTGTGCGTAGCGGCCGGCATGGACACGCCCAGAACTTCTTTCTTCTTGGCTTGCGCCATGGCAGGTGCGCTCAAGGCCAGCGCGGCTGCGCTGATGGCCGAGAGGGCCAGCCTGCGGGTGATTGTTTTCATTTGTCTGTCTCCTTCGATATCGTTAAAAAAAATAGCAGCTTGCGCCACCGGCGGGGAAAAAATCAGTGAAGAACCTTATCGCTTGCCGCGCTGCATAAACGCGACGGCGATGATGACGAAACCCTGCACCGCCGCGTTGAGATAAACGCTGATGATGCTGGTCAGGTTGAGAATGTTGCTGATGACCGAGAGCAAGATCGCGCCGACCACCGTGCCGGTGATGGTGCCGGCGCCGCCCTTGAGCACGGTGCCGCCCACAATCACTGCGGCAATGGCTTCCAGCTCCCAAAGCAGACCGGTGGTGGGGGATGCAGAGCCCAGGCGCGGGACATACAGCAGCGTGGCAATACCGACACACACGCCAAGCAACACATAAGTCAGTATCTTGATGCGGTGCACATCCACCGCGGCGTAATGCGCCACCTGCTCGTTGGATCCGATGGCCTGCACATAACGCCCGTAGGCCGTGCGGTTCAAAATCACACCGCCCGCCAGCGCGACCAGCAGGAAAATCCACACCGGAAACGGCACGCCCAGCAGATTGGCGTAATACACCGGGCTGTAAACATCAGACAGCGAGTTATCCAGCGTGATGGCGCCGCCGTCAGAAAAGTAAGTGAGATAGGCCCGGAAAATTCCCAGTGTTCCCAGCGTGACGATGAAGGGTTCAATCCTGCCCTTGGTGATCAAGAGGCCATGCGCCAGACCAAAGGCCGCACCCAGCACCACCGACAGCACCATGCCCGCAGCCACCGCCATGAGCGGCGAGTCCAGCACAGGTGCCATGGCATTCATGAAAAGAATCACTGATCCGGCAATCAGTGCCGCCATCGAGCCCACAGACAAATCGATGCCGCCTGAGATGATCACAAAACACATACCGACGGCGAGGATGCCGATGAAGGCCGTGCGGGTCAGCACATTCATCAAGTTGTCGTAGGTGGCAAAGTTTTCGTTCAGCAGTGTCCCGGCCACGCACAACAGCACCAGGCCGACGACGGGGCCGAGGCCATGCAGCTTGCTCCACCAGTGGGCGGCGTGGCGCGGCGCGCGCGGGGTATCAGCGGGTTCCTGTGGCATGGGCAATCAACTCCTCTTCGGTCAGCTGGGCGTCCTGCAGGGTAGAAATCAGGCGGCCGGCACGCATCACAGCAACGCGGTGGCACAGCCCGATCAATTCCATCAACTCGGACGAAATCACAATGACAGCGAGCCCGCGCGAGGCCAGCTGCTGAATCAGGTAATAAATTTCGCGCTTGGCACCCACGTCGACACCGCGGGTCGGCTCGTCCAGCACAACAACTGCTGGCGCCGGATGCAGAACCTTGGCCAGCGCCAGCTTTTGCTGGTTGCCGCCTGAAAGTGCAGACGCGGGGACATCAAGCGAGCCGGCGCGTATGCCGTACTCTGCGACGGCTTGCTCAAGCGCAGCGCGTTCAACCTGCGGTTTTAGCCACGGCCTGGCATATTTCTCCAACGCCATCAGGGTCAGGTTTTGCCGCAGACCAAAGTTGACATGCAGGCCCTTGCCTTTGCGGTCTTCACTGAGATAGGTCAAGCCCAGGTGCGCCGCATCGCGCGGGCTGCGCAGCGTCACTGCACGGCCCTGCAGCTCGACCTGACCGGCCGCACGCTCGCGAATGCCCAGCAGTCCTTCAAACAGCTCGGTACGCCCCGCGCCGACCAGGCCTGCAAAGCCCAAAATTTCGCCGGGCTGCACCTGAAAACTCACTTGCGTGGCCCAGCCCGGCACGCTCAACCCGGTGACCTTCAAGGCTGGCGCAGCCGGCTCCACCGGCAGCTTGGGCGGAAACAGATCAGCCAGTTCACGACCCACCATCAGGTTGGCCATTTGGCGCCGGGTCACCGCAGGCGTCGGCTCCCGCGCGACCAGCTTGCCGTCGCGCATAACGATCACTTCGTCCGTGATGCGCTCAACCTCATCAAGTTTGTGCGAGATGTAAATGATGGTGGTGCCCAGCGCCTTGAGAGAGGCCATCAATTCAAACAGCCGCTCGGTTTCGCCGGGTGTCAGGGTGGCGGTCGGCTCGTCCATGATGAGCAGCCGCGCATGGCGGGCCAGGGCGCGCGCAATTTCTACCATCTGCTTTTCCGCGACGATCAACTGGCGCACGCGGGTGTCAGGATCTATGTCCAGACCAACCTTGGCCAAAGCCTCAGCCGCCTCGCGGCGCATGCGCACATCGTCCAGAAAAAACCCGCGCTTGAACTCGTGTCCGAGAAAAATGTTTTGCGCGATGGTCAGGTCTTCAGCGAGGTTGAACTCCTGGTGAATCAGCACAATGCCGAGGTCTTCCGCCTGGCGTGAGCCGCTGAAGCTGCAGGCGGCGCCGTCGACCAGCAACTCACCGCCAGTCAGGCTTTCGTACCCGGCCAGAATTTTCATGAGGGTGGATTTGCCGGCACCGTTTTCGCCCAGCAATCCGTAGATGCGGCCGGGCTGCAGGTCCAGGCTTACGCCATGCAGCACCCGCACCGGACCAAACTCCTTGACCGCGTCACGAAACTCGATGGCGACACTCATCGCAGCACTCCCGCAGCCTTCAGGCTTTCCTGCATGGCCAGCACGCCGGCACCGACCAGGCCGGCATCGTCGGCCAGCGGTATGTACTGGATCTCCAGCTGGCGTGTAGACAGCGCCAGCGAGCGCTGGTAAACGCTTTGTCGCACAGACGCCAGAAACAGCGGCCCCATGCTGGCAATACGCCCCGCAATAAAGACATTGGACGGGTTGAAAAAGTTGACCACCGAAGCCAGCATCTCACCCACCAGATTGCCGGCGCGCTGGATGATGGCGTTGGCCTCGACGTCCCCAGCCCGGCTGGCCTGGGCGACGTCTTCTGCACTTAAGGTGCCCTGGGCCTTTAGCCGCTCGGCCAGCAGAGGACTGCGCCCAGCGGTGGCCGCCTCCACAGCCATGCGAGAAATCGCCTGCGCGCCGGCCATGGCCTCAACGCAGCCGCGGTTGCCACAGTGGCACAGCGGGCCGGAGCGATCCACACAAATATGGCCCACGTCGCCCGCCGAACCATTGGCCCCGCGGTAGACCTGGCCGTGGCACACAATGCCGCAGCCGATGCCGGTGCCAATCTTGATCACCAGAAAGTTCTGCAGGCTGCGCTGCAGCCGCCACAGCTCACCCAGCGCCATGAGGTTGACGTCGTTGTCGACAAAAACCGGGGCTGCATAGTCCTCACGCAAGTAGTCGCGGATTGAAAAACCACCCCAGTCCGGCATCAGCGGCGGGTTGACCAGCTGGCCCCTGTCAAAGTCCACCGGACCGGGCACCCCAATACCGATGGAGATGACCTGACGTGCAGCCAGCCCGCAGCGCGCCAGCAGCTCGCGCATCAGCACGCGCATACGGGCCAGCACCACACCGGGACCCTGGCGCACATCCACAGCTTCAGTGTGGCGGGCCAGTACGGTGAGATCGGGTTTCAGGATGGCCAACTGCATGCTGGTGGCGCCCAGGTCCACGCCCAACAGGACACCCAGCGACGCGCTGAGCTGCAGGGTTTCGGCCCGGCGTCCGCCTGAGGAGTCCTGCAAGCCGACTTCGTCCAGCAGGCCTTCGTCCAGCAAGGCGGCGACCATCGCATTGGCCTTGCTTTTGGAGTAATCCAGGCGCTCGGCAAGCGCATGGCGCGACGCGCCAGCCGACCAGAATATGGTCGTCAGCAGATCGAGATCATCCACACTGCGGTTTTGCCAGCTCACCAAAGCTTGTCTCCTGTCTTGCACCTTTATCGGTGCTTTTCAGAATGTTAGGCGGGTGACTTAAGCCAGGCAAGACTTAACTTAGGCCAATTTCAGGCCTAAGTTAATCACTCAGGAAGGTTTTTGAGCGTTCCGCAGGGGGGGCGGCTCGGTTAATGCGACAGCAGGACACCCAGCGCCGCGACTGTGCAAAGAAGCAGCAGCCCGCGCTTGAGCCAAATGCTGCGCGACCTTCGTGGCTGTGTACTGGGAGAGGCGCCATCTTCCCAACTCACGCTGTCCAGAATGCTGTCCATGATCCCGCCTTGTATGTGTTTTCGGTTGCTCCTGGTGAAACATAACGGCCATCGCAGCCCATTGTGGTGAGCAGTTGTTACGCATGCTCCTGTTTTGATAGCTGCCAGCACCCATCAAATAAGGGCAAATGGCCAATTTCATCATCAATCCGGCCCTCAGGCGCCCGAATTCAGGATTCCGGTAAACGCCACACCGCCCGGCCGCCCACAGGGTAAAGCTGCCGCCCCGGCTCGGGCTGTACCCTCCAGCCGCCGGTGAACTCGCCAAAAGCCGGCAGGATCGCCAAACGAGGTTCAAAACAGAAACAGGGCAGCCGCAGATGGTCACGGCCCGGACCGCGCAGGTGCAGTGCCGGATGAAGATGCCCCGCAATCACCGCATGGGTGGCATGTGTCTGGGGGTGATGGCATGCGGCAAAAGGGCCCATGAGAAACGGCTCATTGACAACCTCAATGTTCAGCCCCTCCGGCGGATCGCCCGCGCGCTGATCGTGGTTGCCCCTGACCAGCGTGCAGTGCACCGCCGCATGCTGACTGCGCCACGCGGTCAAGGCGCTCAGAACGGCTGGCGTGCGCGCTCGCGCCGCGTGCAAAAAGTCGCCCAGGAAAACCAGGGCGTCAGGCCGGTAGTGCGTCAACAAGCGGGTCAGGCGGGTGAGGTTTTCATGTGTGGTGCCACTTGGCACGGGCTGACCCAGCGCGCGGTAGGTTGCCGCTTTGCCCAAATGAATGTCGGCAATCCAGAGCACGCGCTTATTGGGCCACCACAAGGCCCGCTCTGGCAAAAGCCACAGGGTTTCGCCGGCGTAGCTGATAACAAGGGGCGTGGAAGGTGTATCGACAGCTTGCATCAAAGCAGAGGCAAAGGCCGTGATGGTTTACGCCGCGATTTGCGGGAGCCTGGGCCCGCTGCAGATTTGCCAACGCCATCCTGGCCAAAGGCGAGCGTATGACGAACCTGGTCCACATCACTCCCCGGTTGACCAAGCGCGCTGCTGCCCGGGGCGTGACCCGCCGCTTTTTCCAATTGCTGAACAATGCGGGAAATCCGGTCAGCCACACTTTCGTTGGACAGCTGCTCGCGAAAGCGCTCCACCATCAGCGGAAAGGCAAAAGGTGTGGGCCGCTCCAACACCTGCATTACCAGCAGCTGCGCCTGCATGCGCGCCAGACTGCTGCGCATGCGGCCAATCTCCAGCTCTTGCGCCAATAACTCTTGCTCCGCCTGCAGCAACAACTGGTTGGCAGGGTCGTATTTTCTGAATACCTCGTAGAACAGTGATGAAGAGGCCTGCAACTGCTTGTTGCTGCGTTTCTCGCCGGGGTAGCCCTGAAAGATCAGTCCGGACACGCGGGCAATTTCACGAAAGCGCCGCTGCGCCAGCTCGGTGGCATTCAGGCTGGCCAGCACCTCGTGCAAAAGAACCGAGTCATCCTCGGCAGGCATGAGCACTTGCGGCAACAAGGTGGGCCAGTCAACCTCAAGCGCGCTCAACAGCTCAAAGCCGTAGTCGTTGACAGCAATCGAAAACGTCCTCGGCTCACGCTGCGCAACGCGCCAGGCAATCAGGTTGGCCAGGCCCAGGTGCACATGGCGACCTGCAAAGGGATACAAAAAAAGGTGCGAGCCTTCGCGCGTCTTCAGGACCTCAGCCAGAAGCGTCTGCGGCGTCGGCAAGGCAGACCATCGCTGCTGGATATCGAGCAACGGGCGCACACGCTGCAACTCGGGCGTGTCATATCGCTCGTCTTTGGCCAGCGCCAGCTGCTGCACCACGGCATCAGCCAGCGTGGTGGACAGCGGCATGCGCCCGCCATTCCAGCGCGGAACTGCCGCGCGTTTGCTGCTGGCGCGGCGCACCCAGGCGGTCATCTCGTGGATGCGCACCAGTTCCAGCAGGCGACCGCCAAAAAGAAAAGCGTCACCGGGCTTCAGGCGCGCTGCAAAACTTTCTTCAACGCTGCCAATTCTTGCGCCGCCCAGGTATTGCACCGACATGCTGGCGTCGCTCACGATGGTGCCGATGTTCATGCGGTGTCGGCGCGCCAGCCTGGCATCGGGTACTCGCCAGACGCCCTCCTCATCGGGCACCACGCGCCGGTAGTCCGGGTAGGCCGCCAATGAAGCCCCGCCTTGCCGCACAAAGGTGAGGCACCACTCCCAGGTCTCGCGGGACAGTTGTGCGTAAGCCGCTGTGGAACGCACTTCGGCATACAGCGCCTCAGGCTCAAAGCCGCCGCCCAGCGCCACCGTGACGAGGTGTTGCACCAGCACATCCAGCGGCTGCTGAGGCGATTGCCGTGCCTCGATGTGCCCTGCAGCAATCGCCGCGCGCGCGGCAGCGCCCTCCACCATCTCCAGGCTATGGGTGGGCACGAGCGTGATGCGCGACGGACGCCCCGGCGCGTGGCCGGAGCGTCCCGCCCGCTGCAGCAAGCGCGCCACCCCTTTGGGCGAGCCGATCTGCAGCACCCGCTCCACCGGCAAAAAATCAACGCCCAGGTCCAGACTGGAAGTGCAAACCACGGCTTTGAGCTCACCGCTTTTCAAGCCAGCCTCGACCCACTCACGCACGGCGCGGTCCAGCGAGCCGTGGTGCAGGGCGATGAGTCCGGCCCACTCGGGCCGCGCTTCCAGAATGGCCTGGTACCAGATCTCGGACTGCGACCGCGTGTTGGTGAACACCAGCGTGGTTTTGCTGACTGCTATTTCCTCAATCACCTGGGGCAACATGGTCAGTCCCAGATGCCCGCCCCATGGAAAGCGTTCGGCGCGTTCAGGCAGCAGTGAGTCGATGTGGAGTTTCTTGGGGACTTGGCCTTGTACCAACGTCCCCTTATCGTGGCCGAGCAGCGTGTGCATGGCCTCGCCCAAATTTCCCAGCGTTGCCGACATGCCCCAAATCACGGGACCGGGGAGCGCGGAAGCCCACCCCTTGAGCCGTGCCACCGCCAGTTGCACCTGCACGCCGCGCTTGTTGCCGAGCAGCTCATGCCACTCGTCCACGACCACCATACGCACCGTGCTGAGGACTTCTTTGGCATCCGCCCGCGACAACAACAGCGAAAGACTTTCGGGTGTGGTGACCAGCACCGTTGGCAGGCGGCGATTTTGCGCGCTGCGTTCAGCCGATGCCGTGTCGCCGCTGCGCGCACCAGCAGTCCACGGGATCAGGCGCGGCCCAGTGTCACCCTCACCCTGCTCCACGTTCTGCACAGCGTCCAGCGCCTGCTGCAAAGCCCGCAAGGTATCGGCAGCCAGCGCACGCATCGGCGTGATCCAGAGCACCGTGAGTGGCTGTGTTGGCGCAGAGCGGACCGAAGCCGCATTCGCTATTTTTTTAATAGCGCCTCGCGCACGTGGTTTCTGGGCTACCTGCATAAAAGCCATCAAAGCGCCGATCCACACGGCGTAGGTCTTGCCTGCACCCGTAGTGGCGTGCAGCAGGCCTGATTGCCCTGCGGCAATGGCCTTCCACACCTCGCGCTGAAATTTGAAGGGCTTCCAGCCCCGTTCAGCAAACCAAGTATTCAGCGCGTGCTTGACTGGCTTGCTGGCGCTGCTCATGCGGGCAGCAACGCGGCCAGCGTTTCCAAAGTGTCGGCCTCGGCCACTGTTTTGTCTTCGCGCCAGCGCAACATGCGGGGAAAGCGCACCGCGATGCCGCTTTTGTGGCGGCTGCTGCGCGCAATGCCTTCAAACCCCAGCTCAAACACCAGCGTGGGTCGCACGCTGCGCACCGGGCCAAAACTTTCGATCGTGGTCTGGCGGATCACGGCGTCGACGCGGTTCATTTCGACATCGGTCAGGCCGGAATAGGCCTTTGCAAACGGCACGAGCTTGCGGTCCGCCTGCTCGGGCCGACCATCCCACACCGCAAAGGTGTAGTCGCTGTAGACACTGGCTCGCCGGCCGTGACCACGCTGCGCATAAATGAGAACCGCGTCAATGCTGAGCGGATCTATCTTCCACTTCCACCAGATGCCCATGTCTTTGGTGCGACCGACACCGTAGGCAGCCTGCCGCTGTTTGAGCATCATGCCCTCCACACCCATCGCGCGTGCAGCTTCGCGCTGGCGCGCCAGATCTTCCCAGTTGCTGCCATTGAGCATCGGGCTGGCGATGAGTTGGGGATGTTGCAGCTGGGTGATCAGGTCGTCCAGCAACACGCGCCGCTCCGCATGGTAGAGCGTGCGCAAATCGTTGCCTTGCCACTCCAGCAGGTCATATGCCAGCAGCACGACGGGGATTTCGCGCAGCAACTTCGGGCCCAGAGTTTTGCGGCCTATTCTTTTTTGCAGCTCGGCAAAGGGCTGCACCTTGTCTTCACGCCAGACCACGATTTCGCCGTCGATCACCGTGCCGTCCGGCAAAGCCGCCGCCATGGCGCCCAACTCCGGAAAGCGGTCTGTCACCAGTTCCTCACCTCGCGACCACAGCCACTGCTGGCCTGCGCGTCTCACCAGTTGCGCACGTATGCCGTCCCACTTCCACTCGACGATCCAGTCGGCAGGATCGCCCAGCGTTGCGTCAAATTGCGCCACCGGCACATTGAAGGGATGTGCCAGAAAAAACGGGTAAGGCTGGCCGCTGGTTTTCTGATTGAGCTCACCGCTGTTCTCTGGGGCTACCAGCAGCGCGTAATCGGCAGCTGTGGGCTGACCGGTGATGTGGGTGTAGCCCATGAGCCGCTGCGCCACACGCTTGGGGTCAATACCACCCACCGCAGCGAGCGCCTGGGTTACCTGCAGGCGCGAGACACCTACGCGAAAGCTGCCGGTCATGAGCTTGAAGTACACCAGGCGCTCGTCACTCGCCAGCAGTTGCCACTGCGCCTGCAAGGCGCCGGCCAATTCCTCTGGCGGTGTCTTGCGCAGAGGTAACAGGCGCTGCTCAATCCAGGTCGCCAGCCCCTCGTCATGTGCGCCCACCGGCGGCGGCAACAGCAACGCAATGGTTTCCGCCAGATCACCCACGGCTTCATAGCTCTCGTCAAACAGCCATTCGGGAAAATTGGCCGCCTGCTGGGCGAGTTGCCGGAGAATTTTGGTGGGGACCAACTGGCGCGGCTTGCCGCCCGCCAGAAAATAAACCGCCCATGCCGCATCAGCGGGCGCAGCGTTTTGCAGATAGGACTTCAGTGCCGATTGCTTGGCCAAGCTCGAAGTCGTGGCGTCCAGCTCGCGGTACAGCGCGGCGAAGGCTTTCATGTTGCAACTGCCTTGTCGGCCACATCGTCATCACCGTACTCGGTACTGAAACCTTGCGCTTGCAGGCCCTGCTCAGTAAGCCAACGCACCATCACGGCCACGCTGCCATGCGTGACAAACACCCGCTCGGCGCCCGTGGCGGCAATCGCACTTTGCAGGCCGGGCCAGTCCGCATGGTCAGACATCACGAAACCGCGGTCCACGCCGCGGCGGCGGCGCGTGCCGCGCAGCTGCATCCAGCCGCTGGCAAAGGCGTCCGAGTAGTTCCCAAAGCGCTTCATCCACGGTGTGCCCTGCGCCGATGGCGGGGCGAGCACCAGCGAGCGCTGCAACGTTTGAGTCGTCACTTCCAGATCGGTGACGCGAAAGGTAGGCGGCAAGTTGACGCCGGCGGCACGGTAGACGGCATTCAACGGCTCGACTGCGCCATGCACAACGATGGGTCCGATGCTCGCGTCCACGCCGTGAAGAATCCGCTGGGCCTTGCCGAACGCGTAACACAGCAGCACCGAAGCCCTGCCCTCATCAGCATTGCGGCGCCACCACTGGTTGATGCCTGCAAACAGCTCGGTTTGCGTGGGCCAGCGGTATATCGGCAGGCCGAAGGTGGACTCGGTGATGAAGGTGTCGCAAGGCACGGGCTCAAACGGCGCGCAGGTGCCGTCGGCTTCGGTCTTGTAGTCGCCCGACGCGACCCAGACACGCCCGCCATGCGCCAGCCGCACCTGCGCCGAGCCCAGCACGTGGCCGGCGGGATGCAGGGAGACCTGAACACCACGATGTTCAATGGTCTCTCCGTACGGCAAGGTCTGCAGGGTGATTTCACCCAGCCGGGTGCGCAGCGTGCCTTCACTGTCGGTGTGCGCCATGTAATGGCCGTGGCCAACACGGGCGTGGTCCGAGTGCGCGTGCGTGATGATGGCACGGTCGACCGGCTTCCACGGGTCGATATAAAAATCGCCGGCCGGGCAATACAGGCCTTCCGGCCGGGCGATGACGAGGTCCATGTAGCAGCCATGCTAGCGCCCGTACCGCTTGTTTGCTGAACGCCAACTGGCGATCAACCTGTCAGCGAACGCTTACACCGCGCTGGATGTTGAAGGCCACGAGGTGATTGCAGAGGGCAGAAAAAAAGCCCCTGACTCGCAGCAGGGGCTTGATGCAACCTTCAGTGAAGAAGGGCAGCAGCGGGGTGAGCCGCTGCAGTGTTGTTGCTGTTATTTCTTTTGACGGTATTTACGCAGTGCGGCAATCTGCGCCGCCATGACGGCCAGCTCGGACTGCGCCATCGCAATGTCAATATCGGTCTTGGCGTTTTTCAGCGCCTCTTCAGCCGCTGCCTTTGCCGTGCTGGCTTTGGCTTCGTCCAGGTCCTTGCCGCGGATGGCGGTATCGCTGAGCACCGTCACGCAGTTGGGTTGCACTTCAAGCAGGCCACCGGCCACGAAGACAAACTCTTCAGTGCCGTCGGCTTTCTCAATGCGCACCGCACCGGGCTTGATGCGGGTGATCAGCGGCGTGTGGCGTGGGTAAATGCCCAGCTCGCCCGCCTCGCCCGGCAAAGCCACAAACTTGGCCTCGCCCGAGAAGATCGACTCCTCGGCGCTGACAACATCGACACGGATGGTGTGGGTGGTGTCCATGACTTAGACCTTCTTGGCCTTCTCGAAAGCTTCGTCGATCGTGCCGACCATGTAGAAAGCCTGCTCTGGCAGGTGATCGCACTCGCCAGACACAATCATCTTGAAGCCGCGAATGGTTTCGGCCAGCGTGACGTACTTGCCGGGGGAGCCGGTAAACACTTCAGCAACGTGGAAAGGCTGGGAGAGGAAACGCTGGATTTTGCGGGCACGGGCCACGGCCAGCTTGTCTTCAGGAGCCAGCTCGTCCATGCCCAGAATCGCAATAATGTCGCGCAGCTCTTTGTAGCGCTGCAGCGTACCCTGCACGGCGCGGGCCGTGTTGTAGTGGTCTTCACCCACGACAGCTGGCGACAGCTGGCGGCTGGTGGAGTCCAGCGGATCAACCGCAGGGTAGATACCCAGCGAAGCGATGTCACGAGAAAGCACCACGGTGGAGTCCAGGTGGGCAAAGGTGGTCGCTGGGGACGGATCGGTCAAGTCATCGGCAGGCACGTAGACGGCCTGGATGGAAGTGATGGAGCCAACCTTGGTGGAGGTAATACGCTCTTGCAGGCGGCCCATTTCTTCGGCCAGCGTAGGCTGGTAACCCACGGCGGAAGGCATACGGCCCAGCAGCGCGGACACTTCGGTACCGGCCAGTGTGTAGCGGTAGATGTTGTCCACAAAGAACAGAACGTCACGGCCTTCGTCACGGAAAGACTCGGCGATCGTCAGGCCGGTCAGCGCCACGCGCAGACGGTTGCCTGGGGGCTCGTTCATCTGGCCGTAGACCATGGCCACTTTGGATTCTTCAAGCTTCTCCAGATTCACAACGCCGGAGTCGGCCATCTCGTGATAGAAGTCATTGCCCTCACGGGTACGCTCGCCCACACCGGCAAACACGGACAGACCCGAGTGCGCTTTGGCGATGTTGTTGATCAGTTCCATCATGTTCACGGTCTTGCCCACGCCGGCGCCGCCGAACAGACCGACCTTGCCGCCTTTTGCAAACGGGCAAACCAGGTCAATCACCTTGATGCCGGTTTCCAGCAGTTCCTGCGATGGGCTCAACTCGTCATAAGCCGGAGCTTTGCGGTGAATAGGAGCGGTCAGGGTCTGGTCAACCGGGCCACGCTCATCAATCGGCGCGCCCAGCACGTCCATGATGCGGCCCAGTGTGGCTTTGCCAACCGGAACAGTGATGTTGGCGCCAGTGTTGTACACCATGTTGCCGCGGCGCAGGCCGTCGGACGTGCCCAGCGCAATGGTACGCACCACGCCGTCGCCCAGCTGCTGCTGAACTTCAAGGGTCAGGGCAGAGCCTTCCATCTTGAGCGCGTCATAAATCTTGGGCATCTGGTCACGCGCAAATTCCACGTCAACCACCGCACCGATACACTGAACAATCTTGCCTTGAGCTTGAGCCATGACTGGATCCTTTTCTATTCTTTAAATCTTTAAATCGGTTTGGCGGTTTAAACCGCAGCAGCACCAGCCACGATTTCCGAAAGTTCTTTCGTGATCGCCGCCTGACGCGTTTTGTTGTAAACCAGCTTGAGTTCGCCAATCACGCTGCCGGCGTTGTCGGTCGCGGCCTTCATGGCCACCATGCGGGCAGACTGCTCGGACGCCATGTTCTCGGCAACCGCCTGGTACACCAGCGCTTCCACGTAGCGCACCAGCAGGTCGTCGATGACGGTCTGTGCATCAGGCTCGTAGATGTAGTCCCAACCGTGCTCACCCTTGTCGGCTTGCAAACGGTCAGCCGTCAGCGGCAGCAATTGCTCAACGACAGGCTCCTGACGCATGGTGTTGATGAACTTGGTGTAGCACAGGTACACCGCGTTGATCTTGCCTTCGCTGTATGCATCGAGCAGCACCTTGACCGGGCCAATCAGCTTGTCCAGATGCGGCTTGTCACCGAGGTGGGTCGCATGCGAAATCACCTTGGCGCCAATGCGGTTCAGGAAGCCCAGACCCTTGTTGCCAATGGCCACTGCCTGCACGCCTTGACCTGCAGTCTGGAATTCTTTCAGCTTGACCGTTGCCGCACGCAGCAAATTGGTGTTCAGGCCGCCGCACAAACCCTTGTCGGTGGTCACCACGATGAAGCCACCGGCTTTGGCATCGTTGGTTTGCATGAACGCGTGGGTGTACTCAGGGTTGGCCTGCGCCAGATTTGCCGTGATGTTCCGGATCTTGTCGCTGTAAGGGCGGGCAGCGCGCATCCGTTCCTGCGCCTTGCGCATTTTGGAGGCCGCCACCATTTCCATGGCTTTGGTGATCTTGCGGGTGTTTTCCACCGACTTGATCTTGCCGCGTATCTCTTTTCCTGCCGCCATATTGCTTCCTAAATGGTTTCTAAGCGCTGGGCTTTGATGTCTTCAGGTATGAATCAGGCGAAGGATTTTTTGAACGCTGTCACGGCAGTGGTCAATTCGGCTTCCGCGTCCTTGTCCATGGCCTTGGCAGATTCAAGCTTGGCCATCAGCGCAGCGTGCTTGTCCTTGAGGTAGCTGTGCAGACCGGCTTCAAAGGCCAGAACCTTCTTGACATCCACATCGTCCATGAAGCCCTTGTTCACTGCGAACAGTGTGGCGCCCATGGTGGAGATGGACAGCGGGGAGTACTGCGACTGCTTGAGCAGTTCGGTCACGCGGGCACCGCGGTCCAGCTGCTTGCGGGTGGCCTCGTCCAGATCGGAAGCAAACTGCGCAAACGCAGCCAGTTCACGGTACTGGGCCAAGTCGGTACGGATACCGCCGGAGAGGTTCTTGATCAGCTTGGTCTGGGCAGCACCACCGACGCGCGACACCGAGATACCGGCGTTGATCGCGGGACGGATACCGGCGTTGAACAGGCTGGTTTCCAAAAAGATCTGGCCGTCGGTGATCGAGATCACGTTGGTTGGAACGAAAGCGGACACGTCGCCGGCTTGCGTTTCAATAATCGGCAGCGCCGTCAGTGAACCGGTTTTGCCTTTGACTTCGCCCTTGGTGAAGTCTTCGACGTATTTTTCGTTCACGCGTGCAGCACGCTCGAGCAGACGGCTGTGGAGATAAAACACGTCGCCGGGATAGGCTTCGCGGCCTGGTGGACGGCGCAGCAGCAAGGAAACCTGGCGGTAAGCCACGGCCTGTTTGGACAAATCGTCATACACAATCAGCGCGTCCTGGCCGCGGTCGCGGAAGTACTCGCCCATGGTGCAACCAGAATAGGCGCTTACGTACTGCATCGCGGCAGACTCGGAAGCCGATGCAGCCACCACAATGGTGTACTCCATGGCGCCGGACTGCTCGAGCGAGCGGACCACGTTCTTGATGGAAGAAGCTTTTTGACCAATGGCCACATAGACGCAGAAAACGCCAGTGCCTTTTTGATTGATGATGGCGTCGATCGCAACAGCCGTTTTACCGGTCTGGCGGTCACCAATGATCAGCTCGCGCTGGCCACGGCCAATCGGCACCATGGAGTCGATGGATTTCAGGCCGGTTTGCAGAGGCTGGTCGACCGATTTACGGGCAATGACGCCGGGCGCGACTTTTTCAATCACGTCGGTCATCTTGGCGTTGACAGGGCCTTTGCCGTCGATAGGCTGACCCAGCGCATTGACCACGCGGCCAAGCAGCTCGGGACCGACGGGCACTTCCAGAATACGGCCTGTGCATTTGACGGTGTCGCCTTCGGCGATATGCTCGTACTCGCCCAGAATCACCGAGCCGACAGAGTCGCGCTCAAGGTTCAGGGCCAGGCCATAGGTAGGCGTACCGTCAGCGGTGGCCGGGAATTCCAGCATCTCGCCCTGCATCACATCGGACAGGCCGTGGATGCGGACAATACCGTCGGACACCGAGACAACGGTACCCTGGTTACGGATGTCGCTGCTGGCGCTCAAGCCCTCGATACGGCTCTTGATCAGTTCAGAAATTTCTGCGGGATTGAGTTGCATGACTCTTTCCTTCTTTCTTTGTTGTTGGCTGAAAACCGGAGCACAACGCTCAGGCCATCAGCGCCACTTTCATTTGTTCCAAACGGGCTTTGACCGAAGTGTCAAACACCTCGTCACCCGCCACGACCCGCACGCCGCCAATCAAGGCAGGCTCGATTTCAACCGTGAGGTTGAGTTTTCGGCCAAAGCGCTTTTCCAGCGTCACCGCCAGTTCAGCCAGGGCTGGGGCATCCAGCGCAAATGCACTGAACACCGTGGCATCCGAAGAGCCGGTTTTTGCGTTTTTCAGGGCACGAAATTGCAGCGCAATTTCAGGCAGGACACTGAGGCGACCGTTCTCGATCACCACACGCAAAAAGTTTTTGGCGGACTCTGGCAATGCCGTTTTGGCAACACCGGTGATCACTTCAAAACTCTGCGCAGATGTCACGCCGGGGTTGTCCGCAAACTGCTGCAGCTGAACGTTGGACGCAATCGCGGCCAGCTCGTCCAGCCATGTGGCGGTTGCGGCCAGGTCCTGGCCTGCTGCCTTGAACAGCGCTTCGGCGTAAGGACGCGCGATGGTGGCAAGTTCAGCCATGTTTACAGCTCGGTTTTCAGACGGCCCAGCAAGTCAGCATGCACACCGGCATTGACTTCCTTGCGCAGGATCTGCTCAGCACCCTTGACCGCCAGCGCAGCGACCTGCTCGCGCAGTGTCTCGCGCGCCTTGATGGTCTGCTGCTCGGCTTCCACTTTGGCAGCGGCAATAATTTTGTTGCCCTCTTCCACAGCTTTGGCTTTGGCTTCTTCAATCATGGCTTGCGCACGGCGCTCGGCATCAGCCAGACGGCCAGCGGACTCGTTGCGCGATTTGGCCAGCTCTTCTTCCACGCGCTTGTTGGCAACGGAAAGTTCAGACTTGGCTTTGTCGGCAGCGGCAAGGCCGTCGGCGATCTTCCTGGCTCGTTCGTCCAGAGCCGCCGTGATGGGCGGCCACACGAATTTCATCGTGAACAGCACCAGCAATGCGAAGACGATAGCTTGAGCTACCAGAGTTCCATTAATGTTCACAGTAAATCTCCCAGAGCGAAAAGTTCAGGAAGCGCTTACTTGACCAGACGACCGATTTGAGCGAGGAATGGGTTGGCAGTGGCGAACCACAGGGCGATACCGGTACCGATAATGAAAGCCGCGTCGATCAGACCGGCCAACAGGAACATCTTGGTCTGCAGTTCGCCCATCAGCTCAGGCTGGCGTGCAGCTGCTTCGAGGTATTTGCTACCCATGATGCCGATGCCGATACAAGCGCCCAGAGCGCCCAAACCGATGATCAGGCCAGCAGCGAGAGCAACAAAACTAATAACTTCCATGATGACTCCTAAATAACTAAGAAAAAAAAGAGAAAGAAAAACCAACCAAACTAAAAACGGATACGCCGACTCAATGCGAGTCGTGCGCCTGCCCGATGTAGACCAGGGTCAACATCATGAACACAAAGGCCTGCAGGGTAATGATCAGGATGTGGAACACAGCCCACGCCCAACCGGCCACCACGTGCAACAGCAACAGCATCAGGCCCGAGGGCGCAAAAGAGAATGCCCACGCACCGCCAAGCAGCGCGATCAGCATGAAGACCAGCTCGCCGGCGTACATGTTGCCGAAAAGTCGCATGCCGTGTGAGACAGTTTTGGCAACAAATTCAATCAGCTGCATGGACAAATTAACCACGCCGAGGATGACCGCGAAAATCGGGTTCTTGCTGGTGCCGAAGGGCGCGCAGACCAGCTCATGCGCCCAGCCGCCAACACCCTTGTTTTTGACGTTGTAGTACAGGCAAATCAGCAACACAGACACCGACATACCCATGGTCACCGACAAATCGGCCGTCGGAACGCTGCGCATGTAAGCGTGGCTGACATCGCCACCGGTGGCGCCAACAATCAGCTTCCACACCTCAGGCAGGAAATCGAGTGGCAGCAAATCCATGGCGTTGAGCAGGAAGATCCACACAAAAATCGTCAGCGCCAGCGGGGCAACGAGCTTGCGGCTGTTGGCGTTGTGCACGATGCCTTTGGCTTCGGACTCGACCATTTCGACCAGGATTTCCACCGCAGCCTGAAAGCGGCCGGGTACGCCGGATGTCGCCCGTCGTGCAGCTTTCCAGAGGAAGAAGCAGCCGAGCACACCCAGCAGAATTGAGAAAAAGATGGAGTCGAGATTGAAGACGCTGAAGTCGACGATTTCGGTCTGTGGCTTGTTCTGCCAATGGGTCAGGTGGTGAACGATGTATTCACTGGCTGACGGTGCGTTCGGATCTGCGGCCATTCTTTTGAACTCTTTAGTTTGTCTTCTGTTTCGGGCGCATCAAAAGCGCCACCCAATAAACCTTCAGGGTCACGATCAGGCCAATCAGCATTGCCAACCAGTCCAGATCAGGAACCAGGCGCGGAGCCGCAAACAGCATCCCGACGCTGGAAGCGATCTTCACCGCCTCCCATACAAAAAAACCAAAGGCCGCCGTTGCGGCATTTGCGGAGGAGAACCGGCTTTTCAGCCCCCGGGCAAACAAAGCCCCGGGAATCACCACCGCCAAAGCGCCATAAAACGCCGACCAACCAGCACTGCTTCTATCGGTCAGGATCCAGGCGGCAAACGCCACCACAACCCCGACCACCATCTGCCCCACCACCACCCACCAGGGCGACATCGAAGGACTGGCTTCGCGCAGCTTTTGCGCCTCTTCCCGCGTCAGCCGCTTGTATTCCTCATTTCCAGCTTCAACTTCCGACAAGGAAGCGCCAGCTGGGATTGAGGCTGCCGAATTTGCGATTTTGACCATGACAAATTACGAGCGGGTTACAAGCCGTTTATTAGCAAAGCCCCTGATTATACGTAGAAACCCGAGAGCGGCGGAAATGCCCCCGCACGGCGCTGCGTTGATTGCGCCTTCAAGGATCCGTCAGACCCGCGCATTGCCGGTGACAATCGCGCTGTCCCTAGTGCACTGCCTTGTATTGAAAGATCGCTCATGACTTCCCTGATGAAATTTCTCCACATCGCCGCTGCCATCGTCTGGCTGGGCGGGATTTCCTTCATGCTGTTTGCCTTGCGGCCCGCCGCTGCTGCGCAGCTGGCGCCACCACAGCGGCTGCCGCTGATTGCTGCCGTGCTGGGAAGTTTTTTCAGCCTGGTGTGGCTCAGCATCGGCTTGTTGCTTGTCACCGGTCTTGCGATGTTGCTGGCCGTTGGCATGAAGGCTGCGCCTCTGGGCTGGCACGCGATGCTCGGCATCGGGTTGCTCATGTTTGCCTTGTTTGGCCACCTTTATTTCGGGCCTTTCCGCAGGCTCAAACTTGCAGTGGCAGCGTCTGACTGGCCCGAAGGCGGTCGCCGCGTCGGCCAGATAGCCACGCTGGCAATGGTCAATCTCGGCCTCGGTGCGCTGGCTATCGCCGCTGTCATTTTTATGATCTGAATTTTTACCAAGTCCAATCGTGCATTCCTTCTTCTTCTGCCTCTTCCCGATCGATGATTTGCCGCTTCGGCCGGCCGCTTCCTTCCAGGCAAACAAGCCATGAGTACCAACCTGCCCCCGCCCCCTGGGCGTAGAAAAAAAGACGCAGCTCCGCACTGGTCGGACCGTTTCACACGCGGCATACGCCCCGAAACCCTTGCGGCCCACCCCTGGCTCAAGCCCATGTCGCACCGCCTGGAAGAGCCCGCGTTGTGGCGCTTTCAACATGAGGCGGTGGCGCGTGGCGTGGCGATCGGTTTGTTCTGGGCCTTTGCGATACCCGTCGCGCAGATTCTGGTGGCCGCAGCACACAGCATCTGGTGGCGCGCGAACATTCCTGTGGCTGGCGGTATCACCCTCATCACCAATCCCTTCACCATTGGCTTTTGGCTCTGGTTGGCCTACCAATTGGGCAGCCTGATCCTGGGCCTGTCTGCTGAGGACGCCGCAGCGGCCGACGCGGCCTATCAAGCCGCCGCTGCGGCCCCGGGATTTGACGCCATGGCCTGGATGGCGCATTTTGGCTGGCCGGCCGTACTGGGCATGGGAATCTTTTCAGTCGCTGGCTCCATGATTGGGTATTTCGCAGTCAAACTGATCTGGCGCCTGCGCGTCCAGCTCAAGCGGCGCGGCCGTCAGAGCAAACGATAAGCGCTTGCCTGCGCGACAATAAGCGCCCACCCACTTGATGCCCACGATGAGTTCCCTTCCCTCTTCCAGCAGCGTAGAGCTGCCCGCCACCCCTTGTTATCTGAACGGCGAATACACCGTACTCAAAGACGCCAAAGTCAGCGTCATGGACCGCGGGTTCATTTTTGGCGACGGCGTTTACGAAGTGGTGCCCGTCTACGGTGGGAACCTCTTTCGCTTTTCCCAGCACATGGCTCGGCTGGACCGAAGCCTTGGGGAGCTGCGGATCGTCAACCCTTTGACCCATGCGCAGTGGCGGGAAGTGGCCATGAAGCTCGTAGCTGACCACGCGGTGTCGCTACACACCTCCCCCGAAAAAATCGACCAGCTGGTGTACATCCAGATCACGCGCGGCGTCGCGCTGCGCGACCATGTGATGCCGCCAAACCTCACACCTACCGTGTTCGTCATGGTCAACACCATGAAGCCTCCCGGTGCAGCGCAACGTGAGCAAGGCGTGGCCTGCGTCTCCGCCCGGGATTTCCGCTGGAGCAAAGCCCATATCAAAAGCACCAGCCTGCTGGGCGCCGTGTTTGCCCGCCAGATCAGTGCCGACGTGGGCGCGGTGGAAACCGTCATGTTCAGGGAAGGTTTTTTAAGCGAGGCAGCAGCGTCCAATGTCTGGGTGATCAAGGATGGCAAGGTGCTGGGCCCCACCAAGGACAACCTGGTCCTCGAAGGTATTCGCTACGGCCTCATTGAGGAGATGTGCCGTGAGGCTGGGATCGGCTTTGAGCTGCGGCCAATCAGCCGCAAGGAAGTGTTTGCCGCCGACGAGTTGCTGCTTTCGTCGGCTACCAAGGAAATTCTCGCCATCACCTCGCTGGACGGTCAGGCGATTGGCGGCGGGCAACCCGGGCCAGTTTACGCAAAGCTGCATGCCGCCTACCAACGCGCCAAGCAAACGGCTCCGGAGCAAAGCACATGACCACTGTCCCGCCAGAGCCGCCGCGCCAGGAATCCCTGATTGAATACCCGTCGCTGTTTCCCATCAAGGTCATGGGCGTCAAGGTTGATGGACTGGTAAACGCCATCACCATGATTGCGCGCGAGTTTGACCCGGCCTTCGACGCCTCCACCATCGAGCTGCGCGAAAGCAAGGGCGGCAAATACATCGGGGTGACCATCACCATCATGGCCACCTCCCGGGAACAGCTTGATGAGTTGTATCGCACGCTGTCGACGCATCCCATGGTCAAAGTCGTCCTTTAAAGCAGAGTCTGACGTCGCAGATGCAAGCTGAGGTACGACATTTGGGGCAGGTGGACTACCTGCCCACCTATCAGGCCATGCAGACCTTCACGGCGACCCGCAGCCAGGGCGTTGTGAATCAAATCGGCAGTTTGCCCAATAATGACGGGCGCGACCAGCTATGGATTTGTGAGCACCCACCGGTTTATACGCAAGGACTGGCCGGCAAGCTTGAGCATGTTTTGAATCCCGGAAACATCCCCGTGGTGCAAACCGACCGTGGCGGACAAGTGACCTATCACGGACCCGGTCAGGTGGTAGCGTATCCATTGATCGATCTGAGACGCGCCGGCTACTTTGTCAAGGAATACGTCTTTCGCATCGAAGAATCGGTGATCAAAACGCTGGGCCACTTTGGCGTGACCGGGCACCGGGTAGCGGGTTCACCCGGCATTTATGTGCGGTTGGACGACCCCTTTTCGCACGCAGCCCTGTCGGGTCCGCGCAGCGCCGTAGAGCCTTTCCGCGGCCTGGGCAAAATCGCAGCGCTGGGCATCAAGGTCAGCCGGCACTGCACCTACCACGGGGTGGCGCTCAATGTGGCGATGGACCTGGAACCCTTCTCGCGCATCAACCCCTGCGGGTATGTCGGACTGCAAACCACAGACCTTTCTACAATCGGGGTATCGGCCAGTTGGCAGGACACGGCAAGCGTGCTGAGCCAAAAGCTCGTCACCTACCTGGCGCCCTGAGCACATTCCTTCGGAAAAGAAATACATCATGAGCACCCCAGAAGCCGTCAACCCTGTTGTACGCGACATCCAGAGCCAGGAAGACTACAACCCGCTGGCCAAGCAGAAAGCCGCGGCCAAGCTGTCGCGCATTCCGGTCAAGGTGGTTCAGGGTGAGCTGCTGAAAAAACCTGACTGGATTCGCGTCAAGGCTGGCAGCCCCAGCACCCGCTTCTACGAAATCAAGCAAATCCTGCGCGAGAACAAGCTCAACACGGTGTGTGAAGAAGCGTCTTGCCCCAACATCGGCGAGTGTTTTGGCAAAGGCACGGCCACCTTCATGATCATGGGTGACAAGTGCACCCGCCGCTGCCCGTTTTGCGACGTCGGCCACGGCCGGCCCGATCCGCTGGATGTCGACGAGCCCATGAACCTGGCCAAAACCATTGCAGCACTCAAGCTCAAGTACGTCGTCATCACCAGCGTGGACCGTGACGACCTGCGCGACGGCGGCAGTGGTCACTTTGTTGAATGCATCCAGAAAATCCGCGAACTCTCGCCGACAACAACCATTGAAATCCTGGTGCCCGATTTCCGTGGCCGTGACGACCGCGCGCTTGAAATTTTGAAAGCCGCACCGCCCGACGTGATGAACCACAACCTGGAAACCACGGCGCGTTTGTACAAGGAAGCACGTCCCGGCTCGGATTACGCCTTCAGCCTGAACCTGCTGAAAAAATTCAAGGCGCTGCACCCCACAGTGCCAACCAAAAGCGGCATCATGGTTGGCCTGGGCGAAACCGACGAAGAGATTTTGCAGGTCATGCGCGACATGCGTGAGCACAACATCGACATGCTGACCATCGGCCAGTACCTCGCGCCGTCAACCAGCCATCTGCCCGTGCGCCGCTACGTGCACCCCGACACTTTCAAAATGTTTGAAGCCGAGGCCTACAAGATGGGCTTTACACACGCTGCTGTTGGCGCCATGGTGCGCTCCAGCTACCACGCTGACCAGCAGGCACACGCGGCAGGCGTGTCCTGAAGCGAATCTGACAAACGCCGGAGCCGATGCGCGGCGCGGCGCACGGTGTTCTTTGGGGTCGTGGCAATGGCGCTGGACTATAGTGCCAGCCTGACCAATCCGGGCTCATCTTAAACACGACACATGCAAGCCAGCCTCTACGCATTGGGCGCCATCGCGCTGTGGGCCACGCTGGCTGCACTCAGCGTTTCGCTCACCCACATTCCTCCCTTTTTGCTTACCGGCATTGCGCTGGTGATCGGCAGTATCCCGGCCTGGCCGCAGTGGCGTTCCTGGAAGTTGCCGCCGATGACGCTGGCGCTGGGCATTTACGGCCTGTTCGGTTTTCACTTTCTGCTGTTTATCGCCCTGCGCCATGCGCCACCGGTGGAGGCCAATCTGGTCAACTACCTGTGGCCTCTGTTCATGGTGGTGCTTGCGCCTCTCTTTTTGCCCGGCCTGCATTTGCGCCCGGTGCACCTGCTGGCGGCACTGCTGGGTTTTGCAGGCGCGGCCGTGGCGATTCTGGGCGCGCGCAGTGGCGCAGCGGGCGGTATGGGATGGGCCTGGGGTTATGTGCCTGCGCTCGGCTCGGCTTTTATCTGGGCGAGTTATTCACTGCTGACCAAACGCGTTCTCCCTTTTCCAACTGCAGCCATTGGCCTCTTTGGCCTGGTCTCTGGCGTGTTGTCCCTGCTCTGCCATTGGGCCATGGAGCCGGCAGCAAGCTTGTCAGGGCGCGACTGGATATTGCTCGCAGTGATGGGCTTGGGCCCGCTGGGTGGTGCGTTTTTTCTGTGGGACAAAGCGCTCAAGCTGGGTGACGCGCGGCAAATCGGCATCCTCAGTTACCTCACGCCACTGGGATCAACCGCGCTGTTGATGCTGGTCAGCGGACGCGCACTGACCTGGAGCATTGCGCTTGCCGCAGTGATGATTATTGGGGCTGCTGTGTTGGGGACGCGGGGTAAATAGCAGTCAGACCACAGGACCGTCATTCATGCACGCTGGCGCAGCACACGCGTCCAAATGAAGTCCCCCTCCATCGCCCAGCGGGGCGAGGGAGGGGCTAGGGGCGGGAGTGGGGAGTCACTCCTACTGCCCAAGGCACACCGCTAACGCAGCGTGACGCTGGATTCCCAGCAACGAAACAAAGCGAAACACACCGCAACCGCCGTGAAACCCAGGCGGCCGCCCCTGCCCGCACCATACAAAGCCTCAACTACTCATAACAAGGCTTACCCATGAAACGCTTCATCAAGAAAACACTGATTGGTCTCTTTGGCGGGGCGCTCATTGTGGGCAGCCTGGGCGCCTGCTCGCATCGCGGCCCCGGCGGCTGGCAGGAGGCCTCGCCGGAGTCGCGGGCGCGGCTGGTTGAGAAGGTGGGCTCCAAGCTGGATCTGGACACCGCTCAAAAACAAAAGCTCGGTGTTCTGGCTGACAAGCTACAAGCCCAGCGCACCGCGTTGCGCGGCGCCACTGATCCGCGCGCGGCCATGCTCGGGCTCTTTTCTGGCGCCAAACTGGACCAGGCCGGCGCCAAAAAACTGATCGACGAAAAAACCGCAGCGGTGCAAGCCGGTAGCCCCGAGGTGATTGCCGCTGCCGCTGACTTCTTTGACAACCTGCGCCCAGAGCAGCAACAAAAAGTGCGCGACTTCATGGAGCGCGGCCGTCGTTGGGGTCGCCATGGCTAAGGCGCTGAGCTTTGGTCTCGCGGGCGGGCGCCTGGCGCGCCTGGCACGGACATCTGATGTGACGCGCACTCGGCGCGCCGCCGCCTCGGGCAGTGTGGACGGCGGGGTGCGCAGCTTGTTGCGCGCCGAAGGTCTGGTCGTGCTGACATTGGCGCTCCTGGCTTACGAACGGTTCGGCGCGGGCTGGGGCCTTTTTGCGCTGCTGTTTCTGCTTCCAGACTTGTCTTTCCTGGGCTACCTGGCTGGTCCGCGCGTTGGCGCTGCAACATATAACGCAGCGCACTCTTACGCCGGTGCCTTGGGTCTTCTTGCGCTGGGCGTGTTTGCTGAATTGCCGCTGGCCGTGGCCGGAGGGCTGATCTGGTGCGCGCACATTGGTTTTGACCGTGGGCTTGGTTACGGTCTGAAGTACGCGGCGGGTTTTAGCGACACCCATCTGGGCCGGATCGGTCCGGCGGATCCATGGTGAGCTGCGCAAACTTCTTATGATGGCGCCATGCCCCGTATCCTGCTGATTGACGACGATGAACACCTGGCCGCGCCGCTGGCCAGCTACCTCGCGCGCTTTGACTTTGTGCTGGACAGCGCAACGCGACCGACCGAGGGGCTGGCGCGGCTGCGCGCAACGGCCTATGACGCGGCTATTCTCGATGTGATGCTGCCCGAGATGGACGGGTTTGCACTGTGCCGTGAGATCCGCAAGGAAAGCGACATTCCGATCGTCATGCTGACCGCGCGCGGCGACGTGATGGACCGCGTGGTGGGGCTGGAGCTGGGCGCTGATGACTACCTGCCCAAACCCTTTGAGCCGCGCGAACTGGTGGCCCGCCTGCAAACCATTTTGCGGCGCCAGCGCACCGAGCCCACACGGGCACGTGAACAGCGCCGCGTGTTTCAGGATCTGGTGATCGAACTGGAAACCCGCGAGGTGCTGCGCCAGGGCGAAAAGCTGGACCTGACCAGCACCGAGTTTGAGCTGCTGGCCATGCTGGCGGCCGAGCCCGGCAAGGTGTTCAGTCGCGACGACATTCTCAACCGCTTGCGCGGACATGAGGCTGACCTCTACACCCGCGCGGTGGATATCGTGGTGAGCCGGCTGCGCCGCAAACTGGAGCCGCTGGACTGCATCAAGACATTGCGCAACGCGGGCTACACGCTGGCCGTCGGCAAGGTAGAAGCCGCTTGAAGAAAAAAGATCCTTCTCATCGCCAGCGTGGCTGGAGCCACCGCTGGCGCCATTCGCTCAAGCTGCGGCTGGTCACAGTGTTTTTGCTGCTGGCGCTGGCGATGACCGCCATCTTCATGGGCGGCATGCAGCGCGCATTTTCCAGTGGCTGGCGCGACGCAGCCAAGCCGCTGATCAACGACTACATGGACCGCGTGGTGACCGAGATTGGCACGCCACCGGACGTGGCCCGGGCCGAGGCGCTGGTGTCCCGGCTACCGATTGCCATTCGCATCGAAGGCCCGCAGGTGAACTGGCAGTCGCATCCGAACCGGTTTGAGGTTCGTGACCGTTTCGCTCCCGCCGGGCGGGCGGCGGACTGGCTCAGCCGCAACACCGCCGATGGGCACCGCATCAGTTTCGGCGTGGGTACCGTGCCCTGGCAGCGCGGGCCGCACGGTCTTTTTGGCACGCTCACGCTGGCGCTGCTGCTGGCTTTGATTGCCGCAGCTTATGTGTATGTACGGCGTCTGCTGCGCCCGCTGGACGACATCGGCGCCGGTGCGCAGCGCTTCGGCCGGGGAGACTTTGATACGCAAATACCGCTGCGCCGTCGTGACGAACTGGGCGACCTGGCGCAGCGCATCAACACCATGGCGCAGGACATCAAAGGCATGCTGGATGCCAAGCGCGCCCTCCTTTTAGCGCTCAGCCACGAATTGCGCTCGCCGCTCACGCGTGCGCGGCTTAACGCCGAGCTGCTCCCGACCAGCGAGATCGGCACCGGCCCGGGGGAACGTGAGCGCACCGCCTTGCTCCGTGACCTGGGCGAGATGCGCGACCTCATTAGCGATCTGCTGGAAAGCGAGCGGCTGGCCAGCCCGCATGCAACACTGCAGCGCGAGCCGGTAGACCTTGCTTCGCTGGTGCGCGAGGTGGTGGCAGACATGCCCGACGCCGCCGTGGTCACCCTGGACCTCGCTGCCGATTTGCCGGCACTCGCGCTGGACCGTATGCGTATCCGTTTGCTGCTGCGCAACCTGCTCGACAATGCCTTGCGTTACAGCGTGGACGCAGCGCAGCCGCCGCGCATCGCTTTGACCGCCCAGGGCGACGGTGTGCTGCTGGACGTGCGTGACTTTGGCCCCGGTGTGGATGCCGAACAGCTGGCGCGTCTGACCGAGCCCTTCTACCGCACCGACAGTGCCCGCCAGCGCGCGACGGGTGGTGTTGGCTTGGGCATGTATTTGTGCCAGCTGGTGGCGCAGGCGCATGGGACGCGGATGGAGATTGGGAATGCCGGGCCCGGGTTGAGGGTTAGTGTGATCTGGAAATCTGATCTGTCATCCCGGACTTGATCCGGGATCCATACTCGTGAGCCCCGGACGTCGGCGGTTAGCCAACAAGCCGGGTTTCGCCCCGGCGGGCGAGGCACTTTGTCTTTGCGTCGCCAAAGAAAAGTACCCAAAAGAAAGGCGACCCGATGGTCCGGGTCCCTCCGCTTCGCTACGGGCAACCTGTGGTGCTCGGTAAAAGCGGGGTCTCGCAGAACTCGCCTTCGGCTCAAACAGCTGCGAGCCCTGATCCGCTTTGACCTGCGCTCCTCGGCCCGGCCCGACGGGCTTTGGGAAGATAAGACGAACTCGGGAAGGCAAGTTTGTGTCAGACCCCGTCTGAACCGAACACCGCCGGTTGCCCGCAGCATCGCTGCGGAACGCAGACAGCAGGGTCGCCTTTTCTTTGGTGACTTTCTTTTGGAGACGCAAAAGAAAGTTACTTGCCGCCGGGCAACCCCCGGCTAGCAGGCACGCTACAAACGTACCAAACAAAGATGGCTTCGACAAGGCCCATCCCGAACGGAGGGGCGGTAGGAAGCCAGCATGGATCCCGGATAAAGTCCGGGATGACAGAACCGAAGCTCAGTCGCGAGTCACAAGAAAATAAGCATCTCGCCCAGTAACCGCGGGCATAGTTAGCTATTCAATCTATAGCAAAGCCGCAGGCTCATCACTCAGCAACACCTCTTGCGCCCAGCGCGCAAGCTTGCCCGCGTCCGCTCGCAACACCTGCTGCTTCACCGCCAGAATCTGCGATGGATGCATGGAGAAACTGCGCAGCCCCAGACCAAGCAATAAGCGCGTCATCGCCACGTCCCCTGCCATCTCCCCGCAGACACTGACCCCTTTGCCCTGCGCGTTGCACTCTGCAATCGTGTCGGCAATCAGGCGCAGCACAGCCGGGTGGCAAGGGTCATACAGGTGCGCCACTGCTTCATCGGCTCTATCAATCGCCAGCGTGTACTGAATCAGGTCGTTGGTGCCGATGGACAGAAAATCAAAGTACTTGAGAAAGAGTTTCAGCGTCAGTGCCGCGGCCGGAATCTCGATCATCGCACCCAGTTGAACCGGCCCGTAGGCAATGCCCTTGTTGTCCAGCTCGGCGCGCGCATGGTCAATCAGTGACAGCGTCTGCCGGATCTCGCTCACATGGCTCAGCATGGGCACCAGCAGGTTGACCTGGCCATGTGCCGCAGCGCGCAGGATGGCGCGCAGTTGGGTCAAAAACATCGGCGGGTCGGCCAGGCTCCAGCGAATGGCGCGCAGGCCCAGCGCCGGATTAAGTTGCCCGTCTTGCGTGCGGCCGGCCAGTTTGTCCAGCGGTTTGTCAGAGCCAATGTCCACCGTGCGAATCGTCACGGGCAAGCCCTGCATGCCCTCCACGGCCTTGCGGTAGGCAAGGTATTGCTCCTGCTCGTCCGGCAATCTGCCGGCGCGACCCATGAACAAAAACTCACTCCTGAACAAACCCACGCCAACTGCGCCCACATTCACGGCATTTGCCGTGTCATCGGGCATTTCGATGTTGGCCAACAGCTCAATCTTCTGCCCATCAAGGGTGAGCGACGGTGTATGTTTGAGCCGATTCAGGCGCTGCCGCTCCAGCTCGCCCTGGCGCTGCTTGAAACCGTACTCGGCCAGGATGATCGGCGACGGGTCGACGATCAGCACACCCGCATCGCCATCGATGATGACCCAGTCGTCCTGCTCGATCAGCTGGCTGGCGCTGCGCGCGCCCACCACCGCGGGGATGTCCAGGCTGCGCGCAACAATGGCCGTGTGCGAGGTGCGTCCGCCAACGTCGGTGGCAAAACCGACAAACAGGCTTTGCTTGAACTGCAGCATGTCGGCTGGCGAAATGTCGTGCGCCACCAGCACCAGCGGCACATCCATGGTGTCATCCAGCAGCAGATCCTGCTGGCGCGCCTGACGGTTGGCCTGTGCCACCGGCAGCACCGGCGAGGCCACGCCTTTCATGAAAGCCAGAATCCGCTCAACCACCTGCTCAAGATCGGCCTTGCGCTCACGCAGGTACTCGTCCTCCATGTCGTCAAACTGGCGCGCAATGATTTCAAACTGCGTGGTCAGCGCCCACTCGGCGTTGTACAGCCGGTCAGTGATCCAGTGCTTGACGCCGTTGCTGAGCTGCTCGTCAGCCAGCAACATCAGGTGCACATCCAGCAAGGCAGACAACTCGTGCGGAACATCTTTGGGCAACTCGCGCTGCACGCGCGTGATTTCTTCAGCTACCGCATCGCGCGCCACGCGCACCCGCTGAATTTCAGCTTCGATCTTGTCGGCACCAATGAAGTAATGGGCCACATCGGCCCGGCTCGACGCCACCAACACAGCACGGCCAATGGCGATGCCACGTGAGACTGCCAGGCCGTGGACCGAAAAAGTCATCTAGCTACTCGCCTTCGCCGAATTTGTCATGAATGAGAGCAAGCAAGGCATCCATCGCCTTCTGCTCATCCGGCCCGTCGGTCTCCAGCACCACCGTACTGCCTATGCCTGCGGCGAGCATCATCACGCCCATGATGCTTTTGGCGTTGACGCGTCGCTCGCCTTTGGCGATCCACACTTCACACGCAAAGCTGCCGGCCAGTTTGGTGAGTTTTGCCGAGGCCCTGGCGTGCAGGCCAAGCTTATTGCTGATGTTCGTGCTGTTCTTGATCATTGGGTCTGCGTATCTGGTTCTGCGGTGCGGTGATGGCCACCTGCATCACGCCCTGCGTGCCGCCTGTCACTGCGCGTGACACCAGGGCGTCCAGGGTTTCGTGTCGATAGGATACCGTGCGCAGCAGCATGGGCAGGTTGACGCCGGTGATCAGCTTGGAGTGAACACCGTCAACCAGCTTTTGCGCCACGTTGCACGGGGTGGCGCCAAACACATCAGCCAACACCAGCACATGCGAGGTACCCAGCTGCCCATAGATGATGCGGGCCTGGGCCAGGGTTTCCTCGGGCGGCATGTTGGGCTGCACGTCCAGCGCGGCCAGGCTGTCCGGGTTGTCGGGAAACACATGCAGGACACATTGGCGCAGGGCCGAAGCCAGTGGCGCGTGGGCGATGATGAGAATGCCGTTCATTGCCATCAATTATCGGGGGTGGGGTCGGTTTTCACGCTGAGGAAGTAGCCATACGATGCGAGGCAACAACACAAAAACACCCCCAGCGCCGCCTGAAAACTTGCCACTTCGGACAGGCCCAGCGCCTTGAAGGCATCAATGGCCAGGCCTATGCCCCACTGGGAAACAAACACGCCCGCAAAAATGGCGAGGTTGTAGGCCGAGAGCGCACGCCCCGCCAGCGCTGGCGGAAAAGCCATGCCCACCGCGGGCTGGGCCAGCCCCATCACGCTGGAGGCCATACAAAACAGGGCCCAGCCAACCCAACCGGTGTTTGACCCGCCAAAGATATTTACCAGCAGCACCAGCATGCTGACTGGCACACCCCAGGTAATCAGGCGATTGGCACTCCAGCCGTGCTGCGCCAACCAGGGGTTGGCCAGACCCCAAGCCCAAAAGGTCACCAGCATGGCGGCATTGATCCAGAACAATCCGGTCGCGGCCTCCAGCGCTGTGTAACCTGCAACCTTGACCATCCATGGGCCCGCCCACAGCGTCTGGATGGCAATCACCCCGCCATAGTTGATAAAGGCCAGCGGCGTCATCTTGCGGAAATAGCGGTCACGCCAAACCTGCGCATAACTTCCCGGCTTGGGCGCGGAGCCATCTGCGCCTGGCACTGGTGCAGCAACCGTCCAGCGGGGTACGGTCCAGGCAATCAGCGCCATCGCCACCAAAATCAGCACGGCCAGAATCCAGAACAGCGGGCGCCATCCGGTCAGCGGCATCAGCCACTGCACGGGCAGGGTCGAGGCCAGCATGCCGAGTGAACCTGTCATCAGCATCCATGAGTTGGCGCGCAGCAAAGTGCCGGCGTCAAACCAGCGGCGATAGCCGGTCAGCGGCGCCATCAGGCAGGCGCTGACACCCATGCCCAGCAACACGCGGGCGATCAACAGCCAGGTAAAACTGGTCGCCGCTGAAAAAGCCAGACACGCCACCACCGCCAGCGTCAGAAAACACAGAATCACCCGCTTCGGCCCATAACGGTCCAGCCAGGTGCCCAGCGGCAATTGCGTGGCCGCAAAGCCCAGAAAGTAACCACCGGCCAGCAACCCCAGGTCTCGCGCATGTAATGAAAACTCTTGCGTCAGCACGGGTGACAACGTCGCCGTGATGGCGCGTACCAGCGTCGAGCAAAAGTAGGCCGCCGCAAAAGCCAGAAACACAAAGATGGCGGCGCGGCGGCTCAGCAGGCCGAGCGATGCCGCGGACGAATCGGGAGAAGTCGAGGTGTTGGCCATGGACGGAGCGTCAACGGCCCGGGGCGGGTTCAGCCTCAAACCGCAGGCTGGAGAAAAAAGTCTCGCTCACTTCGGGTGCAATCTTGTCGGCATAAATCACCGCCTGAAAAACCTGCCGGCCATGCGCAAAATGCGCTGCCCGGCTCTGCACTGCACGGCCATCGGCGCGCTGCCCGGTCAGTGCCACCAGCACCGGCGGTGGCTGCTGTGCGGCGCCCGGTATTTTCAGTGCGGCGGCCGGGGCAGAGCCGGTCCCCTTCATGTTTGCCAATGTCGCGGCCTGCCACCCGGCCATCACAGCAGCTATCTGGCTGGGGTCGGCAACCGTCGCCACCGCAACGGCAAAGGTTGCGCCGCCAGCATCGCAGCCCAGCATGGCCAGCTCGGTCGTCTGCCCGCCCAGCGGCACGCTGCGTGTGGCCTGGTCTGGCTTGCAAGGCATCAGTGCGGCCAGAGCCGTGTCCGCTGGCCGCGCGTCGCGCCAGTTAAAGGTTGGACTGCAGGCCAGGAGAAGACTCAGGCAACTGGCTGTCAGAAATAGCGTCAAGCGGGTCATGGAGGACTTGGGTGCGGGGGCGCTGGCGGGCCTCGGGAAGGGGCGAAGACCACTGACTTTACAGCGATTGCGACGCACGCACTGTTTTAGGGCCTCGGCCAACGCTAACGCTCGAGCCATGGGGCCGGGCACGATGTTTGCTCGACCACCTCAGGCACCAGAACGCGCAAGCGCCACGGACTCATTTCACACACGGAGAACAAAGCATGAACCGTAACGACGTCACCGAAAAAATCATCACCGTCAAAGTCAGCAAAGGCATCACTTGGGAGTCTGTCGCCAGGAAGGTTGGTCTGAGCAAAGAGTGGGTTACCGCCGCCTGCCTGGGCCAGATGACGCTGGATGAAAAGCAAGCCAAGGTTGTCGGCAAGATTTTTGGCCTGAACGCCGAAGAACAAAAGTGGCTGCAGGTTGTGCCCTACAAAGGCTCACTGCCCACACCGGTGCCGACCGACCCGCTGATCTACCGCTGGTACGAAATCGTCAGCGTGTATGGAACAACCATCAAGGAACTGATCCACGAAGAGTTTGGCGACGGCATCATGAGCGCGATTGATTTCTCAATGGACATCGTGCGCCAGCCAGACCCGAAAGGTGACCGTGTGAATGTGGTGTTGTCAGGCAAGTTTTTGCCGTACAAGACCTATTGATGGCGGTGGCAAGGGAATCGCGTGACACCCTTGCACCCCGCCGAGACCTGGGGCCTAGAGACCTTTAACGCGGCATGCAAGCAGCAACAGGCCAAAACCAATAATCCACGACCACATCGCAATGTGTGCGCCCAACTGGACGACGCCAAACTGCGCGAGTAGCGCGACAACAAACAGAACCAGAGAAATCACCCACACGACGAAGGTAGGTGCTTTGCCAGAAAAATTGCTCATGATGTATTCCTTGTTGGTTTGAACTGAAGCAATAGGATTGTGGGACTGGCAGCCTGGCGGTTTTAGCGAAAGGCGCAACGCCTTACACCTTCACAGGGCGCCCGGCTACGTCGCAGAGTGGCCAATGCGCGCCTTCTGGGTGTCCGGCCTAGACGCCGGCTCGGTGCGCACCCTTTCAACCCGTTCATTGAGGCTGGTGGCGACTGGATTTCACTGCTACCTAACGTCGTTGCTAAGGAGGCCGGTAAAAAGAGGCGGAGCGATGCGGTGGACCGCCGGCGACGTCTGTGGTGAACGGCTGCTAAGTCGCATCCCCATCGGGCCGCTCCATCTCCCGAAGTGCATAGGCGAAATCCAGTTCATATCTGTTGTTCGTGACCATCCATTGAAATGTTCCCACCAACGCAGCCAAAGCGATTTCCCCGCTCCGGCGCAGCTCATCTTGGAACTTTTCGTACTTATCCGCTCCACTGAACTGCGAAAATCGCACTGGGAGGTCAACGTCACCATGAATGAGGCGCGACCGAAAGTCGTAAACCGCACCAAAGAGCTTTTTGTTCTCGAGCCTAGGCCCGAGGATAACCTCGCTCTTTCCAAGAAGTTGCTCCTTGAGACCAACATTGCCTCTCGCGAAGAGGGCCTCCAATCCCAGGAGAACCCAAAAAAGATCAATGGAGCTAGAGCTCGATAGTGTTTCTGTCGTGAGGTGGCTTAGCGCGGCAAGGGCACGGCCCAGCCTTCCGATTCCTACGCCATCGACAATGGATTGTGAGCCCCTAAGCCATTGCCAAGTCTCATAGATAGAAAGACTGGTCAGGCGGGGCCAGCCAGTTTCGCTAGAGGCCTGTACCGCTCCGAAGAGAGTTTCAGCGTAGAACGGATACGTCGTTCCAACTTGCTCCCCATTTACGAATGCAAAGCCCTCAATCGCCGAGATGGAACCAGGTCGTGCGATGTTGACCGCCAATAGCAACAAGCCTAACTCGTGCTCAAGGTTGGATGCAACGCTCTGAAAACAAACCTGCTCCTTGCTCGACTCACTGAATTTTCCATCCGACCACTGACTGGATGTACGCAATCGCTCTACGCACGCGGTACCGTCAATGACTACGTTAAGCAGTGAAAATGTCCGAAGCATATGCGAATCTGTCCAGCGACCCTGCAGGAGAGGCTCGTCGCTTGGACTGTCGAGAACGCTCAAGGTCAGTTCTGCTCCTGCAAGCTCAGGATCAGTGCTAATGAGGCTAGGCATGTCTGCCAATTCATGCAAAGACGCTATGTGGAGCTCGCATTGCTTAGGCTCCAGTGACAAAGGCGCCATAAGTGGTACCGCGAGGTGGACACGAATCGTCATTGATGCGACCTAACGTCGACGTAACCGCAGAGTTGCAGAAGAAACGTGCGCGGCTCCGAAACGCCGAGGGTCCGTCTCGTAAGACATGCTAGCCATCAATCACCTCATGGACCCAAACACCTTTTTGGCGCTTCGACAAATGCAGCGGTGCATCAAATAAGACGGCGAGCGGTTTCGCAACTTCGGCGATGCGAGCGGAGTTCATCGACTTCGCGTTCAATGAGAACGTCTTCACGTAAAACGAGGTCCAGAAGGCAACGGCGTGATCGAATCGGATTTCGGTAGCTGATGCGGCAATCGAGATGAGCTCCTTGTTTTTGCCTCCGACGACTTCAGCGAAAAGTTCGTTTCCAGCGCTGCACGCCGATACAAACAGTCGTCTGTCCTTGAGTTTTCCCTTAAAGATTTCCGCAAATTCTTCGTAAGTCACAGAATCGAGCGTCGTTTCCAAGGCGCCGTCTCCTCCATGACACGAGATGTGGAGATAGCGATATCCGGACGCCTCGAACTCCTCAGCAATGTATGCCAACTCCGCCTTGGTACGAATGTAGTAATAAAGAGGGTTCTTACCGCACATCTTTAAGACAGACGCGAGCACCGCACCCTCGCGCCTCTCCTTATTCTCATCAACGAGTTCGAGGGACTCGATGATGAAGACTTCTGCGACTGTGTCAGCCTTGCTCTTCCTCGGTGTTGGCTTTTGTGGTTCGAAAAGATCGGCGAGGCGCATGTCATTCCTTATTGCTAACGTCACGATGCCGAAAAACCTCCGGTATAACCCGGCGGCTGCGGTAGAACTTAGACACGTAACCCTCTGAAAAAGAGCGCCAACATTGACTCTTTAGAAATTGGGCCAAGGCCATACAAATATTGGTGAAGTCACAATCCTCCGACAACTGCCAACGAATTTTAAGTCTCTGTCCTATTTAGCTCGTCCTCTAATTGCAGGAGATGGTGGCTTTTAACGCCACCAACCGTGCTCATCGTGCCGACACTTGCCATCCCCACAAGGCAAAATAACAGGCATGAACTCCCTAGACGGCATCCGCATCCTCGACCTGTCCCGCGTGCTCGCGGGCCCCTGGTGTACCCAGACATTGGCGGACCTGGGGGCTGACGTGATCAAGATCGAGCGTCCGGGCACCGGCGACGACACGCGCACCTGGGGGCCGCCGTTTCTGCAGGACAGTGCGGGGGCTGACACGACGGAGGCCGCTTATTACCTGGGTACCAACCGCAACAAGCGTTCGCTCACCTGCGACATCTCGCAGCCGGCGGGGCAGGCGCTGATTCGTGAGCTGGTCAAACACTGCGAGGTGTTTGTAGAGAACTTCAAGGTCGGTGACATGGCGCGGTACGGGCTGGACTATGCGTCGCTGAAAGTGCTCAACCCCAAGCTGGTTTACTGCTCTGTCACCGGCTTTGGCCAGACTGGGCCGTATGCCGAGCGAGCGGGTTATGACTACGCCATTCAGGGCATGGGCGGGCTGATGAGTGTGACGGGGGAGCGTGACGACATCGGCGGTGGCCCGCAGAAGGTGGGCGTGGCGGTGTCTGACCTGATGACTGGGATGTACGCCACGGTGGGCATACTCGCCGCGCTGCGCCATGCCGAAAAAACCGGAGAGGGCCAGCAGGTTGACATGGCGCTGCTGGACACACAGGTGGCGATGCTGGCAAACCTGGGCGCCAACTATCTGGTCAGCGGCAAGGTGCCAGTGCGTGCGGGCAATGCGCACCAAAACATCGTGCCTTACCAGGTATTTGAAGTGGCGCTCGGCGCTGATGGAAACAAGGATCACTTGATACTTGCCGTGGGCAACGACAGCCAGTACGCCAAGTTTTGTGCTGTGGCAGGTCGGCCCGAGCTGGCCAGCGACCCGCAGTACGCCAGAAACCGGGACCGCGTGCACAACCGCGCGGTGCTGGTGCCGATGCTTGAAGCCATCATGCGCACGCGCAGCAAGGCCGACTGGCTGGCCGCGCTGGAAGCGGCCAAGGTGCCGTGCGGCGCCATTAACAACATTGCTGAAGTGTTTGCGGACCCGCAGGTGCAGCAGCGCGGCATGGTGACCGAGTGGCAGCACACCGTTAAAAGCGACCTTCGCCTGGTGTCCAGCCCCATGAAGCTGAGCGCCACGCCGGTGCGCACTGACCTGCCGCCGCCCCTGCTGGGCGAGCACACCCAAGATGTGCTGCGCGAGGTGTTGAACTACTCCGATGCGCAGCTGTCTGAACTGAAGCAGCAAGGAGTGATTTGATGGCTAATTTTGTTTTGGTCCATGGCGCGTGGCACGGCGGCTGGTGCTGGCAACGCGTCACCACCGCCCTGCAGCAGCAGGGCCACCGGGCGTTTGCCGTCACGTTGACAGGCCTGGGCGAGCGGGCGCACTTGCTCTCGCCCGCCATCACGCTGGACACGCACATTGACGATGTGATGAATCTGATCGAGGCGGAAGAGCTGCAGGACGTGATTCTTGCTGTGCACTCTTATGCAGGCATGATTGGCACCGCAGTTGCAGACCGAATGGGTAAAGCGCGCATTAAACACCTGGTGTACGTCGATGCAGTGATCCCCAAACCCGGCGAAAGCTGGAGCAGCACGCAGGCTAGCGTCACGCAGCAGCAGCGCATGGCGGCGGCGCAGGCCTCGCCCAACTTCAGTTTTCCGTCGCCAGACCCGGAAGTGTTTGGCCTAAAGGACGCCGACCACGCCTGGGTCAAGCGCCGGCAAACGCCGCACCCTGGCAATACGTATCAGGCGCCGCTGTCGTTTGATGTGCAGCGCGTGGCGGCGATTGCCCGCACCTTTGTTAATTGCACACAACCAGCACTAGCCACCATAGAGCCCAGCCGGCTGCGCGCCAAAGACCCGAAGTTTTGGGACGGCGCGTGGTTGCCCAACTCCAAAATCGTTGAGATCAAAACCGGCCACGACCCGATGATCAGCGAGCCCGCTGCCTTGACCCAAATCTTGCTGAACTGCGTCGCATGACTCTGCTGGCCCGCCGCCGCTTTAGCGCCGCGCTGGCTGGCGGGTTGCTACTGCCTTCGTTGACGCGGGCCGCAGACACGGCCCTGCCGGTGCCGGCGTCTTTGCCGGGCGCAGCGCAAACCGCTGCCGCCAAAAAAGAACCGCTGGTGCTTTTGATCAGCCTGCCCGGCTGCCCTTATTGCGAGCTGGTTCGGCGCAACTACCTGCTACCCGCACAGCGCACGGGCAGCCTGCATGCCTGGCAGCTCAACATCAGCGACCGAACCACGCCCCTGGTCGGCTTTGACGGCAAGCTAACGACGGCCGCGGCGCAAGTGGCCGAATGGAAGGCGGGCTTTACGCCCACGGTGCTGTTTCTGGGCGCGGCCGGGCAAGACCTGGCCGAGCGGCTGGTGGGCTTGGCCTCGCTGGACTTTTATGGCGCGTATTTTGAAGAGCGGGTGGCGACTGCGCGCAGGGCGCTAGCCCGCCCTGCATAACTGGCATTGCCGTGACAGCCTTTGAAGACCCCGCTGTTGAGGCCCTGTTCAGTGCCTGCTCGCCCAAGCTCAAGAAACGCCTGCTTGCGCTGCGCGAAATGATTTTCGAAGTGGCCTCAGCCACACCGGGCGTCGGCACGCTTGAAGAAACCCTGAAGTGGGGCGAGCCGGCTTACTTGACTACCGCCTCCAAAAGCGGAAGCACCATCCGCATCGCCCGCAAGGCGCGCAGCAACACGCAGTACGCCATGTACTTCAGCTGCCAGACCACGCTGGTTGATACCTTCAGAACGCTCTTTCCGAGAGAGTTCAGTTACGAAGGCAACCGCGCCATTGTTTTTGATGTGGGCGACAAGATACCTGCGGATGCTCTGAGGTTTTGTATCGGCATGGCGTTGACTTATCACCGGAGCAAAGTGCGGGCTTGAGTTGACTCTTTGGCCGGTCTTGTCATCCCGGGCTTTGACCCGGGATCCATGCGGCGCAGGCCTAAGGCAGTAGTTTGTGTGACATGGATCCCGGATCGAGGTCCGGGATGACAGCCTCCTTCATGGCGCACTTGACGCAATCCGCGGCATCCTGAACCAACACCGCATTTGCCTGCATGGATGCCGGATCAGTTCCGGTATGGCAGTCCCTCCTCGCTTGTCATCCCGGGCTTTGACCCGGGGTCCATGCGGCGCAGGCCTAAGGCAGTAGTTTGTGTAACATGGATCCCCCCGGATCGGGGTCCGGGGCAGACTCATCGAGTCCGGGAGACAGCCCTTGTGGGAGCAGTGGAGCGTCTGGCTGAGAACAAAATCGGCCCTTTGCCCAACAACCACGGGTGCCGACAGCTATTAAATATATAGCAATACCGTCACTTCATTGATCCAAACACGCGGCGCAAGATGGCGCTGCCCGTACCTATCGGGTCCTGGCGGATCTTCTTTTCTTCTTCGCCGATGATGAGATACAAGCCGTCGAGCGACTTGGCGGTGACGTACTGCTGTATGTTGGCGTCTTCTTTTTTGACCAGGCCAAAACCGGAGGCCTTTTCAGCCACCTTGTTGTATTTGGTGGCCAGGCCAACTTTCTCGGTGGCTTTGGTGACCACGGGCAAGAATTGTGCGCTCAGGGGGCTGCGGGTTTTGTCGGCAAAGAAGTTGGTGACGGACGTTTCGCCGCCTTGCAGGATGTTTTTGGCGTCGGTGACGTTCATGTTGCGCACGGCGTTCACCAGCAGGGTTTTGCCCATGGGTACGGCTGCCTCGGCGGCGCGGTTGATGGACACCAGCAGCTCGTCAAGGCGCTTGCTCTGGCCCAGCGTTTTCAGCAGTTTTGATGCGTCTTCCAGGTAGCCGGGCAATGGAATGCGAACTTTGTCGTTGCCCAGGAATCCATCAGTTTTCCCCAACAAGGCCACTGCAGCCAACGCACCTTTTTCCAGCGCGGTCTTGAGCCCGTTGCTGGCCTCCTGGTTGGTCAGATCGCCCAGCGACAGCGCATGGGCGTGTTGGTAAGTGGTCATGATCAGCAAGCCCAGTGCGCTGATACCGGCCTGGTTAAAATTGCGGCGTTGCATGATGGGGTCCTTCACGATGGTTTCAGTTTCAAACGCGGTAGGCCGAATGGTAATGGCTTCGATATGGTCTGTGGTGGCTCTGGCCGCACTGACCGGCGTGGCAGGCTGCAGTGGAACGGCACAGTCTGCACCTGAATCCACTTTTGTGCTGCTGGACGGCAGTAAAAAAACAGCAGCTGACCTGAAAGGCAAGGTCACGCTGGTCAACTTCTGGGCCACCAGCTGCGTCACCTGCGTGGCCGAAATGCCCAAGCTCATCTCCACCTATGACAAATACAAAGGGCAAGGCTATGACACCGTAGCTGTGGCCATGAGCTACGACCCACCCAGCTACGTGGTCAACTTCACCGAAACACGCAAGCTGCCCTTCAAGGTTGCCATCGACAACACGGGAGCCGTTGCCAAAGCCTGGGGCGATGTGCAGCTAACGCCAACCACTTACCTGGTGAACAAGCGCGGAGAGATCGTCAAGCGCTTTGTGGGCGAGCCCGACTTTGCGGACTTGCACAAGTTGATTGAAAAGCTGCTCGCTGAAACCTGACCCGTTTCGCGCCCCAACAAAAAAGCCGGTTCGAAAGAACCGGCTTTTTTGTTCCCCTTCAAGCAGGGGCCGCGATCCGGCTTTGCCGGGCGCAAGGCGCCTGTCCCCCTGAGGGGGAGAGGAAGCTACACGAAGTGAGCTTCAACAGGGGGCTACTCCTTGCGATAAGCGTCGTGGCAAGCCTTGCAAGTACCAGCGGTAGCGGCAAACGCAGTTTTGAGGTTGTCGAGGTTGCCGGTTTTGGCAGCTGCTGCAAGCTTGGTGCTTTCGGCAACCAGCTTGTCGCTGTGCTCTTTGAACTTGGCCTGCTCGGTCCAGATCTCGGGTTTGGCTTTGGTGTTGCCTTTGTCGCTGCCTGCCATGAAGCCGGCCCACGGCAGTTTGGCCATGTCAGCGACGATGTCAGCATTTTCTGCGGCTACCTTGGCATCAAACGGGACACGGCCATTGGCCATGGCACCGACGCGGCCGAAGTGAGCAGCCATCACGGTGAGCGCGCTCTGGCGGTATTTGATGGCGTCTTCAGGTTTGGCAAACTGGGCAGCGGCAGGCGCAGCCATGGTGAACATGGTTGCAGCGACGGCAAGACAGGCTAGTGCTTTCATTTTCTTCCTCGTGGTTTTTGAGATGTTGTGGCGAGTGGCAGCACTTCCCGATAGACTGCCACTCAACTGGAGCCCTCCCCGAGGCCATAAGTTCCTGCGGAACTTATGGCGCTAGGGTAAGCACCAAGAAAAAGCGGCTCAGTCCGGATGCAGCCGGCGCAAACATACCATGGCCTCATGACCCGCCAACGACACGGGCGCGACAACAACAATTACGAGGAGCAAGCACTTGAATCCACACATCAACAAGGTACGCGTCTGGGATTTGCCCACTCGCCTGTTTCATTGGGCACTGGTGGCCTGCGTCATCGGTCTGGCAATCAGCGGCACGATAGGCGGCAATGCGATGGTCTGGCATTTCCGCTTTGGTTATTGCGTGCTGACGCTTTTGCTGTTTCGAATCATCTGGGGCCTGGTGGGCGGGCGCTGGTCCCGGTTTTCGGCGTTTATCTATTCGCCGCGGAGCGTGCTGGCCTACCTCAAAGGCGTTGGCAAACCAGAACACTCGGTTGGCCACAGCCCTATTGGCGCGGGCTCGGTCTTTGCCATGCTGGGTTTTCTGCTGGCTCAAGTGGGCACCGGTTTGCTCAGCGACGATGAAATTGCTTTCGCCGGACCGTTGACAAGTTTTGTATCCAACGCCACGGTCAACCTCGCCACGAACTATCACAAGAACATTGGCAAGTGGGTGATTCTTGCGCTGGTGGTGCTGCACATCGCGGCCATTGTTTTTTACCTTTGGCGCAAACACAACCTCGTCAACGCCATGCTTCATGGCGACAAGGAACTGGTGTCGGCGGTGCCGTCTTCCCGGGATGACGCCGCATCGCGGGCTGGCGCCCTGGTGGTGCTGGGCGCTTGCGCAGCGGCGGTGTATTGGATCAGCAGCCTGGCAGCGCCCGCTTTTTAAAGAGGGGTTACCGGCACATACAGCAGAGTCCTGAAAAGCCGGTACACTTATTTTTGACCTGCCCGCCCCATGTCTGTCTCCACGCCCACCCTCCAGTTCATCACCCCTACAACGCCAGAACAATTGGCGGCTACGCGTCTGATTTTTCAGGAATATGCGCAGCAACTGGGGGTAGACCTGTGCTTCCAGAATTTTGATGAGGAGCTGGCTAACCTTCCCGGGGCCTATGCAGCGCCTCAAGGCTGCCTGTTACTGGCCACGGTGAATGACGTGATTGCCGGCTGCGGCGCCATGCGTCCGCTGGACACGGTGGACTATCCAGACGCCTGCGAGATGAAAAGGCTCTATGTTCGATCCGGCTTTCGCCGCTCCGGACTGGGCCGGCAAATGGCGGAGGCCATTCTGGATGCGGCGCGGGTTGCGGGTTACAGAAGCGTGCTGCTGGACACCCTCAGCGACATGGAAGCGGCGCGCGCACTGTATGAGGATCTGGGCTTCGAAAGCATCCCACCCTACTATCACAACCCGATAGCCGGCGCTCACTACCTTAAAGCGGATTTGGATTAAAAAGCGGCCTTTGCCTAGGTATTGCGGGTATTGTTTGCTACTCTATTGATAGCAAACAAGGTTTTGCCAAACAGCAGGCAAACAAACAGACAAACAAAAGCCGCTGGTCTTGCGAACAGCGGCTTTTTTGTTGACGCCTGAAATCAAGACTCAGTTAGCGCCAACTTAAGCTTTGGCTTGCGCCAACAGCGTGGTCGCATCGCTGACTTCAAATTTGCCGGGGCCTTCAATGTTTAGTGTCGCGACCTTGCCGTCTTTCACCAGCATGGAGTAGCGGTTGCTGCGCACGCCCATGCCCTTGGCGGTCAGGTCCAATGTCAGGCCGGTGGCGTTGGCGAAGGCGGCGCTGCCGTCGGCCAGCATGCGGACCTTGCTGCCAGTCTTCTGGTCACGCGCCCAGGCGCCCATAACGAAGGCGTCGTTGACGCTGACGCACCAGATCTCATCCACACCTGCCGCCTGAAGCTCCGAGAACTTCTCGACATAACCCGGCACATGTTTGGCCGAGCAGGTTGGCGTGAATGCGCCGGGCAAAGCGAACAAGGCAATCGTTTTGCCGGCGGTGGCCTTGGTCACATCGACCGGGTTGGGACCAATGCTGCAGCCATTGCCTTCAACTTCTGAAAACTCCATCAGTGTTGCTGCGGGAAGGGTGTCGCCTACTTTGATCATGTGTGCTCCTTTATGTGTGCGGTTAGGGGTCGGTGTGCTCAATCGCTGAGGCGTCTGAAAACACCATTTTCATGGATGGGCCGAAGCCTTTAAAACTGCGGGTCAAAACAAAAACGGCCCACATAGTGAGCCGTTTTTTGAGGTGACCTGAGGTCAAGCCGAAAGGCTTAAACCACTGCCGCCTTTTCAACCAGACGGGTCACAACCCAGTTCTTGGTTTTGGAGATAGGACGGCTTTCGGTGATCTCAATCATGTCGCCGGTTTTGTACTCGCCTTTTTCATCATGCGCGTGGTACTTGCTGGACAGCGACACGATCTTGCCGTACAGCTCGTGCTTGACGCGACGCTCAACCAGAACCGTGACGGTTTTGGCCCGCTTGTCGCTGACAACGCGGCCAATCAAGGTGCGCTTGAGGGATTTTTTAGGTTCCGTCATTATTTGGCTCCCTTGACGATGGTTTCGGCCAAAATGGTTTTGGCGCGAGCGATGTCACGGCGTGCAGAACGCAGCGTGGCGGTGTTGGTGAGTTGTTGCGTGGCTTTTTGCATGCGCAGGCCAAAGTGGGCTTTTTGCAGCTCTTTGACTTCGGTTTGCAGGCCGGCAACGTCTTTTTTGCGCAGTTCGGTAGATTTGGTCATGGTCATATCCCTTACTGGCCAATCATGCGGCTGACGAAGGTGGTGCGCAGCGGCAGCTTGGCAGATGCCAGGCGGAACGCTTCGCGGGCCAACTCTTCAGGCACACCGACGATTTCAAAGACGATTTTGCCGGGCTGGATTTCAGCCACGTAGTACTCTGGATTACCTTTACCGTTACCCATACGCACTTCAGCAGGCTTTTGGGAAATCGGCTTGTCCGGGAAGACACGGATCCAGATGCGGCCGCCACGTTTGACGTGACGGGAAATCGCACGACGTGCGGCTTCAATTTGGCGAGCTGTCAAACGGCCACGGTCAGTTGACTTCAGACCGAAATCACCAAACGCTACCGAGTTGCCTCGGGTAGCGATGCCGGTGTTGCGGCCTTTTTGCTCTTTGCGATATTTTCTGCGAGCGGGTTGCAGCATTTTTATTCTCCGTTATTAGACCGATTACTCGGTCTTGGCACCGTCAGCTGCTGCAGCTGGCGCGGCTTTACGGACGCGCTTAACGGTGGTTTTCGGGGCTTCGCTACCAGGGGTAGCTTCGGCCGGCTTGTCGCTGCCATCGGCAGGGGCTACGTTGGTTGCGCCTGGGGCGGCACGTGCAGGAGCACGCGCACCACGGGGAGCAGGACGGTCAGACCCTGGACGATCGCCCGGACGTGCATCACGACGCGGACCGCGTGGCTTGCGCTCTTCGTCAGAAGGAGCAGCATCCAGTTTGGCACCAGGTGAATCACCACGGCCCAGCGTATCGCCTTTGTAGACCCAGACCTTGACGCCGATCACACCGTAGGTGGTCTTGGCTTCAGAGGTGCCGTAGTCGATGTCGGCGCGCAATGTGTGGAGGGGCACGCGGCCTTCGCGGTACCACTCGCAACGAGCGATCTCGATACCGTTCAGACGGCCAGACGACATGATCTTGATGCCCAGGGCACCCAGACGCATGGCGTTTTGCATGGCGCGCTTCATCGCACGGCGGAACATGATGCGTTTTTCAAGCTGCTGGGTGATGCTGTCAGCGATGAGCTTGGCATCAATTTCAGGCTTGCGAACTTCTTCAATGTTCACGGCGACCGGCACGCCCAGCTGGCGGCTCAGTTCTTTCTTGAGGTTCTCAATGTCCTCGCCTTTTTTGCCGATCACAACGCCCGGACGTGCCGAGAAAATCGTGATGCGGGCATTCTTGGCTGGGCGCTCGATCAGAACGCGCGAAACTGCGGCGTTCTTGAGCTTGGCCTTGAGGTACTCGCGAACCTTGATGTCTTCTGCCAGCATGCCGGCGAAGTCCTTGTTGCTGGCGTACCAACGGCTGGACCAGTTGCGGCTGATGGCAAGGCGGAACCCGGTTGGGTTGATTTTTTGTCCCATATCCTGCTGCCCTTAGTTGCCAACCACAACGTACACATGGCACGTTGGTTTGCTGATGCTGTTGCCGCGGCCTTTGGCGCGCGCGGAGAAACGCTTGAGCGTGGCGCCCTGCTCGACGTAGATGGTTTTCACCTTCAGCTCGTCGATATCGGCACCATCGTTGTGTTCAGCGTTGGCGATAGCGGACTCAACCACCTTCTTGATGATTCCAGCAGCTTTTTTCTGCGTGAAGTTCAGGATGTTGAGAGCTTGATCCACTTTTTTGCCGCGGATCAAATCAGCGACCAGACGGCCTTTGTCGACCGACAGACGAACGCCCCGGAGGGTTGCACGTGTTTCCATGGTCTTTCCTTACTTTCTCACAACTTTTTTATCAGCCGGATGACCTTTGAAAGTCCGGGTGAGTGCGAACTCGCCCAGCTTATGGCCAACCATTTGATCGGTGATGTAGACCGGTACGTGCTGCTTGCCGTTGTGCACGGCGATGGTCAGGCCGATGAACTCGGGCAGGATCATGGAGCGGCGCGACCAGGTCTTGATCGGCTTTTTGTCTTTGTTGGTAACGGCTTTATCAGCCTTGGCTACCAAATGCTGGTCGACAAAGGGACCTTTTTTGAGTGAACGTGTCATGGCTTAACCTTACTTCTTGCGACGCGAAACAATCATCACTTGCGTGCGTTTGTTGTTGCGGGTGCGGTAGCCTTTGGTCAGGTTACCCCATGGATCGACAGGATGGCGACCCTCGCCGGTCTTGCCTTCACCACCACCGTGTGGGTGGTCGACCGGGTTCATCACCACACCGCGAACGGTTGGGCGGATACCCATCCAGCGCTTGACACCAGCCTTGCCGAGACGGCGCAGGCTGTGCTCTTCGTTGGCAACCTCGCCAATCGTGGCGCGGCATTCAACGTGGATCTTGCGAACCTCACCAGAGCGCATGCGCACCTGGGCGTAGATGCCTTCACGAGCCAGCAGCGTCGCAGAGGTACCAGCCGAACGTGCAATTTGCGCGCCCTTGCCGATTTGCATCTCGATGCAGTGAATCGTCGAGCCGACAGGAATGTTGCGGATAGGCAGGGTGTTGCCAACGCGGATCGGGGCTTCAGCACCGCTGATCAGCGTAGCGCCAACTTCAAGGCCGCGGGGGGCAATGATGTAAGCGCGCTCGCCGTCGGCGTAGCAGATCAGCGCAATGTGGGCCGTGCGGTTGGGGTCGTACTCAATACGTTCGACCTTGGCCGGAATGGCGTCCTTGTTGCGCTTGAAGTCCACCACGCGATAGTGGTGCTTGTGACCGCCGCCTTTGTGGCGAACAGTGATGTGCCCGTTGTTGTTACGGCCAGACTTCTGGAATTGTGGCTCCAGCAGTGGCGCGTAAGGATCACCCTTGTGCAGGTGATCCCGGGAGATCTTCACCATGCCGCGCATACCCGGCGAGGTGGGTTTCATTTTAATGACAGCCATTACGCAGACTCCCCACCGATGTTCAGCTCTTGACCGGGCTTCAGCGTCACATAGGCTTTGCGAATGTTGTCGCGACGGCCAGTGGATTTGCCAAAACGCTTGGTTTTGCCTTTTTGGTTGAGTACAGACACGGCCTTGACGTCTACCTTGAACATCAATTCCACAGCGGCCTTGATTTCAGGTTTGGTAGCGTCTTGCAGCACCTTGAAGAGCACGGCGTTGGATTTGTCCGCGACCATGGTTGCCTTTTCAGACACGATGGGGGCGACCAGAACCTGCATCAGGCGGCCTTCGTCAAACTTTGGTTTGGCGGCGTATGTTGTAGGGGCGTTCATGCGAACATCTCCTTGAGTTTGTCCATCGCAGCCTTGGTGACCAGGACTTTCTTGAAGTGAACCAGTGACACCGGATCGGCGTAACGGGGCTCAACCACCAGAATGTTGGTCAGGTTGCGGGAGGCCAGGTACAGGTTTTCGTCAACTTCGTCAGCGATCACCAGCACCGATTTGAGGTTCATGGCCTTGAACTTGTCGGCCAGGACTTTCGTCTTGGGCGAGTCCACGGTCATCGAATCAACCACAGCCAGACGGCCTTCACGGGCCAGCTGGGAGAAGATGGAGGCCATACCGGCGCGGTACATCTTCTTGTTGATTTTCTGCGTGAAGTTTTCGTCAGGCATGTTCGGGAAAATACGACCGCCTCCGCGCCACAGCGGGGAAGATGTCATACCGGCGCGAGCGCGGCCAGTACCCTTTTGCTTGAACGGCTTTTTCGTCGAGTGCCTGACCTGCTCACGGTCTTTTTGTGCACGCGTACCCTGGCGGGCGTTGGCCTGGAAGGCCACGACCACCTGGTGAATCAGGCTTTCGTTGTATTCGCGACCAAACACGGTATCAGGCACGTCCACTTTGGACGAAGCCAGACCCTGGTCATTCAGGAGTTCGACCTGCATCAGTTCGCTCCTTTGGCAGCGGTTGGTTTGGCCTTGATGGCAGCGCGAACCGTCACAAAACCACCTTTGGAACCAGGCACGGCGCCGCGGATCATCAGCAGTTGACGAGCTTCGTCAATGCGCACGATGTCGAGGTTTTGCGTGGTTTTGGTGACATCACCGAGGTGACCCGTCATGCGTTTACCAGGAAACACACGGCCAGGATCCTGCGCCATACCGATGGAGCCGGGCACGTTGTGCGAACGGCTGTTACCGTGCGACGCGCGCTGCGAGCTCATCTTGTGACGCTTGATGGTGCCGGCGTAGCCTTTACCGATAGAAGTGCCCTGCACGTCCACCTTTTGGCCAACAGCAAAAATGTCCGCAGCGGGCACAACGGCGCCAGCAGCGTATTTGCCTGCGACGTCAGCTGTCACGCGGAATTCTTTAAGGATTTCACCGGCTTCAACGCCTGCTTTCGCAAGGTGGCCAGCGGCTGGCTTGGTGATACGCGACGCTTTGCGCGCACCAAATGCCACTTGAAGGGCATCGTAGCCGTCGTTTGCTTGGGTTTTCACCTGGGTCACGCGGTTGTTAGACACATCTACCACTGTGACAGGAACGGTATCCCCATCATCAGTGAACAGACGCATCATGCCCACCTTGCGGCCCAGCAACCCGAGGGAGTTGCTTAGACTCATGCTTTTCTTTCGTAACTTCTACCGCTGCGACTTCAATTGGCCGCAGACGTTTTTGTGTAGAAGACAGTTAATAAAACCGCCCTGACTTCGCTTGCGCAAGTTCAGGACAGCCCAAGAGTATAGCGCGGACCTGCCATTTTGGCAACTCCGCGCTGAATCCCGGTTTTTTTGGGGTCCGGCTTTCGCCAAAACCCCGATTTCTTGCTTACTGCAGCTTGATTTCGACGTCCACACCGGCGGGCAGATCGAGCTTCATCAACGCGTCAACGGTTTTGTCCGTTGGGTCAACGATGTCCATCAGACGCTGGTGCGTACGGATTTCCAGCTGGTCGCGGCTCGTCTTGTTGACGTGGGGCGAACGCAGGATGTCAAAACGCTTCATGCGGGTTGGCAGGGGCACGGGACCCTTGACAATCGCGCCGGTACGCTTGGCAGTGTCAACAATTTCAGCTGCCGACTGATCGATCAGCTTGTAGTCAAACGCTTTGAGGCGGATGCGGATTTTTTGCTTGGTGGCCATGGTAATTCCTTAAATGACTGCGGAATTACGCAAGAATCTTGGCCACAACACCCGCGCCGACGGTTTTGCCGCCCTCACGGATGGCGAAACGCAGACCCTCTTCCATCGCGATCGGGTTGATCAGCTTGACGGTGATCGACACGTTGTCGCCTGGCATCACCATCTCTTTGCCTTCTGGCAACTCGATCGCACCAGTCACGTCCGTTGTACGGAAGTAGAACTGGGGGCGGTAGTTGTTGAAGAATGGGGTGTGACGGCCGCCTTCGTCTTTTGACAGAACGTAGATCTCGCCGGTGAAGTGGGTGTGCGGCTTGATCGAACCTGGCTTGCACAGAACTTGACCACGCTGGACGTCTTCACGCTTGGTGCCGCGCAAGAGGATACCGACG
>NZ_DASQZG010000015.1:0-107132 GCF_035638815.1 Polaromonas sp.
ACTCCTTGCAACATGGCAACGCCCCGACAGACCACCTGTCGGGTGCACTGGTGTAGCTCGGCAGACCCCGTGTCCGCAACCTACGGCTTCGCAGGCGTCGGGCCGCCCTTGGCTACAAAGCCATTTTGTCTAGACAACACAAATCGGCGCTACGCAAAATTTGGTATCCAACACCGGTCACTCGCCAACGTCCGCTTCTGGCCCGACTGGTGGCGACCGGGCTGACATTTCGCAGGCCGCAACAAAAAATTTCCATGGCCTGTGTCGATTGCGCGCAAACTGGCGCATCCAGCTTGTAGGAACGCGATGGTCGCGGTCCACCCGCCACGTGCCACCGTGCACAGGAGATGACCCATGAAATACATGCTGATGTTCTTTGAAACCCCCGCTGAACTGGCCCAGCGCGACAACCCTGACACGGCTCCCGCCTACTGGGGCGCCTGGACGTCGTATATGGGCGCCATTTCCGCCAGCGGCACCATGACCTCGGGCAACGGCCTGCAACCCCGCGAGCTGGCCACGACCCTGCGCATGAAGGACGGCAAGCGGCAGGTCCAGGACGGACCGTTCGCCGACACGCGCGAGCACTTGGGTGGCTACGTCATCCTGAATGTCGATTCGATCGACCAGGCGCTTGAATGGGCGGCACGGGCCCCGTGCGCCGCCACAGGCGTCGAAGTCCGCCCGGTGATGCCGCCCCCGCCCGGCGCGCCGGTCTGAGCCATGTCAGACGCGCCGCCGCCCGGCTGGAGCGAGGCCGAAACCGCGGCGCGCGCGTCGTACGGCCGGCTGGTGGCGCACCTGGCTTGGCGCTGGCGCGACCTGGCTGCCGCCGAAGACGCGCTGTCGTCGGCCCTGCTCGCCGCACTCGAACACTGGCCTAGAACCGGCGTGCCCGATGCACCGGACGCCTGGCTCCTGACGACGGCCCGGCGCGAGCTGCTGCAGGCGGCCCGCCACCGCCGGGTGGAGCAGGCGCCCGAAACCTTGGCGGTGCTGGAGCCCGACCTGCTGACACCCGACACGCCCGATGTGCCGGACCATCGCCTGCGGCTCATGTTCGTCTGCGCCCACCCGGCGCTGGCGCCGGCGATGCACGCGCCGCTGATGTTGCAGGCCGTGCTGGGCCTTCATGCCGAAACGCTGGCTCAGGCGTTCCTCGTGTCGCCTACTGCCATGGCCCAGCGGTTGGTGCGGGCCAAGGCGAGAATTCGCGGGGCGGGCCTGCGCTTTGAGACACCCGAAGCGCGTGAGCTGCCCGAGCGCCTGTCGGCCGTGCTCGACGGCATCTACGGCGCCTACACACTGGGCACGCGCGACGCCGCGCCCGACGCTGCTAACGAGACCACGCACGGCCTGGCTTCGGAGGCGCTCTTTCTGGCCCGCCTGGTGGTGCACCTGCAGCCGGCAAGTGCAGAAGCCTGGGGCCTGCTGGCCTTGCTGCTGTATTGCGAAAGCCGCCGACCGGCGCGCTTCAACGCCGACAACGCCTTCGTGCCGTTGACCGGGCAGGACACCAGGCTGTGGGACCACACGCTGCTGCAGGAGGCCGAGCAGTGCCTGCATCGCGCCGCCGCACTGCGCCAGCCCGGCAGCCTGCAGGTGGAGGCGGCCATCCAGTCCGCTCACTGCCAGCGCGCGCACACCGGCCAGACACCATGGCGCGCCATCGCCCACCTGTACGGCGTGCTCGCAGCGCAGTCGCCCACGGTGGGCGCGCGCATCGGTCAGGCTGTGGCCGTGGGCGAAGCCGGCGAACCGGCGCAGGGGCTGGCGCTGCTGCTCACGATCGATGCGGCCGACGTGGCCGCCCACCAGTCGTACTGGGTGGCTATGGCCCACCTACAGCGCGCCTGCGGTCACGCCAGCGCTGCGAGGAGCGCCCTGTCGCGCGCCATTGGGCTGACTGCCGATGCGCGGGTGCGTGCCTATCTGGCGACGCAGGGCGCAGCTACCGCGGCAGCTGATTAAGGGCGAGCGGTGGCAGCAGGGCGTCGGTAGACCGCGCCCGTTGCCGGCGCTGTAAGCTTGAGCGCGGCCGCCACATCGGCAATGTTGCGCGCCTGGCGTTTACGGTCCACATCGGCCAACCTGGGACGCTCGCGCAGGTCTTTACAAAGGCCAAACCAGGAAAATTTTGCAGGTAGGCGCCTTCCAAAACCTGATTTCTTCCCAGAGCCCGGAAAAGCTGCAATACTGTACATATAAACAGTATTTATTGCTTTTCATGTCTGCCCGTTCTGCTCTTTCTTTAGCCCCAAATCCATCACCCTTGGTCACCAAGGTCTGGCACGCCCATGCCATGGACGTTGCGCTGGGCCGGACCACCGACACCGGTTACATCACCCTCAATGCCGTCCTGCCCGGGGGTGGCTGGCCGGTGGGGGCGCTGATTGAATTGTTGCAAACCTCTCCAGGTAGCGAATGGAATTTGCTGACTCCGGCGCTGGCGCGTCAGGACGCTGACAAGAGCGGGGGCGCCCAAGGGCCGGTGGTGCTGGTGGATGCGCCGTATCAGCCTTTTGGGCCTGCGCTGGCAGCGCAGCTGCTGGACCCGAACCGCCTGCTGTGCGTACAGGCCGGCGTGGCTGCAGCCCAGCTGTGGGCGACCGAGCAGGCGCTGCGCTGCACCGATGTGGCTGCCGTTCTGGCCTGGCTGCCGCGTGTGCAGATGCCGCAGCTGCGGCGGCTGCACATTGCTGCGCAGGAGCACGGCAAGTTGCTGTTTGTGTTTCGGCCCGTGGTGGCACGGGCCGAATCTTCGCCCGCGCCTTTGCGCGTGGTGCTGCAGCGTTTGCCGGGGTTATCACCGCGTTTGCAACTGGATGTTTTCAAGCGGCGCGGCCCGCCTTTGCAGCAGCCGCTGGAGCTGACCATTGGCCCGGCCCGCCTGAATGCGCTGCTGGCTGCCAGCCGCGCCCGGTCTTTGCGCCGCCGGCCCGCGGCCTTGCCTTTGTTGGGGGACAACAGCCATGCGCTGGATCGCCTTGTTGCCACCCACAGCGCCTGAGTTGCTGCCGGCCGAAGCAAGGGAGCTTCAAGAGCTGTTGGCTTGGCACGCCTTGCGCTTTTCACCGCGCGTCTGCCTGCAGGATGAGGCGGTGCTGGTGGAGGTGTCTGGCAGCACCCGCCTGTTTGGCGGGCTGGGAAAGCTCGCCAAGCAGCTTTCAAGCTTTGTTTATGAACAAAATAGCCCGCCTTCCCTTATTCCACGGGCGCAAGGCGCTACTTCTTTGATAGCAATCGGGCGCTTGCGGGCCAGCCTGACCGCACCCGGCGGCCTGCGCCTGCCAGCCGACGTCTTGCCCTTGGGCACGCTGACTGCGGCCCGTGCGCACCTGGGTGTGCTGGAGCGGGTGGGTTGCCGCACCTGGGGCGATTTGCGGCGGTTGCCGCGCGCCGGTGTGGCGCGGCGCTTTGGCCAGCCCTTGCTTGATGCGCTAGACCAGGCCTATGGCGAGCAGCCCGAAAGCCACCGCTGGCTGAGCCTGCCTGAAGTCTTTGAGGCCAAACTTGAATTGCACGCGCTGGTTGAAAACGCTGGCGCGTTGCTGTTTGCGGCCCAGCGTTTGCTGGCGCGTCTGCAAGCCTGGCTGGTGGCGCGCGGCAGTGGTTTGCTGGCGCTGCGGCTGGTGTGGCACCTGGACCCGCGGCGCAACGGGCCCACAACGGGCGAACTGGTGGTGCGCACCGCTGAAGCATCGCAAGACATGGCCCACGCCAGCCGCCTGATTGCCGAGCACCTGGCACATGCCACGCTGCCATCACCGGCGCACAGCCTGAGCCTGCATTCGCTGGAGGTGGCGCCGCTGGTGTCCAGCAGCCACAGCCTGTTGATTCAGGAGCACAAACGCGGCGACAGCCTGGCGCAACTGACCGAGCGGCTGAGCGCACGGCTGGGACCCCGGCAGGTCTTGCGATGGCAGGCGCGCGCCACGCATGTGCCAGAGCGCATGCAACGCTGGATCGCTGCACAGGGAAGCCGCAGCGTTGGGACGTCAAAACAGCCGTTGCAGCAGTTCTCACAGTTGCAACCTGATGCGCTGCTGCCATCCTGGTTGCTGGCCACGCCGCTGAAGCTGGCTGTGCGGCAAGACAGACCGTTGTGCCCCGGCCCCTTAAACCTGCTGGCCGGCCCGCAGCGGCTGGAGACCAGTGGTTGGGCTGCCTGTGGCCTTGCGCTAGCAGAACCGCTCGGCGAACAAGCCGCCATGCGCGACTACTTCATCGCCGTCAATGAAGAAGCCTGCCTGTTGTGGATTTACCGCGAAAGGCTGGCGCGCGCCAGCGGCTGGTATTTGCATGGGGTGTTTGTTTGAGCCTTCAGTTGATGCAACCCATACCGCCCAAACTTCCGGCTTATGCCGAGTTGCATGCGCTGAGCAATTTCAGCTTTCAGCGTGGAGCCTCGCACGCCGAAGAACTGGTTGAGCGCGCGCACGACCTGGGCTACACCGCACTGGCGATCACCGACGAATGTTCGGTTGCTGGTGTGGTGCGCGCCCATGTCGCGGCCAAAAAGTGCGGGCTTCAATTGCTGCCGGGTGCTGAGTTTTTAGTGCAGGCTTCCAGCGGCCCACCGTTCAGGCTGGTGGCGCTGGTTAACAACCTGCAGGGCTGGGGTAACTTGTGCGAGTTCATTACCGCTGCGCGGCGAGAGGCCCCGGGCGGTGAATATCAGGTGAGCCAGGATGCCTGTGATTTTTCCTTGCTGGCCGATTGCGAGGTGTTGCTGACGCCCATCCGGGGTAGCGACGCTATCAATACAGAAGCGCTCTGCGCCCGTGCGTACTGGGCAAAGAGCCAATTTGGCACTAAAGCGTGGCTGGCGGTAGAGCTTTTGCATGGTCTGGACGATGAGCTGCACCTGCAGCAGCTGGAGCAGGTGGCGCAGCTGACAGGCGTGCCGCTGGTGGCGGCCGGCAACGTGCTGATGCACGTCCGCTCACGCAAGCCGCTGCAGGATGTCATCACCGCCGTGCGCCTGGGCCAGCCGGTGCAAAACTGCGGTTTTGCGCTGCAGGCCAACGCCGAAGCACACCTGCGGCCGCGCATGCGGCTGGCCACCCTGTACGGCCCCGCGCTGATGGACGCCACACTGGAGGTGGCCAGGCGCTGCCACTTCAGCCTGGACGAAATCGCCTACCAGTACCCGCTGGAGACCGTGCCCGCGGGCCAGACGCCCGCCGAGGCGCTGGCCGGCTTGACCTGGCAGGGCGCGCAGCAGCGTTATCCCCAAGGCATGCCCGATACCGTGCGCCAGCAAGTGCTGCATGAGCTGGCCATCATCTCGGACCTGAAGTACGAGATGTACTTTTTGACGGTGCATGACATCGTCCGCTTTGCGCGTGAGCAAGCCATCCTCTGTCAGGGCCGCGGCTCGGCGGCCAACTCGGCCGTTTGTTATTGCCTCGGAATCACGGCGGTCAACCCTGAAAACGGCAACCTGCTGTTTGAGCGTTTCATGAGCCGGGAGCGCAATGAGCCGCCCGACATTGATGTCGACTTTGAGCACGAGCGGCGCGAAGAAGTCATTCAATACATCTACGGCAAATACGGGCGCGATCGCGCTGCCATTGCCGCTACCGTTATTAGCTATCGTCCGCGCAGTGCTCTGCGTGATGTGGGCAAAGCGCTGGGCATGCCGCCGGATTTGATTGCGCGTTTTGCAGGTGAGCATTTCTGGTTTGACAGCAAGGAGCATCTGGGCCAGCGGTTGATTGAAGCCGGGCTGCCGCCAGACGATGGCAGGGTGTTGCAGTGGCTGGAGCTTACCCAGCAGTTGATCGGGTTTCCGCGCCACCTGAGCCAGCACGTGGGCGGCTTTGTGCTGACCCAAGGCAGGCTGACGCGGCTGGTGCCGGTGCAAAACGCCGCCATGCCGGATCGCAGCATCATCCAGTGGGACAAGGACGACCTGGACGCCATGGGCCTGCTGAAGGTTGATGTGCTGGCGCTGGGCATGCTCTCGGCCATTCGCCGTTGCATTGATTTTGTCAATGGCTGGCGCGGCACGGCGCTGGCCCTGCACACCATCAAGCAGGATTGTGTGGCTACTTACGACATGATTTGCGCGGCCGACACGGTGGGCGTTTTTCAGATTGAAAGCCGCGCCCAGATGTCGATGTTGCCGCGCCTGAAACCCCGCTGTTATTACGACCTGGTGATTGAGGTGGCGATTGTCAGGCCCGGCCCGATTCAGGGCGGCATGGTGCACCCCTATCTGAAAAACCGCAGCCTCCCGCCCGATCAGGTGCCGTACCCCAGCGAGGCACTGCGCGAGGTGCTCAAGCGCACGCTGGGCGTGCCAATTTTTCAGGAGCAGGTGATGCAGATTGCCATGGTGGCGGCCAGTTTTTCACCTGACGAAGCCGACGGCCTGCGCCGCTCCATGGCGGCCTGGAAAAGGAAAGGCGGCGTTGGCAAATACCGCGACAAATTGATCAGCGGCATGCAGGCCAATGGCTACACCACCGAATTTGCCGAAAGCATCTATCGGCAAATTCAAGGGTTTGGCGAATACGGTTTTCCCGAAAGCCACGCCGCCAGCTTTGCGTTGCTGGTGTATATCAGTTGCTGGCTCAAGTGCCACGAGCCAGCCTGTTTTTTGGCCGCACTGCTCAATGCACAACCACTGGGCTTTTACCCGCCATCACAACTCGTGCAGGATGCGCGGCGGCACCAGGTGGAGGTGCGGGCAGTGGATGTGCTGACCAGCGACTGGGATTGCACGCTGGAGGCCATTTCTCTGTCAAGCCAACCTGCCGTGCGTCTGGGCCTGAGGCTGGTCTCAGGCTTGGGCGAGGCCGCTGGCCAGCGCATCGTCGCGGCACGCGTCGCATCACTCCCGGTCAGCATCGAAGACCTGGCCCTGCGTGCTCAACTGGATACCAAGGCGCTCAATGCACTGGCCTCTGCGGATGCACTGGCCAGCCTGGCTGGCCACCGGCGCCAGCAGGTGTGGCAGGCATCTGCACTCACACTGCAGCCCGCGCTGCTGCAGCAGGCACCCACCCATGAGGAGCCGCTGGCGCTGGCGCCTGCGCGCGAGGGCGAAGAAATTTTGTTTGACTACCGCGCCACCGGCTTGACCCTGCGTCGTCACCCGGTGGCCTTGCTGCGTCCCCGGCTGGCCAAAATGGACCTACTCAATGCCGATCAGTTGCGCTTGCTGCCGCATGGCCAGCAGGTAGCGGCCTGCGGGATTGTGACGGTGCGGCAGCAACCCCAAACCGCCAAGGGCACCATCTTCATCACGCTCGAAGATGAAACCGGACCGGTCAATGTGATTGTCTGGAAATCGCTGCGAGAAAAGCAGCGCAAAGAGGTGCTGCATGCCCGCTTGTTGGCGGTGTATGGCGAGTGGCAGCGCGACGTGGAAAGCGGCGGCAAGGTCCAGCACCTGATCGCACACCGCCTCGAAGATTTGTCGCCGCTGCTGGGGCGGCTGGGTACGGAAAGCCGCGATTTTCACTAAGAGTTTTGGAACGCCTACTGCCCATGGGGTTCCTCAATATCACCTAGCATGAAGGCACACGCAAACCAAAAGGCCGCCACATGACCACCCCCATCTTGCAGAAAATGAAAATCGACTTTGTCTCCGACGTCTCTTGCCCCTGGTGTGTGATTGGCCTCAAGGCGCTGGAAGATGCGCTGGGCCGGGTGGCCGGTGAAGTGAAAGCCGAGCTGCATTTCCAGCCCTTCGAGCTGAACCCGCAAATGGTGCCGGAGGGCCAAGAGATTACCGAACACCTGACCCAAAAATACGGCTCCACGCCCGAGCAGCTACAGCAAACCCGCGAGATGATCCGCGCACGCGGGCAAGAGCTGGGTTTCACCTTCACCGTCGGTGCCCGCAACCGCATCTACAACACCTTTGATGCGCACCGCCTGCTGCATTGGGCCGAAGAAGAAGGGCGCCAATTGGCTTTGAAAGAGGCCCTGTTCAAAGCCTATTTCACTGACGGTCTGAACCCCGGCTCGCATGAAGTGTTGGTGCGGCTGGCCGGGGAAGTGGGTCTGGACGTGACCCGCGCACAGCAAATCCTTGCCTCAGATGAATATGCCAGCGAGGTGCGCCAGCGCCAGCAGTTTTATCAGCAGCAGGGCATCCGCTCGGTCCCGGCCATCATCATCAACGACAAGCACCTGATCTCCGGCGGGCAGCCACCCGAGGTGTTTGAGCAGGCGCTAAGGCAGATTGCCGCGACTGGCGGCTAGCCGCAACTCCCAATGCGGGAGGTCCGCAGTGGAGGACCCTCAGACTCAGGTATTGGCGCGGCGATAAAAAGCCAGCGAGCCTGCCAAGCCCAGCAGAACACCACCGCACAGGCGGTCGACCCAGCGCAGCGCTGACGCTTTGAGCAGGCGCATGGCCCTGGCGCCGATGAAGGCATACGCCAGCATGATGGAGAAATCCATTCCCGTAAAAACGAGAGCAATCGCCAAATATTGCGGCACCTGGGCGGCAGCGGGGTCTATGAACTGCGGTAGCAGCGCCGAGCAAAACAGATAACCCTTGGGGTTGGTGACCGCCACCAGAAACGACTTCATGAAAATCGCGCGGCTGCCATGCTCGGCGCTGACGGCCCCGTCCGCCGGCAGATCCAGGCCGCCCTTGGAGCGAAGCAGGCGAATCCCCAGCCAGGCCAGGTAAACGGCGCCTACCCATTTCAGCACCGAGAACCAGAACTCCGATGCCGCCAGCAGCGCACCCAACCCGAGCGCTACGGCGCCCACCAGAATGAAATCAGACACGACAGCGCCCAGCATGCCTGGCAATGAGCGGCGCACACCGTAACGAGAGCCGTTGGCCAGCGCCAGCAGCACCGTCGGACCGGGCGTGGCTATGGCCACCAGTGCAACGGCGGCAAAAAGAAGCAGGGTGGTGGTGTTCATGCTGTTGCCTCACAACCGGCAGGCTTGAATACGCGCGTGGTCGACGCCGGATTTTTGGCCAGTTTGTTGGCAGGGCGCCGTGGGCGCGTCACCAGCTCACCGCCGCAATTGGGGCAGATGCCAAGGAGCTTGTTGCTGACGCAGTCACTGCAAAACGTGCATTCAAAGGTGCAGATACGCGCATCAAGAGATTCATTTGGCAGATCCTTGTTGCAGCATTCACAGTTGGGACGGAGCTCAAGCATGGCGATTTCCCCTTCAAAAATGAATCGGACGTAATTCAGCTCAACTTCTTGACCAGCACCTGGCTCTTTCGGTTGATGTTGTACTTGCGCTTGCGTGCATCGGGCAGCCACTCCGGGTCTACCTGAACAAAGCCGCGTTTGATAAACCAGTGCATGGTGCGTGTGGTCAGCACAAAAATGCTTTGCAGACCCATGCCTTTGGCGCGTTGCTCGATACGTTTGAGAATGCGCTCACCGTCGCCCTGGCTCTGGCTGTGGGGCGACACGGTCAATGCGGCCATTTCCGCGGTCTTCGCCTCGGGGTAGGGGTAAAGCGCTGCGCAGCCGAAGATCACGCCGTCATGTTCAATGACCGTGTAAAGGTCTGCGTCGCGTTCAATCTCTGTGCGGTCGCGGGTCACCAGCGTGCCGTCTTTTTCAAACGGTTCAATCAACTGAAGGATGCCGCCCACGTCATCTGCCGTGGCCTCACGCAGGCTTTCCAGTTTTTCGTCGATTACCATGGTGCCAATGCCGTCGTGCACATAAATTTCCAGCAACAACGCGCCGTCGACTGAAAACGGCAGGATGTGGCTGCGCTCAACGCCCGACTTGCATGCCTTTACGCAGTGTTGCAGGTAAAAGGCCGTGTCGGTGGGCTGCGTGGGGTTAGGCAGTTGGCCCAGCAATTTCTCGGCGGCGGCCAGCGGCAGTTCGGTGTCAATCGGGTTGTCCTCGCCTTCAGGCTCTGCGGGGTTGATGCGCACGCCGGGGATTTCAGTCATGAAAATCAGTTTGTCAGCCTGCAGCTCTATGGCTACGCTGGTGGCAACTTCTTCCATGGTCAGGTTGAAGGCCTCGCCGGTTGGTGAAAAGCCGAAAGGCGAGAGCAACACCATGGCTCCAAAGTCCAGAGTGCGCAAAATGCCGGCGGTATCCACCTTGCGCACCAGACCGGAGTGTTTGAAGTCAACGCCATCAACAATGCCTACCGGCCGTGCGGTGATGAAGTTGCCCGAGATGACCCGCACGGTGGAGCCGGCCATGGGTGTGTTCGGAAGCCCCTGGCTGAAGGCAGCCTCAATTTCATAACGCAACTGGCCCGCCGCTTCTTGCGCGCAGTCCAGCGCCACCGTGTCGGTGATGCGCATGCCGTGCGAGTACTTGGCCTCGTGGCCCTTGGCGGCCAGTTGCTCGTTAACCTGCGGCCGGAAGCCATGCACGAGGACGATCTTCACGCCCATGCTCTGGATCAAGGCCAGGTCTTGCGCCAGGTGCTGAAGTTTGCCGGCAGCGATGGCTTCGCCGGCAATCGCCACCACAAATGTTTTGCCGCGGTGCAGGTGGATGTAGGGCGCAACCGAGCGAAACCAGGGCACAAAGGTGAAGTTAAAGACGGCGGACATGGGTGCGCTTTCGGGTTCTGTACAGGCTTTTGGGAGCTATGGCAATGAGTGTAAGGGAGGACGTGGACCACCCCCATCGCGGGAGCCAAAGCCGGATAATGCCTTGAGATATGGACAAACTGGCGTACGGCTTCTGGGGTTTTTACTTCGGCTTGACGGCCTTGATACTGGCCGGCGCGGCGGTGACTTTTGCGCGCTCACTTCATCGCATATCCCTCAACGCCGCCTTGTCCGCCACCGCTTCCGCCTTTTTCGCCTTCGCCTTTCTGGGCGGGTTGCCTATTTCCGACGAAGACACCCTGGCGCGTTTTTTGGCGCATGTGGCACTGGTCGTATCGGCTGTTTTGGCCTACCTGCTCTTCATCATTGTTGGCACCGTCGCACGTCCGGGGATGCGCGACCGGGTCCTGCTGGCTTTGGCGGGCATGGTCCTGGCAGGTGTTGCGGTTGGCTGGCAGCTGTCCGCCCGGCACGCACTTGTTCTGAGTATGGCGACCGCATGCGCCCTGGGCGTGATTGCGCTGGTGGTGGCGGTGCGCCACGTTCTGCGTGGTGACAGGTTGGCGTGGACGGCGGCCGCCGGGGTGTTTTTCGTGCTGATTGCCATTGCTGGCATGGGCTGGATTGCGCTGGACAGGACGCACGTGCCCTGGCAAGTCCACGCCATCAGCGCCATGGCGGGCTCGGCCTACGTTGTCACCATGGCTTCGGCCCTGTGGATACGGTACGCGTATTTGAATGAATTGCATCAGGTGATGGTGCATGGACCAGGCTATGACCCGGTGACGCGCATGCGCTCCCACACGGAAACGGGGCACATGCTGGGAGACGCCTTCAAGCGCTACCGCAGCGAGCCGACCTCGATGGGGGTGATTGTCCTGAGCATTGGAAATTTATACGCTCTCGAGAAGCTGCATGGCATGGCGGCGGTCAACCATGCATTGTTTGTCTGCGCAGGTCGCTTGCGGCGCACCGCGCCCCTTCGGTACGAAATTGGCCGTTTGTCAACAGATGGTTTTGTCATGCTCCTGCGCAACTGCAACGACAGCGGGCAGTTGATTCAGCTGGCGCACCGCGTCGTGGCGCATCTCTCCAAATCTGTGGTCCTCAACACCAACCTGGACGCAGCCCGCCGTGAAAATGAGCAAACCCGCTGGGAGGCCGACATCGGTATCGGAGTGTTGCTGGTATCTGATCCGGCAGCCAAGGCTTCCATGACGCTGGCCACCTGCCGGGCCATGTCGCGCACCGCCATGACCTATGCCAGCCGGGTGGCCTGGTTTGATCAGCACAGCGGTGAGGCGGTTGAAATGCCGGTGTTCAAGCCATCCTGAGTTTCTCGCAGCGTCGATAATCGACGCTTTGAACCCCTTGCAGTCACCGCCCTTGTCCGTTCCCTTGCATATTGAATTTCCCGAGTCCCTGCCGGTATCAGGCAAGCGAGAGGAGATCACCGCCGCCATGACGGCGCACCAGGTGGTCATCATCTGCGGCGAAACTGGCTCGGGAAAAACCACGCAATTGCCCAAAATTGCACTGGCTATGGGGAGGGGCAAGCTCAACTACCCGGCCGGCCAGGGCAAACTGATTGGCCACACCCAGCCGCGTCGCATTGCTGCTTCCAGCGTGGCCAAGCGCATTGCTGAGGAGCTGAAAACGCCATTAGGCGACGTGGTGGGCTACAAGGTTCGGTTTCAGGACCGGCTCAGCCGCGATGCCTCCGTCAAGCTGATGACCGACGGCATCTTGCTGGCCGAGACCCAGACCGACCCTTTGCTCAGGGCCTACGACACCATCATCATTGACGAAGCCCATGAGCGCAGCCTGAACATTGATTTCTTGCTGGGTTATCTACGCCAGTTGCTGCCGCGCCGGCCCGATCTCAAAGTGGTCATCACCTCGGCGACCATTGATGCGCAGCGGTTTGCGGATTATTTTGCTTCGTCCAAAGGGCCGGCCCCGGTCATCATGGTTTCGGGGCGCATGTTTCCTGTTGAGCAGCGCTACCGGCCTTTTGAAGAGTCACGCGACTACGACCTTAACGACGCGATCGCCGAAGGTGTCGATGAGCTATGGCGCAACCCGCACAGTGCGGGCGACATTTTGATTTTCCTCCCCGGTGAGCGGGAAATTCGTGAGGCCGCTGATCACCTGCGCAAACACCTGGCACACCAGCCGCTGTTTCGTAATGCCGAGGTCTTGCCGCTGTTTGCACGCCTGAGCCAGGCCGAGCAGGACAGGATTTTTGACGGACACACCGGCAGGCGCATCGTGCTGGCTACCAACGTGGCTGAAACGTCGTTGACGGTGCCCGGTATTCGCTACGTCATTGACGCCGGCACAGCGCGCGTGAAGCGATACAGCTTTCGCAACAAGGTCGAGCAGCTCATGGTTGAGCCGATCTCTCAGGCCGCTGCGAATCAGCGGGCCGGGCGTTGCGGTCGTGTCGCCGACGGCATTTGCATACGTCTGTACGACGAACAGGACTTTCTGGGCCGTCAACGGTTCACCGATCCCGAAATCCTGCGGAGCTCGCTGGCGGCGGTGATTTTGCGCATGAAGTCGCTGCACTTGGGTACGATCGAAAGCTTTGCGTTCATCGAGCCACCCCAGGGCCGCGCGATTGCCGACGGCTACCAGTTGCTTGCCGAACTGGGCGCAGTGGACGACGACAACGAACTCACCGCGGTCGGCCGCAGCCTGGCCAAGCTGCCGCTGGACCCGCGTGTCGGCCGCATGATTCTGGAAGCCAAAGACCGGCAGGCGCTGGACGAAGTGCTGGTCATTGCCAGCGCGCTGAGCGTGCAGGACGTGCGTGACCGCCCCATGGACAAGCAGGCGCAGGCTGACCAGCAGCACGCCAAGTTTGATGACGAAAAGAGCGAGTTCAGCGGTTATCTCAAGCTGTGGAAATGGCTGGGGGACAGTCGGGGCGGAGCGGCTCATCCCGTCCCCGTTCGGGCTGAGCTTGTCGAAGCCGGTAAGCGGCATAGCCCTTCGACAGGCTCAGGGCGAACGGATATCGCACACACCCCTAGCCACAAGCTCTCGAATCGTCAATATGAGAATTTGCTCCGCGAGAACTACATCAACATCCGGCGCGTGCGCGAGTGGCGCGACATTCATTCGCAACTGCACAGCGTGGTTGGCGAGCAGGGCTGGCATTTAAATGACAAGCCGGCCAGCTACGAGCAGCTACACCTCTCAATGCTCTGCGGCCTGCTTGGCAATCTGGGCATCAAGAATGAGGAAGAAGACTGGTACCTGGGCGCGCGCGGCATCAAGTTTTACCGGCATCCGGGGGCAAAACTCAGCAAAAAGCCAGGGCGCTGGATCGTCGCCGCAGAGCTGGTGGAGACCACACGCCTGTTTGGCCGCGGCATTGCCAACATCGAGCCGCAATGGGTAGAGCAGGTAGCTGGCCATCTGCTGAAAAAGCAGCTGCTGGACCCACACTGGGAAAAGAAAGCCGCGCAGGTCACCGCGCTGGAACGTGCCACGCTGTACGGTCTGGTGATTTACAACGGCAGGCGCGTCAACTTCGGTCGGGTTGATCCGGTCACGGCACGTGAGATTTTCATCCGTGAAGCCATGGTGGCCGGCAACTGGGACACCAAGCTCACCTTTTTGGCGGCAAATCTCAAGCTGATCGAACAGGTACAGGACCTGGAGCACAAGGCGAGGCGGCAGGACGTGCTGGTCGATGAAGAGCTGATCTACGCCTTTTACGACCAGCAACTGCCGGCCGACATTTGCACCGGCGCCGGCTGCGAGCACTGGTACAAGGACGAGGTCAAGAAGCAACCGAAGTTGTTGCTGCTTTCCCGCGAAGAGTTGATGCGCCATGAGGCGGCCGGCATCACCACGCAGGCTTTCCCTAAAACCATGCGACTCGGCGGCGTGGACTGCAGCGCCACTTACCTGCACGAGCCCGGCGACGCCAAAGACGGTGTGACGGTGGACGTGCCGCTGTTTGCGCTGAACCAGGTCAACGAAGAGCGTTGTGAGTGGCTGGTACCCGGCATGCTCAAGGACAAAATTCAGGCACTGATCAAGACCTTGCACCAGCGGCCACGCTCACGCCTGGTGCCATTGCCAGAGACAGCCGCGCGCATGGCCGCTGAACTGCTGCAGCCCGAAAAGTTTGGCGCCGGTTCGCTGACGGACGCAGTGCTCAAGCTGGTGCGCGTTAAGACCTCGCTGGACATCAAGCGCAACGACATGAAGCTGGAGATGCTGCCACCGCATTTGTTCATGAACTTCCGCGTGGTAGATGAACATGGCCGTCAGCTCGGGGCGGGACGCAACCTGGGCGCGCTCAAGGGCGAGCTGGGGTCGCAGGCGCGGGGAGCCTTCCAGGCGCTGGCGGGGCTGAAGACGCGACCTGGGCCTGAAAGCGCCGAGTTGCCTCAAAGTATGGAGTCAAATCGGCATCCAACCCATAAAGAACGGGCGTCGAGCGCTACTAAAAATATAGCAGGCGTGCCGCCATCCGCAGCGCCCAGGGTGCCGGAACGCTACACCAGCTGGAGCTTTGGCGAGCTGCCGGAGCTGATGGAAATCAGCAAAGGCAAGCAGACCTTGATCGGTTTTCCGGCCTTGATCGATTTGGGCGACGGAGTCACTATTGAGGTTTTTGATGAGCCCGATGTTGCCGCTGCGAAACATCGCGCTGGCTTGCGTCGCCTGTTCGCGCTGCAAATCAAGGATGCGCTGAAGTATCTGGAGAAAAATCTGCCCGATCTCCAGAAAATGGCGACGGCTTACATGCTGGTGGGCCGCGCTGCAGACAACTCGGGTGGCGGCACGCTGGAAGAGCTGCGCGAACAGATCATTGAAGTGGCACTGGACCGCGCTTTTTTGCTGGAACCGCTACCCACGAACGAACTGGACTTTAAAAAGCGCATTGACGACGGGCGAGGGCGCCTGACCCTGATTGCCAGTGAAGTTGCGCGTTTGGCGGCCGGCATCTTGCTTGAGTTTGCTGCGGCCCAGCGCAAGATCAAGGACAGCAAAAATGCAACCGATGCTGCGCTCGATGCCGCGCAGCAACTGCAGCGTCTGGTTCCCAAGCGGTTTTTGACCATTACGCCCTACACCCAGTTGCAGCACTTCCCTCGTTATCTCAAGGCCATCACCTTGCGGCTTGAGAAGTGGCGCGCCGACCCTGCGCGTGACGCCTCACGCCTGGCTGAACTCCGACCTCAGGAGCAGCGTTACTGGCGATTGGTGGCAGAGCGCAAGGGTGCGATGGATGCCCGGCTGCAGGAGATGCGCTGGCTGCTCGAAGAATTGCGGGTTAGTTTTTTCGCCCAGGAGCTGCGCACGCCGCAACCCGTGAGCATCAAGCGGCTGGACAAGTTGTGGGGTCAGTTGAACAGCTAGTCTCCCGTGCTTTTGGCTCAATCTCTACAATTTCAGGATGACAACCGATCCCACGCCACCTGCGGACCATCCGGGTCTCGCGATCGATCAGCAGGTCGTGCGTGTCCAGGCTACTTTGGCCCAAGGTCAGGCAATGGTCAAAGCCCAGCGATGGGCGGAGGCCGCCGCACTGTTTCATCAGGTGCTGGCCGCCCGTCCCGGCCACTTTGAGGCGCTGCACATGCTGGGCGCAGTTGCGCTCAACACCAAGCAGTTTGTCGAAGCGCTTGCGTGGATCGAAAAGTCTTTGGAAGTCAACCCGACGAGTGCAGTGGCGTACAGCAATCGTGGCAATGCTTTCAAGAGTTTGAAGCAAGCCCAAGCCGCGCTTGATAGTTATAACAAGGCTATCGCCCTTAAGCCTGACTACGCCGACGCCTACTACAACCGCGCGGCGACCCAGAAAGAGTTACAGCAGTTTGATGCGGCTCTTGAAAGTTATGACAGGGCCATCGCCCTCAAGCCCGATTTTGCAGAAGCCCATTACAACCGGGGCAACCTGTTAAGGGATACGCGGCGGCCTGAGGCGGCCATTGCGAGCTACGAAAAATCCATGGCCTTGAAGCCGGGCTACACAGTTCCGAATTTGAATCTTGGTCTGTGCCATTTGCAGCTCGGCCATTTTGAGCAGGGTTGGGACAAATACGAGTGGCGTCGCAACGAGAATGCATTTCGCGATTTCCCTCAACCGCGGTGGACAGGCGCAGAGTCACTGGCAGGCAAGACCATTCTTTTGCACAGCGAGCAGGGGCTGGGTGACACGATTCAGTTTTCCCGATATGCCACGCTGGTAAGCAAGCTTGGCGCGCGTGTGGTGCTGGACGTGCAGGAGCCTCTGATGGGTTTGATGGCAGGTCTTGAAGGTGTCGAGCTACTGGTCGCCAAGGGCGGTGCGCTTCCGCCGTTTGACTTTCACTGTCCCTTGCTGAGCTTGCCCCGGGCATTTAAAACGACCTTGCAAAACTTACCTTCAGCGGACGGCTACCTGGCACCTCGCCCTGAAAAAGTGACTCAGTGGCAAGCGCGTCTCGGACCCCGGACAAAACCTCGCGTGGGTCTGGTGTGGAGCGGGAGCGCCGGGCACAAGAACGACCACAACCGAAGTATTCTTTTGTCTGAGCTTCTGAAAAAATTGCCGGGCAATTGTCAGTACATCAGCCTGCAAAAGGAAACACGACCGGCCGACCAGGAATGCCTGAATCGTCATCCGGAAATACTCCAGCTGGGGCAAGAGATAACCGACTTCACAGACACCGCGGCGCTGTGCGAACTGGTTGACGTGGTGGTAAGTGCCGACACAAGCGTGGTGCATCTGGCAGGTGCCACGGGCAGGCCGGTATGGGTGCTGCTTCCTTTCAATCCCGATTGGCGCTGGCTACTGGAAAGAAGCGACAGCCCCTGGTATGACTCGGCGACGCTGTACAGGCAGAGCTGCATGGGTGACTGGCGTGAGGTCTTTGACAAGGTTGGTGCCGACCTTGCGCGGCTGACCAGCTGATTCGTCAGCCATAAAAAAAGGGCTCAGCCTTTACGCTGAACCCCTTTTTCATTATTCGCAGTTGCTGTCTATATCTTGCCCATGAGCAGCAGGATGATCAGGATGATGACGACGAGACCCAAACCACCACTTGGCCCGTAACCCCAGCTGCGGCTGTGGCCCCAGGTTGGGAGAGCGCCCACCAGGATCAGGATGAGGACGATGAGCAGAATCATTGATATGGACATAAATACTCCTTGTTATTAGGTGAATTGATTCTTGCCGGTTTGTCCCGGAGGACAAGCAGGAAGGTGCGCTGAGTTGCCGTCAGGGGCTTCCTACAGTTTGTGGGCGCTGCCTCCCTCAGTTGCATACACCGGGAGTTGATGTGGATCAAATCGAATCGACGCCGTCTGTGTGAAGCTGCCGGGATGCCAAATACCACCCTTCAAATCATCCGCGACGAGCACGCGGCCGTGACAGCGGTGTTGCGCTCGCTGTCGATGATGCTGGCGCGCGGTCCGGGAGACGAACCCGAGCGCTTTTTTGACGTGTTGCGTGCGATGCTGTTTTACATCGACGAGTTTCCCGAGAAGCTGCATCACCCCAAAGAGTCAAATTTGCTGTTTCCGAGGCTCGCTCGTGCCGCAACCGATTTGATGCCCGTGATCCGGCGTCTGGAATTCGACCACATGAGGAGCGAGGGCAAGGTGCGTGAGCTGCAGCATCTGCTGCTGGCCTGGGAACTGGTGGGAGAACCACGGCGGGCGGCTTTTGCTGAAGCGGCCCAGGCCTATGTGGCGTTCTATATGGAACACATGCGCATTGAAGAAACGCAACTGCTGCCCGCAGCACAGAAAATCCTGACAGATGACGACTGGGCTGAACTGGACGCCGCCTTCCTGCTTGATCGCGACCCCCTGGCCGGCGGTGTGCGCGACCCGTCTTATGACCGGCTGTTTACGCGCATCCTGCTAACCGCCCCCGCACCCATCGGGGTTGGCGCCGCTTGAAGGTGACCGCAAAAAAAAAGTGCCAGTCTGCCCTTTACGGCCGCGGATAGTCCGCTATTGTTTTTATAGCTTGGCCAGCCGCTCAATCGCCAAATTCAAAGTTTCATCTTTCTTCGCAAAACAAAACCTCACGACCCTCTGGTCAAATCCGTCACCATAAAAAGCAGACAGCGGAATCGCTGCAACGCCGATTTCAGTGGTCAGCCACTTGCAGAAATCGGCTTCATTCATATCAGTTGCTTCTGATATGTCCACGCATTGAAAGTAGCTCCCTTCACTGGGAAGCAGCTTAAATCGGGTTTTGGCCAGCCCTTCACGAAACAGGTCGCGTTTGCGCTGGTAAAAAGCTGGCAAGTCCAGGTAGGGCTTGGGGTCAGCCATGTAGCTTGCCAGACCGTACTGCACCGGTGTGTTGACGGTGAACACATTGAACTGGTGCACCTTGCGAAACTCGGTGGTCAGAGGGGCTGGTGCCGCCACATACCCGACCTTCCATCCAGTGACGTGATACGTCTTGCCAAAGCTGCTGACGATAAATGCGCGCGCTGCCAGTCCTGCAAACCGGGCCGCACTTTCGTGCACGCGACCCTGGGCTGCATCAAACACCATGTGTTCATACACCTCGTCACTGATTAACAGGACGTCGGTGGGCGCGAGGATCTCCTCAAGTCGCAGCATGTCTTCGCGCGTCCATACGGTTGCGCTGGGGTTGTGCGGCGTGTTGATGAGGATGGCGCGTGTTTTGCTGTTGATGGCGGCAGATATCTTGTCGAAGTCCGGCCGAAAGCTGCCCGGCGTCAAAGGAACCCGCACGGCCACACCGCCAGCCAGTTCGATGTTGGGGACATAACTGTCGTAACACGGCTCCAGCACGATGACTTCGTCGCCGGGGTGAACCACCGCCAATATCGCGGTGATGATGGCCTGTGTGGCTCCAGCAGTGACCGTGATTTCTGTGTTGGGGTTGTAGGTTTTGCCGTGCAGTTGCTGCAACTTTGACGCGATAGCCTCGCGCAGAACCGGCACACCCGTCATGGGCGGATACTGGTTCAAGCCACGGGTCATGGCATCGGTCACCGCATTGACCAGCAGTGGGTCGCATTCAAAGTCCGGGAAACCCTGGCCAAGATTAACCGCGCCTTTTTCAAGCGCCAGCGTCGACATCACGGTAAAAATCGTGGTCCCGACCGCTGGCAATTTGCTTCGGAGAGGAGGCGTGCGCGTCAGGATGGTTGCTTGGGCAGTCGTCATGAGGGTCAGATATCCAGGTCGTTGGGGCGGCTGCTCATGGCTTTGGTGACCGCAGCGCGGTCAAGTTTGTCGCTAAGCAGTTCAGCAAATTTATAAACAAAATTACGCAGGTAGGCGCTGCGCTTGAAAGCCACGCGTGCTACGTTCACACCAAAGAGTGGGCCTGCCTCCCGTGACAGCAGGTCGCTGTTGGTGCCGTCGTCCTTGATGGCCATTTCCGCCACGATGCCTACGCCAAGACCCAGTCGAACATAGGTCTTGATCACGTCGGAGTCGATCGCTTCAAGCGCAATACGGGGTTGCAGGCGTTTGGCAGCAAAGGCCAGGTCGATCTTGGTTCGGCCGGTAAAGGATGGGTGATAGGTAATCAGCGGTTGCAGCGCCAGGTCTTCCAGCGTGATGTTTTCCTGTTTGGCCAGCGGGTGGTCAGCGGGCATCACCAGCATGTGCTGCCATTCATAACAGGGTAGGGTAACCAGTTCTTCGTACTGGGTAAGGGATTCGGTGGCAATGCCGATCTCGGCGACTTCATCAATCAGCATGCGGGCCACCTGATCGGGCGAACCCTGGTGCATGCTCACGTTAACTTTGGGAAAGGCTTCGCGAAGCTTGGCAACCGGTACCGGCAGCACATACCTAGCCTGGGTGTGGGTGGTGGCAATCGACAGCGTGCCACTGTCCTGGGCCGAAAACTGCTCGCCTATGCGTCTAAGGTTGCCTACTTCACGCATGATCAGTTCAATGCTTTTCAGGACGTGCTCGCCGGGCTCGGTCACGCGCTTGAGGCGCTTCCCGTGGCGCGCGAAAATCTCAACGCCCAACTCTTCTTCGAGTTCAATGATGGCCTTGGAAACGCCGGGTTGTGAGGTGTGCAGCGCACGCGCTGTTTCAGTCAAATTCAGGTTGCGCCGAACCGCTTCCTGGACAAATCGAAATTGATGAAGATTCATATCGTAATGAGGCTAATTATTCGCTTCATTATGCCCGTTTGAGACTAAGGACGGGCTTCGATGGGCCTGAATCACGACAAAGCTATATCGGCCATCAAGGTGGTCAGCTGGGGATGCTCCCCAGCGGCGGGGAGCAATTCCACGGGAATGTCGGGATGCAGGGCCTGTAGCTGCGCAATCAGGCCGGGCAAATCTTCACGTGCGTGTTTGCCTACACCCAAAAAGAGGGGAAACACCCTTATGTGGCGGGCACCATTAGCTATCATTTTGGAAGCAGCGCTCATCAGGTCAGGGCTGCTTAGCTCCAGATAGGCACAACTGACCTGAACGTCAGGCTGCCGTTCGCGGATGGCGCTGGCGACCGCCTCGATCGGCAGATGCCACAAAGGGTCGCGGGAGCCATGGGCAAAGAGGATGATTCCCGGCGTGGTCATCGTCTGAGCACCAGCCAGCCAAAGGCGCCCAGCGAAATCGCCATGTACAAGAGGCCCGGGGCAGCCGCAGCCAGCCAGGGCTGCCAGTTCTGCAGGTTGCCGATATAGCCGAAAACGTTGTTGAGCAAAAAGAAGCTGATACCGATCATGACCCCACCAAACACATAAGCAGCAATGCCGCCACTGCGAAAGTGCAGGTAAGCAAAGGGCAGGGCGAGAACCACCATCACAAGGCAGCTGAGCGGGTAAAAAACCTTCTTCCAGAATTCGATCTCATAACGCTGGGCCGTCTGACCATTGGCTGTAAGGTGCCGAATGTAGGTAAAGAGATCAATGGTGGACATGCGCTCCGGTTTGAGCACGGCAACGGAGACCATCTCGGCGCTGATTTCGGTGGGCCATCGGTAGGTATCAATCTTGTTGATGGTGATTTTGGCCGAGTCGCGGCCAGCCGTCGCACCTGTAGCCTGTCCTGCGTTCACGGCGAATTCCGTGCGGGTGCCGCCCTCGAGCAGCCAGGAGTCGTCCGACGCAAATTTGGCGACAGGCGAGCGTGTGATGGACACCAGCTGCCCCGTGTTGCCAAACTCAAAAACCCGTACACCCTGCATTTCGTTGTCTGCAGACAGGGCGCCTACGTTGACCACATAGCTGTTGTAAGCCTGCTTCTCCTTGAGCCAAGCGCCCGTCTGACCAATGGTGATGCGGCCCTGGTAACGGGCCTTGAGCAGCTGTGCAGCCCGGTCGGCAACGGGGGCCAGGTAGTCGCCAATCACAAAGCACAGAACCACAAAAAAGGCGCCCAGTGTCAGCAGCAGCTTGAGCGCACGCGAGGGGCCGAGTCCGCTGGTCCTCAAAATGGTGTACTCCGAACTCTGGGCCAGACGCGCCATTACAAAAATGGTGCCTATCAAGACGGAAATGGGAACCAGCTCATACAAATGGCTGGGGATCAACAGCCCGACATACATCAGTGCGTGTCGGATCTGGTACGAATTGGCGTCGGAGCTCAGTGCGCCAGCGGCGTTTTTGCCGAGGTATTGCAGCTCATCAACCAGATCGAAAAAGAAAAACAGCGCCAGAAAACCGACGGTCACAAATGCGATGGAGGCAAGCACCTCCCCGTATATCAGGCGGCGTACGGTTTTCATGGTGAGGCCTTGACGGGTTGCAGCCCAGTCCTGCGTTGACGCTGGCGGTTGGCTGCCCCTTTGAACGTCCAGTTCAGGTGACGCTTGGTCAACCAGGCCAGCGCAAGCAGCAGGGTGCCACCATGCAGCGCCACCAAAAACGAGCCGAAATTGGCTGCACCCACACTGATCCAGCTTTGGCCCAGGTTGAGCAGGTTGTGATAAACCACGAAGGTGAACAGAACAAAGATCAGGTTGCCGCTGCGGCCGGCGCGTGGGTTGACGCTGGCCAGCGCCAGGGCAATCACCACAAAGTTGATCGCGGCCAGGGCCATGCCCAGTCGCCATGCAAGCTCGCCTTGATTAATCGGTGTGGGTGCGCGAATAAGCTCACGGGTGGACATGGAGCGTTCAGGCAGCTTGCCATTAATGAGCGGGTCGTCACCGGCCTTGCTCCCGTATTCTCCGAATTCGGTGATTTTGATAGCCGATTTGCCGATCTGGTTCTCCAGCCGCTGCCCGTTGTCCAGCATGAGCACCTGCGAACCACCCACGGTTTCGATCCGGCCGGCGCGCGCCGTGGTGACCGAATGTTTCCCTTTTTCGGTGGAGGCGATAAAAACATTGCTGCTGGCTTTCTCCTGACTCAGGTCGCGGTCAATGAAAAACACGCGGTTTCCATTCGATGACTCCTGAAACTGCCCGGGAGAAATCCGGTCAAGGTCGCCGCGCTGTTCGTAGCGGTCTCTCATTTCCTGAGATTGCTGGTTGGACCAGGGCCACACAAACACCGACAACAGCGTGATGACCAGGAGCACTGGCCAGGCGAAGCGGAACAGGGGCTTCAGAAAAACAGCCAGACCGCGGCCGCTGACAAACCAGACCACCATTTCACTGTCGCGGTACATCCGGGAAAGCGTGCTGACCATGGCAATAAACAGGGACAGTGTCAGGATGATGGGCAGGCGCCCCAAGGCGGAGTAGCCCATGACCATCATCACATCCTGCGGGTTGACGCTACCGCGCGAAGCCTGCCCCAGCGTACGGATCAGGATGATTGTGATCACGATGGTCATCAAAACCACAAGGGTTGCCCCAAAACTGCGCGCCAACTCTTTGCGGATCGAAGATTCGAATAACATTACCTGAAACTTGCCTTTAAATAGCCCAGCGCCTGAAACCGGTGAACCGGCGCATTCCCCAACGTTTGCCTATCGCGCACTGGTCGCGCAATCCCCAATTATGGACTTTGAACTTAAATCCCTGACCCTTGCCCGAGTTTGCACTGAAAAATGCGACGCGCTGATCGTCCTGGTCCCGGACGGCCTGGCCTCCGCAGCAGATCCGGTATCCAGCCTCGTTGCGCAGGCAATTAAATCCGGAGACTTTGAAAGCAAGGCCGGCAAGTTGCTGGGTGCCTACGCTCCGGCTGGCATTGCGGCGACGCGTGTGGTGCTGGTAGGCGCCGGTGATGGCAGTGCAAAAAGTGTGAAGACTGCTGTTGCAGCAGCCATGGGCGCATTGAGGGGCGGCCCGGCACGACGTGTTGTGCTGGCCTTGAGCGCCTTGCGCGGGTCCGATTCCGAGGCGGCGCAGGCCGCCGTGCAGGCGTGTGACTACGCCAGCTATGTTTACACAACCACCAAATCAAAACCAGCCGCGCAGAAATTGAACCGGGTGGTCGTTGGCGTAAAAGCGCTTGCAGAAGCCCGAGCCGGTTTTTCGAGGGGCGTGGCTCTTGCCCAGGGCGTCTCGCTGGCGCGGGAGTGGGCCAACCGGCCAGCCAACCACGCCACGCCGACACTCGTGGCCCAGGCCGCCAGGGAACTGGGCAAGCTGCCCAACATCAAGGTCGACGTCCTGGGACCCAAAGAAGTCGCCAAGCTGGGCATGGGCTCGTTCATGGCTGTTGCGCAGGGTTCGGAAGAGCCATTGCGCTTCATCGTGCTGCGTTACGACGGGGGCCCCAAAACCGAGCCCCCCGTGGTTCTGGTGGGCAAGGGTATTACTTTCGATACCGGCGGCATTTCCATGAAACCCGCCGCCGAGATGGACGAGATGAAGTACGACATGGGCGGGGCCGCCAGCGTGCTGGGGACCTTCCGCGCGTTGGGCGCTCTGCAGCCCGCCCTTAATGTGGTGGGGCTGATCCCGGCATGCGAAAACATGCCCGATGGCCGCGCCGTCAAGCCCGGCGATGTGGTGACCAGCATGAGCGGACAGACCATTGAAATCCTCAACACCGACGCCGAAGGGCGGCTGGTGTTGTGTGACGCACTGACCTATGCTGAGCGTTTCAAGCCGCGTGCCGTGGTGGACATTGCCACACTTACCGGCGCCTGCGTGATCGCGCTGGGAAGCATTCGAAGCGGCCTGTTCTCAAGCGACGACGCACTGGCCCAGTCGCTGACATCGGCGGGGGACAGCTCGCTGGATCTGTGCTGGCGCATGCCGCTTGACGACGAGTACGCCGAAGGGCTGAAAACCAACTTTGCCGATGTGGCAAACGTCGCTGGGCGGGCAGGGGGCTCCATCACGGCGGCCAAGTTTCTCCAGCGGTTTACCGGCAAATTCCCGTGGGCGCACCTTGATATCGCAGGCACCGCCTGGAAGGGCGGCGCTGCAAAAGGCGCAACAGGAAGGCCCGTCCCGCTGCTCATTGATTTTCTGCTCGGTCAGGTTCAGGCTGCCAAAAAGCCGACGCTTAAACGCACGGCACGTCCTGCCGTTAAATCACGCGCATGACCGAAGTCGCCTTCCACTTCAACGTGCCGGACAAGCTGAGCTACAGCTGCCGGCTGCTGCGCAAGGCTTATTGCGGTGGTGCGCGGGTGGTGGTGACGGCGGAGCCAGAGGTCTTGAGCAGGCTGGATCAGATGTTGTGGACGTTCTCCGCGCTGGAGTTTGTGCCGCACTGCCAGTCCGGTGCACCGGCGTCATCTGTGGCGGCCAGTCCGGTTGTGCTGGCCAGTACGCTGGACGATTGCCCCCATCATGACGTCCTGGTTAATCTCGGAATTGGGGTGCCCTCTGGTTTTGAGCGTTTTGAGCGTTTTATTGAACTGGTCACCCGGGCCGACGATGACAGGGCGGCTGCGCGCGCCCGCTGGAAACACTACGCGGACCGTGGCTACGAGATGAAGCGTCACGATCTGGCCAACACAACGGAAAAACCATGACACGCTCAGCCTTGCCACCCCGTTTTGTACCCACTCTGACAGAGGTAGTTCAGGCCGCACCGTCTGCGGTTTCGCCCGCCCCCATACCGCAAACCGCGCCGGCTGCTGCAGATCTGATGCACACACAGGAACAGATGGTGCATCGGGTGATGCAGCGTGTCGACCTGACCTTGGACCGCCTTTTGAGGGAAACAGTAGGCCGGGTCGTACTCGCCCATACCCAGACGCTCGCACCCAGTCTGCGCGATGAAATCGAAATTGCCATCCGGCAGTCTGTCAACGAGGCTTTTGAGCAGGAACTGGCCATTCAGCTGGCAGAAAAATATTGAGCGACTTGCCGCCGGGTAGCCTCGCCAAGTCGGCCCAGGTCAGCCCAAAGTGGCGCCCACAGGGGCGGGTATCAGCTGCGCTAATCATGAGCAACAAAGAGGCTGAGGTAGCAGAACACGGTCACCTAGGGAAGCTTGCTATGGCGCGGGCGCGAGAATTGCGATATGTTCGGTCCCGTTGAGCAAAAAAAGTGTTCTCAACCTTTAAGGTAGTTTCCTAATAATTGGAGTGAATTTATGCAAATGAAATGGACTGCGGTTGCTTTGGCCGCCATGCTGGTCGTCGCGTGCGGAAAAAAAGAGACGCCTGCGCCTGTCGTCGTTGTACCGGCACCTGCTTCCCCTGCGGTGGTGGTTGCACCCGCTGGCCCTGCTGGCCCAGCCGGCCCTGCGGGTCCAGCCGGACCGTCTGGCGACTCGATTATTGTCAAAATCGGCCACGTTGCTCCAGTTTCTGGCGCCCAGGCTCACTACGGCAAGGACAACGAAAATGGCGTCCGCATGGCCATTGAAGACCTGAACAAACAGGGCGTCATGATCGGTGGCAAGAAAGCCACTTTCGAAATCGTGGCTGAAGATGATGCTGCCGATCCAAAACAGGGCACTGCTGCCGCACAAAAACTGTGCGACTCCAAAGTCGCTGGCGTGGTCGGTCACCTCAATTCCGGAACCACCATTCCTGCTTCCAAGGTCTACAACGACTGCGGTATCCCTCACGTTACCGGCGCGGCTACCAACCCTGACCTGACCAAGCCTGGCTACAAAACCACTTACCGCATCATCGCCAATGACTTGGCTCTGGGTGCTGGCTTGGCGTTTTATGCAGCTGACAAACTGAAGCTGAAAAAAGTCGCCATCATTGACGACCGTTCCGCTTACGGCCAGGGCGTTGCTGACATCTTCAAGAAGACTGCCAAAGAAAAAGGCATGACCGTGGTTGACGAGCAGTTCACCACTGACAAAGCCACTGACTTCATGGCCATCCTGACCGCCATCAAGGCCAAAGGCCCTGACGCTGTGTTCTACGGCGGCATGGACCCACAAGCTGGCCCTATGCTGCGCCAGATGGAGCAGCTGGGCATGAGCAAGGTCAAGTACTTCGGTGGTGACGGCATCTGCACATCAGAGATCGCCAAACTCGCTGGTGGCGCCAAGACTCTGGACAATGTGATCTGCGCTGAAGGCGGAGCATCTTTGGCCAAAATGCCAGGCGGCACTGACTGGAAAAAGCGTTACGACGAGAAGTACCCGAACCAGTTCCAGGTCTACAGCCCGTACACCTACGACGCCACGTTTGTTCTGGTTGAAGCCATGAAACGCGCCAACTCGATCGACCCCAAGGTCTACACCCCAGAGCTGATCAAAACCAGCTTCAAGGGCATCACGACCACCATTGAATTCCTGCCAAACGGCGAGTTGAAAAACCCGGCCATCACGTTGTATAACTACAAGGAAGGCAAGAAGTCTGCTCTGGAATAAATCCCATAGCTCACTAAAAAGCCACCGCGAGGTGGCTTTTTTTTGTCTGCTTTCCAGGTAGATTTGCTCGCTTGTCAGCGAGCGGGCACAAAAAAGCCCAGACATGCTGGGCTTTCAGGAGCTTTAACTGCTGTGTGGAAACTCACAGCAGCCATTACTTTTGGCGGAAGAGGCGGGATTCGAACCCGCGGTAGGTTTAACCCTACGCACGCTTTCCAGGCGTGTGACTTAAACCGCTCATCCACCCTTCCGCGAAGCCTCTGATTGTAGCAGTGCTTGTGAGCGGGTTAATGGGCGACGTTGTGGAAGCGGTGCTTTTCCAGCTGGGCCCGTGTCACAAATTCGAGTGCATTGATGTGGGTGGACTCCATCACCACAGGGGGCGCTGCGCGGGCTTCAAGCGCTTCGCGCCAGCGATTGGCGCACAGGCACCAGCGGTCGCCCGGCCTGAGGCCGGCAAAACGGTATTCGGGACGCGGCGTGGACAGGTCATTGCCGCGTTCCATTGAGAACCTCAAAAAATCCGGTGTCACCCGCACGCAAATGAGGTGCGATCCCAAGTCAGATTCGTCGGTATTGCAGCAACCGTCGCGGAAATAACCGGTCAGCGGATCGTATGAGCAAGGAACAAGTTCGGTGCCCAGCACGTTTTGGGTGGTCATTTGCGCGAGGGTTGAAACTTAGGCGGTTTTTGAAGTGGACTGAACCATCTTCATGGCAGAAGCAACCAGGGCAGAAACCTCGGTCATGTTGCTGGGCACAATCAGCGTTGTCGTGGCGTCTGCAGCGACGCGTGAATAGGCCTCCACGGCTTTTTCTGCGACCTTCAGCTGCACGGCCATTTCCCCGCCGGGCTGGCGAATGGCTGCGGCAACCACTTCAATGGCGCGCGCATTGGCCTCCGCCACAGCTGTGATGGCCGAAGCTTCACCTTGGGCGTTGTTGATGGCAGCGAGCTTTTCGCCCTCAGAGCGGGCGATAAAGGCCTCGCGTTCACCCGTGGCAATGTTGATCTGTTCCTGGCGGCGACCTTCGGAGGCGGCGATGAGGGCGCGCTTCTCACGCTCGGCGGTGATCTGCGACTGCATGGCGTGCAGGATTTCTTTTGGCGGCGTCAGATCCTTGATTTCGTAGCGCAGCACCTTAACGCCCCAGTTCAGCGCGGCTTCGTCAATGGCGGCGACCACTTGGGCGTTAATGATGTCGCGTTCTTCAAAGGTTTTGTCGAGCTCAAGCTTGCCGATCACGCTACGCAATGAGGTTTGGGCGAGTTGGGTTACGGCAACGATGTAGTTGGATGAGCCGTAGCTGGCACGCATCGGGTCAGTCACCTGAAAATACAAAATGCCATCCACCTGCAACTGGGTGTTGTCGCGGGTGATACAGACCTGGCTGGGCACGTCCAGTGGAATTTCCTTGAGCGAATGCTTGTAGGCCACGCGGTCGATGAAGGGGATCAGGAAGTTCAGGCCTGGTGTCAAGCTCCCGTGGTACTTGCCCAGCCGCTCAACCACCCAGGCGTTTTGCTGCGGCACCACCTTCATGCTGCGGATGATAAAAATCACTGCAATCACGAGAATGACGAGTGCAATTTCCATTTTCATTTTGTTTTCTCCGGTAAATCATTAAACAGGCGGCTTGGTCCCTAGCAAGACACCGCCGACTGTCTCACAGTTTGGCGACAACCAGCCGGTTGCCGTGCAGCTCCCTGACCTTGAAGAGCCCAGGCTCGGGTATCCCGTCACTGTCTGCAAGCACCACGGACCACTGCGACCCGCGGTATTTGACGTTGGCAGTCGCATCGGCATTCCATTGCGCCACGTGTACGGTTTCGCCAATGTCCATTTGCACGTCTGTGTTGGCCTGAGCATGCTCTGGTTTGGGCTCCTTGCTGCGCTTCCAGTGCCAGAGCACCACCGCACCGCCGCCAACCACGGCCGCTACCAGCATCTGCCCCGTAAGGTCCAGACCCAGATGCGCTGCTACGGCAGCAGCAGCCAAGCCCACCGCCAACATCAGCAGGTAAAACGTGCCTGTTGCCAGCTCCAGCGCCACAGCGCCTCCCGCCAGCAACCACCAGATTGTTGATTCAGCCATGTTCTGCTTCCTCCCGTTTCGTAAAAGCTACATTCTGGGCCACAAATGCCCGCTGGCAAGCTTAACCGCGCTTGATGAAGGCCCGTCCTTTCCCCCGGTCAACAAATGTCCTTACACTTCGGCCCTGATCCGTTTTTTTTGACCGCTCCAGGCAAAGGCCTTTTGATGAAATTCCGCTTCCCCATCGTCATCATCGACGAAGACTTCCGCTCTGAAAACACCTCCGGCCTGGGCATTCGTGCGCTGGCGCAAGCCATCGAAACGGAGGGCCTTGAGGTGCTGGGCGTCACCAGTTATGGCGACCTGTCGCAGTTTGCGCAGCAGCAAAGCCGCGCCAGCGCTTTTATTTTGTCGATTGACGACGAAGAATTTACGCCTGGCCCTGATCTGGACCCTGCGGTGCTGAACCTGCGCCATTTCATTGAGGAAGTCCGCCGCAAGAATCTGGACGTACCGATTTACGTCTACGGCGAGACCAAAACCTCGCGCCATATTCCCAATGACATCCTGCGCGAGTTGCATGGCTTCATCCATATGTTTGAAGACACGCCGGAGTTTGTGGCGCGCCACATCATCCGCGAGGCCAAGAGTTACCTGGAGGGTGTGCAACCGCCGTTTTTCAAGGCGCTGCTCGATTACGCAGAAGATGGCTCCTACTCCTGGCATTGCCCGGGGCATTCCGGCGGCGTCGCCTTTCTGAAAAGCCCGGTGGGCCAGATGTTCCACCAGTTTTTTGGCGAGAACATGCTGCGTGCCGACGTGTGTAATGCAGTGGAAGAGCTGGGCCAGCTGCTGGACCATGACGGCCCGGTTGGCGCCTCTGAACGCAATGCCGCCCGTATCTTCAATGCGGACCATTGTTTCTTCGTGACCAATGGCACGTCGACGTCCAACAAGATGGTCTGGCATCACACGGTGGCACCGGGCGACGTGGTGGTGGTGGACCGCAACTGCCACAAGTCCATCCTGCACGCCATCATCATGACCGGGGCGATACCGGTGTTTTTGAAGCCGACGCGCAACCACTTCGGCATCATCGGCCCGATCCCCAAGGAAGAGTTTGAGCAGGCCTCTATCCAGGCCAAGATCGCGGCAAATCCGCTGCTCAAGGGCGTGGACGCCAAAACCGTCAAACCACGCGTGCTGACCATCACGCAGTCCACCTACGATGGCGTGCTGTACAACACCGAAACCATCAAGCGCATGCTCGACGGCTATGTCGAAAACCTCCATTTCGACGAGGCCTGGCTACCGCACGCCGCCTTCCACCCCTTCTACGGCAGCTACCACGCCATGGGCAAAAAGCGGGTGCGTCCGAAGGAGGCCATGGTCTACGCCACCCAATCCATCCACAAGCTGCTGGCAGGCATCAGCCAGGCCAGCCATGTGCTGGTGCAGGACTCGCAAACCGTCAAGCTGGACAGGCACCTCTTCAACGAGGCCTTCCTGATGCACACCTCCACCTCGCCGCAGTACAGCATCATTGCCAGCTGCGACGTGGCTGCCGCCATGATGGAGCCGCCGGGCGGCACAGCGTTGGTTGAAGAAAGCATTGCCGAGGCGCTGGACTTCCGCCGGGCGATGCGCAAGGTCGATGAGGAATACGGCGACGACTGGTGGTTCAAGGTCTGGGGACCGGACAAGCTGGTGGACGAGGGCATTGGCCGATCGGAAGACTGGATCATCAAAGGAGAGTCAAAGAATGCCAAGGCCGGCGTCAACTGGCATGGCTTCGGCAAAATGGCCACAGGCTTCAACATGCTGGACCCCATCAAGTCCACCATCGTCACGCCAGGCATGGACCTGAACGGCAAGTTTGCCAAGACCGGCATTCCGGCCAGCATCTTGACCAAATTTTTGGCCGAGCACGGCGTGGTGGTCGAAAAAACCGGTTTGTACAGCTTTTTCATCATGTTCACCATCGGCATCACCAAGGGCCGCTGGAACAGCATGTTGACCGCGCTGCAGCAGTTCAAGGACGACCACGCCAAGAACCAGCCGATGTGGCGCATCCTGCCGGAGTTCTGTCAGAAATACCCGCGTTACGAAAAAATGGGTCTGGCCGATTTGTGCCAACACATCCACAGCCTGTATGCCAAGTACGACATCGCGCGCCTGACCACCGACATGTACCTGAGCGACCTGAAACCGGCCATGAAGCCTAGCGACGCTTACGCGCACATTGCGCTGCACAAGACCGAGCGGGTGGAAATTGACCACCTGGAAGGCCGCATCACGGTCGGCCTGGTCACGCCTTACCCACCGGGCATTCCGCTCTTGATTCCGGGCGAGGTCTTCAACAAAAAGATCGTTGATTACCTGAAGTTCTCACGCGAGTTCAATGCCCAGTGTCCGGGCTTTGAGACCGACATCCATGGCTTGGTTGAAATGGAAGACGAGAGCGGCAAGAAGCACTATTTTGCGGACTGCGTGAAGGAGTAAGTGCGAAAGCCAAGCCCGGCACTTGCGCCATGGCACTCAGGGGCGGGCCGGAGCCGCATCTTCCCGCACCCGCATGAAGCTGGCAAAGCGTGGAATGCCGCTGTCGTTCAATCCCCGAAAGCGGTAAGTGACAGTGCTGCCCACTGAGGGCGGGTGCTGGCGCTGCTCGTCGCTGAAGCCGGTGCCAAGCTTGAACTGCGGGCCGGGCTTGCCTGCCGACCCCGGCATCTCGACCAGCAATGCGCCCATCATGCCGGTGTACTTGCCCTTGCCGGGGATGTGGGCAACAACGCGTGCCTCCGTGTCTTCATGCGTCTTCACCTTGAGCAGATCGTCGCTGCGCACGCCCTTGTAGAGCGACTCACCGCGGTGCAGCATCAGGCCTTCGCCACCGAGCTTGACGGTTTTTGCCAGCAGGCGCTGCAACTCCGCATGGCTGGCCACGCGAAACTGCGGAACCGCCTGCACCCACGGTTGGCCGATGCGGCTGACCAGCCCGTTTAGCACTGGAATGCGCTGAGTGAAAACGCCGGGATGGGCGGGCATGTCAAACACCATGAACCGGATGGCGCGCCACGCCGCATCGTCAGCGGCCTGCTGGCGCACGGTGGACACGGCTTTGGAGAACTGGCCGCGACCGGCCCAGAGCTCGCCGTCGATGGGTTCCTGCGGCCAGCCCGAGGTGAACCAGGCCGGCGCCATGATGCGCTCACCGCCGCGCGTCAGCAGTTTTTCGCCATCCCAGAATCCCCGGACGCCATCATATTTTTCGCTGACCCAATAGTCCTGCAGCGCGATACCGGGGTGGTAAACATTGGCCAGCATCAGGGCGGGGGTGCCAGTTGCAGGTGCGGCCGCAGCCACCGGCAGCGAGGCCACGAGCACGCTCGCCAGCATGAACAGCCCACGCAGGATGAGGTTGGCGGCAACAGTGCGGAAAGGGCGCTTGCCGATGGAGCAGTGGTTTGGTGTCATGGTGGTAAATTCATGCATGATTTACGCCGCAGGCCAGGTACGGCGGTCGCCGCCAGCTATCAAAACAATAGTATCTTTGCTGTTAATCCGGTTTGCCGCGTAGCGATGCGGGCGATGACTGGGTTGTCGCATTTTTTTATCCACGGATCCTGAATGAATGCTGATGGTATTGCCTCCATAGAACGCGCCACCCTGGCTGCAGTTTCCCCCGAAACGCTGGAGGAGCGGGAGGGCTGGCTCCTGCCGGTGGACAGCGGAACGGTGGGCCGTGCAAAAAGTGCGGTTCCGCTTCAGCACACATCCTGCGACCTGCGGGTGATTGAGTGGATCGAAGCGTATTACGCCGAAAAGGGTTTCCCGGCGATTTTTCGTGTTGCCACTGCCCCTTGTTTTGACGCATTGCGCCGAGAACTGCGCAAACGGGGTTACAGCGCCCACAAACCGACTCTCGTGCAGGTGGGCACGGTGCAACACATGCGACAGGTGTCGGGGCAGCCTCCCGCTGCATGTGCCGACGCTCCGGATGCGGCGTGGACGGCGCTTTTCCTCGGCGAGGGTTTTGACCCGGTCGATGGCGCGAGCCGGGTCAAAACACTGAGCCGCGCGCGGGATTCTGTTTATGCCGGTATCTCGGGCGGCGCCGCAGTGCTGGCTGGCGGCGCGGCGGCGTTTGGTCATGGCTGGGCCAGTGTGCACGGCATGCGCACTGCGCAAAGCCATCGCGGACAGGGGCTGGCGGGCAGAGTGCTGGCCGGTCTGGCTGATGCCGCGGCGAGCCGAGGCATCGAACGTGTTTTTTTGCAGGTGGAAGCCGCCAACACCGCGGCCCAGGCGCTTTACCGCCGGGCGGGTTTTACGACAGCTTGGCGGTATGACTATTGGCAACGCCTTTGACATCCACCTATCCGCCATTGATTTCATAGCTACCAGCGCCCGTAACCAAAGGGCCGGAAGCACTTTTTAACCCTAAACCACAGCAGGGTCGGTCTCGCGCCCTATGCCCGCGGTGTGACTGAAGCCGCCGTCTACGTAGGTGATTTCAGCGGTTACGCCGGAAGCCAGATCGGACAGCAGGAAGGCCGCCACATTGCCCACATCTTCAATGGTGACGTTGCGGCGTAGCGGGGAAGCTGCAGCCACCATGCCCAGCAGCTTGCCGAAATCCTTGATACCGCTGGCAGCCAAGGTCTTGATCGGCCCGGCGCTGATGCCATTGACCCGCATGCCTTTGGGGCCCAGCGATTCGGCCAGGTAACGAACGCTGGCCTCCAGGCTGGCCTTGGCCATGCCCATGGTGTTGTAGTTGGGAATCGTGCGCAGGGCGCCCAGGTAGGTCAAGGTGAGCAGCGCGGACTTGGGGTTGAGGTAGGGCAGCGCCGCCTTGGCCATCGCGGGAAAGCTGTATGCGCTGATGTCATGGGCAATTTTGAAGCCCTCGCGCGACAGGCCTTCTAGGAAGTCCCCCGCAATGGCCTCGCGCGGCGCGAAACCAATGCTGTGCACCAGCCCGTCAAAGTTTGGCCAGGTTTTGGAGAGGTCCGCGAAAAGCTTGTCAATCTGGGCATCGTCACCGACATCGCAATCAAAAATCAGTTTGGAGTCGAAGTCGGCAGCAAATTCGGTGATGCGGTCCTTGAAGCGCTCCCCGACATAGCTGAAGGCCAGTTCGGCGCCCTGAGCGTGGCACGCCCTGGCGATGCCATAGGCGATGGAGCGGTTGGACAGCACGCCCGTGATCAGTAATTTTTTGCCGGTCAAAAAGCCCATGAGTGTTCCTGTGAGAGTTGATGCAGAATTGTCGCATGCGTAGTTTGCTGGTTTGCGTGCTCTGGTGGGTCTGTGGGTCGTCATGGGCGGCTCACGGCTTAGGCATGGGCTACGAACCAAAGTATCCGGCGACGTTTACCCATTTCGACTATGTCAACGTGGACGCGCCCAAAGGCGGGAGTCTCGTCCTGTCGGCCAGCGGCAGCTTCGACAAGCTCAATCCTTTTACCCTCAAGGGTTTACCGCCAGTCGGCATGGGGCGTAGCGGCAACGGGTTTGTTTTTGCCGAATATGGTCTGATTTTTGATTCACTGACCACACCCAGCGAAGATGAGCCCTTTTCCCGCTACGGTTTGATTGCGCAGGACATCGAATTGGCGGCGGACAAACTCAGCGTCACCTTTCGACTCAATCCTAAGGCCCGGTTCTCCAACGGTGATCCCGTCCTGGCGCTAGATGTCAAACACTCGTTTGACACGCTGATGAGCAAGCAGGCGGGGCCGACCTTCCGGTCGTATTGGTCCGACATCAAGCACGCGATTGTGGTCAACGAGCGAACCATCCGCTTCGATTTCAAGCGCAAAAACTCCGAGCTCCACATGGTCATCGGGCAACTCCCGGTGTTCTCCCGCAACTGGGGAGGGGGCAAGCCCTTGGACCAAATTGTCACTGAGCCACCGATAGCCAGTGGTCCGTATGTGGTGGACACACTGGATTTTGGCAAAACCATTTCCTACCGTCGCCGGGACGACTATTGGGCGGCCAACCTTCCCGTGCGAAAAGGCATGTTCAACTTTGACCGGGTGACCTACCTTTACTTTCGTGACAAATTGGGTGAAGAAGAGTCTCTCAAGGCAGGGGGACTTGACGCATTGGAAGAAAGCTCGATCAGTGCCTGGGTAAGACGCTATCGCGGTCGACGCTTTGATTCGGGAGAGCTGGTTAAGGCCGAGATTGCACACAGCCGCAGCACCGGAATGCAGGGACTCATTTTCAATCTGAGGCAAAAGCGATTTGCAGATATCCGAGTGCGGCAGGCACTCGCGTTGGCGTTTGATTTTGACTGGTTGAATCAGAAGATTTTTTACAACCGCCGCGCCCGGACTCTCAGCTACTTCCAGAACACGCCTGACCTGATGGCGCAGGAGGCGATGACGGCTGAAGAATTGGTGCTTATCGACGGCCTCAAACTTAAAGACAAACTTCTTGAGCGAATTCAAGGCAATTTGCCACGGCCTGCCTCCAGCGGTGCGACAGCCCAAGGCCTTCGCACCAATCTTTTAATTGCGCAGCAAATGCTTAGAGCGGCCGGGTGGTCGTTTCGTGAGGGGGCCTTGCGAAACTCTGCTGGACAGGCATTCGTTATCGAGATGGATATTTCGGACCGAAGTTCTGAGATCGTCCTTTCTCAATATGCACGAAATCTGTCCAAGCTAGGCATAGATTTCCAGGTGCGATTAAGAGACGCGAGCCTGATAAAGAAGAAGCAGGACGAGTTTGACTTCGACATTGCGGTCAATATTGTTGGAGGTTCGGGAAGCCCTGGCAATGAGTTGTACGATGATTTCGGGTCTAAATCTGCGGATGAAAAGGGCAGTCAAAATCTGAGCGGAATCAAGGATGAAGTGCTTGATGAATTGATAGAAGTTATCGTCAACAGCCCAGATCGCAAAGCGATAGCTGCCGGTGCTCGGGTGCTTGACAGGTATCTGTTGCACAGCCATTTTCTGGTACCCATGTATTACGGCAAACAATTTTTCATAGCCCACAAAAACCACATGAAACATCCCCCTGGCTTGCCCCCGCACTTGCTGGCAGGTTCCTGGATGTTGACCATGTGGTGGACCGACCGCAGGTAAGTACCCATGTTCCTGTACCTCTTGCGTCGTCTGATGTTGATGATCCCCACGCTGTTTGGGGTTTTGCTCATTAACTTCGCAGTGATTCAGTTCGTACCGGGGGGGCCCGCAGAACAGCTTATTTCTCAATTGACCACCAAGGAAGGCGGGATTTCCGGTAACAGTTCAGGGCAGCGCGCGCTCGACGCCAAGCAGATTCAGGAGGTCAAGGCCCTATATGGGTTTGACAAACCGGCTCATGAGCGCTTTTTGCAGATGATGGGGCAGTTTCTGCGCTTCGATTTGGGTAAGAGTTTTTTTCAAAGCAGGGACGTCTGGACGCTCATCAAGGACAAGCTCCCGGTCTCCATCAGTCTAGGCCTCTGGACCTTTTTCATCAGCTATCTGATCGCTGTACCGCTGGGCGTCGCCAAGGCGGTGCGGGCGGGCTCGCATTTTGACTTTATAACCACGCTGTTTGTGCTGGTCGGTTATGCGATTCCCGGGTTTGTGCTGGGCGTTGCGCTACTGGTGATTTTCGGCGGGCAGTTGCAGTGGTTTCCATTGCGCGGTCTGACCTCCCCCAACTGGGAGACGCTCAGTTGGGGCGCCAGGGTAACCGATTATCTCTGGCACATTACGCTGCCGGTGACCGCCATGGTGCTGGGCAGTTTTGCCGTGACGGCCATGCTGACCAAAAACTCTTTCCTTGAGGAAATCCGCAAGCAGTACGTGCTGACCGCCAGAGCCAAGGGGTTAGCCGATCGGCAGGTGCTCTGGAAACATGTGTTCCGCAACGCGCTGATTCCCATCATCACCGGCTTTCCCGCCGCCTTCATCGGCGCCTTCTTCACGGGCTCGCTGTTGATCGAAACGCTGTTTTCGCTCGACGGGCTGGGCCTGCTCAGTTACGAGAGCGTAATCCGCCGCGACTACCCGGTGGTGCTCGGCACGCTCTACCTATTCACGTTGATCGGGCTGGCGACCAGGCTCCTCAGCGACCTTTGTTATGTCTGGGTCGATCCCAGGGTGAAATTTGACTAGCGCATTACCTATTTCACTCAGTCCGGGCCGACGTGCCTGGGGCAGGTTTCGCCGAAACCCGTTGGGCTTCTGGAGTTTCCTGATCTTCTGCGCACTGGTGGTGTTGAGCCTGTTCGCCGAGGTGCTATCGACCGACAAGCCGCTTGTAGTGCGATACGAGGGTCAGACCTACTTCCCGGTACTGCGCGACTACGCAGAAAAAACCTTCGGCGGAGACTTTGAAACACCCGCAGACTACCTTGACCCATTCGTCCGCGAGCGCATCACCCAGGGCGGCAACTGGGCAGTCTACGCGCCCAACCCATACGGCCCGAAAACACTCAACTACTTCGCGAAACTGCCCAACCCGTCGGCCCCTTCGCGCGACAATTTTTTCGGCACCGACGACCGAGGTCGCGACCTGCTGGCGCAGCTGATCTATGGGTTTCGCGTCAGCGTTCTATTCGCTCTGGCACTGACGGTGCTGGGGATGGTTCTGGGTATCGTGACCGGGGCAGTCCAGGGCTTTTTCGGCGGCAAGACTGACTTGGCCTTCCAGCGTTTCATCGAAATCTGGAGCGCCATGCCCGAGCTCTACCTGCTGATCATCTTCAGTGCCATATTCAAACCCAGCGTGGCGCTATTGCTCATTTTGCTGAGCCTGTTCGGTTGGATGGGGCTGTCCGACTATGTGCGCGCCGAGTTTTTGCGCAACCGCCAGATGGATTACGTGCGCGCTGCAAGGGCTCTCGGGGTCAGCGCGCAGCAAATCATGTGGCGCCACATCCTGCCCAATAGCATGACGCCGGTCGTGACCTTTCTGCCGTTTCGCATGAGTGCGGCCATCTTGGCGCTGACATCGCTGGACTTCCTAGGGCTGGGTGTGCCGCCGGGGACGCCCTCGCTTGGCGAACTGCTGTCTCAAGGCAAGGCCAACATCGATGCCTGGTGGATTTCGCTGTCCACCTTCGCCGTGCTGGTGATCACGCTCCTGCTACTTACTTTCATGGGAGATGCCTTGCGTGACGCGTTGGACCCCCGGAAGGCCGACAAGTGACGGCCCCACTGCTCGACGTCAAAGGTCTACGCGTCTCCTTCGGCGGCAAAGAAGTAGTTCACGGCATCGATTTCCACATCCGATCCGGCGAAAAGCTGGCTCTGGTGGGGGAATCCGGCTCGGGCAAAACCGTCACAGCTCTGGCGCTGTTGCGGCTGGTGTTGAATGCCGATATTTCTGGATCCGCGGTCCTTTCAGGGCCTCCGCCCTTGTCGGACGGGCTGGACCTGCTATCCATTTCAGAGCGCGAATTGCGCGCGATCCGGGGCCGGGAAATCGCGATGATCTTCCAGGAGCCGATGACGGCACTAAACCCGGTGTACACCGTGGGAAACCAGATTGCCGAGGTGCTGCAGTTGAAGCAGGGGCTGTCCAACCGCCAGGCTTGGGACTCGGCTATCGAGGCCTTGGCCGCCACCGGCATCCCCGAGCCCGCTCGTCGCGCTCAGGCCTATCCGCATCAGCTCTCGGGTGGGCAGCGCCAGCGCGCCATGATTGCCATGGCATTGGCCGGGCAACCCAAACTGCTGCTGGCCGACGAGCCCACCACCGCTCTGGATGTGACGCTGCGGGTGCAAATGCTGGAGCTGCTGGCAGACCTGCAGCGCCAGACCGGCATGGCCGTGCTGTTGATCACCCACGACCTGAACATGGTGCGGCGCTTTGCAGACAGGGTCGCGGTGATGGAAAACGGCCACATCGTTGAAAGCGGGGGCGTCAACGTGGTGTTTTCGCATCCGCAGCACGCCTACACGCGCAAGCTCATCGACAGTCGACCGCAAAAGGCGCTCTTCGAAGCTGCTCCCGCGTCGACAGCGCCCGTGATGCAGGGGCGGGATTTGCGGGTGAGCTACCCAACCCCCATTCCCGGCATCCGCGGCTGGTTCAAAAAGGGGGAGTTTGTAGCTGTCAAAGGGGCCAAATTCGTGATCCAGCCCGGCCGCACCCTGGGCGTGGTTGGAGAGTCCGGCTCGGGCAAGTCCACGCTCGCCTTGGCCGCGCTGGGTCTGATTCCCTACAAGGGGTCGCTTGACGTGGTCGGTACTCGCTGGGGCCCGGACGCTGCCGGCAATCAGGCCATACGCCGGTTGGTGCAGGTGGTTTTTCAGGACCCGTATTCCTCGCTTTCCCCGCGCATGACGGTGGAAGAAATCGTGGGGGAGGGCCTTCTGGTGCATGAGCCCGGCCTCAACCGCGACGGACGGCGCGAGCGCGTTGTGGGAGCATTGGCAGACGTTGGCTTGGGGGAGGAACAGTTCCCGGGCCTGCTGCAGCGTTATCCGCACGAGTTTTCTGGCGGACAGCGTCAGCGACTGGCCATCGCCAGAGCGCTGATCGTTCAGCCTCAGTTGCTGGTGCTGGACGAGCCCACCAGTGCGCTGGACGTCACCATCCAGAAACAGGTGCTGGCGCTGTTGCAGCGTCTACAGGCAGAAAAAGGGCTGGCTTACTTGCTGATCACCCACGACGTGGACGTGGTTCGCGCGATGGCACACGACGTCATCGTCATGAAAGACGGCGAGGTGCTTGAGTCTGGCACCGTGGACAAGGTGCTGCAGCAGCCCGAACACCCCTATACCCGAACGCTGGTCTCGGCACATTTGTAGGGGGTCTGCGTCTGTTCGGGCATGCAAACTGCTTGCAAGGGCGCAGCTGAGGGGGTAGAATACGCGCTTCACGACCAAATGGGCGGGTTTTCACCGCCCATTTTTTTTGGGCGTTTGTTTTTACACCCCTGATTTTTCAGAGCGACTTTTACAACTGAATGGCATTGCACGACACGATTGAGCAGACAGTCACGGGACTGGGTTACGAGCTGGTGGACATTGAACGGACCACCGGGGGCTTGCTGCGTGTGACGATTGACCAGCCATTTGTACCAGGGACTGAAGAGCAGTTCATCAATGCGGAAGATTGCGAAAAAGTCACCCGTCAGTTGCAGTTTGTGCTTGAGGTGGAAGCCGCGCCTTATTCCCGGCTCGAGGTGAGCTCGCCGGGCATAGACCGGCCTTTGCGCAGTGAAAAGGATTTTGAGCGCTTTGAGGGCGCCCTGGTTGACATCACGTTGAAAGCACCCATCGGTACGGTGGCAGCTGCGGGATCGGCAGTGGCGGCCAACCGGAAAAAATTTCGCGGAACGCTGGAGCGTGCCGCCTCGGGATGGCAGATTGTCTGGAGCGACGAGCCCGAGACCAAACCCGGACAAAAGGTAAGCAAGAAGCGGATTCCCGCGCCGCTGCAGGCGCTGGGCTTCACGCTCGACGAAATTATGCAGGCGCGTTTGGCGCCTGTGGTTGACTTCAAGGGGCGCCGGCCAAAAGCCGCGCCTGGAACAGAGATATAAAAGAAAGGCAGGCTTGTGAAATGAATCGCGAACTGTTGATGTTGGTTGATGCCATATCGCGTGAGAAAAATGTTGAACGTGACGTCGTCTTTGGCGCGGTCGAGCTTGCGCTTGCCTCTGCGACCAAGAAGGTGTACGCCGAAGGCACGGACATCCGTGTCGTCGTGGACCGCGACAGCGGCAACTACGAAACCTTCCGCCGCTGGCTGGTCGTTCCCGATGAAGCCGGCCTGCAAAATCCTGAGGCTGAAGAGCTGGTCAGCGATGCGCGTGAAGAGCTTGCCGACATCGAAGAGGGCGATTTCATCGAAAAGCCGGTCGAAAGCCTGCCGATTGGCCGCATTGGCGCGCAAGCAGCCAAGCAGGTCATCCTGCAAAAAATCCGCGACGCCGAGCGCGAAATGCTGCTCACAGACTTTATGTCTCGCGGCGACAAGATTTTTGTTGGCACCGTCAAGCGCATGGACAAGGGCGACATCATTGTCGAATCCGGCCGTGTTGAAGGCCGCCTGCGCCGCGGCGACATGATTCCAAAAGAAAACCTGCGCTCCGGTGACCGCGTCCGCGCCATGATCATGGAAGTCGACACCACCCTGCGTGGCGCGCCCATCATCCTGTCGCGCACTTCGCCCGAGTACATGATCGAGCTGTTCCGTCAGGAAGTGCCCGAGATTGAGCAAGGCTTGCTGGAGATCAAGTCCTGCGCCCGTGACCCCGGTTCACGCGCCAAGATTGCCGTGCTGTCACATGACAAACGCGTCGACCCGATCGGCACCTGTGTCGGTGTCCGCGGAACCCGCGTCAACGGCGTCACCAACGAGCTCGCTGGTGAGCGAGTAGACATCGTGCTGTGGAGCGAAGACCCAGCCCAGTTTGTGATTGGTGCCCTGGCGCCAGCCAACGTGTCCTCCATCGTGGTGGACGAAGAGCGCCACGCCATGGATGTGGTGGTGGACGAGGAAAACCTTGCCATCTCCATCGGTCGCGGTGGCCAGAACGTGCGTCTTGCCGCCGAGCTGACCGGCTGGAAAATCAACATCATGACGGCCGACGAGTCTGCTGAGAAGCAAGCCACCGAAACCGACACCAGCCGCAAGCTGTTCATGGAAAAGCTCGACGTCGACGAGGAAATTGCCGACATCCTGATCTCCGAAGGCTTTACCAGCCTGGAAGAAGTTGCCTATGTGCCACTGCAGGAGATGCTGGAGATCGAGTCCTTCGACGAAGACACCGTCAACGAGCTGCGCACCCGCGCCAAAGATGCGCTCCTGACCATGGAAATCGCCAAGGAAGAAGACGCTGAAGGCGTCTCGCAGAACCTGCGTGATGTTGAAAGCCTCACGCCTGAGCTGATTGCCAAGCTGACTGAGGCGGGTATCACCACCCGCGACGACCTGGCCGATCTGGCTGTCGACGAACTAACCGATATCACTGGCCAGTCTGCGGACGAGGCCAAAGCCCTGATCATGATTGCACGCGCCCATTGGTTTACCGATGAAGCTGCAGCCACTGAAAGCCCTGCACCTGCAGCGGCCCAAGAGCAATGATCATGAAGGCCGCCAGGAAAACAACATATGTCCAGTACCACTACCGTCGCTGAATTCGCAGCTGAACTGAATAAACCCACCGCCACACTGATCGAGCAATTGACCAGTGCAGGTGTTGCCAAGGCGCAAGCCGATGACCACCTCTCCGAGTCGGACAAACAGAAATTGCTGAGCTATCTGCAGGCCAGCCATGGCACGGCCACGGCCGAGCGCAAGAAAATTACGCTGGTTAAAAAGTCGACCAGTGAAATCAAGCAGGCTGATGCCACGGGCCGGGCCCGCACCATCCAGGTGGAAGTCCGCAAAAAACGTACCTTTATCAAACGTGATGAGGGCTCGGAAGCGGTCGCTGAAGAAGCGGTTGCTGCAGAGCCCGTCGCTCCGCAAGCGCCCGTCGTTGACGACGCTGAGCTGATTCGCCGCGAGGAAGAGGCCAGCCGCCACGCAGAACTGCTGCGCCGTCAGGAAGCCGAACTGGTTGAAAAGCGCCGCTTGCGTGAAGAGCAGGACGCCAAAGATGAAGCGCGTGAGCAGGAACGTGTAACGGCTGAAGCGGCCAGTGCCGCTGCCCTGGCCGCAGAAGCTGCCAAAAAGGCCGAAAAACCCAAGCGCACCATAGGCAAAATTATTCCTGAAGAGGCGCCGGTTGTGGACAACACCGCTGCACTGGAGCGCGCTGCCGCCCTGGCCGCCGAAGCCACCGCTGCGCAGGCCGCGGCCAAGGCCAAAGCCACGGCTGAGTTCCAGGCTGATGCCGCCAAAGAGCAAGACCTTCAGGATCGCCGCAAAAAGGCTGAGGCAGAGGCCGCCGGCATTCGCGCCATGATGAACGCGCCAAAACGCGTTCTCGTGCCACACGTCGATCCGAAAGCACCGATCAAGGGCACGCTGCACAAGCCTGCCGTTGTGCCGGGCGCTGCCAAACCAGCAGCACCTGGCGCGCCAGGCGCAGCTGGTGCCGCCGGCAAGAAAGAAATCAAGTCGGAGAACCTGTCTTCGACCTGGAAAGATGATGCCGCCAAGAAAAAGGGCGAGATCAAAACCCGCGGCGCGCCTGTCGTACCTGGCCGCGGCAATTTCCGCGGTGGACCACGTGGCCGTCGCAGCTCGGACCGCGATGCGCGTCCCGAGTCGAACTTTGTCGCGCCCACCGAGTTCAAGGTCATTGAAGTCCATGTGCCAGAAACCATCACTGTGGCCGAACTGGCACACAAGATGAGCGTCAAGTCATCCGAGGTGATCAAACACCTGATGAAGCTGGGTCAGATGGTCACCATCAACCAGCCTCTGGATCAGGACACGGCGATGATCGTTGTGGAAGAAATGGGCCACCAGGCCGTGACTGCGGCGCTGGACGATCCGGAAGCGTTTGCCGACGAAGACGTTCAAGGCCAGCAGGCCGAGCTGCTGCCGCGCGCACCAGTGGTCACCGTCATGGGTCACGTCGACCACGGCAAAACTTCCCTGCTGGATTACATCCGCACTGCCAAGGTTGCCGCAGGCGAAGCCGGCGGTATTACCCAGCACATTGGCGCCTACCACGTGGAAACTCCGCGCGGCATGGTGTCCTTCCTGGACACGCCGGGTCACGAGGCGTTTACCGCCATGCGTGCCCGTGGCGCCAAGGCTACCGACATTGTGATTCTGGTGGTCGCAGCCGACGACGGTGTGATGCCGCAAACCAAAGAGGCGATTAAACACGCCAAGGCAGCAGGTGTACCCATCGTGGTGGCGATCAACAAGATCGACAAACCCGATGCCAACCTGGACCGCGTCAAAGGTGAGCTGGTGACCGAAGAAGTGATTCCCGAAGAGTTTGGCGGCGACGTGCCTTTTGTAGGCGTATCGGCCCGCACTGGCGCTGGTATCGACGCGCTGCTGGAGCAAGTGCTGTTGCAAGCGGAGGTTCTGGAGCTGCGCGCGCCGGTTGACGCGCTTGCCAAAGGCCTGGTCATTGAAGCCCAGCTTGACAAAGGCCGTGGCCCTGTCGCCACCGTTCTGGTGCAAGCCGGTACGCTGAAAACTGGCGACGTGGTGCTGGCCGGCTCGACCTATGGCCGCGTGCGCGCCATGCTCGACGAAAACGGCAAGCCTATCAAAACGGCAGGTCCGTCGATTCCGGTTGAAATCCAGGGTCTGACTGAAGTGCCACAAGCAGGCGATGAGTTCATGGTTATGACCGATGAGCGCCGCGCCCGTGAAATTGCCACCTATCGTGCCGGGAAGTTCCGCAACACCAAACTGGCCAAGCAACAGGCCGCCAAGCTGGAGAACATGTTCTCCGACATCGGCGCCGGCGAAGTCAAGATGCTGCCCATCATCGTCAAGGCCGATGTGCAGGGTTCACAGGAAGCGCTCGCGCAATCGTTGCTCAAGCTCTCAACCGACGAAGTCAAGGTTCAGCTGGTTTACTCCGCAGTGGGCGGTATTTCCGAGTCCGACGTCAATCTGGCAATCGCTTCCAAGGCCGTGCTGATCGGGTTCAACACCCGTGCCGATGCCCAGGCCCGCAAGCTCGCAGAGAACAACGGTGTGGACATTCGTTACTACAACATCATTTATGACGCTGTGGACGAATTGCGCGCCGCCATGTCGGGCATGCTGACTCCGGACAAAAAAGAAGAAGTCATTGGCAATGCCGAGATTCGCCAGGTGTTCAAGGTCAGCAAGATCGGTTCGATCGCTGGCTGTATGGTCACCGCCGGTATTGTTCGCCGCACCGCACGTCTGCGCCTGCTGCGCGAGAACGTGGTCATCTTCACGGGTGAACTCGACTCTCTCAAGCGCTTCAAGGACGATGCCAAAGAGGTCAAGGAAGGCTTCGAGTGCGGTTTGAACGTCAAGGGCTACAACGATATCCAGGTTGGCGACATCCTGGAGTTCTTTGAAATCCGCGAAGTGGCAAGGACGCTGGAGGTCTAAGACCGGGCGGTGGCCTGCCACCGCCTGACTAGCCATCACTTTTGACATGCGCAAAAAATCATCTACTCCCAACCGCGGCTTTCGCGTCGCCGACCAGATCCAGCGTGATCTGACGACGCTGATCGCGCGCGAGTTGAAAGACCCGCGGGTCGGGATGGTGACCATCCAGGCGGTCGAGGTGACCCCGGACTACGCACATGCCAAGGTGTTTTTCAGCGTGCTGGTCGGCGACCCGGTGGAGTGCGAAACCGCGCTCAACCAGGCCGCGGGTTTTCTGCGCAATGGCTTGTTCAAGAAGTTGATGATCCACACGGTTCCAACACTGCATTTCCAGTTCGACCGCACCACAGAACGTGCGGCCGACATGAACGCCTTGATTGCCAAGGCGGTTTCTTCCCGCGCCACGGACGACGAAGGCTAGCGATGCGTAAAACCGGGCCGCCCCAAGGAGCGAACGCCCCCTTGGAGGGGCAGGTGATTCCACGTGCCCAGGCGTTGGGGGTGGCCCCGACTTCAGACCAGCGGGGGCCGCGGAACGGGCTCTGCCCGGCCGCAGGCGCAGCGGCCCCCTCGGGGGGCAGGGAGTTACACGCAGTGAACGACCGTGGGGGCAAAAAAATTCAGCGACGTCCCGTGCACGGCGTGCTGCTGCTCGACAAGCCGCTGGGCCTGTCAAGCAATCAGGCGCTGCAAAAAGCCAAGTGGCTGCTGCGGGCGGACAAGGCTGGCCACACGGGCACGCTGGATCCGCTGGCCACCGGCGTGTTGCCGCTGTGTTTTGGTGCGGCCACCAAGTTCAGCCAGCTTCAGCTTGACGCTGACAAGACTTACGAGGCCGTGTTGCTGCTGGGCCAGAAAACAAGCACTGCCGACGCCGAGGGCGATGTCATCGAAACCCGTCCCGTGCCAGCCATCACGCAGGAATTACTTGACGAGCTGACGCAGCGTTTCACGGGACCGCAAACGCAAGTGCCACCCATGTACTCAGCGCTGAAAAAAGACGGCAAGGCGCTGTACGAATACGCCCGCAAAGGCGAAGAAGTCGAGCGGGAAGCCCGCCACGTCATCATTCACAAGCTAAATATGGCTCTTGCCCAGGATCCGCGGGCGCCAGCAGCTATCAAAATCATAGTATCGTGCAGCAAAGGCACGTACATCCGCACACTGGGCGAAGACATCGGCGAAGCCATTGGTTGCGGCGCCCATCTCGGATCCTTGCGGCGTCTCGAAACGGGTGGCTTCACCGACGGGCAGTGTGTTGACCTACCGGCGCTGGAGGCCATGAGCGAGGCGGAGCGCGAAGCCTGCCTGTTGCCAGTCCAATCGCTGGTGGCTTCGTACCCGGTTGTCACACTTGATGCCGACAATGCAGGGCGCTTCCTCAGTGGTTTGCGTCGGCGCGGTACGCCGGGCCAGTGGGGCTCTGATGCGGAAATGGTGCAGGTCTACGGCACTGAGCCTGCAGCGTTTCTGGGTTCTGCCCACATCACCGCCGATGAATTGATACCTACCCGCCTGCTCAGTCCTATTGAAATTCAGGACATGCTGGCCGCCAGGCCCCCAGTTTCCAGCCCTGCGGCGCTTGCCGCCGTGGCTTAGCCAGATCATTTTGAAGTTTTTAGAAAGCGAACCATGAGCATCAAACAAATCCGCAATATCGCCATCATCGCCCACGTTGACCACGGCAAAACCACCATGGTTGACCAGCTGCTGCGCCAGTCGGGCACCTTTGCCGAGCACGAAAAAGTGGTCGACACCGTGATGGACAACAACGCCATCGAAAAAGAGCGTGGCATCACCATCCTGGCCAAGAACTGCGCCGTGACCTGGGAAGGTACACACATCAACATCGTTGACACCCCAGGCCACGCGGACTTTGGCGGCGAAGTGGAACGCGCCTTGTCCATGGTGGACGGTGTGGTGCTGCTGATCGACGCGCAGGAGGGCCCCATGCCCCAGACGCGTTTTGTGACCAAGAAGGCCCTGGCCCTGGGCCTCAAGCCCATCCTGGTCGTCAACAAGGTGGACAAGCCCGGCGCGCGCCCTGATTACGTGGTCAATGCCGCTTTCGATTTGTTCGACAAGCTCGGTGCCACCGATGAGCAGCTTGACTTCCCGGTTGTCTACGCCTCCGGTATCAACGGCTGGTCTTCGCTGGAAGAGGGCCCTCCCAATGAGCAGTGGGGCCCCGACATGTCGGCCCTGTTCAACACCATCCTCAAGCACGTGCCGCACCAGAAAGGCGACCCCGCCGCGCCGCTGCAACTGCAGATTTCTGCACTCGACTTCTCGACTTTTGTCGGTCGTATCGGCGTTGGCCGTATCAGCCAGGGCACGATCAAACCCATGATGGACGTTGTCGTCATGGAAGGCCCAAACGGCAAGGCCGTCAAGGGACGTGTGAATCAGGTGCTGACCTTCCAGGGTCTGGAGCGCGTGCAGGCAACCGAGGCCGGCCCCGGCGAAATCGTGTTGATTAACGGCATTGAAGAAATCGGCATCGGCGTCACCATCACTGATCCGACCAACCCTGCGCCACTGCCCATGCTCAAGGTGGATGAGCCAACGCTGACCATGAACTTTTGCGTCAACACCAGCCCGCTGGCTGGCCGTGAAGGCAAATATGTGACCAGCCGCCAGATCTGGGACCGCCTGCAGAAAGAGCTTCAGCACAACGTGGCATTGCGCGTCAAAGAGACCGACGAAGAGGGTATCTTTGAGGTGATGGGCCGGGGCGAGTTGCACCTGACCATCCTGCTGGAAAACATGCGCCGCGAAGGTTTTGAGCTGGCTGTTTCCAAGCCGCGCGTTGTGATGAAGGAAGTCAACGGCGAGAAACACGAGCCAATCGAGCTGGTCACGGCCGATATTGAAGAAACCCATCAAGGCGGCGTGATGCAGGCTCTGGGCGAGCGCAAGGGCGACCTAGTGAACATGGAATCAGACGGCCGTGGCCGTGTGCGACTGGAGTACCGCATTCCGGCGCGTGGCCTGATCGGTTTCACCAATGAATTCCTTAACCTGACACGTGGTTCGGGCCTGATTTCCAACATTTTCGACAGCTACGAGCCGCACAAGGGCGACATCGGCGGCCGCAAGAATGGCGTACTAATTTCCATGGACGCTGGTGAAATTTTCACCTACGCACTGGGCAAGCTCGATGACCGTGGCCGCATGTTCGTCAAGGCCAACGATCCTGTGTATGAAGGCATGATCGTCGGCATTCATAGCCGCGACAACGACCTGGTGGTCAACGCCACGCGTACCAAGCAGCTGACCAACTTCCGCGTGTCCGGCAAGGAAGATGCAATCAAGATTACGCCGCCAATCGAATGCACGCTGGAATACGGCGTGGAGTTTATTGAAGACGACGAGCTGGTCGAAATCACACCCAAGTCGGTTCGTCTGCGCAAGCGTCACCTGACCGAGAGCGAGCGCAAGCGCGCTGGAAGGTAAAGCCCCCACGCTTGTCACTGCATGTACTGCGCTGCCCCCCGAGGGGGCGCTGCGCCTGCGGCCCGGCGAAGCCGGTTCCGCGGCCCCGGCTTGGTTTAAGACAGGCGGGGCTGATGGGCGTGTCAACGTTCGGAACAAGAAATGAAGCTAACCCACAGCCGCGCCGTACTGCTCATGATCGCGATCACGCTGATGTGGTCAATCGCTGGCGTGGTGACGCGCCATCTGGAGTCTGCAAAGAGCTTTGAAGTGACCTTCTGGCGCAGCTTTTTCACGATGCTGTCGCTGCTGGTCATTCTTCCGGCGTTTCAGGGTCGGCAGGTGTTCTCAAAAATTCGGCATGCTGGTCGTTTTCTGTGGCTGTCTGGCGTGTGCTGGAGCGTCATGTTCACAGCTTTCATGCTGGCGCTAACGATGACCAGCGTGGCAAATGTGCTGGTCACCATGGCGCTGGGGCCTTTTCTCACGGCGCTGATTGCCCGCGTATTTATCGGGCACCGCATTGCGCCTCGCACCTGGTTTGCCATCGCGATGGCAGGCGTGGGTATCGCGTGGATGCATGGCAGTCAGGTGGATCTTGGCGGAGGTTTCGAACAGTTTGCGGGCACGCTGGTCGCGCTGCTGGTGCCTATTGCCGCCGCTGTGAACTGGACGGTGGTGCAACGCAGTCAGGCGCATGGCGAAAAAATCGACCTCGTACCGGCTGTTCTCGTCGGTGCCGCGATCTCATCGCTGGTCACTTTGCCGCTGGCGTTCCCCTTTGCCGCAACGCCACACGACATCGGTCTGCTGGCCTTGCTGGGCTTGGTGCAACTAGCCATCCCGTGTGTGCTGTCAGTGATTTGTGCCCGTGTGCTCAAAGCACCCGAGATATCGCTGCTGGCTCTGCTGGAGATTATTTTCGGAATTCTGTTGGCGTGGGTAGGCGCTGGTGAAGTGCCTGCGCCAAGCGTGTTGACCGGTGGCGTCCTCGTCATCGGGGCGCTGGTAATCAATGAAATCCTCGGATGGAGACAACGCGCATGAACCACTACACCCTTAAAACCACCGGCGATGTGCTGACCGAAGTTCGCGGTCGGGTTGGAATGATCACCCTGAATCGTCCCAAGGCGCTCAATGCGCTGTCGCTGGCCATGGTCAGGGAACTGACCAGCGCGCTGACGGCATGGCGCGATGACGCCTCCGTTGTCGCCGTGGCCATTCGGGGCACAAACAAAGTCGGCCGGCCCGGAACGCCGGAAGCCCTGTTCGGCGGGTTTTGCGCAGGTGGTGACATCCGTTTTTTCCACGAGGCCGCGTTGGCGGGCAATCCGGAACTCGACGCATTTTTTACCGAGGAATACCGACTCAATCATCTGATTCACAACTTTCCCAAGCCCTACATCGCCTTCATGGACGGTGTGGTCATGGGCGGCGGCATGGGGCTGAGCCAGGGAGCGAAGGTCCGTATCGTCACCGAGCACACCAAAATGGCCATGCCTGAGACCAACATCGGACTCTTTCCCGATGTTGGAGGCGGATACTTCCTGAGCCGCTGTCCCGGCAGCACGGGCGAGTATCTGGCATTAACAGGGGCCGTTATCGGCTCAGAAGAAGCGCTGTCTTATGGGCTGGCAGATGTCCACGTGCCTGCAGCCGGCTTGGCGGCCTTGTGGCAAAAACTGGGTGATCAGGAGTTTGCTGACGTCGCTGCTGCGGAGCGATGGATTGCTACTGATTTGATAGCGCCTTCCGCCCGTACTGAAAGGGCAGAGAGCCGATTTGATGCCTATTTTTCACTGACACGCGTGAAACACATCGTAGACGCGCTTGAAACCGCCAAGGAAGACGAGTGGGCGCAAAAAACAGCAGTCGTCCTTCGCAAACGCTCACCCCTGATGCTGCACGTCACACTGGAGCAGATCCGTCGCGCACGAGGTATGAGCCTGGCAGACGATCTGCGCATGGAGCGCGACATGGTTCATCACTGCTTTCATTTGCGGCCGGGCGCGGCAAGCGAAACCGTTGAAGGCATACGCGCACTGGCGGTCGATAAAGACTACTCACCCAAATGGCAGCCAGCGAAGATTGACGAGGTCAAGCCGCAAATGGTCCAGGCCTTCTTCAACAGTCCGTGGACGGCTGCGGATCACCCGCTGGCCGACTTGGGCTAACGCAGCCCCCGCAAGTGCAGTGCTGCCGCCACAACCAGGCAAGCCAGGGCCGCCCAGTCTGCAACGACCACACGGCCGATCAAGGCGTTGTGGCTTGGCGCTAGTAGCGCAAACCCCAAAAACGACAGCACACTGACAAAGCCTGCAATCAGCGCCAGCGTGACCAGGGCGGGTCTGAACGCAGCCCACAACAGAAACCCTCCCAGCAGACCAAACAACACGGCGCGGTGTTGCATCAGTATCAGGATATTGGGCTCGTCGAAAGTCAGGCCGTACAAGGCTTGCAGGCGTTGCGGCCCCAGCGCACCGGTTAGCGGAATCAGATGAATGATCGCGACCACGACAAGTAAAAGCGAGACAATTTTCTGCATGGCGAACTCCTGAGCGCGAGTGTCCGCCGCGCATGGAATGCCGGCCATTCCCTCAGAGGTAATGGCCGCGCTCTTAGCGGCTGCGGCTTTTCATTGCACGCTCAACCTCACGCTTGCCTTCCCGGTCCTTGATGGTGTCGCGTTTATCGTGTTCGCCCTTGCCCTTGGCCAGACCCACTTCGCATTTCACCTTACCGGCTTTCCAGTGCAGGTTCAGCGGCACCAGCGTGTAGCCCTTTTGCTCGATCTTGCCAATCAGGCGGCGGATCTCCTCTTTGTGCATCAGGAGTTTTTTCGTTCGTATCGAGTCCGGCCTGACGTGCGTGGAGGCGGTGCCCAGCGGATTGATCTGGCACCCGATGATGAAGAGCTCGCCATTTCGAATGACAACATAGCCGTCGGTCAGCTGGACCTTGCCTTCGCGCAGCGATTTGACCTCCCAACCTTCCAGAACCATGCCGGCCTCGAAACGCTCCTCAATGTGATAGTTGAACGTGGCTTTTTTGTTGTCGGCAATACGCACCGCCGCGGCAGCGGCCTTGGGGGTGAGGTTGCCGGCGGGCTTGCCAGCGGGTTTTCCGGATGACGCGGCGGCTGGTTTTTTGGAGGATGCTTCTTTGGTGGCCATGAATAGAGGTAGGGGCGGCACCGGCTAATACAATCGATGCGCAGCCCATGATTGTATGAAAACCGTTAACAAGTCCGTTCTTATCTGGTACAGCGCAGCCGAAATGTTTGCCCTGGTCACCGACGTTGCAAGTTATCCGCAATTTTTGCCTTGGTGCGATGAGGCTGAAGTCATCAATGAGACCGCCGCAGGCATGACCGCCAAGGTTGGCATGGCCATTGCGGGGATCCACCAGAGCTTTACCACTGAAAACACGCACGTCGTGGACCGGAAGGTCTCGCTCAAGCTTGTGGACGGACCCTTTTCAAAACTCGACGGCCATTGGGACTTCACCCCCCTCGGTGACGGCACAGAGCGCGCCTGCAAGGTCAATTTCAGCCTGCGTTACGACTTTGACAACGCGGCGCTTGCCGCCCTCGTAGGCCCCGTGTTCGACAAAATCGCAGGCAGTCTGGTCGATGCGTTTGTAAAAAGGGCAGGGCAGGTCTACGGCGAGCCTGCATGAGTACCGAACTGCATGTTTTGCTGGTGTATTCGCCTGCTCCGCGCCAGGTACGGGAGTGGCACCAGACACTTCCTGCTGGGAGCACAGTGGAGCAGGCTATCCAGAGCAGTGGAATCCTGGAAGAATTTCCTGAGCTTTCCGCCGGCCGCTTGTCTGCCGGAATCTGGGGCCGAAAGACAAATTTGCGCCACTTGCTGCGTGATCAGGACCGCCTCGAAATTTACCGTCCGCTCAGGGTCGACCCGAAAATCGCGCGGCGCGAGCGCTTTACCAAGCAGGGTGTGAAGAAGTCCGGGCTGTTTGCGGCTAAACGAGTGGGCGCCAAAGCGGGATACTGAGAATTTCTTTAACGTTCTTACCTAGTTGACTTTGCATTCAGTGTCCCGAATAGCTTCGGCGCGCTTGATCTCGGCGGCTCGAGTGGCGTCATCCATCGGCTCCCGTTCACCCTTAGCATTGGTGGTCGACATGCGAGTCCCCCCCTGCAATGTCACCAAATTCTTTTTGACTCGCTCGCAATTTTCCGCTCTGCTTTGGGCGGCCTTTTCCTCATCGGCCTTCTTTTTAGCCGCTTCCTCCTCCTCCAGCTTCTTCTTTTTGGCTTGCAAGTCTGCGTCTTTACCGGAGATTCTTGGCGCGTTCACTTTGGCTGCCGAAGCAGCAGAAGCGGGCAGGGCGGCAGCTACCGCAGCCTCCACAGCTACGGCCGCCGCGACCGGACGACCGCCCGGCTGTTTCAAAATATCTCTTTGTGGAATGTCCGAGCTCGGCGGCCGGTCGCTGAAGACCCTGCGGCCATCCTTGCCAATCCACTGCCACTGGGCCGCTGCGCTCAGGGCAAACGTCAACCCGGCGAGTGTCAGGACAAGGAGTTTGGAAGCGGTTTTCAGATTCATAACTGAGTGTAGCGTCGAGCGCCCCCGGTAGAGATGCCAAGCGCCTGTATCAGCCGCCTTTTTTGTAACGCGGCAAGCCTTGTTTCAGCGCTAGGGTTTGTACCGACCGGCGCGGGTACAATCGTGTTTTTGGAGCCATCCCTATGCGCCTACTCGGCAAAGCGCTCACCTTCGACGACGTATTGTTGGTGCCAGCGTTCTCCCAGGTCCTGCCCAAGGACACCTCGCTTTCCACCCAGTTCTCAAGAAACATCCGCCTGAATCTCCCCTTGGTATCGGCCGCCATGGACACGGTGACCGAGGCCAGACTGGCGATCGCCATTGCCCAGGAGGGCGGCATCGGCATCGTTCACAAGAACCTGACACCGCAGCAGCAAGCCGCCGAGGTAGCCAAGGTCAAACGTTACGAAAGCGGTGTTCTTCGCGACCCGGTTGTCATCACGCCCACACACACCGTGCGCCAGGTCATGGCCCTGAGCGAGCAGCTCGGGATCTCCGGCTTTCCGGTCATTGATGGCGGCAAGGTCGTCGGTATCGTCACGGGGCGAGACATGCGTTTTGAGTCCCGCATGGACGTGCCGGTCAGCACCATCATGACGCCGCGCGAGCGCCTGATCACCATTTCCGAAACAGCTTCGCTGGCCGACGCCAAGGCCTTGTTGAACAAGCACCGGCTAGAGCGGGTGCTACTTGTCAATGACGATTTTGAGCTCAAGGGCCTGATCACCGTCAAGGACATCACCAAGCAAACCACCTTCCCATTTGCGGCGCGCGATGCGCGTGGCCAACTTCGTGTGGGGGCTGCTGTGGGGGTCGGTGAGGGCACTGAAGAGCGGGTTGAGGCATTGGTCAAGGCCGGTGTTGATGCCATCGTGGTGGACACTGCTCACGGCCACAGCAAAGGCGTGATCGAGCGCGTGCGCTGGGTCAAGGAGAACTATCCACAAGTCGATGTGATTGGCGGCAACATCGCCACCGGTGCAGCCGCTTTGGCCCTGGCCGAGGCGGGCGCCGACGCGGTCAAGGTTGGCATCGGCCCTGGCAGCATTTGCACCACTCGCATCGTGGCTGGGGTCGGTGTGCCGCAGATCATGGCCATCGACAGCGTGGCGACCGCGTTGCGCGGCACTGGCGTACCTCTGATTGCCGACGGCGGTATCCGCTACAGCGGCGACATCGCCAAAGCCATTGCAGCTGGCGCCGGCACCGTCATGATGGGCGGCATGTTTGCTGGCACGGAAGAGGCGCCGGGTGAAGTGATTTTGTTTCAGGGCCGTAGTTACAAAAGCTACCGCGGCATGGGCAGTATTGGCGCGATGCAGCAAGGCAGCGCCGACCGTTATTTTCAGGAAGCGACCACCGGCAACCCGAATGCCGACAAACTGGTCCCCGAAGGTATCGAAGGCCGAGTGCCCTACAAGGGCTCGATGGTCGGCATTGTTTTCCAGATGGCAGGCGGATTGCGCGCCAGCATGGGCTACTGTGGATGCGCGACGATTGAAGACATGCAGGGCAAGGCCGAGTTTGTCGAGATCACGGCAGCAGGCATTCGCGAAAGCCACGTGCACGACGTTCAGATCACCAAAGAAGCCCCGAACTACCGCGCAGATTGAATGAGCTTGTGATCGAGGCGAGGACCGTCGTTGCAAAAGGGGCTGCATGTTTTTCTTGACGCGCGCATACCAACATGTTCTCTTGCGGGAAGCACGAGAATCCCCGGAATTGTTTATTCCGCTGGAAGATTATTCGTCGGCCAACGCCATGAAAGCGGATGTTCTGGACTGGTTTTCCAACGATCACGGGCAAGGATTGCCCGTCCTCAACGAACTGGTCAAGCTTTTGTTGCTGCCTGCATTTTTTCTTTTTTGGTTTTGGCGGCGGGCTCGAAAACCGCCGGGGTGGCTGGTCAACTTTCAAAATCAGACGTTCATCCCCATTGCACAAAATGGCCAAGTTCAACTTCAGGGCTCTGATCTTCTTGGGGTCCATTTGTATGAGCAAAAAATTGAAATCACGCATCCCGCCAAGGGCCCGCTTATAACGTTGCATAAATTCTCCCGCATAGGCGACGAAAATGATTTGGCAGCCTTGAACCAACTTTCAGAGCGTCTGGCCACTCGCCTGCGGTTCCGCGTAGTGGGTCAGCGAGCGAGTCTGCTCCCTGCGGGGTATGAAGTTTTATTTATCGTGTTGAAGATGTTCGTGGCGCTCTCGTTGCTGGCCGCGCTTGTCTTTCACGCAGAAATTTAATGAAGTTGTCAAATCCAGTATTCATGCAACACCAAAAAATCCTCATTCTCGATTTCGGCTCCCAGGTAACCCAGCTGATCGCCCGTCGCGTTCGCGATGCCCATGTGTTTTGCGAAGTCCACCCTTGCGACGTCACCGACGAATGGGTTCGCGAGTACGCCAAGGACGGCACGCTCAAGGGCGTTATCCTGTCCGGCAGCCACGCCAGCATCTACGAAGAAACCACCGACAAGGCGCCGCAAGCCGTGTTCGAGCTCGGGCTTCCGGTGCTCGGCATCTGTTACGGCATGCAGGCCATGGCGCACCAGCTGGGCGGCAAGGTCGAAGGCCACCACAAGCGCGAGTTTGGCTCGGCCGACGTGCGCGCACGCGGCCACACCGCGCTGCTGAAAGACATCGCTGACTACACCACGCCTGAAGGGGCTGGCATGCTCGATGTCTGGATGAGCCACGGCGACAAGGTCACCGAAATGCCGCCAGGCTTCAAGCTCATGGCTTCCACCGATTCATGCCCGATCGCCGGCATGGCCGATGAAGATCGCCGCTTCTATGCGGTGCAATTCCACCCCGAGGTTACCCACACCAAGCAGGGAAATGCCATCCTCCAGCGCTTTGTGCTGGGCATCTGCGGCACCCGCCCGGATTGGGTCATGGGCGACTACATCAGCGAAGCTGTCGAAAAAATTCGCCAGCAAGTGGGCGACGAGGAAGTCATCCTCGGACTGTCGGGTGGCGTCGATTCATCGGTAGCCGCGGCGCTGATTCATCGCGCCATTGGCGATCAGCTGACCTGCGTTTTCGTTGACCACGGCCTGCTGCGTCTGAACGAAGGCGACATGGTGATGGACATGTTTGTCGGCAAGCTGCATGCCAAAGTCATCCGGGTGGATGCGGCCGACCAGTTTCTCGGGCACCTTGCAGGCGTGAACGAGCCCGAAGCCAAACGCAAGATCATCGGCCGTGAGTTCGTGGAAGTGTTTAAAGCTGAAGCAGCACGCCTGAAGGCCGGCACGGGCGGGCACAAGGGCGCCAAGTGGCTGGCTCAGGGCACGATTTACCCCGACGTGATCGAGTCCGGCGGCGCCAAAAGCAAAAAAGCAGTCACGATCAAAAGTCACCACAACGTGGGCGGCCTGCCAGAGCAACTGGGCCTGAAGCTCCTTGAACCGCTGCGCGAACTGTTCAAAGACGAAGTACGCGAGCTTGGCGTAGCGCTGGGTTTGCCCCACGACATGGTTTACCGCCATCCATTTCCCGGACCAGGCCTGGGCGTTCGGATTCTTGGGGAAGTCAAAAAAGAGTACGCCGACCTGCTGCGGCGCGCCGATGCGATCTTCATCGAAGAGCTGCGCAACTTCAAGGATGCTGAAAGTGGCAAGAGCTGGTACGACCTCACCAGCCAGGCGTTTACCGTCTTCCTGCCTGTCAAAAGCGTGGGTGTGATGGGTGACGGCCGCACTTACGACTACGTCGTAGCTCTGCGCGCGGTACAAACCAGCGACTTCATGACAGCGGACTGGGCTGAGTTGCCCTATGCGCTGCTCAAAAAGGTGTCCAGCCGCATCATCAACGAGGTCCGCGGCATCAACCGCGTGACCTACGACGTGAGCAGCAAGCCGCCGGCTACTATTGAGTGGGAATAAGGCTCGGAGCTAAGGGGGTGGGACCCGCGCAGCGGGATCGACCGGCGTAGTGACTGGCGAGTGGATTGCCCTCAACGGGCAATGTGCAAGCGCGGGCCAGGGACAGCGACCAATGCCTCCTGCCCATTTCGTCGCATACTCACGCCATGTACCTTCCATCCCACTTCAAAGGCAACCGCGCCCAAGCCTCGGCGTTGATCGCACAACGCCCGTGTCAGTCTCATCGGCGGCGTTGGCCGGCTGGACGGATAGCCTTGGCATGAACGCTGGCGTTGCAAAGGAGAGCTGATATGCGCGCTATGTTGAGCATTGCCAGCCTGATGATCGTCCTTGCCATCGTGGCCGTACTGGCGAAAAAACAGCTGTCACCCACGACGGTAAAACCTGCATCGACCGATGGAGCAATGATCCTGCCGCCTCCTGCACCTGATACGACGCCGCAGCAGCAAAGCCAACAAATCCAGCAGCAAGTTCGCCAACAGCTGGACGCGACGATGCAGCGGGCCCGTCCCATGCCTGAAGACAAATGAAACTGGTTGCAGAACGCGTTTCGCCGCAAATATGAATGAAATATGCGTTTTGCCCAGTATTGACGGCGGCAGTTTGCTATCAAAACGGAAGCAGTGATGAGTGATGCTGACTTGATGCAACTGGCGCTGGCGCAAGCCGGGCAGGCTGCTGCTGCGGGAGAGGTGCCGGTTGGCGCCGTGGTGGTGCGACACGGGCAGGTGATTGCCACCGGGCGTAATGCTCCCATTGATGGGCACGACCCGACCGCACACGCCGAGATACAAGCGCTACGCGCAGCGGCCCAGGCCTTGGGTAATTACAGGCTCGACGATTGCGAACTGTTTGTCACACTGGAGCCCTGTGCCATGTGCGCTGGGGCCATGCTGCACGCGCGGCTCAAACGGGTGGTGTTCGGCGCCGCCGATCCCAAAACAGGCGCCGCGGGCTCGGTGGTGAATCTGTTTGCCAACAGCAGCCTGAACCATCAGACCGAACTGCAGGGCGGAGTGTTGGCTGGCGAATGCGTGGCCGTGCTTCAGGATTTTTTTCAGAAGCGGCGGGGCGACCAGCGTGACGCGGCGCGGGCCGCCCATCCCTTGCGGGACGATGCCCTGCGCACACCGGATCATGCCTTCGATGGATTGCCGGGCTACCCCTGGCAGCCAAACTACATTAGCGATTTGCCTTCGCTTGACGGTCTGCGCATGCACTATCTGGACGAAGGGGACGATGGGCGGCTCACCTATTTGTGCCTGCACGGCAACCCGGCCTGGAGCTACCTCTACCGAAAAATCATCCCCGTCTTTTTAGCCGCGGGTCATCGGGTGGTGGCGCCTGACCTGATTGGATTCGGCAAAAGCGATAAGCCGAAAAAGGACAGCTTCCACAACTTCACCATTCACAGGCAGCATCTGCGGGAACTGGTTGAACGGCTCGACTTGAAGAATGTTGTCCTTGTCGTGCAGGATTGGGGAGGCCTGCTAGGCCTGACCCTGCCCATGGCTGAGCCCCACCGCTACAAGGGTCTCCTTGTCATGAACACCACTCTCGCCACGGGAGACGTACCGCTGTCGGCGGGGTTCATTGCCTGGCGCGAGATGTGCGCGAAGAACCCGGAGTTTGACATTGCGCGCCTTTTTGCGCGCGGCAATTCGCAGATGAGCGCCGAAGAATGTGCCGCCTATGTCGCCCCGTTTCCCGGCAAAGGCCATCGCGCTGCACTGCGCGCATTCCCGGCCATGGTGCCGGAGTTTCACGATTCACCCGGCGCAGATCTGTCTCGCCAAGCGCGAGATTTCTGGCGCGAGCAGTGGCAAGGCCAGACCCTGATGGCTGTGGGTGAGCAAGACCCCGTGTTAGGGCCGACCGTGATGCGGAAGCTTCAAGCCATGATTCGCGGCTGCCCCGAGCCCTTGGTGTTGCCAGAGGCTGGTCATTTTGTGCAAGAGCATGGCGAAGAGATCGCACAGGCGGCGGTCCATTTTTTCAAGAGTTAATTTCCCATCCCCGGGGAGCCAGTGCGCAGTGGGATACTCCATCTCGTGAAAAAACATATCTACATCTACTCCCCCTCCAGCGCAGTTCGTGACAAAACGGCGTTCAAACGAGGTGTTTCGCGCCTCAACGCATTGGGCTACAGCGTCGAAGTGGATGAAGCCGCGCTGAGCAGCCACCAGCGCTTTGCGGGTGATGACGAGACGCGCTTGGCCGCGATCCACCGAGCCGCAGCAAGCGGTGCGGACCTTGCCCTGATTTCGCGCGGCGGGTACGGGCTGACGCGCATCCTTCCGGCCATCAACTACAAGGCCTTGGCCAAGGCAGCCGCCAAAGGTACCCGTTTTGTAGGCCTGAGCGATTTCACGGCCCTGCAAAACGCCTTGCTGGCCAAAACCGGAGCTGTCAGTTGGGCTGGGCCAGCCGTGGGCGAGGACTTCGGCGTCGAAGGCGAACCCGATGACATCATGGAAGCCTGTTTTGACGACCTGATCACAGGGCAGGGCGAGGGGACGGGCTGGCGTCTGCCCAAGGTTGCTATGAAAACAGGAGCTAATGGCGCCGGCGTTGCTGGGGTAGAGGCAGGTTTAACCGTTAAGAACGCCGTTTTGTGGGGCGGCAATCTGGCAGTGCTGTCCTCATTGGTGGGTACGCCCTATTTTCCAGCGGTAAAGGGCGGCATTTTGTTTTTGGAGGATGTGCATGAACATCCTTACCGGCTGGAGCGCATGTTGACGCAGCTATTGCACGCCGGCGTACTTGCCCGGCAAAAAGCAATTGTTTTGGGGCAATTCACCAACTACAAGCTGGTTCCTCACGACAAGGGCTACAAACTGGCAACGGTGGTTGCCTGGCTCCAGAGTCAAATCAAGGCGCCGATTCTGACGGGCCTGCCGTTTGGGCATGTGGCGACGAAAGTGGTGTTGCCGGTGGGGGCTCAGGTCACATTGGCCGTTGAAGACCGTGATGCGTTTTTACTGTGGGGCCACAGCCATTGATTGAGGGGGCGGGAAGAGGGCGAGGGAGTAAGTGCAGGAAAGCCGGACAGTAAAGGCCTAGACTGTCAGCGAACTGCGGCGTGAACCCAGACTGCCGGGGAGCAGGCCATCAAACATCTTGGTGATGCTGCTGACCTTTTGACGCGCGATGGTTTCGCCCTGCTTGGCAGAAATAACAGCCATCACATCACCTCTGGCGTACCACAGGCCTTGCGCGTCCTGAGCGTAGCGCACCCGCAGCGCGATCTTTGGGTAGTGCTTTTCACCAAATTCGCCCAGCTCGTCCAGCATCAGTTGGCGAATACCTTCCGTTCGGTTTTGCTTGGCAGCAGGAGTTACTTCGCCGCCGTTGAGCAAGCCAAGCAAACTGCTTTTTAAACTAGGTTTCATCCAACGCATAAGACTGAAGGCTTTCAATTCATGGTTTACAGCGAAGCATCCCGATCTGCTAGATTAGTGCAGAGCTCCCTCCCGCGCAAGATGCAATACGTGACGTGGTTAACGGAAAACAACAAATGAATCAACGTGTTAGTAACCAAATGTCAGGTTGTTTCTAACATTTCTGGCCGCTGTAATACTTTTGGTTTGTTCTTCGTAAGATTATTTCAACAATGTACCAATACCAAAAGTTGTGATGAAGTAACCGAAAAGAGTTTTGAATTTTCATTAAAGATACCCCCTCCATGACCAAATACCCGTCCCACTACATCAACGGCCAATGGGTCGCTGCAAGCTCACTAGACGAATTGCCGGTGCACGACTCCAGCACTGAAGAAATAATGGCGACCGTACCGGCTGGCACTTCCGCAGAGGCCGAAAACGCTGTACTGGCCGCGCGGGCAGCGTTTGATAGTTGGTCCAATTTACCCGTTGAGACGCGCGCAGCCTATCTGGACAAAGTTGCAGCGGGCCTGAAGGCGCGTACGGACGAAATGACACTGGCCATTGCGCGTGAAGTCGGCATGCCCGTGAAAATGGCGCGCGCCGTGCAGGTTGGCGGCCCGACATGGCACTGGGGAAACTTCGCCAAGGTAGCCCGCAACTTCGAGTGGGAGAAGAAAGTGGGCAACTCTCTTGTGGTTCGCGAACCCATTGGCGTGGTCGGTTGCATCACCCCCTGGAATTTCCCACTCAGTCAGATCACACTGAAAATCGCGCCGGCCCTGGCGGCTGGTTGCACCGTGGTGCTCAAGCCCAGCGAGATCGCTCCAGTCAACGCCATGATCCTGGCTGAAATCATCCACGAAGCGGGTCTGCCACCGGGTGTTTTTAATCTGGTTAACGGCCTGGGCCCGGTGGTGGGCGAGGTCTTGGCCACACATCCGGAAGTAGACATGGTGAGTTTTACCGGCTCCACTCGGGCCGGCAAACGGGTGGGCGAGTTGGCCAGCCAGTCGGTCAAGCGGGTCGCGCTGGAACTGGGCGGCAAGTCTGCCAGCATTATTCTGGAGGACGCTGATTTTGAAGCAGCCGTGAAGGGCACCATTTCCGCCTGCATGCTTAACAGCGGGCAGACTTGCTCGGCGCACACACGCATGTTGGTACCGGCAGGGCGCTATGACCAGGTCAAGACACTGGCTCAAGCGGCCATTGCAAAATTCAGCGTCGGCCCCAGCCTGGAAGAGGCCAGCAGGTTAGGCCCACTCGTCAGCGCCGATCAGCGCGACCGTGTGCTTGGCTTCATCCGGACCGGCATTGACGAAGGTGCTGAAGTGATCGCGGGGGGTGCAGAAGCGCCGCCCTTAGGCAAAGGCTACTTCGTGCAACCGACCGTTTTGGGGATCAAGGCCACCGACACATTGGCACAGGAAGAAATTTTTGGCCCGGTGCTGGTCGTCATTCCCTACAAGGATGAAGATGAGGCCGTGGCCATAGCCAACAACACAATTTACGGGCTGGGCGGTGGCGTCTGGAGCGCCACCGATGAACACGCCATCAAGGTGGCGCGCCGCCTGCGGACCGGACAGGTGGACATCAATGGCGGGCCGTTTAATGCCAACGCGCCGTTTGGCGGGTACAAACAATCGGGCAACGGCCGCGAAGCTGGGGTTTATGGATTTGAAGAGTTTCTGGAATTCAAGTCACTTCAGCTAAAACCCGCGGTGGCCGCCTGAGACAGGCGATCCGGCAATAGAAGCCGGATCGGGTCCGAGCTGGACGTCAGGCGGGTATGGCGTCCACGTTCAGGCGCTCCCAGTGCCGATGACAAGCGATCGCTGCGATGAGGGTCTGGGAGATTTGACCTTCAGGAGCCTTGCGGGCATCGGCAAGCAACACACCCACTGTGGGCTCCAGCACCTTGTCACCGTTGCCTTTGAGCGCAAATCCCAGCGTGGCCATCAGCTGGGTTCCATCGTCCAACGCACAGATGGACTTGCAATGTTTGTAGGCTTCCAACACAAAATGAACCGCATCGCCCAGCTGCGACAGCGCGGCTGCGCTGTCGGCGCCGCCCGGAATCACCACGGCGTCGAACATCAGGGAAGTGCTGGTAGCAAACGTCTGGTCAACGGCCAATTGCTTGCCGGATGAGGTCGTGACTGTTCCCAGCTGGGGGGCGATCAACTTGCACTGGGCGCCAGCTTCCTGCAGATCAAGTTGAAGACGTTTAAACGTCAACAGGTCAACCCCGTCAGCCACCAGAATGGCCACTTTTCGGGTTTTGATATCGGGTGCAGGGCGGCTCGTCATACTCAAGGCCGGGTCTTGTTCCACGGTGTTCGAAATTTTGTAGTCCCGAAACCCCAGTCGTCCGGCCGCAGCCTTGGCGTCCGGCGCATTGATTCCCAGACCGCTAGCAACCCGTGCCGCCAGTTTGGAGTCCACGTGGGCCAAATTATCGACCATGCGCTGGCGGATATCCGCAACTTCCACTCGCGACAACTCATACCGGAAGGCCGAGACAATGTGGTCCTTTTCCGAGGGGCTCTGGCTGTTCCAGAAAAGGGTGGCGTGCGAGAAGTGATCGTCAAACGAAGGACTGCGTCTGCGGATCTTGGGCGACTCCAGCTGCTCGGGATGAGACTGAAAGCCCTGCTCACCGCCGTCTACACGAAATTCCGATCCAGTCGCAAGCGTGTTGGGTTCGTAGGCAACGCGGCCTTTGTTGACGGTTTGGCGGTGCAAACCGTCGCGTTGAAAGTTGTGGAACGGGCAAACCGCTTTGTTGATTGGAATTTCGTGAAAATTCGCCCCGCCCAAACGGGAGAGTTGAGAGTCGGTGTACGAAAACAAACGTCCCTGCAATAAAGGATCGGCGCTGAAATCAATGCCGGGAACCAGGTGCCCGGGATTAAACGCGACCTGCTCGGTTTCTGCATAAAAATTGTCAGGGTTGCGGTTGAGCACCATCTTCCCGATGATCTGGACCGGCACTACCGACTCGGGAATGAGCTTGGTGGGGTCAAGAATGTCAAAACCCAGCTTGCCCTCCTTGCCTTCCTCTACAACCTGGACACCCAGCTCCCATTCCGGAAAATTGCCCGCATCGATTGCGTCCCAAAGATCGCGGCGGTGGAAGTCAGCGTCTTTGCCGGCGATCTTCTGCGCCTCATCCCACGCCAGGCTGTGCACCCCAAGCTTGGGCTTCCAGTGAAACTTCACAAAGTGGGCGTCGCCCCGGGAGTTGATGAAGCGAAAGGTGTTGACGCCAAAGCCCTCCATCATCCTGTAGCTGCGGGGAATGGTGCGGTCTGACATGGCCCACATCAGCATGTGCGTTGACTCGGGCATCAGAGAAGCAAAATCCCAGAATGTGTCATGCGCACTTGAGGCTTGCGGCATGTCGCTGTGCGGTTCGGGTTTCAGCGCATGGATCAGGTCGGGGAACTTGATCGCGTCCTGAACATAGAACACCGGGACGTTGCTTCCCACCAGGTCGTAGTTTCCCTGGTCTGTGTAAAACTTGACCGCAAAGCCGCGTACATCACGCACCGTGTCGGCCGATCCTCGCGAACCCGCCATCGTTGAAAAGCGCACAAACACGGGGGTCTCCACCTCAGGGTTTTGCAGAAAACCTGCGCTGGTGAACTGCGAAAAGGGCTTGTAAACCTTGAAGTAGCCATGGGCGCCCGTACCGCGCGCGTTCACAACGCGCTCGGCTGTCCGCTCGTGCGCAAAGTGGGTGAGCTTCTCACGCAGGATGAAGTCTTCAAGCAGGGTGGGTCCACGTGCGCCCGCCTTGAGCGAGTTGTGGTTATCGGCAATTTGCAAACCCTGGTTGGTGGTCAGCGTGGTTCCATTGTCGGAAGTGTTTGCCTGAAGCTGCTTTTGCTTTTCTGCAGATCCGGAAAGAGGTTTAACCGGGCTGGCTGTATTGCGCTTGGCTTGCGACATCTAAAGTCCTTGAAAGAGGCTGAAAGTAAAAAAGAAATGGAGGCCGATGGGTGATCGCCTCCGATGCGCTGACTAATGGCTGGCTAATGGGCTGGCTCCCGGCCAGCGCTTAGCTGGCTTCGCAGTCCAGCAGGCGCTCAAGTACTTTGACGATGGTGACAATGGAAACGACTGCCGCGATACCGACGACCAGCCAGCCCACCAGAACCTGAACCGGATCTGCCACACCGTCAGGCAAGAGGACCAGCAAGGCGGTCAAAGCGAGACACAGGGCAATCAGGACTGCCCACGCGCGAGGAAACGAATGACCATGCAAACGATGATCGACGTCGCTGGGTGTCGCGTGCGATGAAGTTGCAGTTGTCATGGTTTCTTCCCCGGTGTGTCAACGTTTTGAGAGGCGATACGAATACCTTACAAGCGCTTCGAAAAAACGGAGTAGCTTCCCAACGTCATAGGGTGTAAGGCCTCTCGCTTTCGGTTGTAAGACAGTTCTTACGGTTGAAAATGTCGGGGCCCCGGGTTGTCTATTTGGGGGGCGCGTTCGCGGAAACAGCTGCAGCTTGGCTTCTCACGTTACATTCGCAAACGGCTTTCTTCCTACAGACGTGCGCTCGGCTATCCCGCAGAAGGCTTATCACGCCATTCATAAAGTTGGAGGATCAAAACAGGTCACCAAGGGGCCACCAAGACCGGGTCAAAAACCAGGTCAAAGGAGCAACAATGAAAATGCGGGCTTATTTCATTGAGGACAACGAAACCATCCGGGAGCATCTCATCGATACTCTTGAGGGGCTTTCCTGTGTTCAACTGGTTGGTACCGCCGACACCGAAGAGGAGGGCGCCGACTGGCTCTCTCGCAACAGTTCTGATTGGGATTTGGCCATCGTCGATCTGTTCCTGAAACAGGGCACCGGTCTGGGCATCGTCAAGGCCTGTCGCTATCGCAACCCTGAGCAAAAAATGGTTGTTTTGAGCAATCATGTATCGCGTGAAATTCGGTCCCGTTGCGCGCAATTGGGGGTAGACGCTGTTTTCGACAAATCAACTGAGCTGGAGGCCCTGATGCAGTACTGCGTTTCCGCCTCCGAAAAACTGGAGCGGCCCGATGGGCGCGGCGCCGCCCTACCCAATCCTCGTTCCCTGCATTAAAACTGTTCGAAAGACTTCGTATGACTCTGCCTCCTGCTAATCCAGTTTCTCCACCGCTCGCCGCGGCACCGCGGCAATTGTCCGACGACGTATTGCAATCTGCAGAGGAGGCGGTCCTGGTTGATCCCGTTTCTGCAGAGGGGGTCCAGTTTCTGGGTAATCCCCCTGGGCTTGAGGGTGAACCCATCGCAGTGGCGCCTCGCCGACGTTCACTAGGGGAGTTTGTCGCCGCGCGACCAGGACAAGCCGCGTTGGCTGCTGCGGTGGCGGGAGGCGTTCTCGCCGGATTTCTCCGCCATCTTTGGTCGGGGCGGAAGGCAGCACGATGAAGCAACATTTTTCTACCGATCCTGAGCCGGGTGGCAGTGTCCCGCCTGAAATGCCTCCTCCTGTGATGCCGCCAGCCCCCGAGGCAACTCCTGAAATCGTGGAACTACCGCCGACCCAGCCGACGGAGCCCATCCGGGAACCGGGCAAAGTCGTGCCGGTTCAGGCAAGGTTTAGTTAGACCCATACAAAGAGCAGGTGGGTTCCGCGCCCCGGGTTATTTAGCGGCGCGCTGGTGCTCGGCGCGCTTCATGGTCAGGTAGGCGGCACGATCTACTTCACGTAATTGCCGCGGGTACTGCTCCGTGGCGTCAAACCAGTGCTGCAAGCGCCTGTCGAGCTGCTCGGCAGGTGAGGTCGTCATTGAGGCGAGATAGGCGTCGATGGCCAGGTAATAACGCATGGTATTGCGCTCAACTGCGCCGCGCATGCCATCGACATATTTCTTTTCGCCAGCATTTTCCGTCCGGGTGAAGCCCAACTTGCCGCTGCCAATTGTTGAGAGATACCCCTGCATGGCTATGCGTCCGGCCATGCCGTAGCCGTATGAATACTGCAGGTGCATGAAGGTTTTGCCTCCCGCGATCGGCGTGGCCTGGAGGTTAATCCTGTAGTTGTTTGTGCCCAAAGGACCCTTGTCGGCGTTCAACCGCACAGACATGTAATCTGGCGTCGCGGCTGCGGGCCTGAAATCAAAAGTCAGCGAATAAGCATCCTTGATTTCCTGAGGGGTTTTTTTGCCAACACTGACCTCCAGCTTTGAGGGTCCCACTTCATCGGCTGCGCGGCAGAACTTTGTGTTGAGGTGAAGCATGAGCACGTCACACCAGTTGGCCGGATTCTTGAAAGCGTCACTGACCGTGGCAAATGGGTAGTTGATGACAGCATAGGCATTGCCACTGACTGCATTGGAAGATTCTGTCGATTCAATAACCAGCGGTCTCTGAAACTCATTTCGCGCCAGTTGCGGGGCGAGGGCGGTGTACCTGGCTTGCAGGGCTGCATTGCCTGATTCACCATTGGCGGCCAGGGCACCCACGGAGCAGGAAGTCGCTGCGGCGAGCATGGTGGCGGCCACGAAAGATAAGGGTTTTCGCTTTGTTTTCTGCATGCCGACAGTTTGCCCGCAGCAACGGAGCGAGATTCCAATTTGCTGCCTTGTCCTACGAGAGTTGGGCCCGCAGGGGAAAGCGCCTGGCGCAGCCAACGGATGTCGGGGTATCGCCGTCCTTCCTCATCGGTGCGCGCGTCATGGCGGCGGTCTGTCAAGTCCGGTTGATTCATCTCAACTCCGCGCCACCGAAGGGTCACTAAACTGAATTCGTCTTTAAGCTGGATGCCATTTTGAAAACTGCCCTTGTTCCACTAATCGTCGTTCTTGCCTGCTCGGGTAATGCACTCGCAAGCGAAAAGCTTGCTGCAGAAAAACAATGTTTGCAGTGTCATGCCAAGGACCGGCATTTAATCGGACCCTCCTTTAACGCCATCAGGGATGTTTACAAGAGCGTGAAGCGACCTGAACAGCGTCTCATGGAGGTCATCAAAGGCGGAAGCAGCGCCAACCTTGGCCCCTATTGGGGGCACGTGAGGATGCCGGACGGCAGCGAGCGCCCGGCAATCACGGATGGAGAAGCGCGACAGTTGGCGCGCTGGATCCTCCGAGGATAGAGCCAGGCCGGTTACCGAATAAGAGCATCAGCTCGACCAATTTCTGCTTATGGGAAAGCCCCCGGCGATTTCCAGTTCGCTGACAGCTGTTAGCCATTCGCAGCGATGAGGAGGTCTGAGTTGATCAGAGGGGTCACTTGGCAATCCCAGCGACTGAGCGCCATATGTTAGTTAACATAATATACATCGTAGAAGATGATTCAAGAACCTGTTAGAGCGGGCTTTTCACCATTTACCCGTTGACCGGCTACGCCGTACGTACCCTGTAATCAGCTCTATCGAATCAGTCCGGCTGGCGCGTTGGGCAAACTGGATTGCAGTCAAACCTTGTTGGTTTTTGAGCGTGGCGTCTGCACCTGCTTCAAGAAGGAATTTGACGGCGGCTGCGTTGCTGTATTGCGCCGCCATCATCAAAGGCGTCGTTTTGTTGGGTGACTCCGCGTCGATGTAGGCGTGGTTCTCGAGCAGGAAGCTCATGATCTCAATATGGCCGCTGCTGGCGGCGTAATGCAGTGGCGTCCAGCCGGTTTTGTTGACGTCTGCGTCTTTTTTGACCAACTTGACCACAATGTCCTGATGACCCCGCAAGGCGGCGATCATCAAGGCACTTTCTCCTTTGGCGTTGAGTTTGTTCACGTCCGTTTTAGGCCAATCCGCCAGAACCTGGGCAGCCTTGAGTGATGGCTCCTGCAAAGCCAGGTACAGCCCATGCTGACCATCGGGGTTGAGGGTATTGGGATCAAAACCGCGCGCCAGGAGCTGGCTGATGCCTGATCCGTTGTCCCGTTTGATGTACTCGAAAAAATCCTCGTACGATCCTGCGCTAACTGAAATAAACCCAGTTAAAACAAATAGATATGCAGCTTTTCTAAAGTAATTTATGAAGATATTCTTCATGCCAAGACTCCCTTGAACAGACTTTCAAAGTTCCGATCCGATGCCTCAGCGATGGTTTCAACGGATGTCTCTTTGAGTTCAGCAATCTGCTTGGCCACGAATGGAACATACGAGGGATTGTTGGTTTTACCGCGGTACGGCACGGGCGCCAGATAGGGGCTGTCGGTTTCGATCAGGACGCGATCCATGGGTACAAAGCGCGCGACCTCCCGCAAATCTGCTGCATTTTTGAAGGTCAAGATACCCGAAAACGAGATGTAAAACCCCAAATCCAGCGCCGCCCTGGCCACGGCCAGGGTCTCGGTGAAACAGTGGAACACGCCGCCTGCCCTGCCCGGCTGCCCCATCCCCTCGCCCTCTTCTTTCAAAATGGCCAGTGTGTCCTCAGAGGCGCTTCGGGTATGAATCACCAGTGGCTTGCCAGTCTGTCGCGCCGCCCGGATGTGGACGCGGAAGCGCTCCCGCTGCCATTCCATGTCGGCCACGCTTCGCCCGTCCAGGCGGTAGTAGTCCAACCCGGTCTCGCCGATAGCCACCACTTTGGGCAGGGCCGCGCGGCTGAGCAAATCATCCAGGCTGGGCTCGGTGACTCCTTCGTTGTCCGGATGGACCCCCACGCTGCACCAGAAGTTGCTATAGGTGGTGGCAAGAGAGTGCACGGTTTCAAACTCTTCGAGCGTCGTGCAGATACACAGCGCACGGTCTACCTGGGCCTGCGCCATGGCCTCACGGATCTCGGGTAGACGTGCGTGGAGTTCAGGAAAGCTTAAGTGGCAATGGGAATCGGTGAACATGGAAAAACGAGGTAAATGCTGTGCTTGCCCAATAAAGACGGGCGAAGAAAGCTATAAAAACAATAGCGACCGGCGGCCGCCCCGAGGCAGGCTAGATCGTCTGCGTCGGCCGGTCGGACGCGAGATGGGCGCCCAGGATTTCTTCGATCTTGAGTTTAAGCAAGCGGGACTTTTCGTCCTTGGGAAAACGCACACCTACACCCTGCGTCCGGTTGCCTGCTGCGCGTGCCGGTGTAACCCAGGCAACCTTTCCGGCCACTGGATAACGCTGCGTGTCATCGGGCAGCGACAGCAGCACATACACGTCATCGCCCAGTTTGTAGTCGCGAGCCGACGGTATGAAAACGCCGCCTTCCGTGAACAAGGGAATGTAGGCGGCGTACAGCGCCGCCTTTTCCTTGATCGCCAGCTGAATGACGCTGGGCCGTACGGCATTCGAAGCGCTTGCGGTGGTGCCGAGGGCACCGGCCGCGGTGGCAGGAGGCGTTGTACTCATGGCGCTAGTTTATAGGCTTGCCCAGAGCGCTGTCTGCAGTAAAAACGATTATTTTGAATTCAGCGCGAGTTGCGCGCGGCTCACCAGCGCTTCCAGCATCAAGCCGGGGTTATAGGGATGCTCAACTGTGCGGGCAGTCGCGGCCAGCTCTTTGGACCAGGAACCGAGGGCCATGACACCCGGTGCTGCGCGCCCGCAGGGTAGATCTGCAGCCCGGAAGAACCGGGGTTGCGCCCCGACCTTGACGCTGAGCACGTCATGACAAAGTTTTTGCAGCGCATCTACCGCCTGGCTGGGCGTCCAGTCACTCAAGCCACTGACATCGCCGCGCGCCATGGCCTTGGGCAAGGCCTGCCAATGCTCAGCGGCTGCGCTGCTGGACCCGGCGCGAAGGCGGTCCAGTGCGTCTGCCGGCCTGCCACCCGCCGCGGCCAGCAAGGTATGAAGGTCGGCTGCGGTTGGAGCCACCCCGGCTTTGCCTTGCGGCGGGGCTTGTACGGTCAGCCATTCAAGGGCCTGCTCCTGCGCCGGCCAATGCATGGTGTGACCCTGGCAGCGGCTGCGAATGGTGGGCAGCAACTGATGCGCGGCCTCTGTCGCCAGAATGAATTTGACCGCGCCCGGCGGCTCTTCCAGCGTCTTGAGCAAGGTGTTGGCCGTGATGCCGTTCATGCGCTCGGCTGGATAAACCAGTACCACCTTGGTTGTCCCGCGCGAGCGGGTGAATTGCGTGAAGGACACCGCCTCCCGGGCTGCATCAACCTTGATCTCCTTGCTGGGCTTGCGTTTTTTGCTGTCCAGGTCGTCCTGTGTTTTTTCGTCCAGCGGCCAGCCCAGTGCAAGCGAAAGTGTCTCGGGCATCAGTGCACACAGGTCAGCATGGGTATGAACATCCACCGCGTGACAACTGCCGCAGTTGCCGCAGGCTCCCTCGGGCGTGAGTTGCTCGCAAAGCCAGGCTCGGGCCAACGCCAGCGCAAGATCAAACTGACCGAGGCCCGACGGGCCGCTGAGCAGCCAGGCATGTCCGCGCTGGATCAACAGGCTTTGCAACTGGGTTTGTAGCCACGGCGCAAGTGGTGGCAGTTGGACCACATCCTCTGCACTCACGGCAACCAGCCTTTATCCGCAAACACCTGGTAAACAGAGGCCCAAACGAGCTCCCGCGGGGGCGATGAGTCGATGCGCGCAAAACGCGAGGAGTCCCCCCGCATGCGGTCGGCATATCCCTCGACTACGCGGCGGAAAAATTCTACCGGCTGGGATTCAAATTTGTCCGGCACCCGTGCACCCACCAGGCGTTGCGCAGCCTCTTCGGGCGGCAGGTCGAACCAGACCGTCAAGTCTGGCTGGAGGATAGCCGCAGCCTCCCCCTTTTTACCCAGCTCTTGAAGAAAACCATTGCCCAGCCCTTGAATATCCTGGGCCCATAGCTCTAGTTTTGATAGCACTTCCAGGTCAAAGCCCCGGCCCCCGCCCTGGTAGGCAAAGGTGGCGTCGGTAAAACGATCACACAAAACCACCTCGCCACGGGCCAGCGCTGGGGCGATGACCGTCGTCAGGTGGTCGCGCCGTGCTGCAAAAATCAACAGCGCCTCCGTTAACGCGTCCATGCTGTCGTTCAGAATCAGGGCCCGCAGTTTTTCCGCAAGCGGCGTACCGCCGGGTTCGCGCGTGAGGGTGACGGTCCTGCCCCGCGCCTTGAAAGCCTCAGCAAGCGCGGCGATGTGGGTCGATTTGCCTGCGCCGTCTATGCCTTCGAAGCTGATGAACAGACCATTCATCATCACTTGTTTCTTTGGAACTTGTTAACCGCCCGGTTGTGCTCATCAAGAGTCACGCTGAACTGGCTGGTGCCGTCGCCACGCGCCACAAAATAAATCGCCTTGGTAGACGCGGGCTTGACTGCCGCCAGCAGGGCGGCTTTGCCGGGCATGGCAATAGGCGTGGGCGGCAGGCCGGCCCGGGTGTAGGTGTTGTAGGGCGTATCGGCCTGCAGGTCGCGCCGGCGCAGGTTGCCATCAAACTTCTCGCCCAAGCCGTAAATCACCGTGGGATCGGTTTGCAGCAGCATGCCCATGCGCAGGCGGTTGGTAAAGACGCCGCCAATCTCGGCCCTGTCGCTCGGTTTGCCGGTTTCTTTTTCAACAATGCTGGCCAGAACCAACGCCTCATCGGGCGTTTTGAGTGGCGTGTCGGGGGCGCGTTGAGCCCAGGCAGCCTCCAGCCGCTTGTCCATGGCCCTTGCCGCGCGTTTGAGCACGGCCAAGTCACTGGCCCCCTTGCTATAGGTATACGTGTCGGGGAAAAAACGGCCCTCGGGATGGACTCCGGGCTTGCCCAGCTGGGTCATGATGGCCTCGTGGCTCAGGCCCACCGAGTCCGGCTTGAGCGCCTCGGCTTTCTGGAGAGCGGCCAGCACCTGCCGGATGTTCCAGCCTTCAACAAAGGTGATGCTTTTCAGGCTTTCTTCGCCGCGCACCAGCATGCTGAGCAGTTTCCGAGGGGTGGTGCCAGGCGTTACTTCATAGCTGCCGGCCTTGAGCAGGCGCGCCTGACCCGACAGCCGGAACCACGCATACAAGAGAAGGGGCGGTACATCGACACCGCTGGCCACCGCATCCTCGGCGACACCCTGGGCGGATGTGCCCGGTTCGATTTCCAGATCCAGCACCTGGCTGCCGGGCGGAATCTTCAGGGCCAATGGTTCGTGCAACCACCAACCCCCGTATGCAAATACTGCGAGGCCGGCCACAAAGACCAAACCAAATAAACCCGTGAATAAGCGTCTCAAACCCTGCTACCTTCCGGAAAACGATAGGTCTATGATAATTCAGGGCATGTCTACCTCCCCCTCCCATTTGCCTCTGGTTTCCTCTTTTTCCGGCGTTGTGCCCATGACCCACATGGGCGTGATCCGTGTGGCGGGTGATGACGCCGCCACCTTTTTGCAGGGGCAACTGACTCAGGACGTCGCACAGTTGGGGCTGGCGGAAGCACGCCTGGCAGCTTTTTGCAACGCCAAAGGCCGCATGCAGGCCAGCTTTATTGTCTTTAAACGCAGCCAGCAAGACATCCTGCTGGTGTGCAGCCTGAGCATTCTGGCCACCACGCTCAAGCGCCTTTCCATGTTTGTGATGCGAGCAAAAGCAAAACTCAGCGATGCGAGTGCTGAGTTTTCCCTTTTTGGCGTCACCGGTGATGCTAATGAATCAGTAGCAGACATTTCCGGTGATCCCTGGGCGAAGGCCGATTTTGGTTCAGCACATCTCATCAGCCTGTACCCAGGCGCCGGTGTAGGGCGCGCCCTGTGGTGTGCCCCTGCCGGGACGGCAGCACCGGAAGGTACCGTCTTGCCGCTGGACGTGTGGCATTGGCTTAGCGTCCAGTCCGGCATTGCGATGATCACGCAGCCGATTTATGAGGCCTTCGTGCCGCAGATGCTCAACTACGAATCCGTGGGCGGCGTCAGCTTCAAAAAGGGGTGTTACCCGGGCCAGGAAATCGTAGCGCGCAGCCAGTTTCGGGGCACGCTCAAGCGCAGGGCCTATTTGGTCCATACCGAGGGAACTCCCGCCGTTGGGCAGGAAGTGTTTCACGCATCCGACGCCAGCCAGCCCTGCGGGCTGGTTGCTGCAAGCGCGCCGCATCCCGTCGGTGGTTTTGACGCGATCGTGTCCATGCAAACATCAGCCGCTGGCGATGCCGGGGCGGGCCAGCTGACTCTGGGCACCGCTGCGGGCGCGGCGTTAACGCTGCTCCCCCTGCCCTATCCCCTGCTCCAGGACATTTAAGCCGTGCGCTGCGCCGGGCCGCCCCAGGCAAGCCCAGCCCCCTCGGGGGGCAGCTTATTACACGCAGTGATAAGCGTGGGGGCGTCAATTCCCCGCGCCGAGCCGCCCCAAGCTAGCACAGACCCCTCGGGGGGCAGCGAACCACGCGCCCAGCGGGGAGCATGGGGGCCTCATTAGATGTGCCTCATCGCTTTTGCCATTGGGGCGTCTGACAAATGGCCGCTGGTTGTGGCCTCCAACCGCGACGAATTTTTGGATCGCCCTACCCTTCCGCTGGCCCGCTGGACCACCAGTGCAGGAAAGGAAGTGATTTCAGGACGCGACGAACGCGCCGGCGGCACCTGGCTCGGCCTGAGCCCGGGTGGCCGGGTGGCGATGCTGACCAATGTTCGGGAGCCTCAGCCTTCCAATGCAGAAAAGTCCCGCGGCGAACTGGTGATGCAGTGGCTTGAGGGAGAGTCAGACCTGGCCAGCTTTATGACCAAAACCGACGGAGCAGCCTATGGTCCGTGCAATCTGGTGTTGGGGAGGCTTGGGTCGGCCACATGGCACTGGCTCACCAATCGGGGCGAGTCGGCGGGATGGTCTTCGCAGGTTCTGGCGCCCGGTACCTATGGCTTGTCGAACGGTGCACTGGACGCACCGTGGCCTAAAACGCTTGCACTAAGACAGGCATTGCAAACGGTGCTTGCGGTTGATTCACAAGAAGAATTGGAAGATGGCCTGTGGGCGGCATTGATGAACGGCAGGCGGGCCGAGATAGACGATCTGCCTGACACCGGAGTTCCACTGGCACTGGAGCACGCGCTGTCCAGCGCGTTTGTAGAGTTTCCAGAGCATGGCTACGGCACACGCTGCAGTACTCTGGTCGTGGTTGAACGCCTAGAAAATGCTACGGGGAGTGTCACTCACCCGGTGTCAGTCAAAGAGCGGTCCCACACCCGGTCGGCTGCGGGGATTCAATTTCTGCAGACCAATGTTGGGCTGGGCTGGCCATATCCGACCTGAAGGGCTTGGCGCGTCGGGCCGCAAAGGCCTAGAGCTCCGACACCATGTCGATATGCGTGATGCCAGCCTCTACATAAGGCTCCCCTTCCGCCTGAAACCCGAGACGGTTGTAGAAAACCTCGGCGCTGCGTTGCGCATGCAAGCGAATCCCCGTGTCCCCTCGCTCCCTGGCGGCACCCATCAAGGCGTGCAAGACCTCTCGACCCAGGCCTGAACCGCGAAGTACGCGGGTGACGGCCATGCGGCCAATTTTTGCCCTGCCTGCAACGGCCTGCAGCAACCGGCCGGTGGCCACTGGCTGGCCCAGCCCGTTGTACGCCACCGCATGAAGGGAGGTGTTGTCGGCTTCGTCCGATTCAACTTCCGGCGGCACACCCTGCTCATGCACAAACACCTCTTTGCGCAGACGATCGGCGTCAACACCCAGCTCAGCCCAAGGCCCAAGCTTGACCGTGACCATCGCCTCGCCAGCTTCAAAGCCCGTGAGGATGCGGCGTAACTCCGGCGGCACCGGTTTCGAGGTCTGGGTGGCCGGGTCGGCAAACACATAAACCAGCTCGCCGGTGATCAGCAACTGATCGCCGCGGAAAATCGCGCCGGTGAATGACATTGACGAAGTGCCAATTCGCGCGCATTTCATGGCAACGTCCAGCTGGTCGTCATAACGAGCGGAAGCGTGAAACTCGATTGTGGCCTTCTTGACATACAGCTCGCCACCCAGCAGTTCAAACGATTCCTCATAGGGAAGCGCAAGTGCGCGCCAGTAATCGGTCACGGCCGTGTCAAAGTACATCAGGTAGTGCGCGTTGAACACGATCTTTTGCATGTCCACCTCGGCCCAGCGAACACGGAGGGGATGAAAAAAGCGGAAATCCTGTCGAGTCATGGGTGAGAGTCTTTATCAAAGGCCTTGCGAATGGCCCGTGCAGCGTCGGCAACGGCCTGCCTGGCTTCTGGAATGATGCGGCCCATTTTGATGAACTCGTGGGTCACGCCGCGGTAAATTTCGAGATCAACCGCCACCCCTGCGGCCCGTAGTTTATCGGCATACAGCACGCCTTCATCTACCAGCGGATCACACTCGGCCAAACCAAGCCATGCAGGGGCCACGCCGTCCACATCCGGCGCGTTGAGGGGAGAGAACCGCCAGTCATCGCGGTCTGCTGGGGTGCGCAGGTATTGCCCAAAAAAGTAGCGCATGTGCTCAACCTCCAGCACAAAGCCTTTTGCAAAGAGCTGGTGCGAAACTGAGTCCTGACGCGCCGCGCAGCCGGGGTAAAACAGCAGCTGTAATTCGAGTGGAAGAGCCGCATCGCGGGCTTGCACAGCGCAGGCCGCAGCCAGCGTGCCGCCCGCGCTGTCACCGCCAATGGCAAGGCGCGTGCCGTCCAGCCCTTTTTCATCGGCATGAAAAGACAGCCATGCCAAAGCGTCCCATGCGTCATTGGCGGCGATGGGAAACTTGTGTTCAGGCGCCAGACGATAGTCCACTGAAATCACGCTACAACCGGCTTGCTGGCTCAGCTGGCGACACAAAATGTCGTGCGACGCTACGCTGCCGATGGTGAAGCCGCCGCCATGGAAATACAGCAAAACCGGTAAACAGGCGTGGGAAGGCGCGTACAGGCGCAGCGGCAAATCGTAGCCATCACGCGTGGCAATGGTGAAGTTTTCGACGCGGGCCAATGGCGGCGTGGACACCTCAAGAACATTGGCGCCCGCTTCGTAAGCAGCGCGAGCCTGCTGTGCGCTCAAGGTATGAATAGGCGCGTGTCCCGCACGCACCATGCGGGCGAGCACGTCACGCATGGCTGGCGTCAGCAGGCGCCGCGGGTCCTTCAGGTTGGTAGCGTGCATTTATTTGAAGGTCACAGATACTGGCTGGGCGCCCGGCAAGCCGCGGTAAGTAGCGGTGGCTTTCAAGCCCGCTTTGGGCGGCAGCAAGGGCGAAAAGGACCCCAGACTGATCAAATCTCCGGGCTTCATCGCAAGGCCCTCTTTCCCCAGCGCCCCGGCAAGCCAAACGACGGCATTGAGTGGGTGCTCCAGAATGTCACTGCCCTTGCCCCGGCCCAACTCTGCGCCGCTTTCGTCGGCAAGCACCACGTTCATGTCGCGCAGCGCATCCAGCATGGCGTAGCGCTCAGCGCGCGTGGCGGGCACGGCCAGCGGCACGCCAGCCACACCCAGCCGCGCCCCTACGTTAATGGCGCTGACCGCTGCGCCATTGAGCTTGGGCGGCGCCTGCACCACCAGATCGGGTAGCTCCATGAAGGGGATCACCTGGTCAATCGCCCTGAGCACATCCATGGGCGTTTTGGCCTGGTTGATGGCCGGGCTTTTGACGCGAACCAGCATGTCAGCCTCAAACAAGGGCCGCGCACCAAAGGCCGCGTCCACCGTCGCTCCGTTGGCCAGCACCATACCCTCGTACAACTTTCCCCACACGGGTTCGTCGGCATTAAAGCGTTTTTGCACGGCCGGATTTGTCAAGCCTGCCTTGTAGCCAATCACTTTGCCCAAGCGCTTTTCGAGCAAGCCATTGAGCTTGGCCCGGCTGCAGGCGCCATCGGCCGCGCTAAGCCCTTCAGGTGTGGCGGCAGGTGTTTTGGCCGCCATGTTGGCTGCCATCTCATTCACCTCTGCATCACTCAGGCAGGCGGCGCCAACGTGCAAGGTGCTTATCACCAAGGCGACCAGGGTCAGGGTTTGCTTGCAATTCATTGCGTCTCCAGCCATTAAAGTTGAGGGTGGTACTGTTTATTGTTTTCAGATCCGAGCTCATCGTACAACGCGAAAGATTGCAAAACCATGGCCTTCATTTACTACGTGACACAGATTCAGTTTGACTACGGCGCGGTCAAGCTGCTCAAGCAGGAATGCGAGCGCGTTGGCATCACCCGCCCGCTCATCGTGACTGATGCTGGCGTCAAAGCGGCAGGCGTGCTGCAAAAAGCGCTGGACGCCCTGCCCGGCATGACAGTGGCAGTGTTTGACCAGACACCATCCAACCCAACCGAAGCGGCAGTCCTTGCCGCCGCTGCGATGTACAAGGCCAGCGGTTGCGACGGCCTGATCGCCGTCGGCGGCGGGTCGGCGATTGATTGCGCCAAGGGTGTGGCGATCGCGGCTACCCATGAAGGCTCCCTCACCACTTACGCCACTATCGAAGGCGGGTCGCTGAAAATCACAGACCGGGCCGCACCGCTGATTGCTGTGCCCACGACCAGCGGCACCGGCAGCGAGGTGGCGCGCGGCGCCATCATCATCGTGGACGACCACCGCAAGCTGGGCTTTCACTCCTGGCATCTTGTGCCCAAAACCGCCATCTGCGACCCCGAACTCACCCTGGGCCTGCCTTCCAAGCTGACTGCCGCTACCGGCATGGACGCCATTGCGCACTGCATGGAAACCTTCATGGCGCCCGCATTCAACCCGCCTGCCGACGGCATTGGCCTGGACGGCCTGCAGCGCGGCTGGGCACACATCGAACGTGCCACCCGCGACGGCAGCGACCGCGAGGCGCGCTTCAACATGATGAGCGCATCCATGCAGGGCGCCATGGCTTTTCAGAAAGGCTTGGGCTGCGTGCATTCGCTGAGCCACAGCCTGGGCGGCGTAGACCCGCGCCTGCACCACGGCACGCTGAACGCCATGTTTTTGCCGGCGGTGGTCAGCTTCAATACGAGCGCCGAATCCATGCAAAAAGAAAACCGCCTGAACCGCATGGCGCAAGCCATGGGCCTGACATCAGGCAGCGACATCCCGGAAGCCATCAAGGACATGAACGCCCGCCTGGGCTTGCCCGCAGGCCTGGCCGCCATGGGTGTGCAACGCGAACAGTTCAGCAAAATCATCGCTGGTGCGATGGCTGATCATTGTCACAAGACCAATCCGCGAATTGCTACGGCTGGTGAATACGAAGAGATGCTCTCATCGTCGCTTTAACGCGGCACAACTGGAGGCAGCATGTGCAGAAACATCAAAACCCTGTTCAACTTTGAACCACCCGCCACCGAGCTTGAAATACGCGATGCCTCGCTTCAGTTCGTCAGAAAGCTCAGCGGCTTCAATGTGCCGTCAAAGGCCAACGAGGCCGCGTTTAATCAGGCGGTTGAAGATGTGGCCGTTGCGGCCCGGAAAATGATCAGGTCACTGGTGACAACGGCCGACCCGCGTGACCGGGAAGTAGAAGCCGGCCGGGCGCGAGCCAGGTCAGAGGCCAGATTCGGCACCCGCTGAACCATCTCATTCAAAGCGCCTCTATTCGCCCCATTTCAGGCTTGCCCAGCCACTCCTGAAACTCATCCGCCAGCCGGCGGCTTGCTGCCACGGCTTTAGTCCAGACTGTCATCCTTCCCTGCGGGTCGGCGGCGTAGCGAACGAAGTCGTTTCGATCTGGTAGCTTGCTGTTGGGCAGCGATTTGATCCACGCCGGGTCCGGTGCCAGCAGCACGGTGCTGTCCAGAAACGGCGTGGAACCGTGGCGCCACTTCAGGCTTTTATCAAGCCAGCCGGGCACCACGGCTTTCTGGAAGTGGGGATACAGCACCAGGCCCTGCTTGGCAGTACTTTGTGAAGCAAATGTGCCATCGGCCCTTATTCCACTTGCGCCAGCCGCTATCAATTCAGAAGCATAGTCCAGATGCAGGTGGTAGTCAGTGATGCCGCCGTCCCAGTATGCGCCGGGTGGCGCGCCGGGGATGTTGTGCACCGCTTTGAGCAGAAAGGGGATGGAGCAACTGGCTTGCAGCGCGGGGTTGAAGTTGGCCTCGGTCAGTGGCAACTGCCGAGTGCGGTAATCGCCAGTGGCAAATGGCAAGGCGGCGTCCTGGCTCGAAAACACCACGCGCTCCAGCCAAGCACCCATGGCTTTGCGGTGCAGGGCGTTGGTGACAAACGCCCCCAGATAACCCAGTGGCGTTGCCACACCGTTTTCACGACGCATCACATGGCGCCCTCGTGAAGTCACGATATGCAGGCGGTAGCGCGGGTGCTGCAGCACCTGGTTGATGCGGCCGCCGTAAAAATCTATCAGACTCTGGCCGAACTGTTCACTGACGATCTGGGCCGAGGGCAGTTTTTTGCCGGGCGCTGCCGTGATGTACTGCTGGATGTAATCGTCTTCCAGCTTCTGGAAGGCTGTAACGGGGTCGTCCAGACAAGCCGTTGCCATGCGCCAGGCGCCGATGGATGCGCCGACGAGGTGAATTTCCTGCTGACTGGCTGTCAGCCAGTTGCCAAAGATAAAACGGTCCAGCGGCCCGAGCACCAAACCCTTGGGGCCACCCGCAGCGCCCGGCACCACCCGCACATCCTGCGGGTTGAGGCCGTGCTGTTCAATGTGCCGGCGCGCTTTGGGGCCGGCGTAAATGCGAAGGACTTTGGCGCTCATGTCGCCAGCGCCCACGGGTTGAACACCTGCGGATAGCGCGCAAAGTCCGCCACGTTGCGTGTGACCACAGTCAGGCCGTGACATTGGGCGGTAGCCAGCAGCAAACCGTCCAGGGGCGAGACCGGCTGCCCTTCCAGCTCGGCCTGCGCGGACTGCTGCGCCCAGACGCGCCAAACGGCCGCGTCCACAGGCAAGGTGCGCGCGGCAAAGCGATCCGTCAGCTTGCCCAGCCATTCGGTCAGGTGCGAGGCGCGCGCGGCGCCGGGCTCTTTGGCCGCAAGCTTGAAAATGCCCTTTTCAATTTCGGCCAGGCTCAGGGCGCTGATAAACAGGCCGGACTCGGTCTGCGCGTCCAGCCAGGCGATGACACCCGCGTGCGGTTCGCGTTTGGCGTACTCTGACAGCACGCAGGTGTCGAGCAAGGCGTTCACAAGCGCAGCTCACGCGCCAAGTTGATCGTGCGATTGCGCTCGAACAGCGCTTCGTCGGCAGCGTCCAGTTCAGGACAGCGCAGCGCCTCCGAAAGGCTTTGCGCCGGCGCCGCAACCGCCACCAGCCGCTCATAAGTTTCGGGTGACAAAACAACGGCGGCTGGCACGCCATGCACCGTGACGACCTGGGCCGGGCCAATGGCTGCGGCTTTAACGACGGCGCTGAAGCGGTTTTTGGCTTCCTGAAGCTGCCACTGTGGAAGTTGGATATCGGTGATCTTGCGTGTAGGGGATGCTTGCATGGGGGACCTCCAGCGTTAAATTATGGCTAGACCGTCTAGATTATAGACTTTTCCGATTTCAATACACGCCAAGATTCGGCGCCTCATCCGCTATTCTATTGATAGCTGTTTGCTCAGCCCCATCAAGGGCGAGCGGCATATCTGGCGCTTGCATTTCGCGACCCACTATTTCTTGAGCCCCGCCAGCTTGCTGAAGGCCGATCCCATGGCCGTTGATGTGGCCGGTTCCGGCGCCCGTCCATGTCCACTGTAGGCACCACTGCGGTTTTGCCCCTGGCCGGGTCGTGCGCCTTCAAAGCGGTTGTCGCGCGGGGCGTCGCGTCTGCCTGGTGCGGCGTCCAGCTTCATGGTCAGGCCAATGCGCTTGCGCGCCACGTCCACCTCTGTGACACGCACGGTGACGATGTCCCCGGTTTTAACCACTTCACGCGCATCGTTGACAAACTTGTTGGCGAGCTGGCTCACATGCACCAGGCCGTCCTGGTGCACACCAATGTCGATGAAGGCGCCAAAGGCGGCGACGTTGCTCACCGTGCCTTCCAGCGTCATGCCTTCTTTCAGGTCCTTGATGTCTTCCACGCCGTCGTTGAAGCGCGCAACCTTGAAGTCAGGGCGCGGGTCGCGACCCGGCTTTTCCAGCTCGGCAATGATGTCTTTCACCGTGATCACGCCAAACTGCTCATTGGCAAACAGCTCGGGTTTGAGCGTCTTGAGCATCTCGGCGCGGCCCATCAGCTCGGCCACCGGTTTACCGGTGTGTGCCATGATTTTTTCGACCACCGGGTAGGTTTCGGGGTGCACGCCCGTCATGTCAAGCGGGTTGCTGCTGGCATGCAGGCGTAAAAAGCCGGCGCTCTGCTCGAAGGTCTTGGCGCCCAGGCCGGTGACTTTCAGTAAATCGGCCCGACTGGCAAAAGCACCATTGGCGTCACGCCAGCGCACCACCGCCTTGGCAACGGTCTGGCTCAGGCCAGACACCCGCGCCAGCAGCGGCACGCTGGCTGTATTGAGGTCCACCCCCACGCTGTTGACGCAGTCCTCCACCACGGTGTCCAGGCTGCGCGCCAGGTCGCTCTGGTTCACATCGTGCTGGTACTGGCCCACGCCTATCGACTTGGGGTCAATCTTGACCAGCTCGGCCAACGGGTCCTGCAGACGCCGCGCAATACTGGCTGCACCGCGCAGGCTCACGTCCACGTCGGGCATTTCCTGGCTGGCAAATTCGCTGGCCGAATACACCGAGGCGCCAGCTTCGCTGACCACTATGCGTTGCATACCGTCTATGCGTTTCATCAAATCGGCGGCCAGCTTGTCGGTCTCGCGACTGGCTGTGCCGTTGCCAATGGCAATGAGGTTGACACCATGTTTTTCGCAGAGTTTGGCCAGGGTATGGAGAGAACCGTCCCAGTCTTTACGCGGCTCGTGCGGGTAAATGGTGGAGGTCTCAACCAGCTTGCCGGTGGCGTCCACCACGGCGACTTTCACGCCGGTGCGTATGCCGGGATCCAGGCCCATCACCACGCGCGGGCCGGCTGGTGCGGCCAACAACAGATCACGTAAGTTGTCGGCAAATACCTTAATGGCGACTTTCTCAGCCTCTTCGCGCAGGCGGCTGAACAGGTCACGCTCTATCGACAGGCTGAGCTTGACGCGCCAGGTCCAGGCGACGCATTTGCGCAGCAAGTCGTCGGCCGCCCTTCCCTTGTGGCTCCAGCCCAGGTGCAAGGCAATCTTGCCTTCCGCAATGCTCGGCTGCCCAGCCTCCGGCGGCACGGGCAACATCAACTTCGCATCCAGAATTTCAAGCCCGCGACCGCGGAACACGGCAAGCGCCCGGTGCGACGGCACGCGGCCTATCGGCTCGTCATAGTCAAAGTAGTCGCGAAACTTGGCGTGGTCGGGATTGTTCTCATCCTTGCCCGCGACCAATTTGGAAGAAAACAGACCTTCGTTCCACAGCCACTGCCGCAGGCCCTGCAGCAACGCGGCATCTTCAGCCCAGCGCTCACTCAAGATATCGCGCACGCCATCGAGCACCGCTTGAACGGTGGTGAAGTCGTCGCCGTTCTCTGTCTTTTCGGCCTTCAAAAAGGCCACGGCTTCGTCTGCGGGAACCAGGGTCGGGTCGGCAAACAGTTTGTCGGCCAGCGGCTCGATGCCAGCCTCGCGCGCCATCTGGCCTTTGGTTCGGCGCTTTTGCTTGAAGGGCAGGTACAGGTCTTCCAGTTCCTGTTTGGTCGGCGCGGCCTCAATGGCGGCGCGCAGCTCGGGCGTGAGCTTGCCCTGCTCTTCAATGCTTTTGAGTACAGCTTCACGCCGCTCCTGCAACTCGCGCAGGTAGCCAAGGCGAAACTCCAGCTCGCGCAGCTGAATGTCGTCCAGACCACCGGTCACCTCCTTGCGGTAACGGGCAATAAAAGGCACGGTGGCCCCGCCGTCCAGCAGCTCAACCGCTGTTTTGACTTGATGTTCCTGGACTTTGATTTCTGCCGCAATCTGGCGGATGATTTTTTGCATGTATTCCTGAAATTTCGCTGATGCGGTGAGTGATGCGGTGAGAGGGAAAGTCGGCGAGTGTGCCACACCCGGCGCCACCGCCTTGACAACAAACTCCGCTACCATCCTCAGCTCTTATTTCCACAACGCGGCGCTCGGGAGTTTCATGGCAGTTGAACAAGGCAGTGAGCTGGTCAAAGTGGTGGTTTTGCTGGGTGCTGGCGTGTTGGCTGTGCCAATCTTCAAACGCCTTGGCTTGGGCTCGGTTCTTGGCTATCTGGCCGCCGGACTGGCGATAGGCCCATTTGGCCTTGCATTTTTCAGCGAAGCCGGGACCATCCTCCACATCGCCGAACTCGGCGTGGTGATGTTTCTTTTTGTCATCGGCCTGGAAATGCAGCCCACCCGCCTATGGACGCTGCGCCGGCAGATTTTTGGCCTGGGGTTGCTGCAAGTTGCCGTGTGTGGCGCGCTGCTGACCGCGCTGGGAGTCGTGGGAGGGCTTAAGCCGGTGGTGGCCTTCATCGCAGCCATGGGTTTTGTGCTCTCGTCGACAGCGATCGTGATGCAGCTTCTTGACGAACGGGGGGACACCTCCACACCGCGCGGACAGCGAATGGTGTCCATCCTGCTGCTTGAAGACCTTGCCATCGTGCCCCTGCTGGCCATCGTGGCCTTCCTGACGCCTGCGCCCGCCGATGGTACAGGCGTCTCGCGCTGGGTTGCAATCGGGGCGGCGCTGGTCGCCGTTATGGGTCTGGTAGCGGTCAGCCGCTGGCTGCTCAACCCCCTGTTCCGAGTGTTGGCCAAGGCCAAGGCGCGCGAGGTGATGACAGCTGCGGCACTGCTGGTGGTACTGGGCGCGGCGCTGGCCATGCAATGGGGTGGTCTCTCCATGGCGCTCGGCGCGTTTGCTGCGGGGGTGATGCTCTCAGAGTCCACCTTCCGCCATCAGCTTGAAGCCGATATCGAGCCTTTTCGCGGAATCTTGCTGGGCCTGTTTTTCATGGGTGTTGGCATGTCGCTGGACCTGAAACTGGTTATGGCTGACTGGCCGCTGATCCTGGGAGGCGTGCTGGCCTACATGTCACTCAAGGCGGCGGGCATTTATGCGGTGGCACGCGTCACCCGCTCCAGCCATGCAGACGCACTGCAACGCATGGCTTTGATGGCCCAAGGGGGCGAATTTGCCTTTGTGCTGTATTCGGCAGCCGCTGCCGCCGGAATTGTCGAGGCCAATGTCAATGCCGCGCTGACCGCAGCCATCATCATCTCGATGGCGTTGACACCGCTGGCAGTATTTGCCCTGCGCTGGGTCACGCCCGCCAAGGCCGAGCAAGACATGGAAGGCGTGGAGGTGGCACAAGGCCTCAAGGGCAGTGTGCTCATCATCGGCTTCGGGCGCTTTGGGCAAATCGCCAGCCAGGCTCTGCTGGCGCGCGGCATTGATATTGCCATCATTGAAAACGACACCGACATGATTCGCGCAGCGGCGCGGTTTGGCTTCAAGGTGTATTACGGCGACGGCACCCGGCTGGACGTTCTTCACGCCAGCGGCGCGGGACACGCGCGCGCCATCCTGGTCTGCGTGGACAAAAAGGAAGCGACGACGTGTGCGGTAACGCTGATTAAACATGCCTTCCCCCTGACTCCGGTGCTGGCGCGCGCCTACGACCGGCAACACGCCATCGAGTTGATGCGCCTGGGCGTGGACTATCAGCTACGGGAAACCCTGGAGTCCGCCCTGGCCTTCAGCGCTGAAGCCCTGCGGCAATTGGGGGTGATGGAAGTAGACGTTGCCGAAGTGGCCGAGGATATACGCCGACGCGACAGCGAACGCCTCCAGCTCCAGATGGGGGGTGACATCAGCGCCGGTATCAACCTCATGCACGGCGGCCGGTGGACACCCACCCCCCTGACCAAACCGCAGCGCTCTGCCAAGGCCCTGAACGAGGAAGCAGCCGAGGCCATGGAATCCCAGGTAGAGGACGGGTTAGCCGAGAGTACCGCAGAGAGCCAAAACCCGGTGAAGCCAGCCGCGTAAACAGGCCTTTTGCCTACAGACCGCTCAGCCTGGCGCAGTGACCATAAGACTTCCGTTTTTTGGAGTCTTGAATATGCGTACCCGAACCATTGTTCTGATTGTGGCCATCCTGTTGGTGGCCGGATTTGCGGCACTGAATGTCGATGAATTTACCCGCTCATCCCTGTTAAGCGTCGGTTTTGCCACCGTGCAGGCACCGCTGGGTTTGTTGCTACTGGTTCTGCTGCTTGCTGTGATGGCGATGTTTCTCGCGACCACGCTTTATATGCAGGGCAGGCATCTGCTCGAGACTCGCCAGTACGCAAGGGACCTGACGACGCAACGTGATCTTGCCGACAAGGCAGAAGCTTCGCGCTTTACCGAACTGCGGCAATTTCTCGATGCCCAGACAGCAACTGCCCTGAACCGGGAGTCCGCACAGGCAACTGTCCTGGCTGAACGGCTGGCGCAAACCCAACAAGTCCTCATCGACAAAATTGAACAGTCTGAAAACGCAACGGCAGCTTACATCGGCGAGCTGGAAGACCGGATGGAGCGCCGCGATGTGGCCAACAAGCCACCCGTGCTCGCTGATGAGCCCGTTCTGTACAAGCAGTCGCCGCAAACCGTTTAAGTAGCCGCCCGCAACGTTTCCGACCCTTCGACAAGCCGAGGGCGAAAGGACAAGAAACTTACGATTATTCGGGCCGGATCAATATGCGGCGGGCTTGCGTGATCGCGACACCAGCAGAGCCAGCATGACCAAGGCGATGGCCACAAAACACAAGAATGACCAGTTGGCGATTGAAAGGCCCAGGAAGGTCCAGTCTATCTTTGTGCAATCGCCGCTGCCTTTGAAGATCATGGGGATGGCGCGTTTGAGTGGAAAAGTCTCAATCATCCCGTAAAAATCACGCCCGCAAGAGGCCACCTCAGGCGGATACCACTGGAGGAAACTCTGGCGTGCGGCCACAAAGGCGCCGAACGCCGAAAACAGCAACGTGACCAATGCCCCCGTGAGAAGCAAAGCGCCCCGCTTTGTTATGGCAGTCAGGCCGCAGCTCAGGGCAACCAGAATCAGTGCGTAGCGCTGGACGATGCACATGGGGCACGGCTCGAGCCCAACAACGTGCTGCAGATACAAGCCAAAGGCCAGCATTGCCAGACAAGCGACACACACCAGACCAAACACGCGGCGCGGTGCCGTCGCCAGAAAATTGAAAAGCATCACGACCTTGTTAATTCAGGAAATTCCCGAAGGTTCGTGAGTTTAGTGGGAGATTAGTTCCCGAGTCTGAACACGACTTGTTGGCGCGCACAGATGGCGGGACCGGGGAACAAAGATATGCCGCAAATACGGCGATACCAGCGCACAAGAGCGGGTTTACGCCCGCTCTTGTGGCGACATGATGTTTACTTCTTGTCAGGCGCCGGAGTAACGGTCACGGTAGGAACCGAAATGGTTTTTTCTTCGGTTTTCACTGTTGGCACTGTCACGGTCTTGTCCGTGGTACCGACTTTGACGTCAGGAGGTGTCACGTCATATTTGGGCAGAGTGACGTCACCCTCTTTGGTCTTGGTCACTTCCACTTGAGGAACGGTGACATTGCCCTCCTGGGTTTTTTTAACGTCGCAGGCTGTCAGGCCGATGGCACCGAGAGAAACAACGGCAATGGCGAGAGTGGTTTTCAGCATAAAGGCTCCCAATGTTGGAAAACTGATGGTTAATAAAAGGTGTGTTTGTTCCCTCGAACAAGACACCTTGAATAAATTTTCCCCTTGGTTTGCACGCCCAAGCTGTAGGGCGACGTCTTACAAAATTGTGCGAAGAAGCCGCTTCGCCGCACTGCCAAAAACCACTAAATTCCCTCTCCCGCATCCACGAAGACCCGCGCATGGCGCGGGCTCAACACCAGCATGTCACCCTCACGCAAGCCCATCTCCCGGTATTGCTGCGAAGGGATTTGCGCCTCAATCAGAGGGTCGGCTCGCTGACTTTCCTCCGAAGGCATCAATTCAAGACGCGCAATGGGACCAATAACGATGGCGCGGCTCAGTTGCACGGCGATGCCTTCTGCCCCGGGGGAGTAGCGCTGCACATCAAAGTCATGCGGTCGCACGTAAGCAAACGCTTTGGCGTTTTGCGCGCCAAGGAGCTCAGGAGAGTCCAGACGCATGCCTTCCAGCTGGATCTTGCCCTCATGCGCCCTGCCCTGAAACAGGTTCACGTCGCCCAGAAAACCGTATACAAACGGGCTGGCCGGGTGATCCCAGACCTGCTGGGGGGAACCAATCTGCTCGACCTTGCCCTGGTTCATCAGCACCACGCGGTCTGCAACCTCCAGCGCTTCCTCCTGGTCGTGCGTCACAAAAATGCTGGTGACATGCAGGTCGTCGTGCAGCCGGCGCAGCCAGCGACGCAACTCCTTGCGCACTTTGGCGTCCAACGCGCCAAACGGCTCGTCAAGCAGCAGCACCTTGGGCTCTACCGCAAGGGCACGCGCCAAAGCTATGCGCTGACGCTGCCCACCCGAAAGCTGTGACGGGAAGCGGTCAGCCAGCCAATCCAGTTGCACCAGACTCAGCAAATCGTGCACCTTCTTTTTGATTTCAGCCTCACTCGGACGTAGCCCACGTGGTTTTACCCGCAGCCCGAAAGCCACGTTTTCAAACACTGTCATGTGGCGAAACAGCGCGTAGTGCTGAAACACAAAGCCAACCTGCCGCTCACGCACATGCACATCGGTCGTGTCTTCGCCACTGAACAAAATACTTCCCTGATCGGCTGTCTCCAGCCCGGCAATGATGCGCAGCAAGGTCGTCTTGCCGCAGCCCGATGGACCCAGCAAGGCAACCAGTTCGCCAGATTCAATGTCCAGGCTCACATCGCCCAGCGCCTGAAAGTTGCCAAAATGTTTGCTGACGTTGCGGATTTCAATGCTCATGATTTTTCTTTCTGTCTTTCCCGTTCGGGCTGAGCCTGTCGAAGCCTGCCTGTGGGAAAAGGAGACCCTTCGACAAGCTCAGGGCGAACGGTGGGTAGTTATGTTTGACATCTAAGCACTGGCGGCGATGACCGCTGTTTTTGATGCCGGGGGCCGCTCGGGCGGCAGTTCGGCTGCCGCTTTAAGCTCCTGTGCGGCGCGCCACTCGGCCACCGACTTGATGACCAGGGTGACCAAAGCCAGCAGGGCCAGCAGCGAAGCGACAGCAAACGCAGCCACCGACTGGTATTCGTTGTACAAAATTTCCACGTGCAGGGGCAGGGTGTTGGTCTGCCCCCGGATATGGCCGGAGACCACAGATACAGCACCAAACTCGCCCATGGCCCGCGCGTTGGTCAGGATCACGCCATACAGCAGACCCCACTTGATGTTCGGAAGCGTTACATGCCAGAAGGTTTGCCAGCCGGTGGCGCCCAGCACGATGGCGGCCTGCTCCTCGTCGTTCCCCTGGGCCTGCATGAGCGGGATCAACTCCCGGGCAATGAAAGGAAAGGTCACAAACACCGTGGCCAGCACAATGCCCGGCACTGCAAAAATAACCTTGATGTCGTTGGCCAGCAGCCATGGGCCGAACCAGCCATTGGCTCCGAAGACCAGCACGTACATCAGACCCGCCACCACGGGGGACACCGAAAACGGCAGGTCCACCAGCGTGGTCAGAAAGGATTTGCCACGAAACTCGTATTTGGCAATGGCCCAGGACGCGGCCACACCAAACACCAAATTGAGCGGCACCGCAATCGCGGCGGCAATCAGTGTGAGTTTGATAGCCGACCAGGCGTCGGGCTCTTGCAATGCGGCGAGGTAAGCGCCGAATCCCTTGCGCAAAGCCTCGGTGAAGACTGCGGCCAAGGGCAGCACGAGAAAGAGGAAGAGAAAAACCAGCGCAATCCCGATCAGGGTGTACCGAACCCACGGCGCCTCCGTGGTGCCGGAGCGAACTGCGGCCGTGCGCCGCGAAGGGCCACCCGGAGCAGGCACAGCCCCTCGTTCTTGTGCAAGGGGCGGCGCATTGCCGGAGGCTCGCGCAGCGACAAGCGTGGGGGCCTGTTTCATGCTGGTGCTCCCGTGTTGCGCCGTTGCCAGGCTTGCAAAGCATTGATGATCAGCAGCAAAGCAAAGGAAATAACCAGCATCACGACAGCCACGGCGGTTGCGCCGGCATAGTCGTACTGCTCAAGCTTGCCAATGATGATCAGCGGTGTGATCTCCGAGATCATGGGCATATTGCCGGCGATGAAAATGACCGAGCCGTATTCCCCAATGGCGCGCGCAAAAGCCATGGCAAAGCCGGTCAGCAACGCAGGCGCAATGTGCGGAAGAATCACCTTGGTAAAAATCTGCAGACGGGTTGCGCCCAATGCCGTAGCGGCTTCCTCAAGCTCTTTTTCAGCGTCTTCCAGCACCGGCTGAACCGTGCGCACCACGAATGGCAGGCCGATAAAAATGAGCGCAATCACCACACCTGCCGGCGTAAACGCCAGCTTGATGCCCATGGGCTCCAGGTATTGGCCCAGCCAGCCGTTGCTGGCCAGCAAAGCCGTCAGTGAGATGCCGGCCACTGCAGTCGGCAGCGCAAAGGGCAGGTCCACCAACGCATCAATGATTTTTTTGCCGGGAAACTTGTAGCGCACCAGCACCCAGGCGACCAGCAGGCCAAAAACCAGATTGACCAGCGCCGCGATCAGCGACGCGCCAAACGTGAGACGGTACGAGGCCATCACGCGCGGCGAGGTTACTGCGGTAACGAACTGATCCCAGCTCAGCGAGAAAGTCTTGAAAAGCAGCGCAGACAAAGGGATCAGAACAATAATGCTCAGGTAAAACAGGGTGTAGCCCAGCGTCAGGCCAAAGCCTGGCAGGACTCTTTTGGCGGCGCGCCGCACCGGTGCGGCTGCAGGAGGATGCGCCGCAGAAAAAATGGCTGCAGTCATCGATCAGCGAACGGTGTAGAGCTTGTCGAACTGGCCGCCGTCATTGAAGTGCACTTTTTGCGCTTCGCCGAGTGATCCGAAATAGTCCTTGACCGTGAACAGCCGCAGCGGCTTGAAGGTGCTGGCGTATTTTTTCAGCACGGTTTGCGAGCGCGGACGCAAGGCATGGCGTGCAGCGATTTCCTGTGCTTCTTCCGAATAAAGGTAATCAAGGTAGGCCTTGGCGAGTTCCGTCGTGCCTTTTTTGGCGACCGTACGCTCCACCACAGCCACCGGGTTTTCTGCCACGATGCTGGACGACGGATACACCGCATCAACCTTGCCCTCACCAAACTCGCGGTTGATGGAGACCACCTCGGATTCAAACGTCACCAGCACGTCGCCGGTATTGCGCTGCAGAAAGATGCTGGTTGCGTCGCGCCCGCCCTTGCCAAGCACAGGCACGTTTTTGTAGAGCTTGCCAACAAACTCGGCTGCCTGCGCGTCGGTACCGCCCTTTTTCCGTACATAACCCCAGGCGCCCAGATAGGCATAACGACCGTTGCCGCCGGTTTTGGGGTTGACCACCACCACCTGAACGCCAGGCTTGATCAGGTCGTCCCAGTCCTTGATGTTTTTTGGATTGCCATTGCGCACCAAGAACAACATGGTCGAGGTGGTTGGCGACGCGTCGTTGGGAAAGCGCTTGGCCCAGTCTTTGGCCACCACGCCTGTGCCTGCCAAAAATTCAATGTCGGTGGTGGTGTTCATGGTCACCACGTCAGCCTCCAACCCGTCGTTGACCGAGCGCGCCTGCGCGCTGGAGCCGCCGTGCGACTGGTCGATCTTGATGTCTTTGCCGGTCGTTTTTTTGTAGTGCGCAACAAAGGCGGTGTTGTAGTCCTTGTAGAACTCACGGGCCACGTCGTAAGAGACGTTGAGCAAGGTCTGGGCCGAAGCCAGGCTGCTGGAGGCCAGTGCGAGTGCGGCCAGAACAAGTTTGAATTTGGAAGTCATGCGTTTACCAGGGAGGAAAGTGAGGAGGAAGAAGTTGAAGAGGAAATAGGTGAATGCAGCTGTATGGCCACCGGCGCATCTGCCGCCAGCGACTGCAACAGGGCCACGCCCAGCGGCCATTCGCCGTGGCCGGACTCGATGTTGATATGGCCGCCGTCCTGGATCCGAACAAATTCGCTGCCCCAGGCACGCGCATAAGCGCCCGCCAGGCGCACCGGGCAATACGGGTCGTTGCTGCTGGCTACCAGCACGCTGCGGTAAGGCAGCTTTTGGTAAGGCACGGGCGCAAAGTCGCTGAGGATGGCGCGTCGCTCGGGGTCGGCCGGGGCCACCAGCAAAGCGCCCTGGATGCACGCCGCAGCTTCAGCAGGAAGATGCGCTGTGGCGATGCATCCAAGACTGTGGGCTACGACGATGACGGGACTCCGCTGCGCAAGAATGGTGTTGGCCAGCGTTGACACCCATGCCTGCTGCGAAGGCGTGATCCAGTCGTCCTGCTGCACGCACGGCGCCCTCCAGGCGCTCAGCCCACAGGCTTTGCCAGTGGCCGGGGCCGGAGTCGCGCCAGCCGGGGACGATGATGAAACGCACTTGTCTCCTCGACCTTTAGCGGCGGACCAACTGAATGCGATGAATAACGGGGACGGGAACGATCATGAAAACTCCGGCCAATGCATATTCGAAAAACGCATTTTGGGGAGTTGTTCTTAAAACTCAAAAGAATATATCGTTCTTAATTTATGCCCGATTCGTACTAAGAGAGCACTTCCGCACTGCCTGCGACGCGTAACGGTCCCAGCAAAACTGCCGCCGTCAACGCAGCCGATGTTGAAATCAAGGCCTTGCCCGCCACGGAGGCCTACCAGCCAAACACCCGCGAGGCAGCCCGAGCGGCCCGGCCCGGATGGGGCCGACGCCTACATCAGACGCAAAAGCAGGCTGACGGCTTCAGAGCGCGGCCTTTGCAACACTGGCGCCTCGGCATAAACCGGGATCGCCATGAAACTTCAGCGCTTTTATCAGCTCGCCAAAAAATCAGTTTTTGCATGGATCGACGATTACGCACCCAGCATGGGCGCCGCCATTTCTTACTACACGGTGTTTTCGATTGCGCCGCTGCTCCTCATCGTGATTGCCGTGGCCGGACTGGTCTGGGGTCGGGACGCGGTGCAAGGCGAAATCGTCGCCCAGCTCTCTGGGTTGATTGGGGATGAAGGGGCCAAAGGGGTTGAGGCCCTGATTAAAAGCGCCAACAAGCCGGCCAAGGGTCTTGTGGCTACCGGCGTGAGCATTGTGGTGCTGATCATTGGCGCCACCACGGTGTTTGCCGAGCTTCAAAGCGCGCTGGACCGGGTATGGCAAGTGCCTGAAGAGCAAAAAAAGAGGTCTGGCATCTGGGACACACTGCGCAGCCGCTTGCTCTCGCTAGGTTTTATTCTGGGTCTGGCTTTTCTGCTGGCTGTGTCACTCGTGGTCAGTGCGGGACTGGCCGCCTTTGGCGGGTGGGCCAACGGCCTTCTTCCCGGCTGGGAGGTGCTGCTGCAGATTATCAACATGTTGATTTCCCTGGGCGTAGCCACGGTGCTGTTTGCCATGATTTTCAAGATCATGCCGCAGGCAAAGGTGAGCTGGCGCGACGTATGGATTGGGGCCGCCGTAACCGCTGTTTTATTTGAAATCGGCAAGGCGCTGATTGGCCTCTATATTGGTAAAAGCAGCGTCACTTCCTCGTTCGCAGCGGCAGGTTCGCTTGTGGTGCTGTTGCTGTGGGTGTATTACTCGGCACAGATCTTCCTGCTGGGCGCCGAGTTCACCTGGGTCTACGCCCACGAGCATGGCTCGCATGCGGACAAGCCTCAGCCGGAAGCGTTGCCTCCGCGTCGCAGTGCCAATGCGGATGCGCCGGCGGCTGGAAAGCGGACTGAGCCAGTCCCCACGAAGTAAAGCGCGATAAGCCGTTTTGCTACATGTTTAGTAGCATTAGCCGACCGTTCTATATGGGCTAGAGGCATTTTTTTACCCTCCTCGTCCCCCCTGCAAGCTGAGACCTGCTCGCCAGGATTGGCCATCCAAACCGGTCCTTTGCGGGTTTGATGGACTGTACGCAGGGCAGCCGCTCCGCTACCCTTGTCGGATCTTCAGGAGGGAATCCCATGGATGCGTTCTTTGATGTCGAAGACCACGGCGAATGGCTGAACTTTTCAATGCTGCACGCGGGCGTGAAAATTCCAGTCAGGATTTCACGCGGGGCCATGGAAGATCACTTTGGCGCGATGCAGGGGCCGGACTCCCTGAAAAAAGCCTACGAACTCGACGCTGAAATGATTCACGCGCGGGCTTTGGACGTGATGGTGGCGGGCGTAACTTACACCGCAGACAACCCACTGCTGCTCAAGACAGAAGATTTCTAGCCGGCACGACGAAAAGTCAGGTTGATGCGGCGCCTGCCCAGCAAGGGGTGCTCGCCATCGGCCAGCGGTGCCACACCGTGGTAGGCCAGACGCGCCGGTCCACCCCAGACCACCACGTCCCCATGAACCAGGCGATGGCGTTGCGGCTTGTCGCTGCGACTGCCGGTGCCAAACAGAAAAGTTGCTGGAAGCCCCAATGAGACCGAAACAATGGGCGCTGAAAAATCTTTCTCGTCCTTGTCCTGATGCAGCGAAAGCTTCGCGCCTGGCTCATACATGTTGACAAGGCAGGCGTCGGGCTGAAAACGTTGGTACCCGGCCTGCACCGCTGCCTCCACAGCCAGATCCATCCAGCAAGGCGGAATCACAGGCCACGGGCGTACTGACAAGGGATCCAGCGCCTCATAACGATAGCCGCTGCGGTCTGAAACCCAGCCGAGCGGGCCGCAGTTGCTCATGGCAACCGACATCGTGTAACCACCGGGTGTGGTCAAGTGGCGTAGCGTAGCGCTGGCAATGACGTCCTCTAACCCCCGCAAGAGTGCCGCGTCAACGGCCCTCGCAAGGCCATGCAAGAGCATTGCGCCCGGTGCCATCACCGTCTGCGCGCCCTTTTCCGGCGCCATGTCTTCAAAAAGTTCAGCAGTCACCGCTTGATTGCATGCGCCGGGCTACTGCGCATCATGAAAAATAATGCCCAGTGTGTGGCGCTGGCCTGAGCGCAGCTGACTCACGCCGTGGCGCATGTTGACACGGTAAAAGCCCCGGCTCCCCTGCACCGGCCGGTGATGCACGGCGAAAACCACGGCATCACCTTGGGTCAATGGCACCACCTCAGCCCGCGACTGCATGCGCGGGCGTTGCTCGGTCACTACAAACTCCCCACCTGTGAAGTCCGCGCCAGGCTGCGACAACAACACGACCACCTGCAGCGGAAACACGTGCTCCCCATACAGATCCTGGTGCAGGCAGTTGAAGTCGCCCTCTTCATAACGCAACAGCAGCGGCGTAGGCAGGGTTTGACCGGCAGCATGGCAGCGCGCGAGGAAGGCGGCGTGATCTGGCGGGAAACGAACCGGAATATCCATTGCTTCGTTCCAGGCGTTGGCAACGCCCACCAGTTGTGGGTACAACGCGGTACGCAGCTCTTGCACCAGCTCCGGGAGTGGGTAGCTGAGATACTGGTATTCACCTTTGCCAAAACCGTAGCGCGCCATGACCACGCGGCTTCGAAAGCGGGTGTTTTGGGGATACAGCTTGACGATGTCGCGGCACTGTTCAGGGCTCAGCAACCGCGGCAAAACGACATTGCCGCTGTCCTTCAGCTTGCGAATGGATGGGCTCCAGTCAATGCCGCTCAACATGCTGGCGAGTCAGGAAGATGGTCAATAACAAGATGCATGGCTCAAGTCTGCCCCATGCCACACCGCTACGCCAGCCAAAAACGGACACCTGCAGATGTTTATGACGTTTTTGGCACCTGGCCCTTTAAACACGGGAATAGTTTGCTATCGATGTCGTAGCACTCTCGCTGATTGCCAACAATCCCGCCATTGCTTCAGCGTCGGCGTGATCGCATCCACAAGACGATCAACACGCCAGCTGCGGAAGCGACAGCCACCTTGGTCACAAAGGCCGGTCGATTGTGTTTGAACTCTGCCTTGATACCCATCTCGGCGAAGACGTTGGGAATGTGACCTTTCTTGAGGTCAGAACCCAAACCCTCCACAACATTGACCCGATCGGCGAACAGAAGAATCATCCAGTGGCGGATGTCGTTTTCGCTGAACCGAAAGGCGAAACGTCGCAGCATGCCGCTCAGACCCGAGGGCGGCAGCGTGGTGCCGAACAGGGGCGTCATCGCAGGCCGCTCGCTGGACAGCAGGACCTCAACGTTCTGCTCTTGCGGCACGGGTTCGTGCTGATGCGCGCCCTCCAGTCGCGCCGGCATGCGTTCCATCGGATAGGCGGGACGATCTGCATGGTCAAGGTCTGCCCCCCAGCCCGGGATGTGGGCGTATTTCGCAGGGATTTCCCGGGGCGCCTGAATGCGTGTTGCTGTGTCCATGGTGCGTGTCCTTGTTGGTCAGGCTGCGGCCATGGCGCGCGGCGGAATCAGCACAGTCTTGATGCAGTTATCAAGCTTGCTGGAGAAGATGTGATACGCGTCCGAGACTTCTTCGAGCGGCACGCGATGGGTGATCACCTCGCTGGGTTTGATACGGCCAGCCTGGATGTGCTCGATCAGACGCGGTAGATGGCGCTTGACGCTGGCCTGGTTCATGCGAAGCGTCAGGCCCTTGTTGATGGCGTTGCCAATCGGAATCGCGTTGAACGTGGGGCCATACACGCCAACAATCGACACCCTGCCGCCTTTGCGCACGCTGTTGATACACCAGTGCAACACGGTGGCCGCCCCACCCTGCAGCTTGAGTTTGACGCCGGTCAGCGACTGCGCAAAGCTGCCCGCTGCCTCACAACCCACCGCGTCAATACACACGTCTGCGCCCAGCCAGTCGGTCATCTTTTTGATATGGATGGCCATGTCGGCCACGTCCTTGAAGTTGACGACTTCGCACTGCGCAAATTTCTTGACAAACTCCAGCCGATACTCCACATGGTCCACCACAATGACGCGGCCCGCTCCCAACAGCCACGCCGACTTGGCGGCAAAAATGCCAACCGGCCCGGCGCCAAATACCACCACCGTGTCGCCCTCTGCAATATCACCCATTTCTGCCGCCTGATAACCCGTTGGGTAAGCGTCGGTAAGCAGCACCGCGTCGTCCAGGTCCAGGTCAGAAGGGATGACGGTTGGCCCGACATCAGCCATGGGCACGCGGACATATTCAGCCTGGCCGCCGTCATAACCGCCCGTGGAGTGCGAATAGCCGTAAATACCGCCTATGGCGCTGGCCTCTGGATTGGTGTTGTGGCAGTTGCTGTAAAGCTCGCGCTTACAGAAATAGCAGGAGCCGCAAAAAACGTTGAATGGCACCAGCACGTGGTCGCCAACCTTGAGGTTTTGCACCGCTGTGCCAACCTCTTCCACCACGCCTGTGAATTCATGGCCAAAGGTCGAACCGACCCGTGTATCGGGCATCAGCCCGTGATAGAGGTGCAGGTCTGACCCACAAATGCACGAGCGTGTGACGCGGACAATGGCGTCACCCGGGTGTTCAATTTGTGGATCGGCTTTTTGCTCAGCGCGGACCCGGTAAGGCCCGCGGTAATTCATGGCCAGCATGGAAGCTCCTTGGATGGGGAAACTTCCACTCTAGAAATGCGACCCACTCAGGCGAGTAGGACGCTTCCGACGCTGAACGTGCGCCTCTACTAAGGCTGGCTAACGCCTCAGGAGTTCAAATCCGGGAAATCAGCCTGCAGCCTCATCCAGCGCCTTGCAGGAAGGCGAGCAAACCGCATGGGATTTGCCCAGGACTTTGCGTGTACCCATCAGGGAACGGGGGCGGTGCTTACCGCACATGAAACAGGACATGGTGGCGGCGCCAAAGGAGGCGGAGGCTACGAAGGGAGAACCCGACACCTTTGACTTGTAGCGCAGCCCGTCTGCGAGTACGGTGGTTTTGGCATCAGCTCTGGCCATGGTGGCTCCTTCTATGTGGTTGTGGCGCCGTCGCGCCTAGCCAGTATTTTAACCGGATTCATGAGCCAAAACCGGCACTGGCCCAATAACCATAAGCGCAGGCAGCTATTTTTTTTATAGCAAATAATACCGCCCCGCCGGGGCTCTCCCGCCTACAAACTCACTGGGCTGCCACTTTTCGACATGTGATTATTTGTTTTTGTAGATTTGGTCAAAACTGGCGCCGTCGATGAAGTGCTCGTTGTTGGCCTTCGCCCAGCCACCAAAAGCCTGATCAATGCTGAAGAGGTTCAGTTTGGGAAACTGTTTCGCGTACTTGGCAATGGCCTTTTGCGAAACAGCCGGACGATAGAAGTTTTTGCCAGCAATGTCCTGGCCTTCTTCGGAGTAGAGAAACTTCAGGTATTCCTCTGCAACTGCGCGGGTGCCCTTTTTGTCTACGTTTTTGTCCACGACTGCAACGGCTGGCTCGGCCAAAATGCTGATGGACGGAGCCACCACATCAAACTTGGCGCCAAATTCTTTCTCAAGCAGGTAGGCCTCGTTTTCCCAGGCAATTAGAACGTCGCCCTGGGCGCGCTGGGCAAAAGTGATGGTGGAGCCGCGTGCGCCAGTGTCCAGAATCGGCACATTGCCGTACAGCTTGGCCACAAACTCTTTGGCTTTGGCATCACTGCCGTATTTGCGTTTCGCAAACTCCCAGGCGGCCAGGTAGTTCCAGCGCGCGCCGCCGGATGTTTTAGGGTTGGGCGTGATGACCTTGACGTCAGGGCGAATCAGATCATCCCAGTCCTTAATGCCCTTGGGATTGCCCTCGCGCACAGCCAAGACGATGGTCGAGGTGTAAGGCGAGGAATTGTGCGGCAGCTTCTTCTGCCAATCGGCAGCCAGCCAGCCGCCGTTCTTGACCAGCGCATCGGTGTCGCCTGCCAGTGCCAGGGTGGCCACATCGGCATCCAACCCGTCAATAATGGAGCGGGCCTGCTTGCCCGAGCCGCCGTGGGATTGCTTGATGGTGACGTCCTGGCCGGCCTTGGCCTTCCAGTGCTTAGCGAATGCGGCGTTGTACTCAACATACAGTTCGCGCGTAGGGTCGTAAGACACATTGAGCAATGTCACTGGGGGTTTCTGGGCCAGCGCAACGGCGGCTGACCCTGCCAGGCCCACGGCCAATGCCAGGTGGACGGAAACATTCATAAAATGGCGGCGTGTAGTCATGGTCTGCTTTCTTGTTCCAGGTGCATTTGCATGCGATTTAAATAAGAAAATGGATTCTGGAAGCATCGAGCCAAAACAGGAACGAATAAAAAATCGTTTCTTAATACCCAGATCATCTATAACAACCCCGTCACGAAAGAATTCCTAATGGCACGCACCGTCAATTGCATCAAGCTCGGCAAGGAAGCCGAAGGTCTGGACTTTCCGCCCTACCCCGGCCCTTTGGGCAAACGCCTCTGGGAAGAAGTCAGCAAACAAGCCTGGGCGGACTGGATGAAGCAGCAAACCATGCTGGTCAATGAAAACCGCCTGAATCTGGCAGATGCACGCGCCCGCCAATACCTGGCCCGGCAGATGGAGCAGCATTTCTTTGGAAGTGGTGCGGACAAGGTTCAGGGATACGTTCCTCCGACTGAGTAATTAGGGCCCCCACGCTTGTCGCTTCGCGTGCCTTCGGCAGTGCGCTGCCCCTTGCACGAAAAAGAGGGGCGCTGCGCCTGCGGACTGGCAAAGCCAGATCCGCGGCCCATGCTGGTCTGGATCCGGAAACCGCACCGTGGCTGAGCCGATCGAATGGCTAGAAGACGGCACACCTTACAGCCCGCGCTACGGCGACCGCTACCGCAGCGAGTTGGGCGGATTGGCGCAATCGCGCGAAGTTTTTTTGCACGGTTGCGGACTTCCCGCAGCATGGGCTGACCGGCCGCAATGGCGCATCCTGGAGACGGGCTTCGGTCTGGGGCTGAACTTTCTCGTCACCTGGCAAGCGTGGAAGGCCGACCTGCAGCGCCCTCGCCTGCTGCATTTCGTGTCCACCGAAGCCCATCCAGCCAGCGCGGCTGACGTGTTGCGCGCAGCGGCCGCACATCCCGAGTTGATGCCTCTGGCTGAGCAGCTTGCGGCGCAGCTGTGGGGGCTTCTACCGGGTTTTCATCGCCTGGTGTTTGAAGAGGGACGCGTTCTGCTGACCCTCTGTATTGGGGACACCAAAGCCGTGCTGCGCGAGCAGGTGTTTGAAGCTGACTCTGTATATCTGGACGGATTCAGCCCATCCAAAAATCCCGACATGTGGGACCTGCACACCCTTAAAGCCGTAGCGCGGTGCTGCCGCCGTGGCACTCGCGTTACCAGTTGGACCGTCGCCCGCTCGGTGCTGGACGGCCTGACCCATTGCGGCTTCTCGGTCACCAAAACAGCCGGCCTTCCGCCCAAACGGGACAACCTGCACGGCGAGTTCAACCCGCGGTGGGCGCCGCGCAAGGCGGAGCGGCCCGCGGCAGTGACGCCGACAACCTGCATCGTCATAGGCGGTGGTCTGGCTGGCGCGGCCGTTGCAGCCAGCCTGGCCAGACGCGGCTGGCAGGTAGAGGTGCTTGATTCAAACGAAGCGCCAGCCGGTGGAGCCTCTGGCCTGCCAGCTGGCCTGCTGGTGCCGCATGTCTCGCCAGACGACAGCTTGTTGTCGCGCCTGTCGCGCTGCGGGGTGCGCGCAACGCTGCAACAGGCGCAAACCTTGTTGCAGGAATGGAGCGACTGGCAGGCAAGCGGCGTACTGGAGCTTCGGCTGGACAACAGCCGCGGCCTGCCGTCCGACTGGAGCGAAGCGGGAAGCGATTGGAGCAGCCTCGCCACAAGAGCGCAAATCGGGTCCGCGACCTCAACGTCTGCTTCAGCTTGCTGGCACCGAAAAGCAGGCTGGATCAAACCGGCCCGATTGGTTGAAGTCCTCTTGTCGCAGCCGGGCATTCAATGGCGGGGCAACGCGGACGTATCGCAGTTGCAGCGCGACGCCACTACCGGGCTTTGGCATGCGCAAGATGCGAACGGCGGCAGCCTTGCGAAGGCCGATCTGGTGGTGCTGGCGGCGGGGTATGCAAGCAAGCTGTTGGTAGATGGCGGACTTCCTTTGCAAGCCATCCGCGGACAGGTGTCCTGGGGCTGGCGGGATGGCGAGGACACCGCATTTCCAGCTTTTCCAGTTAACGGTAACGGGAGCTTTATTCCCGACGTACCAACGCACGAAGGCAGGATGTGGCTGTGCGGCGCCAGCTTTGAGCGGGACCAGAACAACACGGAGTTGCGCCCGGACAATCAACAAGAGAATCTGTCACGGCTGCAATCCTTGCTGCCAGCCGTAGCTTCCCAACTGGCTAATGAATTTCAGAAGGGCACTGCCTTGGCCTGGGCTGGCGTGCGCTGTGCCTCACCCGACCGGTTGCCTTTGGTGGGGGCAGTAGATGGAGACCTGTTGCCGGGCTTGTGGACCAGCACGGCCATGGGTTCGCGCGGGCTGACCTTTGCCGTGCTGTGCGCCGAACTGCTGGCAGCTCAACTGCATGGCGAACCGCTTCCGGTTGAATCACGCATGGCCCGCGCGCTGTGGGCCGGTCGTTTTCGCATTCGGGGGCCAGGGTATTAAGCCGTTTCGGCGCCTCGCCCTTTAACCACGGTCAATGTTAGCTATACTTTTTGTAGCAACTCATTGAGACGGGCCGGTAGCAAGGGTTTCTTCAAACTCGCCTCTGCGCCGGCAAACCAGGCTCGCCAACCCTGGTACCAGGCCAGCTTTGTGCCAGTAACCCACACATGAGCAATGACAGGACGGGTGCGCTCAATGGTTTGCATCAATTGCCAGCTGTCCATGTCGCCCAGCTCGAGGTCTACGGTGATCAGGTGGTAATGACGCCGCCGCAAAAACTCCAGTGCTTCCGCACCACTTGACGCTTCATCAATTTCAAACAAGCCCGCAGTCGCCAGTTTGGCTCTGAGGTAAAGCCGGTCCTCCCGATTTTGATCGACCACCAACACCCGGCGCTCCGGTTCGGGAGGGAGCTCAGGCTCCAGTTCGGAGGGTGCGGTGTTGTCCTCTTCGTCAAACTGCACGCGCATGTCTTCTTCGTGCAGAAGATCCAGATCAATGGGGGCGTCGTCCATGGAAGCTTGAGGCGGAGGTGAAAACTCCTCGTCCATGGACTCAATCACCGCTGACCACTTCACCGGGGCAGGAAAAACCCGCCACGCATGAGCCGGTGCATCCACTCCCACCCAGATCAGCTTGAGGCCATCATGTACAGGATTGGCCAACTCCAGCACCGCCTCCCAGCTGTCGCCCTCAATCAACAGAATGTCGGGCTCGTCCGTGGACTCCGGAGTCCAGGCCGAATAAACGGTGTCGCGCGATTCGGACAGACGAAACACGGTTTCCAGCGAGCGAAGCTCGGTTTCATTGAACCCATAGAACTTGACGGAAACCTTTTTCACACCGCTCCTCGTTGTCATTTTTGATTGATTATGGGGCCGCCACGATGGCGTTCCGCAAGACGCTCTTTATGAGCTAGCGCCTCAATATCGTCCCGTATGCCGCATAAACACTGGGGAATAAGCTTATCCGCATAAGCGCTGAACAAAACTGTAGTTTGTTTTTATATGCCTCAGTTTTACAGTCTCCGGCTTATGCACGATTTCGCTTTTGTATTTGCTGGGTTTGCCGTGGGTCTCATCGTGGGGCTGACCGGCGTCGGTGGGGGCTCCCTGATGACGCCGCTGCTGATCTTCTTTTTCGGTGTCAAGCCGCACCTCGCCATCGGTACCGACCTTCTGTTTGCTGCTTTTACCAAGATGGGAGGCACTGTGAGCCTGGCGCGCCAACGGATTGTGCCGTGGCGCCTGGTGGGCACCCTTAGCGCAGGCAGTATTCCGGCGGCTCTGGTTACCTTGTACGTGTTGCATACCCTGGGACCCGGCAATCCGGCTGTGCAGCGCGCCATGACCATGACCTTGGGCGTCGCCCTGCTGCTGACCGCCGCCGCCACGCTTTACAAAGCCATTCGCGGCAAGCAGATACTTCGCGGCATTCCGGATGCAGAGCTTGCGCAGGCCACCCGGCCACGGCACTGGAGCCTGCCCATTCTTTTTGGTGCCTTGATCGGTACGCTTGTCACCTTGACATCCGTCGGCGCGGGGGCCATCGGCGTCACCGCATTGATGCTGCTGTATCCTCTGCTGCCTCTGCCCCGCATCGTCGCTGCGGATATTGCCTATGCCGTTCCCCTCACGCTGGTGGCGGGTCTCGGGCATGCATCCCTCGGATCCGTCGATTGGCCACTGCTTGCCAAGCTGCTGCTCGGCTCGTTGCCCGGCATCTGGCTGGGCTCGCGACTGGTGCAGAAGACTCCCGACCGCGTCATTCGCTCGCTGCTCTCTGTGCTGCTTGCTTATGCCGGCGTCAAATTAATCGCCATCTGAATCCACTTTTTGATCTCTGACAGCCATGTATCAATACACCGAATTTGACCGCCAGTTCGTCCAGGCACGCGCTGACCAGTACCGTGACCAGCTCACCCGCTGGCAAGCTGGCCAGTTGCCTGAAGACGAGTTTCGCCCCTTGCGTCTGCAAAATGGCTGGTATGTCCAGCGTTATGCACCCATGCTGCGTGTGGCCGTTCCTTATGGCGAGCTCTCGAGCGCGCAGGTGCGCGTGCTGGCCAAAATTGCACGCGAGTACGACCAGCCCAATGCCGCGCTGTTTAATGAGGCGCAAGCAGCGCAAGACAAGCTCGGCCCGGTCAACCTCAAAAACGGCCTCTCGGTTGCGTCCAAGTTGACTACCGGCTACGCCCATTTCACAACGCGCCAGAACGTCCAGTACAACTGGATTCCCCTGGATAAATCTGCTGACGTGATGGACCTGCTGGCCAGCGTCAACATGCACGGCATCCAGACCAGCGGCAATTGCATCCGCAACATCACCAGCGACGAGCGGGCGGGCATTGCCGTTGATGAAATCGCCGATCCGCGTCCGTTTGGCGAAATCCTGCGTCAGTGGAGCACGTTGCATCCCGAGTTTGCATTCCTTCCCCGCAAGTTCAAGATCGCCATCAGCGGCGCCCTTGAAGACCGCGCCGCAACGGCCTGGCATGACGTCGGCCTGTACATGGTCCGCAATGCCGATGGTGAGCTGGGCTTCAAGGTGCTGGTGGGTGGCGGCATGGGTCGCACCCCGATCACCGGGACTGTGGTCCGCGAGTTTTTGCCGTGGCACCAGATCATGAATTACCTGGAAGCAGTTGTCCGTGTGTACAACCGCTACGGCCGCCGCGACAACATGTACAAGGCGCGCATCAAGATTCTGGTCAAGGCAGAGGGCCAAAAATACATCGACGATGTCGAAGCTGAATACAAGCAGATCATGGAGCACGACGGTGGCCCGCACACCATCACCCAGGCAGAGCTGGACCGCGTAACAGCCTGCTTTGTGCCTCCCAAGCTCAACTGCGACCGCAAGAGTGCTGACGCCAAAATTGCGAATATCCTGCGCGCCGCGGCTGAAGACGATGTTGAGTTTGGCCGCTGGCTCAAGCAAAACGTGGCGCCGCATCAAAACCCTGATCTGCGCGCAGTGACGCTGTCATTCAAACGTCTGGGGCAAGCCCCTGGCGATGCCACTGCCGATCAGCTCGACATAGCGGCCGACCTGGCGGATCAGTTCAGCGCAGGTGAAGTGCGCGTCACGCACGATCAGAACCTGCTGCTGCCATGGGTGCGTTGCGACGAATTGCCAGAGCTCTGGCGCGCCGCCCGCAAGGCTGGTTTTGCCAAACCCAACATCCGACTGTTGACAGACATGATTGCCTGCCCGGGCGGCGACTTCTGCTCGCTGGCCAATGCGCGCTCCATCCCGATTGCAGAAGCCATCACCGAGCGTTATCAAGACATGGACGAGCTGCACGACCTGGGCGAGATCGACCTGCACATCAGCGGCTGCATCAACTCCTGCGGTCACCACCACAGCGGCCATATCGGCATTCTGGGTGTGGATAAAGACGGCCTGGAGTGGTACCAGGTGTCGCTGGGCGGCTCCGATGGTTCCGCACTGAGTGGCAACCCGGTTCCCGGCAAGGTGGTGGGGCCCTCGTTCTCTGCGGCTGAAGTGCCTGAGGTGATCGAGGCTGTGCTGGACACCTACCGCAGCCAGCGCGAAGCAGGCGAAACCTTTATTTCAACCCTGCGCCGCGTCGGCATGGATCCTTTCAAGGAAGCCGCCAAGGGCGCACGCTTTCCCGCTCCTGCCACCGTGGCTGCTGTAGCCGCCTGAGGAGAACCACATGAAACTTTTGCCATTTGCCGATCACGTTGCCACCGAAAACACCGCCGTTCTGGTGCTCGCCAACGACGCCGACCCGTTGCTGGTCTCGCTTGAAGGCGTGACCCGTATCGACCTTCATTTTCCAAAATTCTCCGACGGCCGCGCCTTTAGCCAGGCCTTTTTGCTCCGCCGCCGACGTGAGTTCAGCGGTGAAATCCGCGCCACCGGCGATGTGCTGGCCGACCAGTTGGCCCAGATGGAACGCAGCGGCTTTGACGTTGCAGTGCTGCGCGCCGACCAGGACAGGGCCATTGCCGAGCGCGTGCTGGCGTCCTACCCCGGGCACAAAGTGGGCCGCTACCAGGGTGACGCGGTACAAGTACAACCACATTTCACCGAGACGGCGGCTGCCTGAACACCATGACTCTCGACCTTGCAAAAATCAACGCAGAACTAGGCCGCAATGCACAGGGCCTGGTGGACTGGGCCATAGCACTGAGCCGGCCAGCCATCGTCACCACCAATTTTCGCCCCTTCGAGGCTGTCATCCTGCACATGGTAACGCGCGCCAACCCTCGCGTTCCGGTGGTATGGATGGACAACGGCTACAACACCGAGGCCACTTACCGCTTTGCCGACGAAGTGACCAAGCTGCTCAAGCTGGACCTGCACATTTACTTGCCGCGCCGCTCTCGCGCGCACCGCGAAGCCGTAGAGGGGTCGACCCCGGCGCTGGATGATCCCCGCCATGCGGCCTTCACCGAAGAGGTGAAGCTCGAGCCCTTTACCCGCGCCCTGCGCGAAACTGCGCCGCAGGTCTGGTTCACGGCCTTGCGCGCTACCGACACCGCCGTACGCGCCCAGATGGATCCCATCAGCGTCAACCCCGACGGTCTCATCAAGGTCGCGCCGCTCCTGCACTGGTCGTCCAAAGAGCTCTACCAGTACTGTGAGACCCATGGCCTGCCCAATAATTTTGACTACGTTGACCCCACCAAGGGCGAGGACAACCGCGAATGCGGTCTGCACCTTGCACACTGACTTATGAACGCCCGTACACCATCCAAACTGTTGCCAGCCGACCCGGAGCTCTCCATCGCCCGGCTGTCCAATTCTCACCTCGATGCCCTCGAGGAAGAAACCATCTTTATCCTGCGCGAAGTGGCGGCAGCTTTTGAGCGCCCCGCCCTGCTGTTTTCAGGCGGCAAGGACTCGCTGGTCATGCTCAAGTGCGCCGAGAAGGCCTTCGGTGTGGGTCGTATTCCCTATCCGCTGTTGATGATCGACACCGGCCACAACTTCCACGAGGTCACGGATTTTCGCGACTTGCGCGCAAAAGAATTGGGCGCCGAACTGATCGTGCGCAACGTTGAAGATTCCATGAAGCGTGGCACCGTGCGCCTGGCCCACCCCGGCGAATCGCGCAATGTGCACCAGTCAGTGACGTTACTGGAAGCCATTGACGAATTCCGTTTTGACGCGCTGATAGGCGGCGCTCGCCGCGACGAAGAAAAGGCCCGCGCCAAAGAGCGCATCTTCTCGCACCGCGACAGCTTCGGCCAGTGGCAACCCAAGGCCCAGCGGCCCGAGCTCTGGACGCTGTTCAACACCCGGATTCAGCCCGGAGAACACTTCCGCGTGTTCCCAATCTCCAACTGGACCGAGCTGGATGTGTGGCAATACATCGAGCGCGAGCAGATCGCTCTGCCCTCGCTCTACTACGCTCACCAGCGCAAAGTGGTGGAGCGCAAAGGCTTGCTGGTGCCGGTGACCGAGCTGACACCCGCGCGCGAGGGTGAAGTGGTGGTTGAAAAAACCGTGCGTTTCCGCACTGTGGGCGACATCACATGCACCTGCCCGGTGGACAGCCCGGCTGCAACAGCGGCGCAAATCGTGATTGAAACACTGGCTGCCGACGTGAGCGAACGGGGCGCAACGCGCATGGATGACAAAACCTCCGACGCTTCGATGGAAAAGCGCAAGAAAGACGGGTACTTTTGATGAGCACTACTGATTTGATAGCTGAAAGCGCCCGATTAACGAGGGCTACAGGCCAAAATGACTTGCGGTCTGCGCTGAAATTTATCACCTGCGGGTCTGTCGATGACGGCAAAAGCACCTTGATTGGCCGCCTGCTGGTGGACAGCAAAGCTGTGCTGCAAGACCACCTGGCCGGCGTGCAACGCCAGGGGGAAACCGATCTGGCGCTGTTGACGGACGGCCTGAGCGCCGAACGCGAGCAAGGCATCACCATCGATGTGGCCTACCGCTACTTCTCCACCGAAAACCGCAAGTTCATCATTGGCGACGCGCCTGGCCATGAGCAGTACACACGCAACATGGTTACCGCAGCGTCCAGCGCTGACGCCGCTGTTGTGCTCGTCGATGCCACCAAGCTGGACTGGAAAAACCCGTCCATGGAGCTGTTGCAGCAAACCCGCCGCCACTCGCTGCTGGTTAACCTGCTGCGGGTGCCCTCCATCGTGTTTGCCGTGAACAAGCTTGACGCTGTGGATGACTCCACGGTGGCGTTCAAAAACATCAGTGCAGCGCTAACCGCCTTCGCCAAGGCCGCGAAAATTCCAGTCAAAGCCGTCGTGCCCATCTCTGCGCTGATCGGCCACAACGTGGTGGATGCCAAACCAGGC
>NZ_DASQZG010000016.1:0-327344 GCF_035638815.1 Polaromonas sp.
ACAATACGCTCGGCAATGCCGCCATAAAGCATCAGCTCACCGGCAAATACGAAGAAGGGAATGGCGAGAAAGGAAAACACCTGCATGCCGCCGACCATCTTCTGGAAGACGACAGGGACAGGAACGCCGGCGTACATCACAGTGGCCACCGACGCCAGGCCGATGGAAAACGCCACCGGCACGCCGACCAGCAGAAGAATGATGAAGGTAACGGAAAGAACAGCCAGTTCCATGATGATTTGCCTTGTCTCGAGAGCAGCTTGGTTGATTCAGTGCCAGGACGGCAGTACTTCCTCGCCGCGCAATAGCGCGAGGACGTGCTCGAACGAGAACAGCACGATGAGTGCGCCGGCGATCACCAGCGCAAGGTAGTCAAGCCCTGCGGGCAGGCCGAGCATGGGGTCCAGCTCGGTCCATTTGAGCTTGGTCCAGAGCCAGCCGCTGGAGACCATGATGCCGCCAAAGAGCGCCACCAGCAGGTGAATCAGTATTTCGATTTTCATCCGCATCCAGTCGGGCAGTAGGCCCACCAGCGACTCCAGGCCGATGTGCCCTGCGTCGCGCACGCCGACAGCAACACCCAGCGCAGTGATGAAAAGCACAAGCTGCAAGGCCAGCGCCTCGGTCCAGGTGGGCGTGTCGTTAAAAACATAACGCCCGACAACCTGCAATTGCACCGCGAGGATCAGGGTGATGAGGCCGCCAATGGCAATCATCAGGCTGATCTTGCTGATCACGCCACAGATGCGGTTGAAGAGGAGGTTCGCAGGCGGAAGCCGATGCGGCAGCTCAATGGGGAGTGGGGTCATGGGGGGGGCCGGCAGAACGGAAGAACGATCGAACAGTTGAAACCCAGAAGCACCCGCGCGGCACGTGCCACGCGGGTGGGGGTGGCAAGTTACTTGGTGTCTTGCGCGGCTTTCACCAAACGCTGAAGATCAGGCGTGTTGATGAACTTTGCGTAGACTGGCTTCATGGCGTCCTGGAACGACTTTTTGTCCACGTCCTTGACGATCTGCGAGCCCGACTTCAAAACGATGTCCAGAGCCTTGGCTTCCTGCTCGTCCCACTTCTGGCGCTGGAAGGTCACCGATTCCTTGGCCGCGGTACGGAACATTGACTGTTCTGCTGGCGTCAATTTGTCAAAGATAGCCTTGGAAATCACCAGCATCTCAGGCGCCATCGAGTGCTCGGTGTGCGAGTACACCTTCACAGCTTCGTAGTGCTTGAAGCCTTCGTAGGAAGGGATGTTGTTCTCAGCTGCGTCGATCAAACCGGTTTTGAGGGCGGTATAGACCTCAGCGGTAGGCATTGGCGTGGGGTTGGCACCCATGGCGGAAGCAAGCGCTACCCACAGATCCGACTGCTGAACGCGGATCTTCATGCCTTTGGTGTCAGCCAGTGTGCGCACGGGCTTTTTGGCGTAGATCGAACGTGCACCGCTGTCGTAGAACGCCAGACCAACCAGGCCCTGGCTTTCGCAGCCCTTGAGAATTTCTTCACCAACCGGGCCGTCCAGAACCCTGCGCATGTGCGGGATTGAGTTAAACAGGAAAGGCATGGTGGGCACCAGGCTCTTCGGGCAGATAGCGTTGAGCGAGCTGATGTTGATGCGGTTCATGTCCAGCGCACCGATCTTGACCTGGTCAAGCGTCTCTTTTTCGGAACCCAGGGCGCTCTTGTTGAACACCTTGATGGTGTACTTGCCACCACTTTGCTTGGACAGGGCCTCGCTCATGTGGCGCACGGCTGCGACGGTTGGATAGTCGTCGCTGTTGTGCACATCGGCGGAACGCAGCTCAACGGCCTGCGCGGCCATAGGCGCCGCAAATGCAAAGGAAGCCAGCGCTGCGGCGGCAATGAGGTGTCTGCGAAAAGTCATGGTTTGTCTCCTTGTTGGACGGGTTTAAAAGCTACTGACACGAAAAAAACGGATGTGCTGCGGGCTCTGCCTCAATCGGCAAAAGGGCCAGCTTTGACGAAGCCGCCGCCCTGAAACTGGACGGCAGGATCGCTGAGGTCGGGGGCATCTGTGCGAGCGTAGACCGCATCGCGGAAGATGTCGGAGCTGTCTTGCGGCTTGAAGCCAATATGTTGCGCACGGCTGTTGTCCCACCAGGTAACTGCGTTGTCCGACATGCCGAAAATAATGCTGTGACCCACCACCGGGCTTGTCAGGCATGCAGTGATAAGGCGGTGAAGGTCGTCGTAACTGAGCCAGGTGGCCAGCATGCGCCTGTCTCGCGGCTCTGGGAAAGATGAGCCAATCCGCACGCACACGGTCTCAATGCCGTAACGATCAAAGTAAAAGCGCGACAGGTCTTCGCCAAATGCCTTGCTCAGCCCGTACAGGCTGTCTGGCCGGGCTGGCACGTCGGCGTTGATCGTTTCGCTTTGACGGTAAAAACCCGTGACGTGATTGGAGCTGGCAAACACCACACGCTTGACGCCGTGCTTGCGTGCTGCCTCGTACAGGTTGTAAACACCAAGGATGTTGGCTTGCAGGATTGGGCCAAAAGGACCTTCAACCGACACGCCGCCCAGATGAACGATGGCGTCGACGCCCTCCACCATCGCATGGACTGCAACGGGGTCGGCCAAATCGCACAGCACAATTTCTTCGCCATCCGTGGCGGTGCCAAAATCGGTCCAGTCAGACAAACGCAGCGTGGTGCAATTGGCTTTGAGGCGCCCGCGGAGGGCCTTACCCAAGCCGCCGGCAGCACCGGTCAAAAGCAGTCTGTCATGAACCTTGATCGTCATAAATCTCTTTGTTGAAACCTGGTGGAACCTGAGGAAACGAAGCTGGACTTAAACGCTGGACTTTTTTACCAGTTTTGCTAAAGTCAATCGAATCTTTACACGTCAGTCATATGTTGTCTGATGACTTGAATTTTAGTGAAGGCTTTTTGAGTGTCAAGAGGATTTACCGCCCATAAGGGCAAACCCCTAGCCGAGAAAAGAACATGGAATCCAACCTGATTGCGCCACCCCTCGCCGAAGTCCTCCGCCCCCGGCGCCCGCGTGGGTTGGTATCGGAAATCGTAGACAGTCTGGCGGCCAGCATTCGTGAAGGTCAGTTGCAGCCGGGTGACAAGCTGCCTACCGAAGCGGAAATCATGGTCCGTTTTGATGTGAGCCGGACTGTGGTGCGCGAATCCATCTCAAAACTGCAGGCATCCGGGCTTGTTGAAACCCGGCACGGCATTGGCACATTCGTGATTCCCAACCGTGACGCAGGAAATTTCCGGATTGCCCCTGCTGACTTTGCCACCGTCGCCGACGTCATCTCGGTACTGGAGCTGCGTATTAGCCTGGAGACTGAGGCCGCGGGCCTGGCAGCCCAAAGGCGTACGACGGAAAACCTGGAGGCGCTGGCTACTGCCCTGCGCGCATTTCAGGATTCGATTCACGGCGACACCGACACCGTCCCGCCCGACTTCCAGTTTCATATGGAAGTGGCGCGCGCCACGGGTAACCGCCACTTCGAAGACTTGATGACTTATCTGGGGACGATGATTATTCCCCGTACACGGGTCAACACGCCGCAAAGCGCACCGGAAGGCCGGCTGAACTACCTTCAGCGCGTGAATGCAGAGCACGAAAACATTTACAACGCCATCCGCAGCCAGGATGCAGAAGCCGCACGCGCAGCCATGCGCACTCACCTTTCCAATAGCCGTGAACGCTTGAGCAAAGGTCAATCCGGCCCGCCCGTCTAAAGGTAGACAGCGGCAGTACCGGGGACAAGGGCGGACGAGGGTTATCCCTAATCAATCATGCCTGCGTCAGGTTGTACGATGACTGATCTTAAAGAATTCCCTAACTCTCATGCCAGATTCCGCCTCTTCCACCCCGCTCACGACCCAAACACCGCGTATTACCAGCCTTCGGGTCATCCCTGTCGCTGGTCACGACAGCATGTTGCTCAACCTGAGCGGCGCGCATGGGCCATTTTTCACACGCAACCTGCTGCTCCTGACAGACAGCTCCGGCAGAACGGGTGTGGGCGAGGTGCCGGGCGGCGAGAAGATTCGCCAGACACTTGAAGATGCCCGCCCTCTTATAGAAGGCCAGGCGCTGGGTGACTGGAACAAAGTCCTTAACAGCATGCGAAGTGGCTTTGCTGACCGCGACAGTGCAGGACGGGGAAGCCAGACCTTTGACCTGCGGGTGACGATTCACGCCGTCACAGCCGTGGAAAGCGCGCTGCTCGATCTGCTGGGTCAGTTTCTGGATGTGCCAGTGGCTGCCTTGTTGGGCGATGGCCAGCAGCGCGACTCGGTGGCAATGCTCGGTTACCTGTTTTATGTCGGCGACAAAAGCAAAACCGACCTGCCCTACCTCAGCGACGCGGGCGCAAGTGATGACTGGAAGCGCCTGCGGCATGAACCAGCCATGGACGCGAAAGCCGTGGTGCGCCTGGCTGAGGCGGCCTACCACCGCTACGGCTTCAAGGATTTCAAACTCAAGGGCGGCGTGCTGCGCGGCGAGGAAGAAGTTGAAGCCATCGTGGCGCTGTCAGAGCGCTTTCCCAATGCGCGTATCACGCTGGACCCGAACGGCGGCTGGTTGCTGAAAGATGCAGTCCGCCTTTGCCGCGACCGTCACAAGGAGCTGGCTTACGCAGAAGACCCGTGCGGCGCCGAAGGCGTGTTCTCGGGCCGTGAAGTGATGGCAGAGTTTCGCCGCGCAACGGGCCTGATGACAGCCACCAACATGGTGGCCACCGATTGGCGCGAAATGGCGCACACCATCTCTTTGCAGTGTGTCGATATTCCGCTGGCCGACCCGCACTTTTGGACCTTGCAAGGCTCTGTGCGTGTGGCCCAGATGTGCCAGACATGGGGACTGACCTGGGGATCACACTCCAACAACCATTTTGATGTGTCACTGGCGATGTTCACCCACGTGGCTGCAGCCGCGCCAGGCAAGGTTACCGCCATCGACACACATTGGATCTGGCAAGACGGCCAGCGCCTGACAAAAAATCCACTGCAAATTGTTGATGGCAGCGTCGCTGTTCCGAAAAAGCCCGGCCTGGGCGTTGAGCTTGACATGGCTGAAGTTGAGAAAGCTCATCAGCTTTACCTCAAGCATGGCCTGGGCGCGCGTGATGACGCGGTGGCAATGCAATACCTGGTTCCGAACTGGAAGTTCAACAACAAGATGCCTTGCATGGTCCGTTAAGGATCAGATCCTCAGCGCGCGGCCCGTAGCGCATGGGCCTGCCGCACGAGGCCGCGTGCGCGCGCAGGGCTGCGCAATTTCGGGCCTACACCTGTTGACCTTCGTCCCTGCGCGCTTGCCTAATTAACGGCAGCGCTTGGCCCGTGCATGTCTATTTGTTCGGAAGCTCTATCCCATCCTGTGTCGTTTTTCAAGCCTTTTTGGCTGGAAGGCTACACCCTATGGGCGAAGTTAGCTATAAAAGCAGTAGCAGCGCAAAATTTGAGCTATATTTCTGGTTGAGCGCGTGCTTACCCGATTAATCTGAAGAATAAGTGACCAGGAGATATTCCCCATGAGTGCCAAAGAAAATGCTGCAGTCGGCCAACTGTTTGAGCTGCTTGAATCACGTTATGCATTGCGCGTTCTCTGGGCACTGAAAGATGGTCATCCGCAGACTTTCCGCCTGTTGCAGGACAGCGTTGGCAGCATCACACCCAACACGCTCAACACCCGCATCAAAGAGTTGCGTGCCGCCGGCCTGATGGGTCACGGTACTGATGGCTACATCGTTACGACCCTGGGCGCCGACCTGCTCAAGCGTCTGAACGACATGCAGGCATTTGCCGGCAAGTGGCAGCTCAGCCAGGTCAAGGCAGCAGGCACCGTTAAAAAGAAATAAGCAGCCACGCGCCGCAAAGAAGACAGGCCAAGCGCCTGTCTTTTTATTTGGGGGCGACACATTTGACAGGTCGCAAAGACTTTTGAGGCGCTCCCAATTGGATCGTGTGTGCGAGGCCCGTTTCGGCCTTCATTAAAATCTCCGTTCCCCCGCCCTGCGGGGCGCGCATCGTGCCGCAAGGCACAATCCCCTGTCTTGAAAAGGGCTTTGCTGCCCCCAGTTAGCTCTCTTGTCCCTTTGAATAAGCCACTTTCGCCATGTCTGACAATCCACAAACCGAACAGAATCAAGAACTTACAGGTGCCCCCAGCCCTGAAGAGCTGGAGGCCGCACAGGCCGCCAACGAAACCGATGCGCTGTCTGCGGCCCAGGCCGATGTAGCCCTGCTACAGGCCAAAAACTCCGAACTGGCAGACAACTTTTTGCGAGCCAAGGCCGAGGCTGAAAATGCCCGCCGCCGCGCGGACGAAGAAATTGCCAAGGCGCGCAAATTTGCAGTTGAGAGTTTTGCCGAAAGCTTGCTCCCGGTGACGGACAGCCTCGAAGCCGGCCTGGCCATCAAGGACGCCTCGCCAGAGCAGCTCCGCGAAGGCGCAGAAGCGACCCTGAAACAACTCAAGAGCGCGCTCGAGCGCAACCGGGTCATGGAGATCAATCCCGCCGCTGGTACCCGCTTTGACCCGCATCAGCATCAGGCCATCAGCGTGGTGCCAGCAGAACAGGATGCCAACACTGTGGTGAGTGTTCTGCAAAAAGGCTTCCTCATCGCGGACCGCGTATTGCGCCCGGCGCTCGTTACGGTAACCGCACCTAAATAGCCAAAAAAATCAGTTGCTGCACTTGAAGTTGGAAAAGTTATCCACAAGTCTTCAACACAGTCTTTCAGAGTGGCCTGAGTACAGTCCACCCTTCAAAATTTTTAACGAATTCAAATAGCAGGAGTCATCATGGGAAGAATCATCGGTATCGATCTGGGCACCACCAACAGCTGCGTGTCTGTCATGGAAGGCAACACGCCCCGCGTCATCGAAAACTCGGAAGGCGCGCGCACCACGCCCTCCATCGTTGCTTATCAGGAAGACGGCGAAGTGCTGGTCGGTACATCCGCCAAGCGCCAGGCTGTTACCAATCCCAAGAACACCCTGTACGCCGTCAAACGCCTGATCGGCCGCAAGTTCAGCGAGAAAGAAGTCCAGAAGGACATCGCACTCATGCCTTACGCCATCGTGGCTGCCGACAACGGCGACGCCTGGGTTGAAGTGCGCGGCAAAAAACTCTCTGCACAACAGGTCAGCGCCGACATTCTGCGCAAGATGAAAAAAACCGCCGAAGACTACCTTGGCGAGCCAGTGACCGACGCCGTGATCACGGTGCCTGCGTACTTCAACGACGCCCAGCGTCAGGCCACCAAAGACGCGGGCCGCATTGCCGGCCTCGATGTCAAACGCATCATCAACGAGCCCACTGCTGCTGCACTGGCCTTTGGCCTGGACAAGCAGGAAAAAGGCGACCGCAAGATTGCGGTGTATGACCTGGGTGGCGGCACGTTCGACATCTCCATCATCGAGATTGCCGACGTCGATGGTGAAAAACAATTTGAAGTGCTGTCCACCAACGGTGACACCTTCCTCGGCGGTGAAGACTTTGACCAGCGCGTCATCGACTACATCGTTGCCGAGTTCAAGAAGGACAGCGGCATTGATCTGAGCAAAGACGTGGTGGCCCTGCAGCGTCTCAAAGACTCTGCAGAAAAAGCCAAGATCGAGCTGTCCAACAGCGCGCAGACCGAAGTCAACATTCCCTACATTGCACACGACCCTGCATCTGGCCCGAAGCATTTGCTGGTCAAGCTCACCCGCGCCAAGCTGGAGAGCCTGGTTGACGAGCTGATCGAGCGCACGATCGCCCCTTGCCGCACCGCCATGAAGGACGCTGGCCTGAGCGTCTCCGACATCCATGACGTGATCCTGGTCGGTGGCCAGACCCGTATGCCCAAGGTGCAGGAAAAGGTCAAGGAGTTCTTCGGCAAGGAGCCACGCAAGGACGTGAACCCTGACGAGGCTGTGGCCGTGGGCGCCGCCATTCAGGGTCAGGTTCTGTCTGGTGACCGAACCGACGTGTTGCTGCTGGACGTGACGCCACTGTCTTTGGGCATTGAGACCATGGGCGGCGTGATGACCAAGATGATCAAGAAGAACACGACCATCCCGACCAAATTTGCGCAGACTTTCTCAACCGCTGAAGACAACCAGCCTGCGGTGACCATCAAGGTGTACCAGGGCGAGCGTGAGCTGGCCACCGGCAACAAGGCGCTGGGCGAATTCAACCTTGAAGGCATTCCACCAGCCGCACGTGGCACGCCGCAAATTGAAGTGTCCTTTGACATTGACGCCAACGGTATCCTGCACGTTGGCGCCAAGGACAAAGGCACCGGTAAGGAAAACAAGATCACCATCAAGGCCAACTCCGGTTTGTCAGAAGCCGAGATTCAGCAAATGGTGAAAGACGCCGAACTGCACGCAGCCGACGACAAAGAGCGCGTTGAGTTTGTTCAGGCCAAGAACAACGCCGAGGCCATGGTGCACAGCGTGAAGAAGTCGCTGGTCGAGTACGGCGACAAGCTGGACGCTGGCGAGAAGGAAAAAATCGAAGCCGCCATCAAGGACATGGAAGAAGCACTGAAAGGCGAAAGCAAGGACACCATCGAAGCGAAAAACGCAGCGTTGATGGATGCAAGCCAGAAGCTCGGCGAAAAAATGTACGCGGACATGCAGGCAACACAGGCCGCGCAGGGTGCTGACGCGCCTGCAGGCGAAGATGCCGCGGCCAAGCCGGCTGCCGATGACAACGTGGTGGACGCGGAAGTCAAGGAAGTCAAAAAGGGTTGATCCCTTGCTGAGTGCACGCCTTACGGCAGCGAAGCGGAATCGGGAGGTTTTCTTCCGCATTCCGCTTTGCCGCTTCCGGGCTTTGAGAGCTTTCTAACTGAACACGCAATTTCATGGCCATCAAAAAAGACTACTACGACACACTGGGCGTCCCCAAAAACGCCAGTGATGAAGACATCAAAAAAGCCTATCGCAAGCTGGCGATGAAGCATCACCCTGACCGCAACCAGGGCGACAGCAGCAAGGCGGCAGAAGAAAAATTCAAGGAAGCCAAAGAGGCTTACGAGATGCTTTCTGACGGGCAAAAACGTGCGGCCTATGATCAGTACGGCCACGCCGGCGTAGACCCGAATCGCGGTGGCGGCGGCCCGGGTGCTGAGGGCTTTGGTGGTTTTGCCGAGGCCTTTGGCGACATTTTTGGTGACGTGTTTGGTGCGCAGCAGCGCGGTGGTCAGCGCGGCGGACGGCAGGTTTACCGTGGCGGCGATCTCAGCTACGCCATGGAAATCACCCTGGAAGAAGCTGCCACGGGCAAAGATGCGCAGATCCGCATCCCGAGCTGGGACGACTGCAACACCTGCCACGGCACCGGTGCCAAGCCTGGCACCAAGGTGGTCACCTGCACCACCTGCCACGGCCACGGCGTGGTGCAGATGCGCCAGGGCTTTTTCAGCGTGCAGCAAACCTGCCCTCAGTGCAAGGGCACCGGCAAGCTGATCCCCGAGCCCTGTATGTCTTGCCACGGCGTTGGCAAAACCAAAAACAACAAGACGCTGGAAGTCAAAATCCCGGCCGGCATTGACGGCGGCATGCGCATCCGCTCTACCGGAAACGGCGAGCCAGGAACCAATGGCGGACCTCCGGGCGACCTGTACATCGAGATCCGGCTCAAGAAGCATGACATCTTTGAGCGCGACGGCGACGATCTGCACTGCGTGGTGCCTATCGGCATGGCGGCAGCGGCTCTGGGTGGCGAGATTGAAGTCCCCACCCTCGCTGGCAAGGCAGCCATCGACATTCCTGAAGGCACGCAGACCGGCAAGCAGTTCCGACTGCGCGGCAAGGGCGTCAAGGGCGTGCGCTCAAGCTACCCGGGCGACCTGTATTGCCACATCACTGTGGAAACACCGGTCAAGCTCACCGAGCATCAGCGCAAGCTCTTCAAGGAGCTGGACGAGTCCATCAAAAAAGGGGGTGCCAAACATTCGCCGACCGAAGAGACCTGGACCGACAAGCTCAAGAGCTTCTTCGCGCCCTGAGCTCCGCGGGCAATTTGCTACTCTTTCAATAGCAAGCTCTGCCCGTCATGATTGGGCATATTGGCATTTTCTTTCGAGATGTCCGTACGCACTTGAGCGCGGGGTCCACCAGACCCCTGTGACACTCCGCACAACACCCAGCAAAAGGTCTTGTGCGGCACTCCAGCGCCAACACACCAGGTCCAGTAAAGTCGCCTGTTGTTTTCAGGGACCTCATGACAACTGCGCTGACACCCAAACGCGAACTGTGGCTGCTTCTCACGCTGGCGGGCATCCAGTTCACACACATCGTCGACTTCATGGTCATGATGCCGCTGGGCCCCCAGTTCACCCAGCTTTTCAACATCAGTGACGCAAAATTTGGGCTGCTGGTTTCGGCCTATACCTTTGCGGCAGGCGCGTCAGGTTTGCTCGCCTCTTTGTATGTTGACCGCTTTGGCCGCAAGAAGCTGCTGCTGACGCTGTACGTGCTTTTTGCGCTGGCCACTCTGGCCTGTGCGCTGGCGCCCACTTATGACACGCTGATGCTGGCGCGTATTGCGGCGGGTACCTTTGGCGGCGTGATGGCGGCCATGACGCAAACCATCGTGGCTGACGTGATCCCGTTTGAACGGCGCGGTCGGGCCATGGCGGTGGTCATGTCATCGTTCTCTGTGGCATCGGTGGCAGGGGTTCCCATCGGGTTGTTTCTGGCCGCCCGCCTTGGGTGGCACGCACCCTTTTATGCCATTGCGGCCACCAGCGGCTTGCTGGCGTTAGGCGCCTGGCTCACCCTGCCGCCGCTAACCGAGCACTTAAAGCACGAGCGGAAATCGGCCATTGGCAGCATTGCGCAAGTGCTGCGCGACAAAAACCATCTCAAGGCGTTTGCCTTCAGCGCCTTGTTGATGTTTGGCGGATTTGCCTTGATCCCCTACATCACCATTTTTGTCACAACCAACGGCGGTTTCAGCGCAACGCAGGTGCCTTACCTATACCTCTGCGGCGGGGCCGCTACGCTGGTCACGGCGCGCTATATCGGCCGGTTTACAGACTCGGTCGGCAAGGCAAAAATGTTCAGCATCATGGCGGTGTTTGCGATTGTCCCCATGCTGTTGTTAACCCAGAGCGCCGGATTTGGCATGTGGGGCATCTTGCTGGTGAGCACAACATTGTTCATCGGCTTGAACGGGCGTATGGTGCCGGGCATGGCGCTGGTGTCCAGCGCCGCCGATCCCAAGCTCCGGGGCACCTTTATGGCCCTGAATTCTTCCGTGCAATCGGCGGCCATGGGCGCTGCGGCGTTTGTGGGCGGCTTGATCATCAGCCGCGACGCGCAGGGAATGGTGCAAAATTTCTGGGGCAATGCCCTGGTAGGTGTGGTCGCCACTTTTTTCAGCTTGTGGCTGGTGGGCCGCCTGCATTTGTACGGCGCGCCGCCTTCCATTCCCGCGGGTCGCCCTGCCTGATTTTAAATAGCCACTCAAGAGGTCATCATGAAAACAAAAGCCGCCGTTGCCTGGAAATCAGGTGAGCCTCTCACCATCGAAACCGTGGACCTGCAAGGGCCGAAATTTGGCGAAGTGCTGGTCGAGATCAAGGCCACCGGCATCTGCCACACGGACTACTACACCCTCTCCGGTGCTGACCCGGAAGGGATTTTCCCGGCCATCCTCGGCCATGAAGGCGCGGGCATCGTCGTGGACGTGGGGCCGGGTGTGACCACCCTGCAAAAAGGCGATCACGTGATTCCGCTCTACACGCCCGAGTGCCGGCAATGCAAGTTTTGCCTCTCGCGCAAAACCAATCTTTGCCAGCTGATACGCGGCACACAGGGCAAGGGCCTGATGCCAGACGCCACCAGCCGTTTCAGCCTGGACGGCAAGCCCATCTTTCATTACATGGGTACCAGCACCTTCAGCAACTACACGGTGGCGCCAGAAATTTCGCTGGCAAAAATTCGCAAGGACGCACCTTTTGACAAGGTCTGCTACATCGGCTGCGGCGTGACCACAGGCATTGGTGCAGTGCTGTTCACCGCCAAGGTAGAGGCTGGCGCAAATGTGGTCGTGTTCGGTCTGGGCGGCATTGGCCTGAATGTGATTCAGGGCGCAAAAATGGTGGGTGCGGACAAGATCATCGGTGTCGACATCAATCCTGCGCGGCAGGAGATGGCGCGCAAGTTTGGCATGACGCATTTCATCAACCCCAAAACAACCGAAAACGTTGTCGACGCGATCGTGCAGCTGACCGATGGCGGCGCCGACTACAGCTTTGAATGCATAGGCAACACCAAGGTCATGCGCCAGGCCCTGGAGTGCACGCACAAGGGCTGGGGGCGCAGCATCATCATTGGCGTGGCGGAGGCCGGCGCCGAGATCAGCACGCGGCCCTTTCAACTGGTCACTGGCCGCAAATGGGAGGGCTCAGCCTTCGGCGGGGCCCGTGGCCGCACCGATGTCCCGAAAATTGTCGACTGGTACATGGAAGGCAAGATCAACATCGATGACCTGATCACACACACCATGCCGCTGGAAGACATCAACAAGGGTTTTGATTTGATGAAGACCGGTGAATCGATTCGCGGAGTTGTGCTGTATTAGCTATTGCCCCCACGTTCGTTCACTGAACTTCCGCTCGTCCTGAGCTTGTCGAAGGGCCCTTCGTCGTGCTCAGGACAGGCTTCGACAAGCTCAGCCCGAACGGTGTGGTGTCATGAATGACGAACACATAAACACGAGATCCCCATGACAACCCAACTCGAACTTCTCAGCGAACACGGCTGCTTCGGCGGTGTGCAGCGCTTTTACAAGCATGACTCGCGCGAGATCGGCTTGCCCATGCGGTTTTCGGTGTTTCTGCCGCAGCAGGCATCGCACGGCCCTGTACCCGCCGTGATGTACCTGGCAGGGTTAAATTGTAACGAAGAAACTTTCATGGCCAAAGCGGGTGCACAGCGTTTGGCGGCGGAACTCGGTCTGGCACTGATCGCACCTGACACCAGTCCACGCGGCGCGAATGTGGCTGGCGAGGCAAACAGCTGGGATTTCGGCGTAGGAGCGGGCTTCTATCTCGATGCGAAGCAGGCTCCGTGGTCGCAGAACTGGCGCATGGAAAGGTACATCACGGCGGAGCTGTTGCCACTGATCACGGGTGCACTACCGATTGATGCAGGCCGCATCGGCATCTTCGGCCACTCCATGGGCGGTCATGGTGCGCTGACTTTGGCGCTGCGGCATCCCGGCCTTTTCAAGTCACTGTCCGCCTTTGCGCCCATCTGTGCACCCAGCCAGTGCCCCTGGGGGCGCAAGGCATTTGGCGGATATCTGGGCAACGATGCATCAGGCTGGGCGGCGCATGACGCCACCGCGCTCATGAACCAACTTCGTCACGCGCCCTACCCCGGCGGGATTCGCATTGATCAGGGACTAGCCGACAAATTTCTGGCTGAGCAGCTGTACCCCGAGTTGTTTGAATCCGCCTGCGCCCAGGCAGGCCAGCCGCTGGAATTGCATCGCCATGCCGGGTATGACCATGGTTATTACTTCGTCGCCAGTTTCATGGCTGAACATCTGCATCACCATGCGCGGCAACTTGGCGCTGTAACAGCGTGAGTCACCCGAGCGCTACGCCTCAGGTGTCGCTGATCAAGCCGCTTTGAAGAGCTTGGTCCTCATTGGCAAAAATTGCCATCGCGGTAAGCATGCGTTTGAATCCAAGCTTGCGGTAAAACGGCTCTTTACCAGCCACCGCGTACAGGATGATTTTCTTGTGGCCACCGGAAAGCCGCACAAGTGCCGCCACCATGTCCTTGCCCATGCCTGAGCCCTGGCGGTCCGGCGCAACCGCGATGTCGCAGATGTAAGAGCAGTCCTTGCCGTCTGCCACCGCGCGGCCTGCCGCAATCAACTGGCCAGCGTCATACACAAAACACTTGAACATGCTGTTGGAAAACACCAGTTGAAGGTCCGCCGGCTTTTTGTCACCCAGTGGGGCCGCCCGGTACAGGTGTGAAAGCTCTTCCCAATCCGAAGCCGTCATGCCTTCCGATGAATATTTCCACTCAAGCGCCACGGTTTGTTCCTCTCGTTTAACACGGTTTTCGTGCCTGTCTTGTCAAACCGGCTCGAAGCAAACAGTTTGAACTATAGCTTCGGCCAATGGCCGCCGCAGCGTCTTAAAACAGGTCGCCCTGCCCCGAAACGCTGGGGGCGCGAAACTGACTCACATCGAGCTCTATACGTTCCCGGTTAAAGCCAAAACGCTGGCAAGCTTTCTGAAAACGCTGGCGAACCAGGTCTGACCACAAGCCGGAGCCTTTCATGCGCGTGGCGAAATCGGCGTCATAGTCTTTACCGCCCCGCATCTCGTGGATATGCGACATGATGCGCGCGGCACGCAGCGGGTAATGAACCTCCAGCCATTGCTTGAACAGCGGCGCCACCTCCCAGGGCAAGCGAATCACATGGTAAAACGCCGAGCGCGCCCCGGCATCCCATGCGGCTTCCAGCACCTGCTCCATGTCGTCGGTCACGAACGGGATGTGCGGCGCAAGGCTCACGCCCACAGGCACGCCATGCTCGGCCAGTGCGCGAATGGTGCGCAGCCGTCTGTGGGGTGCCGCGGCGCGTGGCTCCAGCTTGCGCGCCACCTCGCCATCCAGCGTTGTGATCGTGATGTACACAGCAGCCAGCTTTCGGGCTGCCATGGGTGCAATCAAATCGAGGTCGCGCTCGACGCTGCTGGACTTGGTGACAAGGGAAAACGGGTGCCCGACCTCCTGCATGAGTTCAATCACGCTGCGCGTCAGGCGCAGCTCGCGCTCAATGGGTTGATAACAATCGGTGGCCGATCCGATGTTGATCAGCTTTGGCAGGTAGCTCCGTTTGGCAAGGTCCGCACGCAGCACTTCCACGATGTTGCGCTTGGCAATGAGCTTGGTTTCGAAATCCAGTCCGGGCGACAGATTCAGATAACTGTGGGTTGGCCGTGCATAACAGTAAATGCAGCCATGCTCGCAACCCCGGTACGGGTTGACCGAGTAGTCGAAATGAATATCAGGTGAATCATTGCGGCTGATGGCGCTGCGCGCGTCTTCAAAAGTCACCTCGGTTGATGGCTGCGTTTCCTCCGCGAGTGAGTCTTCCAGCGTGCCCCAGCCGTCGTCCCAGGCATCACGCGCGTCCCTGGAAAAGCGGTGCGCCATGCGCGTGGATGTGCCGCGGCCCTTGATGGCGTGCAGGGGAATACGGACTTCGGACATGAGAATCAGCGGATCTATTAAATACTGTATTAATAAACAGTATATTCCCGCCGATCGGGACTCGCAAGGATTCATTTGCTATGTTTTATATAGCAATTAACGCCCGAGTATAAAGGGCAAGAGCCGTATTTCGCTCCGAAGTTTCGTTTATCGACGGCGAAACGCAGGCAGCGCTCGCCAAGCCGCAGCGGGAGATTCCACGCCCACGTAGAGCGCCCAGCCAGCCAGCAAAGACAGCCCAAAGCCCGCAAGCATACCGAGGCTGTTTGGCACAAGCTGCCCGGGCCAGACATGGGTGACGATGGCGTTGACCAGCAGGCAGACCGAAAAGTGGATGAGGAAAATCGAATACGACATTTGTCCCAAACGCAGCAACCACGGAGCCTGCAGCCAGCCAAAAGTCCACCAACCGCGTTGCATGAACACAAGACTCAGCGCAACCAGCAATGCCAGCAGCATGCGACCCCGGAAATCAATCGCCAGGGCGCAGGCAACGAGCACCGTCATGCCAAGCAGCCAGCGCACAGGATGCTGACTGCGCGATGCCCACCAGGCCATCATGCCGAGCGCGTAAGAACCGAAGAAATACAAAGCCGTTGCATCGAGGCCACCGTGGCGGTTGAAGACCAGCAAGGACGCAGCCGCCACAACCAGCACGGCCCAACGCTGCCAATGGCGCGGCACCCATGTGAAGAGGGCCACACTGACCACAAAGAGCTGGAAGTCAATCGCGACGTACCAGATACCGGCGGACAAAGCTTCCTGGCCAACCAGATCCTGCAGAAAAAACACGTGCGCCACCAATTGCGAAAAGCCAGGCGCGTCGGGCACAGAGGGGTGCGCAAACCACGGACGCACGGCAGCAGCGACCGCAACACAAATAAGCACCGCGACCACCAGCGGCAATGCCAACCGCCGATAACGACGAAATATCAATTGCCCCGGCTGGGCGGGTTTGTCAATGTGCAGCGACGTCAGTGCCGCAGCTGCCAGAAAACCGCCCACCACCAGAAACACCTGCACCGCCATACGCCCGTAGTCATACAGCCAGTTGATCAAACCTGGTGCGGCGGTTTGGACAACATCAGACATGGGTCCATAAAAGGCCAGGTGATGCCAGACGATGAGCATGCAGGCCAGCGCCTTCAGAGCATCAATGCCCGGCAGGCGCTGCGGGGATGGCGTCAAGGCGGCAGCTTGTCGACGCGTGACGGGAGAGGTGACTAAGCGCAAACCCGCTGGCGTGCTTCCTGGTACTCGCGTTTGAGCTGCGCCACATAGTCGGCCGTGCTCTGCACCTTGTTGACAGAGCCAATGCCCTGGCCACAGCCCCAGATGTCTTTCCAGGCTTTGGACTTGCTGCCTTCGCCGCCGCCAAAGTTCATGGTCTTGACGTCGCCTTCGGGCAGGTTGTCAGGGTCCATGCCCGCCGCGCGGATGGAAGGTGCGAGGTAGTTGCCATGAACGCCGGTGAAAAGACTGCTGTAGACGATGTCGTCGGAGTTGCTGTCAACAATCGCCTGCTTGTAGGCGTCTGATGCGCGGGCCTCTTCGGTGGCGATGAAGGCAGAGCCGATATAAGCGAAGTCTGCACCCATGGCCTGCGCGGCCAACACAGCGCCGCCGGTGGAGATGGCGCCTGACAAAGCAAGCGGGCCGTCAAACCACTGGCGGATTTCCTGAATCAATGCAAACGGGCTTTTAACACCCGCATGGCCGCCCGCGCCCGCAGCTACTGCCACCAGGCCGTCGGCGCCTTTTTCAATCGCCTTGCGTGCAAACTTGTTGTTGATGATGTCGTGCAGTACCACGCCACCATAGCTGTGCGCTGCGGCGTTGATGTCTTCACGCGCGCCCAGCGACGTGATGTAAATCGGCACCTTGTACTTCACGCACATTTCCATGTCATGTTCCAGCCGCTCATTGGACTTGTGGACGATCTGGTTGATGGCAAACGGGGCGGCAGGTTTGTCCGGGTTGGCCTTGTTGTAGGTAGCCAGTGTCTCGGTGATCTCGGCCAGCCATTCGTCAAGCTGCGAAGCCGGACGCGCGTTGAGAGCAGGCATGGCGCCAACAACACCGGCAATGCACTGCGCAATCACCAGCTTGGGATTGCTGATGATGAACAGCGGCGAGCCGATGATGGGCAGCGGCAGATTTTGCAGGGTCTTGGGGAGTTTGGACATGGTTTGCGTTATCGGGTTAAAGGAAACCGTCGTCCCGGACTTGATCCGGGATCCATGGTGGTGTGCCTGCATGGATTGCGGGTCAAGCCCGCAATGACAAGAATCAGAACGCTTCCAGCGCCAGAGCCGTCACGCTGTCGGCACCGTCCACAATGCTGTCGCGAATGCCCGGGGCCTTGCTCAGCAGGTGGTCGGCGTAGAAAACGGCCGTGGTGACTTTGGCCTGCATGAAGGCCGTGTCTTCGCCGCGGGCCAGATGTTCTTCAGCCACCAGCAGGGAGCGCGCCATTTGCCAGCCCGCCACCACGTTGCCCGCCAACATGAGGTAGGGCACGCTGCCTGCAAACACGGCGTTAGGCGACGCCTTGGTATTACCTGCCACAAAGTTCACCACGTCCACAAAGGCTTCACGCGCGGCCTTCAGGCGCTTGGCCACTACCTTGGCGGCAGCCCCACCCTGCTTGACCAGCAAGGCCTCGGTGGCTTCGATTTGCGCAGCAATGGCTTTGGCTGTCTGGCCACCATCGCGTGCCGTCTTGCGGCCCACCAGGTCATTAGCCTGGATGGCAGTGGTGCCTTCGTAAATCGTCAGGATCTTGGCATCGCGGTAATACTGCGCTGCGCCGGTTTCTTCGATGAAACCCATGCCGCCATGCACTTGCACGCCCAGCGAGGTGACTTCCAGACTCATCTCGGTGCTGTAACCTTTGACCAGCGGCACCATGTATTCATAAAACGCCTGGTTTTGTTTGCGCACGTCGGCATCAGGATGGTGATGCGACGCGTCATATGCCGCCGCGGCGACAGAGGCCATGGCGCGGCAGCCCTCAGTGTAGGCACGCATGGTCATCAGCATGCGTTTCACGTCGGGGTGATGGATGATGGGCGCGCTGGCGTTGATCGAACCATCAACCGGACGGCTTTGCACACGGTCTTTGGCAAAGGCCACAGCCTGCTGGTAGGCCCGCTCGGCCACCGCGATGCCCTGCATGCCCACCGCGTAACGCGCCGAGTTCATCATGATGAACATGTATTCCAGCCCGCGATTTTCCTGACCAACGATGTAGCCAATGGCACCGCCGTTGTCGCCGTATTGCAAAACGGCGGTCGGGCTGGCCTTGATACCCAACTTGTGCTCGATGCTGACGCAATGCACATCGTTGCGCGCACCCAAAGCGCCGTCTTTGCCGACCATGAATTTCGGCACCACAAACAGGCTGATGCCCTTGACGCCTTCTGGGGCGCCGGTCACACGTGCCAGCACCAGATGCACGATGTTCTCGGCCATGTCGTGCTCACCGTAGGTGATGAAAATCTTGGTGCCAAAAACCTTGTAGGTTCCGTCAGCCTGCGGCTCAGCGCGCGAGCGCACCATCGCCAGGTCAGAGCCGGCCTGTGGCTCGGTCAGGTTCATGGTGCCCGTCCATTGACCGCTCACCAGCTTTTCAAGGTAAATCGCCTTGAGTTCGTCCGAACCTGCCGTCAGCAGCGCCTCGATGGCGCCATCGCTGAGCAGCGGGCACAGCGCAAAACTCATGTTGGCGGAGTTGAGCATTTCACCGCAGGCTGCGCCTATGGTTTTGGGAAGACCCTGACCGCCAAAGTCCAGCGGATGCTGCAGCCCCTGCCAGCCACCCTCGGCATATTGCTTGTAGGCTTCCTTGAACCCCGGAGTAGTTGTGACCGCGCCGGACTGAAAGCTGGAGGGGTTGGTGTCACCCGCCCGGTTCAGCGGCGCAAGCACACCCTCGTTGAACTTGGCGCATTCTTCGAGTACCGCCTGCGCGGTGTCGAACCCGGCTTCTTCAAAGCCGGGGATCTGCGCCACTGCGTCGATGTTGGCCAGGTGTTTAATGTCAAACAGCATGTCCTTGAGGGGGGCCTTGTAGCTCATGTTCTTGTCTCCGTTATATGTGTCATCCCGGACTCGATCCGGGATCCATGCCGGCGCACCAACACAGCTTGCGGGTCAAGCCCGCAATGACAAGTTCTAAAAAGTCTTACAGCGCAGCGACCAGCTCAGGCACAGCCGTAAACAGATCGGCTTCCAGCCCGTAATCAGCCACGCTGAAAATCGGTGCTTCGGGATCCTTGTTGATCGCCACGATGACCTTGCTGTCTTTCATGCCGGCCAAATGCTGAATCGCGCCGCTGATGCCGGCAGCAATGTAGAGCTGTGGCGCAACAATCTTGCCGGTCTGGCCAACTTGCCAGTCGTTGGGGGCGTAACCCGCGTCAACCGCAGCACGCGAAGCACCCAGCGCTGCACCGAGCTTGTCGGCCAGTGGGGTCATCACTTCATCAAACTTCTCGGCGCTGCCCAAGGCACGGCCACCGCTGACAATGATCTTGGCTGCGGTCAATTCAGGACGGTCGCTCTTGGCAATTTCGCTGCCCACAAAAACGGACTTGCCGCTGTCGGCAACGCCGGCCACCACTTCAACGGGAGCAGAACCGCCGCTGGCTGCAGCCGCATCAAAACCGGTGGTGCGCACCGTGATGACTTTGGTTGCGTCCAGGCTTTGGACGATGGCAATCGCATTGCCCGCATAAATCGGACGCTCAAAAGTGTCAACTGCATCCACTTTGGTGATATCGGAAATCTGGCCCACGTCCAGCATGGCAGCCACGCGCGGGGCGATGTTTTTGCCCGACGCCGTGGCGGGAAACAGGATGTGCGAATAGCTGGAAGCCAATGCGATGACTTGTGCAGCCATGTTTTCGGCAAGGCCGTGTTCGAAGTAGGCGGCATCCACGTGGATGACCTTGGTCACGCCAGCAATCTGGCTGGCAGCCTGCGCAGCGGGGCCGGCGTTCAGGCCAGCTACCAGCACATGCACGTCGCCACCGCATTGAGCAGCAGCCGTGACGGTGTTCAGCGTGGCGGGGCGGATGGTGGCGTTGTCGTGTTCGGCAATTACGAGAGATGTCATGAGGTAACTCCTGGGGAGATATGGATATAAGTCGCTGTAGGTTTGGGGCTTTGATTCATCGACCGGTCGATCCCCGCTTTGCGGGGCCCCTCGCCCGGGATTCCATCAAAGGACCTTGGCTTCGTTCTTCAGCTTGTCCACCAGTGTGGCGACATCGGGCACCTTGATGCCGGCGCTGCGCTTGGGCGGCTCGCTGACCTTGAGGGTCTTGATGCGCGGCTTGACATCCACGCCAAGATCTTCGGGCTTGAAATTGTCGAGCTGCTTTTTCTTGGCCTTCATGATGTTGGGCAAGGTCACGTAACGTGGCTCGTTCAGGCGCAGATCGGTGGTGATGATGGCGGGCAAAGTGAGGGACAGCGTCTCCATGCCGCCGTCGACTTCGCGCATGACCACGGCCTTGCCGTCTGCAACGTCAACCTTGGAAGCAAAGGTGGCCTGGGGCCAGCCCAGCATGGCGGCGAGCATCTGGCCGGTCTGGTTGCAGTCGTCGTCAATCGCCTGCTTGCCCAGAATCACCAGCTGGGGCTGCTCTTTTTCGACCAGGGCTTTCAGCAGCTTGGCCACGGCCAGTGGCTGCAACTCTTCTGCTGTCTCAACCAGAATGGCGCGGTCTGCACCGATGGCCATGGCGGTGCGCAGGGTTTCCTGGCACTGGGCCACACCGCAGCTGACCGCGATGACTTCGGTCACAACACCCTTTTCCTTGAGTCGCGTGGCCTCTTCGACGGCAATCTCGTCAAACGGGTTCATGCTCATCTTGACATTGGCAATATCGACACCGGTGCCGTCGGATTTAACGCGGACTTTGACGTTGTAATCCACAACGCGTTTGACGGGGACCAAGACCTTCATTTGCAGGACTCCAAGAGTTGAGAGAGTTGACGTGTACGTAAAGCGTTTGATTCTATGCTGCACTTGCACAGCACCCACCGGCAAACCCGGTTCTGGCCGATCTTTGAGTTAAAAAGAACGGTCGTTCTATTTTGATTATAGGAGCCGATGGCGCGCCAGTTAGAGCCATCACCCCAATTACTTGTATCCGTTGTGACAGGGCTAATTAACAGACCGTTGGGTCGGTTAATTCGGGTAAGTCGGGACAGACCTGCATCAGTCACTGACATACAGTGGGTTTTTTTCGGCCCCTAACCCTTTTCCACCGACTGCCCTGGAGTGTTCATGAAAATCAAATCCCTCGCCGCCGCCCTGCTCACCGTGGGCTGCGGCCTTTGCGGCGGAATGGCCAGCGCACAAACAGTGTTCACCGTGTCCAGCTGGTTGCCACCTACGCACACCCTGAGCATGGCCCAAAAGGAATGGTGCGACCTGCTGGAAAAAAACACCACCGGCAAGATGAAATGCAACATCCTGCCGCGCGCCGTGGCTGCGCCACCCGGCACCTACGATGCTGTCAAAAATGGTGTGGCCGATATTTCCTACACCGTGCACGGCTACACCCCCGGACGTTTTCTGTACACACAGATGGCGGAGTTCCCCTTTCTGGGTAACAAGGCGGAGCCCATTTCCATTGCCTTCAACAAAATCGCGTTCAAGAACCCGCAATTTCTGTCTGAGCATCAAGGCGTGAAGGTCCTCTCTTTCTTCACCCACGGCCCCGGCATCGTCTTCAACACCAAAAGGCCCGTCACCAGTGTGGAAGAGGCGGCTGGACTGAAATGGCGTGTTGGCGGCGGCATGGTGAATGAAATCTCCAAGTCGCTGGGCATGAATGTCACGCTGAAGCCGGCCCCCGACTCGTATGAGCTGCTGTCCGGTGGTGTGATGGACGGCACGCTCTTCCCCGCAGAGTCGACTGAGTCGTTTCGTATCGACAAACTCATCAAACACGCCACCATGTTTCCGGGCGGCCTGTACAACACCAGTTTCGTGTTCATGATGAACCAGGCCAAGTACGACAAACTCAGCGCGGATGAGAAGAAGGCGGTTGACGCCATCTCCGGCGAAGTAGCGGCACGCATGTATGGCCGCGGCTGGGACAAAGTGGATACCCGCGCCACGGCCTTGATGCAGGCCAACAATGTGCAGATCGTCAAGGCCAATCCTAAATTTGTGGCCGACGTCAAGACGCGCACGGCCCCGCTTGAGCAAAAATGGATCAAGGACGCAGAAGTCAAGGGCCTGAAAGACGCGGCCAAATTGCTGGCGGAGTTCCGCGCCGAAATCGCGAAGCAGGAAAAATAAACACCCAGCTCCGCGAGCAAGCCAGCGCGGGCTCATGCAGATGAGCTCCGCGCTTTTTTACGTGCAGCAACAAGATAGAGATTGCGATTGAAAAAGACCATTGAATGGACGTGCGGCCTGCTGGCCGCCTGCGCACTGTTTGCCATCATGGCGCTGACATTTTTTGACGTGACCGGGCGCAAGCTCTTGTCCAACTCCATTCCAGGCTCGCTTGAGCTGACAGAGTTGCTGATGGTGGTCGTGATTTTTGCGGCCTTGCCACTGGTGTCCCTGCGCGGAGAACACATTGTTTTTGACTCTCTGGATCATTACCTTCCCGCTGCTGTCCGCAAGATGCAACGAATGCTGATGCATGGCGTGTGCTGCGTTTGCCTGCTGGCGCTGGGTTACCTGATGTGGCAGACGGGCGGCCAGTTTCTGGAAACCGGTGAAACCACCGCCCAACTCAAAATATTGAAGGCGCCATTCATGTACGGCATGTCCGCCTTGTGCGTGGTTGCCGGGTTGATTCATCTGGGTTTTGCGTTCAAGCCTTCCGCACCGGCTGATGAAGCCGAAGGGGGTGCTCTGTGACCGAAGCAATGATCGGCTTCGCCGCCATATTTATCCTGGCACTGATGCGTCTGCCTCTGGCCTTTGCCATGGGCCTGGTCGGCATTGTCGGCATGGGCCTGACGCGCGGGTGGTTGCCTGCACTGACCAGTACCGCTCAGGTTGTTCACGAAACCGGCTTTGCCTACACACTCTCCGTCATTCCGCTGTTTATCCTGATGGGCAACTTTGTTGCGCGAGCTGGCCTGGCGCACGAGCTGTTTCACGCCGCTTACGCCTTCATTGGCCACCTGCGCGGCGGCCTGGCACACGCCACCATCGCGGCGTGCGCCGGGTTTGGCGCCATCTGCGGCTCGTCCATCGCCACGGCAGCCACCATGAGCAAGGTGGCCTATCCGTCGATGAAAAAACTGGGCTACAGCGATTCGCTTTCTACGGGTGTGATTGCGGCAGGCGGCACGCTCGGCATCATGATCCCTCCCTCCACCATCATGGTGATCTACGGCATCGTCACCGAAACCAACATTGGCAAACTGTTTGCGGCGGGGGTGATCCCGGGGATTCTCACCGCCCTGCTCCTGATGGTGGCCGTGCTCTTCATGACTTTTCGCGATCCTGAACATGCGCCCGCTGGTGAAAAATCCACATGGACACAGCGCTGGGCGGCATTGCGCGGCATCTGGGGCGTGTTGCTGCTGGTGGTGCTGGTGCTGGGCGGCATTTATGGCGGTGTCTTCACCGCCACCGAGGGTGCTGGCATAGGAGCGGCGGGCGCCTTCTTCTTTGCGCTGGCCCGCAGGCGGCTTACGGTTAAATCGACGCTTGAAGTGCTGGTGGAGTCGGCGCGCACCACAGCCATGTTGTTCACCCTGCTGATAGCCGCAACCATTTTTGCCAACTTCGTCAATTTCACCTCCATGCCCAATGAGCTGAAGGAGTGGATCACCCACCTCGGCTTGTCACCCCTGATGGTCGTGGCCGCAATGATGGCGATTTACGTGGTGCTGGGCACGGTGATGGAAGAGCTGACCATGGTGCTGCTGACCATTCCGCTGTTTTTCCCGATTGTGGTGGCACTGGGATTTGACCCGGTGTGGTTTGGCGTGCTGATCGTGATGGTGATTCAGATTGGATTGATCTCGCCACCTGTCGGCATGAATCTGTTTGTGCTCAACACCCTGCTACCCAAGGTGGGCCTGGGCAATATCTTTCGGGGTACTTGGCCTTTTGTTGTCATGCAGGTGGTGGCGCTCGGGATCTTGCTGGCCTTCCCCGCGCTCAGCCTTTGGTTGCCGTCGTTTATGAAGTGACGCGTTGCAGCACGATGCCGGGCGCCCGGATGGCAATGCCAGCGGCTTCCAGCGCACGCAGGATGGCCAGGTTAATCGTTGAGCGCAAAGCCAGGGCGCCCGTTTCCGGATTGGTGATCCAGTAACTCAGGGTGAACTCCAGCCCTTCGGCGCCGAAGGCTGACAAGGCGGCAAACGCGGCGGGGTCCTTGAGCACCCTCTCCTGTTTTTCAGCCGCCTCCACCAGCAACCCCATCACAACATCCACATCGCTGCCATACGCCACCGACAGCACGATGGTTTGGGCGGCGCGCGGGTCGGCACGCGAGATATTCTCCACACGGTTGATCACCAGCATTTCGTTGGGGACGATGGATTCGCGGCCATTGAGCGCACGGATCACGCTGTAGCGAGCATTGATGTCGCTGATGCGGCCTTCATAGTTATCAACCTTGATGTTGTCCCCAATGCGCAACTGTCGCTCAGCCAGAATGACAAATCCGCTGACATAGTTGGAGGCCAGCTTTTGCAGGCCAAAACCCACGCCCACACCAATGGCGCCGCCCAGTACCGACAACGCGGTCAGATCAATACCAACGGCAGACAGGGCAACGAGCAAACCCACAAACAGGAGCACGGCGCGCGTGGCGTTGCTGAGGGCCTTGCGCAGGGAGAGCTGGCTCCCCGTTGACGACTTGAGCAGGCGCGCCTCGATGCCGGAAGAAATCCAGAGGGTGATGATCAGCACAATGCAGGCGCTGACGGCCCCTTCCAGAAGGGTGCGCACTGACAACGTGGAGTCGCCCACCTTCCAGCGAATGTCGTCAAGCTCTTCAAGCACCAGAGGGAGCAGGCCGCTGACCCACAACACCATAACCAGCCAGGCCACCCAGGAGATGCTGCGCTCCAGAATCCGCACCACCGGGGACTGCACAAAAACCACCTGCAGAACCTTGACGCCGAGGCGAATCACCGCCAGCGCAACCAGGACCGGAATGGCAATTTTGAAAACGGCCACTGGCAGCGAACGCGCCAGCAGCATGAACGCAAGGTAAGCCAGCGACAACAGCACCAGCGGAAACATCACGCCGTCAATGATGTTGCGTCCGAACCAGATTGAGCGTTCGTCCGGCAGACCGCTGGCACGACGCACTCCCCAGACCAGGCCCCACGCAAGCCCCACACACAGCAACAACACCGCTACCTCGGCCAGTGCGCTGGACTGGGTGAGTGTCGCCAGCCAGGTATCAATATCGTCAATGCGGGCGCTGGGTTTGCCTACAGCCATCGATGTTTCCTTGTCTCGACCAATGCATACATGCCTGTCATAAATCAGCCAGCACCCGGATGTGTGCCTCCACGCTGCGCGCCAGCGCGCCCAGGTTGTAGCCACCTTCAAGAGAGGACACCACGCGCCCCTTGGCGTGGCGTTTGGCCACATCCTTGATGCGCTGGGTGATCCATGCAAAGTCCTGCTCGGTCAAGCCCATCTGCCCCAGGTCATCGTCGCGGTGGGCATCAAAACCAGCGCTGATGAAAATCATCTGCGGTTTGAAAGCTTCCAGACGCGGAATCCACGTCGCCTCGATCAGCTCACGGACCTCCATGCCCTTGGTATAGGCCGGCACTGGCAGGTTCACCATGTTGCTGGCGCTAGTTTGGTTGCCGGTAAAGGGGTAGAAGGGATGCTGGAAGAAGCTCACCATCAAGATCCTGTTGTCACCCGCGATGATGTCTTCGGTGCCGTTGCCGTGGTGAACATCAAAGTCAATGATTGCCACGCGCTTGAGGCCGTGGCGCTGCAGCGCATATTTGGCCGCAACGGCAATGTTGTTGAAAAAACAAAAGCCCATGGCCTTGTCGCGGCAGGCGTGGTGGCCGGGCGGGCGGACGGCGCAGAACGCGTTTTCCACCTCGCCGGCCATCACCGCATCGGTGGCCGCAAGAGTTGCCCCCGCTGCGCGCAGGGCCGAGGTCCAGGTGTGGGCGTTTAGCGCCGTGTCAGGGTCAATCTGGGCGTAAGCCGGGCCGCCGGCCTGCACCTCGTCGGCCAGCCGGTCACTCATGCCGCGCATGGCGGAAATCATCATGCGCCCATGGGCCAGCTCCAGGTCGGTCAGCGAGGCAAGCGGCGCCTCCCGCTTGTCCAGCGCGTCGCCCACGCCGGTGATCAGCAGGCGGTCTTCGATAGCATCCAGGCGCTCGGGGCACTCGGGGTGGCCGGCGCCCATTTCATGCTTCCAGCAGTCTTTGTGGGTGAAGTACGCGGTCGCGCTCATGGCGGAAAATTTTGCGGTAAGGTTGATGGCATGAACGCGAAACAAAAAATTCAGGCGCTATTAAATCAGCTTAACACGGTCATTGTGGGCAAGCCCGCCCAGGTGCAGGACTGTGTCGCCTGCCTGCTGGCCGGCGGACACTTGCTGATTGAGGACGTGCCGGGCGTTGGAAAAACGACTTTGGCGCATGCACTCTCACGCTCATTTGGTCTGCAGTTTTCACGCGTGCAGTTCACCGCCGACCTGATGCCCAGCGACCTGTCGGGCGTCTCTATTTATGAGCGCCAGAAAGAAGCCTTCGTCTTTCACCCCGGCCCTGTGTTTGCCCAGGTGCTGCTGGCCGATGAGATCAACCGGGCCAGCCCGCGCACCCAAAGCGCATTGCTGGAGGCCATGGAAGAAAAGCAGGTGACGGTCGAAGGTGAAACCCGGCCTCTGCCCGTGCCTTTTTTTGTGATCGCCACACAAAATCCGCACGATCAGCTGGGCACTTACGCACTGCCCGAGTCCCAACTGGACCGTTTCCATATGCGCATTTCGCTAGGTTACCCAGACCGCGCAGCCGAGCGGGAGCTGCTTGGCAGCAAGGACCGCCGCGACATGCTGGACAACTTGCCGCCTTTGCTGAGCCCACACGACCTGCTGGATTTGCAACAGCAGGTCCTCACCGTTCATGCAGCCGATCCGCTACTCAATTACCTGCAGGACCTCATTGCCGCAACCCGCTCGGGCCACTGGTTTTTACAGGGTTTGAGCCCGCGCGCGGGGATTGCGGTCATGCGTGCGGCCCGGGCCCAGGCTTTTTTGAGCGGGCGCGATTACGTGGCCCCGGATGACATCGTGGCCGTGCTGCCTCAAACGGTTGCGCACCGGCTGATTCCGGTGAGTGATGCGGGACGTGGTTCTGTTGAACAAGTCCGGGCCATGCTTGAGGCCGTGCCCTTGCCGTGAAATTGACTCCCCCCCGAAGCGCCTCCGGCGCCTCCCCCCCGGGGGGGCGCCACCCGTGGCCGGGCAAAGCCGGTTCCACGGTGGCCCGCGAATGGAATCCCCTGGTGTTCGTCCGCAGCCGTTTTCGTGGGTGGTGGCAAGCCCGCCTGCCTCTGACCGATAGCGTGTTGCTGACACAGCGCAACGTCTACATTCTGCCGACCCGGCCGGGCTTCATGCTGGCGCTGACGCTGCTGGTTCTCCTGGTCGCCTCCATCAATTACCAGCTCAACCTGGGCTACCTGCTGACCTTTCTGCTGGCCGGCAGCGCCGTCGTGGGCATGCATGTGTGCCACGCCACCCTGCGCGGGCTCGCAATGAATTTGATAGCGCCTCCCGCCCAGTTTGCGGGGGCAGCAGCCGTTTTTGACGTCAAACTCACCAACACCCGCCGATCCACGCGGCACGGGATCGGGCTCAGTGTGCTCCCCACGGAAGGTTCTACCAGCCAGTTGCACTGGGTGTGGACCGACGTGCCCGCGCAGAACAGCACCACCGTGCAGGTGGCCTTTACGCCCAGCCACCGCGGCCTGCACCGCCTGCCCATCCTGACCGCCGAAACCCGCTTTCCCCTGGGCACATTCCGCGTCTGGACCATCTGGCGCCCTGCCGCGCAAATTCTGGTCTACCCAGCGCCTGAGCTGCAAGCGCCACCCTTGCCTCCCGGCGAGCCCCGGTCCGGCAGAACTGCCGCAGCAGCCCGGGTGCAAAACAGCGGCGAGTTCGACGGCATCCGCGGATACCGGCGCGGCGACCCATTGAAACTCGTGATGTGGAAAAAAGCCGCAAAAGCTGACGAACAGGGCAATGGGTTGGTGGTGCGCGATGCCCAGCAGGCGCAGCATTACGAGCTGCAGCTCGATTTTGTAAAAGCCGGAGCGCTGGGTACCGAGGCACGGCTATCGCGGCTGTCCGCCTGGGTGCTGATGGCGCACAAGATGGGGCTGAGTTATGGCTTGCGGCTGCCAGGTTTGCAGATCAAGCCTGGGAGTGGGGAGGCGCATAAGAGGCAGTGTCTGGAGGCGTTGGCTTTATGCTGAGTTACGTTGGCGTCATTGCGGGTGCTCCCTGTCAAAGTGCCTCGGGCAAGCCGGGTCTCGCCCCGGCGGGCGAGGCACTTTTCTTTGAGTCGCCAAAGAAAAGTACCCAAAAGAAAGGCGACCCGATGGTCCGGGTCCCCTGCGCTTCGCTCCGGGGCAACCTGCGGTGCTCGGTAAAAGCGGGGTCTCGCAGAACTCGCCTTCGGCTCAGACAGCTGCGAACCCTGATCCGCTTTGACCTGCGCTCCTCGGCCCGGCCCGACGGGGTTTGGGAGGGAAGACAAACCCGGGGAAACAAGGACACGCCATGGCGTGTCCTTAGTGGATTTGGCTTTTTCCCCCGCTTCTCCACCCCTTCTGTATGCGCCGAGGAGCGCAGGTTCAGACGGATCAGGGCTGACACTTGTTTGAGCGCAGCGAGTTTGTGTCAGACCCCGGCTGAACCGAGCACCGCAGGTTGCCCCGGAGCGAAGCGCAGGGGACGCAGACAGCGGGGTCGCCTTTTCTTTGCTTACTTTCTTTTGGCGAAGCAAAAGAAAGTGAGTAGCCGCCGGGCTACCCCCGGCAAGCAGGCAAATCACCAGAATTGGATGCAAACACAGGCTTCGACAAGCTCAGCCCGAACGGAACGAGGAGACAGTAGGAAGCCAACATGGATCCCGGATCAAGTCCGGAATGACAGCAATGGGTTGCCGGATGACAAATCTGAAGGCAACAACGGCCTCGGAAAATCCCCATGCTGACCCGCCTCCAATCCCTCCCCCGCGACAGCCGGGACACCCTGTTCCTGTTGGCAGTCATCGCCTGGGTGCTGTTGCCGCAGATCGGCGAATTACCCCTTTGGTGCAGCGCAATGGCGGCGGGGATGCTGCTGTGGCGCGGCCGTCTGGCCTTCAAAGCCCAGTCCCTGCCTGGCAAATGGTGGCTGTTGGGGCTCTTGGTCATCGCGGTGGGAGCAACGGCATTGACTCACAAGACGCTGCTGGGGCGCGATGCCGGCGTCACTCTCATCGTGATTTTGCTGGCCCTGAAAACACTGGAGCTGCGCGCTAAACGCGACGCCTTCGTGATTTTTTTCCTGGGCTTCTTTACGATGCTCACCAACTTCTTTTACTCGCAGTCGCTGTTGACGGCTTTCAGCATGCTGTTCGGGCTGCTGGGCCTGCTCACGGTTGTGGTCAACGCCCACATGCCGGTGGGGAAACCACCCCTGTGGGAAGCGGCGAAGACTGCGAGCTGGATGGCCTTATTGGGTGCACCCATGATGGTCATCCTCTTTTTGCTGTTTCCACGCATCGCCCCCCTGTGGGGCCTTCCTTCCGACGCCATGACCGGACGCAGCGGCCTGAGCGGAACGATGCAGGTCGGAACTATCGCTGAGCTGGCGCTCGACAGCAGCGTGGCCATGCGGGTCCAGTTTCAGGGCCCCACGCCGGCGCAGCGCGATCTGTACTTTCGCGGCCCAGTCCTCTCCAGTTTTGACGGACGCGAGTGGCGGCCGTCGTTTCGCTCAAGCTTCCCCTCCCGTTACAAGCTGGCCGACAACCTGACCGTTCAGGGAGAGCCCGTCTCCTACCAGGTGACCCTGGAGCCAACCAGCCGCCCCTGGCTGTTTGTGATGGAAGCCACCAATCGTAGTCCTGCCCTGCCCGGCTACGAAACGCGCATGAACAGCGAGCTCCAGTGGCTGACGGACCGCCCCATCAGCGACCTGGTGCGCTACAGGGTACAGAGCTACCCACAATTTCGGCATGGACCAGAGAAGCAGGAGGTTGGCCTGCAGGAATTTGTGGATCTGCCGTCAGCCTTCAACCCGCGCACGCTGGCGCTGGCTGCAGAGATGCGGCGCGACCCGCGGTACGTGCAGGGCGGCACCGCAGCGCTGGTGGAGGCAGCACTTGAGCGGCTTCGCACCGGCGGATACGTGTACACACTGCAACCCGGAGTGTATGGAGCCAACACAGCTGACGAGTTTTGGTTTGACCGCAAGCAGGGATTCTGTGAGCACATCGCATCAAGCTTTGTGGTGCTGATGCGCGCCATGGATATCCCGGCCCGGATTGTCACGGGCTACCAGGGCGGAGAAGCGAATCCCGTGGATGGCGTCTGGATGGTGCGCCAAAGCGACGCGCACGCCTGGGCCGAAGTCTGGTACGCCGGCAAAGGCTGGGTACGAGTAGATCCCACCTCGGCCGTATCTCCAGAACGCACAGGCGCCTTCCAACGGCTGGTGGCAGAGCCCGGGTTGGTTGGGCAGGCCTTGCGCAGCTTCAATCCCACACTTGCCGCACAATTGCGGGCCACCTGGGAGGCCGTCAACAACCGCTGGAACCAGTGGGTGTTGAACTACACCGAAGGCAAGCAGCTTGATCTGCTCAAGAACATCGGCTTTGAGTCCCCAAGCTGGGAAGACCTCAGTTATGTATTGCTGGGCATCATCGTGCTGGTGAGTCTGGGCGGTGCCAGTTGGGCCTGGTGGGAGCGCGTGCAGCATGACCCTTGGCTGCGCCTGCTTTCCGGGGCACGCAAGCGGCTGGCCAAAGCCGGTATTTCCAGCAATGCGTCAACGCCGCCGCGCCAGCTTGCTTTACAGGTTCTGCGCCGCCGCGGAAAGCAGGGTCAGGCATTGCACGACTGGTTGATGCAACTGGAAGCGCAGCGCTATTCCCGCGCTTCGGCGAGCTTTGCGGAACTGAAAAAACAATACCACCAGCTAAACTGGCCGGGTTGAGCGATTTCAGCCTTCCCGCCTCCCAAACAGCCTTGCGCATGATCCCCTATTCCCTTTTCAAGCTCACCTCGCTTCGCACCCCTGTTGCTCTTCTTTTAATAGCATTCTGCGCCCACGCTTCCTGGGCCAGAACCCCAAAAGACTTGAAACCCCGCAGGACTGTCAGCCAGCCCGCTCAAGGACCCAGCTATTCAAGTCGACCCGAGGTGATGCAGTTTGCCGATGACCTGGCCAGCCGCCGCAACCTGGACCCCGCTTGGGTACGCGACACGATTGGGCAGGCGCGCTACATGCCCAGCGTTGTGCGCCTGATGCAGCCGCCGGCAAAAACCTTTGTAAAAAATTGGCGCGTTTACCGTAGCCGCTTTATTGACCCCGTGCGTATCGAAGCCGGCGTGCGGTTCTGGCAGGACAACCGGGCCTCGCTGGCCCGCGCTGAAAGTGAATACGGCGTACCGGCCGACATCATCGTGGGCATCATCGGCGTTGAGACCATCTACGGCCGGGACACTGGCAGCTTTCGTGTGCTGGACGCGCTCACCACCCTGGCCTTTGATTTTCCCGCCACGCACCCACGGGCCCGTGAACGCACCGAGTTTTTCAGAGGCGAAGTTGAACAGTTTTTGACCATGCAAAGCCGCATGGGCTCAGATCCGACCCTGCCGCGCGGCAGCTACGCCGGCGCCATGGGCATGCCGCAGTTCATGCCGTCCAGCTGGAACAAATATGCGGTGGATTTCGACGGCGACGGCAAGGTGGATCTTTGGAACAGCACCAGCGATGTCATTGGCTCGGTGGCCAACTACTTCAAGGCTTTTGGCTGGCGGCCCGGCATGCCCACCCACTACCCCGTGCGATTTGACAACGCCATCCTCGACATGGACGCCCTGATGGCGCCCGACATCCTTCCAACCTTTGGCGTGGCCAGCTTTGGCGCCAAAGGCGCGGTGCTGGAAGGGGCGGCCCTGCAGCATGCCGGGCCGCTGGCCCTGGTTGAACTGCTCAATGGCGACCCAGCCAACGGCGGCAGTGGCCCGACCTACGTAGCCGGCACTGAAAACTTCTATGTCATCACCCGCTACAACTGGAGCAGCTACTACGCCATGTCGGTCATCGAGCTCGGTCAGGAAGTAGCGGCGCGGATCAGGCCTTAGCGCGCCGGGCTCGGTGCCTCTCGGGGTATTCACTGGCCCCATATCGCCGGTCACCAATTGGAGGCAGAATGATTCGGTGCGCCCTGATCATGCCAACAGCCCACCCGTCGCCTACACACGCACAGCCATTGTTCTACACGGGACGATGGCCGTGCTGCTGGTGGCAGGTTTCTCGGTCGGTTTCTACATGGTGGACCTGCCGCTCAGCCCCCTGAAACTTCAGCTCTACTCGTACCACAAATGGATAGGGCTCAGCATTGCGGGCTTTCTGCTGTTTCGTTTGGCCTGGCGTGCCCGGCACGCGCCTCCTCCACTGCCCGCCCTTATGCCCGCGTTGCAGACAAGCGCCGCGCATGTCAGCCACCTGCTGCTGTATGTGCTGATGTTCTGCGTGCCGGTTTCGGGCTGGCTGATGAGCTCCGCCAAAGGCGTTACCACGGTGTACTTTGGCTTGTGGGCGCTGCCTAATTTACTGTCGCGCGACGAGGCGCTGGGGCAGCTTCTGGGGGCCTTGCACGTCATCCTCAACTACACGCTGCTTTGCCTGGTTGCTCTACACGTCGCAGCAGCTTTAAAACATCACTTCATCGACCGGGACGGCCTGCTGGGCCGCATGTTCCGCTTTAACAGGGCACATTCATGAAAGCCATCACCGCAGCGCTGGCGCTACTCATCTCCTCAGCTAGCATCGAGGCTGCTGAATACCGCCGGGTTGACCTTGGCGCCAGTCGCATCACTTTCACGTCCCGCCAGATGGGCGTTGCGGTGGACGGCGCCTTCCGCAAATTCGACGCAAGCGTTGCGCTCGACCCCGCGGCACCAGCGGCAGCCCGTGGCCAATTGCGCATTGATCTTGCGAGCATTGACACCGGCGTGCGTGAAGTCAATGAAGAAGTCACCGGAACGCAATGGTTTGACGTCAAGAGCCATCCAGAGGCGCGTTTCGACATGCGCCAGATCCAGCCCCAGGGCGGCGGACGCTTTCAGGTCAATGGCACCCTGACCATCAAGGGCATTGCCCAACCTGTGGTCATGGAGGCGATGCTCAAACCCGGCGCCAACCAGGCCGTGATGGATGGCTCATTCGTCATCAAGCGCCTCGACTACGGCATTGGCGGCGGCGTTTGGGGCGACGTCAAGGTGGTGGCCAACGAGGTGACAGTGCAGTTTCAGCTTGTGCTGCGGCCTTGACAACACGAACATCCTGCTTGAGAGGCATCCATGAAAAAACTCGTCGCCATCCTGCTGTGCTGCCTCACCTTGTCCCCGGTGATGGCAGTCGATATTTACGACCGCGACCCGGACCACACCTTCGCTTTCTTCGAGTTCAACCACCTCGGCTTCAGCCTCCAGCGCGAACGTTTTGACAAAGTTGATGCAACGGTCACCCTGGATCTTCCCAACCAGACGGGCAGCGTGGACGTCACGATTGATGTGCGCTCCATCAGCACCGGATCGGCCCTGTTCAATCAGGTTTTGATGAGCGACAGTTTTTTTGACGCCGAAAAATTTCCGGTGGTGACCTTCAAATCCACCAAACTTACTTTCGGTAAGTTCGACGACGTGACCTCAGTTGACGGAAACCTGACCATCAAGGGCATCACGCAGCCGCTGACCCTAACAGTGACCAACTACAAATGCGGCATGCACCCGATGCTGCGTAAACAAACTTGTGGCCTTAACGCGACCGGGAAAATCCGGCGAAGCGAGTTCAACCTGGGGAGATTTGCACCGCTGATCAGCGATCAGATCACGCTGCATGTGGCTATGGAGGCGCTCAAGCGCTGAGATTTAACAGCTGATGAGTTACACGGGCTCAATCGTGATCTCCACGGTCATTACCTCCTCCCCACCGCCGCGGCGAATACCCTTGATGGGTGGACACGCGTTGTAGTCGGTGCCCACGGCAAGGCGCACATGGCGCTGGTCGATCAGGCAGCTGTGGGTCACATCTATGCTGACCCAACGTCGGGTTTCCACATCCAGGCAAACATCGGCCCACGCGTGGCTTGCAAGATCTGGCTCATTTGCCGCGTAAAAGTAACCGCTGACATATCGCGCCGGAATCCCAAGGCTGCGGCAGATGGCGACCATCACATGGGCCTGGTCCTGGCACACGCCGGCGCCAGCCTCGAAGGCTTGTATCGCCGTGGTTTCAACATCGGTGCTATTTTTTTTTATAGCTAACGGCGCCCGCCACGCCTTGGCTAAGTGCCAAAAGTATGCTCAAGTCTGCAGCACCTGATACAAATCGCCTGCCAAAGTCCGTCAGCTGCGCGTGCGGCGCCGCAAGTGACGTGGGGCGCAAAAAAAATGCCGGGTGCGGCATGTTCGCGTCGTCGATAAATTCAGCCACACCACGCGTCTCGACCTGGCCCGCTGCGTTGACCAGGCTGCCCGTTACGTGCTCGGCCACCTCGCCCACGAAGGTGTAAGAGTGAATGGCATTGCCAAAGCCGTCGTGCTGTTCATGCAGGGCACGTGGCGCACCCAGGGTCCAGAAAAGAACGTCTTGTGCCGGGCCGGACTTCGGCGTCAGGCACAAGGTCTGCAGGGCATAACGCAGGGGCTCTGTATACCGGTACTTTGTCGTGTGCCTGATATGCAGTTTCATGGAGCGCCCACGTCCGCTCGGCGAGGTGTCATCTTCAACTCGTAGTCGGGACCAGAAACTCGCGGCTGATGCAGGCTCCAAGCTCGTTCACACGGTCGAGAAACTGCGTGAGGTAACCATGCAGGCCGGTGGCCAGAATTTCGTCAATGCGGGCGTACTGCAAATCGGCGTTGAGCTTGCCGGCGCGGCGCACGGTTTCGCACGATGTGTCATCAGTGACCTTCTCCAGGTTGGTCACCACGCCACACAGGCTGGCCGCCAGCGAACGCGGCATGTCGGTGCGCAGCATAAGAAGCTCTGCCACGCGCTCGGGTTTGATCACATTGCGGTAAACCTTGCGGTAGATTTCAAAAGCACTGACGCTGCGCAAAATCGCGCTCCAGTGGTAAAAATCGTACTCCTGATCTTTCTCGCTCGCCGCGCCATAAAAGTCGCTTTGCACCGCGTGAAACTTCACGTCCACCAGCCGCGCCGTGTTGTCGGCCCGTTCCAGAAAGGTACCGAGGCGCATGAAATACAGCGCTTCATCCTGCAGCATGGTGCCCACCGTGACGCCGCGTGACAGGTGTGAACGGAATTTCACCCACTCAAAAAACTGGCCGGGGTCGCGCTCAAAATCGCCATTGCGCAACATGCGGAAGATTTCAAGATAGGTCTGGTTTTGCGTCTCCCACACCTCAGTGGTCAGCGTGCCGCGCACGGCGCGTGCGTTTTCACGCGCGTTTTTCAGGCAGGAGATGATGCTGGACGAATTTTTTTCGTCGCGCACCATGAAGTCCATCACATCGCGGGCATTGATCGCGCCGTACTTGGCTTCATACGCGGGGGTCAGCTCGCTGATGCTCAGCAAGCCTTGCCAGCCTACTTCAGCTACACCCGTTGATTGCGGCAACAACGAGGTCTGGTAATTGACATCCAGCATGCGCGCGGTGTTTTCGGCGCGCTCTGTATAACGGGACATCCAGAACAAATGATCAGCAGTACGTGACAACATGGTTTAACTCCTTGCCTCAAACACCGAAAGCGCTAACGCGCTTGGCGTGTTTTGGTGACGACGTGACAAGCGCTGCGCGCAGTTGTCAGTCATCCCCGCGAATGCCTGCGGCATGTCGCCAGCCCGCTCTGTGTAGCGGGACATCCAGAACAAATGATCGGCGGTTCGTGACAGCATAGTTAAGCACCTCCGGACTGTGATTGCGACTGCGATTGGCCAGACTGCGACTGTGATTGGGCCTGCGAAGGCGCCTGTGCATCTTCCAAAACCCAGGTGTCTTTGGTGCCCCCACCTTGCGATGAATTGACAACCAGTGAGCCGTCTTTCAGGGCCACGCGCGTTAAACCACCGGGCACCATCTGCACGGTTTTTCCACTCAGCACAAACGGACGCAGATCGATGTGGCGCGGTGCAATGCCACTCTCCACATAGGTCGGACAGGTGGACAAACTCAGCGTCGGCTGCGCAATGTAGCCGGCGGGGTTGGCCTTCACGGCCTTGCTGAAGTCTTCAATCTCGGCCTTGGTAGAAGCCGGGCCCACCAGCATGCCGTAGCCGCCGGCGCCGTGCACTTCTTTCACCACAAGGTCTTTCATGTTGGCCAGCGTGTACTTCAGGTCATCTTCGTTGCGGCACATGTACGTGGGGACATTTTTCAAAATGGGTTTTTCACCGAGGTAAAACTCGATCATCTTGGGCACGTAGGGGTAAATGGACTTGTCGTCGGCCACGCCGGTACCGATGGCGTTGCACAGTGCCACGTTGCCGCTGCGATAAACATTGAGCAGGCCTGCACAACCGAGTGTGGATGTCGGCCGGAAGGCGAGCGGGTCCAGAAAGTCGTCGTCCACACGGCGGTAAATCACATCCACACGCTTGGGGCCGCGGGTGGTGCGCATGTAGACAAAGTTATCTTTGACAAACAGGTCTTGTCCTTCGACCAGCTCAACACCCATTTGCTGCGCGAGAAACGCGTGCTCAAAATACGCCGAGTTGTACATCCCCGGTGTCAGCACCACCACAGTCGGCTCCGCACGGTGCGCGGGCGAGTTATCGCGCAGCGTCTCCAGCAGCAAGTCGGGGTAGTGAGCGACGGGCGCGACACGGTTTTCGCTGAACAAGGCCGGGAAAAGCCGCATCATCATCTTACGGTCTTCCAGCATGTAGCTCACGCCGCTGGGCACGCGCAGGTTGTCCTCAAGCACGTAGTACTCGCCCTCGCCCTGCGCGTTGGGCGCCCGCACAATGTCAATGCCTGCGATGTGGGAGTAGATATTGCCGGGTACGTCCACACCCATCATCTCGGGCCGGAACTGCGCATTCTGAAAAATCTGCTCGGACGGCACTACGCCGGCCTTGATGATTTTCTGGTCGTGATACACGTCGTGGATGAAGCGGTTGAGCGCTGTCACGCGCTGCACCAGGCCGCGCTCCATGCTTGCCCATTCGTGGGCCGGGATGATGCGGGGAATCAGGTCAAAGGGGATCAGGCGCTCAGTGCCGCCGTTTTCTGCGTTGCCGTCGTCTTGGTCGCCGTACACGGCAAAGGTGATGCCTACCCGGCGAAAAATCATCTCGGCTTCAGCCCGCCTGGCCTGCATGACAGGGTCCGGTTGCCGGGCCAGCCAGCGCTGGTAGCTCTGGTAATGCGCACGCACACTCTGGTCGGTGGCGTTCATCTCGTCAAACTTCATAGAGCTCATCAACTTATCTCCGCGTGGTGTTTAGCGCATTCTTTTTGTACCACTAGCTTAGCAAGGAATGCGCCAGCGGCCTGTAGGGCGATGCATCTTTTTGCGCGTCGGCGCGCTTCAACGACTGAGCTCCGGGCTGTGATGCCAATAGCGCAGACCCGCCTGCCGCTGACAAACCGGCCCATCGGGCCGCTCGCTACTCCAGGTGGCAGCCCCGCACGTGGGGGACGCCAGCACAGTGATGCCGCGCTCGCGGTAGCGCTCAAGCACTGGCGGCGCGGGGTGCCCAAAGCGATTGCGGTAGCCCGCTTGAGCCAATGCCAACCGGGGGTGCACGGCATCCAGAAAACCCGCACTCGACGAAGTTTTGCTGCCGTGGTGCGGCACCAGCAGCACATCGGCCTTCAAATTGGCGTGTGCGGCGACCAGGCGTTGCTCCTGCGCCAGCTCAATATCGCCGGCCAGCAGCACCGTCTGCGCGCCATTGGAGATACGCAGCACGCAGCTCATGGCATTGGATTTTTGCGCGAATTCGTAGTCGGACGGCGCCGGGTGCAGCACCTCAAAAGTGACGCCATCCCACAACCAGCGCTGGCCAGCGACACACCGCGTTGAGGCACGCAGAGTCTGCAAAGGGTGGCCGTCTTCAATGGAGCTGAGTAGCGCCGCTTGCGGTTGCATGGCCAGCACAGCGCCGGCGCCACCCACATGGTCGCTGTCCCGGTGGCTGAGCATCACGGTATCCACCCGCTCGCCCAGAGCGCGCAGCAAGGGAACCAGCACCCGGTGCCCGGCATCACTCTCACGGGAAAAGCGTGGCCCTGTGTCGTATACCAAGGTGCGTGCCGCAGTCCGCACAATCAGCGCATTGCCCTGCCCTACATCAGCCGCGATCACTTCAAACTGCCCGGCGGGCGGACGAAGCGGCTGCCATAGCAGCACCGGCAGCAGCAGGGGTACACCCAAGACTCTCCAATGCCATGGCAGTCGCATAACCAGCAGCAGCCCGCCCGCAACGCCGGCCACGGCACACCACAGGGGCACCGCCGCCACGCTGACACTGGCCACCGGCCAGCGCGCCAGCCACTGCAAAAACGCCATCAGCACAGCCACCGATCCAGCGGCCAAATCCCAAATGGGCGCCCACACCACACCCAGCATGGTCAGCGGCGTCACCACCAGGGTCACCCAAGGGATCGCCAGCGCGTTGGCCAGCAAGCCGACCAGAGAGGCCTGGTTGAAAAGCAGCAGCGACAACGGCGTGAGGGCTAAGGTGACGATCCATTGCTCACGGGCGGTCCGAAACACAGATGCCGCCACGGGCGTCAGCCGGGCCAGAAAACCTCTTTTCGGTTGATGTTCAGAGTGAAATTGGCCATCCGCCCTTTCGTTTCGGGAATAGTTTGCTATTGCATTAGTAGCATCATCACTCAAACTCGTGGAATCCTCATCCCTTTGCAAGGGACCTCCAGCGGCGAACAGAACACTCACCGCCACAAACGACAACCAGAACCCCGGCTGCATCAAAGCCCAAGGGTCCAGCGCCACCACCGCGGCCATGGCCAGCAAACACACCTGCGGCCAGGGCCAGCGTTTGCCGCTCTGGCGCAGCAGCACCATGACAGCCAGCATCAAAATCGTGCGCTGCGCGGGCACGCCCCAGCCAGAGAACAGCGCATAAGCCGTGGCCAGCAGCAGCCCACCCCAAGCGCCCGCACTGCGCGCTGGCAGGGCCAGGCACAGCGTCGGACTCCAGCGCGCCGATCGCCGCCACAACCAGCCAATGCCCAGCGCGGCCAGCCATGCAAACATGGTGATGTGCAAGCCTGATATCGACATCAGGTGAGCCACACCCGTTGCCCTGAACACGTCCCAGTCCGCACGGTCAATGGCATTCTGGTCACCCACCAGCAAGGCCGCCACCACGCCGGCCAACTGACGGTCTTTCACGCGCGCATACACCGCATCGCGAGCCGCGTGGCGCGCCCGCTCGACTGGATGACGCCAGCTGTCAGCCAGCCGCTGGGGCGGCGGATCATTTGGCCCCGCACGCACATAGCCCGTCGCCTGCAGGCCCTGCTCCCAAAGCCAGAGCTCATAGTCAAAGCCATGCAGGTTGCTGTTGCCGTGCGGTGCTTTCAGGCGCACCGTCATGCGCCACTGCTCGCCGGCCCGCAAAGGCTGCGGCTGGCGCTGCAAAGCCAGCAGGACTGCGGGTGCGTCGGGGTTGTCAATATCCAGCAAAGCCGGCGCAGGCTCCCGATTGCCAAAACCCGCATACCAGCCAAGGTAAATCTGCGCCGGCAAAACCACGGGCTGGCCTTTCAGGCTCGCGGCATCAACCGCAAACCTAAAGCGCACGCCATCATCCCCGCGCTGCGGCATGGCCACCACGCGGCCAGTGATGTCGATGTCTTTGCCTTCAAGGGCTGGATTGAGCGCCGCGGACTGAAACACTGCGGCGCGAAGGCCACTCAGCGCAAAGCCGAGTGAGAATGCGATAGCCAATATCGCTACGGCCGGAGCCCAATCCAGGGGTCTCCTGCGTATCACCCCTCTCGCAGCCAGAATCGACAGCAAAATTGCGCCGGCCACCAAGACAACATGCATGCGCACTTCCCACAATTCGCGCTGCTGCAACTGAAGCGCAACCCCCGCGATGAAGCCCATGAAAATCAAGCTTGCATGGCTAGCAACGCCGGGTTTTGCTGATGACGATGAACGCACAAACCTCCCCCGAATCATTGTTGTAAAACCTGTGGCCGGACATGGAAGCGGACCCATGGCGCAGCTCTTGCTAGTATTGTCTGCATAAAACCGTGGATTGATTGGGAGGCATACCCTGTTTTCTACGGCATAGTGCCTGTTACGCCTCTGAAATATTTGAAAAGCGAGATTGCCTTGTCCATCCACGTTGCCCTGAGCCACATCACCCATTACAAGTACGACCGCCTGGTCAAGCTAGGTCCGCAGGTTGTTCGTCTGCGCCCGGCCCCGCACAGCCGCACTCGGGTGCTGTCGTATTCGCTGACCGTTGAGCCCAAAGACCATTTCATCAACTGGCAGCAGGACCCCTTTGCCAACTACCAGGCGCGGCTGGTCTTCCCCAAACCGACGCGCGAGTTCAAAGTCACCGTGGACCTTGTCGTCGAGATGGCGGTGTTTAATCCGTTTGACTTTTTTCTGGAGCCGGAGGCTGAAGAATTTCCCTTCAAGTACAGCAAAGCGCAGGAAGTCGAGCTCGCGCCCTACCTGGCCACTGAAGCCGCCACGCCCCTGCTGAAGGCTTACCTGGCGGAGATTGACCGCACACCCAAACGCACCATCGACTTTCTGGTCGGCCTGAACCAGAAGCTGCAGGGCGACATCAAATACGCCATCCGCATGGAGCCAGGCGTGCAGACGCCGGAAGACACGCTCAAGCTGGCCGTCGGCTCCTGCCGCGACACCGGCTGGCTCATGGTGCAGCTGTTCCGCCATCTGGGGCTTGCCGCGCGTTTTGTCTCGGGTTACCTCATTCAGCTCAAGGCGGACGTCAAGTCGCTGGACGGCCCGAGCGGTACAGAGACCGACTTTACCGACCTGCACGCGTGGTGCGAAGTCTTTTTGCCGGGCGCGGGCTGGGTTGGGCTGGACCCGACCTCTGGTCTGATGGCCGGTGAAGGCCATATTCCGCTGGCCTGCACGCCAGAGCCGTCAAGCGCAGCGCCGATTGAAGGCGGCGTGGACGAGAGCGAAGTTGAGTTCACCCACCACATGGGTGTGCAGCGCATTTTTGAATCGCCACGCGTGACACAGCCCTACACCGATGCGCTGTGGGCCGACGTGCTCAAGCTCGGCCACAAGGTGGATCAGGAGTTGCTGGCCGGCGATGTGCGCCTGACCATGGGCGGCGAACCGACCTTTGTTGCCACGCAAGACCGCGACGCGGCCGAATGGAACATCGACGCCCTGGGCCCCACCAAACGCGGCTATGCCACGGAGCTGGTGCAAAAACTCCGCGCTGAATACGGCAAAGGCGGTTTTCTGCATTTTGGCCAGGGCAAGTGGTACCCCGGCGAACAGTTGCCGCGCTGGGCACTAAGCATTTTCTGGCGCAAGGACGGCCAGCCGGTCTGGAAAAACCCTGCGCTGTTCACCGACGAGCGCAATGCCCAGGCTACCAAGGCCGGCTGCAACTACACAACTGCAGACGCTAAACGTTTTACCGACACGCTGGCCGGCAAGCTGGGCCTCAGCACCAAACACATCACCCCGGGTTATGAAGACACCTGGTACTACCTGTGGCGCGAGCGCCGCCTGCCCGTCAACGTAGACCCGTTTGACACCAAGCTGGACGACGCGATGGAACGCGAGCGCTTGCGTCGAGTCTTCTCACAAGGTCTGGATGCAGTGGTGGGGTATGTGCTGCCGCTCAAGGTTCGCGAAGAATCAACTGAACCGGCCACGGGACCGCTGTGGGCCACCGGTCCGTGGTACTTCCGCGATGGCCGCATGTACCTGGCGCCCGGTGACTCCCCCATGGGTTATCGGCTGCCGCTCGACGCCATGCCCTGGGTGTCCAAAACCGACAACCCTGGCGTCAACGAGGCCGACCCTTTTGCGCCGCGTGAGGAGTTGCCTTCTGCCGAGAGCATCAGCGAGCGGCATGCAGCGGCCCCGGACGCAGCTGCGCTGGTCAAGGCGCCAGCAGCCCCAATTGCCAAAGATGCTGACCGCATGCCAGCTCCCAAACAGTCGGCGCCCTGGCTACCCCGCATTGCACTGTGTGTGGAAGTGCGCGACCCTGCACGCGCCAACGGACCCAAAGACGAGCCCAAAACCAAACCCACCGAAAAGGACGTTGGCACCAAGCCGCCAACCGGCGCGCTCTACATCTTCATGCCGCCCGTGGAGCGGCTGGAGGAATACCTGGACTTGCTGGCCGCCATCGAAGCCAGCGCACAGGCGTTGAATCTGCAGATCGTGCTGGAGGGCTACCCACCACCGCGCGACCCGCGCCTGAAAATGCTGCAGGTCACGCCCGACCCCGGTGTGATTGAAGTCAACATCCACCCGGCCTACAACTGGAACGAACTGGTTGAGCACACCGAGTTTCTCTACAAGATCGCGCACGAAACACGGCTGTCTGCTGAAAAGTTCATGACCGATGGCCGCCACACCGGCACGGGCGGGGGAAACCACTTTGTGCTGGGCGGCGCAACGCCACCCGACAGCCCGTTTTTGCGCAAGCCGGAAATGCTGGGCAGCTTGATTGCCTACTGGCACAACCATCCGTCGCTGAGCTACCTTTTCTCGGGCATGTTTATCGGCCCCACCAGCCAGGCCCCGCGGATTGATGAAGCGCGTAACGACCAGCTGTACGAGCTGGAAATCGCGCTGCGCGAGATCACCACCAACCGCGAAAAATACGGCCAGGAAATGCCGCCATGGATCGTTGACCGCACGCTGCGCAACATCCTGGTGGACGTAACCGGCAACACCCACCGCAGCGAGTTTTGCATCGACAAGATGTATTCACCCGATTCGGCCACAGGCCGACTTGGACTATTGGAATTGCGCGCTTTTGAAATGCCGCCGCATGCCCGCATGAGCATCGTGCAACAGCTGTTGCTGCGTGCGTTGGTGGCGCGCTTTTGGAACAAGCCCTACCACGGCCGCATGACTCGCTGGGGCACCGAGCTGCACGACCGCTTCTTGCTGCCCGGCTTTGTACGCCAGGACTTTGCCGATGTGCTGACCGAGCTTAACGAGGCCGGTTACGGCTTTGACATGACTTGGTTTGACCCGCATTTTGAGTTCCGCTTCCCGATGATCGGCCAGGTCAAGGCCAACAACATCGAGCTGACCCTGCGCAGCGCGCTGGAGCCCTGGCATGTGATGGGCGAGGAAGGCTCCTCCGGCGGCACCGTGCGTTATGTTGACTCGTCCCTTGAACGTGTAGAAGTGCATGTCACTGGTCTTAACGACAACCGTTATGTCATCACAGTCAACGGCCGCGCGTTGCCACTGCAGAACACGGGCACCGTGGGCGAATACGTCGCTGGCGTCCGTTACAAGGCCTGGAATCCGCCATCGGCCCTGCACCCCTCGGTGGGCGTGCATGCGCCACTGACTTTTGACATTGTTGACACCTGGATGGAACGATCACTGGGCGGCTGCCAATACCATGTGGTGCACCCAGGCGGCCTCGCCTACGACACCCTGCCGGTGAACTCGTACGAGGCCGAGAGTCGGCGTCTGAACCGCTTTTTCCGCATGGGACACACACCCGGCAAGGTGCAAGTGCAAGCGGCGCAAGCAAGCCGCGAGTTTCCGTTCACGCTCGATTTGCGCTAGGGCCAGTGGCCCAGCGCAGGCCCGCCGTTTCGGCAAGGCTAGCAACATTTACGAATGGAATTATTGGCATGCGTATTTTCGGAAAAATTGTCGGCCTGATTGCGGCCCTTGTCGCCCTGCTGGTGGTGAGCATGGCGGTGCTGGACCGCGTCATCCCCGAACCAATGGCCCGGACACTGATCGACCTGCAGCGCAGCGTTTCTGGCCTGCAACTAAAACAGGCGCAGATTCCCGGCTTCGACATTCCCTACCTTGAGGGCGGTCCGGCCGGCGGGGAGGCTTTGGTACTGGTGCACGGCATTGGCGCCGACAAGGACAACTTCGACCGCGTGGCCATGCACTTGACGCCCCAGATGCGCGTGATCTCCATCGATTTGCCAGGCTTTGGCGACGCCAGCAAGCCTGCCGATGCCGACTACAGCATTGACAAGCAGGTCGAGCGGCTGGATCAGTTCCTGGCTACGCTCAAGATTGACCGCGTGCATCTTGGGGGTAGCTCCATGGGCGGCTGGATCATGGCGAGTTATGCCGCGGCGCATCCCAAGAAAGTAAGCAGCCTGTGGCTGCTCGACGCTGCAGGGGTCGCCACTGCCAAGCCTTCAGGCGTGTTGACGGCCTATACCGAGCGCGGTGAGTATTTGCTGTTTGCCAAAACACCGCAGGACTTTGACCGCATTTTGCTCACCGTGATGTCCAAACCGCCTTACCTGCCCGGGAGTGTTAAACAGGTGGTGACCGAGCGCGCAATAACAAACTACGACCTGCACACGCGCATATTTCGTGACATGGTCGCCAGTCAGAAGCCGGTTTTCCTGGAGTCACGCGTGGCCGGGTTGTTGACGCCAACCCTGATCACCTGGGGTGAGGAAGATCGTGCCACTGACGTTTCCGGTGCCAAAATCCTGCACCAGCTGATACCCAGGTCGCAACTGCAAATCCTGCCCGGTATTGGCCATCTCCCGCACCTGGAGGCGAGCTCAGAAACAGCTCAAGCCTATCTGGATTTCCGCAAAAATCTCGCACGTTGAGTACACCTGAGCGTCTACTTCGCCACATCCCCGGGTCAATTCTGGTTTGACGCGGGTCCACGCAGACCGGCCATGAAGGATACTTGGGGCCTGTTCAAGGGTAACGGTGGAAAACAACAACTCACTTTTTGCGGCCGCAGCGCTGGAGACGCCTGTTGATCTTGCGCGTGCCCTCGCGTTGCCTGCTGCCGCCGGTCATTTTGACGAGCTGCATGGCGTCACCACGGCCAGGGCAGCTGTAGAGCCACGGATTACGCCGCCGGCCAGTCAAAGCCAAGCCCAGCGCCTCCCCCTGCAAATGGCTGGAGCTGAACCCGCTCCTGTGCAAACTGCCCAGTCGGCTACAGCTGAAAAACCGGTGCCGCAAGCAGCACTGTCGCCCAGCTGGAACCGCTTCTTCAACTTTCTGGGCGGCAAGGGTTTTGACGACCTGAACCACCGCAGCACCAACCTGCAACGCCAGATCCGCGACAACGGCGTGACCTACAACGTCTACGCTGACGCAGACGGTCCGCAGCGGCCATGGTCGCTGGACCTTTTTCCGGTGATTCTGTCAGCCCAGGAGTGGGCGGGCATCGAAACCGGTGTTCGCCAGCGCGCCCGCTTGCTGGACCAGATCATGGCGGACGTGTACGGTCCCCAGCAGCTTCTAACGCTGGGCCTGCTGCCCGCAGCGTTGGTGCAGGGCCACCCCGGCTACCTGCGTGCCATGCACGGCGTGCAGCCGGCCAGCGGGCATTTTTTGAACATTGCGGCGTTTGACCTGGCGCGCGGCCCTGATGGACGCTGGTGGGTCGTTTCGCAAAGCACTCAGGCGCCCTCTGGCCTGGGTTACCTGCTTGAGAATCGTCTGGCCATTTCACGGCTTTTCCCGCAGGCCTTCCGTGAGATGAAAGTGCAGCGGCTGGCTGCCTCTTACAAAGCGCTGATTGACGGTATGAAAGCGCGCAGCCCGGCAGGCGCAGATGGCCAGGACAGCCGCATCGTTCTGCTGACGCCTGGGCCGTACAACGAAACCTATTTCGAACACGCCTACCTGGCGCGTTATCTGGGCCTGACCCTGGTGGAAGGCAGTGACCTGCTGGTGCGTGGCGACCGGCTGTACCTCAAAACCCTGCAGGGACTGGAGCCCGTACACGGATTGCTCAAGCGCCTGGACGATGAGTTTCTGGACCCTCTTGAACTGCGCTCCGATTCCACGCTGGGCGTGCCGGGATTGCTGCAGGTTATACGGGCGGGCAATGTGCTGGTGGCCAATGCGCCGGGCTCGGCCTTTCTGGAGTCCAGTGCCCTGCTTGGATTTTTGCCCGCGCTTTCGCGCCACCTCCTCAACGAGCCGCTCGCCCTGCCTTCACTGGCCACCTGGTGGTGCGGCGAGCAGGCCGCGCTGCATGAGGTTTTGCCCCGCCTGAAGGACTGCGTCATCAAGGGCACCTACCCCGGCTCCGGCATTGACGCGGTGATTGCACAAATGTTGTCCCGCCGCGAGCTGGACGAGTGGGCTGGCCGCATCATGCGGCATAGCGAGGAGTACACCGTTCAGGCGTACCTGCCGCTGTCGCAAACACCGACCTGGCAAGGCGAGCGGCTTGCGCCCAAGTCCACCATGCTCCGTGTTTTTGCGGTAGCTGATGGCGCGGGCGAATGGCAGGTCCTGCCGGGCGGGCTGGCGCGTCTGGCCGGCCTCAACAACAAGATCGCGTCCATGCAGCAAGGTGGCAGCAGTGCCGACGTGTGGGCGCTGGCGGAAGACGCAGAGCCTGCCACCACCACAGGCAATCGCGGAACAAAAGTTTTTTCCGAGCCCGCCACCCGTCCCGGCGTTTTGAATCCAGCCACCCCCATTGCGCGCCACAAACCACCGGTGACCAGCCGCGCGGCAGAAAACCTCTTCTGGCTGGGACGTTACACCGAGCGCACTGAAAACTCGATCCGGCTGGCCCAGCTGACACTGCAGTCACTCAACGGCGAAGAGCAGTCTTCACAACCCCTGCTTGCATGGCTGTCGGAGATGGCCGTGCGCAACGGGCTGGTGCTGGAGTCCGTGCCGCCAGCCACGCAGGCGCGCCGCGTGTTTGAGCGTTCGCTGATCTCTGCGTTGGCCGACACCGAGCAAACGGCCAGCGTCGGCTACAACCTGCGCTCGCTCAAAAGCGCAGCATCGGCCGTGCGCGAGCGCCTGTCGCAGGAGCAGTGGCATGTGATCGTGCGGGCCGAAGAAGATTTTTTCCGGCATTGCGCGTCTTTCAGCGGCCCGGAGCATCCGGCCACGCAGGCACTTGAATATTCGTCCGTGGAGGCGCTGCGTGCGCTGGAGTCTGCCAGCAGTTTCCTGGCCGCCATGACCGGTGCGCAAACCGACCGCATGACACGCGACGACGGCTGGCGCCTGCTCAGCACAGGCCGCCACATTGAACGCCTGAACACGCTGGCTGCCGCGCTGATCCTCGGCTTTGAAAGCGGCGCCGTGCACGACGCAGGCGGATTCGACGCCATCATTGCGCTGTTCGACAGCACCATCACTTTCCACGCGCAGTATCAGCAACAACGCGAAGTCCCGGCCCTGCTGGATTTGCTGGTGCTGGACCGGGACAACCCGCGCTCCCTGGGCTGGGTCACGCAGACGCTGCGCGAGCGGCTCAGCAAGCTGGCGCGCAACACGGCGGGCGCAGCGCAGGACGCGCCCGACATGACAGCGGCCCTGCCCAATCCCGCTAGCTGGCAGTTGGCTGACCTCAGCGTCATCATCCCCGGTATGGGGAGCGAGCGTTACGCCGGGCTGCTGGCGCAGCTGGAGCAGTGCTGCAGCGCCGCCTTTGAGCTGTCCGATGCGATCAGCAGGCGCTATTTCAGCCATTCTTCGTCCAGCGACCACAGCCTGGGCGCCTGAGCTCCCCCCTGGCCCCACCTCTATCTCTTCATGCTGCTTCACCTCGTCCACGAAACGCGCTACCGGTACAAACCTCAGGTTGAAAACGCGCACCACGTGTTGCACCTCAAGCCAGCCAGCCACGCAGGCCAGCAGTTACTGCAACACAGCCTGACCATCAGCCCGGAACCAACGCAGGTGCAGGAGCTACCGGATGTGTACGGCAATGCCCGCACGTTTTTTTCGTTGCGGGTGCCGCATGAAAAACTCACCGTCACGGCCGACAGCGTTGTCTCCACCCTTGCTGTCAACACCACATCCAAGGACTTGTCATGGGGCCTGCCCTGGGAACAGGTGCGCGAGCAGTTTCGTTATCAGGCCGGCGGCGCCTACGACAGCGCCTGCGAGTTTGTGTTTGCCTCGCCCTATGTGCCGCGCGACGACGCCTTTGCAGAATTTGCCCGGCCCAGCTTTACCCCGGGCCGCCCTTTGCCCGAAGTTGCCCAAGACTTGATGGAGCGGATTCATGCCCGCATGACTTACGAGAGCGACAGCACCGATGTCGGCACCCTGGCGCTAGAGGCGCTGCAGGCGGGCAAAGGCGTGTGCCAGGACTTTGCCCACATCATGGTGGCCTGCTGCCGCGCCATGGGTGTGCCGGCGCGTTATGTCAGCGGCTACATGCTGACCAACCCGCCGCCCGGCAAGCCGCGCCTGATTGGCAGCGACGCCTCGCACGCTTGGGCATCGGTTTATTGCCCCGCCGTCAGCGCAGGCAGCGGCATGACGCTTGCCGCCGGACAAACCTCGGGCGTCTGGCTGGACTTTGACCCGACCAACAACCGCGCCCCGGGGGAGGACTACATCACCCTGGCGACTGGCCGCGACTTCCTCGATGTGTCACCCATGCGCGGGGTGATTCGTGGGGGTGCACGGCATGTGCTGGATGTGGCCGTGACGGTGACGCCGCTGCCACAGCCGGACTAGAATTCTCAAGTGCCGCACGACGGTTGCTCCTGTTTGTATAGCAAACTATTGCCGTACTTTAAGGGCGGAGGCCGATTTTGATCATCAACCAACGTTAGAACCCCTTCAGGAGACCCCCATGAACGTTTACGACAAACTCACCGCCCTGGGCATCACCTTGCCTCCCGTCGCCATTCCCGCAGCAGCCTACCTGCCCTTTGTGCAAACCGGCAAGCTGGTGTTTCTCAGTGGCCACATCGCCAAGCAGGACGGCAAGCCGTGGGTGGGCCAACTTGGTAAAACCATGGGTACGGAAGAAGGCAAAGCGGCCGCGCGCGCCATCGCCATTGACCTGATGGGCACGCTGCACGCGGCCGTGGGCGACCTGAACAAGGTCACGCGCATCGTCAAGCTGATGAGCCTGGTCAACTCCACCGGCGAGTTCACTGAGCAGCATCTGGTGACCAACGGCGCCAGCGAGTTGCTGGCTGAAGTCTTTGGAGCGAAAGGCGCGCATGCACGCAGCGCGTTTGGCGTGGCACAAGTTCCCATGGGTGCCTGCGTTGAAATCGAGATGATTGCCGAAATAACATAAGCACACCCCGTGGAGGCTTTGCCTCCTCCCCCTTGCAGGGGCGGCGCCTTACGCCCGGCGGAGCCGGATCGCGGCCCCGCTGGTAATGCGGTGGAATGCCTCGCGATCGGCCAGCGGTGCCCAATAGCCCGGCCACAGCTCCGGCTTTGGGACAGCGCTTAAACTCGATGTGTGCCGGCCATTACGCCGGCACAGCGTTCTCAGGGCGGGGCGAAATTCCCCACCGGCGGTGTTTGCATTTAAAAACGCATCAGCCCGCGAGCGCCTGGCTTGCTCTTGCATGTCAGGGTCAGCAGATTCGGAAGCGCTGGATAAGTCGCTGCGGAGGCGCGGCAGCCGGATCGGGATGGGATGCAAGGCGGATTTCGCAGTCAATAGCTGGCTATTGGCAAGAAATTCAACGCGGCAGACCGCCCGAGTCCGGCTGATCGCACGCCGCAGGGGCTTGTCCAGCGCTTCCCTCGGTTCAACTCCGAAGCCGACGGTCATAGTCCGGATGAAAGAGAGCGCGACGTTTTCGGCCCCTGCCGTGGGCTGGCGCTTGCGCGCCGGCTTGTGGCGGGCTGCAAACTCGTGCGCCCTGAATTCTGTTCAACCGTTTTCAGGAGAAGCCCATGAGTCACCGACACCCCTCAACCCTGCTGCCGCAGCAACCCGCCAGATTTTGCTTTGTTCAGGCCAGCTGGCATGCAGACATTGTCAACAAGGGGCGCGACGCCTTTGTGGCGGAGATGGGTATGCAAGGTATAGCGCCTGACAACATCGACATCTTTGAAGTGCCAGGCGCTTTTGAAATTCCACTGCATGCGCAGCAGCTTGCACGCTCTGGCCGCTATGCAGCCATCGTTGCGTGTGGCCTGGTGGTGGACGGCGGCATCTACCGCCACGAGTTTGTGGCCGATGCGGTCATCAGCGGCCTGATGCGGGTGCAGCTGGACACCGGGGTCCCCGTGTTTTCAGCGGTGCTGACACCCCAGCATTTTCACGAACATGAAGAGCATCGCCGGTTCTTCACCGAGCACTTTCTGGTCAAGGGAAAGGAAGTGGCACAAGCCTGCGTGCGGACCCTTGCCAGCTTGCAGCAACTGCATGAGTTGCAGGAGCAGGCAGTAGCTTGACCTGTTACGGCAGGGCTTTGCGCAGAATCTCGCGCAGGCGTGCATACGCCGCCTCCCGCGCTGCCGGGTTCGGGCCGACGTGGACGCCCTGGCCCGGATTAACGCCATTCGGCACGTCCTTGCGCAATTGGACGCGGCCTGTGGGCGAATCAAAGTCATGATAACTGTCGGGGTAGATGTTGACTTCAGCGCCAACCGCCTTGCCCAGCTCAATGCAGGGCGCAGGAGGCGTCCAGTCGTCTTTTTCGGCCAGCATCATCACCAGCGGCGCGCCCATGCGGTAGCCTGATTTCAATGCCGCGCTGCAGCCGGGGTAAAAGGCGATGCCCACCGCAGGCTGTACGGGCCGGCGCCGCACCTCGGCGCGCGCCACGTCGGTGGCGCCAAGCACGGCGCTGCCGCCATGAGACCAACCCAACAAGGCTGTGCGTGTGGCCTGCCCCCACGGCTGGGCGGCAACCCAATCAAGCGTGGCCAGGGTGTCGGCGCGGCGCTCACTCTGGTCAATCTTGCGCATGCCGATTTTCTGCACGCAGATCGATGATTCGCCGCGCGGCGTGAAGCTGTCAGGAAACACGGCGGCGTAACCCTCAGCCACCAGCAGATCGGCCATGGCCTGATGCCGCGCATTGAACAGGCCCTTGTTGCGGCCGCCGCTGGCGTATAGACCGCCGCATCCGTGCAGCGCAATCACCGTGCCTTTGACGGTGCCTTTCGCAAGTTTCTCGGTGGGCGGAAACACCCAGGCCTTGATCACGGTTCCGTCAAGGCTGTTAAAGAACACCTCGCGCGGTGCAGCGATGCCCGGCAGTGCCGCCAACAGCATGTTGGCAACAAAAATGGCCTTTATCCCAGTATTCACGGGCGCCGACAGCTACTGTTTCGATAGCAGACAGGCCCGGCCAACTGTCATGCCCGCTCGGCAACCCAGGCCTGCACCGACTGCAGCGCAGCTGGCAACCGGGAAGCGTCTGTGCCACCTGCCATGGCCATGTCGGCTTTGCCGCCGCCCTTGCCGCCAACTTGTTGCGCGACAAAGTTGACCAGCTCACCGGCCTTGACCTTGCCCACGCTATCAGCTGTCACACCGGCTGCGATCTGCACCTTGTCACCATCGACAGCGGCCAACACGATGACGGCAGTTTTGAGCTTGTCCTTGAGTTTGTCCATGGTGTCGCGCAGGGTCTTGGCGTCAGCGCCTTCCAGCTTTGCTGCCAGAACTTTCAGACCCTTGATGTCGACTGCTTGCGACATCAACTCATCACCCTGCGACGAAGCCAGCTTGCCTTTCAGCGCCGCAACTTCTTTCTCAAGCGCGCGCACCTGATCCAGGACCTGTCCAATGCGGTTCTGCAATTCCGAAGGGCTGGCCTTGAGCGAGCCTGCCGCAGTCTGCACGGTGGATTCCAGCGACTGCAAGTAAGCCAGCGCGTTGTCGCCGGTAACGGCTTCAACCCGGCGCACACCCGCAGCCACACCGCTTTCGGCAACGATCTTGAAAAGGCCAATGTCACCCGTGCGGCCCACGTGAGTGCCGCCGCACAGCTCTTTGCTTGAGCCTATGCTGAGCACGCGCACCTTGTCGCCGTACTTCTCACCAAACAGCATCATGGCGCCGCTCTTTTGCGCAGACTCCATGTCCATCTCGCTGGCATCGGTGGCCACGTTGGACAAAATTTCTGCATTAACGCGCGCTTCGATCTCGCGGATCTGCGCGTCGGTAACCGGCGCGTTGTGTGCAAAGTCGAAGCGGGTGCGCTCGGCGTTGACCAGGCTGCCCTTTTGCTGCACGTGCTCACCCAGCACTTCGCGCAAAGCCTTGTGCATCAAATGCGTGGCACTGTGATTGCGCACGGTAGCGGCACGTACAGCGGTGTTGACCTGTGCGGTGATGGCATCGCCGACCTTGAGCGTGCCTTCTTCCTGCGTGCCGTGATGTCCAAACACGTCGGCCTTGATTTTTAGCGTGTCATCCACTGCAAAACTTGCACCGGATGCCGTCAATCGTCCCTGGTCACCGATCTGGCCGCCGCTTTCTGCGTAAAACGGCGTCGTGTTCAAAACAACCACGCCGCTCTGCCCTGCACTCAGGCTCTGAACCGCCACGCCGTCTGCATACAGCGCGACAACCTTGGCCGGCTCTTCCAGCAATTCATAACCAGTGAAGAGGTGTCCGTCCCCGGAATACTCCAGCGCACGATCCATCTTGAATTTGCCCGCCGCACGCGCCTGGTTTTTTTGTTTGTCCATGGCAGCACGAAAACCGGCCTCGTCAACTTCAAGCCCACGCTCACGGCAGACATCGGCCGACAGATCGAGCGGAAAGCCGTAGGTGTCGTGCAGCTTGAAGGCCACATCGCCAGGCAGCACTTTGGCATCGCCGGCAAGGGCTGCGTCCAGAATCGTCATGCCGATTTCCAGCGTCTCGAAGAAACGCTCTTCCTCAACACGCAAAACCTCAGTGATGCGTTTTTCATCGGACTTAAGCCGCGGGTACGCATCGCCCATGAGCTTGACCAGATCGGCCACCAGCTTGTGAAAGAACGGCGTCTTTTTGCCCAGCTTGTAGCCATGGCGAATCGCGCGGCGGATGATGCGGCGCTGCACGTAGCCGCGGCCTTCGTTGGACGGGTTGACGCCGTCGCTAACCAAAAATGCTGTGGCGCGGATGTGGTCGGCAATAACGAACAGGCTCTTGTTGCCCAAGTCTTTCTCGCCAGTCTCGCGTGATGCGGCCTTGATCAGCTCTGCAAAGATGTCGATTTCGTAGTTGCTGTGCACGTGTTGCAAGATGGCAGCCAGACGCTCCAGGCCCATGCCGGTATCCACGCAAGGCGCAGGCAGCTTGGTGACGCTGCCGTCGGCCGCCATGTCGAATTGCATGAACACGTTGTTCCAGATTTCAATGAAGCGGTCGCCGTCTTCATCCGGACTGCCGGGCGGGCCCCCGGGAATGTGGTCGCCGTGATCGTAAAAGATTTCGCTGCACGGGCCGCAGGGGCCTGTGTCCGCCATCATCCAGAAGTTGTCGGACTTGTAGCGGCCGCCCTTGTTGTCACCGATGCGGATCACACGCTCGGGCGGCAGGCCGATTTCTTTGGTCCAGATGTCGTAAGCCTCGTCGTCCTCTTCATACACCGTGGCCAGCAGGCGCTCGGGCGGCAGCTTGTAAACCTCGGTCAGCAGCTCCCAGGCCCATTTCAGCGATTCACGCTTGAAATAGTCGCCAAAACTCCAGTTGCCGAGCATCTCGAAAAAAGTGTGATGACGCGCGGTGTAGCCCACGTTTTCCAGATCGTTGTGCTTGCCGCCGGCACGCAGGCAAGCCTGCACCGATGCAGCGCGAACGTAAGGGCGCTTGTCATTGCCAAGAAACACGTCCTTGAACTGCACCATGCCCGAGTTGGTGAACATCAGCGTCGGGTCATTACCGGGCACCAGCGAGCTGGAGGCCACCACGGTGTGACCCTTGGATGCAAAAAAGTCGAGAAAACTTTTGCGGATATCGGCGACGGTGAAAGTGGGAGTGCTCATGTAACTTTTGTGGTGCTGTTGGCGTCAACGGGGGCAGGCATGCGGCTCGAGGTGCGCATCGCGCGTAAATGCTTGATTTGCCTGAACATTTGATTATAAGTTTGGCAAGGGGTGTCCCGTCTCAAGCAGCACAAAGCCGCACGACGCGCTATGCTTGTGAGTTGCCCCCCTGCCCTGCCGCCCACGGGGCCAGCTTTTTGAAAGAGACCGCTCATGGACATGAAGACCTCCCCCATCTCCCTACTCAAAGACCCTAGCCTCCTCAAAACCGACGCCCTGATCAACGGCGAGTGGGTCAAGGGTGCTGCCCGTTTTGACGTCAACGACCCTTCCAATGGCCGCAAACTGGCCGATGTGGCCAACCTGGGCGCTAAAGACGCCGAAGCCGCCATTGCCGCGGCCAACGCCGCCTGGCCCGCCTGGCGCAACAAAACCGGCAAAGAGCGCCACGCGATCTTGATGAAGTGGTTTCAGTTGCTAATGGCCAACCAGGAAGATCTGGCGCGCATCATGACCGCCGAGCAGGGCAAGCCGTTTGCCGAGGCCAAGGGCGAAATCGCTTATGGCGCGAGCTTTGTCGAGTGGTTTGCCGAAGAAGCCAAGCGCGTCAACGGCGAAACTCTTCCCCCCTTCGACAACAGCCGACGCCTGATAGTGATCAAGCAGCCAATCGGTGTGTGCGCCGCCATCACACCCTGGAACTTTCCGCTGGCCATGATCACCCGCAAGGTGGCGCCCGCGCTCGCAGCCGGCTGCCCTGTCGTCATCAAGCCCGCTGAATTGACTCCCCTCACCGCACTGGCCGCAGCCGAACTGGCCGTGCGCGCCGGCATTCCTGCAGGGGTGCTGAACCTGTTGACCGCCGACGGCGACAACTCGATCGCCATCGGCAAGGTCTTCTGCTCCAGCGACATCGTCCGCCACATCAGCTTCACAGGCTCTACCGAAGTCGGCCGCATCCTGATGGCGCAAAGCGCGCCCACCATCAAGAAGCTGGCACTTGAACTGGGGGGCAACGCACCCTTCATCGTGTTTGACGATGCCGATGTGGACTCTGCGGTTGACGGCGCGATGGCCAGCAAATACCGCAACGCCGGCCAAACCTGCGTATGTGCCAACCGCATCTATGTGCAAGACGGCGTGTACGACCAGTTTGTTGAAAAATTTGCCGCTAAGGTCAAGCTGCTCAAAGTAGGCAACGGCTTTGAAGACGGCGTGGCACAAGGGCCGCTGATTGAGGACTCTGCTGTTGAAAAGGTAGCACGCCACGTGGCGGACGCCCTGGCCAAAGGCGGCAAGCTGCAGGCCGGTGGTAACAAGCTGGAGGGCCAATTTTTTGAGCCCACCGTGATTTCTGAAGCGACTGCCGACATGCTCTGCGCCAAAGAGGAAACATTTGGCCCGTTTGCGCCGGTGTTCCGCTTCAAGCACGAGCAAGAGGCCATCGATGCCGCCAACAACACCGAGTTTGGCCTGGCCAGCTATTTCTACAGCCGCGACGTGGGCCGCATTTTCCGCGTCGGCGAGGCGCTGGAGTACGGCATGGTCGGCATCAACGTCGGCGTGATCGCCACTGAGCACGTGCCTTTTGGCGGCGTCAAACAATCAGGCCTGGGCCGCGAGGGGTCGCGCCATGGCATGGAGGAGTACCTGGAGATGAAATACCTGTGCCTAGGAGACATGAACAAATGATGAGCCGCAGAGACTAGCCCTAGTCGCGGCCCTGAACTCTTTTCTTTTCTCCTACTCTTCAGGTGGTTTTACAATCGGCCAACGCGGGTGTAGTTCAATGGTAGAACTTTTGCTTCCCAAGCAAATAGCGTGGGTTCGATTCCCATCACCCGCTCCAAACAAAAAAAGGCTCTCTCGGGCCTTTTTTCATGGCAGCTGCGTTTTGCAGCACTCGCTTTCAATGGAGTTTGCAGCCCGTTTTCGCCTGAAGGGCTTCCATCGTGACGCCGGGCGCCAGTTCAACCACCTTCAGGCCTTCGGGCGTCACGTCCATCACAGCCAGATCGGTGATGATGCGGTCCACCACACCAACGCCCGTCAGAGGCAACGTGCATTTCGGCAGAATTTTCAGGTCTTCGGTGCCGTCTTTTTTCTTCGCGACGTGTTCCATCAGGATGATCACGCGTTTGACACCGGCGACCAAGTCCATCGCGCCGCCCATGCCTTTGACCATCTTGCCCGGGATCATCCAGTTGGCCAGGTCGCCTTTTTCGCTGACCTGCATGGCGCCCAGAATGCTGAGGTTGATCTTGCCGCCGCGGATCATGGCAAAGCTGTCGTGGCTGCCGAAGATGGACGAGCCCTTGATGGTGGTGACGGTTTGTTTGCCGGCATTGATCAGGTCGGCGTCCACTTCCTCTTCAATCGGAAAAGGACCAATGCCGAGCATGCCGTTTTCGGATTGCAGCCACACCTCTTTGTCGGCGGGCACAAAGTTGGCTACCAGCGTCGGGATGCCGATGCCGAGGTTGACGTAAAACCCGTCTTCCAGTTCTTGCGCAGCGCGGGCTGCCATTTGGTCTTGATTCCAGGGCATATCAGACTCCAGCTTTCTCGGTGATGGTGCGCTTTTCGATGCGCTTTTCAGGCTTGGCGTTGAGCACGATGCGGTGCACGTAAATGCCGGGCAAATGAATCTGGTCTGGGGCCAGTTCGCCAGTCTCTACAATTTTTTCAACTTCAACAATGCAGACCTTGCCGGCCATGGCCACGGCCGGGTTGAAGTTACGTGCGGTCAGGCGAAACTGCAGGTTGCCTGATTTGTCAGCCACGTGGGCTTTGACCAGGGACACGTCTGGCACCAGCGAACGCTCCATGACGTAGGTCTCGCCGTCAAAGTCGCGCAGCTCTTTGCCGTCGGCCACTTGTGTGCCCACACCGGTCTTGGTAAAGAAGGCCGGGATGCCAGCGCCGCCGGCGCGCAGCTTTTCTGCCAGCGTGCCTTGCGGTGTGAACTCCAGCTCCAGCTCACCCGCCAGGTACTGGCGCTCAAATTCCTTGTTCTCGCCGACATAGCTGGAGATCATTTTTTTGATCTGCCGGGTCTCCAGCAACTTGCCCAGGCCAAAACCATCAACACCCGCGTTGTTGGAGATGACGCTGAGATTTTTGACGGCACTGTCACGCAGCGCGTCAATTAATGCTTCAGGAATGCCGCACAGGCCGAAGCCTCCGACGGCCATCAACTGGCCGTCTTTGACGACGCCTTTGAGCGCCTCGGAGGCGGAGGGAAAAATTTTATTCACACAAATCTCCTGGAACGCGTCTACACAATTCGGAAAGCATTACGATACTACTTATATACATACGTAGTTATCCCTAAAGCCTAACCCTCGCCTCACTTGCATGGACATCGATTACCGCCTGGCATTCAACATGGCCCCCGTTGGCATGGTGCTTTCGCGCAACCGGTCCATTGTCGATTGCAACCAGCATGTGTGTGACATGTTTGGCGCCTCGCGTGAGCAACTGATAGGGCAATCCTTCCTGATCCTCTACCCCAGCGCTGACGAGTACGAGCGCATCGGCGCGCGCATGCTGCCGATTCTCAATGCCAAGGGTCATTACGCCGACGATCGCATCATGAAGCGGCTGGATGGTCGCCTGAAGGGCGAGACCTTCTGGTGCCATGTCGTAGGCCGTGCACTTAACCGCGCCAAGCCGCACGAGTCAGGCATCTGGGCGTTTGAGGATTTGAGTTCGCGCCGGCCGGTCAAAGCCGAGCTCACCGCGCGCGAGCGGGAGGTTGCCGCGCATCTGCTGGACGGCCTCACGTCGAAAGAGATCGGTCGTGCCTTGATCATCAGTCACCGCACGGTGGAGATTTACCGGGCGAGACTGATGCGAAAGTACAAAGCGTCTACCACTGCGGACCTGGTGCACAAGCTGATGGATGGCAGCTAAGCGCCATCTATGCTATTGAATCAATAGCAGCTCTCGCCCGCGGATAAAGGGCAGACGGCAGAAAACGTTAATAATTTTCGCCGTTGATGCTCACAGTGCCTCGGGATCCGGCTCACGCCGAATGGACTCACGCGAGCGGTGATCGCGCAGCTTGTCCAGGGTGTGCTCCAGCAGGCGCTTGAGTTTGTCACTGGCACCGCGAAACGCTTCATCCTGGCTGGGCGCGTGGTGGTTGACGGCGAGGGGCTCGCGATGGGCCAGGCGCGCCTCCATCATGCAGCGCTTGTGATCTGCGCTCTGCTTGTCGCCGTTCTCGTCGCTCATGTGCACTTCAATCCGTGTGATGTCGTTTTTAAAACGGGCCAGCGATTCATTGAGCTCCGTGCTCGCCCAGCGTTCAAACGACTCGCCGGTGTGGATGGTGTGGTTGGAGTTGACCTGAATTTGCATGGATGTCTTCCTTCATTGAACTATTGCAGCGAAAAAGCCTGCTGGCCTTGCTGCTGTGCGACCGCCCGGTTGGGCGGCTGGACATTTCATTGTGGGCCCTTTCCACCGGATGAGTTGTAGGTCTCCTTCCAATGCCAGGGTAAGGCCGCCCTTCAGCCAGACACTGCTTCCTGAATAGCTCCTCAATTGATAGCACATCACGCCCGTCGTTCTTGGGCAAACGGCGCAAACGGCTTGAAGAATGCCGGCTCAAGCCTTCTTCGGGCCGTCCACGACTTCGGCAGCGGTGCGAAAGGCCTCTACCGCCGTCGGCACACCGCAATACACCGCTGCATGCAGCAACACCTCCTGCAACTCCTCTGGCGTGGCGCCGTTGTTCAAGGCTCCGCGCAAGTGCCCTTTGAGTTCGTGCTGCTTGCCCAGCGCGGTCAGCATCGCAACAGTTATCAGGCTGCGGGTTTTCAGATCGAGCCCCGGGCGCTGCCACACATCGCCCCAGGCCTTTTCGGTGATGTGCTCCTGAATGGGGCGGGTGAAATTGGTCACATTTGCAGAGGCGTTGGCCACAAAGTCTTCGCCCATCACCTGCTTGCGCATGGCCAGACCTTTGTCGAATTGGGTTGACATACAACTTCTCCTGAAGAAAACACACAGGCCGCGAGCATACGCGGGCCATATCCGGGTAAAAGCACGGGCAAAAGCCTGACCTTCACGCTTTTAACTATCGAGCGCATTGGGATTATTGATTGGTTGAATTTTCTATCGAAAACTAGACTCCGTTAGCCAAATCGCAATCACGCACCGGAGAAGAACATGTCCTCAGAAACCAAATGCCCCTTTGCCGCCGCTGCCCTTAAACCCACCTTGGCCGGCGCGCGCGGCAATGCCGACTGGTGGCCCAACCAGCTGAACCTGAGAATCCTCCACCAGCACTCCGGAAAGTCCAACCCCATGGGGGAGTCCTTCAACTACGCCGAGGAGTTCAAAAGTCTGGACCTGCACGCCGTGGTCAAGGACCTGCGTGCCCTGATGACGGACTCGCAAGACTGGTGGCCTGCCGACTACGGCCACTACGGCCCCTTCTTTGTGCGTATGGCCTGGCACAGCGCGGGCACCTATCGCATTGCCGATGGCCGCGGTGGTGCGGGTTTTGGCACACAGCGTTTTGCGCCCCTCAACAGCTGGCCGGACAACGGCAACCTCGACAAGGCGCGTCGCCTGCTCTGGCCCATCAAGCAAAAGTACGGCCGCAAGATTTCGTGGGCCGATTTGATTGTTCTCACCGGCACCGTGGCCATGGAATCCATGGGATTCAAGACTTATGGATTTGCAGGCGGGCGCGAAGACGTCTGGGAGCCAGGCGAAGATATTTATTGGGGCAGTGAAGACACCTGGCTGGGCGACAAGCGTTACACCGGTGACCGGGAGCTTGAGCAACCGCTGGGCGCGGTCCAGATGGGCCTTATCTACGTCAACCCGCAAGGCCCCAACGGCACACCGGACCCTTTGGGCTCCGCGCGAGACATCCGCGAAACCTTCGCTCGCATGGCGATGAACGACGAAGAGACCGTTGCACTCACAGCCGGCGGCCACACCTTTGGCAAGTCGCACGGCGCGGCGCCAGAGGACCACTGCGGCCCCGCACCCGAGGGCGGCGACATCACCGACCAGGGCTTCGGCTGGACCAGCAGCTTTGAAAGCGGCACGGGCGCTCACACCATTACCAGCGGCATTGAAGGCGCATGGACCAACAACCCGATCCAGTGGGACAACGGCTACTTTGACAACCTGTTCGGCCACGAATGGGAGCTGACCAAAAGCCCCGCCGGGGCGCACCAGTGGAAGCCGAAAAACGGCTCTGGCGACGGAGCCGTGCCGGATGCACACGACCCCGCCAAACGCCACGCCCCCATGATGACCACCGCCGACATGGCGATGCGCATGGACCCGGCGTACGAGAAGATTTCCCGACGCTTTCACCAGAACCCGCAGGAATTTGCAGACGTATTCGCCAAGGCCTGGTACAAGCTCACCCACCGCGACATGGGGCCGATAGCGCGTTACCTGGGCCCGCTGGTTCCAAAAGGGCAATTGCTGTGGCAAGACCCTTTGCCATCGGTAGACCATGAATTGATCAACGAGCAGGACATTGCGGCGCTCAAGGCAAAGGTGCTTGCATCGGGCCTTTCCACTTCACAACTGGTGTCGACCGCCTGGGCATCTGCGTCCACTTTCCGCGGCAGCGACAAGCGCGGTGGCGCCAACGGCGCCCGTATTCGCCTGGCGCCGCAAAAAGACTGGGAGGTGAATCAGCGGGCCCAACTGGCAGTCGTGCTGCAAGCTCTGGAAGCGATTCAGGCCGACTTCAACGATGCGCAGTCGGGCAACAAAAAGGTCTCGATGGCTGACCTGATTGTTCTGGCTGGCTCTGCCGCGGTGGAAGCGGCTGCAAAGAAGGCCGGCCATGAGGTGACGGTACCCTTCTCGCCGGGCCGTACGGATGCATCGCAAGAGCAGACAGACGTGGCCTCCTTCGCCGTGCTTGAGCCTGCTGCGGATGGCTTTCGAAACTACCTGCGAGCAGGCGTCGAAGGAGCGGCCGAACATCTGGTGGACCGCGCCAACCTGATGACACTGACTGCACCGGAGATGACCGTACTGATCGGCGGTCTGCGCGTGCTCAATGCCAACGTTGAGCAGGTCAAACATGGTGTGTTCACCAAACAGCCTGAAACCTTGACCAACGATTTCTTCGTGAACCTGCTGGACATGCGCACCAAATGGCAAAAGTCTGCGGCAGCTGCGGAGGTGCTCGAAGGGCGTGACCGTACAACTGGTGAAGTGAAGTGGACGGGTACGGTTGTTGACCTGGTCTTCGGCTCCAACTCCCAGCTTCGGGCCATCGCGGAGGTTTACGGTAGCAGCGACGCGCAGCAGATCTTTGTGCGGGACTTTGTGGCGGCGTGGAGCAAGGTGATGAATCTGGATCGTTTCGATCTGGCTTGATCCCGCTGGCGCAAGCGTCACGCTGCGCCTCGGGTCTGCTTTAGACAGTAGGCGTAACTCCCCACTCCCACCCCCCGCCCTTCCCTCGACCCGCTGGGCGATGGATGGGAGCCGCATTTGGCAATGTGTGCTGCGCTCGCGTGCATGAATGAGGTTTCCGTGCAAGCCCTTGCGCGCTAAGCGCGCAAGGGCTTGTCATTCCGGCGAAGGCCGGAATCCATCCCCGTATCGCATTCGACCCCGACTCCGCTCCCCCACCCCTTCTGTATGCGCCGAGGAGCGCAGGTTCAGACGGATCAGGGCTGACACTTGTTTGAGCCGCAGGCGAGTTTGTGTCAGACCCCGGCTGAACAGAGCACCGCAGGTTGCCCGCAGCGCAGCGGAGGGACGCAGACAGCAGGGTCGCCTTTTCTTTTGCTTACTTTTCTTTTGGCGACGCAAAAGAAAAGTGAGTTGCCGCCGGGCAACCCCCGGCTTATTGGCAGACCGCACTGCACGAGTAAGCCACCATGGATCCCGGGTCAAGCCCGGGATGACAGGCGGCAAGCCGAACGTATGATCCGTTCCATACCCCAAGGAGACAAAAACGTGAGCGCAAGATATCCCCTCCCCGACCTAAACACCCTCCCAGAAGACATCAAAGCCAAAATCCTCGAAGTCCAGGAAAAATCCGGCTTCATTCCCAACGCCTTCCTCGCACTGGCCCGCCGCCCAGCAGAGTGGCGCGCCTTTTTCGCGTACCACGATGCGCTGATGCTGAGAGAAGAATCCGGCCTTACCAAGGGCGACCGCGAGATGATCGTCACCACCACCAGCGCGGCCAACAACTGCCTGTACTGCGTGGTGGCGCACGGTGCGATTTTGCGGATATACGAAAAGAAACCGCTGGTGGCCGACCAGGTGGCGGTGAACTATCGCAAGGCAGACATCACCCCGCGCCAGCGCGCCATGCTGGACTTTGCGATGAAGGTTTGTTTGAAATCAGACGAGATCGAAGAGGCCGACTTTGCTGCCCTGCATGCACACGGCTTTAACGACGAAGACATCTGGGACATCGCGGGCATCACGGCCTTCTTTGGCTTGTCCAACCGCATGGCCAGCTTTAGCAACATGATGCCCAACCCCGAGTTTTATCTTTTGGGCCGGGTGCCAAAACAAAAATAACGCGCCTTACTGCGTTAGGCCTGCATGGCGCCCCACACCATGCGCACCAGCTCGTCTTCAAACTCGCGGGTGCCGAGCAGGGGCGAATCCTCCAGTGACGCGCTGCGAATGGCACCCATCACTGCGCGGGTAGACACAAACATCATCGCCGGGCTGGGGGGGCGCAGCCGCGGATCGTTGAGCTGAGCCAATGCGATCGCATTGCGATCGGCCGCTTCTCGCAACGCCTCGGCAAAATTCTCATGGTGATCCAGCCGCCAGACCATACGGACCATGGCGCGGCGCAAACGCGGGCCAGCCGCAAACGAGGTTATCAGGGTGTGGATCATCTCGCGCACCACATCTTCAGCGTCGCGCCCCTCCTGCACGGCCCGGGTCATCATGGTGTGCATGTCATCCATTACACGGCGGCGCTCGCGCTGGCACATGGCCAAAATGATGGCTTCCTTGCTCGGGAAATACTGATACAGCGTGCCAATCGAAAAGCCCGCCTTCTGCGCAACCTTGTTGGTCGTCAGGCCCGCCTCGCCTTCGCTTTCCATAATCTGAGCAGTTGCCTCAAAGATGGCCTGAATGGTGCGCTGGGCACGTTCCTGGGTAGGCTCTTTTCGCATCACTTCAGGGAAGAGAATCGAGGGCTTTTTGTTCATGGATGGAAATGGAGGAAAACTGAGCAACAAGCGAGTTGTCGCACTGCATACAAAACTGAATAATGCTCATAAATCAACGCCAGCACAAGGTTTCATGACAACACTCACCGTTCGCAAGCTCAACATTGACCTCTCCACCGGGTTTGCCCGCCACTGGCACGGTGGCGATGCGTTTCGCAGCCAGTACTTCAACGCGCTGTCCATGAGTTTCCCGGTCGGTGAGCAATACTTCATCGATTCGGTACGCGCGGGTGCAGCACTGCTGCCGCAAGACGCGGCCCACCAGCATCTCCACGATCTGGTCCGCGGCTTCATAGGCCAGGAGGCCACGCACCGGCATGTGCATGGGCTGTACAACGCCCAGCTGGAAAAGCAGGGCCTCATCAACATCTGGGCGCGCCTTGCCACGTGGCGGATTGAACTATCGCGCAATCTGCACGTGCTGCACCAGCTGGCTGTTACGGCCGCCTATGAGCATTGCACCGCCGTATTTGCTGAAGGCACCTTGCGCTACAGCAGCTGGTTTGATGCGGCCGAGCCGAAGATGCGCACATTGTGGCTCTGGCACGCGGTTGAAGAAACCGAGCACAGGGCCGTTGCCTTTGATGTTTACCAGGCCCTGGGTGGCGGCACCCTGCGTCGGTCGCTATGGTTTGCCTACGTCCTGGTCTTGTTCTCGCTCGACGCCGGGGTGCAAACCACGCTGAACCTCTGGCGCGACAAGGCACTTTTCAAGCCCGGCACATGGTGGAGCGCCACAACTTTTTTCTTCGGGCGCGATGGCGTGGCGTGGCGCTGCACCCTGCCCCTGCTTGCGTACTTCAAGCCAGGCTTTCACCCCGCCGGGCATACATCCACAGCATCCGCCAATAGCGGTGACGCCCTGGCCGGGGAGTGGCTAGCCTCCCATGCCGACGAATGGCGCGCCGTGGGCAAGACCAGCCCCGATGCGCTGTGAAAGACCTTCTTAAAGATTTCATATCTTGCTACTTTTTCAATAGCAACTAGCGCCCGTCAACAAAGGGCAAACCGGTGATTTTACTTCAAGTCACAAGTGAACGCACCCAGTCCGGCAGTGTTTTGGCCTTCTGGCTTGGGAAGTCGATCCAGATGGTTGTGGCGCCACCGGCGGCACAAATCACACCGGGCTGATCGGCCCGCTCCATCGTGCCCCAAGTTTCGAAGGTGGTGCGGCCGGGGCCACTTGCATACATCTTGATGAGTACATCGCCGGGGTACTGCAGCTGCCTGTAAAAATTGCAGAAGGCATTGACGATGACCGGGCCTTCCCCCATGGGATCTGGCACGCAGTTGATCGAATGCAGCCAGTCAATGCGCACGGTTTCAAGATAGCGGAAATAACTGCCGTTGTTGACATGGCCCATGGCATCCATGTCGCCCCAGCGGATGGGGACGCGCATTTCATAAACAAGTTTTTTGTTCTCGGGGATGTCGATTTTCATAAATGACGTTGGTTAGCGGTGGGCGCGGATGGAAGCAAGAATGCCGAGCGTAAACAGCACACAGGCTGCAGCCTGCGCAAGCGTTGGCCAGTGGCCGTCCCAGGCAAAAGAATAAAGCAATGCAAAAACGGTTTCGCTGACGATGAGCTGGCCGCACAGGCTGGCGCTGAGGCGCTGGCTGGCCACGTTCCACAAAATGGTAGCCAGCCAGGTCGAGCCAAACCCGGCCAGCACACACAGCAGCACAAAGGTTCCGCGCTCCTCACGCACTGTCATCGCCTGAAAGTCCGAGCCTGCAACCGCCCACATCAACAGCGCGCCCAGACCCGTCGCGATGCCCAGCCAGTTGGCCCAGTCGGTGGCATTGACTTCAGGGTGGCGCTTGAGCCAGGCGGAGTTAAAAATGGCGAAGACGGTCCAGCACACCAGCGAGGCACTTACAAATGCCATGCCGCGCCAGAAATGGGTGGCAGTACCCTCCTGTCCGGCACCGTGCGTGGCCCCCATCATCAGCGCCAATCCCGCCACAGTCAGTGCCAGCCCCGGCAGCAGAGACGCCCAGCGCAGGCCCTGAGGTTTGCCCAGCAACATGATCCAGATAGGTATGGTGCCGATGACGAGTGACGGCACCTCGGTGCCCGCATCGCGTATCGCCAGAACCAGCAGCAGGTAGTAGCCACTGAATCCCAGCACACTCATGACCAGCGCTGCACCGGCCTGGCGCAAGGTGGGCAGTCGCCGGGTGCGCCAGCCAAGCACAATGATCAATGCAGCCACCAAGCCATAAACGGCAAATCGGCCCGCTATCAAATCAACCGACGAATACCCGCCCTCGCCCATGTTGATCATGCGAGGCACCACAAACACCAGCCCCCACAGCGCACCGGCGGCCAGGCCCGCCAGAATGCCGGTCAGCATGGGCGGGAAGCGGGATTAAAACGGATCAAATCAGGTGCCAAAACCATCATCCGCCGCAATGACCGCGCCATTGATAAAGTGGCTCTGCCCGCTGGCCAGCATCACCAGCAAGGCGTCCAGGTCTTCGGGCTTGCCAATGCGCTTGCGCGGCAGCATTTGCACCAGCTTTTTGCCTTGCTCTGTTTCCCAGTGATGGTGGTTGATCTCGGTATCGATATAACCGGGGCAAATGGCGTTGACGTTGATGCCAAACTTGCCCCACTCGAGCGCCATGGCTTTGGTCATCTGCACCACCGCCGCCTTGCTCATGCAATACACGCCAATCTGCGGCAACACGCGCAGCCCCGCCATGGAGGCGATGTTGATGATGCGGCCGCCTGAAAAAGCGCCCGGTGCCGTGCCGCGTGAGCGCGCCAGCATGCGCTTGCCCACTTCCTGCGCCACAAAAAACGCACCCTTGACGTTGGTGTTGAAGATGAAGTCGTAGTCTTCTTCTGCGACATCCTGTATCCGCTGTGTGGTGCTGACGCCCGAGTTGTTGATCAGGATGTCGATGGGCCCGACTTCCGTCTCAGCATGCGCAACCGCTGACTTGATGCTGGCATGGTCTGTCACGTCCAGTGCCACCACGTGCGCATCGCCACCTTCGGCCTCAATCTGCGCACGCAATGCCTTGAGCTTGTCCATGCGCCGGCTGGCCAGCACGACCGCAGCACCGGCGCGACTCAGCGTTTTGGCGAACTGCGCACCCAAACCGCCCGATGCACCGGTCACCAATGCGACGCGTCCTGAAAGATCCAGGCTATAGGCCATTAGAGGCTCCTCTCAATAAATGTGTAGCGAAACGAACGATCGTTCGTATTTGTGAAATCACGACATAAAATCAGGCACAAGCGCTGCGGCCATGACCTCGAGCACCAGCTTTCCTGAAAATCATTATCAGCGAGTCCACGATGAACAACCAAGAGATCCTGGCCCAGTTTGGCCCCCGCGAAGCCATGGAATACGACGTGGTCGTGGTCGGCGGCGGCCCCGGCGGTTTGGCCACGGCGATTCGCCTCAAACAGCTCGCTGCCGAAAAAGGCACCGATGTCTCGGTGGTGGTTCTTGAAAAAGGCTCCGAGCCCGGCGCGCACATTTTGAGCGGCGCGCTGATGGACCCTCGCGCACTGACCGAACTGTTTCCCAACTGGAAAGAGCTGGACGCCCCGCTGCATCAGCCCGTCACTGGCGACGAGATGCTGTTTTTGAGCCAGACCGGCAAGCTCAGCACACCAAATTTTCTCATCCCCAAAAGCCTGCACAACGAAGGCAACTACGTCATCAGCCTGGGCAACGTCGTGCGCTGGCTGGGCCAGCAGGCCGAAGCGCTGGGCGTGGAAATTTTCCCCGGCTTCTCCGCTGCTGAAGTGCTTTACAACGAAGACGGTTCCGTCAAGGGCGTGGCCACCGGCAACCTGGGCGTCGGCAAGGACGGCCAGCCGTCCGACCACTTTCAGCTCGGCATGGAGCTGCATGGCAAGTACACGATTTTTGCCGAGGGTTCGCGCGGCCATCTGGGCCGGCAACTGATCTCGAAGTTCCAGCTTGATGCTGGCAAAGACCCGCAGACCTATGCCCTGGGCATCAAGGAGCTGTGGGAGATTGACCCTGCCAAGGCCAAACCCGGCCACGTGATTCATTCACTGGGTTGGCCCATGGACAACCAGACCTACGGCGGTGGTTTTCTTTACCACCTGGAAGGCAACAAGGTCACGCTGGGCTTTATCACCGGCCTCGAATACAGCAACCCCTGGCTCAGCCCGTTTGAGGAAATGCAGCGCTGGAAAACCCACCCTGCGATTCGCCAATACCTTGAAGGCGGTAAACGCATCAGCTATGGCGCACGCGCCATCACCTGCGGCGGCTTGATGAGCCTGCCCAAAACCGTGTTCCCGGGTGGAGCGCTGGTGGGTTGCGAGGCCGGCTTCCTCAACTTCGCCCGCATCAAGGGCAGCCACGCGGCCATGAAAACCGGCATGCTGGCGGCCGAAGCGGCCTACGCAGCAGTGACCAGCGGACGCCAGCACGATGAACTCACCGCCTACCCAGAGGCTTTTGAAAAGAGCTGGTTGTACGAAGAGCTGGACGCGTCGCGCAACACCAAGCAGTGGATGAAAAAAGGCTTGTACCTGTCGTCCATCATGAACGGCATCGAGCTGTGGCTGCTGCCCAAGCTGGGCGTCAAGTCGCCACCGTGGACCCTCCACAACAAGGTGGCTGACCACGCCAAGCTCAAGCCAGCGTCGGAGTGCCCGCAAATTGTTTACCCCAAGCCAGACAACAAAATCACTTTTGACCGACTGAGCTCGGTGTTTGTCTCCAACACCAACCACGAAGAGCAGCAGCCCGCCCACCTGACACTGAAGGACGCCAGCGTCCCGGTGCAGATCAACTTGGCCACTTATGGCGGACCCGAGTCGCGCTATTGCCCTGCCGGTGTGTATGAGTTTGTCAAAAACGCTGACAACACAGACCGCCTTCAGATCAACGCACAAAACTGCGTGCACTGCAAAACCTGTGACATCAAGGACCCGACCCAGAACATCGTGTGGGTTACGCCTGAAGGCGGCGGCGGGCCCAATTACAGCGGCATGTAACCACCCCGTTCCGCTACACTTGCGAGGTCAGGAGAGAGTTTTCCCGGAAAACCGCCGAAGGCGCATGCACTCCCACACTGGGGCGCTGAACGCTCAGGCAAAAGGACTGACAACCGTCTTTCGGCACTGCCTGCTGAAAGACGTTCCCTACTGGAGAGAGGCCGCCTTCATCAGGCGGCCCACCGAAGGAGCAAACCCGCATCGCCGGGTGAATCTCTCAGGTAAAGAGGACAGCAGGGGCAGCCCATGAATTTCATGGATAACGCTTTGCCCCGGAGAACGCATTTGTCCGCTACCGACGCCACCTTGCTGAAAACGCCCCTGTACAACCTGCACGCCGAACTGGGCGCGCGCATGGTGCCGTTTGCCGGCTATTCCATGCCGGTGCAATACCCGGCAGGCCTGATGGCCGAGCATCACCATACACGCACCGCCGCCGGGCTTTTTGATGTCTCCCACATGGGGCAACTTCGCCTTGTGGGCCCGGACGCCGCCGCCGCGCTGGAGACGTTGATTCCCGTAGACGTGATCGACCTGCCAGCCGGCAAGCAACGCTACGGTCTGCTGCTCAATGACGATGGCGGCATCATTGATGACCTCATGTTTTTCAACCGTGACTACGCCAACGGCGGCGACATTTTTGTGATTGTGAACGGCGCCTGCAAGGTTGGCGACATTGCGCACATTCAGGCAAAGATTGGCAAACGTTGCGAAGTGATCCCCATGCCCGACATGGCCCTGCTCGCATTGCAGGGGCCGCAAGCTGTAACCGCGCTGTCGCGCCTTGCGCCCGGCGTTGAAAAACTGGTCTTCATGACCGGCGGACACTTCAAGGTGGCGGGTTGCGACTGCTTTCTCACACGCAGCGGCTACACCGGCGAAGATGGTTTTGAAATTTCTGTTCCGGCCGCGCAAGCCGACACACTGGCACGCGCCCTACTCGCGCAACCAGAGGTCAAGCCAGTTGGTTTGGGTGCACGCAACTCGCTGCGTCTGGAAGCCGGGCTCTGCCTCTATGGCAATGACCTGGACATCAGCACCACGCCCATCGAAGCCAGCCTGAACTGGGCGATCCAGAAAGTACGGCGCACGGGCGGCGCACGCGCTGGCGGCTTCCCGGGTGCAGACAAAGTGCTGGCCCAATTGACAGACCCTGCAACGCTGACGCGCAAACGCGTGGGCCTGATCGCGCTGGAGCGTGTGCCTGTTCGCGAGCACACCGAACTGCAAAGCACCGACGGCACGGTCATCGGCGAAGTCACCAGCGGCTTGCTGGGCCCCACCATTGACAAGCCAGTTGCCATGGCCTTTGTGGACCCCGCTTATGCAGCGCTGGGCACCAAAGTCAACGCCATCGTGCGCGGCAAGCCAGTGCCCATGGAAGTGGCGGCCATGCCTTTTGTTCCCGCCAATTACTTTCGTGGAACGGGTGTCTAACTATGACGCGCAGACTGGCGATGAGTCAGAAAAGACTCAGAGGTGTTCCACGCCACTTGCGTGCTCTGGACCGCTGGGCTGAGAGTTTCAAGGACGGCTTTCCTGATTTAAGGCCCACAGTCCAACGCGGCGAGCGGTACTACAACTGGAAGCTCCCCGTACATGCCAGTCTGGTGCAGGGTAAACACGCGCCCACAGCTCAACGTGCGAAATGTGCAGAGTTGATGCTCAAGGCATGTGCATATCTCATGGCGGCCAAGCCTGAGCAATGGAAGAAGGTGCGTGTAACAGCCGTCATCACCCAACCAGATATGTTTTGCAGTGAACTCTGTCTCTATATCGACGAGGCGTATTTTCAATCACACGTCAATGCGGCACCTGCCGAGGGCAGGCTATCTGCACGGTGGCAACTGCAGATTCCTGCCAACATGCAGGAAGTTGGCATCGCATTCACCGTAGAAGGAGACGACGGGGAAATGTTCCCTGTCGAGCATTGGTATTTTGGTGAAGTAAGCAACGATTTTTTAAACTGACTATTTTTAGGAGAACCTCATGACCGTCAAGTACACCGAAGACCACGAGTGGGTCAAAGTTGAAGGCGACATCGCTACCGTAGGCATCACCGTCCATGCGCAGGACGCACTGGGCGACGTGGTGTTTGTGGACCTCCCCTCCGTGGGCAGCACGCTGGCGCAGAAAGAAGTGGCCGGCGTGGTCGAGTCGGTCAAGGCCGCCGCCGACGTCTACATGCCGATCAGCGGCGAGATCACCGAAGTCAACGAAGCCCTGCGCGACGACCCTTCACTGGCCAACACCGCCCCGCTGGCGGCAGGCTGGTTCTTCAAGGTCAAGCTGTCCGACAAAGCGCAGCTGGATGCCTTGATGGACGAAACCACGTACAGCACGTTTTCCGCAAGCTGAATACCGACACCCCTGTCCTTATGCCCCCGGTTTGTCATCCCGGACTCGATCCGGGATCCATGCCACATGAACTTGAGCCGCAAATGATCGCGGCATGGATTGCGGGTCAAGCCCGCAATGACAGATTTTGCTGTCGTCCCCGCTCCGGGCTGTCATCCCGGACTTGATCCGGGATCCATGCCCCCCAATGACCGATTTATTATTCCGGAGTTCGCCATGTTGATGCCCACCGCCAAGCCGCTGCGCGAGCTTGAAAACGCTTCTGAATTCATTGCCCGCCACATCGGTATTGACGAGGCCGATGAAGCCCACATGCTCAGCGCCGTGGGTTCAGCGTCCAGGCGCGACCTGATTGAAGGCATCGTGCCTCGATCCATCGCGCGCAGCACGGCCATGGCCATCCCTGAGTCCATCACCGAGGCCGCTGCACTGGCCGAACTGAAAGCCATCGCCGCCAAAAACCAGGTCTTCAAAAGCTTTATTGGCCAGGGCTACTACGGCACCCACACGCCTGGCGTGATTCTGCGCAACATTCTTGAAAACCCGGCCTGGTACACCGCCTACACGCCATACCAGGCTGAAATTTCCCAAGGTCGCATGGAAGCGCTGGTCAATTTCCAGACCATGGTGTGCGACCTGACCGGCATGCCGATCGCCAACGCCTCCATGCTCGACGAAGCCACCGCCGCCGCCGAGGCCATGACCCTGGCCAAGCGCAGCGTCAAAAGCAAAAGCAACACCTTCATCGTCGCCGGTGACTGCCACCCGCAGACGATTGAAGTGATCCAGACCCGCGCCAAGCCGCTGGGCATCACTGTCAAGGTCAGCACCGCTGCCGCCACCCTGCCGCAGCTGATGGCTGAGGGCGACTACTTTGGCGTGCTGGCGCAATACCCGGCCACCACCGGCATGGTGCATGACCTGCGTCCGCTGGCTGGCCATGCAAAAGCCAGCGGAGCAGCATTTTGCGTCGCTGCTGACCTGCTGGCCCTGACGCTGCTGGCGCCTCCCGGTGAATGGGGCGCGGACATTGTGCTGGGTAGCACGCAGCGTTTTGGCGTAGCCATGGGCAATGGCGGGCCGCACGCGGCCTACCTGGCCTGCCGCGACGACTACAAACGCTCGCTGCCCGGCCGCATCGTCGGCGTCAGCATTGACTCGCACGGCAGCCCCACCTACAGGCTGGCCCTGCAAACCCGCGAGCAGCACATCCGCCGCGAAAAAGCCACCTCCAACATCTGCACCGCGCAGGTGCTGCCGGCCGTGCTGGCCAGCATGTACGCGGTGTACCACGGCCCTCAAGGCCTTAAACGCATTGCCTTGCGCGTCGCCAGCTACACCGCGATTTTTGTGCGCGGCATGCAGCAGATGGGTTATGAAATCACCAATACAAGCGCTTTTGACTCGGTCACCATCCAGACCGGAGACGCTACCAATTCGATAGCTATGCGCGCCCGTCAATCAAGGGCAAACCTGCGATATCGCTTAAGAAACCACCTGGGCGTGTCGCTGGACGAAACCACCACGCGAGAAGACATCGAAATGTTGTGGTCGTTCTTTGTGAAGCCCGGGCAGGCCATGCCGCGTCTGCGCGATTTCGAAAAAGGCGTGGAGCCGCTGATCCCCGAGGCATTGCGCCGGACCACACCTTTTCTCACGCACCCGGTCTTCAACACCCACCACAGTGAGACCGGCATGCTGCGCTACATACGCGCGCTGAGCGACAAGGATCTGGCGCTGGACCGGAGCATGATCCCGCTGGGCAGCTGCACCATGAAGCTCAACGCCACCAGCGAAATGATTCCCGTGACCTGGCCAGAGTTTGCCAACATTCACCCGTTTGCACCTGCGGACCAATTGCAAGGTTATGTTGAGCTGGACCAACAGCTGCGCGACTGGTTGTGCCAGGCCACAGGTTATGCGGGCATCAGCCTGCAGCCCAACGCCGGCTCGCAAGGCGAGTACGCCGGCCTCCTGGTCATCAAGGCTTTTCACGAGGCCAAAGGCCAGGGCCACCGCAACATTTGTTTGATCCCTTCTTCCGCGCACGGCACCAACCCTGCCAGCGCGCAGATGGTCGGCATGACGGTGGTGGTGACGGCCTGCGACGCGCAGGGCAACGTGGATATGGCCGACCTGAAGGCCAAGTGCGAGCAGTACAGCGACAAGCTGTCCTGCATGATGATTACCTACCCCAGCACGCACGGCGTGTTTGAAACACAGGTGAAAGAGCTTTGCGCGCTGGTGCACTCACACGGTGGCCGTGTTTACGTGGACGGCGCCAACATGAACGCGCTGGTTGGCGTGGCGGCACCCGGCGAGTTTGGCGGCGACGTGAGTCACCTGAACCTGCACAAGACTTTCTGTATTCCGCACGGCGGCGGCGGCCCGGGCGTGGGCCCGGTGTGTGTGGTGGCTGACCTGGTGCCTTACCTGCCCGGTCATGCAACGGCGGGCCTGCCAGTCAACGGCGTGGGAGCGATTTCAGCAGCGCCACTGGGCAACGCATCGGTGCTGCCGATCAGCTGGATGTACTGCCGCATGATGGGCCCTGAAGGCCTGCAGCAAGCCACCGAGATTGCCATCCTCAGCGCCAACTACATCAGCGCACGACTCAAAGACCACTACCCGACGCTCTACGCCAGCGAAAACGGCCACGTGGCGCACGAGTGCATTCTGGACTTGCGCCCATTGAAAGAAACCAGCGGTGTCAGCGCAGAAGACGTGGCCAAGCGCCTCATGGACTACGGCTTTCACGCACCCACACTGAGCTTCCCCGTTCCCGGCACGCTGATGGTGGAGCCGACCGAAAGCGAAACCCTTGCCGAGATTGACCGCTTCGTTAACGCCATGATTGCGATCCGTGAAGAAATTCGCCTGGTCGAAAAGGGCACCTGGCCGCAAGACAACAACCCGCTTAAACATGCACCGCACACCGCGGCGAGTTTGCTGGGCGCAGAGTGGGACAGGCCGTACACACGCGAAGTCGGCGCCTTTCCACTGGTCAGCCTCAAGCAGGGCAAGTACTGGCCACCGGTCGGCCGCGTTGACAATGTGTATGGCGACCGAAATCTGTTTTGCAGCTGCGTGCCGGTGGCCGACTACGCCTGAGACACCCCCCAGGTTTGGTGTGGAGGGCTCCGTTTTATGACGTTGAACGCTGGACCACGCGCGGGTTGAGTTTGCGCATTTCCGAAAGTTCCAGGTAGCTTGAAGCACCGCTCACGCCTTCCAGGTGCGCGGGTACAGGCTTGGCCTCTGGACCCAGGTCATGCAGGAGCCTGAATGCCGTGGCCTGGCCAATGTTGTAGCGGTCCGTCGCGACCGAGCTGATGCCCGCGCCCAACTGCGCCGCGATGGGGAAGTCGCCGAAACCAAGGATCGCAAAATCCCCGGGCATCACCAGCGACTGGGCCTGCGCATGAAGATACGCGCCGACGGCCAGATGGTCATTTGCAAAGGCTGCAGCGCGGGGCAGGCCGCGCGTCATCAGCGCCGCCATTGCCTGCCGCCCCGCCAGCATGGGCTCGCATCGCGGCGCCACCTCGGTGCTAACGCTGCACCCGAGGCGTTTTGCGCGTTTTACAAAACCGAGTCCGCGCTCGTGCGCGCGAAAATCTTCCGGCACGCCGCTGTCGACATACAAGAGCTCGCGATAACCCTGCTCCACCAGGTGATCGGCCATGAGAGCGCCAACGGCCTCGTGGTTGAAGCCGATCTGCACGAACTCCGCCGGCTTGGGGTCCTTGTCCCACATTTCAATCACTGGCGTTCCTGCGTCCCGTGCTGAACGCATCATCTGCAGCGTCGCTGCACTGTGGCGACGCCCGGTGACAACCAGGCCGGCGGGCATCCAGCCCAGCATCGCGCGGACCAGTTCCTCCTCGCGCGCAGTACTGTAATTGGAAGCCGACAACAGCAGCTCGTAACCCACTGCCTGAAAGACGTCGCACAAGCCCTGGACGGTCTCCGCAAAAATGGTGTTACCGATGTTTGGGATAACCGCGGCTATCACCGGGGAGCGTCCACTGGCCAATCCGCCCGCCTGCTTGTTCGGCGTATAGCCAGTGGCGGCCAGTGCTTCGCGGATTTTGTCAGCGGTGGGAGGAGATACCCGGTGCGGCTCGCGCAAATAACGCGAAATGGTCATGGTCGTGACCTCCGCCAGGCGGGCCACATCCGCCAGGGTGCTGCGGCCGGTTGAACGCTTGTTGTACTTTGTTGCTGCGGACATAGGGTTTATCTTGATGGCAGGAGTATCGCCAAGCGTTAATGTTACCGCTAACACGGTTGATCGATCAAGCTGAAATAATTTTTAATGAAAACGCTGTCTGAACTCAGAAGCCAGCGCTGGTTTGCCGATAGTGGCATGCGCGGCTTCGCCCACCGTCAACGCATGCAGCAGCAAGGCTGGCAACGCGCCGATGTGATGAGCCGGCCCATGGTGGCCATCATCAACACCTGGAGCGACCTGTCCCCTTGCCACTCGCACCTGCGCGAGCGCGCCGAAGCCGTCAAGAAAGGCATCCTCATGGCCGGCGGCTACCCGGTCGAACTTCCTGCCATGAGCCTGGGCGAGGTGATGGTCAAGCCGACCACCATGCTGTATCGCAACTTCCTGGCGATGGAGGTCGAAGAGCTGCTGCGCAGTCTGCCCTGCGACGGCGTGGTGCTGCTGGCGGGTTGCGACAAAACCACCCCCGGCACGGTCATGGGCGCGATCAGCATGGACATCCCCACCATCTTTTGCGCGGCGGGCCCCATGCTCAATGACCGCCATGTAAAAAACGGCGTGTCTCAAGTGGTCGGTGCGGGCACGCATACGCGAATCTTCTGGGACGAATATCAGGCCGGAAAATTGAACGCGGCCGACATGCAACAGCTGGAGAGCCGCATGACGCGCTCGCCAGGCACATGCAACACCATGGGCACGGCCAGCACCATGACCAGCATCGTCGAGGCCCTGGGCCTGGCGCTTCCCGGCTCAACCAGCATCCCGGCCATGGACTCGGCACACACGCGCATGGCAACGCAATGCGGACAGCGCATTGTCAAGATGATCTGGGAGGACCTCAAGCCCTCGCGTCTGCTGACCCGTGGTTCCTTTGACAACGCGGTCGCGGTTCAAATGGCGCTGGGCGGCTCAACTAATGCTGCCGTGCACATCCTGGCCATGGCGGGTCGGGCCGGCATTGAACTCACGCTGCAAGACCTCGACACCGCTGCGCGCGACGTGCCGGTGCTTGCAAATCTCTTCCCGAGCGGCGACAAGCTGATGGAAGATTTTTATTACGCGGGCGGCCTGCCGTCGCTGATGCGGGCGATCGAGTCCAAGCTGTCGACCGGTGAAATGACGGTGGCTGGCACCACGGTCGCAGACCACCTCAAACTGGCCACCCTACCCGACGGCGATGTGATCCGCACGCTTGACAACCCGGTGTCCGGCAGTTCAGCGTTGGCCGTTCTCAAGGGCAACCTCGCGCCCAACGGTGCGGTCATCAAGCCGAGTGCCGCCACGCCTGCGCTGCTCCACCACCGCGGAAAGGCTCTGGTGTTTGACAACCAGCCCGAGATGCTGGCTGCCATGGCCGACGAAACGCTGGACTGCGACGCCAGCACGGTGCTGGTATTGCGCAACGGCGGTCCCGTGGGCGCGCCTGGCATGCCTGAGTGGGGCAACCTGCCCATTCCCAAAAAGCTGCTCAAGCAGGGTGTGCGCGACATGCTCCGCCTGAGCGACTCGCGCATGAGCGGCACCCATTACGGCACCTGCGTGTTGCACATCTCCCCCGAGAGCGCGATCGGCGGGCCGCTTGCTTTCGTGCGCACCGGGGACGTCATCGAGATCAACGTCGATGCGCGCAAACTGGAGCTGCATGTTGATGACGAGGAACTCGCCCGCCGCAAGGCCGCCTGGAAACCTGCCGAACAACGGTACCAGCGCGGCTTCACCCAGCTCTATCAGCGGCACGTGACACAGGCGCACGAAGGCTGCGACTTCGACTTTTTGCAGGGCACCGCCCCCACGCCGGAGCCTGCCATCTTCTGACCCTGACGCAAATGCACTTATGAACAATCCCTTTCAAACCATGCTGGCACGCACCGGCTACCCCGGCGGCTATCCCGTAGGCACCTGGGTCATGTCGGCCAGCCCCGTGGTGGCTGAGGCCGTTGGCTGCGCAGGCTTTGACTGGGCTGTGGTCGACATGGAGCACAGCCCCTTGGACCAGATGAACCTGGTGCATCTTCTGCAAGCGATCGCAGGTACCCCCATGCTGCCCATCACACGCGTCCCCTGGAACGACACCGTGATGGTCAAGCGGGTATTGGACGCAGGCGCCCAAACCATCATGTTTCCCTTTGTGCAAAACGCCGCCGAAGCAGCACAAGCGGTAGCCGCCTGCAAATACGCACCCGACGGGCTTCGTGGCATGGCCGCCATGAGCCGCGGTTCGCGCTTTGGCACCGTTAAGGATTATTTCAAGGTCGCCAATGCGGCTGTCAGCGTCATTGTGCAAATTGAAACCCCCGAGGCCATCGCAAAAGTGGCTGAAATCGCCTCCGTGCCCGGGGTCGATGCCTTGTTCTTCGGTCCCGGAGATCTCAGTGGCGCCATGGGCCATGTCGGCAATCCCATGCACGACGAAGTGGTCGCCCTCATGGCGGGCGGCGTGAAGCAATGCCACGCAGTCGGCAAGCCAGTCGGCACGGTGGGCGGCACGCCCCAGGCGGTGGCAACCTACCGCGCCTCCGGTTTCGACTACATTGCCTGCGGCTCTGACCTCGGCCTGATGATGCGCCAGTGCGCAGCGGCGCTGTCGGAGGTCCGGGCGCAGACCACCGTCATCCACAGCCAGGGCTATTGAATGAACACTTTTTCGCCCGGTCAAGACAATAGTGGCAAGTACATGGAGCGCGCGCATGGCTGACGTACAGCTTCGGCAAATCACCAAGTCCTACGACGGAAAAAACAATGTCATTCACGGCATTGACCTGGAAATTCCAGACGGTCAGTTCATCGTCTTTGTCGGCCCCTCGGGGTGCGGGAAATCCACGCTGCTACGCATGATTGCAGGGCTGGAGCCAATCACCGGCGGAGATGTGTTGATAGGCGGCAAGCGAGTGAATGACGAGCCGCCGCGCAACCGGGACATTGCCATGGTCTTCCAGGACTATGCGCTGTATCCGCACAAGAACCTCTACGACAACATGGCCTTCGGGCTGCGGCTGCGAAAAACGCCGGAACCGGAAATCAAGCGTCGCGTGATGGACGCAGCAGGCCTGCTCCGCATCGACCACATGCTGGATCGCAAACCCGCAGCGCTGTCCGGCGGGCAGCGCCAGCGGGTGGCCATCGGACGGGCGATCGTGCGCCAGCCAAAGGTGTTTTTATTCGACGAACCGCTGTCCAACCTCGACGCCCAGTTGCGCGGGGAAATGCGCACCGAAATCAAGAAGCTGCACCAGCGCCTGGGCACAACCATCATCTACGTCACGCATGACCAGGTCGAGGCCATGACGCTGGCCGACCGAATCGCTGTACTCAGCGCGGGCCACAAGATGCAGTACGCCAGTCCGCACGAGATCTACAACCGCCCTGCCGCGCTCTTCGTGGCGGGCTTCACGGGCTCACCGCCCATGAACCTGCTGCCGTGCACGCTGCGCGACGGCAAGATAGATCTGGGCGGGGGCGCTGTGGTGGATCTGCCAGCGCCCCTTCAGCCCGTTGCCACGCTGGCAAGCGAACTGCGGTTTGGCATACGTCCCGAAGACGTCGCCCTCGCCGCTGCGCCCGAAGCCACTGCGCTGTCCGCCACCGTGGTACTGACCGAGCCGCTGGGCGCCGAGACGCTGGTGACCTTCCAGGTGGGCGCCAGCGAGCTGATCTCGCGCTGCCCGGCAAGTTTCAACCTGAAACCGGGCAGCCCGATGACGATCTACCTGCCCGCTGAAAAAATCCATCTCTTCGACGCCGCCAGTGGCAACGCCTTGCGATGAGTGCGGCCGCCGTCCCCGTTTTGAGTTTGATCCCTGATTCCGAGAAGAGTGCCAAAGCACCGACTGCCTTTTCACTAGTAAACCGAGCTACCACCAAGGAGACATGAAATGAAACGACGTAACCTCGCACCCCTGGCCCTGATGGGCGTGGCTCTTTCCACAGCGCTGCTCACCGGCAGCGCCTGGGCGCAGCAAACCACCACCCTGCGTGTCTTTTCGGGCGGCCAAAACCAGCGCCCCGACTTGATGCGCAAGCTGTTCGATCAATACCAGGCAGCCAACCCGGGCGTCAAGATCGAGATTGAAACTGGCGGCGCGACATCGGAGCTGCAGCGGCAGTACCTGTCGACGGTGCTGAACGCCAAAGACTCCGCCATCGACATTTACCTCATTGACATCGTGAACCCGGCGCAATATTTCAGCGCGGGTTGGCTTGAGCCGCTGGACCAGTACGTCGGCGGCGTGTCAGCGCTCAAACCCTACCTTCCTGTCTACTCGCAAGCCAATGTCGTAGACGGCAAGGTCGCGGCCATGCCCGCATTCGCTGACGCCATGTTCATGTACTACCGCAAGGACCTGCTCGAAAAATATGGCATCAAGGAACCCAAGACCTGGGATGAATTGAGTGCCGCCTCGATGAAAATCCAGCAGGCCGAAAAGAGACCCGACCTGCAGGGACTGTCCATCCAGGGCGCTCCTATTGAAGGGGCGGTCTGCACTTTCTTGCTGCCGTACTGGAGCATGGGCAAGTCATTCAACGATGCCTCCGGCAAGATGACCCTGGACAAGGCCGCTGCCGCCAAGGGCATGGACATGTGGCTGAAGATGGTGGACCAGGGCGTAATCAAGCGCAACGTGGCCGAGGTCAAGACCCCGGACACGGTCAACGAGTTCAAGGCCGGTCAGGTCGCATTTGCCATCAACTGGGGCTTTGCCTGGGACCGTTTCCAGGGGGATCCAGACAGTCAGGTCAAGGGCAAAGTTGGCGTCATGCCCCTTCCCGCAGTCGCTGGCGGAACCAGCGCGACCTGCATCGGCGGATGGCAATGGGCAGTAAGTGCCTTCAGCAAAAGCAAGCCTGCCGCAGCCAAGCTGGTACAACACCTGGCTTCCCCAGCCTCCAGCAAGTTCCTGGCAGTACAGGGTTCGCTGATGCCGACCATCCAGAGCGTCTACACCGACGCGGACGTGGTCAAGGAGGTGCCATGGTTCAAGGATGCCGCAGCTGTCGTCGTCGCCGGCCGAAGCCGCCCGATGAGCCCTCGCTACGGCGAAGTCAGCGACGCGATCCGGACCACGACCAGCGCCGTGCTTGCGCGCACCAAGACCCCGACAGACGGAGTGAACGAAATTGAAGGCAAGCTCAGCCGCGTGATGCGGTAAGCGCCCTGCGATAGACGCACGTCCCCTGGCGCTGGACCCCCAGCGCCAGGGCTTGCAACCCGCCCGACGGCAACAGCACCATGTTGAAAAACCTACGCGACCCTTCCGAAAAAGCGCTCGGCTTCATGCTGCTGCTGCCGGCCTTCGCGCTGCTGGCCATGATCGTGGCCTACCCTATCGGCAAGCTGATCTACAACAGCTTTTTTGACTTCAGACTGTCCAGCGGCGTCAACGCCTTCAAGTTCATTGGCATGGCCAACTATGCCGACGCCTGGAAGGACGCGGACTTCTGGAACGCCGCCACCAACACCATCCTGATCACGCTCATCACCGTGCCAGCGTCCCTTGTGGTGGGCCTGGGCCTTGCCATGCTGGCCAACCTGCCCTTCAAACGCAAATGGCCCGTGCGGCTGGCGCTGCTGCTGCCATGGGCTTTGCCACTGAGTTTTGCGGGATTGATCTTTGCCTGGTTTTTCCACACCGAATACGGCGTCGTCAACGACGTGATGCAGCGCTTGGGGGTCTCCACGAACCGGGACCAGACGATGTGGCTGCTGCGCCCCAACCTCGCGTTTACTGCCATTTGCCTGACCATCATCTGGAAAACCAGCTCTTTCATGGCACTTATTTTGTTGGCTGGCCTCCAGATGATTCCCAAGTCGCTTTATGAAGCTGCGGAAGTTGACGGCGCCAGTAAGTGGCAGCAGTTTCGGGAAGTCACCATTCCCATGCTGATGCCGAGCATCATTGTGGCCCTGATCTTTCGCACCATCACCGCCCTGCAGACCTTTGATATTCCCTACACCATGACGCGGGGTGGCCCTGGCAACTCCACCGAAACCCTGGCCATGCTGATACACAAGACGACGATTGAATACCTTGATGTTGGCTACGGCTCGACCCTGGCGGTATTTATGTTCCTGATTTCGCTGAGCGTCACGGCGTTTTATCTCAAGCGCATTGGGAGGGCGGCATGAACACCGGCGAATTGTGGACGTCTGGCCGGCTTCGTTTTGTAGCCGCAGCACTGGTCGTCATCAACGGCTTTTTTCCTGCCGTATGGATTCTCCTCACCTCGCTCAAACGGGACGTGGAGTTGGTGCAAAAACCCATTACCTGGTGGCCGCACAATCCGACGTTGCACAACTACGTGCAGGCATTTACCGACCAGCCGCTGCTGCGCTACCTGGCAAACAGCTTTATCGTTGCAAGCCTAGCCACCGTGTTCTCCCTGCTGGTGGCGGCGTGCGCCGCCTATGCCATTGCACGGCTGAACTTGAAGCACCGCCAACTCATACTGACCGCCATCGTGGCGTCCAGCATGTTCCCCCTGGTCACACTGCTGGTGCCAATCTTCGAGACCATGCGCACATTGAACCTGCTGAACACCTACACCGCCTTGGTGTTGCCGTACGTGGTGCTTAACCTTCCAATCTGCACGCTGGTCCTCGTCAGCTTCTTCCAGAGCATTCCCAAAGATCTGGAAAATGCGGCCATGATTGACGGCTGCACGCGACTGGGCACGCTTTGGCACGTCGTCATTCCGCTGGCAGCACCGGGCGTCATGACGGCGGGCATACTGGCCTTCGTCAACGCGTGGGACGAGTTTTTGCTCGCGCTGTCGCTCAACTCCAGCGCATCCATGCGCACGCTTCCGGTTGGCATCACGCTGTACCAGGGCGAATTTACATTTCCGTGGCCTATCATTTCGGCCGCACTCATCGTCGCCATCGTTCCCATTGCGGTGTTGATCGCCGTGTTTCAGGAGCGTGTGGTGGGTGGACTGACTCAAGGTGGAATAAAGGGATGAGCACGATGCAGCAGATCCGTTACGGCATCATCGGCTGCGGCAGCATGGGCCGCGAGCACATTGAAAACATCAAGGCGCTGGATGGTGCGCAGGTTGTCGCCATTGCCGACCCCAATGCGGCCAGCCGCAGCGCAGCCAGCGCGCTGCTGAGCGATACGACCCGCGTGTTCGATCGTTACCAGGATCTGCTGGACGCCGAACTGTGCGATGCGATTGTCATCGCCACGCCCAACTTCACCCACGCCGAGGTGATGCGCCAGGCGTTGCCGACATCGGCACATCTGCTGATCGAAAAGCCGCTCTGCACGACGCTGGCCGACTGCGCCGACCTTGTTCATCAGGCCCAGGGTCGCAAAGGCATCGTCTGGGTGGCGCAGGAGTACCGCTACATGCCGCCCGTGGCAGAGATGATCCGGCTTGCGCACGATGGTGCCATCGGCCGCCTGCATCAGGTGGCGATCCGGGAGCACCGGGAGCCGTTTTATCCCAAGGTCGGCGACTGGAACCGGTTCACCGCCAACACCGGCGGCACGCTGGTCGAAAAGTGCTGCCACTACTTCAACCTCATGGACCTCGTGCTGCGTGAAAGTCCAGTACGTGTTTTTGCCTCGGGTGCCCAGCGCGTCAACCACCTGGACGAGCGCTACGCTGGCCCCGACGGAAAAACCACACCGGACATTCTGGACAGCGCCTACGTGATCGTGGAGTACGCGAGCGGCGCTCGCGCCATGCTCGACTTGTGCATGTTTGCCGAAAATTCGATGGACAACGAACACATCACCGTCGTGGGCGACGAAGGAAAACTTGAGTCGCTGATTCCGTCGCTGCAACTTCGCCACGGGCGCCGCGACGACTGGGGCAAACGCGAAGTTTGGGGCCAGCCTTCAGGCACTGGGCGCGGGGTGTCGGTACGGCGCGTGTGGGACACAAATATCCGCTATCCGGGCCAGCACTTTGGTGCCTCCTACATCGAGCACCAGCGCTTTGCGCACGCCATTCGCAGCGGCGAACCCCCAGAGATCCCCCTGGAAGAAGGCCTGCGCAGCGTCGCGACCGGTCTGGCGGCCCACCGAAGTATCGAAACCGGTCAGCCCGTGCTGATGCGCGATATTCTTCCCGCAGGTTTCTGACAACAACTGAGACGACACCACACGGACCGTGCCTACAGCGGCACATGGCAACCCACCTCATTAACGCCGAAACTTCTTCCAGCCCATGACATTTGCCGTCTACCCATCCCTGCAGCGCAAGGTCGTCTTTATCTCCGGTGGCAGTTCGGGCATAGGTGCCGAGCTGGTGAAAGCCTTTGCCGCGCAGGGCAGTCAGGTGGCCTTCTGCGGCACCCAACCCGGCGGCGGCGACCGACTCACGGAAGAAGCTACCGCCGCCGGGTGGCTGGCGCCCTTTTACGAGGCCTGCGATGTGCGGGATGTGCCGGCACTGCAAGCCATGCTGGGCCGGGTGGCCGACAAGTTAGGCCCCATACAGGTTCTGGTCAACAACGCGGGACGCGACGACCGCCATTCGCTTGACGAACTCACCCCCGACTATTGGGACAACTGCCTGAACCTCAACCTGCGCCACCAGGTGTTTGCAACGCAAACCGTTGCCCGGCAACTGAAGTCAGCCGGGCTGCCCGGCTCCATCATCAACATGGGAAGCATCAGCTGGATGCGCGGGCGGCCCAACCTGATCGGCTACACCAGCGCCAAAGCCGCCATCAGCGGCATGACGCGCAGCCTGGCGCGGGAACTCGGTGAGCACGGTATTCGCGTCAATGCCCTCGTACCCGGCGCCATCGTGACGGAGAGGCAAACCCAGCTCTGGCGTGATCCGGTGGAAGACCAAAAATTTATAGACTTCCAGTGCCTCAAGTTCCGGCTGGAGTCAGTCCATGTGGCCCGTCCGACTTTGTTTCTGGCCAGCGACGACAGCGACGGCATCACCGGACAAAACCTGCTGGTGGACGCAGGCCTCGCGCAGGTATCGGTCGCAGGTTAGCGCCCCTAGGCTGTGCGCACCAACGTGTATGCCGACCGTAATCTGCTCTCGAGTTGCATGACCGTCTGGACTAGCCGCTCCACGATACGCCATACTTCGTCTCACCGTTCGGGCTGAGCCTGTGGAAGCCGGGTGTCAATCAACAATCGCTCTACAGCCTCAGGGCGGACGGTTTGAATTAACCACGATACCCTGACGGAATGCCGATTCATCATGGAAACCCAGACACTTGTCATCATCGCCGGCGCAATAGCCGCAGGCTTTGTGCAGGGCCTTACCGGTTTCGCCTTCGGAATGGTGGCTATGTCCTTCTGGGCGTGGACGATTGATCCGCGACTGGCGGCGGCTATGGCCGTATTTGGTGGCCTGACCGGCCAGGTGATTGCGGCTGTCACCGTGCGACGCGGTTTTGATCTCAAACTGCTGGCGCCCTTTGTTATCGGTGGCCTGCTGGGCCTGCCGATCGGCCTGCTGCTTTTGCCCCGGCTGGACGTGATGGTGTTCAAGGCCTTCCTCGGCACACTGCTCGTCATCTGGTGCCCGGCCATGTTGTTCAGCAGCAAACTGCCACGCATCACACGTGGCGGGCGTGTTGCAGACGCCCTGATAGGCGCAAGCGGTGGCGTGATGAGCGGCCTGGGCGGCTTCGCCGGCGTTATACCTACGCTGTGGTGCACCCTGCGCGGCATGGAAAAAAATGCCCAGCGCGCCATCGTGCAAAGCTTCAACCTGTCCATGCTGCTCGTCACCTTTGGCAGTTACCTCGCCACAGGCATCATCACCACCGCCACCCTGCCCTACCTCGCCATCGTCGCGCTGGCGCTGTTGATTCCATCCTTGTTGGGTGCTCGTCTTTATGTCGGTATCAGCGAGACTTCGTTTCGCAAGTTGGTGTTGAGTTTGTTGACTTGCTCTGGGGTGGCCTTGCTGGCTTCTTCGGTGCCGGGGTTGTTGAGGCGCTTGGGATGAGCAGTGGAGCTTCAAAGCGGTCGCCTCGGTGGCTGACAAACACGGTTCGGACCAATACCAATCAATTGGGTCTGTCATTCGAAAGGGCTGCAGTAGTGGATGCTCGTACAGAGGAAGTCCACGCGCCAAGGGTTTCGTTTGGCTGCTGTTAAGTTGGGGTCAATCTTTTGATCAAGTTGGATAACTATGCAACGCGAGCTTAAGTTCTTTGGTTGGTTTGCACTCGCCCTTGGATGTGTCAGCATTTTGGGAGGGCTGGCCATTCTTGGCGGGTGGTCGACGCTGTCCGCAGAAGGTAGTTGCAGAGCAATTTGTGGCCTGTCCATGCTTTTTGCAGCGTTGTTTGGCGATTCCACGAAAACGCTTGTTGGCGGCTTGCTGACACTCATCTTAGGAGTGGCATTTTGTCTACTTGCCTATCGTGTTCTCAAGTAATGCTGTGCTTGAACACCGCCCTTCGACCGCCACGACGTAGCACTCTCTCTGCGATTGCATTTGTTTTTCGCTGCCAGGGCCTTGCCGCAGTGGGCAGTATCGTTCTCTGGTTCGAAAATAACTCGACGTCCTATGATTTCGGACCGATCGGTGAAGACAGCTCAAACAGTCAAGCCCTCTAGCCACCCCATCGCATCAACCAACTCCTGCTGAATCAACTCATGCGCACTCGGATACTCCGAGTAGCGCAACTCAATCGGCAGTGTTTGCACCAGCTCGCGGATCGCATGCGCTCGATCCAGCGGAATTACTTGGTCGTGTGTACCGTGGCTGAGCCAAAGTTGTTTGCCTGTTAAAGCCGCGTTCGTCGCCACCAGAGGCACCACCTGCGCCAGAAGGCGGCTGTGCAGCACCATGGCGCCCTGCAGCAATCCAGGCTGAGTCAGGAGCAGAGACAACGCTATGATGCCTCCCTGGCTGAAGCCGCCTACCACCACGCGATCTGCCGGGATGCCGAGTTGCTGTGCGGCTAGGGTCAAGGTTGTCGCAACGGTGGCGCGGCTGGCCTCTTCTTGTGGTTCGTCGATGATGCGTTCGCCTGACCGGGTGATGCTGAATTCGAACCACCCGTAAGCCCCGGGCCCCATGACATATGGAGCACGCAGGCTGAGCACATGAAAATTCCTGGGTACATAGGGCGCCAGGCCAAACAGGTCTTCTTCATTGCTGCCGACGCCGTGCATGAGCACCAGCAGCCAAGGCGCCGCACTTGCCGCATTTGCGGGACGGTGCAGAAAGGAAAGGGGTAAATCAAGCATGGGCGAAAACTCCTGCGGGCATTGTGCCCGCCCTTCATGCGGCTGGCCGTGGCAGGAAACGCTTGTACGCGAGCAGCACCAGAACAAACGCCGCACGCAGACCTGCTGAGAGCAGTTGCCCGTGGCATAAAAGGGTGGGCGCGGGTTTTATTTGCTGGCGTGGCATGGATCCCGGGTCAGGCCCGGGATGACAGGCACACTCCTATTTTGATAGCAATCTATTCCCACCAGTAAAGGGCAAAGTGCCAATTTCATCAACCAACGCCAGGGGAGCGCCCTATTCGGCCACTTTTCCGCGAGAACTCTTAATCGCCGAGCGCTGGCTTTTGCCTTCAAGCCGTCGCTGCTTGGAGCCATAGGTCGGTTTGGTGGCGCGGCGGGGTTTGGGGGGTACTGCTACCGCATCAACCACTTCCTGCAACCGGGCAAGAGCGTCGGCCCGGTTCATCTCCTGCGTGCGGTGTTGCTGCGCCTTCAGCACAAAGACTCCTTCTTGCGTGATGCGACTGTCACTTAGCGCCAGCAGCCGCTCCTTGATGGCGTCGGGCAGTGACGAAGCTGCGATGTCAAAGCGCAGATGAATGGCGCTTGAGACCTTGTTGACGTTTTGGCCGCCTGCGCCCTGAGCGCGGATCGCACTGAACTCGACCTCGCGCTCGTCGACCGGGTAGCTGGGCGGTAACACGCGCGTCGCTCGTCAGGCGGCCATGTCCGCCAAACCGGCAATGGCCAGGGCATAACCTTTGACGCCGAAGCCGGCCATCACGGCCTTGGCCGCGGGCGAGATGTAGGAGTGGTGGCGGAATGCCTCGCGCGCATGCACGTTGCTGATGTGCAGCTCGACCAGTGTCACACCCGCGCCTTTGATGGCGTCGTGCAGCGCAATGCTGGTGTGGGTGTAGGCGCCGGCATTCAGCACCACGCCGACCAGCGTACCGGCAGCCTGTGCGCGCCCTGCTTCCTGAATGGCGTCGACCAGCGCGCCTTCGTGGTTGCTTTGGCGAAAATCCAGCTTGAAACCATGCGTGGCGCAGGCCTTCTGGCACAAGGCCTCAACGTCGGCCAGTGTCTGTGAACCGTACACCGCAGGCTCGCGTGTGCCCAGCAGGTTGAGGTTGGGACCATTGAGGACCAGAACTGTTTTCATGGACAAGGCTTTCTGTTGTTGTCAGGTGTCAGCGTCAAGAAGGATTATCGGCGCAGCCTTGGCTTCGATCAAATGATGGTGGCAATCTTCTCCGCCATCCCCTCGCCAAGCCGCACCTTGCGCTCAACCAGGTTGTTTGAGCTCGCCCCAGAAGCTTTCAAGCAAGGACGAGAAAGACCCGGCTTGCTCAACGGCACTGAGATGCGCGGCGTCCAGGGTACGCAACTGCGCGCCTGGAATACTTTCCGCAATAGCTTGCGACATGGCAACCGGTGTAGCTTCATCCAGCGTACCGCCAATGACCAGCGCGGGGCATTTGATGCCGGGATTACTGGCCCGAAAGTCGATGTTGGCGACGGCCACACAGCTTGCGGCATAAGCGGCCGCATCGGTAAGCTCAAGCCGGGTGCGCAGCGCTGCGACTCGCTGGGCGCCGCCACCCGCCGCGTCTTCCCTGAATGCTGGCGTGAACCAGCGCTGCATGGCGCCGTCTGCAATAGCGGCAACCCCATTGGCAAGCACCGTGTCGACCCGTGCCTGCCACATGGCACGGGCAGCCTCGTCATACCAGCTGGCGGAATTGGCAATGGTGATGCTCTTGACCAGCTCCGGGTGCCGCGCGGCCAGCGCCTGCGCTGTCATGCCGCCCAGGCTCAGGCCAACAAAATGCACCGGTCCTTTTGCGTGCGTCTGTATCAGTCCGGCGGCATCATCGGCCAACATGTCGATCGTGTACGGGCCCGGCGGTGCTTCGGATTGCCCGTGGCCTCTATGGTCGTAACGCAGCACGGTGTAGCGGCGGGCCAGAACCGCAGCGACGCCGTCCCACATGCTGATGTCGCAACCCAGGGCGTGACTCAACACCACCGCCGGGCCCTGCCCTTCGCTAACCCAATGCAAGCGCGGCGTTGTCATGCTTCGTTTTGATCGCTTGCGGATGTAATCGCAGGCAAAAGCCCTTTTTCCCGAAGGACGCCAGTTGCCAGTGCCATTGCATGGTTAGCAGCCGGCAGGCCGCAATAAATGGCCGCCTGCATGATGACTTCCTTGATGTCATCAGGGGTGAGGCGTGAATCGTCAGGTCCATCAAGCGCTGCGCGGACGTGCAGCACAAACTCGTCATAAGCCTTCAGCCCTATCAGGGTCGACAACACCATCAGGCGACGCGTTTTGTCACCCAGCGCGGGGCGGCCCCAAATTTCGTTCCAGGCATACCGGGTGATCAGGTCCTGAAACTCGTCGTTGAAGGAGTTGCTGCTGGCGATGGATTTGTCAACCCAGGCGTCACCCAGCACGCGGCGGCGGTTGACCATTCCTTTGTCGTAGTCATTCATGGTGTTGTCCCAGCGTTTGTTGTTTCTGTTGACTCATTGAGCTCTGTGAGGATGGTGACCTGTCCCCGCGCCAGCGCGGCGGCGCCCTGTGCAAGGTCCAAGCCAAACCACTCTTTTGCCACATCGCCCGGCAATTCATTCCGCAGCTTTTCAATGTTTGCAAGCATCCGGGCAGTGTCCACCTGCAGACCCGGCAGCGCCCGCGCCATGGCACGTGTGGCGCCGTGCGCCGACATCAGCAAGCCCGGCCACTCGGCCAGTTCAGCCTGCCAGTTGCCCAGCGCGCGTTCATGCTCTTGCGGCATGGCAGCCAGCAAGGCCGCCACACGCTGCGGCGCCCGCTGCGCCGCCGCCAGCGCGACCATGCAGGCCACCGGGTTGCGCTTGTGCGGCATGGCGGATGATCCGCCGCGTCCGGGTTTGGTGGGCTCGCTGACCTCGCCAACTTCATACTGACTCATGAGCGAAATGTCTTTGGCGATTTTTCCAAAACTGCCCGCGAGCAAGCCCAGCTCGCATCCCAGCCCAATCCATTCGTCGCGCTGCGTGTGCCAGGCAAACGTTGGCGCTTTCAGTTTCAGGTCTGCCGCCATCAGGGCCCTAACCTGCGCACCTTTGCCCTGCATTTGCGCCAGCGTGCCCACAGCACCACCAAGCTGAACGCTCAGGGCGTTGCTTGCACTGGCCTTCAGGCGCTGCCGGCTGCGCACCAGAGGCGCAGCCCAGCCAGCGCACTTGAACCCGAAGCTGGTCACCGACGCGGGCTGCATCAGGGTACGCCCCAGCACCGGATGCTCTGCATGCCGCGTCGCCAGCATCAATAAGGCAGCAATCGCTTTGTTCAGGTCCGTATCAATCAGGGCAAGCGTGTTGCGGGTCACCAAAGCCATCGCCGTGTCAATCACATCTTGCGAGGTCGAGCCCAAATGCACAAAGTCGGCGGCCTCCTGGTCAACAAGGCGAACGGTTTCTTTCAGGCGCATGACCAGCGGGATGGCAATGCTGCCCGCCTGCCCGCTGTCACGCGCGATTTTGGCGACGTCAAACAGCTCAACCTTGCAGGCTCCAATGATGGACCGGGCGGCCGACTCGGGGATCAAGCCCACGGTGGCCTGGGCGCGCGCCAGCGACGCTTCAAAGCGCAGCATCGCGCTCAGGAAACTTCGCTCGCTGAACGCCTCCAGAACTTCCGGGGTTGAAAGAAAACCTTCAAAAATGCTGCTCATGTCGTTGGGTGGTTGATGGATGATTGAACCTTCCATGGATCATGACAGGCAATTGATGACCCATTGGCCCTGAACCTTCCTGAGGCGAGGGCAGGATCACCTTTAGCGGTGGGGCGTCAGGAATGACGAGAATATCAACAATGAGCAGCCAATGGCTGATTCTGGCCGATCCATATGCAAACTCGCCACTTTTTACAGCTGATTTTCCTTTCCGCCCTCTGGGGTGGCTCTTTCCCGCTGTTGCGTATTGCCAGCCCAGCCTTTGGTCCGTGGCTGCTGGCTGGTGTGCGCTGCGTGCTTGCTGCGGTGGTGTTGACTCTGCTGATGCGTTTGCTACGCGAGCATTGGCCTCCCGCAAAGGCCTGGCGGGCTCTTGGCCTGCTCAGTCTGCTGACGGTGGTGGCACCATTTGTCTTGTTTAACTGGGCGGCACTGGTGATCCCGGCTGGCTATTCGGCCGTGCTGAATGCAACCGCACCGCTTTTTGGCGTGTTGGGCGCTGCCGCTGCGGGGGAAGAGCGACTCACGTCCCGTCGGTTGCTGGGCTGCGCGGTGGGCTTCGCCGGCGTGGCGCTGCTGGTGCAGTTGGGTCCGGTGGCGGTGACGCCCCAGGTGGTGCTGGCGGCGCTGGCTTGCACGGCAGCCGCGGCGTCTTACGGGTTCGGCGCCATCCTGATGAAGCGCGCAACGCTGGCGTACGGCCCGCTGCCTTCTTCAGCTGCGGTGCATGTTGCCGCTGCACTCATTCTTCTGCTGCCCTCCGGCGCGACGCTGCCAGCGGCCACGTTCACAATGGCCGCATGGATTGCGGTGGCAGTGCTGGGCGTGCTCACCTCCGGCCTGATGTACTGGGTCAGCATGCGGCTGATGCGGGAAATTCCGGCCAGTGCAGCCACTTCTGCCGCCTTCATGATTCCGCTGTTTGGTGTCAGTTGGGGAGGACTGTTTCTGGGGGAGCCTGTCACCTGGGGCATGGTCCCGGGCTGCATGCTGATTCTGGCTGCGACTGCGATGATTACCGGATTTAATCCTTTCAGGAACCGCGAAAACTCCTGACCGAATGCTATCCAATTAGTATCAGCTTGCGCCCATGAATAAAGGGCAAACAGCCCAAACTATCTCAAATTTCCCTGGGCAGCGTCAAGGCTGCGCTGGAGCCGCCAGGCCCGCCACGCGCAAAACACAGCCATCAGGCTGATGACAGCGCAAGCCCAGTACACACTGACCAGACCAAAAGTCGAGCTGAGCAAACCGCCCGCCAGCCCGCCCAGCACACCAGGCAGGCCATACGCCACCACCACATACAGCGCCTGACCGCGCCCGCGCAGCCTGCCGGGGAAATGGTGGGACAGCAGCGCAATGCACACCGTGTGGTGCGTAGCAAAAGTCAACGCGTGCAGCACCTGGGCAAACAGCAAGACCAGCAACACGCTGGCGAAAGAAGCGGTCAACCCCATGCGCAAAACCATGGCAACAGAGCACGCAATGAGCCAGGCGGTCAGGCTTAACTTGGGCAACCAGCGGCCCTGGGTGTAAAACCAGCCGATTTCAACGATCACAGACACGGCCCACAACACACCGATCATGGTTTTGCTGTAGCCAATCGAATCAAGGTACAGCGAGAAGAAGATGTAGATGCCGATGTGCGCCATCACATGAAAGAACGCTGCCGCCAGAAACCACTGCACCGTGCGTTGCCGAAGAATGGGCAACACCGAAATTTTTTTGTCATCAGCGTGCACGGCTTCCTTCAGGTCCGGCAACAGCCAGACGCTCACCGTCACCGCGAGCAACGAGAGAAATGTCCAAGCGGGAAAGCCCTTCATGCCGAAATGTTCAAACCACGCACCCGCAGCAAACACCGTCACCAGAAATCCCAGCGAGCCCCACAAGCGCACACGCCCGTAACGCCGCGCGTCAAAAGCGCCGCCCTGGCTGATCAGGTGCGCCATGGCGGCCTCGCTCATGGGCATCATTGAGCTGGTGTGGGTAAACATGACCAGCAACACGGCGGTTAACCACCAGATGCCGAAGCGCGACTCAAAGTCCAGCCACAACCCAAGGGACGCAATCAGCGCGACCGTGGCGCCATAGCGCAGCAGCTTGACGCGTTCACCGGTGCGGTCGCTCAGCGCGCCCCAGCCGTAGGGCGCAAAAAGGCGCGTTGCCGCCTGCACAGAGGTCAGCAAACTAATGGCCAGAATGCTGAATCCCAGCTCCTGGAGCCATAGCGGCAGGTAGGGATTAAAAAACCCGATGTGAGCAAAGTAACTGGCAGACAGCGCCGCAAATGGCACCAGCTGGCGACGCGAGGCCGCCTGAGCACCATGGGCCATGGGTCAGGCAGAAGCCTTGATTGCCTGCATGGGAGAAACCACATCGCCGCACTGCGCGCGATGGCGGAGCGCGTGCTCCATCACCACCAGCGCCAGCATGGCCTCGGCAATCGGCGTGGCGCGGATGCCGACGCACGGGTCGTGCCGGCCTTTGGTCACCACCGATGTCGGCTGGCCCGCCATGTCGATGGACTCACGCGGCGTGACGATAGAGCTGGTCGGTTTGATCGCAATCGACACTTCCAGGTCTTGCCCCGTGCTGATGCCGCCCAGCACGCCGCCGCTGTTGTTGGACTTGAAGCCTTGGGGCGAGAGCGAGTCGCCATGTGTGGTGCCTCGCTGGGTCACACTGGCAAAACCCGCGCCGATTTCCACGCCCTTGACGGCGTTGATACCCATCATGGCGAAGGCGATGTCTGCGTCCAGCTTGTCAAACAACGGCTCGCCCAGGCCCACCGGCACGCCGCTGGCCGTCACGCGGATGCGCGCGCCGCAGGAGTCGCCAGCCTTGCGCAGTTCGTCCATATACGTCTCAAGCTTGGAGACGTCAGCCACTGGCGCAAAAAACGGGTTGTGGGGCACATGCTCCCAGGACTCAAAGGCGATAGGCATGTCGCCAATCTGCGTCATGCAGCCGCGAAATGTCGTGCCATATTTTTCAAGCAGCCATTTTTTGGCCACCGCACCCGCAGCCACCATAGGTGCCGTCAAGCGTGCCGAAGCCCTGCCGCCACCGCGCGGGTCACGAATGCCGTACTTCTGCAAATAGGTGTAATCGGCATGACCGGGACGGAAGGTGTTAAGAATGTCGCCGTAGTCCTTGCTGCGCTGGTCGGTGTTTTTAATCAGCAAACAAATCGGTGTGCCAGTGGTTTTGCCCTCGTACACGCCGGACAGAATTTCAACCGCGTCAGGTTCATTGCGCTGCGTCACATGGCGGCTCGTACCCGGGCGGCGGCGGTCCAGGTCACCCTGAATGTCCGCTTCACTCAATGCCATGCCAGGTGGGCAACCATCAATCACACAGCCAATGGCCGGGCCGTGGGATTCACCAAAGTTGGTGACTGCGAATAATGTTCCGAAGGTGTTGCCGCTCATGCGGGGATTATCCCCGATGGTCACGCATTTACTGAGGGCACCAAAACTAAGCCGAAACGCGGAACACTTTTTGCTGCTCCAGTGCGCCGAATACCCAAATGAAAGAACTGCCGCGGTTTTCCCGACGTCCGCATCGATTGCGATGTTAGACCTTACTCTTCTCATTGGGTGTCGGCCTTGTCTTCAGAGTTTGCCTTTGGACGTAACTCACGAAAAGTACGAAGGCAATGCTCCAGTAGACAAAGAACGACAACCCCAATGCCCACCCTCGCCCAAACCCCATATTCACCGCCGCAATCATGGGCAAAACAAGCGCGATATCCAGCCAGTGAACTCGGCTTGGTGTCCACGATCCCGACGTCATCCACATGAGCACGATCAGCGGGAGTAGTGCCACGAATGCAGCTACCCCCAAGGCCACCAATAATTGCGTCCGACTCACTTGGTGTCTCTCACTGACGGCATGATGACAGCGCGCATTTAACCGCCCTGCGAGGTAACAACTTTAGGGGGCATGCAAGGCTAGCGCTGGCGCTGCGCCGCCAATCAGAGCTTGGTCTCCGGCTCGTCCACCACCTCAGACGGCCAGTCGCGAATGTAGGCCTTGAGCATTTTGTTTTCGAAGTTCTGGCCATCCACCACGGCCTTGGCCACGTCGTAGAAGGAAATGACGCCTTCGAGCACTTTCTTGTTGAGCACTGGCATGTAGCGTGCATGCCGGCCCAGCATCATGCGGCGGACTTCGTCAATTTCGGTGTCGGGCGTACAAGTCAGGGGCGCGTCGTCCATGGCCGTGCGGACCAGCGTGTTGCCGATTTCGCCACCGTTTTTCACGATGCACACAATGACCTCGCGAAAGGTCAGCATGCCCACCAGATCACCATGCTCCATGACCACCAGCGAGCCAATGTCTTTTTCCGCCATGATCTGCGCCGCTTTGGCCAGCGGTTCGCCGGGCTGGACGGTGTAAAGCGTATTGCCTTTGACACGCAGGATGTCGAGTACTTTCATGGGGTGCTCCTCTTTATTTGGCTGGGCGGCTGGCGGGGCTTTCCCGGTGCTGTCCCGGACGGAATTCAGTTCAAATATAGCCCACAATCCCTTCACAGGCCATCGCGATTTGTTTCAAGACGCATGAGCCTCTTTACCCCTGCCATCTTCTGGAGACACCATGTCTGGCTACTCTGACCCGGGCTTTGACACGCTGGCCCTGCATGCGGGCGCAGCGCCCGACCCGACAACCGGCGCGCGTGCCGTGCCCATCCATCTCACCACTTCCTTTGTTTTCGAGTCCAGCGACCACGCCGCCAGCCTGTTCAATCTGGAGCGCGCCGGCCATGTCTACTCGCGCATCAGCAACCCCACCAACGCGGTGCTGGAGCAGCGCGTGGCGGCGCTGGAAGGCGGCATAGGTGCGATCGCGACCGCCAGCGGACAGGCTGCGCTGCACCTGAGCATTGCAACGCTGATGGGTGCGGGCTCACACATTGTTGCGTCAACCGCGCTGTATGGCGGCAGCCAGAACCTGCTGCACTACACCATGCGGCGGTTTGGCATTGAGACAACTTTTGTCAAACCGGGCGACATCGATGGCTGGCGCTCTGCCCTACGGCCCAACACCAAGCTCTTTTTTGGCGAAACCGTGGGTAACCCGGGCCTGGATGTGCTGGACATGCCCACCGTATCCGCCGTCGCGCATGAGGCCGGTGTGCCGCTTCTCGTCGACTCCACCCTCACCTCCCCATGGCTCATCAAACCGTTTGATCACGGCGCTGACCTGGTCTACCACTCGGCCACCAAGTTCTTGAGCGGGCACGGCACGGTGATAGGCGGCATCGTCGTAGACGGCGGGAGTTTCGATTGGGACAAATCCGGCAAGTTTGCAGAGCTGAGTCAGGCCTATGACGGCTTTCACAACATGGTCTTCAGCGAGGAAAGCACGGTAGGCGCGTTTTTGCTGCGCGCGCGCCGCGAAGGCCTGCGCGACTTTGGCGCCTGCATGAGCCCGCACACGGCTTGGCTGATTCTGCAGGGCCTTGAAACTTTGCCGCTGCGCATGGCGCGGCATATGTCCAACACCGAAAGCGTGGTTGCGTTTCTGGCCAGCCATCCGCTGGTCTCACGCGTGGGCCACCCGATGCTGGAGAGCCACCCCAGCCACGCGCTGGCGAAAAAACTCCTGCCGCGCGGCGCAGGCTCGGTTTTCAGTTTTGACATCAAGGGCAGCCGGGAGCAAGGCAAAGCCTTCGTTGAGGCGCTGAAGGTGTTCAGCCACCTGGCCAACGTGGGCGACTGCCGCAGTTTGGTGATTCACCCGGCCAGCACCACCCACTTCCGCATGACGGATGAAGCATTGGCGGGCGCGGGCATCAGCCAGGGGACGATACGCCTGAGCATTGGCCTGGAAGATCCCGACGATCTGATCGATGATTTGAAACGGGCATTGAAGGCTGCCGAGAAAGCCGGGGGCTGACATGTACCTCACTGTCAACAACAACAAGACCTACTGCTACACCGGCGGAAAACCCTTCGATGCGGCCAAGCCCACAGTGGTTTTCATTCACGGCGTTATCAACGACCACAGCGTATGGATACTGCAAAGCCGCTACCTGGCCCACCACGGCTGGAACGTGCTCGCCGTTGACTTGCCTGGCCATTGCCGTAGCGATGGCGAAGCGCCTGCGTCAGTGGAGGAAGGAGCCGACTTCGTAGCGGCCTTGATAGCTGCTGCGGGCGTTGAGCGCGCGGCGCTGATTGGCCACAGCTGGGGATCACTGATTGCCCTGGAAGCGGCTGCCCGCCTCAAAGACCGCATCAGCCACCTCGTGTTGGTCGGCACCGCCTGGCCAATGAAAGTCTCGGCAGCGCTGCTCGACTCAGCGCTGAACGAACCTATGAAGGCGCTGAAGATGGTCAATGTGTTCTCGCGCAGCACACTTGCCGCACCGCCCTCAGCCCTTGGGCCGGGCACCTGGGTGTACGGCGCCAGCATGGCGCTGGGCCGGCGGGTCATCGCCAGCAACACAAAAGTCAATGTGTTCCATCGCGGCTTCAAGGCCTGCGACAGCTACGCCAACGGCGAGCAGGCCATCACACAGATCACCTGTCCGGTCCTGTTTCTGCTGGGCGCGCAGGATCAAATGACCATGCCTAAATCGGCCAAACTCCTGATCGACAAGGCAAAAACCAGTGGCAAGACCGTGCAGGTCGCCAAGCTGCCCGTAGGTCACCACCAGATGACCGAGACGCCCGAAGAGACCTTGTTTGCCATGCGCGACTTTCTGAAGATATGAGCGAGGGCTCGGCCACAGCAGCGATGACAGCAGCACGGGCAAATGAGATCGCTGCCAGTTTTGACCTGCGCGCGTTGCCCCCAGACTTCTACTTCAACCCCTACCCGGTTTACGCGTGGCTGCGGGAGCATGAACCCGTGCGGCGCATGCCCGATGGTTCGTACTTTCTTACCCGTTACGCGGACATCGTGGCGGTGTATCGCGACGCTCATACCTTCAGCTCTGACAAGAAGGTGGAGTTCACGCCCAAATTCGGAGGCCCCTTTGGTAGCGACGGCGCCGTCCCGCCACTGCTTGAGCACCACACCACGAGTTTGGTCTTCAACGATCCGCCCCTGCATACCCGGGTGCGCAAGCTGATCATGGGCGCGTTGAGCCGGCGCGCGATTGCCGAGCTGGAGCCGGGCCTTGTTTCGCTGGTGGACAGCTTGCTTGATGCCATCGAAGCCAAAGGCGGCGGCGATTTGATTGAAGACTTTGCCTCGGCGATTCCGGTTGAGATCATTGGCAACTTGCTGGGGGTCCCGCACGCTGACCGGGGTCCGCTGCGCGGCTGGTCGCTGGCCATCCTCGGCGCGCTTGAACCCAGGCTAACGGCAGAGCAGGAGGCGCTGGGCAATCAGAGTGTGAGGGAATTCACGGCCTACCTGAAAACGCTGGTGGCAGAGCGACGCCGGAACCCCGGGGACCCCGAGCACGACGTGCTGACGCGCCTGATAACGAGGGAAGAGACTGGCGAACAATTGAGCGAAACAGAGCTGCTGCAAAACTGCGTCTTTATCCTGAACGCGGGCCACGAAACCACCACCAACCTGATTGGCAACGCACTGGTCACTTTGCAGGAATGGCCCGAAGCCAAAGCGAATTTGCTATCAAAAGTGAAGCTGCTTGCGCAGGCGGGGAAAGGGCCGGAGGCCGATTTGAGCACTGAAGTCAACGAATTTCTTCGCTTCGAGTCGTCCAACCAGCTGAGCAACCGCCGCGCGCTGAAAGCCTGCCACGTTGGCGGCGTGGACCTGCCGGAAGGCGCGTTGCTGACGCTATGCATAGGCGCTGCCAACCGCGACCCGGCCCAGTTTGCCGAGCCCGAGCAGCTGGACCTCACAAGGGCCGAAAACCGCCACCTCGCCTTCGGATTTGGCATTCACCAGTGCGCCGGGCTAAGCCTGGCGCGGCTCGAGGGCCGCATTGCCATCGGCCGCTTTTTGCAACGTTTTCCCGACTACCGCCTTACTGCCGCGCCAACGCGTGGCGGGCGGGCCCGCTTCAGGGGGTTTTTGAAAGCACCTTTTGCTGTGTGTTGACGCGGAAGTGATTGATACGCCCAACGAGCGTGGATATCATGGCTGGACAACACACGACAGGAGACAAACGATGGAAACAAGCGCCTTGCCGACGCCGGTGGATGCCAGAGCCTTCCAGAGCTTTGCAGAGTTCTATCCGTTTTACCTGACCGAACACAGCAACCTCACCTGCCGTCGTCTGCACTTTGCGGGCTCAACCCTGTCACTTCTCTGCGTACTGGCGATGGTGGTCACAGGCAATCCGTGGTGGTTGCTGGCCGGCCTGCTGTGCGGCTACGGTTTTGCCTGGGTTGGCCATTTCGGGTTTGAGAAGAACAAGCCCGCGTCTTTCAAACGACCTCTTTACAGCTTTATGGGTGACTGGGCCATGTACAAGGATATCTGGCTTGGCAAGGTGGCCATCCTCTGACAGGCTCCGAGTAACAGCCCCACGTAGCCCTAAAGAACGTCGCGCAGTCGAATCGCCGAAAAGCGGCCGTTGTCCCAGAAGTTCTTCATGGTGCCCTCGTTACTCAGCAGCAACTGCTGCATCAGCGGCGCCATTGCTGTGTTTGCGGGGTCGGCCAGCAGCAGGTACCGCGCTTCATGGGCACCCTCAGGGTCCGCCAGCTGCCCGATCCAGTCCAGCGCAAGCAGGGTTTCCAGAACCGGCTCCAGTTGCAGCACATCCAGCTCCAACGTTTGCGCCAGTTGGGAGGCGCCCAAGCCCATGCGCGGCGTGGCACGTGCCTGGTGCAATTGCTGCAGCAGCTCCACCGCGATCTGGAACTGCCACCCATGGCCGCTGCCGCGCCGCTTCACGCCAGCCATCAGGCTGGGCAGATAGGCCGCGATCACTGCGCCCAGCAACACAATCACCCACGCCACATAAATCCACACCAGCAAAATCGGCAAGGTTGCAAAGGCGCCATACACCAGTGAATAACTCGGCACACTGGCCAGATAAAGCGTCAGCGCTTTTTTGGCCAGCTCGATACCGGCGGCCACAAAAAGCCCACCCACCCAGGCGTGCGACCAGCGCACAAAGGTGTTGGGCACATAGCGGTACAAGGCGGCCACGCCGCCAGCGAGCAAAAAGAACTGAAGCAGATCAAGCAACACGCGCAACGCGCCTGGCATAGTCACCGTGCCGCGGGACCCCGAAAAAACATAAGACGTCACGGCCAAGCTGGCGCCCAAGACCAAAGGCCCCAGAGTGATCGCGCCCCAGTAAATCAGCACGCGCTGCGCCAGCGGCCTCGCCTTTTTCACACGCCAGATGCCATTGAGCGTGCGGTCAATTGTCAGGATCAGCGCGATGGCCGTACCCAGCAATACGGCCAACCCGACCACACCCAGCTTGTTGGCCTGCTTGGCAAACTGCGTGAGGTAGCCCAACACCTGGCGCGAAATATTGTCCGGAATCAGGCTGTTGACCAGCCACACCTGCAGCGCACCCTGCAGTTTGGAAAACATCGGGAAAGCCGTGAAGATGGCCAGCGCCACGGTAAAAAACGGCACCAGGGCGATGGTGGTGGTAAAGGTCAGGCTGCTGGCCGTCAGGCCCATGTGGTCCTCGCGAAAACGCTGGCGCAAGGTGATCGCGGTATCGCGCCAGGGAAAATGCGATAGATCTTGCAATAACTGCTGCAGGGACTGCTGGAATTTCATCCCCGGTATCATGCCATCGACATGAATAAAACAATGCAGATCGACGCCACACGCTGGCTCGCCGTGGGCAGCCTTGGCGCCTTGATCGTCCTCGGGCTGGCCTGGGAAATGTGGTTGGCGCCGGTGCGGCCGGGTGGCTCGCTATTGGCGCTGAAGGTGCTCCCCCTGTGTATTCCGCTGGCCGGTTTGCTCAAAAATCGGATGTACACCTACCGCTGGCTCAGCCTGATGATCTGGCTGTACTTCACCGAGGGTGCAGTACGCGCCTACAGCGACAAGCCGCCCGGCAACTATCTGGCCATGATTGAAGTCGCACTGTGCTTGCTGATTTTTACTGCCTGCGCCATGCATGTGCGCGTGAGGCTGAAGAAAGCGCCAGTCGCCTGACAATTATGAAAAAATTGCTCGACGCCCTGCGCCAGATTGTCGGCGCTACTCACGTGTTGAGCGAAGGCGACCTTTCGGCATGGGAGCTGGACTGGCGCAAACGCTCACGTGGCAAGGCGCTCGCTGTCGTTCGGCCGCGCACCACGGCCGAAGTCGCAGCGGTGGTCAAAATCTGCGTGGAGGCAGGCATCAGCCTGGTGCCGCAGGGCGGAAACACGGGATTGGTGGGGGGCTCCACGCCTGACGAATCGGGTCGGCAGATTGTGTTGAGCCTGCAGCGCATGAATGCGGTCCGGGCCATTGACGCGGCCAACCTGACTATGACAGTCGAAGCCGGTTGTATTTTGCAAACACTACAGGAGAGCGCCGAAAAAGCCGGCTTCCTCTTCCCGCTAAGCCTTGCCGCAGAAGGCAGCTGCACGATAGGCGGCAACCTGGGCAGCAACGCGGGCGGCACGCAGGTTGTGCGCTACGGGAATGCCCGTGATTTGTGTTTGGGCCTGGAAGTGGTCACCGCGCAAGGCGAGGTCTGGGAAGGCCTGTCGGGCCTGCGCAAGGACAACACCGGCTACGACCTGCGCGACCTCTTCATCGGCAGCGAAGGGACGCTGGGCATCATCACCGCAGCAACCATGAAGCTTTATCCGATGCCTGCGGCACAGCTGACCGCGTGGGCTGCAGTGCCGTCCATAGACGAGGCCGTCACCCTGCTCGGCCTGGCGCACCGGCACCTGGGCGCCGGGCTCACCGGCTTTGAAGTGATGGGGCAATTTGCGCTAAGCCTGGTGGCCCAACACTTTCCGCAGCAACGGGTGCCGCTGTATCTGGACACCCCTTACTGTGTGTTGCTTGAGAACTCTGACCACGAATCGGAAAGTCACGCCCGCGAACAGTTCGAGCGTCTGCTTGAAATCGCCATGGAAGAAGGCTGTGTGACCGACGCCGTGGTGGCCGAAAACCTGCAACAGGCCCACCAGCTCTGGCATGTGCGCGAAAGCATTCCGCTGGCGCAGGCCGAGGAAGGCCTGAATATCAAACACGATATCTCGGTGCCCGTGTCATTGATTCCCGAGTTTGTGCGAGTTACCGACCAACTGCTTGCCAACAACATCCCCGGTGTGCGCCTGGTGAATTTCGGTCATCTGGGCGACGGCAACCTGCATTACAACGTGCAGGCGCCAGCGGGTGGCGATGCGGCGACTTTTCTGCGCGAGCAGGAAGAAAACGTCAACGCGATCGTTTATGACTCGGTGCAGAAATTTGGTGGCTCCATTTCCGCCGAACACGGCGTGGGCAGCCTCAAGGTTGGCAAACTAGAGAAGCACAAATCGCCCGTGGCTTTGGGCATGATGCGCGCCATCAAGCAGGCGCTGGACCCGCAGAACCTGATGAACCCCGGGCGGGTGCTGCGGGCATAATTAAAGTCATCCCGGCGGCATGCCGCATCTGTGTCTCCCGACTTTCAAGCCAACTGGTTTCCAATGACCCGCCCCACCCGCTCCCAATACGAAGACTTCATGCGCCACGTGGAAACCCACGGCGTCTTCAAAGCCGACCGAACCGGTACCGGCACCAAAAGCGTGTTCGGCTACCAGATGCGCTTTGACCTCAACGAAGGCTTTCCGCTGGTGACCACCAAGAAGGTTCACCTCAAGTCAATCGTCCATGAGCTGCTGTGGTTTTTGCACGGCTCCAGCGACAACAACTGGCTCAAGGAGCGCGGCGTCACCATCTGGGACGAGTGGGCACGCGAAGACGGCGACCTTGGACCGGTGTACGGTGTGCAGTGGCGCAGTTGGCCCACACCCGAGGGTGGCCATATCGATCAGATTGCCGATGTCATCAAAACGCTCAAGACCAATCCCGATTCCCGCCGCATCATCGTGAGCGCCTGGAACGTGGCCGACTTGTCCAAGATGGCGCTGATGCCTTGTCACGCGTTTTTCCAGTTTTACGTGGCGCCTCCCGCAACGTCGGAAGGCAAAGGCAAGCTCAGCTGCCAGCTCTACCAGCGCAGCGCAGACATATTTTTGGGCGTGCCCTTCAACATCGCCAGTTACGCCTTGCTCACCCACATGGTCGCGCAGCAGTGCGATCTGGACGTCGGCGACTTCATCTGGACCGGTGGCGACTGCCACATCTACAGCAACCACGCGGAGCAGGTAGCGCTGCAGCTCAGCCGTGCGCCCTTCCCCTACCCCACGCTGAACATCAAGCGCAAACCCGCTTCGATCTTCGACTACGAATTCGAAGACTTCGAGTTTATGGACTACCAGCACCACGCGGCGATTAAAGCGCCTGTAGCGGTATGAGCGCACTGGCGAGGGGCCCCGCGCAGCGGGGATCGACACCGCGCGAAGGCCGCTGGGAGCCGACCCCTGGGTCTTTTGCAGGTTACCTGGTTAGGGAGGCGACGGTATGAGCATTCCTCCCCGCATTAACCTCATCTACGCTCGCGCCGCCAACGGCGTGATTGGCAGAGACGGCACCATGCCCTGGCATTTGCCGGAAGATCTGACGCACTTCAAACAGCTCACCCATGGATGCCCTGTGGTCATGGGCCGCAAAACCTGGGATTCGCTGCCGCCGAAATTTCGGCCACTGCCGGGTCGCACTAACATCGTGATCACCCGGCAAAACGACTGGCAGTCAGAAGGTGCGCAACGCGCCGCCAGCCTGCAAGAAGCTTTGCAATTGGCCGGGGCTGTGCCTGAGGTATGGGTCATAGGCGGCGCGCAAGTTTATGCACAGGCAGAGCCGCTTGCCAGTCGCATTGAAGTCACGGAAATCGCGCAGGACTTTGAAGGCGACGCCCATGCACCGGTACTGGGCAATGCCTGGTGTGAAACAGCGCGCAGCAGCCACACCGCCAAAAGCGGCCTGCCCTACAGTTTTGTCACGCTGGAGCGGCCATGAAAATCGCGACCTGGAACGTTAATTCGCTGGCCGTGCGGCTGCCGCAGGTGCTGGACTGGCTGGCCGCCAACCCGGTAGATGCGCTGTGCCTGCAAGAGCTCAAGCTCAGCGATGACAAGTTTCCGCTCGAGGCCCTGGCCGCAGCCGGCTACCAGAGCGCGGTTTTCGGGCAAAAAACCTACAACGGCGTTGCGATCCTGAGCCGTGCGCCCGCACGCAACATCGTAAAAAACATCGTCGGGTTTACCGATGAGCAATCACGCGTGATTGCCGCCACGCTGGACACGCCGCAGGGCGAGCTTCGGCTGGTCAACGGCTACTTCGTCAACGGTCAGGCGCCTGGTACCGACAAGTTTGCCTACAAGATGCGATGGCTGGAAGGCCTGCGAAACTGGCTGCGCGACGAACTGTTGTTGAATCCCAGACTTGTGCTCGTGGGCGACTTCAACATCACATTTGACGATCGCGACACCTACGACGCCGACGGTCTGCGGGAAACCATTCACCACACGACCGAGGAGCGCGACCACCTGAAAGCCCTGCTCGCACTAGGCATGCACGATGCGTTCCGGTTGTTCGACCAGCCAGAGAAAAGTTACTCCTGGTGGGACTACCGTGAGTTCGCCTTCCGGCGCAACCGCGGCCTGCGCATTGACTACATTCTGGTCAGCGAGGCGCTCAAGTCTGCTGTGAGCAGCTGTGTGATCGACAAATCGACTCGCAAGAACGAGCGCCCCAGCGACCACGTGCCGGTCGTCGCAGACCTCAACTTGCTATAAAGAACATAGCTAAGTTTGCCCGCCATCAAAGGGCAGGCTCGTCTTTTTCCCCTGAAGCCTCGCGCACCTTGGCGTGGCGCCGGTTGTTACACACCGCATGACTGATGGCCAGATTCTCAGCGTGGCTGTTTCCCCCCTCTGACAGAGGCTGAATATGCTCCAGCGTTGCTGCGTCACGCGGCACATGCTCACCACAAACCCAGCAAGGCACCTGCCCGTGCAGCTGTCGGGAAACAGTTTTGTAGATTTTGTCGCGTGTGTGGGAAAGTTTGCTCATTTCTGTTTTGCTTTATCCAGGTACGGCGCACCATTGTTGTGCAGCTCTCAGGCGCGAGGCAGCACGGCTGAATTTGACTTACCCACCTAAATCTTGGTGACTTTTTAGCCGAAATTGCAGCCTGGTTGACTTGTCCAGGACATCAATACTACCTAGACTTACATATCGACATCAGAGTAGGAACTTGTTGCAAACCGGCAAGTCACATACTTTTAGTTGGGAGCAAGCGGCATGAATTCATTCATCTACCGAAGTGTGTCAGGCCAGAACTGCACTACCGTGCACGTTCCGGAATGGGCGAGCCACGGAAACCCAGCTGCGGAAGATACGCACTTTGGCACGAGCTTGAGTCGCTGAGGCTCCGCAAGGGTTGGCCGCATGAACTCCCCTGCCCCGATTCAGACAACCGCGCACATCCTGATTGCCGAAGACAGCGGCGTACAGGCCTTCATGCTCCGGCGGATCCTTGAAGAACAGGGATACAAGGTCAGTCGCACCGACAACGGGCGCAGCGCCCTGCAATTGGCTGGCGAGTTGCAGCCCGATCTGATTGTCAGCGACGTCAACATGCCCGAAATGAGCGGGTACGAGCTGTGTAAACACATCAAGGCGAATCCCGCCCTGCGCGACTGCCCGGTCATTCTGGTGACCACTCTTTCGGATCCCCAGGATGTGTTGCTGGGCCTTCAGTGCGGCGCCGACAGCTTCGTGATCAAACCCTATAACAAGGACCACATGCTGGCCCGCGTCGCCCTCGCGCTGAGCAATCGCCTTGCGGGTCCTCAGCCGCAGGAAGCCGGCGGCGTGGATATTGTTTTTCATGGGGAAAAACACCACGTGACGGCCAGCCGCGCGCAAATCCTGAACCTGCTCATCTCAACCTACGACGCCTCCGCGCAGCGCAACAAGGAGTTGCATGACAGTCGCGAACTCCTGGCAACCCGCACCGCTGAGGCAGTGGCGGCCAACGGGTTTCTTGACTCGGTCATCGAGAACATTCCCCACACGATCTTCGTGAAGGATGCTGTCAACCTGCATTACGTCAGATTGAACCGTGCCGGAGAGGAACTGGTCGGCTATTCACGCCACGAAATGCTCGGCAAATCGGACTATGACTTCTTCCCCAAAGAAGAGAGTGACTCCTTCGTTGCCAACGACCGGGAAGTGCTGGCAACCGGCGGACAGCTGGAAATCACGGAAGAGGAGATCCAGACAGCCGACAAGGGAATTCGCCTGCTTCGAACCAAAAAAGTGGCTGTACTTAACGACCAGGCCGTGCCAACTCACCTTCTTGGAATTTCTGAAGATGTCACGCTGCAGAAACAGATGGAGCGCGAAATCCTCCAGCTGAACGATGCGTTGATGGCACGCGCCTCTGACCTGGAGGCAAGCAACAAAAGCCTGGACAGCTTCACGGCGGCAGCCACACACGATTTGCGCTCGCCCCTGGCGCTCATTGGAGGTTTCGCAGGCCTTCTGGAAAAACACTATGGGAACCAGCTGGACGACAAGGGCCGTCGCTACCTGTCTGTCATTACGGCGACGACGCGAAACATGTCCAAACTGATCGACGACCTGCTGGCTTTTTCAAAGCTGGGGCAAGGGCAGCTTAGCAAGACCACGGTAGACGTACAGCAACTTGTTCCGCAGATTGTCAAAGACCTGCAACTTGATGCTGCGGGAGCACAGACGCTCATTGAGCTGGGGCATTTGCCGGCGGTACCGGCCGATGCAGCGCTACTGCGCCAGGTGTGGGTGAACCTGTTGTCGAATGCTGTGAAGTACAGCAGCCGTGCGGCAAGCCCCCGTGTGGATGTATCTGGCCGCGTCGTCGGCACAGAGGCGATTTATTCGGTCCGCGACAACGGCGCTGGGTTCGACATGGAGCAATACGACAAGCTTTTCGAGATGTTTCAGCGGCTGCACACGCCTGAAGAATTCGAAGGAACCGGGGTGGGTTTGCCCATCGTGCACCGTATCGTGACCAGGCACGGGGGCCGGATATGGGCTGAAGGCAAGGTGGGCCACGGCGCAGTGTTTCATTTTTCTTTGCCGGTCTAGGGCCTGCTCACACTATTTATGCCAGATGCGTTGCGAGTCAAAAAGGTCATGCGTGAGGCGCAAAATGCAGCCGGGCGGCGCTGCGAAGCGTCCGTGCGCGAAGCTGTACAGCGCAGCAGCGCCAATGCTGCCCTTCGCCGGGTCACTTCGCGGCCCGGACGGCTACGGGCAGCGCCCGGCAAGGCTTTGCAACGCTGCGCATGGCCTTTTTGGCCGCAACCCGGAGGGAAGGTGGTGAAAACAACGCCACTCGTTGTTGCACTCCTGGCCCAGCCCGCCAGGCTGAGCGTCGTCGTGCGCCTGGATTGGCGCTGTTTTCATCACCTTCGCACTTGCATAAATAGTGCGAACAGGCCCTAGCCATGCCAACCTCCACCGGGCACACGCAGACGCTTTTGCATCTCACAGCCTTGGTGATTCGCGCCGCGGCAGCGCTTGCCGGATTTGTCGGGTTGGTGGCCATGATCGGTTGGCTCGGCGACTGGCCCTCACTTAAAAGCGTACTGCCTGGCGCAGTTGAGATGAAAGCCAACACAGCACTCGGCTTGATGGCGGCAGCCAGCGGCCTCTGGCTTCTGGATATTCAACGATCCCCGGCTTGTGAGCAAGCGGGGCAGGCCATGTCAGTGGTTGTCGCCGCGCTGGGGCTGGCCACTCTAAGTCAATACATGTTTGGCTGGGAAATGGGCATTGACGAGCTTTTGTTTGAGGACACCGGGGGGGCCTTCAACGCCATTCCCGGTCGCATGTCCCCCTATACGGCGGGTTCTTTCGCCGCCTTGGGGCTGGCCTTGCTGATGCTGCCGTCGCCACGGATGAGAACCTTGGCCTCTATCGCCGCGTCTGTCCCCATGCTCGTCGGCGTTATCTCGGTGGTCGGGTATGCCTGGAATGCGACAGAACTGACCACGGATGTCCTGCTTCCACCAGTCGCCATCAACACCGCCGTCGCCCTTGTTCTTTTGAGCGCCGGCACGATGCTGGCCATCAGGCGGCGCACGGCGCTGTCGACAGCGGCCTTCGTCATGACATCGATAGAAGGTAAGGTCCTCACCGGTTTTTCCATTTCCTTCCTGCTGTTGGCTATTGGCTTCGGAATTTCATACAAAGCAACTGTCGTATTTGCCAGCTCCGCCAAAGCTGTTGCCCATACCCAGGAAGTACGTGCGGTACTGGGCCATCTTCACGGCGACATGTCAGAAGCAGGACTGACCCAAAGGAACTACCTGATTTCGGGACAACCCGAGCAGCTTGACCGCTATCGCAATTTGATATCGAAGGTGGCCGATCAGGTGAAGGAAGTTCGTTCGCTGGTAAGTGACAACGCACCCCAACTCGAAGCCGTCACCAACTTGCAGACCCTGATGGAACGTGCGGCGGCCCTGCTGGACAGAGGTGTCAGCCTGTACCAGACGACCGGCTTTGTTGAAGCAAAAAAACTGGTTGATTCCGGCCAGGGCCTGAACGCGGTCCGCGCCGTTCTGGTGCAGATTGAGAACATCGAAATTGCCGAGGGAAAGTTGTTGCTTGAGCGTCAGGCGGCGTCTGACCGGTTCGCAAGTTTCACAGCCGTCTCGATGCTGCTGACCATGATTGCAGCTGCCTGCATCTTTGCAGCCTTGTACCGTCAGATTCGCCTGGAGATCCGGGCCCGGCACCTGGCTGACCAGGCGCTTGTTGCAGCCCGGGATGCTGCCGAACTTTCACGCCGGGAGGCCGATGCTGCCAATCACGCCAAGAGCACCTTTTTGGCGACCATGAGCCATGAAATACGCACGCCGATGAATGGCGTGCTGGGCATGCTTGAACTGCTGAGCCTCACCGCACTGGACAAGTCACAACATGCCACCCTCAAAATCATTCGCGACTCCGGGAAGTCGCTCGTGCGGATCATCGACGACATTCTCGATTTTTCCAAAATGGAGGCTGACAAGCTGTCTGTCCATGCAGAGGTTGTCTCCCTCCAGGAGTTGATGAAGGATTTTCACGATATCTATGCGGTCGCCGCCAGCAGCAAAGGCGTTTTGATCACCTCTCACTTTGATCCTGCGATCAGCCCGGCCGTGCAGGTCGATCCCCTGCGTCTGCGCCAGATCCTCAGCAATCTGGTCAGCAACGCCATTAAATTTACCCCCCGCGGCGAGGTGCGCATCAGCGCGGACATCGTTGACCGGAAAAACGGCGAAGAGCGAATCCGCTTCAGCGTGAAGGACACCGGCATTGGCATTTCCGAGGAACATCAGCAGTTGCTGTTTCAACCCTTTGCGCAGGCCGACTTGAGCATTACGCGGCGTTACGGCGGTACAGGTTTGGGGCTTGCCATTTGCCAGCGCCTCGCGTCTCTCATGGGCGGATCCATTCAAATGTTCAGCCAGCCTGGTGTTGGAACCACCATGGTCCTTGAGCTGTCGCTGCCCATAGCCGATCCTGCAAGCCTTGTGCCCGCAGAGTCGGGCGCCAATCAGCGCAACACCTTCACAGATGCAGCCACGCGCAGGAAAGCGCCCGAAACAAGCGTGGCAGAAGCGGAGGGAACGCTGGTCCTGCTGGTTGACGACCACCCCACCAACCGCTCGCTGTTGACTCGCCAATTGAACCTTCTTGGTTACGCATCGGAAAGCGCCAACAATGGTGTGGAGGCATTGGGTTTATGGAATTCGGGAAGGTTCTCCCTCATCCTGACCGACTGCAACATGCCCGAAATGGACGGGTACGAACTGGCGCGGACTGTCCGGCGGCTGGAGGCTGTTCGCGGCTCGACACGTTGTCCGATCGTGGCCTGTACGGCCAACGCACTGGGCGGTGAGGCTGAGGTTTGCCAGGAAGCGGGGATGGACGATTACCTGGTCAAGCCGGTAGAGTTAAAGCAACTGCAAGGAAAACTCGATCGGTGGTTGCCGCTCCCGCTGCCCACCATCGCAGCGATCGCGGGCGGTGTTGATGCCACCGCCGTCACGGCAGGCAGTTTCCTGTCAGCCTCGCCAACGCCTCTTCCCATTGACCATGCAGCGCTGGCCAGAATGTCTGAAGGCGACGCGAAGCTCGAGCGCGAGATCTTTTTAGAATTTCAGCGTGCCAACCAGGAGGACACCCGCCTTCTGCGCCAGGCTGTTACCGCCGGTTGCTACGAGGAAGTTGCGCGTGTGGCGCACCTCATCAAAGGTGCAGCTGCCATGGTGGGCGCCGTGCGGCTGGCCAACCTGTGCGAAAACATTGAACGCGCGGCCCAAGCCAAAAACGCCGAAGCGGTCGCCCGGGATACCAAAGAGCTTGAGCAGGAAGTCAAAGTGCTGGACAACTACTTTGCCGGGTTCATTGGCCAGGTAGTGACTCCCTGATCTGAAAAACGGGCCGAGAGCAGCCCCTATTCGAGATGCAGTTCCTGAATCTTGCGGGTGATGGTGTTGCGGCCGATGCCCAGCTTCTGGGCTGCTTCTATGCGCCGCCCACGGGTATTGAGCAGCGCGGTCTGGATCAGCCTGGACTCAAACCGCCGGGTCAGAACGTCCCACACGTCGCTGCGGCCGGTCACAAGCAGGGCCATGGCCTCAGCCTCAAGCCCCGCCTCCCATGAAGCTTCGCTGCCTGGCGGCTGGGCGTCGGCATTGGCTGGCATCACCGCCTTGTCTACGGGCACATACGCCTCAATAGAAGCAGACGGCGAGTCGGACGTTGCACGGGTCGGAGCTACGCTGCCACCTTCCACCAAAGCAGGCAGCTTGCCCGGCGCTGGAGCGGCGCCCAGCACCTCGGGCGGCAAGTCCTTGGCCTCGATCACCTGGGCTGGCGCCATCACGGTCAACCAGTGGCAAATGTTCTCAAGCTGGCGCACGTTTCCCGGAAAACTGAACGTGCTGAGTTGCTGCAGCGCTGCATCAGAAATGCGTTTGGGCTCCACGCCCAACTGTTTGGCGCTTTGCTGCAGGAAATGACGCGTCAGCATGAAGACGTCCTCGCGCCGCTCGCGCAGGGCGGGCAGCCGCAGGCGGATGACGTTGAGTCGGTGGAAGAGGTCTTCGCGGAAGCTGCCTTCCTTGACCCGTTGCTCCAGGTCCTGATGTGTGGCCGCAATGACCCGCACATTGGTTTTGACCGCGTTATGCCCGCCCACCCGATAAAAATGCCCGTCACTCAGCACACGCAGCAGACGCGTTTGCAAGTCAAACGGCATGTCGCCAATTTCGTCGAGGAAAAGCGTACCGCCATCGGCCTGCTCAAACCGCCCCCGGCGCATGGTTTGTGCGCCGGTGAAAGCGCCACGCTCATGACCGAACAGCTCGGACTCCAGCAGGTCCTTGGGAATGGCTGCGGTGTTGATGGCAATGAACGGCCCGTTGTTTCCAGCATCACCGCGCGGAGAATGTTTGTGCAGCGCTCGGGCGACCAGTTCTTTTCCCGAGCCCGACTCGCCAGTGATCATGACCGTCACATTGCTCTGGCTCAGCCGCCCTATGGCACGGAACACGTCCTGCATGGCGGGGGCCTGGCCCAGCATCTCCGGTGTGGCGGCCATGCGTTCTTCGGCCACTTCCTCACGCTGGCTTTCCTCGACTGCGCGGCGTATCAGTTCGACGGCTTTGGTCAGATCAAACGGTTTGGGCAAATACTCAAACGCGCCGCCCTGAAAAGCCGACACAGCGCTGTCCAGGTCAGAGAACGCGGTCATGATGATGACCGGTAGCCCGGGGTGCTTCTCCTTGACCTTGGCAAGCAGATCCAGGCCCGACCCGCCAGGCATACGGATGTCGCTCACCAGCACTTGCGGCCCTTCGTCGTCGGAAGCGGAGTCCAGCGCCGTCAGCACCTCACGCGGGTTGGTGAAACTGCGGGTTGGCAAGCCCTCGCGCAGCAAGGCTTTTTCCAGCACAAACCGGATGGACTGGTCATCATCAACAATCCAGATCGGTTTCATTTTTTTGTCCCTTTGGTTCTACCAGTTTCCCGCCACTAAAAGGCCACAGACATCAAGGCAGAGGTATCAGCAGCTTGAAATCCGTGCGGCCGGGGACGCTATCGCACTCGATCAAGCCGTGGTGTTGCTGAACAAAGGTTTGCGCCAATGTCAGCCCCAACCCCGAGCCACCTTCACGCCCTGAGATCAGGGGATAAAAGATGCGGTCCTTGATGGAGTCCGGTACGCCCGGTCCATTGTCAATGACATGCAATTCCAGTGCCAAGCGATAACGCTGCTTGCCAAAAGTCACTTGCCGCGCCACTCGGGTGCGAAAACTGATCTGCGCATCACCCGCAGCTATCCGCTCGGCGAGGGCCTGAGCAGCATTGTGGGCAATGTTCAGTACCGCCTGAATCAGCTGCTCCCTATCGCCCCGGAAGTCGGGAATGGAGGTGTCATAGTCCCGGAGCACCCGCAGGCCCTTGGGAAACTCTGCAAGGATCAGCGAACGCACCCGTTCGCATACTTCGTGGATATTGACGTCGCCCACCAGATGGGGGCGCCGATGGGGGGCCAGCAGGCGATCAACCAGCGTCTGCAGGCGGTCAGCCTCATGAATGATGACCTGGGTGTACTCGGTCAGCTCTTTGGATTCAATCTCCATCTGCAAAAGCTGCGCTGCCCCGCGGATTCCACCCAACGGGTTTTTGATTTCATGCGCGAGGTTGCGGATCAGCTCCTTGTTGGCCTGAGCCTGGTCCATCAACCGTTCCTCGCGGTCCTGCCTGGCTTGCTGCTCAAGCGGGAGCAACTCAACAATGGCTTCACCCGGTGTGTCCGATTGCGCCACGACCACGTGCACCGGCAGGGGCTCGCGGTTCAAAGGCTTGATCCAGGCGTCATAACGCAGGGCGGCAAACTCATTGCTGCCGGCGCCTTCAAGCGCCGTCTGCAGGATCAGGGGTTCCGTGAAGCACTCCGGCAAGCGGGAGCCTTCAATGGTCCGGCGCGAAGTCCCGAGTGCGTCTTCCAGTGCGGCATTGGCAAAGACCACCACGCCATTGGTTTGAACCACGGCTACAAGCGTGGCCAGGAGGTCAAAAGACTGAAATCGGGAGGACGCCGCGAGGGCGCTGTCAGGAGGAGGATTGGACTTTTTCAAGCAATCTATTCTGACGCAGAAAGCTGCGCGGGGGCTTACTGCCTGGCAACGCTTCCGGGCAGTCGGGCAATCTCGCGCTTCAGGCCCGCGATGTCGCTCTCGTTCCGGGCAATGCTTTCCTTCATCTCGGCGACGCGATCAAGGTAACGCTGGTAGTTTCGCCCTTCGATGCCCTGCTTTTCAGGTTCGCCGTTGTTGTACTCTTTTTGCTGCTCGGCCAATTTGGCCTCGGCTTTTTTGAGTTCTGCTTCCAGAATGGCACGCGAGTCGCTGTCGCGGGCGCGTTGTTCACCATTGTCTGAAGCCGCACGGGGAGTTGCCGGGCTTGTGGTCGTTGCGGAGGCCACACGCACGACGTTGCGGCTGGGCTGAGTGCCCTGCACAACAGTGACGTTGCCACCTTCTATCTGTTTGCAACCGCGCAGTTGCGCCTCTTTGGCGTTGTTGATGTACTCAGGCACATTGCCAACTTTGGCACTGCAACGGTAAATACGCTCCTGCGCAAAAGCTGCGGAAGCGCCAACGGTCAGAAAAGTGGCTGTGATCGAAAGAAGTACTGTAGGTTTCATGCGTAACCCCTAGTGCCTGTTAGGGCAAGGACGGTCTGTCAGTATCTCGCAAAGGGTAGAAAAACGCAAAAATTGTGGTGATTAACCACGTTGCCCCATAAAAAAAGACGGCTTTCGCCGTCTTTTTGGACCCACAGACTGTAAAAAATTACAGTGAGTAGTACATGTCAAACTCGATCGGGTGAGTCGCCTGACGCAGGCGTGTGACCTCGCCCATTTTCAGTTCGATGTAGGCGTCGATCATGCTGTCGGTGAACACACCGCCTTTGGTCAGGAAGCTGCGGCCTACGTCGAGGCAGTCCAGCGCCTGGTCCAGGCTGTGGCAAACGGTTGGCACTTTTGCATCTTCCTCTGGCGGCAGATGGTACAGGTCCTTGGTGGCGGCCTCGCCAGGATGGATCTTGTTTTCCACGCCATCGAGACCGGCCATCATCAGGGCCGAGAAGCCGAGGTACGGGTTCATCAGTGGATCGGGGAAACGCGCTTCGATGCGGCGGCCTTTTGGATTGGCGACGTAAGGGATGCGAATCGATGCAGAGCGGTTTTTGGCAGAGTAAGCCAGCTTGACCGGGGCCTCATAACCAGGAACCAGGCGCTTGTAGCTGTTGGTGCCGGGGTTGGTGATGGCGTTCAGTGCGCGTGCGTGCTTGATGATGCCGCCGATGTAGTACAGGGCGAAATCAGACAGACCTGCATAACCGTCGCCGGCAAACAGGTTTTTGCCGTCTTTCCAGATGGACTGGTGCACGTGCATGCCGGAACCGTTGTCGCCAACGATGGGCTTGGGCATGAAGGTGGCGGTTTTGCCATAGGCATTGGCCACGTTTTGCACCACGTACTTGAGGATCTGCGTCCAGTCGGCGCGCTGAACCAGCGTGCTGAACTTGGTGCCGATTTCGTTCTGGCCAGCGCCAGCTACTTCGTGGTGGAACACTTCAACCGGAATGCCCAGGGATTCGAGGATCAGGGACATTTCGGCGCGCATGTCCTGCGTGCTGTCAACGGGAGGCACGGGGAAGTAGCCGCCCTTGACGGTCGGACGGTGACCGCGGTTGCCGCCTTCGAGCTTGGCGCCCGAATTCCATGGGGCTTCGTACTCTTCGATCTTGAAGAAAGTGCCCGACATGTCGGTGTTCCAGCGCACGTCGTCAAAAATGAAGAACTCTGGCTCAGGACCGAAATAAGCGGTATCACCCAGGCCGGAAGCCTTCAGGTAGGCCTCAGCGCGCTGCGCGATGGAGCGCGGGTCGCGGTCATAAGCCTTGCCGTCGCTAGGCTCGAGCACGTCGCAGCTCATGAACAGCGTCGTTTCTTCAAAGAAGGGGTCGATGTTGGCCGTCTTGGGGTCAGGCATCAGCTGCATGTCGGAAGCTTCAATGCCCTTCCAGCCTGCAACAGAGGAGCCGTCGAACGCGTGGCCCGAAGTGAATTTGTCTTCGTCAAAGTGGGACACGGGCACGGTGACGTGCTGCTCTTTGCCCCGGGTGTCGGTAAAACGGAAGTCAATAAACTTGACTTCGTTTTCCTTGACCATTTTCATGACGTCTGCGACGGTCTTTGCCATCAGAATCTCCTGTTGCTGGATGGTTGTTAAAAATACTTTCAGGTCCCATGAATGCACTTTTTGTGCCAAAACCTGATGGCGCTAATTTCACGCCAAGCCCTCGATTGTGCCGTCAACTCCCCGCTAATTCCTTACCGGCGGGTGTTGGGCAATGAAAAAGTGCCTTGTCAGCAATGCACCACTTCAGTGCAATCAGCGATGATCCATATTGGTGCAAGCTTATCGCACCAATTCGGGGCCCAATTTGAGGTTGAAGGCATGCAGTCCCGCAAGCATGGCCGGATATGCCGCATTCACGGCCTCCGCCGCACCTTTGACGCCCAATTCAATATGCCTGCCGTATTCGGGATGATCCACGCTGGGGAGGCTGAACACCTTGACGCCCGCGTGTTTCGCCTCAATTTCGAGCATCAAGGGAGTCAGTGCGGCCTCCATGGAGCCCATCACGATCACTGACTTTTCAACACTGGCTTGCGATTGGCGCAAGTCTGCGTACAAGGTGTCCAGCAACCATTCCACCATGGGCCAGGCCATCACCGGAAACCCCGGGAGGAAATGTACGCCCCCACGGTCGCTCGCTTCGTGCCTGCGGCTGGTCCCTGCCCCTTGCACGGGTAGTGGGGCCGTCGCCTGCGGCCCGGCAAAGCCGGTTCCGCGGCTGGAATAGCCATCCCTTTCCACAAAGCAACTGAAACCGGGAATCTTGTTGTACGGATTGGGGACGATCTCCGCCCCTGCGGGAAACATGCCCATGTTCAGGCGGTGAATGTTGTCATGCCGATCAGGCTCGTAGGTCACGCCCTGCTCTCTTGCCAAGTCCTGCATGCGCTCGCGGATAAGGCGCTCGGCTTCCGGATGCAGCGCCAGCTCTGTGCCCAAAGCACGGGCCGCGCATTGCCGGGTGTGATCGTCTGGTGTCGCACCTATGCCGCCGCACGAAAAGATCACGTCGCCGGTTTCGCGCGCTGCAGTGAAAGCACGCGCCAAGGTGGCGGTGATACGTGCAGGGTCGTCGCCCACGTAGTCGGCATAACTCAGTTGCAGGCCGCGCGCCGCCAGCAACTCAATCACCTTGGGCAAATGTTTGTCTGCCCTTTTGCCGGAGAGAATTTCATCGCCGATGATGATGAGTCCGAAGTGCTTGCTCATGTTCAAAATGTGGGGTGGGTAGCGGTTGCCGCATCAAGGCTGCTGGCCCGGCGTGCGGGGTGGGGGTAAGGTCTGGAGATCGGAGGGCGCCCTCACCCGTTCTTCATACGCTATTGATTCAATAGCATCCGGCGTACGTAGATCGGGGGTAAAGGCATTGTTTTGCCTGCGAAACTCGTCAAGTGCGGCAAGCAGGTAGTGCGAGAACCAGAGCGACGAAAACGCAAACACCAGCGTGTAGATCCAGATGGCCACCGGCACAAGAATGGGCGCCATGGCCACAAACATCGCGCCTGAGGCCCAGATCAGGCTGGGCGCAGCCCCGAGGTAGCCGCTGACCACGCCGATACCCAGCAACCGGGTCCGGTGCTGGCGAAAAATCACACGCCTTTCTTCGGCGCTCGCATGGTCAACCAGCGCGTCGTAAGACATGACCCGGTAAGTCAACCAGCCCCATATCAGCGGTGGAAAAATCAGGATCAGCGGCGGAATCAACCACAGCGGCAGCGACACGATCAGGGCGACCAGGGCCAGCAAAGTCGACCCCAGAGACCACAGCAGGCTGCTCAGCAGGGAGCCGCCCTTTTTGCGTTGCAGCGCGGGAAAACGCCGCTCAGCCACCAGCGCAACCATGGCCGGCGTCATCAGCAGCGCAACAAAAAGAAGCGTGGCAATCACGATGGCCGGAATGGCCAGAAAAAGCAGGATTGCAGGGGCCAGCACCACGCGCAAATCGCCCAGGCCCAGACCTTCCAGCCAGCGCACCATGCTGGCCAGCAGCTCATAACTTTCCAGGCCGCTGCGCACGGCGGTGATTGCGTCCTCCCAGAAAAAGTAACCAAGACCCAGCGATACCACCGCCATGATGATCAGCGGCAAAAACGAAAGCGCAATCACCCGGGGGTGCAGGCAATACACGGCAGCGCGCCAGAAGGAGTCGAAAATCTTGTTCATCTGGCTAGGATAGCGCGCCCGGTGTCATCACGCGCGCCCCACAAGGCGCTTGAGCCCAAGCCATTGCTGCGACCAAAAGCCGCGCCCGTAGTCGCGGCTTTTTTCAACCTGGTCGCGAACGCCCGTAGGGTCATAACGCAACTCGAAATTGGCCGTGCGAAACAGCATGTCCCACCAAGGGAGCAACACGCCAAAGTTATGTCCACCCACGGTGCCTCTTCCTGCTGACTCGTGCCCTATCCCAATGCTGTGATGCAGGCGGTGAAAACGCGGGCTGACCCAAAGCCGCTCGCCGATCTGTCCAAACCACAACCGCACATTGGCGTGCTGAAAACTTTCGCTGAGCTGCGTGATTGCCACGATGGCTACAAATTGGCCAGGAGCCACACCGATCAGCTGCGCCGCAATGACCATCAGGCTGTCGACCAGAATATCGTCCAGCAGATGATTGCGGTTGTCGCTCCACATCGTCATCTGGCGCTGGGCATGGTGCAGCGAATGCAGGCGCCACCACACGTCCCACTGATGCTGGCCGCGGTGAATCCAGTAGCCGATAAAGTCAAACGCCACCAGATAAATCACAAAGCTCATGACCGCGCCGTCAGTCACACCGGGCCACAACTGGTCCAGGTGAAAGGTGCCGTATCCTGCCGTGCGCAACGCGCTGAAGGCATCATCGAACCATGGGTCCAGCATAAAAAAGAGCGCGATACGGAACAGGCCCAGCCGGTGAATGACCGTGTACAGGATGTCTGTGCGTATGGTGGCCCGGTCCGTCAGAGGCTCGGCTGGCCGCCACCTCTGCAGGGGGCCAATAACCGCGAGCAGGACGGCAATCTGGATCAAACCGACCATGAACCACGCCGTGGCGGCATACGCGTCTTCAAGCAGGTTGCCCAGCCCCATCGCAAACATGGCGGGCTGCACAGCCGTCTCAAACAGCCATTGCTGCACCACGGAAAACAGGCTCTCTATCCAGTCCATCACCTACTTGCCCCGTTTGCCCGGTGCGAAACCCACAGGGGCGGCAACCCAGGCTCTGTATTGAGGATGCTCTCGCAAAGTCTGAAAACAAAAGCCGCGGGACTTTAGCCCGACTACCAGGGGCTCCAGCACGGTCGGAGCCCAAGGGTCTTTGCGTGACCAGATCCCAAGGTGCGCCACCAGAACGTCGCCCGACTGAATGCCCTGCAAGGCCTTCTTCAGCAAAAAGTCATTGGGGTATTTTTCGCTGGAGAGCTCGTCTCCCAAAAAACCCGCCGGTGCCCAGCCCACATGGGCATAGCCGCAAGCTCTGGCGGCGGCTACCAGGTTTGGCGAGGTCTTTCCACCGGGCGCCCGAAAAAGTGGCAGCGCCTGTTTGCCAGTCATCTCATGCAAGCGAACGGTCGCGCGATCAAGCTCCTGACAGTATTGATCAGCGCTCCACGTGAAGTCCTTGCCCTCTGCAGGCCCCGCAGACGGCCGAATCCGGAATTGCGCGGGCTTGCCAGCCGCAGCAGGGATATCGCCGCGCCAGTAGCTATGGTCCCAAGTGTGCGATGCGAACTCATGCCCTTCAGCAGCGCGCGCCTTCCACCAGGGCGCCCAGTGCGTCCCCAGGCTCCCGTCGCCGGTTTTAGTCCGCTCGTTCGCGGCAAAAAAAGTGACCTTGACCTGATGCTTGTTGAGGATGTCCGCCATCAGCGGCGCCACTTCCATGTGACCGGTGTCCAGCGTCAGGTAGACGGGCTTGCCAGGCTTGCCTTGGGCATCAAAACAGCCTACTGCCCAAGCGGGACGGGCGCCGATAGCTATGAAAAGAGTAGCAACGCATATCACCGTTAGCGCCGCACTCACACTCTTATTCAAGCCGGGGCCGCGGAACCGGCTTTGCCGGGCCGCAGGCGCAGCGGCCCCCCGGGGCAGGGAGCTACACGGAGTGAGCGACCGTGGGGGCCACATGCAGCGTGGGGGCTCACCTCTTAGCGTGATCAAGCGTCCAGACGCCATGAGGGCTCTTTCCAACTTTGACCTGGCGGACAACTTTGTGGCTCGCCATATCAATTACCGTGAGTTTGCGCGCCCAGCGTGAAGTGACATAAATCAGCTTGCCGTCTCGCGAGACTTCAATGCAGTCCGGCCCACCTGGAGCGTTATAGCTGTCTACCACCGTCATGGTTTGCAGATCGATCTTGCTGATGGTGTTGGCCACACGGTTGCTCACCAGCACATGACGCCCATCGCCCAGCGCGCGAAAAGCGTGAGCCCCGGCTGCAGTTTTGATCACCTGGCTGCGCTTGGGCTCTTTGCCGGTCACGTCAAAAACTTCAACAGAGTCTCCACCAGTCAGGGCCACCAGAATCTGCTTGTCGTCGGCCGTACCAAAGAGGTCGGCAGGTACTGCACCGGTCTTGATTCGCCACTTCATCGCCTGACTCGCCAGGTCAAGTGCGATCAACTCGTCGCTGTCCTGCATGGTTGAGTAAACCGTGGTGCTCTTGCTGTCTATCCACAAATGGCTGGGAGTCTTGCTGGTGCCCACGCGTTTTACAAGTGAAATATCGGTGCCGTTCCAGCGATAAATATCAATGTGGTTAAGCCGGTTGGCGGCGGTTACAAACCACTTCATGTCCGGTGAAAAGCGCAAGTGATAGGGGTCAACAATGTTGCGAATCACACGCTGCACGTCAGCAGTCTTGGGGTCGATGAAAGTCAGCGTGTCCGACAACGCGTTGGCCACGATGAGTGATTTTTCATCGGGCGTCAGGTACAGATGATGCGGCTCTTTACCCGTGGCGATGCGTTTGGTCTCGGTCCAGGTGACCGGGTTGATGACACTGACATCTGCATCCAGCGAGTTGAGTACAAACAGGGGTGCAGCATGTGGCGCAGGCAGTGGCGCAGCTTGGGCCAGGACTGGCAATGACGCCCCCGCCAGACAGGACAACAGCGCGGCGGATAGCAAATAACGGGGCAATTTCACGAAACTACTTTCTGGGCGTCAAGGCAACCCTTAAGTGTAGCGGCCGGGGACCTGTTCAACGCTTTCCGGGAGCCTGCGGATTACATCCTTTACGATGAAGGACATGGATTTCGTCTCAATTCAGGGCGTGCAGCTTGAAGTGCAACGCATCCCGGGCGCACCGGGGCGATCAACTCTGGTGTTCCTTCATGACGGGCTGGGCTCCGTCAGCCTGTGGACGCAGCTCGGTAAGAGCTGGCCGCAGGCAGTTTGCCTGGCTACAGGCAGGGGCGGCCTGGTGTATTCACGCCGTGGTTATGGACACTCGGACCCGGTGGCGGACGCTCGCGGGAACGGCCGGTTGGACGCCAACTATCTGCACCGGGAGGCTTGGGAGGTATTGCCGCAACTACTGGCTGCCGAGGGTCTCAACCGTCCCGTGCTGGTGGGCCACTCTGACGGGGCCAGCATTGCGCTTTTACATGCCAGCCAGCATCCGGTAAGTGCCGTGATTGCCATGGCGCCCCATGTTCTGGTTGAAGACATCGCCATCAAGGCTATTGCAGAGGCGGCCACCCTGTACCAGGGTGGCGATCTTCGCCAGCGCCTGTCCCGGCATCATGCCGATGTGGACGGCGCTTTCTGGCGATGGAACGACGTGTGGTTGTCGCAAGCGTTTCTCAGCTTTGACATCCGCAAGGAATGCGCACAAATTACCGCGCCGCTGCTGTTGGTGCAAGGTACTGGCGACGAGTACGGAACCATGCGTCAACTTGACGAAATTGCTCTCGCCGCACCTCATGCCCATCAGTTGAGGTTAGCCGCTTGCGCTCACTCCCCGCACCGTGACCAGCCCGAAAAAATCACCCAGCGCATCGCCGACTTTCTGCAAAACGTGCCGTGACGCTATTCTTTAGATAGCAAGCTTTGCCCGTTATACATGGGCAAAAAGTCGATTTCATTGAAAGAATAAAAGCCCCGCCTAAGGAGGATTCAGGCTTCTTTGACCTCAATATGGTAGGTAGCCCATGGGCACAGGGCAAAGCGGGCCGACAGGGGTTTGGCCGCCATGTCGGGAAATCTATCGGCGTCGTAGACCGCCCACAAGGGCCCCAGCCCACCCAATGCCATCGGTTGCCCGTCCAGATGGGTGGCCACGATGAAGCGGTACCTGACCGCATCAGCAACCGCAATCCGGGCGGCATAACCGTCAACCGCGCGCAGCAACAGCGCGGTGCCGGGAAGGGGCTGTACACCGCATGCCTTCAACACGTCAAGCAGCAAGGGGCCCTTGAGCAGATGTCGCTTGCCGTCGTACTCCAGCGTCGGATTGATGGCGACAGCGGGTAGCGCAGTGATGGCGGCGAAGTCAAACGCATGCGCTTTGTCAAAGCTGATCTTCTGCTTGACCATCATCTGGTCGCGCACCGGGTCCAGCGGTCCACGGTTGCCCCGCCCTATCAGGCCGCTCACGGTCAGCAGAGCCGGACCGCGCAAAGCTTTGGGCGAAGTCTGGCTCAAGGCCAGAGAGGGAGACATTGCCACGCCCACGGCGGCAGCGCTTAGAAATTGACGACGTTCAGTCATGAGGCTCCCTTCTTTTGTTGGCCGCGACAGGCGATTCAGTCTCAGTTTTTAGCCGAAATGCTTGCGAGGTCTGCCGGGGGGAGCCAGCGCCACTCGCCCGGTTTCAGATCAACCGGCAGCACCAGCTGGCCGATGCGGGCACGGTGCAAACCGCCAACATCTTCCACCCGGTTCCCAACCGCTGCGATCATCCGTTTGACTTGGTGATACTTGCCTTCCGTCAACGTCAGGCTGAGTTGCTGCTCTCCGGTTTTTTCGCAGGCTGCCGCGCGAACCGGCTTGGGGTCATCATCCAGCACCACGCCAGAAAGAAGCTGCTGAATCTGCTTGTCGTCAACCGGATGTTTGGCACGTACCTCGTACACCTTGGGAACATGGTGCTTGGGAGAGCTCATGCGGTGAATGAACTTCCCGTCGTCTGAAAGCAGCAGCAGGCCAGTGGTGTCCTGGTCCAGTCTTCCCACAGCCTGAACGCCCGCGGCCGCCCCACCCCCGCGCTGGCGAATCGGCGCGGGCAGCAGGGTATAGATGCTCGGGTAGGTGCTGGGCTTCTGGGAGCATTCATATCCTGCGGGCTTGTGCAGCATCAGATAGGCTTTTTCGTGGTACTCCCACGCCACGCCCTGCACGTTGAACTTCAGGCCGTCCGCTATGAATTCCATAGCAGGCTCCGCACAGGGGACGCCGGCCACACTCACCAAACCCTGCTGAACCAGCCCCGTACAGACGCGCCTGGTGCCAAATCCCTGCGAAAAAAGAATCTCTTGAAGTTGCATGTTTGCCATGCGCTATTGTCACATCGCAAGTCAAGGCAATGGACTACTACGGATGAGCTTGCGCGCTTTCAAGCGCACCCAGGGCGTTTTCGTAATGTGCGGATCACCCACCGACATTTTCCAAAAATGACCAAAAAAATGCACACTGGTATGACGATTGCCATTACTTTCCTGCTGACCATCGTCGCGGTCCTGCTGTTTATCAACTTCAGCAGCGGAGAAAAAAACGTCACCCGCGAGCTGCCGCGCCTGTATTCGACAGCCGATCCGCAGTTCCAGCGCGCGATGGGCACACTGCTGGGGCCTGGCATCGTGGGGGGCAACCGTGTGCAAGAACTCCTCAACGGAGATCAGATTTTTCCCTCCATGCTAGCGGCCATACGCGGGGCCCAAAAATCCATCACCTTTGAGACCTACATCTACTGGTCCGGAGACATTGGCCGGGAATTTGCCACCGCGCTCGCGGAACGCGCCAAAGCCGGGGTCAAAGTCCACGTTTTATTGGACTGGGTAGGCAGCGCCAAGATTGACGATTCTTTTTTGCAGGAAATGGAAGCTGCGGGCGTCGAAATACGCAAATTTCACAAGCCGCATTGGTACAATCTTGCCCGCATGAACAACCGCACCCACCGGAAGTTGCTGGTTGCGGACGGGAAAATCGGTTTTACAGGCGGCGTAGGCATCGCACCCAACTGGACAGGTGCGGGGCAAGACCCAGACCACTGGCGCGACTCCCACTTCCGCATGGAAGGCCCAGCCGTCGCCCAGATGCAGGCGGTTTTCATGGACAACTGGTTGAAGGTCACCGGGCGGGTCATGCACGGCGATCCGTATTTTCCGGCGCTTCAACCAGCAGGCCAAAGCTCAGCCCAGGTCTTTTCCAGCTCGCCATCCGGCGGCAGTGAAAGCATGCAACTGATGTATCACCTGTCGATCACGGCAGCGCAGCGCAGCATTGATCTGTCCAGCGCTTATTTCGTCCCGGATGATTTGACCAGCAAAACTTTAATCGACGCCCTCAAGCGCGGCGTCAAGGTCCGCATCATCACGCCCGGCGAGATCATCGACACCGAGACGGTCCGCGCAGCCTCTCGCGGCACATGGGGCCCGCTGCTACAGGCGGGGGCCGAAATTTACGAGTACCAGCCCACGATGTACCACGTCAAAGCCATGGTGGTGGACAAGCTGCTGGTCTCGGTCGGTTCGACCAACTTTGACAACCGCTCTTTCCGGCTCAACGACGAGGCCAACCTCAATGTGTTTGACCCGGCCTTTGCCGAGCGTCAGGCCAAAGTCTTCGAAGACGACCTGCGCAAGTCACGCCGGGTGACGTTTGAGGAATGGGCTGACCGGCCAATGAAAGAAAAACTGAAGGAGCGTCTGGCACTGCTGCTCGGCTCGCAGCTTTAAACACCGGTGGGCAAAAAAAACCGCTCAGAAAGACCGGGCTTTAGGAGATGGTGGTGGAATGCGGTCTTGCGCCTAAATACCCTCTTCCAACGAACGCGGGCAACTGCTGAAATTGATACGATTTGCGGAGTTCCAACAAAATACAGCCCTTGAATTCCTCATTCATTCTTTGCACTGAGTTCCAAGCCTCAACTCGCAAATCAAGTCCAACCGTTTAACTTTGAAGGTGGACTCAAACAAAGTGTCGGAGTATGCGCTGTCATAAAATCGCAAAAAATCTGCCATCGAAGTTCTGTCAATAAGTGCTTTGACAAACACATAACTCAAAAAATAATAGCTTTTGCGAAACTCAACGTCTGTCATTAATTCAGAAGGCGCAGGCTGACTGGACCCCAAGTACCTGAATGCCCAATCAACAGGAGTGGGCAAAGCATTCGCAGCGTTCGGCCCAACGGACGCGTTTGGCATAACAGCTCTAGCCACATAGTCGGCAACCCCCTCTCGAAGACTATGGCTATTGAACTTCCACGTGAAAAGATGCGTCATCTCGTGGACAAGCGTCGCGTTCGCTCCCGATTTGAATCCTTCGTAGGCACGTGAGTTTAAAAAAATGACAGCGCGTGGGTCATTCATGTGCTGGTAGCCCTGCCACACATGAGACACCCGAACGTTGTTGGATACCACGACCTTGATTTTCGGCCCCAGATTACGGGCATCCAATTGCCGTGCCAGTTGCTTCTCAATTACCGTATACAGGTGATCGATGAGTTCGACAAACCCGTCCTCTACTTCTAGATCATCGCGATAAAGTTCGACTCTGGAAGTTTAGCTGACCAATTTGGCCTTGCCGAGAATCAGTGCATCTGGATTTTCGCGTCGCTGAGCGTGGCAGGAAATTGCTGTTAATGAAAATGCCAACGCAAGCAACGTCCGAAAAAACATGTGCGTGCCGTAGACGCCTAAATTCTTACTGACCGTTGTCGTTTCGTAGCGGAACGAAGGTCACGGTGTACCCTTTTTCTTCCAGCAGCTTGGGGATTCCGTGCGTTCCGGTCATATGGGTGGCACCCACGGCAACAAAGATGCGCTTCCCCTCAGTGTGCAAGTCATCAATTTTTCTCGCCATCAATACGTTTCGTTCATCATTGATGCGTCTCGCAAAGTCTGGAAATTGTGCGTTCATTTGTTCTGTGTCTTTAATGAACGTTTGCAAATCATTGCGCTGCCATGCCTTGGCCAGGGTGGCCAAATGAGAGGAAAGAACACCATGTTCAAAACTTTTAAGGCTTGAATTGAGTTGCGCATCAAACTCAACCTGCGATCTGGGGCGAAGCGCGTTGATTTGTTGATCCAAACTTTCGAGTTGAATGATGGGTTTGTTGGTGCGTTTTGCAATTTGCATCAACCGCCCATCAGGCCCATAGCCCCAAAACAGGCCGAGGCGATTGGCTTGAGATTGCATGAGAAGATGTGTGGCGGGCTGCGCAGGGTCATGCGCAATGCATTCTTTTTGGTAGGCTGATTTCAAGCGCCCAAGCTGTTCCTGTGACATCTCAAATTTTGAGGTTTGACTAGTCGGAATTGGTTGTTGAGGCTCATAGACATTAATTTCGACAGCGAGCACGTCACTGGTGCGCATGCCTATCATGACCTGCAAGCCTGGTTTGGCATAGTCAATGTGCATCAAATGCATGGTCCCATAAAGCCACGAAGTTCTTCCAGACTTTTCAACACGCCACAAAAGACCTGCATTTTTTGCAGGAGTCTTTTCGATGTGCTCACGTGCTTGCTCCAAAGGCAGGGGTTGCGGTGGGCACTCCTGCGCCAATGCACCAGTGGTCATCGCAGGCAATAAAAACGCGGCAATGCATGTTCGCAATGGTCTGGCCGTTTGAATGAGCATATGGGTACTTTCAAAAATATTTAGAAAAAATCAATATGACTTTGCCGCGTAACATTTTATTTTTGAATACTCGTTACTGTATCGCTTGCTTTTCGATAAAACCTTTAACTGGATTGAAAACGGGCACACAGAGGTGCGCCGGTTGGCGCGAAGTCGCAAGCCGAAGTGAAAAACCCCGCCAGACTTGGGGCCTGACGGGGTTGATCGACATGCAAAAAGAGTGTCTTTGCAAGTTTTGATGGTGGAGCTGGGGGGAATCTCCACCATATTGCTTCAAGTGGTTGTTTTTAAACAATTTTTCGAGGCATATTTCCTCGAAAACCCTCCAAAATGATACCCATGATGATACCTCAAAGGACGAATGATCCGAGTCCGCGCGCATGCGGACGCGGGTTCAATTGAGCGATTCGACCTCTCGGTTACACAGGGAGGTTGCCCAACACCCACTTCACACGCTTGAAAGCATTACACGCCAAGCCCTACAACTTTCGCCACCTCAACGGCTGCCAGATAGGCTCACTTAAAAGCTAAATGCTTTAATAAAATTACTAAGAATCTTTTTTGAGGCTACAATCGGCACACTCAAACTTTTTGGAGTCAAATCATGACCGCCGAAAGCGTCCCCGAAATCAAACCCGCTGCATCTCAGACCGGGAATCAACAGTCCACCGTCGACTTCCCATATATCGACTTGGATGCCGCTGTTGAGACCGCCCAGGGCGTTCACAGTGCAGGCGGGATGGCTTGCGAAGCTGAGCAACTGGCGGCACAGCTCAACATGGAGTCTAAGGGCGGAGGGTTTCGGCAACGCATAAACGGCGCGAGGATCTACGGCTTGATTACCTACGAACGCGGCGGTCGCATCACGCTCACCGAACTGGGACGCCGCGTCATTGATGGGGAGAAAGAGCGTGCAGCGCGGATCGACGCGTTCCTTGCGGTAGAGCTGTATGGGAAGGTCTACGAACAATTTAGGGGCAGCCCGCTGCCCCCGCAGGCTGCCCTCGAACGCTCGCTGGTTACGCTGGGGGTAGGCGACGGTGTGAAGGACAAGGCGCGTCAAGTCCTCATGCGCAGCGCTAAGCAGGCGGGATTCTTCGACATGGCCGCTGATCGACTGACCAAACCCGCCATACGCGTCGATGCAGTCGGAAAGACCGATGAAAAGCCGGCGCAGGAAGATCCGAAAAAAAATGGCGGCGGCGGTGGTGGTGGTGGGGACCACCCGCTGATTCAGGGGCTGATGCTCACATTGCCGAAGTCCGGCGAAGATTGGGAATACGAAGAACGCTTCAACTGGCTGAACATGGCCAACAGCATCTTCAAGATGGTCTACAAGGCCAGCATCAGCGATTCCGATGTTGAGGTAAAGCTGATGAAGCGGCCATAAAGAAAAAGCCCAAGAAGCGGTTACGACGCATCTTGGGCTCTTGGTAAGGTGGTGAGGGCGTCCCTCTGCCACCTGCACCGGTCTGTTGAGGACAACTCCGAGTTTAACACTCGGTGAGGTGCAGGCAAATATCGCCCTCGAAACTCTCTTTATAAGGAGTGTGGAATGACCTCGTCTGACCACTGGCCGAAGAGCGTGTATGTGCGACCCTACGTTCGCTGGCGTTTCGAACGTCTTGAAAATGTAACGGACCACTTTCGCTCACATCCTCATCAGCTCGAACTGTTCCGCTGAAACAGTAGCTGAGCGACGTTAGCCCTTCAACCCCGGCTGTCTGTCAGACGCCGGGGTCTTTTGCGCCAGCCGCTCTTGCGCGCCTGCGATATTGAACTCTTCCATATTACAAAACCAGGCGAGAGGGGCGGGCCACCGCAGCCACCTCTGACCGAGTTTCGCCCATAGCCGGAGGGACTACAAGCGGCTGCGCCTCAACCGCCAGTTTGCTGACGTAATCGCAAATCTTCTGCGCGTTCGCCGCCGCCCTGAAAATCTCGTTCTTATCGCCTTTGAGCACCTGCAACCAACTCGCTAGGTATCCGGCATGCGAGGCGATGAGCGATGGCCCCATGGGCAAACCAAGCTGGGCACCTAGCTGCGCGGATGCCAGCTCGGCAATGAGTTCGAGTCGGGCGTATTCGGCAGAGCCGAAGCGCGGGACATCCGACGACATCATGGCCAACCGCTTCACGGCCTGGCTGCCATGTCCGGCAGCCTCATGTAAAAGCGTAGCGTGGAAGTCCTCCAAACTGGTGAACTCGCTGGCCGGTGGAATCCGCACCTCGTCCGTGCGCGGCAGGTAGCACGGTTGGAAGCCCTGCCCAAAGTTGACTTTCAGGCCCGTGCCCTGCAAGCCGAAAATAATCTGCTGCACCGCATCGGCGCAGGTTACGGTGCAATCGCGCACCGGCATAGGTGCCATCCCGTCGATCTGGCTGGCGTTGAACACTGTATAGGCCTTCATGACCAAGGCCCTGTTGCCCTCTTCGGCCACCACTTCGCCATCGGCGTCCGCTTCTTTGGCCGCCTGCCTGCGATTGACCTCCACCATCTTGACGATGCGCGTGCCGCGCTCGCCCTTGCGCACCTGTAAGCCCATATATTCGGCCTGTCGGTAGGTGAGCCACCGGGCGTCCCCATGGATGGCCCCTGCGATGGCCAAAATGAGCTGGTTTATGCCCTTGTAGGTGGCGCCACTGCTGGCGTTGCAATGCAGATACCCGGACGACCAGCTCTTGCGCCAGGGCGGCGCGCCGCCCTCCTGGGACATCAAAGCGACTATTTCCGACGTGATCTGCTCGCGAATATCCACGGCGCTCTCCCGATGCCCCGCCATGCCTCTCTGGCGCAGCGACTTGCTATCGGGATAGCTTCGTAAAACGCGGCCCGCCTGTCCGGGCCGCTGGTCGATTGGTGGGGTCAGGCGGCCAACTGGTTTGCCCAGCCATCGACGACATGCGGCCAGAGTTTAGATTTCAGGCTCATCGGCGTCAGCGCTGAATGCTCGTCATCGCCTTCAAGGCTGGCCATGGCGGCATGCAGATCAGCCAAGGTGATGCCCGCGCCCGCCCAGGACTCATAGAGCGTCCTGGCCTCCGGCGTGTCGGTTTGCGTGAAGGTCCAGTCCCCCGCGAGGACCGCGCGGATGTCGCGCGCGCTCAGCGGCGCGCCAGCCGCTGGCTGCCTTTGCGGATTTTCCAGGTCGGCAGCCGCGCCTGTGGCGCGGCTGGGCGGGGCGGTGTCGGCGCTAGCCGTGCCCGCCCCGCCAGTATTGTTCTTTAACTTTGTTAAAGCCAATACTGATAGAGAGGGGTCAACCACCTCGGAAAGCCGCGTAGCCATTGGGGAATCGTCAAACGGCGGCGTGTCATCGTCCGGGGAAAAGACACCCTCCGGGGCATCCCAATCCGGGGAAATAGGCTCGGGTGCGCGGCCCTGTTCCTCCCGCGCCGGAGCTGGCGTCCTGAGCGCGGACGCCTGGCGATTGATGGGGGACAGCGGAAGCTCGAACAGCAACCCGCCGTTGGCGCGCTTGTCGTGCTGCACCAGCAGGCCCACGGCAGCCAAGCGGCCCATAAAGTCAGCCGCCTGGGTGTCGTCGATGCTTCCCATCCCCCTGCCCTGCACCCCCGGCGCGGTTACGAGACCGGCGATGTCTTGGTAGGTCAGGCGCTGCTTGCGGAAGTTGCCGACCATGCCGGTCTTGAAGTTCGCAAGCCATTTGAACTGCATATAGGCCCAGCGCTCCCGGAAGCCCAGCTTTTGCAGCGCGGCCCATTCGTCTTTGTTGAAGCTGATGTAGGCGTCCCGTGCTGCGGTAGGTGCCGTCTTTCTGGTGGTTGATCTGTTTCTCGTGTTCATGTCGTCCTCCTTGGACGGGCTAAATGCCCAGAATGGTTAAGTACCAAACCCCCTGTTCTGTATGGCAGTTCGGTGGCTTGTGTTGACGGTCGCGCTGGGGTCATGGCCCAGGGCCTCCTGGGCGCTTGGCGGGCGGTGCAGTGGTTCCCGGCGCGTTGCTGGTTTTCTGGGCGCGACGGTCGTGCAGACGCTCGGACAGGTTCAGGAACTTGGGCAGGACACCCACCTGCGCGGGCTTAGGCGGCTCGGGTGGACGGGGATCGGCGGGGGCAGCCGGTGGCGGGGCCACGGGCGCAGTGGATTTGGCTGGCTGGGACGGCATCGGCCCAGGCAGCGCCGGGAGGTCATTCAGGTCGTCGAGCTCGGCGAGGATCGCCGGGATGTCCTCATCGGCTGGAACGGCCCCCACCGGCAAGACCATCGTGCCCATGCCGCCACGGCGCTCTGCCATCAGCTTGTCCAGGATGATCTGTTGACGGTCGTCGCTGGCCACGATGGGGAGTTGCTGCCTCAGCGCCTCGCGCATGGCCAGCTCGATGAAGCTGCCGCTGCCAGTGAAGGTGATCGACTTCCAGCCACGGTCGATCCCCATGGCCACAATGCGCTGCGCGGCCAGCCTCTGGTCCATGCCGCCCAGGACGGTCAGCTTGCTGCCTTGGTCTGCGATCCGACCCTTCTGTTTGAAATAAAGCGTCGCGCCCTGGGGATGACGGTGAACACGGGTCAGGTCATCGCCCAGCAAGGTTTGCATCCTTTCCTGGTAGTCGTCTTCGACGATGGCCCGACGCATGGCCTGCGCCTGCTTCTTGGTCAGCGGTTCGGCCACGCTCGCGCCGGACGCCACGATGCCGGGGCTGGAGTTGACCAGCGCCAGTTCCGCCTGGTCTCGGCCTGGCTCGAAGGACTCGGGCCTAGTCGCGTCTTGCGGGTTGGCTGGATCGAAGGGGTTGGGGGGTGTGGCGCTGTTGGTCATGGGCTTGTCTCCTTGGGTGGTGGCTTCTTGTTGGTTTGCCTTCGCGCGCCTGCTCGGCTTGGGTTTGAATCCATCCGGCGACGGCACGGCGGCCAGGCCAAATTGCGCTTCGATCTGGCGCACGACGGCTTCGGACTTGCGAAAGTCGTTGGCGTCCGAGATGGTCTTGCCGTCGAAGCCGATGCGGCAAGCCATCAGGTGCATGTGCTGGTGGTCGGTGTCCTGGTGGACGACGGCGACCCATGGCGCATTGGAAAAGCCCATTGCGCCGATGTAGTGCTGGGCGATGGCCTCCCACTGCTGGTCTGTCAGCGGTGGATCGTCTGGCGCTGGACTGAGCATCAGGTGCGCCACTGCCTTGGTCAGCTTGGGATTGAGGCGGCGCAGCACGCCGAACTCCTTGGACAGCTCGCGGGGCGTGCGTCCAGCCATCACCCCGGCTACGATGCGGCCCCTACCCCGCCGCAGGAGGTAAGCCGACAGGCCCCGGAAGCTGCGCCCCTTGGCGGCTATCTTGCCGATCATGGACTGCCCTCCCGGACTCCCAGCAGCTCCATCCGCAAAAGGCGCACCTGCTCGGCAAGCTGGCTGACGACCGGGTCTATCCCCTCCGGCAGCAAGCCCGCGTTACAGGCGTGCGCAATCTGATTCAGGTTGTTGGCCAGGGGCGCCAGCTCGCGCCAGCGTTCAAGGTTTCCCGCCGATGGCGGCACTGTGATTTGTTGGCGCAGGGCCACACGCCGCAGGAACGTGGACATGGGCAGGCGGGCGGCTTGGGCGCTGGCGCGGATTTGATCGACCTCGCGCTCGTCGAGGTAGAGGTCGAACCGCTGCCGCAGTTCGCGGCTGGATTTGAGCGGACGCGGCATGGTTTGGGTCTCCTGTGGTCGCAGACCAAGCGTTCTGAGCCCGTTGAAAACGGGGGAAGAACATAGCTTGCTGCTTACCTTACCCAAGCATTCCTCTCAAAGCCTCTCGCAGCTGTCAAGCCCCGGGTTGACGAACGCCAGCTGCCCGGCCCAGGCGCTTCGGCCCTCTGCCGTCGCAAAATTTACCGCCACCTTCCAGGTGCGTGTGGTGCACGGCAAGCGAACTGCGGAACAAAAGTCGCTGTTGGCCTTCGGCTGAGCTCCTGGCGCCTAGACTCCTCATTGCTCTGCTGGGATACGATGTCTTCAACAGGAGAGACGGATGCAGGCAAATCCTCGCAGTGTCAGCGAACTATTTAATTCTCAGCTTCGGTATGTGGTGCCGATGTTCCAGCGCCTCTACGTCTGGCAGCAGTCGCCGCAGTGGGAGACGCTTTGGGAGGATGTGGTCGAAAAGGCGGCGCTGCGCATCGCCGAGATGGAGACCAATCCTCACTACCTGGGCGCCCTCATCATCGAAGGCGTGAAGCCCACCTCGCCCCGCGAAGTCAAGCGGTTCTTGGTCATCGACGGGCAGCAGCGGTTGACCACCTTGCAATTGCTTCTCTGTGCCTTTCGCGACCTGGCCCGGCAACGAGAGTGGAAGAGCATCGACAAGCCGCTCTCGCGTTACCTGGAAAACGCTGACCCCGACGTGATGGAAAAGCCCGATGAGGAGGTTTTCAAGCTCTGGCCCACCACGTTGAACCGGGACATCTTCAAGAGCGTGCTCACCTCTGGCAGCAAGGCTGAGGTCGAGACGCGACATGCCTTGGTCTACCTCGGGCGCAAGCGAAAGCCCGAGGTCCGAAGCAACCTTGTCGAGGCCTACTTGTATTTCTCGGTCCAGATCGCGTTGTGGATCGAGGGGACGGCCAAGTCCACGGAAAAGGACGCGGAGACGGTCGCGTTCACGCTGATGCAGGCCATCCAGGAGGACTTTTCAGTGGTGGAGATCACACTGTCGGACGGCGACGACTCGCAGGAAATCTTCTACTCGCTGAACTCACAAGGGCGGCCACTTTCGCAGTCTGACCTCCTCCGAAGCCTGATCTTCATGCGGGCCGAAAAGGAGAAACAGAACCGGGACCAGATTTTCGACGAGTATTGGAGCAAGTTCGAAACGCCCTTTTGGAGCGGCGAGATCAAACGCGCTGGGCGGACCTACTCCCGACTCGATCTCGGGCTCCGATACTTCCTCATCGCGAAGACCGGCCAGCTTGTGGACGCGCGCCGAGTGAACGAGGAATACCGCCACTGGATTTCCACGAAACCCTCCAAATACGCCAGCGTCCGGGACGAGCTCGCGGACTTCGTAAGGCATGGCGACGCCTATGCCCGATACGAATCGCCGCTGGCGACGACCTTGCCAGCCACCGACCTTCGGCGGGTGCTCGCCGAATTCGAGGTGTCGACGGCGTTGCCGCTGATCATGTTTCTCGAACTCGAGGCCAACCTGGCCTCCGCGCAGCTCGGTGAATGCCTGGGCATGGTCGAGTCGTTCATCGCGCGCCGCGTGTTTTTGAACGATGAGAACCGCGAATACAACAAGTTTTTCGTCGAATTGGTCGGCGCGTTGATTGGCAAGCGCGGCGTCGAGGTCGCCCCCGCGTTGCGAGCCAAGCTGCTCGCAGGCGGCGGAGGAACGCGTCGCTGGCCAACCGACGAGGACGTGATTGAGCATGCGATCAGCGAGCCCATATACAACGTGTTGAAGACGCCCGCGTTGCGCCTCATCCTCGAGCGGATTGAGTTGAGCCAACGAAACAAGAAAACGGAGAAAATGGAGGTCGCCCTGAACCTCCAAATCGAGCACGTGATGCCGCAGAAATGGTGGACGCACTGGCCGCTCCAAGGGAAGGTGATTCCGCAACAGGTGGGCGAACATCCCTTCTATGCCGAGATGGCAAACTACGCCGAGTTCAAGGAGCTGGGCGAGCCGATCCGACAGCGCAACCGGCTCGTGCACATGATCGGCAATTTGTCGTTGGTCAACGGCCATCTGAATCCAGCGGGCGGCAACGCTGGCTTTACCGTGAAGCTGGGCGAATACCGTAATTCGGTGTTGCGACTGAACCGCTATTTTTCGGAGTTCAAGGAGTGGGACGAGCAGTCGATCGCAACACGCAGCAAGCTCCTCGGCGAAGTGATCTGCTCGATCTGGCCGCGCTAGGCAAGTTTGGGCCGGACCCTGCCGGCCGCGCTCCCTGACAAACTAAGCGACCCCGGAGCCAAGGAGCCCAGGCCTCACAGACGTTTGGGGCCTGTGGACCTTCGAGGTCCCTGTTCGCTACCGCCCCCCGGCATGGGCGTGGCCCTTCCCAGATCAGCACTTCGCTGGTTCATGGCAATCCCGACAATGTTCCCCGCCACTCCTCGCTCGATCAGCGCCATCGTCGCCGAGCTGTGGGCGGGGTGAGCCTGGTTCGCGCGCGCTGCAACCTGCTGCCTGTGTTTCGCAGAAAACTTAGGATTCAGGCGCCCGTTCGAAGCAATGAAGCACGCACCCGGCATTTCACGATCCAACTGCTCCCAGATTTCCTGAGACGTTTGCGCCAGGGCGCCGCGGGGACGCGAACGCACTGAATACCCAAGCGCCGGTAATACCTTGCCGCAGTGCGCCCAACGCACCCCTGCCCTGCCCCCTGCCAACAAAGGTATGGCGTCAACCACGTCCTTCGGAGGAGGGCCGTCGTCAATTGAGATGGACAACTTCGGGAATCTCATCGCTTTGGTCTGCCGCACGCGGACAGCGCACCGCGACTTCGGGAACGTTTCCTGAATCACCTTGGCCACAAGTTCTCGGTAGTCGTCGAGGCTTGCATTCAAATCACCGTCATAGTCAAACATGGTCTTCCTTTCAACAGGCGTAATACACCCAGGCTGCGCCGCCCTGAAAACGCAATCCGGGCGGTGGGTGCGGACGCACCCACCGGGATCTGTTTTCAGGAACGGTTGCCCAGGAGCGCCCCGAGCTGGCGTCCAAGCTCACGGGCCACAGGCACGGCGATGGCATTGCCCGCGTGCTTCAAGGCATGGCCTTTGACCGGGTGGTGCGACGCCCATTCCGGCATGCCCTGCATGCGGTAAGCCTCGCGGGGCGTCAGGCTGCGGGCCTGACCGTTCACCAGATAGGTCCCCGTAGAGGCGGCCCGGCCACCGCCCGTGGCGGTCAGCGTGGCTCCGAGTCCCATGGGGCTGTAAAGGCGATAGCCTTGGGCGTCGAGCACTTCCCCGGTCTTGACCCGGCGCATGAGGCCCACTTCGGCCAAGTCGGGTTGGCGCGTTTCAGGCTCCGCACGGCTGAGCACGAACTGGCTGGCGTCCATGGTGGCCGGGACGTTGGCTTCCAGGATGTCCGCCACGCAGGCAGTAGGCTCCTGCTCTTCGGGGAATACGAAGCCCAGGATGTCATCGGTCGCGATGTCCAGGCGGATGCCCACAATGAAAGAACGCTCCCGGCTTTGGGCCACACCGAAGCCTGCGGCGTTGAGCGTGCGGTGCTGCACGCGGTAGCCGGACTTCATCAGCAGCTCCCGCACCTCGGCGGCGTCCTTGCCATCCTCCTGGGTCAGGAACTGGCGGGCGCATTCGATGATGACGACGCGGGCCTGGATTTCACGCAACAGGCGCTTGGTGTGCGCGTAAACCTTGGCGAGCACGGGGTCAGAAAAGCCTTTGCGCTTCCCTGCCTTTGAGAATGCCTGACACAACAGGCCAAGGGTGAGGATGTCGCAGGTTAGCTTGGTGCCGTCCAGCGTGCACAGGTCAAGGTGCATCTTGGTTGGCTTGACGTTTTTCAGGTAGACGGCGCTGGCCTCGGGGTCGATTTCGCAGGCCAACATCACCTCTGCGCCCAGCCCGGTCAAGCCCATGCCGAAACCACCCAGGCCTCCTGCACACAGGTCGATGACGCTCAACCCGCGCAGTGGCAGGGATTCGTCATGCATACGGGTCTGGCGGATGGCGTCAGCAGCCCAAGCGGTAACGGCATCGACCTTGCCGTGCCAGTCCTTGGTCTGCACCAGTTGGCCAAGCTGCTCATTGATCTGCCGCAGGGCCAGGTTGATGGCGTGCTCCACGGCCTCGCTGCGGCTCTTGAAGACGGCGGTCCAGCGACTAGGGAACGTGCCATCAAAAGGCAGATGCTTGCTCTGGCTACCCCATTCAGCAGCGGCGATCCAGCGGCCTTGCCCGAGACAGTGCGCGCGAACGGTGATGGTGATTCCGCCCGTGCTTACGCCGGGACGCACCAAAACAAATTGGGGCACCTCCACCACGCCACGGGCATTGAAGGGGGATGCAGCAGCAGCCACTGCTGCGGCGACGTGGGATTTTTTGAAAAAGGAGCGGCGGTTGCATCCGCCGCTCAGGGACTCGACTTTCATCGTTGGACCTCGAAGCTGGGGACAGCGACGAGCGCTGTCCAACAACTTTGAAATCCGCATCCCCGGCTGACCGTCAATGCCACCTGGCACTGACGGCTTCACCGTGCGCTCCGTGCGGGTGTGCAGACCCCCGGGTTACGCGGGCAGGCCGGACAGGCGACCCCCACCGACAAGTGGAAGCCTCCCTGACCCTTGCGGGTCTCCTGCATCGCGGACAGCTTTTTATGTGGCCGTCAAAACGATTGGGGACTCGGCCCCTAGCTTGCGGTGTGCATCACCTAGGCTATCAATCACATGTTGACCGGTGCGCAATGCGGTGGTGCTAAACATGTCCGAGTGCCGCAATTTTACGGCAGGTAGAAAAAGTTAGGAGGGTTTGAGCGCAATCTACCCATACCTTTTTGTCATTAGGCAACGGACGCCGGGTAGGCGAGAGTGAATAAATCAATATGGTTTACAAGTACGGTTCGACGGGTTCCGAACTGCACTTCCAGCCGTTAAGCGAGCTTGTGCGCAATCTGCTGGAAAACATCCCGACCCTCACCGTCCCGTTCGACCGCGAAGAGAAACAGGCAGCGCCCGCCGCTTGACTGCTCCCACTGGTGTCCCACCTGATTCTTTTCGCGCGAATCGTCGTTGGTCTTGTAGGGCTCGCCTTTGTATTCGACGGCCAGCACGCGCCCGTCAGTCAGTTCCGCGACGAAGTCGGGGTAAAAGTAGTCTGTGGACGTGGGCAACCAGAACGAGAACTTGTCCTGGCGCTCGATGTTGCGCACCCACTGCTTGACCTTGGGGTGCGCATCGACGGCCTGGGCGCAGCGGAACTCCTCGGGAACGGCTCCGGCCTGCGTTTTCTCGCGCAGGTCGTGGATGACCGGATAGAAGTGCTTGGCGAACTCGTAGCTGCCTTGATACATCTGCCGCGCCGGATACTGGCCGGGCTGGTAGTGGAAGCTGTAATGCGCCATCTGTTCCAGGCTGGGCACCGCCATGTCCAGCAGGCGCCCCTGGAAGCCCTTGGCCATGGCGAGCTGGCGCAGCCGCCCGATTTCCTTAGTCAGCGCCTGCGCCAACTGGAAACGGGCGCGGACCAGTGCCGTGAGGGTGAAGCCGCGCTCCGCCATGAGGTGGGTCGCCATCTTGACCAGATAGGCCTGCATCTGGGCTTGGCCGATGTCGGGCTGGCGCACCTCCACGTCCAGCCAGCGCACCAGGTCTTGCTGGCTGGTGTGGCTGGGGGCGGTGTTCAGTTGGAGCTGCTGGGCGTCGGTGTGCTTGTAAGTAACCTTGGCGCCGTTGACATCAATCTCGAAGGAGTTGACGGTCTCGATGATGCTGAACCCGGCAAGCTGCACCTTGTGGTCCAGCAGGCTCCAATCGCCCAAGCTGGACAGCGTTTCACGCTCCACCACTTCAAGGTGGCCGTCCACTGTCAGGCAAAGCTGCGGGATGGGTGCGAAGTCCAGGCCCAACTGGGCCGGGGCACGCATGGCCTGGCGCACGGCGCGGTGCGCGTCAAACTGCTCCTTGACCTTCTCACGGTCCTTGGGCTTCATGGTGCTGCTGATGAAGGCCTCGGCCTGCGCGAGCGTTTCGCTGCTGACATCCCCACTGAGCAACACGGTGGCGCCCTGCGTGGTGGGCCTGACCTGCACCACGGCCTTGATTTCGTCGGGCCAGTGCTGGGTGTCGGGCACCTGCGGCAGGTCGATGTGGCAGTCCGGTATGACAGGCGCGGGCGTGGCGGCGCCACCTGCACGGCCCACGGTCGTGGGTGTGCCGCCCTCGCCGCCCGCCAGCGGCAGCGCCTGCTGGGGGATGATGATCGATGCGGTTTCCAGCTTCTCAAAGCCCATGTTCTGCACCATGCGGTCTTTGAGCGTGGCTGCGGCCTGCGCGAAGTTGTCCGCGACGATGTGGGCATAGGCACGGTTCAGCGGCTCCTGCGTCCGGTTCTTGGCATAGGGCATGCGCAGCACGCGCCCCAGTAGCTGCTCCACGTCCTTGGATGAGTTGACCGATTGCAGGCTGGCCAGCACGTAGGCAAATGAGCAATCCCAGCCCTCTTTCAGGGCCTCCACGGTGATGACGTAGCGGATGGGACAGGCCGGGTCGAACAGGTTGATGCCATCCAGCTCCTTCTGGGTGCCGGTGGCCACCGCAATCTGGTTCTCAGGGATGGCCTCTTGCTCGATGAGGTGCTGGCGCACCACGGCCACGGTTGCCTCGCCGTTGATAGGCATGGCCTGCACCAGCGCGATGGGACGCAGGTAGTCCGGTTCGCGCTGGGCGATCAGCTCCAAGCGGTCGCGGGTCAGACGCGCATCGCGCAGGCATTCGCGCCAGCCCTGCGGGTGCTCGGCCAGCACGATGGGCAGCTTGATCATCTGCTCGGCCTTCAACTCAGCGGCGGCGACGTGATACAGCACGTTGTTGCCCGGCACCGGGGTGGCGGTCATCTCAATGACGCAGCTCGGGTTGACGCGCCCCAGCGATTTGAAGAACCGGTCGGTGCGGTTGTTGTGCGCCTCGTCCACGATGACGATGGGCCGTTGCAGGTGCATCCAGTTGGCCACCGAATACTTGACCCGGCCCACGTCCTTGGCGGTCAGGTAGGGCTGGCTCTGCAAGTCAGTTTCCGAGACCTTCTCCAAGCCTGCGGACAGGTTGGGCGGCAGGTTGTCGAAGTGCGGCGCCAGTTCCTCAAAGAAGGAATACACGTTGCGCTTGGCGGTGTCGGACACGTTGAAGGACTGGATGGTGGCCACGATGACGATGGCAGCCTTGCCGACATCGTGCGGGCTAATGGTCTGCAAACTTTCAAGGTCGCAAACCTGCACCCTGTCGCCGAAGTAGTGGGCGAGTGCCTGACGGTAGGGATGGCGCGCGTTCGCCAGCGCCTCGAGAGTCTGGGTGCGGATGGTGTCCGAGGGTGTGAGCCAAAGGGCTATGGGCGCATCGCTGTCCAATACGGCCTTGCCCGCCAGCGCCACCGCGTGCGCGGCCATGATGGTCTTGCCGCCACCCGTGGGCACCCGCAGGCACACGGTAGGAAGATCACCAAACAAGGGATGGTAGGTCTCGCCTGTGCGGTTCTGCGTGGCGAGTGCCGCGCCATAGGCCTCGGCTACCGGCTGGCTGCGAGCCGCCGTCAGAAAATCGGTGAGCGCGGTCAGCGCGGTCTGTTGGTAGGTTTTGAGGGTCAGCATGTTCTTCTGGTTCTCGCTGTTCAACGCATCTTCACGTCATAGGGAATCTGCTTGAAGGTGATGCCTTCCGCGCCAAGTCGCGACGCGCCCAGCCGCGACATTTCTCCATAGACCACCTTCGGCCCGTCGTGCGGGAATACCTCGTTGATAGCTTGCAGCACGGCGTGGGTCAGCACATTGCCACCAGCGGGGCGGCGGTCGCCCAGGATGCCGTTGTAAAGCAGGTAGTAGGCCGTGCCGTTGTGGACACCCAGCATGGGCGTGTCAAACATTTGCTGGCCTGGCTCTCCGGTCTCAAAGTGCCAGACATACGCGGCTAGCGTGGCGAACTTCACTTCTGCGCTGATACGGCCATCGGTATCAAAGGCGGGCTCGCCCAAGGTGCAGAAGCGGAACCCGCCGCCACCCTGCCACTCCACAGCTTTGCTAGCGCCTCCCTGCTCGCCATCTATCACCTTCTGCAAGCGCGGCAGGCAGTGAGTGCGCGCATGCTCGCCCATCTCGATACCGATGTATGGTCGTCCCATCTTGTGCGCAACTGCCGCCGTGGTGCCGGACCCAAGGAACGAATCCATCACGAGGTCGCCCGCCGATGTCGCAATTTGGAGTGCCCGCTTAACTAATGCCTCTGGTTTTGGTGTCCCAAATGACGCCTCCGCTGGGAACAGCGCTCGCATTTCATTCTTCGATGTTCGGTTGCTTCCCGCTTGTTCCTTGCGCCAAAGTGTTCGGGGGACCAGGTCCGAAACCTCTGAGAGATATCGCTTGATACTGGGCCTGGCCTCACCCTTGGGTCCCCACCAGACCCGCCCATCAGTATCCAAGTCCCTTAGCTTCTCCTCCGAAACGCGCCAATACCGACCGGGCGGCGCAGTAAAAACACGACCTGATGGACCCGTAATCGAAAACAGCCCTTTGGAATATGGCTTGTTCGCGTAGGGATCACCTGGTATCCACGGACCGCGCTCATCGTTATCGGGGTTGGTGTAAATCGAGTTTGACTCTTCCGTTCGAGGCAATTTGCTCGGCTGCCAGTCGGGGGTCCGTGAGAAAACGAAAATGTGATCGTGGTCTGAGGAAAACTGGCGCGCGGAGTTTCGAGGTGAATCCGCCTTTTCCCAAATTAGGTTGGCCACAAAACACTGCCGCCCGAAAATCTCGTCCATCATTACTTTGATGTAGTGGGCCTCGTTGTCGTCCAGCGACACCCAAATGGTGCCGTCAGCCGCCAGCAGCTCACGCAACAACACCAGCCGGGGATACATCATCGACAGCCATTGGCTGTGTTCCAGCTTGTCGTCGTAGTGCTCAAAGGCGCTCTGCGTGTTGTAGGGCGGGTCAATGAAAATGCACTTGACCCGGCCCGCGTAGAACGGGATCAGGGCTTTGAGCGCCAGCAGGTTGTCGCCCTGAATTAGCAGGTTGTCCGCGTTGGCGCCGCTAGCATCGCCATGGACCGACTCCTGTTTCAGCAAGTGATAGGGCACCTCCCTGGTGGTCTCCTTTGCTTGGTTCTTGTTCACCCAGTCTAAAAATGGCATTTACTTGTCTTTTCTTTCTCCGCGCGGGCTACTGGCACCATGCCTGCCAACCCACAAAATAAACTAAAACGGTGTACGCGAGCACCCAAAGTGCAAAGCTAAACCATGGAATCTGTAAGGGTCAGGCCCCACTGGGTCGCGCCACGCGCCTTCTGGTTGCCTTGATGCTAAATGGCTTTGGCCCGCCTTCCGGCGTTTTGCTTGGTATCGGCACCATTTTCTTCGCGGCACCCTTGCTCACCTTGGCGTGGTTGTCTTTGATCGCCTCGCTCGCATTGGCCTTGGCCCGCTGGCGCTCCTTGGTAGCCTTCAAGTTCTTGGTAAACATTCCAGGCACATAGACAGGCACGTCGAGAGTCGGCAGGGGTATGTCGTTGAGTATTGCCAGCTTTGTGTCCCAATGCAGCTCTTTGGCGTAACTCAGGTTGAACACCCCCTCCCGCTTATGCCCGGTCAGGTCAAAGATGCGGGGTTGGTCATACTGGGTCAGGTTGTTTGCCTGATCGCAGAAGTAGTGCCGAAAGCTGTGGAGCACCTTCAAGGGGTCTGTGATCTTGACCTTGTCGCGCAGGTAACCGCTGAACGAGTCAGAGACGGTGTCGCCATAGCCCGCAGCTTCTGTCCAGCGCAAGGACGGAAACACCCGATCAAACCCTAAGGCGCGAACATCGTTCAGATAGTCAATGAACCCCAAGTCGATCAACCGCCGGTGCAGCGGGATAGATCGGTTGCTGAACTTGTTTTTCAGTCTTTGGTCGGTTCTGCCGGGGCCTATGCGAACCATGATGCGCCAACGCTGCGGATGCTGTGGATCATCGTTCACGATGTCATCTAGGTAGAGCTGGGCGATTTCATTGCATCGCGCACCCGTGTAGAGTGCGATCAGCGGCGGCCAGAAGGAGTGGGGTAGTTTGCGCGACTTATATGTCTGCGGGTCAAAGATGGCAACCAATTCCGCTGTTGAGAATGCTAGCCGTATGGGGACATCCGGGTTGACGCTTGCATCCTTCTTCACTCGGGCCGCAACGGGCGAGGGTTGCCCCATGTAACGCCGCTCGTAGCAGAACTTGAAAAACGATGCCAGTCGCTCGAAGTGTCCCTTGATTGTCTCGTCGCCAATGGTTTCAACGCCACCAAAAAGCTCCACATCGTTGGCAATCTGCGCGAAGTTCCTGCCGACCCACCGATCACGATGGACCTTGATCTTTTCTGGGTTCTTGGGAAGGAGTTTGATCCGCTTCTCAAAGTGGTCAATGTCAATTGAGTCGTAATCATCAGGCGCACGGTCGCCACAGATGTCGATCAACATCTGCAACGCTCGCCGAGTAGCAGCTTGATATTTGCCGTGCGTGTTGCTCAGGTGATCGCAAAACTGCTTGGCTCTCTCGGATGCCAGCACGCCATGAGCAGGTGAGAACCGATAGGGGCCGGGCGCGGGTGCGGGTGCGGCAGCATTGGCATGCTTAACAACCGATTCCAGCTCCTCTTGTGTATCGACTTCCAGCCCTTCGATTACAGCGCCATTGGGAAAGGTCATCTTGCCCATGCGGATGAGGTCGCGCGTGCCACCCGACTGGATCGCTTTGATGATGTCCTCAACCTTGGGTTCTGGCATAGATAGCTCCTGGCGCAACTGACGATACAAATCGCCGATGGCCAGAGCATACCGGGCGGCCAACAGGCGGGCATGATCCCTGTCCCTGCTGCCAAGCGAGCGAACCAGAAAGCGCTGCCCGATATGGGGGCGCAAGTCAGCCGGGACGAAGACCCGACAGTAGAACCCGCTGGCGCGGGCCATTAGCCAAGGGGATGGCATCGTGATACCTCACGTGATACCCCTTGACCCTGTCGATTTCATGAATTTACCATGAAAATCAACAGGTTATAGCAATATGGTGGAGCTGGGGGGATTTGAACCCCCGTCCGCAAGCCTTGTTCGGGCAGATCTACATGTTTAGCGGTCTGATTTAGGTCTCGCCACCTGTGTCGCGCAGTCGCACGCTACACAGGACGCCAGCACCCTATTTTCTCGTCCCTGGTTAAGGTACCCAGCCAGGAACCAGCCGATGAAATTATCTTTACAGCCGGGAGCGTTTAACTTGCGCTAAACACCCCTTGCCCAGCCCATCGGCCTGCTGTTGTAAAGCTCACTGGCAATTAAGCAGCGAGTGCGAAACGTTCGTCGTTTGCAGTTAGTTTGTTTGAATCAGTTTTACGAGCACACTCAGCTCGACATGCACCACACCGCGTCCGAACCCACGTCGAAACCAATGCAGCCCCAAGTAGACTAGTTTAAGCCATTCGCAGCAAATACAAGAGCGCCGCTGGGGAAACGATGGTTGCATCAGCATTCCAGCTGCTTGTGTCTGTAGTACCCAGATAGCCGTACGCCGCTGCGACCGTGGGCATGCCCGCAGCCCGCCCCGCGACAATGTCACGCTCGTCATCACCAACATACACACACCGACCAGGGGCAACGCCTAGTTGCCGGGCCGCCTCCAGCAAGGGCGCCGGGTGAGGTTTTGCATGGGGCGTCGTGTCACCGCTGATGATGGTTTGAGCCGTACTGAAAAGCGGCATCTGGCGCGTCAGAGGCAGGGTAAAACGTGCTGATTTGTTGGTCACCACTCCCCATTTAAGACCGGCATGGTCAATTTTCTCAATCAATTCAGCCACGCCGTCAAACGCATAGGTGCGCTGCGTCATGCAGGCTTCGTAATTCAAGAAAAACTCTTCCTTCAGTGCGCCAAAGTCCGCATTTTCAGGTGTCATGCCGAAAGCGACTCCGAGCATGCCGCGTGCCCCGGCGCCTGCCATGGGTCGATAGTCGGTCAGAGGCAGCCCGGGCAAACCCCGGTCAGTGCGCATTTTGTCTGCGGCAGCGCCAAGGTCGGGCGCGCTGTCAATCAAGGTGCCATCCAGGTCAAATAGCACCGCATCAATATCATTGAACATCAATCGCCGTTTCAGGTCTTTTGCGTCGCCAGCAGGTAGTTAACGCTGGTGTCAGCGCTTAACCAATAGTGCTGTGTCAGCGGGTTGTATTCCATGCCCCGGGTCTGTTGCAATCCGAGTCCCGCGCTACGGCAATAGCCGGCAAGCTCGCTGGGTTTGATCAACTTGGCGTACTCGTGCGTGCCACGCGGCAAAAGATTCAACACATACTCCGCCCCAACAATAGCAAACAGGAAGGCTTTGGCATTGCGGTTAATCGTGGAGAAAAACACATGGCCGCCGGGTTTGACGAGCGCGGCGCAAGCGCGAACCACGGAAGATGGATCGGGTACGTGCTCCAGCATTTCCATGCAGGTCACCACGTCAAAATTGCCGGGTTGCTCTTCTGCAAGTGCTTCTGCACTGATTTCCCGGTAAGCAATGTTTTCAGTGTTGGCTTCCAGCGCATGAAGCTGGGCGACCTTCAGGGCCTTGGAGGCCAAATCAATCCCCAAAACGTTGGCGCCTTTGCGCGCCATGGAATCCGACAGAATGCCACCGCCGCAGCCAATGTCCACGACGCGCTGATTTTTAAGCGGAGCAATGCTTTCAATCCACCCCAAGCGCAGGGGGTTGATCTGATGCAGGGGGCGAAATTCGCTGTCCTGATCCCACCACCTGTGAGCCAAATCAGAGAATTTGGCCAGTTCGGCGGGATCGAAATTTTCGGTTGTAGGCATGGTTCAATTATCGCCCGGACATAAAAAAACCGCGCCGTAGCGCGGTTTTTTAGTGATCCGTGAGGATTACTTGGTGGCGCGGGTACCAACCACTTCGATTTCCACGCGACGGTTCTTCGCGCGGCCTTCGCCGGTCTTGTTGTCAGCAACTGGCTGTTTCTCGCCTTTGCCTTCGGTGTAAACGCGGTTTTTCTCAACGCCTTTGGACACCAGATAAGCCTTCACAGCTTCAGAGCGGCGAACCGACAACTTCTGGTTGTAGGAGTCGCTACCCACTGCGTCGGTGTGACCAACAGCAATGATGACTTCCAGGTTGATGTCCTTGATTTTGCCGACCAGGTCGTCAAGCTTGGCTTTGCCTTCAGGCTTGAGCACAGACTTGTCAAAATCAAAGAAAGCGTCAGCAGCGTAAGTGACTTTGGTAGCCGCTGGAGGAGCAGCCGGAGCAGGCGCGGCTGCGGCAGGTGCCGGAGCAGCAGGTGCTGGAGCAGCAGCTGGAACGGGGACGATAGCGCCGTCGCAACCTGGAGCGGCAGTTGCCGGGGTCCAGAAGGCATCGCGCCAGCACAACTCATTGGTGCCGTTTTTCCAGACCAGCTCATTGTTGCCGTTTTTCCAGTTGTCAATTGTTTGTGCACCAGCGGCGGTTGCAAGCGCTGCGGAAGCAAACAACATTGCCACTTTGTTGAGTTTCTTCATGGTTCTCCTCTAGAGAAAAGCCGCAGACTTGCTGCGATTGGATACACGCCGTTAAGTGACCATCACTCAAAGCGTTACAGTTATTGTGCCATACCTCATTCGCTGTTCAAGCTTGGTAGCGGCTTCGTCTGACACAGAATGCAGAAACTTTTGTTTTTGTTGCGGGAGTGCCACACCCGGTATAACGTCACGCAGGCCTTAAAATCAGCAGGCTTAAGCTTCCGCGCGTTACAAAAATCCAATTCAGGCCGTTCATGACCCAGTTTGCCAAAGAAACCTTGCCCATCAGTCTTGAAGAGGAAATGCGGCGCAGCTACCTGGATTACGCAATGAGCGTGATCGTCGGGCGCGCACTGCCCGATGCGCGTGATGGCCTCAAGCCTGTCCACAGGCGTGTCTTGTTTGCGATGCACGAGCTCAACAACGACTGGAACCGGCCGTACAAAAAATCGGCGCGTATCGTCGGTGACGTTATCGGTAAATACCACCCGCATGGCGACCAGTCCGTATATGACGCCATCGTGCGGATGGCGCAGGATTTTTCCCTGCGTCACATGCTGGTAGACGGTCAGGGTAACTTCGGATCGGTCGATGGCGACAACCCGGCAGCGATGCGGTACACCGAGATCCGTCTGGCAAAGATCGCGCAGGAAATGCTGGCCGATATCGACAAGGAAACCGTCGACTTCGGGCCCAACTATGACGGCAGCGAAAAAGAACCGCTGGTTCTGCCCTCACGCATCCCCAACCTGCTGATCAATGGTTCCGGCGGCATTGCCGTGGGCATGGCCACCAACATCCCGCCACACAACCTCAATGAGGTTGTCGACGCATGTTTGCATTTGTTGAAAAACCCGCACGCCAGCATTGACGAACTGATGGAAATCATTCCGGCACCCGACTTCCCCACCGCCGGCATCATTTACGGGATCAATGGTGTCAAGGACGGGTACCGCACGGGCCGTGGCAAAGTGGTCATGCGCGCGCGTTGCCATTTTGAGGACATCGACAAGGGGCAACGACAGTCCATCATCGTGGACGAGCTTCCTTATCAGGTCAACAAAAAGACGCTTCAGGAGCGTATGGCCGAGCTGGTGCACGAGAAAAAAATCGAGGGCATCAGCCACATCCAGGACGAGAGCGACAAGTCAGGCATGCGCCTGGTCATTGAACTCAAGCGCGGCGAAGTACCCGAAGTGGTGCTAAATAACCTGTACAAGCAGACCCAGCTTCAGGACACCTTTGGCATCAACATGGTGGCCCTGGTCAACGGCCAGCCCAAGCTGTGCAACCTGAAAGACCTGATCCAGGTCTTCCTGTCTCATCGCCGTGAAGTGGTCACACGCCGCACGGTGTACACGCTACGCAAGGCGCGCGAACGCGGGCATGTGCTTGAAGGCCTGGCCGTTGCGCTGGCAAATATTGACGATTTCATCGCGATCATTCGCAATGCACCTACGCCGCCGGTCGCCAAAGCCGAGCTCATGCTGCGCCCCTGGGACAGCAGCCTCGTGCGTGAGATGCTAACCCGCACCCGCGCAGATGGAGGCATCGTCAATGCTGACGACTATCGTCCCGACGGCCTGGAAAAGGAATTTGGCATGGGCGGTGACGGTCTGTACCGCCTGTCCGAAACGCAGGCTCAGGAAATCCTCCAGATGCGTCTGCAGCGCCTGACCGGCCTGGAGCAGGACAAAATCGTTGCCGAGTACAAGGAGGTTATGGCAGAGATCGATGATCTGCTGGACATCCTTTCACGTCCCGAGCGTGTCTCGACCATCATTGGTGAAGAGCTATCTGTGATTCGCCAGGAATTCGGTCAGACCAAGCTGGGTGCTCGCAGAAGCCATATTGAACACAGCTCGTTTGACCTCAGCACCGAAGACCTGATCACGCCCACCGACATGGTGGTGACCTTGTCTCACACCGGCTACATCAAAAGCCAGCCTCTGTCCGAGTACCGCGCACAAAAACGCGGCGGGCGCGGCAAGCTGGCAACGGCCACCAAGGAAGATGACTGGGTTGACCAGCTCTTTATTGCCAACACGCACGACTACATCCTGTGCTTTTCAAACCGCGGCCGGCTTTACTGGCTCAAGGTGTGGGAAGTTCCGGCCGGCTCACGCGGCTCACGGGGGCGACCCATCGTCAATATGTTTCCCTTGCAGGAAGGCGAAAAAATCACCGTGGTACTGCCACTGACGGGTGAAAAACGCAGCTTTCCGGCCGATCAATACGTATTCATGGCGACAAGCATGGGCACGGTTAAAAAGACGCCACTCGAAGACTTCAGCAACCCGCGCAAGGCCGGCATCATCGCCGTGGATCTTGACGATGGCGACTACCTGATCGGCGCAGCGCTGACCGACGGCAAACATGATGTGATGCTGTTCTCCGACGGGGGCAAGGCTGTCCGGTTTGACGAAAACGACGTGCGGCCGATGGGACGTAATGCACGTGGCGTGCGCGGCATGATGCTGGACGATGGCCAGGGCGTGATTGCCATGCTGGTTGCCGAGGACGAGCAGCAGAGCGTATTGACCGCAACACAACATGGATTTGGAAAACGCACTTCCATTCAGGAGTACACCCGACATGGACGCGGAACCAAGGGCATGATTGCCATCCAGCAGAGCGAGCGAAACGGCAAAGTCGTCGCCGCAACGCTGGTTCACGTCGACGATGAAATCATGCTGATCACCGACAAGGGTGTGCTGGTTCGCACCCGTGTCAGCGAAATCCGTGAGATGGGCCGCGCCACCCAGGGCGTTACCCTGATCGGTCTGGATGAGGGCTCTCAACTAAGCGGTCTTCAGCGGATCGTGGAAAATGATGCCAGTCTGGACGAAAACGAACCCGATACCGATTCAGGCCAAGCGGCCTCCACCCCCAACCCGGAACTCAATTGATGAAAAAAATCCTAGGCGCACTGCTGATCGCAGGCCTGTCCTTCTCTGCCTCCAGTCAGGCACAAGCGGTCGACCCAAAACAGGAGTGGGCCCGTAAAGTGGTCGCCCTGCAGCAGGGTCCGGATCTCGATGCTCTGGTTGCCCAGTTGGCCAATGGCGCAGCACAGCAAATGGCTGGAACCTGGACAGAACGGTTTGACACCAGTGTCCCGAAAGCCCGGCAGGCCAAGGCCTCGGAAGAATTCAATGCGGAACTGGCGAAGTTTGCGGCCGATGCCAATAAGATCATCACAGCCAAAGTGGGACAAGCCAACAGCGAGGCCCTGGTGCCCATGTACATGGAACGCTTCACGCTTGAAGAACTGCGTCAGCTCGTGACTTTTTTTGAGTCGCCCGTAGTCGCCAAGTACAAGACGGCAACTCCCGATCTGGTTAACGTGTTTGTGAAAAAACTGATCGAAACCACTCAGAGCGATATTCAGGCCCGTGCCACTCAGTTTGATGCAATTGCCGAGAAAATTGTTGGCGCGCCCAAGGCAGCAACGCCCGCAAAGCCTGCCAAGAAATAGAGTCACGTTGAGCAGCCCCGAAAGGGGCGCAATGGGCGCATGAAGACACCCCAAGCCCGAAATATCGCCGGCGAACCCGCGGCCTGCTACCCCAAAGTCATGACCCAGAATCTTCTGCAACTTCGTCAGCAAATTGATTCAGTGGATCAGCAGTTGCTCACTCTCCTGAACCGGCGCGCCACGCTGGCCAATGAGGTCGGCGAGATCAAACGCGTCGATGGTTCACCGATTTTCCGGCCGGAGCGTGAAGCACAGGTCATTCAGGGTTTGCAGACTGCCAATGCAGGCCCCCTGTCCGGCGACAGCATCTCCCATATCTGGCGTGAAGTCATGTCGGCTTGCCGCGCGCTGGAAGCGCCCCATCGGGTGGCTTATCTCGGACCCGCCGGTACATTCAGCGAGCAGGCTGCGGTTCAGTTTTTTGGGTCCAGCATCGAACACGTGCCGTGCGCGAGCTTTGACGAGGTGTTCCGCGCGGCCACTGCCGGAACGGCTGAGTTCGGTGTTGTTCCGGTCGAGAACAACACGGAAGGTGTAGTCACTCGCACGCTGGACCTGTTTCTCAATTCCCCCCTGCACGTCATCGGAGAAACCAGCCTGCTGGTACGCCATAACCTGCTGCGTCTCTCCGAATCGATGGAGGGGGTGGAGGTTGTGCTTGCTCATGCCCAAGCCTTGGCGCAATGCCAGGAATGGCTTAGCACCCATTTGCCAAACGCCGAAAGGCGCGCTGTCTCGAGCAATGCAGAAGGCGCCCGACTGGCCGCATCCGACCCCGCGTGGGCGGGAATTGCGAGCGAGCGGGCCGGTGCGCAGTTCGGTTTGCACATTGCCGCTCATGCCATTCAGGATGATGCATTCAATCGCACGCGGTTTGCCGTGATTTGCCTGCCGCAGGTACTGCGCGCACCGGAGGCATCGGGTAAAGACTGCATCAGCCTGATCGTGTCTGTGCCCAACAAACCAGGCGCCGTACACGACATTCTGGTCCCCCTCAAGACGCACGGCGTTTCCATGACGCGCTTTGAGTCCCGCCCTGCGCGGTCTGGACAATGGGAATACTTCTTTTACATTGATCTGCAGGGCCATCCTTCCCAGCCCCATGTTGCGGCGGCTCTCAAGGATCTGCAACAGCTGTGCGCGTTTTATAAAGTGCTGGGCACCTACCCCGCCGGGGACTGAAGCAATAATGAAGCAAATGCAATTAACCTTGGCACCCCCATGTTTGAACAGTTAGGCCTGATTGGCTGCGGCCTGATGGGGGGATCGTTCGCCCTGGCGCTCAAGCGCGCCGGTCTGGTGAAACGCGTCGTCGGCTACAGCAAATCGCCCTCCACCACGGAGCGCGCCCGCCAAATGGGTGTCATCGACGTCGAGGCGCCCTCTGCGCTGCTGGCTGTCTCAGGCGCCGATATCGTGCTGCTGGCGGTGCCGGTTTCGGCAACCGAAGCGTCTTTCAAGGCGATTCGCCACCTGGTCGGGCCCAAAACCCTGATCATGGACGTCGGCTCCACAAAGCGAGATGTCGTAGACGCTGCCCGCCGCGTGCTGCGCGATCATCTGGGCTGCTTTGTGCCGGCGCACCCGATCACCGGCAAAGAAGTCTCTGGCGTAGAGCATGCGGATGCGGACCTGTACAACGGCAAGCAAGTCATCCTGACGCCCATTGAACGCACCTTTACCGTGCAGCTGAAAAAAGCGGTGGACGTCTGGACCGCACTCGGTTGCCATGTCGTGAAAATGTCTCCGCAGGCGCACGACGCCGCCTATGCTGCCGTCAGCCACCTCCCGCATCTGATCGCGTTTGCCCTGATCAACAGCATCTCAGGCCAGGCCGAGGGCAAGGACTACCTGTCGCTAGCCGGCCCCGGGTTTCGTGATTTCACACGCATTGCAGCCAGCGATCCCAAAATGTGGCGCGACGTTTTAATCGCCAACAAGGAAGAGCTGCTACAGCAATCCAGAATTTTCCAGACCACCCTTCAGGAACTGGAAAAAATGATAGCCGCCGGCGACGGTGAAGCGCTGGAGCAGCGCATTGAACAAGCCAGTCACACGCGCGCCAACTGGCGAATCAGCTCACAAAAATCCTTTACGAAATAAGCGCGGGTCCATGTTCGATATTGAGTTCCTGGACATCCCGGCGCTGACCGAGGCAGGTGGCAGCGTTCGCTTGCCCGGTTCCAAAAGCATTTCCAACCGTGTTCTCCTGCTCGCAGCCCTGAGTGAGGGCCGCACCACGGTTCGTGACCTGCTGGCGTCTGACGACACCGCCGTGATGCTGACGGCACTTCGGCAGTTGGGCTGTTCGGTCGAGCAGAATGGTGGAACGGCGCTCATCGAGGGACTGGGTGGTCAGTTGGCTCAAAAGCAGGCGAAGCTCTTCATGGGCAACGCCGGTACAGCCATGCGGCCACTGACTGCCGCTCTGGCCTTGCTGGGTGGTGACTTCGAGTTGTCTGGCATCCCCCGCATGCATGAGCGGCCCATCGGCGATCTGGTCGATGCCCTGCGCCAACTCGGGTGTGCGATTGACTACCTGGGACAGGAAGGCTTTCCGCCATTGCGTATCAGAGCGGGGCAGTTAAGCCTCGCCGCTCCCATCCAGGTGCGCGGCGATGTCTCCAGCCAGTTCTTGACAGCGTTGCTGCTCGCCCTGCCCCTGGTGGCCGAGCAGGACATCCACATCGACGTGGTCGGCGAATTAATCTCCCGGCCCTATATTGAAATCACACTCAAGTTGCTTTCGCGCTTTGGCATCGACGTCGAACGCGACGGGTGGCAGCGCTTCACGATTCCCGCCGGTAGCCGCTATCGCTCACCAGGTGAAATTCATGTCGAAGGCGACGCTTCGTCTGCTAGCTATTTCATAGCACTTGGCGCAATAGCCGCTTGGGCAGAAGGCCAAAATGGCATAGAAATCTCAGGGTTGGGAGAGGACTCGATACAGGGCGATATCCGCTTTGTTGAGGCAGCCCGGCAAATGGGCGCACACATTGAAACCCGGACCAACAGCCTGACCGTTCGGCGCGGCTCGTGGCCCCTGAAGGCCATCGAGCTGGACTGCAACCATATTCCGGATGCCGCCATGACGCTCGCGGTGATGGCGCTGTACGCCGACGGCACCACGGTGCTTCGCAACATCGCCAGCTGGCGCGTCAAGGAAACCGACCGCATCGCTGCCATGGCCTGCGAGTTGCGCAAACTGGGCGCAGAGGTCGAGGAAGGTGCTGATTACCTGAAGATTACTCCCCCTGTTCAGTGGCAGACGGCTCCCATCCATACCTACGACGATCACCGGATCGCCATGTGTTTTTCGCTGGCGGCCTTTAACCCCGCGCAGTTACCGATTCGCATTCTGGACCCCAAATGTGTTGCCAAGACCTTTCCGGACTATTTCGAAACACTGTTTTCGGTCGTCAAAACCGGGCAGGATCTGATCCCGGTCATCTGCATAGACGGCCCGACCGCCTCAGGCAAAGGCACAGTTGCGGCCGTGGTGGCGCAGAAGTTGGGATACCACTTTCTGGATTCAGGTGCGATGTACCGGATTACCGCATTTGCCGCCTTGCAGGCAGGCCTGGCGATAGGCCCTGATCAAGAGGCTGAAATTGCTCTGATGGCCAGGAAATTGCCGGTTCGCTTTGTCGATGGCAAGGTTTTCCTGGGTGATCGGGACGTCACCGAAACCATTCGCAGCGAAGAAGCCGGAATGAATGCCTCCCGCGTGTCCTCCCTGCCCGCCGTGCGCTTGGCCCTGATAGACCTTCAGCACAGCTTCAGGCAACTACCTGGCCTGGTGGCCGACGGCCGGGACATGGGGACGGTTATTTTCCCCGAGGCCCCCCTGAAGATCTATCTCACGGCGAGTGCCCGCCACAGGGCCGAACGGCGCCATAAGCAATTGATTTCAAAGGGAATTTCAGCTACAATCGCCGAGATTCAGCAGGATCTCGAGGCTAGGGACGCACGCGACATGTCGCGGCAATCCGCACCTTTGAAGCCCGCTGATGATGCCGAATTGCTGGACAACTCCCTGCTCTCGATTGAAGAATCGGTGGCTCAGGTTCTTGACTGGTGGCAAGGCACCCGGCCCTTCTGACCCTCATACATTTTGTAGGCACGCCAGTGCTTCGGTCAGCAGAAATTTTTAACTTAACCGCGGTCACCCGCACAAAACCGCCACAGTCAGCTCTAAAAACGATAGCAATGGTGCTGTCGGAATCCTGTTTTGTGGACTAGGAAAATCAATGTCAGAATCTTTTGCCGCCCTATTTGAAGAATCGCTGAAACGCTCTGAAATGCGTACCGGTGAAGTCATCACCGCTGAAGTTGTTCGTATCGACCACAACCACGTTGTCGTCAACGCCGGACTCAAATCCGAGGCTTATGTCCCCCTCGAAGAATTCAAAAACGACCAGGGCGAACTCGAAGTTCAGGTCGGTGACTTTGTTTCCGTTGCCATCGACTCCGTCGAAAACGGCTATGGCGACACCCTGCTCTCCCGCGACAAGGCCAAGCGTCTTGCATCCTGGATGAGCCTGGAAAAAGCCCTGGAATCCGGCGAATTTGTCACTGGCCAGACCAGCGGCAAAGTCAAAGGCGGCCTCACCGTCCTGGTCAACGGCATCCGCGCTTTCCTGCCCGGTTCGCTCATCGACACCCGCCCCATCAAGGACTTGTCTCCGTACGAGAACAAGACCATGGAATTCAAGGTTATCAAGCTCGATCGCAAGCGCAACAACGTCGTGCTGTCACGCCGCGCTGTGGTCGAAGCCAGCATGGGCGAAGAGCGCGCCAAGCTGATGGAAACCCTGAAAGAAGGCACTGCCGTCAAGGGCATCGTCAAGAACATCACCGAATACGGCGCCTTTGTGGACCTCGGCGGTATTGACGGCCTGCTGCACATCACCGACATGGCATGGCGCCGCGTGCGTCACCCAAGCGAAGTGGTGACAGCTGGTCAGGAAATTGTTGCCAAGATCCTGAAGTTCGACACCGAGAAAAACCGCGTGTCCCTGGGTCTGAAGCAGATGGGCGACGACCCATGGATGGGCGTGAACCGCCGCTACCCACAGGCAACCCGCCTGTTCGGCAAGATCACCAACATCGCCGACTACGGCGCATTTGTCGAACTCGAGCCAGGTATCGAAGGTCTGGTCCACGTGTCCGAAATGGACTGGACCAACAAGAACGTGGCCCCAAGCAAGCTTGTGACCCTGGGCGACGAAGTCGAAGTCATGGTCCTCGAGATCGACGAAGACAAACGCCGTATCAGCCTGGGCATGAAGCAGTGCAAGGCCAACCCATGGCAAGAATTTGCACAAGACACCAAGCGCGGCGACCGCGTCAAAGGCCCGATCAAGTCGATCACCGATTTCGGCGTCTTTGTGGGCCTGGCTGCTGGTATCGATGGCCTGGTGCACCTGTCTGACCTCTCGTGGAATGAGCCCGGCGAAGCCGCCGTGCGCAACTACAAAAAGGGCCAGGAAGTTGAAGCGATTGTGCTGGCTGTCGACGTCGACCGCGAGCGTATCTCCCTGGGCATCAAGCAGCTTGATTCCGACCCGTTCACCACTTTCGTGTCGATCAACGACAAGGGCGCGATTGTGACCGGCAAGGTCAAGACGGTTGACGCCAAGGGCGCCGAGATCGATCTGGGCGAAGACATCATTGGTTACCTGCGCGCCAGCGAAATCAGCCGTGACCGCGTCGAAGACGCGCGCAACGTGCTGAAAGAAGGCGACGAAGTGTCGGCTGTTGTGGTGAACGTGGATCGCAAGACCCGCAACATCCAGCTGTCCGTGAAAGCCAAGGACAACGCTGACCAGCAGGAAGCCATGCAATCGCTGAGCCAGCAGTCGTCACGCGACAACGCCGGCCTGACCAACCTGGGTGCGCTGCTGCGCGCCAAGATGGACAACGCAGAGAAGTAATCAGGACCTCCCAGAAATGGCGTGCCTGCTCCCCGGAACAGCACGCCATTTCTCTGTCCCCTAATTTATGACCCGAAGCGATCTCGTCGAAGAACTGGCTGCCCGATTCAGCCAGCTCACCCACCGTGATGCCGAATATGCCGTCAAGACGATTCTTGACGCCATGAGCGATGCATTGGTGCGTGGGCACCGGATCGAGATTCGCGGTTTCGGCAGTTTTTCGATCAACCGGCGCCCGCCGCGCATGGGGCGCAATCCGCGCTCCGGCGAAAGTGTGGCCATTCCGGAAAAACGCGTGCCCCATTTCAAGCCAGGCAAAGCCCTGCGCGAAGCGGTGGACACCCGGACCGAAGAAATGCTGGTGACCAAGCCCAAGTAGGTTGGCAGGTATCCTTCCCGGTGCTCTCGCTACAATCGCCAGACCACAAGGGGACTTCCAGTGAAATACCTGATGTGGCTGCTTAAAGCAGCCATTTTTTTTACGCTTTTTGCTTTCGCGCTGAACAACCAGCAAGTCGTTTCCGTTAACTTCTTTTTCGGCACGCAGTGGCAGGCGCCGCAAGTGCTGGTCGTCCTTGTCACATTTGCCTTTGGCCTGGCTGCCGGCATTTTGATGATGATGCCGCGCTGGTGGAAAAAGCGCAAAACCATTCAGCACCACAACCGGGCCGGCAACGTCAGCGAGAACCCATCAAGCATGCACCATGGAATTTGACTTCACCTGGGTACTTCTCGGGTTTCCCATTGCCTTTGCGCTGGGCTGGTTCGCGTCCCAGCTGGAACTGCGGCAACTTCGCATTCAAAATAAGCAAACACCCAAGGCTTACTTTCGCGGTCTGAATTTTCTGCTGAACGAACAACAGGACCAGGCGATCGACGCCTTTATTGAGGCGGTTCAAAACGACCCTGATACGTCCGAGTTGCATTTCGCGTTGGGCAATCTTTTTCGCCGCCGCGGCGAGTACGAGCGCGCCGTGCGTGTACACGAGCACCTGATGTCCCGGGGGGACCTGACCCAGCCCGAACGTGACCGCGCGCAACATGCACTGGCGCTTGATTTCCTGAAAGCCGGGCTGCTGGACCGTGCCGAAATCGCCCTGAGAAAACTGGAAGGCACCAGTTACGAAGAGGAAGCGCGGCTTGCCTTGCTGTCGATCTATGAACGCTCACGCGACTGGGAACACGCGACAGAAATTGCGGGCAAGCTTGACAGCGTGAGTCACGGAAGCTTTAGCACGCGGCAGGCCCACTACCTGTGTGAACAGGCGCTGGCCGCTTCCGCATCGGGCGCTACCCAACAGGCACTGGACTGTCTGCAACAGGCCGTCGCGCTCGCACCCGCCTCCGCTCGCCCCTTGATCGATTTGGCCAAACTGCAAAGTCAGCTGGGCAAGCAGCAGGATGCTTTTGCCACCTTGCTCAAGCTGGAAAAAACAGCCCCGCAAGCCATGCCGCTTGCAGCCAGCCTGCTCGGCAACATCGCTCAACAAAGCGGTCAGCAAGCGGCGGCGTTGGCATTGCTGAACACCAGTTACGAGCAGATGCCGTCCATTGATGTGGTGGAGGCCATCGTCAAGCTGGATACAGCCGCTGCGGCCCCGCGCGACCACTACGTTCAGCACCTGGAGCGGGAAGCTTCGCTAGTTGCGGCTGCACGGTGGATAGCCGGCGAGAAACTGGGCAACGATCACCAGCAAGGCTTGCTGCAACGCGCGCTGGACAAGGCCACCAAGCCGCTGATGCGTTACCGCTGCGCGGCGTGCGGGTTTGAGGCGACCCAGCACTTCTGGCACTGTCCTGGTTGCCAGGCCTGGGACAGCTATCCTGCGCGGCGGATAGAAGAGTTATGAAAAAGCTAGGCACACCCCGTGGAGGCTTCGCCTCCTCCCCCTTGCAGGGGCAACAGCTGTGGCCCGGCAAAGCCGGTTCCACGCTGTTCCCCGTTTGAAGATAACTACGCATGACCGCTTCAAATCTATCTCGTGAGCAACTCGCCAAGGCGCGTGTGCTGGTGGTCGGCGATGCCATGCTGGACCGCTACTGGTATGGCGCGGTGGATCGCATTTCGCCGGAGGCGCCGGTGCCGGTGGTGCGTGTCACGCGGCAGGAGGAGCGTATGGGTGGTGCGGCCAATGTGGCTTACAACATCGTGACCCTGGGCGCGCAGTCGTCGCTGCTGAGCGTGGTGGGCAATGACGAAGCCAGCCATCAACTCGAGACGCTGGTAGCCGCCTCGGGGGTCAAGCCCTGCTTTGGACGCGACCCGCAACTTAAAACCACCGTCAAGCTGCGTGTGATTGGCCGGCAGCAACAGTTGCTGCGTCTTGACTTTGAGAGCACGCCCGAAAACGAGGTGCTGGCCTCGCAGCGTGCCGAGTTCGGAAAACTGCTACCTGAACATGACACCGTGCTTTTTTCGGACTACGGCAAAGGCGGGCTGGCGCACATTGCGCTGATGATTGACGCGGCGCGCGCAGCCGGGAGAGTGGTGCTGGTTGACCCCAAGGGCTCGGACTACTCCCGCTACAAACATGCGACCGCTATCACGCCCAACCGCGCCGAGCTTGAGCAGGTGATAGGCATGTGGCGCGACGAAGCTGACTTGCAAACCAAGGTGCAAAACTTGCGCGAGACGCTTCAATTGCAGGCCGTGCTGCTGACCCGAAGTGAAGAAGGCATGACCCTGTTTGACGCGCAGGGCTTTTTGCATGTGCCGGCCCTGGCGCGTGAAGTGTTTGATGTCACCGGCGCTGGCGACACGGTCATCGGCACTCTGGCTGCCATGGCAGCCGCTGGCCTGAGCCTGCGCGATGCTGTGCCAATCGCCAACCGCGCAGGTGGCGTTGTGGTCGGCAAGTTTGGGACGGCTACGGTCACCTACGGAGAATTGTTCCAATGAAAATAGTGGTTACTGGCGCGGCGGGTTTTATTGGCGCCAACATCATCAGAGGCCTGAACGCCCGCGGCATCGACGACATCATTGCGGTGGACGATCTGACCCACGGCGACAAATTCCGCAACCTTGCTGATCTGCAAATTGCAGACTACATCGACGCCGACGACTTTTACGAGCTGTTTGCCGAAGGTGCGTTTGGCGAAGTCGAAGCGGTTTTTCATGAAGGCGCCTGCAGCGACACCATGGAGCTCGACGGCAAATACATGATGGACAACAACTACACGCTGTCCTGCGACCTGTTCTCGGCATGCCAGGAGCAAGGCACACGTCTGCTCTACGCGTCGTCGGCTGCCACCTATGGCGGTTCAGACACCTTTCGCGAATCGCCTGAATTTGAAAAACCGCTCAACGTTTACGGCTACTCCAAGCTGCTGTTTGACCAGAAACTCAGGCGCGAGCTGGGCAAGGATTTTTCTGGCGCGTCCACGCAAGTCGCTGGTTTTCGGTATTTCAACGTCTATGGCCCACGCGAGCAGCACAAGGGACGCATGGCCAGTGTGGCGTATCACCAGTTCAACCAGTTTCATGCTGACGGCAAGGTCAAGCTTTTTGGTGAGTACGGTGGCTACGGTGCCGGTGGCCAGATGCGTGACTTTGTGTTTATTGACGACGTTGTAGCCGTCAACCTCTGGTTTTTTGATAACCCGCAGGCCAGTGGCATCTTCAACCTGGGCACCGGCCGCGCGCAGCCTTTCAATGATGTCGCGCTGAGTGTCATCAACACCCTGCGCCAGCCCGGCGGCAAACCCTTGTCCCTTGATGAGGCCACAAAAGCGGGTTTGATCGACTACATCGACTTCCCTGCCGCGCTGGTGGGCAAGTACCAGAGCTACACCCAAGCTGATTTAACGGCTTTGCGGCGGGTTGGCTGCAACCATGTATTTGCCGATGTCCAGACCGGCGTGGCCGCATACATGCGTACGCTGGTAAGTGGCGTAAGCAAAGGTCCCTGAGCGATTTTCCAGCCGATTTGTCCGTTAGGGTAGCCAGTGGCCGAGTCAACCCCGCGACGCGGGCAACCGTTAAGGGTGGGCATCCTGACTTCAGGATCCCACCTGATTTTTAAAAACCCACTGAGGAGCTTTCCGATGTTCAAGAAACTATTGGCCTTTGTTGCCGCCATGTTTGTCGCCGCGGCCTTTGCCGCCGTCGACGTCAACACCGCCACCGAGGCAGACCTGGACAGCATCAAAGGCATCGGCCCCGTCAAGTCCGCCCTGATTCTCTCCGAGCGCAAAAAAGGCAAATTCAAGGATTGGGATGATTTTGTGACCCGCGTCAAAGGTGTTGGTACTGACAGCGCCGCAAAATTCTCCGCTGAAGGCATGACCATCAATGGGGCCAGCTACAAAACCACCGCCAAAGGCGATGCAAAAGCAAAGGCTGGAGTGAAAGCCGATGCCAAGGCAGAGGCAAAAGCAGAAGCGAAGGCCGACGCAAAAGCTGACAAGAAAACCGACAAATCAGTGACCGAAAAAGCCAAGGATGCAGCGGTTGCCACCAAAGATGCCGTCAAGGGCGCTGCGGTTGCCACCAAAGACGCTGTCAAGGAAACTGCAAAGGAAGTCAAGGCCGCGGTAACGCCAGCAAAAACCGATGCAAAAGCTGAAGTCAAGGCCGATGCCAAAGCGGATGCAGCCAAACCCGCTGCCAGCGCCGCCAAGAAATAAGCTCTTGAAGCTGCAAGAAAAAACCCGCCACCTGGCGGGTTTTTTGTGGCCGTTTTTCGTCGGGGGCGGCCTAAACCAACGCAATCATGTCTGTCACGCCAACGTCCACACCCGCTTGTGTCAGCAAAGTGCCGACCTGGGCGCGATGGTGGGTCTGGTGATTGAAAAAGTGCGCCATGGCCTGCCAGGCCGGATGCGCGCGCTGCACCCCTTTGCTGTTGCTGTAACGCATGACAAATGAGGGATACTGCGCCGGCATCTCGGCCACCCAGGCCTCGATAGCCGCATCAAGCTGCTCGCGCTTTCCCCGCAGGGCCTGCCAGTCAGCAAAGACCACGGTGTCCAGGTGACTGCCCTCCGGCAGATCCAGCACGGTCGGGTTCAGGCTGGGCAAAGTGGCGCCGTTGTCCACCGCACATTGCGCAAAGCGCTTGAGCCAAACCTGATCACCCACGATCAAATGGTTCAGCGTGTGGTGGATGGAGCCGAAAAAAGCGCCACGCTCGCGTTTGCGCTCTTCATCGGTCAGCGTTTCACACGCCACATACAGACGCTGGTTCATCCAGCGGTTGTATTGCGCCAAAAACCTGTAGTTGCCACCCACCACCTCTGCCATATCGTGTAGGCCACCCATGTCATTTACTCCTGATTTGATAGCAAACTTCGCCCGTTATTAAAGGGCGAGGTGCCGTTTTTAATCATAAACGCACGATGGGACGGCTGTGGAACACAAAAACGGCCCCGGACTCAGGCTTTCCCAAACCCTCCACCGCCGGGTGTATGGATCTCAAACACGTCGCCCGGCATCATCTCCGCCTGGCCAATGTGGTCCAACGTCTCGATCTGGCCGTTGGCGCGCACCACAACGTTACGCCCAACCTGCCCCGCCTCGCCGCCAGCCATGCCAAACGCGCCGTGTTTGCGGCCGTTGGACAAGATGCTCGCCGTCATGGCCTCCAGAAAACGCACGCGGCGCACGCCGCCGTTGCCGCCCGCCCAGCGCCCTGCACCGCCCGACTGGGGGCGAATCTCATAACTCTCCAGCCGCACCGGGAAGCGGAACTCCAGCACTTCCGGGTCAGTCAGGCGTGAGTTGGTCATGTGTGTCTGCACCACCGATGTGCCGTCAAAACCCTTGGCGATGGCTCCGCTGTCATCCATCACACCGCCAGCACCCGAACCACCTGAAATGGTCTCGTAATACTGGTGGCGTGCATTGCCAAAGGTGAAGTTGTTCATGGTGCACTGGCTGGCCGCCATCACACCCAGCGCGCCGTACAGCGCATTGGTGATGCAGGTCGACGTTTCCACATTGCCCGCCACGACAGAAGCCGGAGGGTTCGGGTTCAGCATCGACCCCGCAGGAATCATCACCTTGAGCGGCTTCAGGCAGCCGGCGTTGAGAGGGATGTCGTCATCCACCAGGGTCCGGAAGACATACAGCACCGCCGCCATACAAACAGCTGTCGGCGCATTGAAGTTGTTGGTCTGCTGCGCTGAGGTTCCCGCAAAGTCAATCTCGGCACTGCGGTTTTTGCTGTCCACGCGTATCGCCACCTTGATCTGCGCGCCGTTGTCCAGCGGCAGTGTGAACTCGCCGTCTTTGAGACGCGTGATCACGCGGCGCACCGACTCTTCGGCGTTGTCCTGCACATGGCCCATGTAAGCCTGCACCACATCCAGCCCAAACTGGTCCACCATCTTGCGCAGCTCCTGCACACCTTTTTCGTTGGCGGCAATCTGTGCTTTCAAGTCGGCCATGTTTTGCTGCGGGTTCCTCGACGGGTACTGACCGCTCTTTAGCAGTGCCACCATCTCGGCCTCACGCAACACGCCGCGCTCCACCAACTTGACGTTGTTGATCTGCACGCCCTCTTCTTCGATGCGGGTTGAAAACGGCGGCATGGATCCTGGCGTGATACCGCCCACATCCGCATGGTGACCACGCGAGCCCACGTAAAAGGTGGGCGCTGTTTGCGCAGTGCCCAGATACACCGGCGTGATCACCGTGATGTCGGGCAGATGCGTACCACCGTGATAGGGGTCGTTCAGCACATACACATCGCCCGGCTGGATCTTGCCCGCGTTCTCGCGAATCACTGTCTTGATGCTCTCGCCCATGGAACCCAGGTGCACCGGCATGTGCGGCGCGTTGGCAATCAGGTTGCCGGCGGTGTCAAACAACGCGCAGCTGAAGTCGAGCCGCTCCTTGATGTTGACCGAGTAGGCGGTGTTTTGCAGTTGCAGGCCCATCTGCTCGGCGATGTTCATGAAGAGGTTGTTAAAGACCTCCAGCAAGACCGGGTCAACCTTGGTACCTGCTGCAAATTTGATAGCACGCTCCGTCCGCCGATCAAGGACCAGGTGGTCCAAAGCCGTTAAAGCTGCTTCCCATCCGGGCTCCACCACGGTGGTTGCATTTTTCTCGGCAATGATGGCCGGGCCCGAGATGATGTCGCCGGGCTGGAGATCCTCGCGCACCACCAGGGCAGCATCGTGCCACTGCCCGCCTGAATACATGCGCACGGTCTCGCGGCGCGGGACTTCGCGGGGTTCGTGCGTGGCGTGGCGTGGCTCTGCTGGCGCATCGCCTGCCACCACGGCTTCGACGGACACTGCCTCAACAATCAGGCCCTTGCCCTGCATCAGGAACGAAAAGCGCTGGCGGTAAGCCGCCTCAAACCCGGCCTCGATCTCTTCAAAGCTGCCGAACGGCACGATGAGCGCGGCATCGCTGCCTTCGTAGCGGACATGCACCCGGCGGTGCGTGGTGATGGCGCCTGCATTGACCTGCTGACGCTGCAACTCGCCCTCAGCCGTCGCCACCAGCTGGTCCAGTAGCGATGCGATTTTCGGCAAGGCGCCTTCAACCAACTTCAGCTCCACCGCCTGCTCGCGAATCACGTTTTGGTCGGCAAGGCCCATGCCGTACGCACTCAGCACACCGGCCAGAGGATGCACAAACACCTTGGTCATGCCCAGCGCATCGGCTACCAGACAGGCGTGTTGCCCGCCCGCACCACCAAAACACTGCAGGGTGTAACGTGTCACGTCGTAACCGCGTGCCACTGATATTTTCTTAATGGCGTTGGCCATCTGCTGCACCGCGATGTTGATGAAGCCTTCGGCCACCACCTCGGCGCTGCGCCCGGTTTGCCCGGCCAGCTCGTTGAACTGCGTCTGCACCGCATCAAAACTCAGCGCCTCGTCAGCATTGGGGCCAAACACCTTGGGGAAATAACGCGGCTGAATCTTGCCGACCATCACGTTGGCATCCGTCACCGCCAGCCTGCCACCACGGCGGTAGCTGGCGGGGCCAGGATTGGCACCGGCGCTTTGCGGCCCCACGCGAAAGCGTTCGCCGTCAAATTTCAATATGGAACCACCACCGGCCGCCACGGTGTGAATGCTCATCATGGGCGCACGCATGCGCACACCCGCCACCTGAGTTTCAAACTCACGCTCAAACTCGCCCGCGTAATGCGACACATCGGTGGAAGTTCCGCCCATGTCGAAGCCAATCACCTTGGCGTGCCCCGCAATGGCCGCCGTGCGCGCCATGCCCACAATGCCGCCCGCTGGGCCACTGAGAATGGCGTCCTTGCCCTGAAACACATGGGCATCGGTCAACCCGCCAGAAGACTGCATGAAGAAAAGCTTGACGCCCGGCATCTCGCCCGCCACCTGCTCAACATAGCGGCGCAAGATGGGCGAGAGATAAGCGTCCACCACCGTGGTGTCGCCCCGGCTGACAAACTTCATCATCGGGCTGGTTTCGTGGGAGGTGCTGATTTGCGTGAAGCCCACTTCCTGCGCAATGCGTTTGGCCGCTTTCTCGTGATCCGTGTAGCGGTAGCCGTGCATGAACACAATGGCCACACTGCGAAGACCTTTGTCGTACTGCGCCGTCAATTCATTTTTCAGCAAGGCTTCATCGAGTTTCTGGAGAACCTCCCCCTGCGCGCCCATCCGCTCATGGCTTTCCACCACAGCGCTGTAAAGCAGCTCGGGCAAAACAATGTTGCGATCAAACAGGCGCGGGCGGTTTTGGTACGCAATCCGCAGCGCATCCCGAAACCCGCGTGTTGTCACCAGCAAGGTTGGCTCGCCCTTGCGCTCCAGCAGCGCGTTGGTGGCTACCGTGGTGCCCATCTTCACGCAGTCGACCACGTCGGCACGAATCGGCTCACCATTCTTCAAGCCCAGCAGATGGCGGATACCTGCGACGGCTGCATCACGGTACTGCTCCGGATTTTCAGACAGCAATTTGTGGGTGGTCAGCGAGCCGTCGGGCTTCCTGGCCACGATGTCGGTGAACGTACCGCCCCGGTCAATCCAGAATTGCCATTTGTCTTTGGGCTTGCCCGCAGCGGTTTGATGGTTGGTCAGCATGATTTCAATAAAGTAGTGTTAAACATGAAGGGCTCGCAACAGGCTCACCGCAGGACATTAAAAATCAGGGTTTCAGGTAGTAGGGCACAAAGATGTCATTGGCCTCATTTCCTACGGATCGTACCCATTCCCGTGAGAACTTCTCGCCCATGCGCTTGATCTCCTGGTCCAGGTCGGCAGGAATGCGGTCTATCTTGACCCCGTTTTGGCGCAATTCGTTGGTGGCACTCACTGCCAGCGCCTGACTGGCCGCCCAGCCACGGGACTCGGCTTCAGCCGATGCCTTGACGACTGAACTCTTGGCTTCGGGCTTCAGGCCATCAAACGCCTTGCTGCTCACAAAGACAACGTTTTTCGGGAACCAGCCATTGATCTCGTAGTAATACTTGATCGGACCCCAAACCTTGTTTTCTACACCGGTCAGGGCCGACGTGATCATGTTGTCCATGCGCCCTTCTGACAGCGCCTTGCCCACATCCACCATGGCGACGTCTACCGGCTTGGCGCCAAGCAGTTCAGCAATGCGTTGTGTGGTCGAGTTGTAAGTACGCATTTGCGTGCCCTTGAAGTCGGCCAGACCGCGGATCGGCTTGCTGGAGTGCAGCCCTTGCGGCGGCCATGGCACGGCGTACAGGAGCTTCAATCCACGCTGGGCAAAATGTTTTTCCATGCCAGGCCGCTGCAGCTTCCAAAGGCGCTCTGCGTCGCTGTAGCTACTGACCACAAATGGAATGGAATCCGCCCCCGCGATGGGCATGTCCTTGACCAGGCTGGTCATGATGGTTTCGCCAGCCTCGGCCTTGCCGTCCACCACGGCCTGCTTGATGTCATTGAGCTTGGCCAGCGTGTTGTTGGGGTGAACCTGAATCACCAACTGCCCGCGCGTTGCCTCTTCTACCTCCCGCGCAAACTGCGCAATGTTTTGCGTGTGGAAAGACTCTGCCCGGTAGCCGGTTGCAAGTTTCCAGGTGGTCTTCTGGCTCGCTGCAACGGGAGCCGCAGCGGGGGTTGTGGTTTGCGCCAGGCAAAGGTTGCCCAGCGTGGCTGCGGCAGCAACCACGATCAGTTTAAATTTCATGATGAATCCTTAGAGGTGGCTCACAGAATGCGCCTGGGCAGTTGCCACACCATTGCCGCGCGCCTGGATATCGCCGTCACTTCTGTTTCCCCATCACCGCATCAGGGAAAACCGTGACGATCTCCGGAAAAGCCGTGATCAACACAATGCACACGACCAAACAAAAGAAAAATGGGATAGCAGCCTTCGCGATCAGGTTGCTGTCCTTGCCTGTCATGTTTTGCAGCACAAACAAATTGAAGCCGACGGGTGGGGTCACCTCTGCAATGCTGATGAGCAGGATGATGAATATGCCGAACCACACCAGATCAAATCCGGCTTTCTGGATCATGGGCATCACCACCGCAGCGGTCAGCACAATCATGCTGATGCCGTCCAGCGCGGTGCCCAGCACGAGGTAGACAACGATCAGGCAAGCAATCAGTGCATAGGGAGACAGGTTCATGCTGCTAACCCATTCGGCCAGCTCGCGGGGTATGCCGGTAAAAGCCATGGTCTTGGTCAGGAATGCTGCACCCGCCAGAATAAACATGATCATGCAGCTGGTGCGGGTGGCACCGAAGAGGCTTTCCCTGAAGTTCTCCCAGGTCAGGGAGCGGCTCCAGGCCGCCAGGGCCACAGCCCCCACCACGCCATAGGCCGCACACTCCGTGGCTGTGGCCCAACCCGCCACCAGCGACCAGCAGATAAAAACGATCAGGAGCGCACAGGGAATGAGGTTCTTTGACAGGCGCAACTTTTCCGCGAGCGTCGTGACGGGCTCTGAAGGCGGCATTTTGTGCTTGTTACGCAGAGACCAAATGGCGATGTAGCCGGAGAAAAGCGTCATCAGCACCAGTGCAGGTAAAAAGCCCGCCAGAAAAATCCGGATGATCGATGCGTCCGCCGCCACCGCATACACCACCATGGTGATGGAGGGCGGAATCAGGATGCCCAGGGTGCCCGCAGTGGCCAGGGAGCCAATGGCCAGGGTTTCGTCGTAGCCGCGCTTTTTCAATTCTGGCAATGACACCTTGGCAATCGTGGCGCAGGTGGCGGCCGATGAACCAGACACCGAGCCAAAAATACCGCAGCCCAAAATGGTCGTGTGAAACAGTCGCCCCGGTACCCGGTTGAGCCAGGGGGCGAGACCCGTAAACATCTCTTCACTGAGTTTGGTGCGAAACAATATTTCGCCCATCCAGATGAAAAGCGGCAGCGCAGCCAACTCCCAGCTTGCATTGCTCTCCCAGAAAGCCGAAAACAAATTAAGTCCGGGCTGGCTGCTGGTAAAAAAGGCCTGTCCCACCCAGCCGCAGATAGCAAGTGTCATGGCGATCCACACGCCGCCTGAAAGCATCAGCAGCATGAGGATCAGCAAAATCGCGCCTATGGTCAAAATATCCATGGTGTGGCCTCTTACAGGTCTGAAGAAAAATCACCCTTGGCGTGGCGCTCTTGTACCAGCCGCACAAAGGTAGGCACACCGCCACGCGCCACAATCACAAACTCATCCACTACCGCCACCAAAAAGAGCAGCGAACCCAGCGCAAAACTCATTTGCGGAATCCAGATCGGGATGGCCCACAAACCCTGTGCCAGTTCATTGAACTGCCAGCTTTCATAGGTAAACCGGCAAGCCCACCAGGCAAGATAGCCCGTTGCCGCCACGGCAATGCCCAGGCTCACCAGCTCCATCACCCGCCGCCTCGGCGCGGACACTTTTTCCAGCACCAGGGTGACGCGTACAAAGTCACCATTTTTGAAGGCGTGGGCCATGGTCAAAAAAGCCGCAGCTGCGCACAGCCACGCCACCACATCGTTGATGGCGCCCGTGGGAAAACCGAATTGCCGGCTAAGACTCTGAAACACCATCAGCACGCAAATCAGCGCAATGCAGGCAGCGCCCAGCGCGCCAGCCCCGTCGTAGGTTCGATCCAGCCAGCGCCGCAAGGCAGAGCCTGCAGCTTCAGTAGGTTGGGCGATGGCCAGAGAGGAAGACATGGGTTGGCTGCTTTCTTGCTTTTTTAAGGCTGATATCCGGATCAGGACTTATTGCTTGCGAAACGATTCGATGACGGCTTTGCCTTCATCACCGGCCAGCTTCACCCAGTCAGCAGTCATGCGCTCGCCAATCACCGACAGCTCTTTCTTCAGCCCTGCCGCGCTGGCGTCAATCTTCATGCCCTTGGCTGCCAGCTCTTTCATGTACTCGGCGTCTTTTTGCTCGCTCAGTTTCCAGCCGCGCTGCTCTGCGGCAGCAGCTTGCTGCAACACAGCGTCCTGGCTTTGCTTGTCCAGTGCGTTGAACAGTTTGAAGTTGACGACCACTGCATTGCGGGGCAGCCAGGCTGCGACAGCATAAAAATTCTTCACGCTTTCATACAGCTTGCTGTCCACGCCGCTGGCGCTTGATGTCAAGAAGTTGTCAACGCCGCCGGTTGCCAGCGCAGCCGGCAGTTCAGCCAGCTGGATGGTTACAGGCTGCGCGCCAACAGCGGTCGCAATGTATGACGTCGCCGGGTTGTAGGCGCGCATTTTGGTTCCCTTGAGGTCCTTGAGCGAGCCCACAGGCTTGGCTGAATACAGGGACTGCGGAGGCCATGGCACGGTGTAGAGCAACTTCATGCCCTGCCCGGCGAGCGTCTTGACCAGCAGGGAGCGTGAAGCGGCGTCCAGGCGGCGCGAGTCGGCGTAGCTGGTGGCCAGGAAAGGAATGGAGTCCACACCAAACACGGGTGCTTCATTGGATGCGCCCGAAAGAATGAACTCACCCATGGGGACCTGCGCCGACTGCACGGCGCGCTTGATCTCATTGGCCTTGAACAGCGATGCATTCGGATGTACGTTGATCTTCATTTTTCCGCCGGTGGCTTTGTCAACGCCCTCGGCAAACTGCATCAGGTTTTGCACCTGGAAGGTGTTGGCGCCGTAGCCGGAAGGCAGGTCCCATTTGGTTTGCGCCCAGGTGGTGCCAAGGGTGGCGAGAGCCGCCAGGGAAACGAGTAATTTTTTCATCGTGATCTCCATTCGTAAAAAGACGGCCTCAAAAAATGGCCAGTTGGTGATTGAGCAAATCGGTAATCAACATGGCCCCGGGGGCATGGGTGACGCAGAACTCGGGACGGGCTTGCGCAAGTGCCGCCTGCGGTGTGACGCCGCAAGCCCAGAAGACGGGAATTTCGTCAGCCTGCAAATCAACAGCGTCGCCGTAGTCGGGCTTGGCAAGGTCGGCAATACCAATCAGCAAAGGGTCGCCCATGTGGACAGGTGCGCCATGCACGTTGGGAAACCGGGAGGTGATTTGCACCGCGCGTATGACATCGGCAGCTTTGAACGGCCGCATGGAAACAACCATAGGTCCGCGGAAAGGACCAGCCGATTCGGTGGCCACGCTGGTGCGGTACATGGGCACATTTCTGCCCTGGTCAATGTGACGAATGCGCAGGCCGGCCTGCATCAGGGCTTCTTCAAATGAGAAGGAGCAGCCAATGACAAAGGTCACCAGGTCCTTGCGCCACAGGGTGCTGATGTCTGTTGGCTCATCTGTCAGCTCACCATCTCGCCACACGCGGTAGCGCGGCACATCGGTGCAGATGTCGATGTCTTCGCCAAGCGCTGGCAGTTTGGCCTGCCCTGGCTCACTTACCGCCAGTAAAGGACAAGGCTTGGGGTTGCGCTGGCAAAAACGCAAAAAGTCGTTTGCCAGTGCCTCGGGCAGGATGACGACATTGCCCTGCACATAGCCGTCGGCCAGACCACTGGTGTGGGCAGTCCACTCGCCGCGGCGAATGCGGGCGCGTGCTTGCTGGGCACTAAGGGGGGTTGCGTCGGCGGCAGAAAGGTCCAGGATATTCACAGCGGGTCCATCACGTTCTGAAGATGAAACCGATTGTGAACAGCGTCACGCCGAGACGCAAACTCAAAATATATTGCTTAAGTCATCAATTTTTTCGATGGCGCGTCAGAGACAAATTACAGGTAAACCCTAGGTTCAATTCACAGGATTTACATAAAAGCAAGGGCCGACTTAAGCACACCATCAACAATCCCCGTCGCCGGATCACTCCGATAACTGGCGTGAATCGGCAGCGGCGGCAGCTGGACATTGCACTTGAGCACGCGCAGGCCCTGCACATCCACCAATCGTTCTGCAGCGGCGAGTGGCAGCGTGGCCACCCCGAAGCCGCCCTGCACCAATTGCGCCATGGCCGAGATGCTGGAGATGGTGTGGATACGCTTGTTCTCTACCTTGGCTTGGCGCAGCGCATCCAGCAACGCCACGTGGGGTTGAGAGCCGCGCTGAAAGGTCAGCAACTCGCCCTTGGCCAACTCGGTGAGCGTGTAGGCACGTTTGCGGTGCACGGTGGCCTGCCCTGCAAAACACATGGGCATGGACGGCAGGGCTTTGGTACGTACGCCCTCCCCGCCCGATGGCAAAGCGGCAAAGACAATGTCCAGCGCACCGCGTTGAATCTGGTCCATCAGCACAGGCGTGGTTTCCACCGTGAGCTCCAGCTCCAGCCCGGGTTGCTCCACACGAAGTTTTTCAATCCATGGGATCAGCCACGAGTGCAGCACGGATTCAATGGCGCCTATGCGCAGTGACGTGGACAGCGCCAGACCCGAGCCCATCTCGGCCTTGACCTCGCGCTGCAATTCCAGAAGTTTCTGCGCATACGTCACAAATCGCGTGCCAGCTACGGTCAGGCGGAACTGCTTGTCGCGCCTGTCCAGCAGCAAGACGCCCAACTCCTCTTCCAGCGCGGCCACGCGGGCCGACATGGCCGACTGGGTCAGATACAACTTTTCAGCCGCCCGCGAAATGCTTTTGAGTGAGGCCACCCAGTAAAAGGCTTCAACAAAGCGAAGGTTCATAAGGCGGTTGACAAAGCAGCTTGAGAGGAGAAGTCGGACTTTTGGGGGTATGTCCGGGGAAACTGGCGCGGGAATTGCGTCTATCCTATCCGTACTTAGTAATCAACAGTTCTGGAGTCGCCATGAAATTCAAGCTCGCCATCGTTACCGCACTGCTCAGCGCCAGTACAGCCACATGGGCCCAGACAAAATGGGATTTGCCCGTGGCCTACCCCGCCACTAACTTCCACACCGAAAATATCACCCAGTTTGCCAAGGACGTTGACGCAGCCACTGGCGGCAAGCTCAAAATCACGGTACATGCCAACGCATCGCTTTTCAAAGCGCCGGAGATCAAGCGCGCGGTCCAAAGCGGGCAGGCCCAGGCTGGCGAGATTTTGCTGGCCAACTTTGCCAACGAGAATCCGATTTATGCATTGGACGGCGTCCCGTTTCTGGCTACCAGCTACCCGCAGGCACGCAACCTGTACGACGCCTCCAAACCAGCCATGGAAAAACTGCTGGCTGCCCAAGGTATCAAGCTCTTGTTCTCGGTGCCATGGGCACCGCAAGGCATCTACAGCAAACGAGAGATTAATTCGGTAGGTGACTTGCGCGGCATCAAGTGGCGCGCTTACAGCCCCGCCACCGCCAAAATTGCAGAACTGATTGGCGCGCAGCCGGTTCAGATCCAGCAAGCCGAACTGAGCGCCGCAATGGCCACTGGCGTGGTTGAAAGCTACATGAGTTCGGGCTCGACCGGGTTCGACACCAAGACATATGAGCACATCAAGAACTTCTATGACACCCAGGCCTGGATTCCCAAAAACGCCGTGCTGGTTAATTTGAAAGCCTTTACCGCTCTGGACGCACCCACCCAGGCCGCCCTGCTGAAAATGGCAGCAGACGCCGAAACCCGCGGCTGGAAAGTAGCTCAGGAAAAAAACGTGGAATACAAGCGCCTGCTGACCGAGCGCGGCATGAAAATCCACGCGCCGTCTGCCAAGCTCAACGCCGACATGCGCCAGGTTGGCGCCATCATGCAGGCTGACTGGCTCAAGGCTGCTGGCCCTGAGGGCGTGGCCATCGTCGACGCCTACAAAGCGAAGAAGTAAACGTGCGCCGCGCTCTGGAGCGTGTACTCGACGCAGCGGGTGCGCTTGGCGCCTTCTGCGTCTTTCTCATCTTTGTGCTGATGATTGTTGCGGGGGTAGGTCGCCAGACGGGCATGATTGTCAGTGGCGTCAACGACATCGTCTCGTGGCTGTGCGCTGCTGCGGCGTTTTTTGCGATGGCCCACGCTTTTCGTCACGGTGACTTTGTACGCGTGACGCTGGTGCTGGACAAAGTACCTCCAAAACTGCGTCGCATCATGGACGTCACCTGCCTGGTTATTGCAGCCATCTGCGTGAGCTACCTCACCTACTCCGCCACCGCCTTCACCTACGAGAGCTGGGAGTTTCAGGAAATGGCCACAGGCCTGGTGGTGATCCCGATCTGGATTCCGCAATCAACCTTTGTTATTGGCTGCTGGCTGCTGCTGGCCGCCATGATTGATGAACTGGTGACTGTGGTGCAAGGCGGCAAGCCGAGCCATCAGCGCGCGGTCGAAGAGCGCCACGCCAAGGGCGACTTCTCTTCCGACATTTAGAGATCAGAAAATCCATGGATACCTTGCTCATGGGGGCGCTGCTCCTGGTCATCATGCTGGTACTGTTAGCGGGCGGCGTATGGATTGCCATGACTTTGGCCATCGTCGGCTGGGTCGGTCAGGCCTTCTTTACCAATACCCTACCCGGCAAGAATCTTTTTTCTGCCTTTTGGGAAAGTAACGCGAGCTGGGAGCTGGCCGCCCTGCCGTTGTTTATCTGGATGGGCGAAATTTTGTTTCGCACCAAGCTCAGTGAAGAGATGTTTGAAGGCCTGCGCCCCTGGCTTAACAGGATTCCCGGCCGCCTGATGCACACAACCGTTATCGGTTGCGGTGTTTTCGGCTCTGTGTCGGGTTCGTCTGCCGCCACCTGCGCCACCATTGCCAAAGTAGCGCTGCCCGAACTCAAGCGCCGTGGCTACAACGAGAACCTGGCAATCGGTTCGCTTGCATCTGCAGGCACCTTGGGAATTTTGATTCCCCCCTCAATCACCATGGTCGTGTATGCCGTGGCGGCAGATGCTTCCATCATCCGTATTTTTCTAGCAGGATTTTTGCCCGGCTTTCTGCTCATGCTTCTGTTCTCAGGCTACATCGCATGGTGGAGCTTGCGTCATCCTGATCAGGTACCGGCAGCCGATCCACCGACCAGCTTCAGGGAAAAAATCCGCCTCTCCGGCAACCTGATTCCTTGCGGCCTGCTCATCGTTTTTATCGTCTGGGTGCTAGTGGCCGGCTGGGCAACGGCGACGGAATGCGCCGCTTACGGCGTGTTGGGTGCGCTCAGCATTGCCGCCTGGGGCCGCAGCCTGACTTGGGCCAACTTCACCGAAGGCCTGATGGGTGCCACCCGCACCAGCTGCATGATCATGTTCATTCTGGCCGGCGCGGCATTTCTGACCAAGACCATGGCTTTCACCGGTATACCGCGCGAGCTGGCTGAGTGGGTCAACGCGATGCAGCTTTCTCCTTACGCGTTGATCGGTTCGCTGGTGGTGATTTATCTGATTCTTGGAACGGCCTTGGACGGCATCAGCATGATTGTGCTGACGGCGGCGGTGGTCATGCCCATGGTGCAGAAAGCCGGGTTCAATCTGATCTGGTTCGGCATCTTCATCGTGCTGCTGGTTGAGATTGCCGAGGTCACGCCGCCTGTCGGCTTTAACCTCTTTGTGCTGCAAAACATGACCGGCAAAGACAGCAACGTCATTGCACGTGCGGCCATTCCGTTTTTCATCTGTATGGTGATCTGCATTGTGCTGATCACGTTGTTCCCGCAAATCGTCACCATCTTGCCCGACTTGGTGATGGGCAAAGAAAAATAGAGAGCACGTTGATGTGGTCCGTTCTGGCTATCTGCGCAGGCGCCTGCGTCGGCGCCCTGGCCCGCTGGGGTCTGGGCCTGTGGCTCAATCCCGCAGGCCTGATCCCTTGGGGCACTCTCGCCGCTAACCTGATAGGCGGCTACCTGGTCGGTGTTTGCGTGGCAACCTTCCAGGCCATACCGCAAATCGACCCGGTGTGGCGCCTGCTGCTGGTCACCGGCTTCCTGGGCGCGTTAACCACCTTCTCGACCTTTTCCGCAGAAGTGATTGCCATGCTGCAACAGGAGCGCTACGCCCTGGCTCTGGGTACGGCTTCGCTGCACCTGTTCGGGTCGCTGTTGTTGACAGTGGTGGGAATGAAGACCGCTATGTTTTTTATAGCTGTTCGCGCCCATTAAACAAGGGCAATAGGCACTTTTCTCTCGTCATTCTCAGGCGAGCATTGCCTCATAACTCTTCGTTGAATAACAGCTTCCAGGCCGCCTTGTACGCCACGATCTCCTGCACCGACTCCGGTAGGCTGGCCAAGACCCCCCGTTGCGCGCGCACCCTGCCCGCGAAGGTCGGCATGATCATTCCATTGAGATCGAGCGCGGCCAGGAAACGCCAGGGGTGGGCGGAGATGAGCTTTGCCCACTCGGGCAGGAGCTTGCCCGTGCTGCGGTCCCAATATCTGCCGGGGTACTCATTGCTCGATGGATAAATATGCTGCGGGGGGCCGACGAACAGATCAAAGTAAAGGTTCGGATGCTTTTCAATCAACTTGCGCACATAGTCAGGCCCATAAACGGTGTTGCGCGCCTGATACCGCATCTGCGCGAGGTGGCTCCAGATCACCTTGGCTTTGGGGTACTGCGTGAGCATCTTTTCAAGTGGCGGCAAGTACTTGTCTTCAATCTCCTGATGAATCTGAAAAGAAATACCTGTGTCTGAAGAAAACTGAAAAAGCAAATGCGCAGCAGGACTGTCGATCGGCAAATCCTCGTCGCGATTCGTTTGGCCGCGCTGAATTTGATCGGGTGATGGGTAATGACGAAACTCGTACTCGCCCAACATGGGATAGCCGTCCTTGACGACCCGCTCCATGGAAATTTTCGCGAAAGCCACCGGGTCCCGCTTCCAGTCTGGCGGCAAACCGCCATCACCTGCCGGGATGTAGCGCCACGGATCAGCAGCCACCGCATATTTGGCGGCATCACTCCAGCCCCTGCCCCTCGCATGCCCTGAAAAGGCGATCAGCGCCACACCCTCCGCGTCCATGCTGCGCGCAAAAGCCTGCATATCCAGGTTTTCGTCCAGATTGGATTCGATGTCCAGGATAGGCATGACACCCGTGGCACGCATGGCGGCGATGCGCTGCTTCCAGTTGCGCTTGAGCGTCACCAGGTCAAACGGGACAGGCGCCTTGGCGACATCCGTCATCCGCGCAACAAGGGGCACCGGACTGAATTCCGTCGCTGAGGCAAAGCCAGCAACAAGCAAACCAGAGAAGATCAATAGATTCCGCAGCAGGTGCATGGTCCAGTCCTGAAGGCTCGCAGTTAATAAGAGGGAGTGTCGTGACGGGAGTCTATCTAACCAGACCCGCTTCGACTCTAGTCCGGCCGCAAAATCGTCCAGCAAGACAGCGTTACCAGCAGTTAACCCGCCAGACGCTTAGCATGAAAGTCCATTTTGGACATTTTCAACTCCTCAAAAAGCCTCAGCAAATGCATGTCCGCCGTGGTGAGCGCTTCACTCAACACGCGCCTGCCGACGGGTCGAATGGCCACATAGCGCTTTCCGTCGCTGGCGGGTCCGCTATCGCGCTTGATATGCCCGGTTTTTTCCAACGGGATCAATTGCCGCACGACGGCGGAGCGCTGCACGCCCAGCGGTCGTACCAGGTCACCCACCACCTGGCGGCCATCCTTCGCGCCAGACAGGCTAAGCAGAACAATAAAGTCGCTCAGGCTGAGGCCATGCAAGGTGCCAAGTTCTTCGTCTAGTTTCAACTGCACAGTAGCGCGCGCTTCGTTCAGCTTGAGAAACAAATCAATTGAGTCGGTTTTCATGAGCCTGCCCTCACGCGGTTGGTGTTGTATCCGCTTTCGCCGTAACACTGCAGTTCTTCGCGCCACAGCTCCAGAAGTGACGCCAACTCGGCTTTGTAGTCAAAGTCCGGCTCCGTCCGCGGCAGAACGGTGCTGAGTACTTCGAAGGTGAAAGTCTCTGAGCCGTAGGCCAGCCAATCCTGAAGCAGGCGTGAATTGCGATGCGACTTTTGCTGCAGATCGAACCGCTCACGGTTGATGGCACCTTGTACGTTGGTACTGGCGCCAACGAAAACACGTTGGTTAACGGTGTTGCGGATGAGGTAAATCCCCATGGGTGGCGGTGTGAGCTTGTATTGCCTTCTCAGCTCGCGGTTGTTTGTATTCATGATGTGATCCAGATTTAATGGGTGAGGTTTGATGGCTGCGGTGTCACAGCTTTCTGTCGGATATAGGCGCAAAAGTTCGGGGCGGCGCTTTCAGGCGCTGTTGGGCCAGTGCGAACCAGGCAGCGCTGCCATAACTGCCAGCAAGGTCGTACCGGGCGGCCGCCCAGGCCGGGTCGACAGGATCCAGTGCCAATTCGAAGATGAAGTCGCTTCCTACCACCATGAACTGGCGCTTGTAGGGCAACAGAAATGCACCGCGCTCGGTTGCCTGCGCGGCGCGGGCGTGAGCAAGGTCGGTAAACCACCCGTTGAGCAGCGAGTTGCACGCAGGTGCGTGCCAGAAAGTGCCCATGTCATCGGCGGTGCTGGCCAAGCCGCCTAAAACGCGACGCGCATGGTCCCAGTGGGTGAATCCTGCGTCGCGAGCAACCCGGCTCAGGCAGTCGCGCAGGCGCAGGTCCTCGCCACTGTCAGGCGCATCGGCGCGGGTTCCGGCCCCAGCATCTTTGCGCTTGGCATTTCGCAGGATACGCGCGCGCGTCTTTAGCTCAGTCAGTAGCGCGGTCATATCCAGACTCCAGAGAGGCTGCGTGACGAGCCGTCAGCCGCAATGGGCTTTACGCGTGGGATGGCGAAGGCCAGATGTCGGCGAACCGAATGCATCACCGATGCACAGTCTGGCAATGCCATAGCAATTGCTTGACCGATACCGGACAATAAGCGAGGGGGAAAGGGTGGCGTAGATGCCATGACAGGAACTCCTGGTTTCGTTGGAGGCCAATCCCGCGAATGGCCAACGAAGCAGAAAAAACTGTCTAGTCGAAAAGATGACGTGAAGGGTGAGAGCCTCTTGAGCGGGTAGGCGCCCCTTAGCACCTAGGCCAGAAGTTTAGGTACTGCCAGGCTGCTTGTCAAGCCAATCCGCCCCCTACCGCCTAGGTGCGCACACCAAATTCGCTGCTTCGTTTTCTGGCACCGCACGTTCGTTTTTAGCTTGCGCCACTTCCATATCGCGCGGCAACACCACACCGTTTTTCACGGCCAGCACTTCGGCCATGACACTGACTGCAATCTCGGGCGGCGTTTTGCTGCCGATGTAGATGCCAATGGGGCCGCGCAGACGCGCAAGCGAGGCTTCGCTCAAACTGAAGTGTTCCGCCATGCGCAGATGGCGGGTCTCGTTGTTGCGGCGGGATCCGATGGCCCCTACGTAAAACGCGTCGGTTGCCAGCGCCTCCATCAAGGCCAGGTCGTCGAGCTTGGGGTCGTGGGTCAGTGCAATCACGCAGCTGCGCCTGTCAGGCTTGAAGGCGATAACCACATCGTCGGGCATGTCGCTGATGACTTTGGCGCCCGCCACCTGCCAGGCGCTGCGGTACTCCTCGCGTGGGTCGCACACTGTCACCGCAAAGCCGCTGAACAGAGCCATGGTGGCCAGGTACTCTGTGAGCTGACCCGCGCCTATGAGCAGCATGCGGTACTCGGGGCCGAAAGTGTTGACCAGTTGGGTTGCTGAAACGCTGAGCTCGGCCGGGGCCAGCGCCTGAGACAGCACCACATCGCCGTCTTTCAGTTGCACGCTGCGCTGCATCAGGTGCCCGGCTTCCAGCGCAGTCACCAGTTGTGCCAGGGCGGCAGCGTCTGGGTCGTACTCCAGTAGCAACTCCAGCGTTCCGCCGCAGGGCAAGCCGAAGCGGTGTGCTTCGTCAGCGGTGACGCCGTATTTGACAAAGGTTGGCGGGCCCGACGGGATGGCCTTCTTGCTTTCATCTGCCGAGGGCGCCGTCGCATAGGCTTGTGTGTGCTGGTAGATCAGGTCATCTTCAATGCAGCCGCCAGAGACTGAGCCAACCACCGCGCCGTCTTCGCACAGCGCCATGATGGAGCCCACCGGTCGCGGTGACGAGCCCCAGGTGCGCACCACGGTGGCAAGCAAGGCGCGTTTGCCCGACGCGCGCCAGTCGCGCAAGGTGCGCAGCACCATCACATCGAGGTTTTCCATTTGCTTGTCCTTTCCCCCGGCGGCCCGTGCCGCCTACGTGGCCAGCCAGACGGCCAGGCCTAGTACTGCCGCGCCCACCGCCCACACCCACAGCGGTATGGCAGGCCGGGATGATGACGCGACCACTGGCGCGCCTGTCTCCACTTCACCCATTACCATTTTGGCCGTGTAGCTCTCTGGGTGCTGGCGCTGCATTTCATCGTCAAAGCGTTTGAAAAAGTCTTCGGCCAAGGACTTGGCCGCGCCGTCGATCAGGCGCTGGCCCAGCTGCGCGATCTTGCCGCCCACGGAGGCATGTACGGTGTACGACAACTCGCAACCTTCGGCATTAGGGGCCAGGCTGACCGCAGCGCTGCCTTTGCCAAACCCGGCAGGACCGCCCTGCCCTTCAAATGAAAGCTTGTAGCTTTCGGGTGGCTGAATGTCGCTGAGCGTGATCTTGCCGGTGAACTTGGCGGAAACTGGCCCGATTTTTAAAGCCATGCCGATGGCGTACTGGTTCTCGCCCGTAGCCTCCACCTTGTCGCAACCTGGTATGCAGGTTTTAAGTACCGCGGGATCGTTAAGTGCATCCCAGGCCTGTTGTTGTGTCACCGCCAGCTGGCGGCTTGCTTGCATGTCCATTTTTATTTTTCCCTTTTCAAATTTCCCCGAATCCTCGAACTCGATCCGTTCTTGACCAGCTGATCATCTTTGGCTTTGTCATCCCGGACTCGATCCGGGAGCCATGCCGGCATCACGTGCCTGGACCGGTCGCGTGGCATGCTACTTTTTCATCAGAGCAGCCAGACTGGCGGCCAGTTCCTCAAGCTTGCTTAAATTGTGAACCGCCAGCATGCCGTGTGCTTGGGCATGCAGCACTGCGGCGCCGCGCGCCAGGGGCGCATAACCATCAAAACGCAGCAAGGGGTTAAGCCACAGCAGACGGCGACTGCGCCGGCGCAGCCAAGCCAGCTCCTCCGCCAACTCGTCCGGCTCACCGGTGTCCAGCCCATCGCTGATGACCAGCACGATCGTCCGTCTGCCAACCAGTCGGCGCGCGTGATGCTCGCGCAGACTGGCCAGCGACGCACCCAACTGCGTGCCGCCTGCAAAATCTTCAATGGCTGCGCTGGCATGGGCCAGCATCTCGTCGGTATCGGCCCGCCGAAAAGCCTGCGTCAAATCGGTCAGGTGCATGCCAAAGGCAAACACATCGCGGTGGGGGTGGCGGCGTGTGGCCGCGTGCAAAAAAGCCAGCAGCAGGCGCGCATAACGCTCCATGGAGCCCGACACATCCACCAGCACCAACAAAGGCAACGCCTGCTGGCGCCGTTGCAGGCGCGGCAGGCGCATCAGCTCACCGCCGGTACGCGCGGCTTCGTGCATCACGCCTGGCCAGTGCATACGTGCGCCCGAGGCCGCGGGCCGGCTGCGACGCGATGCAAAGTGCGGCAGCGGCAGCTTGATGTCGCTGGCCAGGCTTTCAACCAACCGGTATTCGGTGCCTGAGAGGGAGGCGAAGTCGGCGTGCCGCAAGCGCTCAATGTCACTGGCCGTCATGGCGGCGTCAAACTCAACTTTCTGGTCTTCGCTGGATGGCTTGGCCTGCTGTCCGAATGTTTTTTGCGGCGCCAGCGCTTCACGCACGCGCGGTCGACGCCTGCTGGGCTCCGCTTTACCTTCTGCGCTGGGCAGCAGCTGTGCAAGCAGTTTGTTGGCAACTTTGGGATCCTGAAAATACACGTCAAACAACTCGCGAAACACCAGGCGGTCCTGCTCGCGGCTGACCATGACGGCTTCAAAGGCTGGACTCAAATCATTTTTTTCGCTGATGCCCACCAGGAGCGCGGCTTCTTTGGCGAGAGCGATACGCTGGCTGTCCACCTTGACCCCTGCGCGACGCAGGGCGCGGCCGAAGCCGGCGATGTTGTCGGCGAGTTTTCCGCTGCGTGCGTCACCAAGCAACATCTCAGACAGCTTCTTCCTGCGGCTTGAGCAAATCCACCGCCAGGGCATGCGTCAGCGCCGCCACATCTTCACGCTGCTTGAACAAGATGCCCGCGGTGTCCATCACCACTTCCGGGTCCACCACCAGCGTGTCCAGCGCGACCAGTGCTTTGGCCCACTCCACGCTTTCTGCAATACCGGGCGCGCGCTGAAAGGCGTTGCCGAATGGCGAGCGGCGCAGGCGGTCTACAAAGCTGGCTACCTGTGCAGACAACTGCTCACCGGCCTGCGGCACCTGCGCCCGTACGATGGCGAGCTCGCGTTCCCGGTCGGGATAATCCAGCCAGTGGTACAGACAGCGGCGTTTGACGGCGTCATTGAGTTCACGCGTGCGGTTGCTGGTGAGAATGGTGACCGGCGTCACCTCGGCCCGCACCGTGCCAATTTCGGGAATGCTGACCTGGTATTCGCCCAGGTACTCGAGCAAAAAGGCTTCGAAGGGTTCGTCTGCCCTGTCTACCTCATCAATGAGCAATACAGCACCGGGTACAGGCGCCTGAAGCGCCTGCAGCAAGGGCCGGCGGATCAGGTATTTATCCTGGTAGACCTCGCGTTCAACATCTGCAGCTTCACTTCGGCCCTCAACGGCACGCATGTGCAAGAGCTGGGCGGCGTAATTCCATTCATACAGCGCCTCACGCTGCTCCAGACCGTCGTAACACTGCAGGCGGATCAGTTGACGTTGCAGCGCCAGCGAAAGCGCTTTGGCGAGCTCGGTTTTGCCGACGCCGGGCTCTCCTTCGAGCAGCAACGGACGTTGCAACTTCAGCGCGAGAAACACGGCGGTAGCCAGCCGCCGGTCGGCAAAGTAGCCCGCCTGCTGCAAGGCCTGCGTCAGAGCGTCTATCGTGGAAAAAAGTGTCATCGGATCAGTTTAGCCTGCGCTAAATTCGCTATCAATTCAGGAGCTGCTTGCGCCCGTCTATAAAGGGCTGAAGGCCTAAATCGCTTCAAACCCATTCAGACCAGGGCCAGGGCAGGCTCAGCCCGAACTGAGAAGGCCAAAGTCAAGCCATCGCCTTGGCCACACCGCGTTGCGTCAACACGCTGATCAGGTTGGCGCGGTAAGCAGCCGAACCGTGGATGTCGCTGTTCAGGTCGGTCGCGTCGATTTTGACGCTCGCCGCCGCTTGGGGTGTGAAGTTTTTGCTGATGGCGTCTTCCAGCCCCTTATGGCGAAACACGCCGCTGGCCGCGCCAGTGACCGCGACCCTGGCCCCCGTGTCGAACTGAGCCACAAACACGCCCACCAGCGCAAAGCGGGAAGCAGGTTGTTTGAACTTCATGTATGCGGCGCGTTTGGGAATGGGAAAACTGATCGCGGTAATCAGTTCGCCCGCATCCAGCGCGGTGGAGAACATGCCTAGGAAAAAATATTCTGCCGCAATTTTGCGTTTGGTGGTGTGGATGGTTGCGCCCAGCGCCAGCACCGCCGCCGGGTAGCAGGCGGAGGGGTCATTGTTGGCAACCGAGCCACCCAAGGTACCCATCGCGCGTACCTGCCTGTCCCCAATGTTGTTGGCGAGGTCCGCCAGTGCAGGCAGCGCGGCCTTGATCTCGGCGTGGTTGGCTACGTCCAGATGGCGCGTCATGGCACCGATCACAAAGGCATTGCCTTCGCGCCGAATGCCTGTGAGTTCTTTGATGCCGCTCAGGTCGGCTAACTGACCGGGGTTGGACAGGCGCAGCTTCATGGCAGCGAGCAGGGTCTGGCCGCCAGCCAGCGGCGTGGCGCCGGCAAGAGCCTGTTTGGCCGCATCAGCCAGGGTGGAAGGACGCTCAAGAGTGAATGGATACATGGTGATCACTCCTTTAGCGCTTGGCCGATTGAATTGCTTCCCAGACACGGCTGGGCGATGCGGGCATGTCGAAATCAAGCACACCCAGCGGCCGTAGCGCATCAAGCACGGCATTGATGACCGCCGGCGGCGAGCCAATCGCACCGGCCTCACCGCAGCCCTTGGCGCCCAGTGGGTTGTGGCTGCAGGGCGTACACAGGGTGTCGAGCTTGAAGCTGGGCATGTCATCGGCGCGCGGCATCGCGTAGTCCATGAAAGAACCTGTGAGCAACTGGCCGGAATCGGGGTCGTACACACAGTTTTCAAGCAGCGCCTGGCCGATGCCCTGCACGAGCCCGCCGTGCACTTGGCCTTCAACAATCATGGGGTTGATGATGTTGCCGAAATCATCAACCGCCGTGAAGCTGTCAACACGCACCACACCGGTCGCGGGGTCGACCTCGACCTCGCAGATGTAAGTGCCGGCCGGGAAGGTGAAATTGGTCGGGTCGTAAAACGCGGTCTCGTTGAGGCCAGGCTCCAGCTTGTCGAGCGGGTAGTTGTGCGGCACGTAAGCCGTCAGCGCTACCTGGCCGAAGGTCACCTTCTTGTCGGTGCCCTTGATAGTGAAATCGCCGTTGGCAAACGCGACGTCAGCATCGCTGGCTTCCATCAGGTGGGCTGCAATCTTCTTGGCCTTGGTCTCTATCTTGTCGAGGGCTTTCATGATGGCCGTACCGCCTACCGACATGGAGCGTGACCCGTAGGTGCCCATGCCGAAAGGCACGCGCCCGGTATCGCCGTGCACGATGTCCACCGCATCCACCGAAATGCCCAGCCGCGCCGCAACGACCTGCGCAAAGGTGGTCTCATGCCCCTGGCCGTGGCTGTGTGAACCGGTGAACACCGTCACGCTGCCGGTCGGGTGCACGCGCACCTCGCCGCACTCAAACAAACCAGCGCGTGCGCCCAACGCACCGGCAATGTTGCTGGGCGCCAGGCCGCAGGCCTCGATGTAGCAGGAATAACCGATGCCGCGCAACAGGCCTTTGGCGGCGGACGCGGTTTTGCGCTTTTCAAAACCAGCCACATCGGCCAGCTCGTTGCCGCGCTTGAGCAGGGCATGGAAGTCGCCCACGTCGTATTGCAGGGCCACAGGCGTCTGGTATGGAAAGTCCTTCACGAAGTTGCGGCGGCGAATTTCGTCCTGGCTCAAACCCAGTTCCCACGCTGCGCGTGTGACCAAACGCTCCAGTAGATACGTGGCTTCGGGCCGGCCGGCGCCCCGATAAGCATCCACCGGGGCGGTGTTGGTGAACCAGGCATCGACCTCGACATAAATCTGCGGACAGGTGTACTGGCCGGCCAGCAAAGTGGCGTAGAGGATGGTCGGCACCGCTGGCGCAAAGGTTGACAGGTAGGCGCCCATGTTGGCATCGGTATGCACCCGCATCGCCAAAAACTTCCCGTCTTTGTCCATCGCCATTTCGGCGTAGCTGGAATGGTCGCGCCCGTGCGCATCGCTGACGAAAGCCTCGCTCCGGTCGGCTGTCCACTTGATGTTGCGGTTGAGCTTTTTCGACGCCCAGGTCAGGCACACGTCTTCTGCGTACAAATAGATCTTGGAGCCAAAGCCGCCACCCACGTCGGGCGCAATCACACGTACCTTGTGCTCGGGCAGGCCCATGACAAAGGCGGTGAGCAGCAGGCGCTCAACGTGAGGGTTTTGATTGGAGACGTACAGCACGTATTCGTCGGTGGCGCGGCTGTAGGAGCCAATCACAGCGCGTGGTTCCATCGCGTTGGGAATCAGCCGGTTGTTGGTCAGGTCAAGCCTGGTCACATGTGCAGCGTTGGCAAACACCGCATCGACCTGGCCTTTGTCGCCGATCGCCCATTTGTAGCAATGGTTGTCGGGCGCGGCCTCATGCAGCGCAGTGGCCTTGCCCGCATCTGTCACGCGGACCACGGCGCTCAGCACTTCGTAATCTACCGTCACCAACTCGGCAGCATTTTTGGCCTGCTCCAGCGTCTCGGCCACCACCATGGCGACGTGGTCACCCACGTAGCGCACCTTGCCCTGGGCCAGGATGGGGTGCGGCGGCTCCTTCATCGGCGTGCCATCGGTGCTGGTGATGCCCCAGCCGCACGGCAGGCCATTGATCTTGTCAGCAGCGACGTCTTCACCCACAAACACCCCCAGCACACCCGGCGCGGCCTTGGCGGAGGCTGTATTGATGCTGTTGATGTTGGCGTGCGCATGCGGTGAGCGAACAAACACCGCATAACTCTGGTGAGCCAGCGTGATGTCGTCGGTGTATTGGCCACCACCGGTCAGAAAGCGGTAATCCTCCTTGCGGCGGACAGACGTACCAATGTTGGGCAGGTTGACGAAGTCGGATGCACCCATGGTCTGCTCCTTCAGGCCTGTGCCATGGCTGCAGCACCATGCTGCACAGCCTTGACAATGTTTTGGTAGCCGGTGCAGCGGCAGATATTGCCCTCCAGCAGCTCACGCACTTCGCCGTCCGTGGCTTTAGGGTGGTGTTTGCACAGGTCAACCGCACTCATCACCATGCCGGTTGTGCAAAAGCCGCATTGCAGCCCGTGGCACTCCTTGAATGCAGCCTGCATCGGGTGCATGGTGCCGTCGGCAGCGGCCAGGCCCTCAATGGTGGTGATCTCGCAGCCAGCAGCCTGGGCCGCCAGCATATTGCAGGATTTGACGGCGCGACCGTTCATGAGGACGGTGCAGGCGCCGCACTGGGCGGTGTCGCAGCCAACATGGGTGCCGGTGAGTTTGAGCTCCTCTCGCAGCACCTGCACCAGAAGGGTGTGCGGTGGAGTCTCCACGCTGCATGATTTGCCGTTGACGTTGAACTGAACTTGCATGGGGCTTGACTCCTGTGGCTTGGGGCTGGTGTCCCGTACCGCTATTAAGGTGATGAAATGAAATTGTCCAGTCAGCTGTCAGGCAAGGCGCGAGGAGGCGACATAGCCGTAGCTATGGCAACGACGAGCAACGCCGCATGGCGGCTGAACGGGCAATTTCATATCGCCTTTATTTGCGGGACGGGACACTACGGCACTCATTGTTGAATTGCGCCCCCTGCGGCCGCCTAGGGTAAACCCTTGAAAGCTTGCCAAACGGTTTTGAAATTCTCAAAATGAAACAATCAGTTCCCACCGGGCAGCGCATCGCCGTCAGCTCTGGTAGGCTGCGTCAACCGACCCACTCACTCCCATGCTGCCCGTCCTTCCACCCTCTTCCGATCAACGGCTGCAGCAGATCGCGCAGGCCAGGCAGGCGGTGCTGCAGGATGGCAAAAGCCCCTCCGGTACGCTGGCTGAAGACTGGATTGAGCGCTCTTGGCGGCGCTGCCTGGACAGTGGCCAGCGGCCAGATCAACACATCACTTTTGACCTCATTTCTGCAGAGGCCGCATTGCGCGCCAAGGAAGCCAACGAGGTGCTGGTGCAGGCCGCCCGTCCGGTGCTGGAAAAGCTGGGCGCCGCGATTGCCAGTACACGTTATTTCGCCATCCTGACCAATGCGCAAGGCGTGGTGGTCGACGTCAATGGCGCGATTGACCGGCAGGACCGGCGCGCCAGTCTGATCACCCGCATTGGTGTTGATTTGTCCGAGGCCAGTGTAGGCACCACGGCCATTGGCGCCGCGCTGTCAGAGCTGCAGCCGGTGTGGCTGCACCGCGGCGAGCATTTTTTCAATGCCAATGCCTCATACAGCTGCGCAGGTGCGCCTTTGTTCGGTCCCGACGGCCAGTGCGCCGGCATGCTGGACCTGACCGGCGTGGACGTGGTCGAGCGGCCCGAACTCAAACACCTGGTGGTGCAGTCAGCACGCAGCATTGAAAACGCGCTGACGCAAAGCAGGCCGCATGAGCTGATGATCCGCCTGAACTGGTCCAGCCACAGCCTGGGTGAAGAGTCCGACGGCCTGATCTGCCTGGACCCGGACGGCTGGGTGACAGGCGCAAACCCGGTTGCGCGGCAAATGGTTCCCTCTCTGGCTGCGAACAGCTCATCACCTGCACATTGCAGCGAGCTGTTTGCGATGCCTTTTGAAATGCTGTTTGACGCTGCAAACAGCAACCCGATGTCTTACGCACAAGCCATCGATGTGCCCTTGTGGTCAGGCCTGCGCCTGCAGGCCTTGCCGCTGCGCTGCGGCAACGGTCCCGTGCGCAGCAGCAAGGAATCCCGTGCACCCGATTTGCCACTCAAGGATGTCGAGACGGCGCTGATCCGAAAGGCGGTCAGTGACGCCAAAGGCAATGTCATGAAAGCCGCCCGAACACTGGGCATCAGCCGGGCCACCGTCTACCGCCGCCTGGCCGGCGGCAAGACCAAATAGTCAGTGCTTGTGGTCGTGGCTCTCGGCTCTGACCGGAGCCGACGCGGCCGACGCGGCGGCAGACGCGGTTGTAGCGACCGGCAGTTTTAACTCCACACGGCTTTGCACACCCTTGCTGTCCTTGAACATCAGCGTCAACGGCACGGTGCTTCCTTTGGGCAAGTTTTGCTTCAGGTCTAGCAGCATCAGGTGGTAACCCCCGGCTTTAAGCTCCACGGTTTTTCCGGCTGGCAGATCGAGTGCAGGCAAGGCGCGCATCTTCATCACGTCGCCCTCCATCTTCATTTCATGCACCTCGGTGACCCCCGCCAGCGGTGAAGATGCGCCGATCAATCGCGTCGCCGTTTTGGCCGTGATATTCATGAAAGCGCCGGTGCCTTTCTGGCCCGGTACGGTGGCGCGTACCCACGCGTCTTTGACCTGAACGGGCTGTGCTGCGATGCCACTCACGGCAACAACCGCACTGGCCGGAACAACGATTGATGTTGCAGCTACCCCAGCGGAAAAAGCGGGCATCACCCCCGCAAATAAAGCGAACGCAGCTACAGTTTTAATAGCAATATGAAAAAACATGAAAATTCCAGAAAGAAGGAAAACTGAAAGAGGCGTCATCCCGGGCTCGATCCGGGAACATGTCGCATGAACCGCTGTCAGGCTCGCGCACCATGGATTGCGGGTCAAGCCCGCAATGACGCTTAAAGATGTCATCCCGGACTCGATCCGGGATCCATGCCGCATGAACCACCAAATCGGTGATCCAGCATGGATTGCGGTCAGATCAGCAACAACAGCGAATGAATCAGTTCAAACGACTGGGGGGCCGCGGCTAAAAGGCAGGCCTGGGGACGATGCAGAGCGCACAGCGTCGCGAACAACAAAGGCGATCGCGGTGACGGCTGCGGAAAATACCGCGGCGGAAGGCGAAGGCAGCAGCCCTGGCCCTGCAGACCCGCACAACTCGCAATGCGAAGCGGGAGAGGCCGAATCATCACCGCCCTGGTTCAGCGCTTTGCCCGCGCTGCAAAGTCCGCGGAGCTTGCCGGTGCGCACTTCCTCGGCCAGCAGGGATACCGGCGCCAGCAGCGCAGCAGCCACGGCGATGAAGCTCAGCCAGGCTGCAAAACCTGCCCAGTGCGGGCGGGTGGAAGGAGAAGCGATGGACACGTCGCAATTATAAAGACCGTGTCCACCCTGTGCAGCCGACACAAAATGCTACCAAATTAATAGCTGTATCTTCCCGTTGTTAAAGGGCAGAATGCCAATTTGACTTCAAACCCCTTGCGAAAGCGCCCACGCCACATGCTCCCGCACCACGTCACTGGCATGCTCCCGCCGAGTCTCCAGCGCCACCCGAAGGCCCGCACCGTCGACACCGGCGCGCAGCGCATTACCCATGGCCACGGCAATGTTGCGCAGCCAGCGCTCGTGGCCAATGCGGCGGATGGCGCTGCCTTCGGTGTAGCGCAAAAATTCTTCTTCGGTCCACGCAAACAAGGTGCCCAGTTGCTGGCCCGTCAATCCCTTGCGTTCGTCAAAGTCAGGCAAGGCGCTGCGCTGCGCAAACTTGTTCCACGGGCACACGAGCTGGCAGTCGTCGCAACCGTAAATGCGGTTGCCGATCAAGGGGCGCAACTCCAGCGGAATCGGCCCGGCGTGCTCGATCGTGAGGTAAGAAATGCAGCGCCTGGCGTCCAGTTTGTGCGGCGCAACGATGGCTTGCGTCGGACAAGCGTCTATACACGCGCTGCAACTGCCGCAATGTCCGGTCACCGGCTCGCTGGGCGGCAAGGCAATATCCACATAGATTTCGCCCAGAAAAAACGTGGACCCAGCCTCTCGGTTAAGCAGCAGCGTGTGTTTGCCGCGCCAGCCCTGTCCGCTGCGCGCGGCAAGCTCGGCCTCCAGCACGGGGGCAGAGTCGGTAAAGGCGCGATGCCCCAATGCCTGGACCTCAACCGCAATACGTTCGGCCAGTTTTTGCAGCCGTGCCCGCATGATCTTGTGATAGTCCCGACCCCGGGCGTAGACCGACACAATCGCCTCGCCGGGTCGCTGCAGGCGCGCCAGTTCCGTGGCCTGCCATTGGCCCGGAATGGCGGATGTGGAAGCGGGCAGGTAGTCCATGCGCGCCGTGATCACACTCACCGTGCCTGGCACCAACTCGGCCGGCCGCGCGCGCTTCAAACCGTGCGCGGCCATGTAATTCATGTCACCATGAAAACCAGCCGCCAGCCAGGCCGATAATCCGGGCTCGGCCGATGACAAATCAACCCCTGCAATGCCGATTTGCGAAAATCCAAGCTCGCGCGCCCAAGTCTGAATTTGAGAAACGAATTGATGGCTATTGACGATCACCCGCCCATTGTAAAAAGTATTGTCTGGGCGACCGAGGCAGACACCCAGGGCTTCGCCGCAGCGCTAGCGGGCAAGCTGAGCGGCTGCAACGCGCTGATTCAATTACATGGCGATCTGGGTGCAGGCAAAACAACATTTGCTCGGCATGTGCTTCAGGCCCTGGGCGTGCAGGGCCGCATCAAAAGCCCGACCTACGCGGTGGTTGAACCCTACACCGTGACCGGCGCCGCATCGGGCGCCATACACAACATCTGGCACTGCGATTTTTACCGCTTCAACGATCCCGACGAATGGGAAGAGGCTGGCTTTCGCGACATCTTTTCCAGCCCCGGCCTGAAGCTGGTGGAGTGGCCCGAAAAAGCTGGCGACCACCTGCCGGCCGCAGACCTGGACATCTACATCGAGATGCAGGCAGACGAAACTCGCACCGTGACCCTGAATGCCCGCACCGACATCGGCGAGGCCTTGTTGCCATGAGCTCATACATCAACCGGCGCAGCGCCATACAAATGGGAAGCCTGGTCCTGTTGCTGGGCGTGCAGCACATTGCCCGCGGCGCAAGCATTCTGGCGGTGCGCGTGTGGCCCGCCAAAGACTACACACGCGTCACCATCGAATCCGACACCGAGCTCAAGGCCAAACAGTTTTTTGTGGTCGAGCCACCGCGTCTGGCGGTAGACATTGAAGGCATAGACCTGATTCCTGCGCTGCGCGAGCTGATCGCCAAAGTCAAACCCGACGACCCCAACATCTCAGGCATACGCGTGGGACAAAATGCGCCCGGCGTCGTGCGCCTGGTGATCGACTTGAAGCAGCACATGTTGCCGCAGGTGTTTACCTTGCCACCCGTGGCTGCCTACCAGCACCGTCTGGTGTTTGACCTCTACCCCACGCAGGCGCCAGACCCGCTGGAAGCGCTGATTGCAGAGCGCCTCAAGGACAGCAAGGCACCCGCACCTGCAACACCATCAGCCCCGCTGCCAGATCCGCTGGGTGAGCTGATTACCAAACAGTCAACCCGGCCGCCAGCCGCCGTCGAAGCACCTGCCGCGCCTTCCGTCAAGCCGCCCCAGGAGACCGTGGGCGCGGGGGCCGGCAAGCGCAACAAGACCGACCGCCTCATCATCGTGGCGCTGGACCCCGGTCACGGCGGTGAAGACCCGGGCGCCATTGGCCCCGGCGGCACGCGCGAGAAAGACGTGGTGCTGCAGATCGCCCTGCGCCTGCGCGACCGCATCAATGCCATCCCCAATATGCGCGCCTATCTCACGCGTGACGCGGATTTTTTTGTGCCGCTGCATATCCGCGTACAAAAAGCCAGACGTGTCCAGGCCGATCTGTTCATCAGTATTCATGCCGACGCTTTTTTCACGCCACGCCCGCAGGGCGCCAGCGTGTTTGCCTTGAGTGACAAGGGAGCCAGCAGCAGCTCGGCGCGCTGGATGGCAGACAAGGAAAACTCTGCCGATCTGGTCGGTGGCGTCAACGTCAAGGCCAAAGACGCGCAGGTGCAAAAGGCCCTGCTCGACATGAGCACCACCGCGCAGATCAACGACAGCCTCAAACTCGGCGGCGCCATGCTCGGAGAGATTGGCAGCGTCGGCAAGCTGCATAAACCAAAGGTGGAGCAAGCCGGTTTTGCGGTGCTGAAAGCGCCAGACATTCCCAGCGTGCTGGTAGAGACGGCCTTCATCAGCAACCCCGACGAAGAAACCAAGCTGCGCAGCGACGAATACCAGATTCAACTCGCCGATGCATTGATGCGTGGCATCAGCCGCTACTTCGCCAAAAATCCGCCGCTGGCGCGCAACCGGCCACTTTAGTTATTGCTTACTGACGGTAGCCGTGCCGGCTTGCGTGCGGCTCGCTTTCCACGCGCCATACAAAACCACCAGCCCGGGGATCAGGATCATCGCCCAGATGATTTTGCTCAGGTTGGCCTGCACCCAGGGAAGGTTGCCGAAGAGATAGCCCGCACCGGTAAGGCCCACCACCCAGATCAGACCACCGATGACGTTGTACGCGGTGAACTTGGTACGGCCCATCTCGGCAACGCCCGCAACAAACGGGGCAAAGGTGCGCAAAAACGGCATGAAGCGAGCGAGGATGATGGTGATGCCGCCGTAGCGCTCGTAAAACTCGTGCGCCTGGTTGAACGCGCGTTTGTTGAAAAAGCGCGACTGTTCCCACTGAAACACTTTGGGGCCGAAGTGCCGGCCAATAGAGTAGTTGCACTGGTCGCCCAGAATAGCCGCCACCACCAGCACACCCATGGCCAGCGGCAGACTCAGCAAGCCAACGCCGCACAGTGCGCCCACAACGAAAAGCAAAGAGTCACCGGGCAGAAAGGGCATGACCACCACACCGGTTTCCACAAAGACAATCAGAAACAGCAGCGCGTACACCCACATGCCATAGGTGCGCGTGAAAGCTTCCAGGTGTTTGTCGACGTGAAGAATGAAGTCAATGAGAAAGGTAACTAGTTCCATGTACGGGATTTTGACAGGTGTGAGCTCGGGAATTGGCTCGGCACAGAACCTATTCGCCCGGCTGGTTCAGCGACCACTGTTACCACTCACCCGCGTCATGACATGCACCAGGCCCTTGCCCGGCGCATAGATTTACCCATAGCTGGTGCCGGATCCGGTTTTCCAGCCGTACTGCACCGCGCCCGGTGTCCCCTCATACACACAGGAAAGTTTTTCAATTTCAACTGACGTCACATCGTTGCGTGTACCTCTGGCGGCGAAATAGCTGGTGTTGTAGCGGCGTACCTGGCCCTGGGTCCAGAGGCCGATCGGGAACTTCCCCTCGTTGGTCGCGTTTCCAAAGCGCTGGTCATAGACCCGGCCGATGGCGGTGCGGTCTGGCGTCATGGCAAAACGCTCATGCGCACGCGGCACCTTTCGCTCGTAAATTTCGTAGACGGTCCCGCCCTGACCTTCCCATTGCATCGGGCCCTTGAGCGTCACATCCCCCTTGCCCACAGAACCATCAGGTAATTCGTCGACAAAGGGATACACACGATCAACCGGTGCAAATACCAGCTCGCGACTGTCCGTCATGGGGTTTCCGGTGAGAAGCTCCACGGGCAAGAACCGCTCCTTGACACTTTCATCGTGTACACACACGGGCGCTTTGGTTTGCGCCTGGGCCACGCCGGCAAGCAGCAGGATGAACATCGCGGCAATGGGGGCTCGGGCATTTAATGGCATGTTTTTCTCTTTCAGGCTTGGGTTTGGAGCTACAGAAGACAAAGATTAGTCTCGCAACAAATTATTACAAGGCGCGGTCAGAAGGCGCAAGTGCTGAAGCGAGTCATCTTTACCGAAAACCCCTACCCGTAAAATCGCGGGCAATGACCAACTCCCCCGCCCGCCGCCCCATCCGTGAACTCCCCGACGAGCTGGTCAGTCAGATTGCCGCTGGTGAAGTGGTGGAGCGGCCAGCCTCTGTGGTTCGGGAGCTGGTAGACAACGCACTGGACGCTGGCGCGCAGCACATCACCGTGCGGCTGCTGGCCGGCGGTGTCCGGCTGATAGCTGTCGAGGACGATGGCTTTGGCATTCCGCGTGATGAGCTGGCGGTGGCCCTCAGGCGCCATGCCACCAGCAAGATCACCTCCCTGCAAGACCTGGAATCTGTCGGCACAATGGGTTTCCGGGGCGAGGCGCTGGCTGCCATCAATTCCATCGCCGACATGAGCCTGCTGTCAAAAAGCGAAGGCGAAGACGCTGCGGCCCACGCCTGGCAGCTTGATGGCCGCTCGGGTGAGCTCAAACCCGTGGCGCGCAACCGTGGCACCACGGTGGAGGTGCGGGAACTGTTTTACGCCACGCCGGCCCGCCGCAAGTTTTTAAAAACCGACGCGACGGAGCTGGCGCATTGCGTTGAGGCCGTGCGCCGTCACGCTTTGGTGCGCCCCGATGTGGGTTTCGCGATCTGGCACGAGGGCAAGCTGGTGGAGCAGTGGCGTGCCTGCGCAGCCAACGCCGAACAGAAGGCACACGACGCGCGCCTGGCCGACATCCTGGGGGCCGAGCTGCTGGCGCACAGCGTGGCGGTGGACTACCGCTCTGGCGCAATACACATTACCGGGCGCGCAGGTATTCCGGACGCCGCGCGGTCCCGGGCCGACCAGCAGTTTGCCTATGTCAATGGCCGTTATGTGCGCGACAAGGTGGTCACCCATGCTGCCCGCAGTGCGTATGAAGACGTACTGCATGGCCATCGCCAGCCGGTGTACGCGTTGTACATTGCCATGGACCCGACGCGGGTGGATGTCAACGTGCACCCCACCAAAATTGAGGTGCGTTTCAGGGACAGCCGTGAGGTGCACCAGGCCGTGCGGCACGCTGTTGAAAATGCCCTGGCGGCGCCGCGGGCTGCTGCAGCGGCGATCGACGCTCAGCGCGCTCAAAACGGCGCGCCCGCCGGGGTCTTTGAATCAAATCAGCCGTCCGCCCTTTCGTCATGGGCGCAACCTGCTATTAATTTCGGAGCATTTCAGCCCCAGCGGCAGGACGCGCGGGTGTCCGACTTTGAGGCCATGTGGCCAAGCCCCTCCCTCTCCACCGTTCGCCCTGAGCTTGTCGAAGGGTTTGCCTCCATGGAGGCCAGGGCAGGCTCAGCCGGAACGGAAAAACCCGCTCTGCCGTCGGGCGACTGGCCACTAGGCCGCGCGCTGGCCCAGTTGCAGGGCATCTACATCCTCGCGGAAAACACACAAGGTTTGGTGATTGTGGATATGCATGCCGCGCACGAACGCATTGTTTACGAGCGGCTGAAAAACCAGTTGGACACGTCTGCCACCCTGAGCAGCCAGCCCCTGCTGATCCCCGCCACCTTTGCCGCTACCCCGCAGGAAGTGGCCACCGCCGAAGCCAGCATCGACACCTTGCAGGCCTTGGGAATGGAGATCACGCCCTTTTCGCCGCGCACCCTGGCCGTGCGCGCCGTGCCCACCAGCCTGGCGCAGGGAGATGCGGTGGAGCTTGCACGCAACGTATTGGCGGAGCTGGCACAACATGATGCAAGCACCGTGATTCAGCGCGCGCAAAACGAGTTGCTGTCCACCATGGCTTGCCACGGCGCGGTCCGCGCCAACCGCAAACTCACCGTTGACGAAATGAATGGCCTGTTAAGGCAGATGGAAGAGACCGAGCGTTCAGACCAGTGCAACCACGGCCGGCCCACCTGGAGACAGGTCTCGGTGAAAGAGCTGGATAGCCTGTTTCTACGGGGGCGCTAACTCACTCCCGGCCCGCTTATTCCGTGATCGGCTCTGCGTGCGCCTCGTCCAGCCCCAGAGCCTGCATGCGCGCAAGATAGCTGCGCAACCGCTCCGTGTCGCAGTGAACCTCCATCGAGCGGATCTTTCCCCACGCAATTCGAAACGCATGTACGCCCTGGTTGTTGCCGGGTGAGCCGTCAGGCAGGGTAAAGCCGTCTTTCCAGCTCACCAGTGCATGGGTGTCCCAGGGCCAGCCGCTCACGGCGATGGAGTCCAGCTGAAACTGCAAGCCGGGCAGAAGACGCTGCAACCGTGCGTACCAGCGCGCCGTGGCGGCCGGCGTGTGCCGCTCACCGGCCAGCGCGTGTTGCCCCACCATCAGGTGGCGGTGCGGCCCGGCAAATTGCGCCACGATGGCTTCGTAGCGGCCGGCATTGAGATCTGCAAATGAACGCCGGATCTTTTGGGAAACGATGAAGTGGTACATGGCGGACTCCGGCGGGTTGAACGCACGATCTAGACACAAGAAAGATATTGCAATATACGGGGCAAACTTTCTCATGTCAAGATTGCAGCCATGACCGCAAAAACCTATCACCACGGCAATCTGAGCGAGGCCCTGCTCGACGCGGCCGAACAACTGCTGCCAGCGCGCGGCGCAGAAGCCCTGACCCTGCGTGAAGTGGCGCGTGAGGCCGGCGTGTCGCATGGCGCGCCTTATCACCACTTTGGCAGCCGCGAGGCCTTGCTGGCTGCCATTGCAGAGCGTGGCTTCGAAGGGCTGACAGCCGCCATGTCGAGTGCCAGCGGAGCCACGCCGCGCAATCAGCTGATTGGCATTTGCGAGGCTTACGTGAGTTTTGCAATCAAGCACCCCACACGGTTTCGCCTCATGTTTGGCCCGCTGCTGGCGCAAAAGGAGCCCTACCCGGAACTACAAAAAGCCGGCCAAGCCAGCTTCGCGGTCTTGCTGCAGGCCGCCGAAAAAGTCAATCACGCCGAAGCGCTGCCCCTGGCGCTGGCCGGTTGGAGTCTGGCTCATGGACTGGCGCATCTGGCGATTCATGCTGTGCTGGACAGCTTGCCTGTACCGGTCCCGCCCGGTGAGGTGCTGGCCAGGCAGCTGGCGCAGTGGCTGCTGGACAGCAAGACAGCCCCACCCGACAAACGATCCAGGAAGCCCCGCACCACTCCGACACCGCCCACTACCAGCCGCTCAAAGAAAAAAGCACCGTCTGCCCTTTAAATTCGGGCGGACAGTGCTCTTTTTTCGATAGCAATCCAATAGCCGGCGTCAGCACGGCAGTGCCGTGCCACTCACGAGCGGGAAGCCTTCTCAGCGACCCCGCGCCGCAACTGCGGTGTCCGGAAAGTCACTGAACACGCCATCCACACCCATCTCAAAATACTTGCGGTACTCGGCTGCGGCATCACCGCGGAAATCAGATGCCAGGCGCTTGGCTTCATTGCGGAAGGTGAAGGGGTGAACAAACAGACCCGCGGCGTGCGCATCCCGCACCACCGATGTAGGCGGAAGTTGCACGCGGTCACGCTCGTCAATCACGCCGTCGCCATTGAGGTCGTCAGGCTTGCCATCGTTGTTGGCGTCAATCTGACGGGCGGGAACCAGATAGGCTTTCCAGGGGCCAATGCCGTCGGCATAGGTCTTCACCTCGCGCAAGCCTGCGGGAGTCAGCAAGTCAGGGAATGAGCGGCTGTCTTTGGCAACCGTAAAGTCATAAGGCCTGTCCGAAGGGGCCGCAAGCGTGACCCGGCCTTGGGCATCCACACCGTCGCCATCAATCAGCTGCACCAGCCTAAGCTGGGTTTTGCTGCGCAGATACTTGAGATTGCCCACTTCAAACGATTGAACAATGACGGGCGAGTTTTTGGCGGTGTAGCCGTACTCGGCCAGCAGCCTGAGCAGGCGGTCCTCCAGCATCAACCCGGCGTTCACGTGGTAGGTCGGGTGTTTGGTTTCGGGATAGACACCGATCGTGCGGCCTGTCCGGGCACTTTCGCTGCGCGCCAGGTCCAGCACTTCGCGCAGGGTCGGCACGGCGTACCTGCCGTTGTGCGACTGGTCGCGCTCGGCCATGGGTTGCTTGGCGCGCAGAGTTTTCAGCTCGGCCAAGGTCATGTCGGTGGTAAACCAGCCTGTCTCGGCAATGCCGTCGACCATGCGGGTAGTTTTGCGGCTGGCAAATTCCGGGCGTGTTGAAACGTCTGTGGTAGCCGTGATGTTGGGCTCATGCCGCACCACCAGTTCACTGTCTTTGGTCGCGACAACGTCCGGCTCGATGAAGTCCGCACCGAGCTCGATGGCTCGCTTGTACGCCTCGATCGTGTGTTCTGGCAAATAGCCGCTGGCGCCGCGGTGACCAATCACCAGTGGCGCTTTACCGTCCAGGGTGGGATAGCGACTGGATGGGGCGGGCGACACCGCTGCACAGGCAGCGAGGCCCAAAATGCCGGCGACGGCCAGACCTGCCCCCAAAATGCGTAATGAATACATAAAACTCCTCCGTTGTTGAGTGAGTCACTATGGTGCATGCAGGTGACGGTTTGATGAAGAGCTGTTGCAAGTGCTTACCCCTGCCATAACGCCATGGACGTACACCTCCTTGGGTCAAACATGCATAAGGCAACGAACTTTCCCGCCGATTGCCACTCAGTCAAGCCTATGAAACGCTGGACCCTCCTCGCTGCCGCCCTGCTGGCCTTTGTTATTTCCGTCATGGCTGGCTGCAGCACGCTCGATGAGCGGCAACGCGCCTGGATCTTCCAGCCCAGCGACCGAACGTGGGGCGGCGGTCTTGCAGCGGCTGAAGGCATGAAGGATGTTTGGATCGATTTCAATGCGAGGGCTGGCGATGCCCCCTCCCAGCTGCATGGCCTGTGGCTACCAGCGGAGAATCCGAGGGCACCCGTGCTGCTGTACCTGCACGGCGCCCGCTACAACGTCACCGGCTCCGCCCCGCGCATGCGCCGCATGCAGGAGCTTGGCTTTGCAGTGCTGGGTGTGGACTACCGGGGGTTTGGCAAAAGCACGCAAACCCTGCCTTCGGAAGAAAGCGCTTATGAAGACGCCCGGGTGGCCTGGGACTGGCTGGCCAAAACCTACCCTGACCGACCGCGCTATATCTTTGGGCACTCGCTGGGCGGCCCAATTGCCATTCATCTGGCCACCGAGGTCAAGGATGAAAGCGGCACGATTGTTGAAGGCACCTTCACCTCGATTGCCGATGTGATCGGCACGACAAAATGGGGCTGGGCCCCGGTCTCCTTGCTGATCACCCAGCGGTTTGAGGCGGTGCGCAAGGTAGACAAAATCGGCTCGCCCCTGCTGGTGGTGCATGGCGGTGAAGACCGTCTGATCGCGCCCAGCCTCGGTCGCAAGCTGTATGAGGCCGCCGCGCAACCCAAACTGTTCATGCTGGTTGAAGGCGGCTCGCACCACAACACCAACTCGATAGGCCAGGCTCAATACCGGCAAGCGCTGGCGCAGCTGTTCAGCCTGAAGTAACAAGTCAGCCAGCCAGCACCACACGCACACCGGCACGTTTGGCACTGCGGATCCAGGCTGTTGATGCGCCTTTACGAACCACCACCGCCGACACGTCGGCCAGCGCCATGATGCGACAGGCCGAGGCCGCGCCCAGCTTCTCGCCCGACGCCAGCAACACGGTTTCAGCGGCGCAGCGATGCAGCGCCCGCTTGACGGCGGCTTCTTCAGCATCACCCGTCGTCACGCCTGCGCCCGCATGTAGGCCGGTCGCCCCCATAAAAAACACATCAACCCGCAGGCCCGAGAGCTGCTCCATCAACCCGGCGCCCATGGTCACCATGGAATGCCGGAACAGCCGCCCGCCGATCAACTGGATGACGATGTGCGGACAGCGCGCCAGCGCAATGGCAACCGCCGGGCTGTGGGTAAATACCGTGGCATGAAGATCTTCAGGCAGATGCCGGACCATCTCCAGCGCTGTGGTTCCGCCGTCGATGATGACCACCTGCCCGGGCCTGACCATGGCTGCCGCGGCACGGCCAATCCCTTGTTTGTCACGCGGCGCAATCTGCTCGCGCGTACCCACATCGCCATCGGCTGGTGAGGCGGGCAAGGCTCCGCCATGCACGCGCGTGAGCTTGCCAGCCTGAGCCAGTTCTCGAAGGTCTCGCCGGATGGTGTCTTCCGAGGTGCCCAGCTCCTCGCTGAGGTCCGTGGCAATTAGTTGGCCATCTTGTGCGAGGCGCGTGAGCAGCAGGTTTCTGCGTTGGCTGGGCAGCATTAAGGTTCAACTCCATTTCCATGTCTATTTCTAACTCGCGCCCTTGCAATATTGCACGTTTACTAACGATAATGCACGATATTACACGAAGCAGGTTTTCTCCATGCGCCCTTCTTTTTCAATTCCACCGCCCGCGGAACACGTGCGTGCACTCGGCGATGAGCGCCTCTCCGACCACTGGTACGTCCTGCGTAAACTCACCATCGAGCTGCGGCGGCGCGGCGGTGATTGGCAAACGCAGACACGCGAGGTTTACGACCGCGGCAACGGCGCAACCTTGTTGCTGTTCAACGCCAGGCGGCAAACTGTGGTGCTGACACGCCAGTTCCGCCTGCCGGCCTGGGTCAACGGGTGCACCGACGGCATGTTGATTGAGGCCTGCGCAGGCTTGCTCGATGGCGACGATCCCGAGACCTGCATCCGGCGCGAAGCGGCAGAAGAAACCGGCTTCCAGATTCAAAAACCTCACAAAGTGTTTGAGGCCTACATGAGCCCGGGTTCGGTCACTGAAAAGCTGCATTTCTTTGTGGCTCCGTACGAAGCCTCGGACCGCTCCGCAGAAGGCGGTGGCTTGGCGCCAGAGGGTGAAGACATCGAGGTGATCGAGCTGCCATTGGACGAGGCGCTGAGCATGGTTCGCAGCGGCGCCATCGAAGACGCCAAAACCATCATGCTGCTGCAACACGCAAAAATCACCGGCCTGGATCGGCTGCTACTTCCTGCCGGCGTCTGAACCATCTGGCAACGACCCCGACCGACCGGGGGTTTAACGCCGCACAGACCAATCTGCTACTCTCAGTTCAATGTCTGCGACTCCCCCAGCATCCGCCTCTGCGGTCGCCGCTCCTCCCCCCATGTCAGCCACGCTTGTGGTGCTGGTTCTGGCTCTGCTGCTGGGCATTCAGCCCGTCACCACCGATCTGTACCTGCCTGCCCTGCCCGCCTTGACCGAGGGTTTTGGTGCGCCCATGAGTCAGGCGCAACTCACGCTCAGCGCTCTGCTGCTGGCCTTTGGCATCTCGCAGCTGTTCTGGGGTCCGCTGTCGGACCGTTTTGGCCGCCGGCCGATTTTGCTGTGGGGTCTGGGCGCGTATGTGGTCGCGGCCATCGGCAGCGCAATGGCGCCGTCCATGTCAATGCTGATCGTCTGGCGCATTGTTCAGGGTGCTGCCATGGGTGCTGCGGTCATGTGCGCGCGTGCCATCGTGCGTGACCTGTACACACCCGTGCCGGGCGCCCGCGTGATGTCCAAAGGCCTGAGCGGCCTGGGTGTGATCGCCTGCCTGAGCGCACCCCTGGGCGGGTTGATGTCGGACCTGTTCAGCTGGCGCGCGGCCTTGCTGATGCTGGCCATCTTTGGCGCCGCGACACTGTTTGTGATTGCGCTGCGTTTTCAGGAAACCATTGCGCACAAAAACCCCGAGGCTTTACAGCCCCGCACCTTGGTTCGTAACTGGTGGGCCATTGTTCGGAACCCGACATTTATTGCCTTCTCTGCGCTCTCGATGGCTTCATATGGTGGACTGTTTACTTTTCTGGCGGCGTCGTCTTTCGTGTTTATTCAGGTGCTGCACTTAAGCAAAACCCAGTACGGCCTGGTGATGTTTTGCATGTGTGTCTTTTATGTGTCGGGTACTTTTTTGTGCCGGTGGTTGTTGCCGCGTTTTGGCATAAGGCGCTCGCTGGCCATCGCGGGCGGTCTGTCCCTGAGCGGTGGTGTTTTGATGACCGCGCTGGCCTGGGCGGGGGTCCACACCGTGTGGGCGGTCTTGCTCCCCTACCTGCTGTTCATGATCGCACACGGGGTTAATCAGCCCTGCAGCCAAAGCGGTGCGGTGGGTCCATTCCCGGGCTCGGCGGGCGCGGCATCTGCGCTGAATGGGTTTTTGATGATGCTGACCGCCTTTGCCATGGGCGGCTGGCTGGGCACGCACATGGATGGAACCGTGTTTCCGCTCACCAACGGCGTGTTGTTCTGGAGCGTGTGTGTGGCTCTGACTGCATGGACGCTGGTGCGCAAGTACGGTGACCCGGCCGCAAAGCCATGACGAACTCGCGCTGGATTGGGTTGGCCGGGCCGACCGCGTCTGGCAAGACGGCGGCAGCTTTTGCAATTGCCAAGCAGCACGCGGTGGAAATCATCAGCGTCGATTCGGCCCTGGTCTACCGCGGCATGGACATCGGCACGGCCAAACCCACCGCGCAAGAGCTGGCCAGTGTTCCCCATCACCTGATCAACATCCGCGACCCGCTGCACGCCTACAGCGCAGCCGAGTTTGTGGCTGATGCCGGCCGCCTGATTGGGGACATCGCCGCGCGCGGCAAGCTGCCTCTGCTGGTGGGCGGCACCATGCTGTACTTCAAGGCGCTGCTTGATGGTCTGGACGACATGCCAAAAGCGGACCCGGCGATTCGTGCCGAGCTGGAAGTAGAAGCTGCGCTGAAAGGCTGGCCCGCGCTGCATGCAGAGCTCGCGACCGTTGATGCCATCACCGCAGCGCGGCTCTCGCCCAACGATTCGCAGCGCATATCACGCGCGCTTGAAGTTTTCCGAGTGTCGGGCAAGCCGCTGTCATTCTTTCACCAGCAAAACGCTACAAAAACAATAGCTGGAAGCGCCCGCCAAACAAGGGCAGAAGTGCTTATTTGCCTTGAACCTCAGGACAGAAGCTGGTTGCACGAGCGGATTGCCCAGCGCTTTGACGCCATGCTGGCGGCAGGTTTTATGGACGAAGTCAAAGCCTTGCGCGCGCGGGGCGACCTGCACCCTGATTTGCCATCGATGCGCTGCGTCGGCTACCGCCAGGCTTGGGAAGCGCTCGACGGCACATTCCCCATGGCAGAACTGCGCGACAAGTGTATTTTTGCCACCCGCCAACTTGCCAAGCGGCAAATCACCTGGTTGCGCTCCATGCCCAATCGCCAGGTGGTGGCGTGTGACGCGCCTGATGCCGTGCAGCAGGTACTTGATCGCGTGGCCACGCTGGAGGTGTCTTGAATTCGCAAAAATTCCCCGCCTGTCATCCCGGACGTGATCCGGGATCCATGCCGCATGAACCATGTCAGGAGCTTACGCAGCATGGATTGCGGATCATGTCCGCAATGACAAATTCAACGCCGGGCTTCTTCCCATGAGCCTGATCGTCCACAACCTGAGCAAGCACTACGGCAACTTCGCTGTCTTCCAAAACGTGTCGCTGGAAGTTGCACCCGGTGAGTTCGTCGCCATCGTGGGCGAATCCGGGGTCGGCAAGTCGACCCTGCTCAACTGCATGGCCGGTCTTGACAGTTGGGACACGGGCTCGGTGACGCTGGCGGGAGCTGACCTTGGCGCAATGAGCGATGACCAGCGTGCGCTTTTGCGTCGCGAAAAAGTGGGCTTTGTTTTCCAGGCCTTTCATGTGCTTCCGCACCTGGACGTTGCGCAAAACGTCGCCCTGCCCTTGTTGCTGCTGAACCAGCACGACGATGCCCGGGTCGAGAAGATGCTGGCCGCAGTCGGGCTGCAAGGTCTGGGCGCGCGACTGCCGCAGCAACTGTCGGGCGGACAGCTTCAGCGCGTGGCGATTGCCCGCGCGCTGGTGCACAAGCCCAGCCTGCTGCTGGCCGACGAACCCACCGGCAACCTGGACCCCACAACAGCGGCCACCGTGATGGACGCGCTGATTGCGCAGACGCGCGAGCATGGCGCCTCGCTGGTGCTGGTGACGCACTCTGAAGCAGCAGCTTCACGCGCAGACCGGGTGCTTCACCTGAGCAACAGCGGCATTACGGTCTGAACCTCATGGCCACCCTGCTGCGGCTGTTGCGCACTTTTTCCTGGCAGGAGCTGCTGCACCACCGCTGGCGCAATGCCGCCGCCGTGGTGGCGGTGATGCTGGGTGTGGCGCTGGCGTTTTCGGTGCAGCTCATCAATGCGTCAGCGCTCAGCGAGTTTTCGCAAGCTGTGCGATCAACCGGCGGCCAGCCGGATCTGGAGTTGCGGGCCGCGCGCGGCGGCTTTGACGAAACGCTTTACAGCACAGTTGCCAACCACCCGGCGGTGGCTGCGGCCAGCCCGGTGCTGGAGCTTGCCACCTATGCCATGACGACCACGGGCAAGCGTGTACCGCTGCGCGTGGTCGGGGTGGATGCGCTCGTGGTGGCCGCGGTGGCGCCAGCGCTCATGCCGGTACCTGCAGCGGGCGCGGACCGCTTTGCCCTGTTTACGCCGGACTCGGTGTTTCTCAACCCGGCCGCGCGGCAAAGCCTGGGGGGAGGTGGCTTTCAGTTGCAAAGCGGCCTGAGTTTGCTGGACGTCACCAAAAGCGGCAGTGTCAGCGCGGGCGGCGCAGCGCTGGCCGTGATGGACATAGGCGCAGCGCAGGATTTGTTTGGCCGCGCAGGCCAGCTCTCGCGCATCGATTTGCGGCTGCGCCCCGGGAGCGATCGCGCGGCCTTCATCACTTCGCTCCAATTGCCGCCAGGCATCAGCGCCAACGAGCCTGGCGACGCGGCACAACGCGTCAACAATCTCTCGCGGGCTTACCGCGTCAACCTCACCGTGCTGGCGTTGGTGGCGTTGTTCACGGGCGCTTTTCTGGTTTTCTCGGTGCTGTCCCTCAGCGTGGCCAAACGCGCGCCGCAATTTGCACTGCTGGGTGTGCTGGGTTTGACCGGCCGCGAACGGCTGCGCCTGGTGCTTTGGGAGTCGGCCCTCCTCGGATTGGTGGGCAGTGTCGCGGGCGTTGCACTGGGCACGGCGTTGGCTGCGCTTGCCTTGCGCGTGCTGGGTGGCGATCTGGGTGGTGGCTACTTCTCCGGTGTGGCGCCTGCCTTGCAGTGGGACGGCGTCGCCGCGTTGGTGTATGGCCTGCTGGGTGTGGCGGCTGCACTGGTGGGCGGCTGGTGGCCTGCACGAGCGGCGCAAAAGCTGCCCCCGGCACAAACGCTCAAAGGTTTGGGTACTGCTACCGACGGCGGGCCCGCGCCCGGCCACAGCCTCCTACTGATTCTTGCGGCCGTGCTGCTGGCTTTTATGCCGCCTGTATTTGGTATTCCGCTGGCGGCATATTTTTCTGTCGGGCTGCTGCTGGTGGGTGGTATCAGCGCCCTGCCCTGGCTGATTGCGCTTTTGTACAACCGCATCAGCCCGAGGGTATCGAAGCGGCTATTACCTTTGCTGGCCGTCGAGCGGGCGCGCCGGGTGCGCGGCAGCGCCGCTGTGGCGGTCAGCGGTGTGGTGGCATCGCTGAGTCTGGCTGTCGCACTGACAGTGATGGTGGCCAGTTTTCGTGACTCAGTCACGAACTGGCTGGACGCGGTGTTACCCGCCGATATTTATGTGCGCACAGGCAGCGCCAATGCGGCCAGTGACACGGTGTACTTCACCCCGGGTTTTGCGCAGGCCGTGTCGGGGCTATCCGGTGTGACGCGTGTCGCAACCCTGCGCACCACCCCATTGCAGCTGGATGCAGACCAGCCCGCCGTCTCGTTGCAGTCGCGCGAGTTGACCGACCCCGCTCGGGCACTGCCGCTGCTGGCACCGGCGCTACCAGTGCCGCCCGGTCATGTGGCGATTTATGTCAGCGAAGCCGTGGTGGATTTGTATGGCGCACGCGCTGGGGCCGTGTTCAAACCACTTTCTGAATCTTTTAGTCACCTGGCCCAGGAGGGGCGGGCGCAGACTGCTATCAAACCAGTAGCGCAACCGGGGCAGACGTTTTACGTGGCGGGCGTCTGGCGCGACTATGCACATCAATTTGGCGCCATTGCCATGGACAGCAAGGACTTTGAGCGGCTGAGCGGTGACACGCGGGTGAACGATCTGGCGCTTTGGGTCACGCCCGGCGCTGACGATTCGCAGTTGCAGGCTGCAGTGCGCCAGTTGGCACAAGCCGAAAGCGGCGCAGGCGAGCTGATCGAATTTGCCTCCAGCCGCCAGATACGCGCGCTATCGCTGCGCATTTTTGACCGCAGCTTCGCCGTTACCTACTGGCTGCAAGGCGTGGCCATTGCCATTGGCCTGTTCGGCGTGGCAGCAAGCTTTAGCGCGCAGGTTCTGGCCAGGCGCAAAGAGTTTGGCTTGCTGGCCCACCTGGGTTTAACGCGCCGTCAAATCCTGTTGCTGGTGGCCGGTGAAGGGGCGGCATGGACGCTGGCCGGTGCGGTGGCCGGGCTGGCATTGGGCCTGGCCGTCTCGCTGGTGCTGGTGCATGTGGTCAACCCGCAAAGCTTTCACTGGACCATGGACCTCGCCCTGCCGTGGCTGCGGCTTCTTGCGCTGTGTGCGGCCGTGGTGGTGGCCGGCACGGTCACGGCCTGGCTAGCCGGGCGTGCGGCAGCAGGCCGGGATGCGGTACTGGCGGTCAAAGAGGACTGGTAAGCGCGTTGACCTGAACTGTCATCCCGGACTCGATCCGGGATCCATGCCGCACGAACTACTGCAATGGCTTTCGAGCCCGCAACGACAAAGACACTCAAGCTTGCCGAAACTGCGCCAGCGTTAACAGCAGGTTGCGCGTTGCACCATCCACAGCTTCCAGGGGCCGGTGCACCACAGCCGTGTGCCGCGTGAGTGCGGGTTTGAGCGGCACAACCTTCAGCCCCTGGTGAACGGACGCCTCGTTGCTGTGCTCCAGCGGCAACACCGTCGCGCCGTATCCCGCAGCCACCAGACTCTTCATCGCCTCGTTGTAATTTAGCTCCACACGCGCCCGGGGCGTGAGTCCTGCGCTGGCAAACCACTCCATGGTCTGGCGGTAGAGCTGGGTGGTGGCGTCGTTAAAAATCAACGGCCGCGCCGCCAGCCATTGCGGCGTGATGCGTTTAGGCACCGTCCATTGGCTGGGAACAAACGCCATCATCGGGTCACTTCGCCAATGACTCAGCACGATGCCCGCTCTGGGCGGCTGCAGCGAGGCCACAAGGCCCACATCCAGCAAACCTTGAGCGAGTTTTTCCATGGCGTCGCTGGAGCCGAGGATGCTGACCTCCACATCAATCTCGGGATGGGTTCGCTCCATGGCCTTGAGCACTTGCGGCAGCAAATACACGAGCACACCGGTGGAGCTGCCCAGCCGCACCCTGCCCACCCGTCCCTCGACATGGCGCTGCACCGCATCCACCGCGTCGTCCGCATCACGCAGCAGCCGCCGCGCGCGCTGCACCAGCACTGCGCCTGCAGCGGTGGGCTGGGCCTTGCGGGCGCCCCGAAGAATCAGCGGCGCGCCGAGCCGGGCTTCCAGCTCGCTGACATGCAGGCTCACCGTAGGCTGCGCCAGATGCAATGCCTGCGCTGCTGCGGAAAATGTGCCCAGGTCGGTAATGGCAACCAGGGTCCGGAGTTGGTCAAGACTGAGTTCACGCATAGGTTTTCATGATAGTTAGCATCAGCAAATTCAACTTCCACAATACCACGATCAACAGCATCATCAGGTACTTCCAGCCTCAAGGAGTACTGCCATGGTGTTACGGATGCCGATTGTTTTCATGAGCGAACTGCCAGCATTTGTGCTGCAGCGCGTGAGTCAGCCACTGCTGGCGCAACTGCGCAGCATTGCCGCGCAATACCGGGAGCCAAGCCGCCGCAGACGGGACCGGGCTGAGCTTGCGCAGATGAGCAGCGGGGAGTTGAATGACCTGGGTATTGGCCGGGGCGACATCCGGGCGCTGATGGATGCGCCAGCTGCGTGGCGCAAGGACCGGGTTTGACCGGATTTTTTCCCGTTCGCCCTGAACTCGTCGAAGAGGTCCTCCGTTCTTGCTCGGGGCAGGCTTCGACAGGCTCAGCCCGAACGGCGTAAAGACTAGCGGGTGATCACCACCAGCACATTACAGGCGGCATTTTCAATCAACGATTTGGAGACCGAGCCGCGCCACCAGCGCGCTGCCCAGCTATCCAGATGCCGATGACCCACCACAATCAGATCTGCGTCGATCTTGCGCGCGTACTTCGTGATCTCATCGACGGTTTCGCCGATCAGTACCTCACCCCGCGCGGTATGACCTGACTCCGCGAGCTGACGCAGACCCTCGTCCAGAATGGACTTGTACTTTTCTTTCTCGTGCTCGGCAAGCCCCCTGTCATACACGCCGCCCTCCACACCCACCAGATCCATATACAGCGGCGTCACTGCGATCAGGGTCAGGGATGCCTGGCTCCACTGCGCGATCTCCCGGCAGTCGAGCAGTGCCTTTTGCCCGGATTTGGATCCGTCGTAAGCCAGAACAATTTGTTTGTACATGGAGCATCTCCTGCAGCCTCGATATTTCGCAGGATAGGCTTTCCTTCCTGTACATGCAACTGGTGACCTGTAACGCTAAAGCCGGAAGTCGCTGCCCGCGCGATACAGGGCACGCTGCGGCGTTACAAATGCGCGCGATGCCTGAGGCATCGCTGTGCTTTGCGCCTTGCATCGCACCCCGTCTCCCGCGCTCCTCGCCTCCCGTTTCAACGTTACAGGCCACTGACCGCCATGCTGCGAGAATCGTTACATGCCCCCTCTCCCTGTAATTTCAGGTCTGCCAAGGCGCCATTTTTTGCTGGCGGCCGGGCTGATGGGTCTGGCCGAAGCAGGACCAGCCTATGCCTTGCCACCCAAGGTGCTGCAGTTTCCCCGCGACTTCGGTTCGCACCCCGACTTCAAAACCGAGTGGTGGTACATCACGGGCCACGCAACATCCGGGGCGCGGGAGTTTGGTTTTCAGCTCACTTTTTTTCGATCACGCGTTGAAGCCGCGCAGGGCATGGCTTCAAAGTTTGCAGCACGGCAACTGATTTTTGCCCACGCGGCCATCACGGACGTGCAAGGCAACAAACTTTGGCACGACCAGCGCATCGCGCGTGAAGGGTTTGACATTGCCACCGCCAGTCCGCAAGGCATGTCCATCAAGCTGCGCGACTGGACACTGCAAAGCAATGGCAACACACACAGCGCCAACCTGCCCGCCACCGACTTTGCGCTCAAACTGCAATTGACCGACACCCAGCCTGTGCTGCTGCAGGGAAACAGGGGCCTGTCCCGCAAGGGGCCTGACGTGAAACAGGCCAGCTATTACTACAGCCTCCCGCAGCTGGCCACACGCGGCACGCTGCAGATCAAAAACCAGACATTTGAGGTGACCGGCAAAGCCTGGCTGGATCACGAGTGGAGCCAGGAGGTGCTGCACCCCAGCGCGGTAGGCTGGGACTGGATAGGCATGAACCTGGACGACGGCAGCGCCCTCACCGCCTTCCGCCTGCGCGACAAAGAAGGCAATGCCATCTGGGACGGCGGCTCTTTCCGCCCGGCCAAAGGCGAGGCGTACTCCTTCAGCCGGGGCGAAGTTGTCTTTAGTCCGCAACGCCGCTGGAAAAGCCCGCTGAGCAAAGCCAGTTACCCGGTTGAATGGATAGTCCGCACCCCGGCAGACTTCTACACCGTGCGCGCCGTCATCGACAATCAGGAGCTGGACAGCCGCCAGTCCACCGGCGCCATCTATTGGGAGGGCCTGAGCGAACTGATAGACAGCAATGGCAAACGCGTCGGGCGGGGCTATCTGGAGATGACGGGGTATGCAGCTGTGCTGCGGATGTAATCACCTCCCTATTTGCGAATGTCACCATATGTTTTCTGGATGACGTCTTACTTTTGCGCGCCGTTTCGCATGCTATAAGAATTGATAACCCGGCAAGCTCAACTGCAAGCCGGCATCCACATTACCGCCAGGTCCGACGCAATTGGACGATCTTGCACCAGCCACCCGGGAACCCATGCAGGACTCCATACAACAGATGCAGGACGAACTGCAGCAGCAAGTGGTCGACTGGCAGCAACTTCATGCTTTAAGCCAAAAAATCCTTCGCTCAACCACGGTGCATGAACAACTGTCCCTGGTGCTCAAAGCCGTTGCCGACTTTGTGCGATGTGAGAAGGGGATTGTCTCGCTCTACGACGGCATGCAAAACGGCCTGGTTACACAGACCAGTCTTGGCCTCAGTGAGCCAAGCCTGGCGCAGCTTGCCTGCATCGCGATAGGTGACGGAGCTTGTGGGCTGGCCTATCAGGATCGGCGTCAGGTGGTAGTTGCCGACACGGAAACCGACCCGCTGTATGCAAAGTACCGGGAGTTTGCGCGCCAGGAAAAAATCCGCGCCGTAATCAGCACCCCTATTTCCAAGTCAAACGGCGACCCATTGGGGGTTCTGTCGGTCTACCTCGAGGATGCGCGACGTTTGGATGCCCGGGAAGCGCGGCTTCTTGATATTTGCGTAAGTTATATCGGGCCGCTGATAGAACGCGCCGCGGTTGAAAGCGAACTTCGCCGCGAACAGGACTGGAGCCGCCAACTTCTGGAGTCCATTGGCGAGGGCCTGATTGTGATGGACCGAAATTTCCGGGTTCTTCAAATCAACACGGAGGGTTTGCGCATCACCGGTTACCGGCATCCTTCAGACGTTGTAGGAAAGATTCACTGGGATGCCTGGCCGGACACCGAGAACCTTGAATCTGGCAAGGCTTACAAGCGCGTCATGAATGAGCGCGTTGCAATCGCCCTGGAGCAGCGTTATCCAGTGGATGGCAGAGATGTATGGTTTGATGTGCATGCCTATCCAACCGGGGATGGCATCGCTGTCTTGTTTCGGGACATCACCGACAAGGTACTCAGCACCAGGACACTGATGGAAAGCGAGCGTCGCCTCCATTTGCTCGCCAATACCATCCCGCAACTGGCATGGATGGCTAATCCCGACGGGCACATTCATTGGTACAACGACAGATGGTACGAATACACCGGCAAACGTTTTGAGGACCTGGAAGGATGGGGTTGGCAAAGCGTCCACCATCCGGATGCAGTGGATGCGGTGACCGAGAGGTGGAAAGAATCCATAGCGACCGGCGAAACATTTCAGATGACATTTCCGTTGCTGGGCGCCGACGGGAAATTTCGGCCGTTTTTCACCTTGGTGTCGCCCTTGCGGGATGCCTCCGGCCGTATCACCCAGTGGTTTGGTTCGAACACGGATGTCTCGCCACTGCGCGAGGCCGAGCAGGCGCTGCGCAACTCGGAGGAACGGCTGCAGGAAGGCCTGTCAGCCGGACAACTGGCAGTGTGGGAATGGGATCTGGAGACTGACCGCATCGAGTTCTCTGTCAATGCGCCCGTCCTCTTTGGGGAATCATGGGACACGGCCACTGAGGCCTTTAGCCGGGTTCATCCTGACGACCTTCCATCGCTGCGTACAGAAGTAGAGGCCGCCGTGCCTCAACTAGGTCAATTCCGAAGAGTCGTTCGCATGATTCGCCCCGACAACGGCGCCCTGATATGGATCGACTTCCGCGGCAAGGTTATCAAGGGTGACGGCAGTTTTAATGTGGTGCGGGGCATCTGTATCGACGTCAGCGAGCGGGTCCGCGCTGAAGACAACCTCACACTTGCCAACCGGCGAAAGGATGAGTTCCTTGCCATGCTGGCCCATGAACTCAGAAATCCCCTGGCCCCCATCAGCACCGCAGCTCAATTGCTGCTGCGCGCCGGTGTCAGCGAAGACCGGGTCAGGCGATCCAGCGAAATTATCACGAGGCAGGTCAATCACATGACCAGCCTTGTCGATGACCTGCTTGATGTTTCCCGGGTTACCCGGGGCCTGGTCAGCCTGCATCCAGAGGCTGTGGATGTCAAAGCGGTAGTGCATAGCGCTGTAGAGCAGATTCGCCCCCTTATTGAGAGCCGGCATCACACGCTGACGGTTCAACTGACGGCCGAACCTTCATTTGTCATGGGCGACCGAACGCGGCTTGTTCAGATCCTGGCCAATTTGCTCAACAATGCTGCGAAGTACACCCCGCAGGGCGGAGAAGTCGACCTGACAGCAACGGTCGAAGGCGGCAAGGTGAGGCTAAGCGTCACAGACAACGGCACCGGGATCGCTGAAGAATTTCTGCCGCACGTGTTTGACCTGTTTGCACAGGGAGAGCGCACGCCGGACCGGTCCCAGGGCGGGTTGGGGCTTGGCTTGTCCCTGGTCAAAAGTTTGATGGCTCTGCATTCCGGCGACGTGGCGGCGACGAGTGCGGGCCTGGGCAAAGGCAGCACCTTCACGCTGACCCTTCCGCGCATTGCCGCTCCGGCATCGCCTGGGGCGCAATCCGTCGCGCCCAATGAACAAGGCGGAAGGCCACTGAGTTTGCTGGTGGTTGATGACAACGCGGACGCCGCCCAAACACTGGGCGATTTTCTGGAGGCCGTGGGCCACCAGGTGATCGTGGTCAACGACGCAAACGCCGCCCTCACCGCTTACACCACCCATTCCTTTGATGCCTTGATTCTGGATATCGGGCTTCCCGACATCAATGGCTATGAGCTGGCAAGGCGGATCAAGGCAATGCCCAAAGATGCCTCGCCCGCCCTGATCGCATTGACCGGCTATGGACAGGAGCATGACAAGGTGCTTTCACGGGCAGCAGGGTTTGACTTTCATTTTGTCAAACCCGTCGACAGCGAAGAGCTGGTGAGCACACTGGACCACTTGAGTTAGTTCGTCATGCAGCTCTCCCCGCGCGTTCGGGGCGGGCCCTGTCAGTCGCTGCCTTCAGCCTCCACAACCAGTACGCGCGCAGTGCCAATGGGTTTGGCCACATGAACCGTGCCGGCACTTGCGAAGAATATGTCGCCCACTTCAAGTACGGCCAACTCGGGCACGCCATCGGCATCGCGGTAGTGCATTTCCACCCGGCCGTCCAGCACGACAAAAACTTCTTCTCCGTCATTGACGTGCCATCGGTAGGGCTGGTCCGTCCAGTGCAATCGCGTTGTGATGCCATTCATGTTGGCGATGCCGCGTGCGCCCCACGCTGTGGCGGCAGTGAACTCTTTTGAGCGTATGACTTCCATGCAACGACCTTCCAGTTGATAACCTGTCCTGGATCTGAAGCTTAGAAGTGCGGTGCGGCGGCGTCCAATGACTTCGTGCATGTTCATTGATGCGCAAACCGCACAAATACGGGAAAACACCACCACCGCGATCAGCGGGTGGCAGCGTTATCGCAGTACTTGTCAATCCCGAATATGAATCCGAAGGTCGTTCGGATTGGGCCTGCCCTTGCCGGTTTCAATCAGCGTCTTCAGGCTTAACAGATAAGTCGCCCACTTGGTGCTGCAGTGATGCATAAACTCCACCGCCTCCTTCCACCCCTCGTGTTTGAAAACCAGTTCGGTGAGACCGTCTCCCTGCTTCAGGTCAAAACTGATCCTGGTGCTAATCCATTCCTCAGGCCCTTCCACCACTTGCCACAAGACACGTTTACCAGGCTGAAGCTCCAGCACTTTCATGTCAAAGCCGCCCAGCTCGGCGCCGTCTGAACTGAAAGTAAAACGAATCACCCCGCCCACCTTGCTTTCGCCCGTGGTGTTGTCTGTCCACCAGGCGGCAAGGCCCTCACGGGTAGACAACGCCTTGTAAACCTCGTTCGCTGAGGCCTTGATTCCGACTCTGTGCAAAATATCCGGCATAAATTTTCCTTGATGATGTTTGAGATGGGTTTTGCGCGCACCTCATTATATGCAACTTTTTTATTGCATGTCAAACACCACAGTGACTGACCCGGCCTGCCAATCAGCATCCAAACTGCGTCACAACGGAGGCCAGGGAAACATGCCCCTTGAAGGCGCCACTACCCACGGGGGTGCTTCCATCTTCAATCGACTTTGCAAACGTCATGGCGGGATCCGTCTCCACGCGCTGCCGAAGCGCTTTCAACCGGGGATACGCATCCGGATCCACGGCCTTGTGAAAATCCGCCCAGCGTGCGACGCCCGCCAGAATGGCATCAGCCAGGGTCGGCCTGGCACCTGCGAGGTAGGGGTCATCACCAATCAGTTCTTCCAGCTGTTCGTGGCGCCTGACAACCTGCTCACGTCCAAACGCCCTGAGGGTTGCCTGAATCGCCGGATCGGGTGGGTCCATTTCATATGCGGCCCATAGAGGGATAAACGCAGCGGTAAAGCTCGTGTTGAGAAAGGCGGCCATCTGGTGCAGACGATCGGCCTCTGCCGTTTTCGGCTCGTAGCTGATCCGACGGGTGGAATCGCGCGCCTCCATCCACAGGGCAATGGCCATGGTTTCGGTCAGAAAGCGCCCCTCCGGTGTGACCAGCACGGGCGTTTCCCGGCGCTTGTTGATTTTGTCGTAGAGTGGGGCCTTCATCTCTGAAAGCATGTCGACACGGCAGAGCTGATAGGGCTGACCCAGCCATTCCAGTGCGCCGATAAGGCCCATTGAAGAACCGGCCGGAAAGCCATAAATGAGTATGGGGTGCATTGAAGTTGTTTCGTGTTTGTTTGGTAGTTGAGGAATACGCTGCGCAGCGAACCTTCAATGTACGCACCCAACGTTCATCCGTAAATTACGCACAAATTTGTTACCACCCCTATGCAACACGTTGTCTCCCAATGCCCCATCGAACAGGCCATGCAAGTCCTGGGAGGCCGCTGGCCCGCGCTGCTTATTTATTACCTGAAAGACGGCGTCAAGCGCTTTAATGAACTCAGGCGCGACAACCCGACCGTGTCACACCGCATCCTCACGCTTGAGCTGCGCAAACTGGAAGACGCAGGCATCGTGCAGCGCACTGCGTACAAGGGCTATCCCCTGCGGGTTGACTACGCATTAACAGAATCAGGGCTACAGCTGTTGCCGCTGGTCAATGCGCTGGGCGACTGGTGGGAAGAGACGGCGGAGCGTCGGACAGTCGTTGCAGCATCTGAAGAAGCGACCCCCTCGACAAGCCTTACTTTTTGAGATCAGAGATTCTTGCGGTCGCGCCTCCGGCGTTCAAGCTGTGAGGGTCGCTTCCCACGGTCCAATCCAGACGGGTTGCACGCCAACAAACTCCCCCAGCAAAACACCGGGAGCGACCGTCACCCTCCCCCTCTTGAACTTCATCTTCACCAGCACCTCGGCGCATTTGGCTTCTCCGACATAAAACCCGTGGCAGAACCAGGCGCACTTGTCGTCTGCGTACGCTACCTGCGTTTCCACCCTCACGCGGTTGAACAGGCGTACGGGTTTGATGAACTTCACCATTTGTGCGGCGTTAACGAAGTTGTAGCGATTGCGCAGTGTTTCTTTTAACAGGCCGGTCTTCACCATGTAGTCAATCTGGGCAGCCTCTGCGAGCAACAGGTACCGGTCGCTCTTGAGCGTCGTGATGCCGGTATCGAATGGCGTGATGAAAAACGTGGCGCTGGTGCGCGCCAGTGGCGGCAGCCTGTTGAAGTGCCGCAGCGCCAGCAACAGGGTGATGAGGTTTCTGAACAGTCCTGACATGGCTTTGACTCCTGGGCACGCGGCCCCGAGCGGAGTATGGCGTGCAGGTTGCGGGTTTCAAGTCGCGGGGGTGGCAGTGTGTCCTGGGCCAAACCGCCTTAAAACCCGTATCTGCCCCCAGTTGAGAGTGTTTTTAGCCATTTCCCCTTCAACGGCGGGCGCTGTTTGCTATTAAACATATAGCAACTTGAGCAGACCATCCGAGACGCGACGGATAGCGGGCGGCGCTGCTTGCATGCGAGGGCGCTCCAACGAGGTCAGGCGAATGGAATCGCCAAGAGCGCGCAAGTCAGTTGGCTGCGCGGTCTATCAAAGGTTAGGGAAAAGCGCCCCTGCACACACATCCCGGACACAACCCCGCAGCCATTGGTGCGCAGGGTCAGCGTGCAACCTGGGGTGCCACAGCGAAGACACGGTAAGCCCCGGCGTGGGAAATGGGAGGGCAAAGCTGTGCATGCCGTCGCGCAGATTACCGGTGTGCCGCTCCGGCACGCTTGCCACCAGATCTGACGCGCGGGCCAGTGCCAGCGCCGTGGCAAAACCGCCAACGATGGTGGCCACGGATCTCTGCAGCGAAAGAGAGGCAAGGGCGTCGTCAATCAGCCCTGTGGCCAGCCCACGCCGTGAGACGACGATATGCCGTCCCGCCGCAAAACGCGCCGGGGTGATTTTGCCTTTGGCCAGCGGGTGCCCTGCGCGCACCACGCCGATGATGCGGTCCTGAAACAAGGCCTGCACACGCAGCTCGGGGCCGGTAGTGGCGTGCACCACGCCGGTTTCCAGGTCTACCGCGCCGTCCCGCAGTGGTGTGCTGCCTTTGTCGGGCTTTTGCATAAAGCAAAGCCTTACACCGGGCGCCTGCTCGCTCACGCGGGCAACAAGAGCGGGGCCAAAGTTCTCAACAAAGCCTTCGCTGGTGCGCAGCGTGAAGGTTCGCACCAGTTTTTTGAGGTTGGGCTTTTTGACGGGGCGGAGCACGGCCTCGCTGTCCAGCACCAACTGGCTTACACGCTCACGCAGTTCAATGGCCCGGGGGGTGGGCACCAGGCCGCGCCCGGCACGCACCAGCAGCGGATCGCCCGTGGTCTCGCGCAGGCGCGCCAGCGCGCGGCTCATGGCTGAAGGGCTGAGCCGCAAGCGCCGGGCGGCGCCCGCGACGCTACCTTCTGCCAGCAGGACGTCCAGGGTAACCAGCAGGTTGAAGTCCGGTGTTGCCATGCCTGAACCATAGCGCAAATTGCGTGACATGGCGTTTGGTGCATGAATTAACTGCAACTGCTGCGTCTTCCGCTATTTCACCCAACAACCTACGCTTGAGGCCCAATCAACGACAAGCAGGCAAGCACCCCATGAGCGCCACCATCGCACCCTCCTCAAACCACGCACTTTCAGCCCGCTGGGCGCTGGTCAGCAAGTCGCTGACCATGCTGCTATCGTCGCTCGGGACCAGCATTGCCAACGTTGGCCTGCCAGCATTGGCCGAGGCGTTTCATGCCTCATTCGGGCAGGTGCAGTGGGTTGTGATCGCGTACCTGCTTTCCATCACCACCTTGATCGTAAGCGCCGGACGCCTGGGTGACCTCATGGGACGCAGGCGCTTGCTGCTGGGCGGCATCGTGTTGTTCATCGCGGCATCAGCGATGTGCGGCATGGCACCCACACTCTCCATGCTGATTGCCGCCCGGGCGGCACAGGGTATCGGCGCGGCCATCATGATGGCTCTGACCATGGCCTTTGTCAGCGGCACGGTGGACAAGGCAAAAACGGGCAGCGCCATGGGCCTGCTTGGGACCATGTCGGCAGTTGGCACCGCGTTGGGCCCCTCGCTGGGCGGTGTGCTGATCGGGGGGCTGGGGTGGCAATCCATGTTTCTGGTGAACGTGCCGCTGGGTCTGATGGCTTTTGCATTGGCGTGGCGCTACCTGCCTGCGGACCGCCCATCGGCCGCACAACGGCAGCGCTTCGATTACCTGGGCGCACTGCTGCTGGCCTTGACCCTGGCTGCCTATGCACTGGCCACGACGGCTCGCCCGGATAGCGGGCGCGGCTTGGGCGGAACGAACATGGTGTTGCTCGCAGGAGCGGGGCTGGGCCTTGGGTTGTTTGTATGGGCACAGGCGCGGGCCGCTTCGCCGCTGGTCCCGCTGCAGATGCTTCGCAAGGCGGGCCTGCGCGCCAGCCTTGTCATGAATGCGCTCGTATCCACGGTCATGATGGCTACCCTGGTGGTCGGTCCGTTTTATCTCTCAGGCGCGCTGGGCCTCAACCTGGCCGTTGTCGGCGTGGTGATGTCGACGGGGCCTGCTCTCTCTGCCATCAGCGGTGTCCCGGCGGGGCGCATGGTGGACCGCTGGGGTGCACCGTCTATGGTCCTGGCAGGCATTGCCGCCATGGCTGTTGGCACCCTGGCGCTCTCCCTGCTGCCGCGCTGGTTCGGTGTGGCGGGCTACATAGCTGCCATAGCCGTGCTGACACCTGGCTATCAGTTGTTTCAGGCCGCCAACAATACTGCTGTGATGACAGGCGTTCACCCGGAGCAGCGCGGTGTGATGTCCGGAGTGCTCAATCTGTCGCGCAACCTGGGTTTGATCACCGGCGCTTCGGCCATGGGTGCTGTGTTCGCATGGGCATCCCACTCAAGAGACATCACCCACGCCCTTCCGGCTGATGTTGCAAGCGGCATGCAAGTCACGTTTGCGGTAGCGACGGTGCTAGTTGTGGTGGCGCTTGTCATTATGGTGGGAGGTCGTGCGCTGGCACGACGTCGGTTCAATGGCACGGGCGCCATGGATCCCGGATCAAGTCCGGGATGACAGGAGGGGGCATCTTATTCACCTGCAGAAAATGCAGGCGAGACTTACAGCGTGACACTAAAGCAGGTGTGCCGACCCGGATCGCTTTTGACATCAATGCTGCCACCATGAAGCTCGACCGCCGTCTTCACAATGGCCAATCCGAGGCCTGTCCCCGGAATCTCGCCCACGTTGCTGGCGCGGTGAAAGGACTCGAACAAATGAGACATTTCTTCTGCGGGTATACCGATGCCCTGGTCTTCCACATCAAACACGATGCGCCCTGCCCGGTCCGAAATGGTGAAAACCACCTCCCCACCTGGTGGTGAGTACTTGATGGCGTTCGAGAGCAGATTTCCGAAGATATGGCGCAAGAGCGTGGCATCAAACAGGCCAGTGGAGACCAGGGGCGCAAACCGCGTGACGACCTCGCAAGCCCCCCTGGACTGAAGCCGCGCTTCTTCCACGATGGAGTGGCACAGCGACAGCAGATCCAGTTGCTGAGGACGAAACTGAAGCATCTGCGCGTCGACCTGCCCGATCAGCAGCACGCGGTCCAGCATGCGCGTCATGCGCTGCACGCCCGCGCCAATGCTTTCCAGAATTTCTGCCCTTTCGCTGGCCGGCATACGGTCGCTGTACTCCTGAAGCAGTTCCGCGGCGGACAAAATGGCCGACAGCGGGGTACGAAACTCATGGCTGGTCATGGAGACAAAACGGGAGCGCAAATCATTGAGCTCTTTTTCACGCTGCAACGCTGCCTTGATGTTTTCTTCAGCACGGCGACGTTCGGTAATGTCCAGAAGTGTCCAGATCACGCCCGCAGTCGGATCGTTCCGGGTGAGACAGCGCCCCGCCAATTGCACCCACAGTATTTCGCCGTCGCGCCTGACCAGCTTGCGCTCTTGCACATAGACACCGTCACGTGCAAGCGCCGCCACCGTTTCAAGCCCGTGTGCCACGAACGTTTCGTCGTCGGTGTAAAACAGGCGGGTCGAACGTCCCACCAGTTCCTCGCGCGGGTAGCCGGTCATTTCCTCGTACTTGTCGTTGACCCACTGAATACGCCGGCCGACGTTGTAGCTGATGCCTACCAAAGCACTGTTGAAAATCGCCTCGCGCTCGGACGAAGCCTGTGCCAGCGCAGCCTCCAGCGCCTTGCGCGCAGAAATGTCCACCACCGCCCAGACGCTGCCCTGGGTGTTGTCGATGACACTTACCGGCTTGCCAGACAAGGTAACCCACAGTAGGCTGCCGTCGCTTTTGCGCATTTCCAGATCTCGCTGAAAAGGCCGGCCCTCCAGCGTGCAATCCGCGATTTCCCGCGCCACGCGCAGATGCTCTTCGTGCGACGGGAAAAGCGCGGCCCAGTCTGCGGACCCTCTGGAGTCGGGAGAGATGCCAAACATCTTCTCCAGCGCCCGGTTAAACCACCGGAGCGTGCCTTCCTGAGTCAGGAAGGCAATCCCCACCAGTGAGTTTTCCAGAATGGTTTCACGCTCTTGCAGCGTGTCGCGCAATTGCGCTTCAAGATTTTTCCGGTGCGTGATGTCCGAGAAAAAAGTTAGCGTGCCCTGCTCTCCATCCCACGGCACAACCGCGACACTGATGCCAATCCAGCGAACCTCACCGCTCGGCAAGAGCAGGCGCAGCTCGTAGCGGCTTGGCACGTCCTCACCGGCCAGACGCCTGTTCTGCCTGTCCAGCACCAGCGCCTGATCGTCGGGATGGATCCGATGCAAAAAACCGACCTGCTTCATTTCATCAACAGACATGTCCACCATCTCCGCCGCACGCGCGTTCGCAAACACAAAACGCTGATCCTTGATAACGACCATGCCTTCGTTGACATGCTCGATCACAGCGTTGGATCGCTCCTGAGAAAGACGCAAGGCCTGCTCTGCGGCGCGGCGTTCGGAAATATCCCGGATGAAGGCGCCAAAGTTGGTTTGTTCTTCGCCCAGCACGCTGAAGATGGACAGCTCGATCGCAACCAATGAGCCATCCTTGTGCAGCGCCTCTATCTCCAGCAGGCGGTTGACAGGCCGACTCTGTCCACCCAGAAGATATTTGGTCAGCCCGGCGTCATGGGCTGCCCGGTGCTGGTGGGGGACGATCAACTGGCACATGTTCTGACCCAGGGCTTCAGACGCGGTCCAGCCGAGCATGCGCTCGGCGCTGGCGTTCCAGCTTGTAATCAGCCCCTCGGCGTTCATCTCCAGCACCGCATCCCTGGCGGACTCCAGCAAGCTCACCATGTGCCTGTGCCTGCTTTCCAGCGCGCGGATCACCCTGCCCGGGTCCGACTCTGCATCCAGCGGGCCGAATCCTGAAGTCGGCAGATTCAGCCCACCAGACGATTCAGGATGTGTGTTCATGCGGTTTTAGGCGGAGGTGATGAGTCGGAGCGACAGGCCGCCGAGGCGGGACTAGCGGGCATTCTCTGCGATGCCCACGGGGTCGGTCAATCAAAAGCGGCGCCATAAGTGAAGACAGCTGGCGCCGCCCCTGCGCCAAAGGTGCCGCTATAGACGGCCCATTTTTACTTATAAAATCCGTGCGACCACAGCCGACCGGCCGCCATCTGCAGCGGCAACGTGCTGAACCGGACGGGCAACCATGGCGCTTATCCTGATCGTTGATGATGACCCGGCCCTCCTGCGGCTCTTGTCTTTGCGCCTGCACTACGAAGGGCACACGGTCATCGAGGCCGACAGTGGTGCAGCGGCCCTGGCAAAACTCGATCACCAAACACCCAGCATCCTCATTACCGACTTGCGCATGCCGGGCATGGACGGGCTGCAACTGTTTGAGGCCGTGCACCGACGTTATCCCTTGTTGCCCGTTCTCATGTTGACCGCCAACGGCACCATTCCCGACGCTGTTCATGCCATGCAGCGTGGCGTGTTTGGCTATATCACCAAGCCGTTTGAAGGCGCTGATCTTATGCGGGAGGTAGATCGCGCGCTGCTTGTCTCGTCTGCGCTCGGTGCGGACATGCCCGGCGAGCAACCCGGCCAGGCGTGGCGGCAAGCCATCGTCACACGCAGCACCCGGATGGAAAAACTGCTGGCCGAGGCGCGGCTTGTGGCGCAGAGCGATGCGTCGGTGCTGATTCACGGCGAAAGCGGAACCGGGAAAGAGCTGCTGGCGCGGGCCCTTCATGCTTCCAGCAGGCGTGCGGGCGAAGCCCTTGTAGCCGTGAACTGCGGGGCCATCCCTGAAAACCTGGTGGAGTCAGAACTGTTCGGCCACGTCAAAGGCTCTTTTACGGGAGCCGTGCGTGACACCACGGGCCTTTTTTCCAGCGCGGACAGGGGTACCATTTTTCTCGATGAAATTGCCGACCTGCCACTGTCCATGCAGGTCAAGCTGCTTCGCGTGCTGCAAGAGCAGGAGGTGCGGCCTGTGGGTTCCGCCCGTGCCCACAAGGTCGATGTGCGCGTCATCTCCGCGACCAACCGCAGGCTCGAAGATGAGGTTGCCGCAGGCCGGTTTCGCGAAGACCTGTTTTACCGTCTCAATGTCATGGGGTTGACACTGCCCCCGCTGGCGGAACGCCGGGAGGACATTGCACTGCTGGCCGATCATTTCATGCGGAGCCTCGCACAGCGTTACGCAAAGCCGTTGACCGCTTTCGCGCCGGGTGCGCTCGAACTGTTGGGGGCAGCGTCATGGCCCGGCAACATCCGGCAGTTGCAGAACGTTGTTGAACGCTGCGTGGTCCTGTGCACGGGATCGCTCATCCCGCTCAGCCTTGTGCAGAACGCTCTCGCCAGTCAGGGGCCGGAGCTATTGCCCCTGGACGAGGCCCGCAAGGAATTTGAGCGCGGCTACCTGACGCAGCTGCTTAAAATGACCAATGGCAACGTCGCACAGGCTGCCAAACTCGCCAAACGCAACCGGACCGACCTCTACGCATTGCTTGCGCGCCATGATCTGGCGTCGTCATCTTTCAAGAGCTGATCGAACAACCCCGAGGTGTCGGCATTCGCAGACAGCCTGAAGCCCTGCTTTCGCCTGGGGTTCTCCCACTTCGCCATGAATGCTGTCTGTGAACACCGACAGCTTGCCCCTGCATCTCTTTGATAACCCATTGATTTCATTAAGGAAATAGCCTGGCACGCATCTTGGATAGAAAGACGGGTCTTTTCAAACCATTCACGAGGAAACCCATGAACTCAGAGCAAATCCACTTGGTGCAATCAACTTTCGCATTGGTGCGACCTATTTCAACAACAGCCGCAGACCTTTTCTACAACCGCCTTTTCACCATCGACCCGTCGCTCCGTCCCATGTTTACAGGCAACCTGGCGGACCAGGGCCGTATGCTGATGTCCATGCTGGGCGCCGCAGTCAACGGGTTAACCAGTCTGGAGTCGACGATTCCGGTGGTCCGGCAGCTGGGTGCGCGGCACGTCAAATACGGTGTGCGCGACGAGCATTACGCCACTGTCGGGACCGCCCTGCTCTGGACGCTGGAGCAAGGCCTGGCTGAAAAATTTACACCGGAGGTTCGTGACGCCTGGACCGCGGCCTACACCCTGTTGGCTACCCAGATGCAGTTAGGTGCCGCGCATGCCGCCGAGCTTCACGACGCAGTGGAAGTGGACTGAGCGTCGATCAACTGCTTGGGCGGTTGACGCTCTCAACCCCCTTGCAGCGCAGCTTAGGCCGCTCGGTAGAACCCCGCTTACTGCGGCTCGATTTTCGCGTCGCGAATGGCCTTGGCCCATTTGACGGTTTCCAACGCGTTGCGCTGGCCCAGAGCTTCAGGTGTGCCGGGCTCAACCGCAAAACCGATGGCAGAGAATTTTTCCTGAATTTCCTTGCTTTGCGCGGCCGCGTTGACGGCCTGGTTGAGCTTGGCAACGATGTCAGGCGGCGTGCCGGCTGGGGCAAACACGGCGAAATAGGCGATCAGTTCGTAGTCTTTCAGGCCCAGCGCCTCATTGACAGTGGGCAGCTCCGGAATGGCGGCTGAGCGCTTGGTTGATGTGACAGCCAGGCCGCGGATTTTGCCAGCCTTGATCTGCGGCAGCATGACCGCAAAGTCGGCGGTGAACATCATCACCTGGCCACCGATCAGGTCGGTCATTGCAGCGGGGCCGCTTTTATAGGGCACGCTGGTGAAGGAGATACCGGCCATGCTGGCCAGCATTTCGGAAGAAACAAGCTGCGAGGTGCTGGCGCTTGCGGAGGTGACATGTCCTGGCTTGGTCTTTCCCAGGGTCACCAGCTCACGCAGGTTTTTGGCGGGCACGTCGTTGTTGACGGCAACGATCAGCGGAACCGAACCGATGTAGCCTACCGGCGTGAAAGCCGTGTCCTGGTTGTAGGGCAGCGTTTTCATCAGGCTCTTCAAGGCAGCGTTGGTGCTGTTGGTGCCGATGAGGATGGTGTAACCGTCCGGCGCGGATTTGGCGACTGCTTCAGCGCCCAGCATGCCGTTGACGCCAGCCTTGTTTTCCACCACAACGGTCTGGCCCAGGGTTTCGGACATCTTGGCGGCAAAGGCGCGGCCAACGGTGTCCGTGGCGCTGCCAGCAGCAAAGGGCACGATGGCCTTGATCGGTTTGTTGGGAAAGGCCTGGCCAAATGCGGTGAAAGAAAGGCTGGCCAGGGCCAGGAAAAGAATCGACTTGGATTTCATGTTTTTGTCTCCGGTTGAGTAATGTGCCAAAGACGGACTATGAAGGAAGCCGGAGCGGCTGTAAATTCGTTTCTGAATAACCTGCAGTTGTTGCGGGCCAGGGCACCGTCATCCCCGACTAAACTCGATCGATGGCCACCTCCTCCCCCTCAGACGCGCCAAAAGGCGCGCCCCGATCGCTGTCGGGCCTTGTGCCTTTTCTTCGTCCCTACCGGTGGCGGATCGCCCTGGCCGGGTTTTTCCTGGTGCTGGCTGCCGTCGCCACGCTGGTGTTTCCCGTCGCGCTGCGCAGTCTGATTGACGGCGGTTTGACGGCTAGCGATAAAGGCGCGCAAGTGCTGGCGCTGAAAGAACACTTTGGGGCGCTTTTTGCCGTGGCAGTGGCGCTGGCACTGTTTTCAGCCGGTCGTTTTTACATGGTGAGCTGGCTGGGAGAGCGCGTAACGGCGGACCTGCGCAATGCCGTCTACACCCACGTGGTGCATCAAAGCCCGGAGTTTTTTGAAACTACGCAAACCGGTGAGGTGCTTTCGCGACTAACGGGTGACACCACGCTGGTGCAAACAGTCGTGGGGTCATCCCTCAGCATGGGGCTGCGTAACGCGGTGATGGGGGTGGGCGCACTGGCTATGCTGATTTACACCAACCCTTACCTGATGGTTCAGGTGCTGGGTGGTCTGGTGCTGGTGGTGTTGCCTTCTGTCTGGTTCGGGCGGCGCGTGCGAAAGCTTTCCCGGGCCAGCCAGGACAGGGTGGCTGACTCCAGTGCGATTGCGGCTGAGATTCTGAATGCGATTCCCGTTGTGCAAAGTTACACCGCCGAGGCACGCGAGGCAGCCCGGTTTGACAAATCGACCAACGACGCTTTTCACACGGCAGTTCGGCGCAGCAGGGCCCGCTCGGTGTTGATTGCCTTCATCATCATTGCCAGCTCAGCAGCGCTGCTGGGCGGTCTTTACCAGGGCACTCAGGCTGTGCTCCGCGGCGAGATCACCGCAGGGCATCTGGGCCAGACGGTGATGTATGTGATTATTCTGGCGGGCGCGACCGCAGTGCTGGGCGAGGTATACGGCGACCTGCTTCGCGCTGCGGGTGCGACCGAACGGCTGATGGAGCTGCTGGAAAGCCGCTCGCCCGTGACATCACCCTCAAATCCGGTTGCAGCCCCGGCAGTACGGGGCGGAAGCGCTATCAAATTTGAAGCAATTCATTTTCACTATCCGTCGCGTCCGGATCAGGCCGCACTGGCCGACTTCAACCTCAGCGTGGCGCCGGGTGAAACCGTCGCCCTGGTTGGGCCAAGCGGAGCGGGGAAAAGCACGGTGTTCCAGCTGTTGCTGCGCTTTTACAACCCTGCGTCGGGCCACATTGAACTGGACGGTGTCAGAACGGCCGACCTGACACTGCGGGACCTGCGTCAGCGCATTGGCATCGTGCCGCAGGATGCCGTGATTTTCTCCACCAGTGCGCTTGAAAACATTCGCTATGGAAAGCCGGAGGCAAGCGATGATGAAGTGAAGGCTGCTGCCAAGGCCGCTTTTGCGCACGAATTCATCAGCGCGCTGCCGCAAGGTTATGACGCTTTTTTGGGCGAGCGCGGCGTGCGCCTGTCGGGCGGACAACGCCAACGTATTGCCATTGCCCGGGCCATGCTGAAAAATTCGCCCCTGCTGCTGCTGGATGAAGCCACCAGCGCGCTGGACGCCGAGAGCGAGCGCATGGTGCAGGCGGCGCTGGAGTCGGCCATGAAGGGGCGGACCACGCTGGTGATTGCCCATCGCCTGGCGACTGTGCAGCAAGCCAGCCGCATCCTGGTGCTGGACCACGGTCGACTGGTAGAGCAAGGGACACATGCGGAGCTGGTGGCCCGCGGCGGCATTTATGCGCGATTGGCGGCGCTGCAGTTCAACGCCTGAGAATGTTTGATCCGTCATCCCGGGCGTGACCCGGGATCCATGCCACAGGACCCGCCGACCGTTGCCGAGACTTGGTCGGTCGAAGGCAGCTCAGACACCTCTATCAAACCTTGGTTATGCATTATCTGCATGAAAAACCATGAACCCGGCCTTGGACAGTTGGCAGTGGCAGGCCTAAGCTCTTCCCATCGATTGTCCACAAGGAGTTTTTCATGTCGAAATCATCAGATTCCAGCGCAGCTGCCGCCTCAGGCAGCCACCCCCTTCCCTCTTACCTGCAGGCCGACCAGCTGGGTCCTTGGGGCAATTACCTGCAACAGGTAGACCGGGTCATTCCGCACCTGGGCAGTCTGGCGCGTTGGGCGGAAACACTCAAGCGTCCCAAGCGGATCCTGGTGGTCGACGTTCCCATCCACATGGACGACGGAACAGTGGCGCACTTTGAGGGGTACCGCGTGCAGCACAACGTCTCGCGTGGACCCGGCAAGGGCGGCGTCCGTTTCCACCAGGACGTGACACTGTCCGAAGTGATGGCCCTGTCGGCCTGGATGTCGATCAAGAACGCGGCTGTCAATGTGCCCTACGGCGGCGCAAAGGGCGGGATTCGCGTGGATCCGAAAAAACTGTCGCGCGGTGAACTCGAGCGCATGACACGCCGCTACACCAGCGAGATCGGGATCATCATCGGCCCCAACAAGGACATCCCTGCGCCCGACGTCAACACCAACGAGCAAATCATGGCCTGGATGATGGACACCTACTCCATGAACACCGGCTCAACCGCGACTGGCGTGGTCACCGGCAAACCGGTCGACCTGGGCGGCTCACTCGGCCGGCGTGAGGCCACTGGCCGCGGCGTGTACACCGTAGGCGTGGAAGCCGCCAAACACATCGGACTGGACATCAGCACAGCGCGGGTAGCGGTGCAGGGGTTTGGAAACGTGGGCGGCGTGGCGGGCAAGCTGTTTGCAGAGGCCGGCGCGCGCATTGTGGCTGTGCAAGACCATGGCGGCACGATCTACCGCGAGTCCGGCCTCGATGTGCCGGCACTCCTCAAACACGTGGCCGAGACCGGCAGTGTTGGCGGCTTCAAGCAGGCAGACGTCATGCCCAATGAGTTGTTCTGGGAAGTCGATTGCGAAATCATGATTCCTGCTGCGCTTGAGCAGCAGATCACCAAGGACAACGCCGGTCGCATCAAGGCCCGCATGATCATCGAAGGCGCCAACGGCCCGACCACGCCTGAAGCCGACGACATCCTGCTTGAGCGCAACGTGCTGGTGTTGCCAGACGTGATCGCCAACGCAGGCGGTGTGACTGTGAGTTATTTCGAGTGGGTGCAGGATTTTTCAAGCTTCTTCTGGGACGAAGCGGAGATCAACGCCCGCCTGGTTCGCATCATGAAGGAGGCTTTCGCAGCCGTGTGGCAAGTGTCGCAAGACAACAAGGTCAGCCTGCGCACGGCGACGTTTATCGTGGCCTGCAAGCGGATTTTGCATACGCGTGAGTTGCGTGGTTTGTATCCTTGATTGAATGCGATCTCAGGCCACGCTCGCCGGCAAGTTGCAGCTTGCGTATTGATAGCATCACGCTCCGTTCCAGGCTAGCGCAGGACAGTAGGGTCTAACTCCCCACTCCCACCCCTAGCCCCTCCCTCGCCCCGCTGGGCGATGGAGGGGGACTTCATTTGGCCTTGGGTGCTGCAAGCGCGTGCATGAATGGCAGACTCGTGAGCAGAATCCGCTCCGATTCCGCTCCCCACTCCTTCTGTATGCGCCGAGGAGCGGAGGTTCAGGCGGATAAGGGCTGACACTTGTTTGAGCCGAAGGCGAGCTTGTGTCAGACCCCGTCTGAACCGAGCACCGCCGGTTGCCCCGGAGCGCAGCGCAGGGGACGCAGACAGCAGGGTCGCCTTTTTCTTTGCTTACTTTCTTTTTGGCGACGCAAAAAGAAAGTGAGTTGCCGCCGGGCAACCCCCGGCTAGCAGGCAATCCACCAAAGCTAGAAGTGAAGACAGTAGAAAGCCAACATGGATCCCGGATCAAGTCCGGGACGACAACCAAGGACTACTGCAAGGTTTCTTTCACGGCAGCCGGTAGCGGCAAGGGCATCACTTCAATGCCCTCTTCAATCAGTTCCACCGCATCCTGCAGGCTGGCCTGTCCGCGAATGTTGCGGTGCTCGGCGTCCCCGTAGTGCATGGCCCGAGCCTCGTTGGCAAAACGCTCGCCCACATCTTCAGTATTGGCCAACACGTGGCGCAAGGCTTCGAGGAATTCTGATTGACCAGCTGCGCTGGCAGGAGCGACCATTTGATGTGGTGTCGCGTCAGTCACCGCTACTTCACGCGAAGCAGACGGCGCGGAAACCGGTGCACCAAAATTCAGCCGCGGTGCACTGGGCATTTTCTGTATGGCGAGGTCCGCGCACATCGGACAGGCCACCAGCCCACGCGTGAGCTGACTTTGGAAGTCTTCTTCTGACCCAAACCAGCCTTCAAACGAATGCCGATACGAACATTGAAGATCAAGAACTTTCATGACCGGATTATCCGCCCACCCCGGTTTTCCAATCCCGCGTCCATGCGCCTGACAAAACGTTTTGCAGCCACAAGGCGCCTGCCAGCGTCTTGCCGTCGGTGACGCTTCCGTCCTGACACCATTGCAGCACCTGCTCCGGTGTGGCAGTGAAAACATCGAGAAACTCTCCGGCGTCAAGTTGCCTCTGGCCGGCGGTCAGGTCTCGGGCGAACCAGATGTCGATAAATTCGGTCGAATAGGAAATCACCGGGTGCAACACACCGGCCTTCGCCCAAAGCCTCGCGGTGTAGCCAGTTTCTTCCCGTAGCTCGCGCTGTGCACAGGCAAGCGAACCTTCACCAGCATCGAGCTTGCCCGCTGGAAACTCCAGCATGACAGATTGCACCGGATAGCGGAATTGACGCTCCAGTACCAGCTTGCCATCATCCAGTTGGGCAATGATCATCACAGCGCCGGGATGACGTATGTACTCGCGCGTAGCCTGACGTCCATCGGGGAGCCGGACTGTGTCTGTGAAGGCATGCAAAAAATTGCCCCGCAGCAGCTCGCGGCTGTCGAGCGTTTCTTCGCGAAGGTGGCTATCAGGCCCCGGGCCCGGCGCGGCCTCGCCCGGCTTGTTGCTATGCATGCTCAACGGTGTTTAAACAGGTAGCGATACACAAAACCGGGAAACGCGAACGTAATGAACAGGGTGCCGGTAATGGCGTAGAACTCCCAGCCCTGCGGCGCGATTTGCCCTGCGCGCTGCTCCAGAAACAGCCCCAGACCGCCAACAACAAAGTACCAGAAAACCATTTCGGCCAGACGCACGGCCAGGAGCTTCGGCCCGGCTAAACGGATCACAGCCAGAAGGCGGTTGCTGATGAAGGGAAGATTGGCGGCCAGCAAGGCCAGCACGACCACCAGCCATACCGAGGCAGTCTGGCTCATGGCGCTCTCAAGATCCCAGCGATTTGACGACGCTGGCGATGGCCTGGGTGCACAGCGTCATCAAGCCGCCAGGCATGATGCCGAGCAGCAGCACCAAAGCACCGTTGATCGTCAGGACCACCCTTGCATCGCCTGGAGCAAAGATGGCGGTCGGCATGCCGACGTTGGGCGCGTCAAAGTACATCACCTTCACGACGCGCAGATAATAGAAGGAACCGATCAGCGACATCATGACCGCGAACACTGCCAACACGATGTAAATGGTCTGCTGCGAAGACACCAGCGCCTGCAACACACCCAGCTTGGCGTAAAAACCAACCACGGGTGGCACACCGGCCAGTGAGAACATGCTGATGGCCATGACGCCGGCAAACAGGGGGCTGCGCTGGTTCAGGCCTGCCAGGTCAGAGATTTCTTCCGACTCATGGCCCGTACGTGCCAACAGCAAAATGATGCCGAACACGGCCAGCGTGGTCAGCACATACGTAATGACATAAAACATGGCCGCACCATAGGCCAACTCGGCATTGAGTTTGTTGCCGTCAACCACACCCGCCAGCAAGGCAAGCAGCACAAAGCCCATTTGCGAAATGGTCGAGAAAGCCAACATGCGCTTGAGGTTGGTCTGCGCGATGGCGGCCAGGTTGCCTACAAGCAATGAACCTATGGCCAGCACCGCCAACATCTGTTGCCAGTCGATAGCCAGCGGCAACAAGCCCTGGACCAGCAAACGTATGCAGATGGCAAATGCGGCCAGTTGGGGTGCGGCGCCAATCAGCAGCGTGATGGCAGTCGGTGCACCCTGATACACGTCGGGCAACCACATATGAAAAGGCACGGCACCGAGCTTGAAGGCCAGACCGGCAACGATAAACACGAGACCGAATACCAGAACGTGGTGGTTGAACTGGCGGCTGGCAATGGCCTTGTAAACTTCATTGACGTCGAGCGAGCCCGTGGCGCCGTACATCATGGACAAGCCATACAGCAAGAAGCCGGAGGCCAGCGCACCCAGCACAAAATACTTCATGGCTGCTTCAGTGGCCGTCGCATTGTCACGGCGCAGCGCGACCAGGGCGTAGCTGCACAGGGTCATGAGTTCCAGACCCATGTAGATAACCAGGAAGTTGTTGCCAGAGATCATCACAAAGATGCCCAGCAATGCAAACATGCCCAGCGTGAACAGCTCCCCGCCACGCAGCATGTCGCGCGCCACTGCATAGCCACGGCCGTAGACCAGGGTGACCATCATGGCGACGGTGGCAAAACACTTGAGCCAGTTGCCCATGGGGTCACTCACGACCATATTGCCGAACCCGTAGATGGTTTTACCGGCGACTGCATATTTGGCCTGCAATGCGGCCACGACGGCCAGCGTGAGCAAGGTCAGCACGTACGTCAGTGTCCGTTGCGGGCTTTTCACGCCCAGATCCACGAGCGCGATCACACACGCCATGGTCAGGAGGATGATTTCCGGGTAAACCGAAATCCAGCTTAGTTTGTCAATCATCTGAATACTTCTTGTGCTTGCTTATTGCAGTTTGGAGGCGGCGACATGCTTGAGCAGGTCAGCGACCGAGCTGTCCATCACATCAGTGAAGGGCTTGGGATAGATGCCCATGTAAAGCACGGCAATGGCGAGCAGGGTCAACATCAAAAACTCGCGGCTGTTGATGTCGGTGAGCCCTTTGACGTCGTCGTTAACCACCGGGCCGAGATACACGCGTTTGAACATCCACAGGGTGTAGCCGGCGCCAAAGATCAGCGCGGTCGAAGCCGCCGCGCCTGTCCAGAAGTTGAACTTGATCGCGCCCAGGATAACCATCCACTCACCTACAAAACCAGCGGTAGCCGGCAGGCCGCAGTTGGCCATGGCAAACAACAGCGCAAAGGCTGTGAATTTGGGCATGGTGTTGACGACGCCGCCATAGCTGGCAATTTCACGCGAATGCACGCGGTCGTACAACACACCAATACAGAGGAACATGGCGCCCGACACAAACCCGTGCGCAATCATCTGCACAATCCCGCCGGATACACCGAGGTCGTTGAATATGAAAAAGCCCAGGGTGACAAAACCCATGTGCGCTACTGATGAGTACGCCACCAGTTTTTTCATGTCCTGTTGAACCATGGCCACCAAGCCGACATAAATCACGGCGATCAGGGACAGTCCAATCATCAGCCAGGCCCACTCGTGGGCAGCATCAGGCGCAATGGGCATGGAGAAGCGCAAAAACCCATAGGCGCCCAGCTTCAACATGATGGCGGCCAGTACTGCCGAGCCGCCCGTAGGTGCTTCAACGTGCACGTCAGGCAGCCAAGTGTGCACCGGCCACATCGGCACCTTCACGGCAAAAGCTGCAAAGAAGGCAAAGAACAAAAAGGTCTGTGCCGTGATGCTCAACGGCAGCTTGTACCAGACGGTCAGGTCAAAGCTGCCGCCAGATTTGACATACAAGAAGATGAGCGCAATCAGCATCAGCAGCGAGCCGAGCAAGGTGTACAGGAAGAACTTGAACGCCGCGTAAATCTTGCGCGGTCCACCCCATATGCCGATGATGAGGTACATCGGTATCAGCGTGGCTTCAAAGAAAACGTAAAACAGCATGCCATCGAGGGCAGTGAAGACCCCGATCATCAGCCCGCTGAGCACCATGAACGATGCCATGTACTGGTTGACGCGGGTGGTGATGGACTCCCAGCTGGCAATGATGACAACGACGTTGATAAAAGCCGTCAGCAAAACAAACCAGAGGGAAATGCCGTCCACACCGAGGTGATAGTTGACATTGAAACGCTCGATCCAGCTTGCTTTTTCCACAAACTGCATCGTGGACGTACCCAATGCAAAACCGCGATACAGCGGGAGCGTCACCAGAAAACTGATGACGGCACCAATCAGCGCAATCCAGCGTACGCTGCGCGCCTGGTCATCACGTCCAAGTGCCAGCAGGATGACGCCGAAAAAAATCGGCGTCCAGATGGCAAGGCTCAACAATCCCATTTTTGTTATTCCTATGTGTCGCTTATTTGTTGAGCAGCTCTTTGAGCATCGGCCAAGTCGCGAAGTAGCTGATCAGGATGAAAATACCCATGATCATGGCCAGCGCGTAGTGGTAGATATACCCCGTCTGCACCTTGCGCACCACGGCCGACACCCAACCCACCAGTTTCCAGGATCCGTTAACCACAGCGCCGTCAATCATCTTCTCGTCGCCGCCCTTCCAGAGACCGGTACCCAGGGCACGTGCGCCGCGCGCCAGTACGTTTTCGTTGAACCAGTCCATGTAGTACTTGTTTTCGAGCAGTGTGTAGATGGGCTCGACGCGCCGCTTGATGGCAGCGGGCAAGGCGGGATTGATCAGATACATGTACCAGGCCGTCACCACACCCGCAACGGCTAACCAGAAGGGCGCAGTCATCAGACCGTGCGAAGCCATCTGCGCGGCGCCGTGAAACATCTGCCCAAGGGCAGCCATGGCCGGGTGCTTGTCAGCATTCACCACAATCGCATCTTTGAGGAAATCGCCGAACAGCATGGGCTGGATGGTGATGAAGCCAATCACAACGGAGGGAATCGCCAGCAGGACCAGCGGCGCCGTAACCACCCACGGGGACTCATGTGGCTTGCCATGATCGCCGTGGCCGTGGTGATCGTCATGGTGGTCATCGTGGTGCACGTCCGGGTTGAGGTCGTAACGCTCCTTGCCATGAAAGACCAGAAAGTACATGCGAAAAGAATAAAACGCCGTGACAAACACGCCAGCCAGCACGGCGAAGTAGGCAAAGCCCGCGCCGGTCAGATGGCTGGCATGTACCGCTTCAATGATGCTGTCCTTCGAATAAAACCCCGAAAACAGTGGTGTGCCGATCAAGGCCAACGAACCGAGCAGCGCGGTGATCCAGGTGATGGGCATGTATTTGCGCAGTCCGCCCATCCAGCGGATGTCCTGGTTGTGGTGCACGCCCATGATGACCGAGCCAGCCGCCAGGAACAGTAGCGCCTTGAAGAACGCGTGGGTCATCAGGTGGAACACCGCAACCGAATAGGCTGAAGCGCCCAGCGCTACAGTCATGTAACCAAGCTGCGACAAGGTGGAATACGCCACCACCCGTTTGATGTCGTTCTGGATGATGCCGAGGAAACCCATGAACAGGGCCGTGATGGCTCCGATAACCATGATGAAACTGAGTGCGGTGTCACTCCACTCAAACAGCGGCGACATGCGAGCGACCATGAAGATGCCGGCGGTCACCATGGTGGCAGCGTGAATCAGGGCAGAAATAGGCGTCGGACCTTCCATCGAGTCAGGCAACCAGACATGCAGTGGGAACTGGGCCGACTTGCCCATTGCGCCTATGAAGAGGCAAATACAGATGACCGTGATCAGCATCCAGTCAGTGCCGGGGAAGCCCAGTTTGGCAATCTCGCCGGACTTGGCGAATACCTCTGTGTAGTTGAGCGTGCCGGCATAGGCCGCAAGCAGACCAATGCCAAGGATGAAGCCAAAGTCACCGACACGATTGACCAGAAAGGCCTTCATGTTGGCAAAGATGGCCGTAGGCTTGTTGAACCAGAAACCGATGAGCAGGTAGGACACGAGGCCGACAGCCTCCCAACCGAAGAAGAGCTGCAGCATGTTGTTGCTCATGACCAGCATCAACATCGAAAAAGTGAACAGCGAGATGTAGGCGAAGAAGCGGTTGTAGCCTTCGTCTTCCTCCATATAGCCAATCGTGTAGATATGCACCATCAGCGACACGAAAGTCACCACACACATCATCATGGCCGTCAGACCGTCGACGAGGAACCCGATTTCCATCTTCAAGCCACCCACCACCATCCAGGTGTAGAGCGTCTCATTAAAGCGGGCACCATCGACCGCCACGCTTTTCAGCGTCATGGCTGAGAGGATGAAAGCCACCAGGACGCCGGCAATGGTCAGGGTGTGGGACAGCCGGCGGCCGATCCAGTTGCCACCAAAAGTTGTTCCGAAAATACCGGCCAGCACAGCGCCCGCCAGGGGCGCCATTGGGACTGCCAGCAAAGTCGCCGCAGAAAGGGTTTGGCTCATGTCTGGTTATCCCTTGAGCGTGTTGAGTTCGTCCACGTTGATGCTGGACTTGTTACGGAACAGCAGCACGAGAATCGCCAGACCAATGGCCGACTCGGCGGCGGCAACGGTCAGGATAAAAAAGACGAAGATCTGGCCGGCCATGTCGTTCAGGTAGTACGAAAAAGCCACAAAATTCATGTTGACCGCCAGCAGCATCAGCTCAATGGCCATCAGCAACACAATGAGATTTTTGCGGTTAAGAAAAATCCCGATGACCGACAGCGCAAACAGCATGGCGCCCAAAGTCAAAAAGTGTCCAAGCGTGAGCATCATGCTTTTTCCTCCGGCGTAGCCGCTGCAGGCGCGGGGGCAGCCACTGTTGGCAGGATTTTGACCAGACTGACCCTGTCTTCACGCTTGACGCGGATCTGGTCAGCAGGGTTGATGTATTTGGAATCCTTGCGCTGGCGCAAAGTCAGCGCAATGGCGGCAATGATGGCCACCAGCAAAATCACGGCCGCAATTTCAAGCGGGTACAGATACTCTGAATACAGCACCTTGCCCAGTTCTTTGGTGTTGGACACCTGGGCGGCCGCATGGCCACTGAGTACTACCGACTTGGGCTCCTGGCTGGTACGAAACCCGCCCATCAGCACGGCAGCCATTTCCAGCGCAATCAAGGCGCCAACCATTCCAGCCAGCGGAAAATGCTTCCAGAATCCCTTGCGGACGCCTTCCAGATTCACATCAAGCATCATCACCACAAAGAGGAACAGCACCATGACGGCGCCGACGTACACCAGTACCAGCGTGATGGCCAAAAACTCGGCCTTGAGCAGAACCCAGATGGCCGCAGCCTGAAAAAAGGCCAGCACCAGGTAAAGCGCTGCATGCACCGGGTTGCGGGCGGTGATCACCTTGAATGCGGCAAACAGCAGCACCAGGGCAAAGACATAAAAGAGACCTGTTTTAGCGTCCATGTTCTGCAAATCTTTCTTGAGCCAACTACGTGAGGCCGGTTTCAGCGGTACTTGGCATCTGCAGCCCGATTGGCCGCAATTTCTTTTTCGTAGCGGTCACCCACCGCCAGCAGCATGTCTTTGGTGAAATACAGGTCGCCCCGTTTTTCGCCGTGGTATTCAAAAATATGCGTCTCCACAATCGAGTCGACCGGGCAGCTTTCCTCGCAGAACCCGCAAAAGATGCATTTGGTCAAATCAATGTCATAACGCGAGGTACGGCGGCTGCCGTCGTCCCGCACATCTGATTCGATGGTGATGGCCATCGCCGGGCAAACGGCCTCGCACAGTTTGCAGGCAATGCAGCGCTCTTCGCCGTTGTCATAACGACGCAACGCGTGCAGGCCCCGGAAACGAGGGCTTGCCGGCGTTTTTTCTTCCGGAAACTGGATCGTGATCTTGCGCTTGAACATGTACTTGCCGGTCAGGGCCATGCCCTTGAACAGCTCGGTGAGCATGAAGCTCGATACAAAGTCTTTGACAGAAGCAACGGCACTCATGATCAGTTCCAGATGTTGTACGAGGTCTGCATCCAGGCGCCGACGACGACCAGCCAGACAAGCGTTACGGGAATAAAGATCTTCCAGCCCAGACGCATGATCTGGTCGTAACGGAAACGCGGGAAGGTGGCGCGCACCCACAGGAACATGGTGACAATGACAAAGGTCTTGGCGCCAAGCCAGATCCAGCCGGGGATGGCGTTGAACAGCCACCAGTCCACGGGCGGCAACCAGCCACCCAGGAACAGGATGACGGCCAAAATGGCGACCAGCCACATGTTGGCGTACTCGGCCAGGAAGAACATGGCAAAGGCCATGCCTGAATACTCGACCATGTGGCCCGCGACGATTTCAGACTCGCCCTCAACCACGTCAAACGGGTGGCGGTTGGTCTCGGCCAGGCCGGAGATGAAATACACCACAAAAATCGGCAGCAACGGCAGCCAGTTCCACGACAAAAAGTTCAATCCCTGAGAGGCGGCCATGCCTTTGGCCTGGCTCATCACGATATCGGTCATGTTCAGGCTGGCGGAAACCATCAGGACAACCACCAGGCAAAAACCCATGGCAATCTCGTAGCTGACCATCTGCGCAGATGCGCGCATGGCGCCCAAAAAGGCGTATTTGGAGTTGGAGGCCCAGCCGGCAATGATGACGCCGTAAACCTCCAGCGAGGTGATGGCCATGATGAACAACAGCCCAGCATTGATATTGGCCAGTGCAATCTCGGGCCCGAAAGGAATCACCGCCCACGCAGCCAGCGCCGGCATGATGGTCATGATGGGGCCCAACACGAACAACCCCTTGCTGGCCGCCGTTGGCATGATGATTTCTTTGGTCAGCAGCTTGAGGGCGTCGGCAATAGGCTGAAGCAAACCAAAGGGGCCAACCCGGTTGGGGCCCAGGCGGATCTGGGTAAAACCAATCGCCTTGCGCTCCCAGAGCGTGAGGTAAGCGACGCAACCCATCAGAGGCAGGAGCACGCAAACAATCTTGATCAGGGTCCACACCACAGGCCAGACGGTCCCGGGCCAGATGCCGCCCATCAATCCCTGGCCAAAACCAAATACGGTGTCAATCATGCGGAGACTCCCGGGGCAAGGCTGACCCGCCGCGCGTCGGCGGTCAGCTGCAGCGATGTGGCACGACGTACGAGACCGTCGAGCTGGTAAATGCTGGCAACCACCGGTGCGGGGCCACCTGTTGCAGGCACGATGGCAGCTTCGCCTGTGTTACCCAGCCGGTCGGCAGGCACATGCGATGCGTCTGCACCGCGAACCTGCTTGAGGACCTCCTGCGAGGACTCAAAGTCGAAGCCCGGCAGACCAAGCAGATTGGCGAGGACCCGAAGAACTTTCCATGCGGGGCGGGTCTCACCCAACGGCTTGACTACAGCATGAAAACTCTGCACCCGGCCTTCTGCACTGACAAACGTGCCCGGCGTTTCGGTGAATGGCGCGATCGGCAACAGCACGTCGCTGAAAGCCATGTTGGTTTTAAAGGGGCTCAGCGTCACAACCATTTGCGCAGCGTTGAGCGACGCAGCCGCGGCAGCGCCCGCTGCGGAATCAAACTCTGGCTCGTTGTTGAGCAGGATGACCGCCTTGAGCTTGCCAGCCAGCATTTCAGCGGCGTTTAGACCCTTGTCGGCCGGCATCGCGCCAGCCAGTTGGGCGCCTACCGTGTTGGCGGCCTCGGTCAGATAACCGACGCTGGCACCGGATTGCTCACCAATCCAGTTGGCAAGTGTCAGCAGGCTGCTGGCGCTGGCATGGTGGGCAGCGGCGTTGCCGAGCAAAATGGCTTTACGTTCGCCACCCAGCAGGGATTTGGCGATTGCCTTGGCTGCATCGCTAGTCTGCCCTTCCGCAGGTGCCGCAACACCCTTTTCTGCCGCAATTGCTGCAGCCACATCGGCAAGAGTCTGCACCCAGGCGCCGGACTCAACCAGTACGCTGTTGGCGACCGGCATGGCCCACGCATCGGCAGAAGACATCTCTGCTACAGAATTAATAGCGCTTACCGCACACCCCTTGCGGGCCGACTGCCGAATTCGTTGAGAAAACAGCGGGTGGTCCTTGCGCAGGTTGGACCCAACGACCAGCACGCGCTGAAGTTGCGACAGCGATGCGATGGACGTACCCAGCCAGCGAATGGACGTCGATGGCGAAAACTCGGCGTTGCGCAGTCGATAGTCAATGTTGTCGCTACCCAGACCGCGCATCAACGACGCAGCCAGGTACAACTCTTCAAGTGTGCTGTGCGGGCTGGCCAGGGTGCCAATGCTCTCCGCGCCGTGGTCCGCCTTGATCTGCTTCAGGCCGTTGGCAACGTATTCGAGAGCGGTTTGCCAGTCCACAGTCTTCCACTCGCCGCCCTGCTTGAGCATGGGGCTGGTAAGACGGTCGTCGCAATTGAGGGCTTCGTACGAAAAGCGGTCGCGGTCTGCAATCCAGCATTCGTTGACGTCTTCGTTCTCAAGCGGCACCACGCGCATCACCTTGTTGGCCTTGACCTGAACAATCAGGTTGGCGCCGGTGGAGTCGTGCGGGCTGACCGATTTGCGGCGTGACAGTTCCCAGGTGCGGGCGCTGTAGCGGAAAGGCTTGCTGGTCAGCGCGCCGACCGGGCAAATGTCAATCATGTTGCCGGACAGCTCTGAATCCACCGACATCCCGACAAAGGTTTCGATCTCGGCATGTTCACCGCGGTGCGACATGCCCAACTCCATCACGCCGGCAACTTCCTGGCCAAAGCGCACGCAGCGTGTGCAGTGGATGCAGCGGCTCATCTCTTCCATGGAGATCAATGGGCCGACGTTTTTGTGGAAAACGACGCGCTTTTCTTCTTCGTAACGCGAACCGCTGCTGCCGTAGCCGACAGCCAGGTCCTGCAGCTGGCATTCCCCGCCCTGGTCGCAAATTGGGCAGTCCAGCGGGTGGTTGATCAGCAGAAACTCCATCACGCCCTTTTGGGCCTTGATGGCTTTCTCGTTTTTGGTGTGGACGATCATGCCCTGCGTCACCGGCGTAGCGCAGGCCGGCATGGGCTTGGGCGCCTTTTCAATGTCGACCAGGCACATGCGGCAATTGGCCGCAATGCTGAGTTTCTTGTGATAGCAGAAATGGGGGATGTAGGTGCCGGCTTTCTCCGCCGCATGCATCACCGTGCTGCCTTCGAGCACTTCCACTTTCTGACCGTCGAGTTGGATTTCAACCATGGTGAATTTGCTTTGATGGGGGCGCGTTTAGGCGTAAACCGGGACCTGGCAGGTCTTGTGGGTGATGTGGTGCTCGAACTCGGCACGGAAGTGTTTGATCATGGCGCGCACAGGCATGGCCGCGGCGTCGCCGAGCGCGCAGATGGTGCGGCCCTGAATGTTGTCGGAGATGGAGTTAAGCATTTCCAGATCGCTCTCGCGGCCGTGGCCATGCTCAATGCGATCCACCATGCGCCAGAGCCAGCCCGTGCCCTCGCGGCACGGCGTGCACTGGCCGCAGCTTTCGTGCATGTAAAAATAAGACAGGCGCAGCAGGCTTTTGACCATGCAGCGCGTTTCATCCATCACGATCACGGCGCCCGAGCCCAGCATGGAGCCGGCCTTGGCAATCGAGTCGTAGTCCATGTCGGTGGCCATCATGATGTCGGCAGGCAGCACGGGCATGGACGAACCGCCGGGAATCACCGCTTTGAGTTTGCGACCACCACGCATGCCGCCCGCCAGCTCAAGCAGCTTGGCAAACGGGGTGCCCATGGGAATCTCGTAGTTGCCAGGCCGCTCCACGTCACCGCTTATGGTGAAGATCTTGGTGCCGCCGTTGTTCGGCTTGCCGCATTCCAGGTAAGCCTGGCCGCCATTGCGGATGATCCAGGGCACAGCGGCAAAGGTTTCGGTATTGTTGATGGTGGTCGGCTTGCCGTACAGACCGAAGCTGGCGGGGAAAGGCGGCTTGAAACGCGGCTGGCCTTTTTTGCCTTCCAGCGATTCGAGCAAAGCGGTTTCTTCACCGCAAATATAGGCACCGAAGCCGTGTGCCGCATGCAACTGGAAGCTGTAGTTGCTGCCGAGGATTTTGTCGCCCAGCAAACTGGCGGCGCGCGCTTCTTCCAACGCTTCTTCAAAGCGCCGGTAGGTGGCGAAGATTTCGCCGTGGATGTAGTTGTAGCCAACGCTGATGCCCATCGCGTACGCCGCAATCGCCATGCCTTCGATGACGATGTGCGGGTTGTACTGCATGATGTCGCGGTCTTTGGCCGTGCCCGGCTCACCTTCGTCCGAGTTGCAGACCAGGTACTTCTGGCCCGGAAACTGGCGGGGCATGAAGCTCCACTTCAGCCCGGTTGGAAACCCGGCGCCGCCGCGGCCGCGCAGACTTCCGGCCTTGACCTCGGCAATCACCTGATCTTGCGTCATGGGCTCACCACCGTCCGTGCCCAGAATCTTGCGTAGGGCCTTATAGCCGCCGCGCGCCTCGTAATCTTTCAAGCGCCAGTTGCTGCCGTCCAGACCCGCCATGATCTGAGGATTGATGTGACGGCCGTGAAACGACGTCTGAACGCCGGTGGCTTCAAACTGGGAAAGGACGCTGGAAGCGGACATGTTTATTTTGCCTCGGCAGATTTAAGGCCATCGATCAGCTGGTCGAGCTTGTCGTTGCTCATGAAGCTGCACATGTGCAGGTCATTGACCAGCATGACGGGCGAGTCGGCGCACGCGCCCAGACACTCGGACTGCTGCAGCGTGAACATGCCGTCGGCCGTGGTGCCGCCCATGGTCACGCCAAGTTTTGATTCCAGGTAAGCCAGCGCCTTGGTCCCGTCGCGCAACTGGCAAGGCAGATTGGTGCAGACGTTCAGCTTGTACTTGCCCATGGGCTTCTGGTTGTACATGTTGTAGAAGGTCGTGACCTCATGCACGGCGATAGGCGCCATGCCCAGATAGGCAGCAATGGCCTGCTCACTCTCGGCGCTGACAAAGCCCTGCTCTTCCTGAACGATGGCCAGACAGGCCATGACGGCAGACTGCTTTTGGTCCGCAGGGTATTTGGCTACTTCGCGGTCGAAGCGCACTTTGGTTTGTTCAGAGATCATACTTTTTCAGCGGTCAATTTCGCCAAACACAATGTCCATGGTGCCGATAACAGCAACAGCGTCGGCAATCATGTGCCCGCGTGACATCTCATCCATGGCCGCCAGATGCGGGAACCCCGGCGGACGGATCTTCAGGCGATAGGGCTTGTTGGCGCCATCGCTGACGATGTAAATGCCGAACTCACCCTTGGGATGCTCCACCGCCGCGTACGCCTCGCCCTCGGGGACGTGAAACCCTTCGGTGAACAGCTTGAAGTGGTGGATCAACTCTTCCATGTTGGACTTCATGGATTCACGGTCCGGCGCAGCCACCTTGTGGTTGCTGGTGATCACCGGGCCGGGATTGACGCGCAGCCATTTGATGCACTGCTGGATGATGCGGTTGGACTGGCGCATTTCTTCAATACGGACCAGGTAGCGGTCGTAGCAGTCACCGGTTTTGCCAACAGGAACGTCAAAGTCCATCTTGGCGTAGACGTCGTAAGGTTGCTGCTTGCGTAAGTCCCACGCAAAACCCGAACCACGGAGCATGGGCCCCGTGAAGCCCAAATTGAGCGCGCGCTCCGGAGACACCACGCCCACACCCACGGTGCGCTGCTTCCAGATACGGTTGTCAGTCAGCAGGGTTTCGTACTCATCGACGTAACCGGGAAATTTGTTGGTGAAGTCTTCAATGAAGTCGAGCAACGAACCCTGACGGTTTTCATTCAACGCCGCTATGGTCTTGGCGTTTTTGACTTTGCTGACCTTGTACTGAGGCATGGTCTCGGGCAGATCGCGGTAGACGCCGCCCGGACGGAAGTAAGCCGCATGCATACGTGCGCCGGAGACAGCCTCGTACATGTCAAACAGCGCCTCGCGCTCGCGGAAGCAATAAATCAGGATGTTCATCGCGCCGCAATCAAACCCGTGCGCGCCCAGCCAAAGCAGGTGGTTAAGCAGGCGGGTGATCTCGGAGTACATCACGCGGATGTACTGCGCACGCTCCGGCACATCAACGCCGATCAGTTTTTCAATAGCCAGACAATAGGCATGCTCGTTGGACATCATCGACACGTAGTCGAGCCTGTCCATATAAGGCAATGACTGGATGTAGGTCTTACTCTCGGCCAGCTTCTCGGTGGCACGGTGCAGCAGACCAATGTGCGGGTCAGCACGCTGGATGACCTCACCATCGAGCTCAAGAACAAGACGCAACACACCGTGAGCTGCGGGATGCTGCGGTCCGAAGTTCAGCGTGTAGTTTTTAATTTCAGCCATGTCGGTCTCTGCGAACTCCTTACTGGAGTCCTCCGTAGTTGTCTTCACGGATCACGCGCGGTGTGATTTCGCGGGGCTCGATGGTCACCGGCTGATAGATGACTCGTCGCTGCTCGGGGTCGTAACGCATTTCGACATACCCCGTGGTCGGGAAGTCCTTGCGGAAGGGATGACCAATAAAACCGTAATCGGTCAGGATGCGCCGCAGATCGCTGTGACCTTCGAAGATGATGCCGAACAGGTCAAAGGCTTCGCGCTCAAACCAGTTGGCTGAATTCCACACTTCGTTGACGGAGGCGACAACCGGAAAATCATCGTCCTCGCAAAACACCTTGAGGCGAACTCGCTGGTTCAGGGTGACCGACAGCAGATGCGCGGCGACGCAATACCTGCGGCCATCGTAGCGGCCGTCTGCATATTCCGAGTAGTCGATGCCGCAAAGATCTATCAACTGCTCAAACTGGCACCCCGGTGCATCACGCAAGACAAGCGCAGCAGCAAGGTAATCCTGGGCAGATACAACAACAGTCACTTCGCCAAGCGCAAACGTGACCCGTTTGGCTTTGGCGCCCAACGCGCCGGTAAGAGTGGCCGCGAGTTGCTCAGAAGAAGCGGGATGCAAAGGACCCATCAAGCCCTCGCTATGGTGTTGGTGCGGCGGATCTTCTGCTGCAGTTGAATAATGCCGTACATCAAAGCTTCGGCAGTCGGCGGACAACCCGGGACGTAAACGTCGACCGGCACAATGCGGTCGCAGCCACGCACCACGGAATAACTGTAGTGGTAATAACCACCGCCGTTGGCGCAAGAACCCATGGAGAGGACCCAGCGCGGCTCCGACATCTGGTCGTAAACCTTGCGCAATGCGGGACCCATTTTGTTGCATAGGGTACCGGCCACAATCATCAAATCAGACTGACGCGGGCTGGGGCGAAACAACATGCCGAAGCGGTCAAGGTCGTAACGTGCAGCACCGGCATGCATCATCTCGACGGCGCAGCAGGCCAGACCAAAGGTCATGGGCCAGAGCGAACCGGTCTTGGCCCAATTGACCACCGAGTCGTAACTCGTGGTCATGAAGCCTTCGTTAAAAACACCTTCTAGTGACATACCTGCACCTTTGTGGCGGCCACATGCGTAGCCGCTGAATCACCTCAAGCCATTCCCGGCTATTCCCAGTCCAGGGCGCCTTTTTTCCACTCGTAGACAAAGCCCACAACCAGAATGCCCAGGAAAATCATCATGGACCAGAAGCCCACCGCGCCGATTTCCTTCAGGGCAACCGCCCAGGGGAAAAGGAAAGCGATTTCCAGATCAAAAAGAATGAAGAGGATGGCGACCAGGTAGTAGCGCACATCGAATTTCATGCGGGCATCTTCGAAAGCTTCGAAGCCGCATTCGTAAGGGGAGTTTTTTTCGCTGTCTGGCTTATGGGGTCCCAGCAACCGGCCCAGAACCTGGGGCACAACGCCGACACCTACACCCACCAGAATAAACAACAGAACGGGAAGGTATTGGTCGAGGTTCATCGTCAATTCAACTTCTGAAAGCCGCGTGTGCTTTTGCCAGTTTCTGTTCAAGGCCCTGCGCCCCGCTTGCGCAGGGCTGTCAGATGCCTGTATGTGGTGCGGACGGCGAGACTCGAACTCGCACACCTTTCGGCACTACCCCCTCAAGATAGCGTGTCTACCAATTTCACCACGTCCGCGGTTTTTAACTGTCCGGATGGCATGAGGAACCTTGCGGTTGTTGGCTTTCCGGGCAGTCTCAGAGTTTACCCTGAATTTCCCCCACTCCCTTAGGGAAGCGGTGCCTCCATCGCGCTATTTCGTCGGGATCTGACCTGCGCCTGAAGCTGCAGGTGCAGGCGGGACAGCGACAGCCCCGGTGACAGGTGCGGGAGCGCTCGTCCCCGGAATCTGCGCGGCGCCTGAAGCTGCCGTCGCCGGTGCAGGCGCCGTCAGCACCGCACCTTCAAGCACGCTGGAGCCGGTTTGTGGGCGCGCATTGCCAAAGTAAGCCAGTGCCAGGGTGCACACAAAAAACACCGCGGCCAACACAGCTGTCGTACGCGACAAAAAGTTCGCACTCCCGCTGGCGCCAAAAAGGCTGCCAGAGCCACCACTGCCAAAAGCAGCTCCCATGTCGGCACCCTTGCCGTGCTGAACGAGGATCAGGCCAATCATGCCCAGCGCGGAAAGCATCTGGATCGCCAGAACGGTAGTTAACAGAATGTTCATATTTACTCCTAATTTAATAGCAAACTTCGCCCGTCAGGCACTGGCTGCTGCAATGATTGTTAAAAAGTCTTTGGATTTGAGCGAGGCGCCGCCGATCAGGCCGCCGTCAATGTCCGCCTGGGACAACAGCGACGCTGCGTTGGCTGCGTTCATGCTGCCGCCATACAAAATTTTCACACGGTCCGAGTGATCGGTCGCCGCCTTGAGCTGCGCTCTCAGCACCGCATGCACGGCCTGCGCCTCTTCAGGTGTCGCCGTCTTGCCGGTACCAATAGCCCAGACCGGCTCGTAAGCCACCACAATCTCGCTGATGCAATGACCATTGGTGTGAATCACCGCTGCGAGTTGACGCTTGACGACTTCTTCGGTACGTCCGGCCTCACGCTCGGCAAGCGTTTCGCCAATGCAAACAATCGGCGTGATGCCTGCAGCCAGCGCGGCCTTGGCCTTGTCGGCCACCAGCGCATCGGTCTCAAAGTGGTACTGGCGACGCTCCGAATGCCCCACGATGGCGTAACGGCAGTCAAACTCCTTGAGCATGGCCGCGCTTGTCTCGCCAGTGAAAGCACCCGAAACCTGGGCCGAAACGTCCTGCGCTCCCAAATCAATAGCAGACAGTCCAGGCAACGCCTGGACTAGGGCCCGAAACTGTGCCAAATAAGGCGCAGGAACACACACGGCTACTGCACAGGCGGGCTGAAGAGGAAAACCTTCAATCAGCTCTTGGAGCAAGGTCTGGTTGGCAGCGAGGCTGCCATTCATCTTCCAGTTTCCAGCAATCAGTTTTTTCATGATCTTCATTCCTGCCAGGTCAAAACAATTTTGCCGATGTGCTGATTGGACTCCATCAACACATGCGCCCTGGCTGCGTCAGCGGCGGCAAAGGTGCTGTGAATAACGGGCTTGATGGCACCCGCGGCGATCAGCGGCCAAACCTTTTCAGCAAGCGCTTTGGCGATGGCGGTTTTGAATTCCAGCGAGCGCGGGCGCAAGGTGGAGCCCGTGATCGTCAGACGCTTGCGCAGAACCAGCCCCGCATTGAACTCGGCCTTGACGCCACCCTGCACGGCAATGATGACCATACGGCCATCTTCAGCCAGACACTCGACCTCACGCGAAACATAACTGCCAGCGACCATGTCGAGAATGACGTTAACGCCCTGCCCGTTCGTGATTCGTTTGACTTCTTCAACAAAGTCTGCCGAGTTGTAATTGATGGCATGGTCAGCACCCAGGGCCAGGCAAGCTGCGCATTTTTCATCGCTACCGGCTGTGACGAGAACTGTCGCACCCATGGCTTTAGCCAGCTGAATAGCTGTGACGCCGATCCCGCTGGAGCCGCCTTGAATCAACAAGGTCTCGCCGGCTTGCAGACGTGCACGCTCAAACACGTTGCTCCACACCGTGAAAAATGTTTCCGGCAACGAGGCCGCCTCAACATCACTCAAGCCTTGCGGAACATGCAGGCACTGACCGACGGGTGCCACGCACGTGTCGGCATAACCTCCACCGGCTACCAGAGCGCAAACACGGTCACCCATCTTGAAGCCCGCCGAACCCATGGCCTCAGCATCGCCGCCAATAATTTGGCCCGCCACTTCCAGCCCGGGAATGTCCGACGCACCGGGCGGCACGGGATAGTTGCCCGTGCGCTGCAGGACATCAGGACGGTTCACACCGGAAGCGGCAACCCGAATCAGCACCTCGCCTTTGCCAGCGATGGGCGCAGGCCGCTCTCCCAGACGCAAAACGTCGGGCGCACCGTAGGAAGTGATTTCAACTGCTTTCATCAGGCACTTGATGGTTTGCGGCTGCCGCCCACACACGGCGGGCGTTTGCAGCTACAAAACCGATAGCAAATTAACCTTGATCCTGACCTTGCGCAGGACGGTCCAGCAGGGCCTTCATGGAAAGCTTGACGCGGCCTTTTTCGTCGGTCTCAAGAACCTTGACTTTGACGATCTGGCCTTCGCTCAGGTAGTCGGTCACACGCTCAACGCGCTCGTGGGCGATCTGGCTGATGTGCAGCAGACCGTCTTTGCCGGGCAGCAGGTTGACCAGTGCACCGAAGTCCAGGATCTTGGTGATCGCGCCTTCGTACACTTTGCCGATTTCCACTTCAGCGGTGATCTCCGCGATGCGGCGCTTGGCCTCATCAGCCTTGACGCTGTCATTCGACGCAATGGTGATGGTGCCGTCTTCCTCGATGTTGATCTGCGTGCCGGTTTCTTCGGTCAGCGCGCGGATGACAGCGCCGCCCTTGCCGATCACGTCACGGATTTTTTCGGGGTTGATTTTCATCACATAGAGGCGTGGTGCGAAGTCAGAGACTTCAGCTTTGGCTTCGCCCATGGCTTCCTGCATTTTGCCGAGGATGTGCATGCGGGCTTCTTTGGCCTGGGCCAATGCAACTTGCATGATTTCCTTGGTGATGCCCTGGATTTTGATGTCCATCTGCAGCGCGGTGATGCCGGCGGTCGTACCAGCGACTTTGAAGTCCATGTCGCCCAGATGATCTTCGTCACCCAGAATGTCGGTCAGCACGGCGAAGCGGTTGTCTTCCTTGATCAGGCCCATGGCGATACCGGCCACGTGGGCTTTCATCGGCACACCAGCGTCCATCAGCGACAGGCAGCCGCCGCAGACCGAAGCCATCGACGAAGAGCCGTTGGACTCGGTGATTTCAGACACGACACGCATGGTGTACGGGAATTCTTCTTTGGTCGGCAGCACGGCGATCAGGGCGCGCTTGGCCAGACGGCCGTGACCGATTTCGCGGCGTTTTGGCGAACCCACACGACCGGTTTCGCCAGTGGCGAACGGAGGCATGTTGTAGTGCAGCATGAAGCGGTCTTCGTAGTCGCCACTCAACGCGTCGATACGCTGCGCATCACGCTCGGTGCCCAGCGTGGTCACGACCAGGGCCTGGGTTTCGCCGCGCGTGAACAAGGCCGAACCGTGAGTACGGGGCAGCACGCTGTTGCGGATTTCAATCGCGCGCACCGTGCGCGTGTCGCGGCCGTCGATACGTGGCTCACCAGACAGGATCTGGCTGCGAACGATTTTGGCTTCGATGTCAAACAACATGCCTTCAACAGCCACGCCGTCGAATGCGGTGCCGTCCGCCTTGAGGGCGGCCATAACCTCAGAAGTCACGACGCGGCAAGCCTGCGTGCGGGCCTGCTTGGCGCGGATCTGGTAGGCGGCCTGCAGCTTCGTGCCGGCTAACTCATTGACCTTGGCAATCAGCGGCTCGTCCTTGGCAGGTGCCTGCCATGCCCAGACCGGCTTGCCGGCGTCGCGAACGAGTTCATGAATCGCGTTGATGGCGATGTTGCCCTGCTCATGACCAAACACGATGGCGGCCAGCATGATTTCTTCCGACAGCTGCTTGGCTTCGGACTCCACCATCAACACGGCGGCTTCGGTACCAGCCACCACCAGATCCATGGTGGAATCTTTGAGCTGGGTCTTGCCGGGGTTCAATACGTACTGGCCGCCGATGTAAGCCACGCGGGCCGCACCGATGGGGCCATTGAACGGAATGCCGGAGATCGCCAAGGCTGCGCTCGAAGCGATCAGCGCGGGGATGTCGCCTTCAACTTCAGGGTTGAGCGACAGCACGTGGATCACGACCTGAACTTCGTTGAAGAAGCCTTCAGGAAACAGCGGGCGAATCGGGCGATCGATCAGACGCGATGTGAGGGTTTCAAACTCGCTGGGGCGACCTTCGCGCTTGAAGAAGCTGCCGGGAATGCGACCAGCGGCGTAGGTTTTTTCAAGGTAGTCAACGGTCAGCGGAAAGAAATCCTGGCCAGGCTTGGCCTCGGTCTTGGCGACCACAGTGGCCAGCACAACGGTGCCGTCCATGTCCAGCAGCACAGCGCCGCCGGACTGGCGTGCCACTTCACCGGTTTCCATCGTGACCGTGTGCTGGCCCCACTGGAAGGTTTTGCTGACTTTATTGAAAATGCTCATGTTTTAACTCCACTAGTTTTCAAGCACTTGAGGCAGTGCAGGAGGCCCGGAGTGGTGGCTGGCAGAACACGATGCCATTCCACAAAATGCCTGTGATTTCAGGACTCTTTTTGTGGAATGACACAGCGCGTGATCGTTTTGCCTTGCTCCGAAGTAAAAAACGCCTGAGCTAGTTAACTAACTCAGGCGTTTTGCAGTCGTATCAGCGATTATTTACGCAGGCCAAGCTTGGCAATCAGCGCAACATAACGGGCCGCGTCTTTGGACTTCAGGTAGTCCAGCAGTTTGCGGCGGCGGCTCACCATGCGCAGCAGGCCACGGCGACCGTGGTGATCCTTGGCATGGGTTTTGAAGTGGGGCATCAGTTCATTGATGCGGCCGGTCAGCAGACCAACCTGAACTTCAGGGCTGCCGGTGTCGTTGGCAGCGCGTTGATTGGCCTGAACAATTTCAGCCTTGATGGATTTAGCGATCATGGTTTTTCCTTCGCACCTAGGTGCACTTGCGAGCGGCTCAGTGTTCCCGAAGTGGGAGTTGACCGGGGCCGTCGTGTTCTGCAGCTCGTCCGTCAGAAACGGGCATGCTTTTGCGCAGAGCCTTGGATTATAGCCCAGGAACCCTTATTGCCGTCCCAGCCACCCGGCAAGGCGATCGACCCCGGCCCGGAGCCGGCCCAGGTCCTGGCTGGCAAAACACCAGCGCAGCCAGCCCTGCAGCTCGGGTGAAGGGTCCGAAGTGAAGGCATTGCCCGGGGCGAGCCCCAGCCCGGCCTCCACCACCAGCCGCTTGGCGATGTCAAAAGAGTCGCCCTGCCCCGCCAGCCGGAAAAATGCGTACATGCCGCCCGGTGCAGCGGCCACCTGAACGCCGGGCACACCTTGCAAAAGGGGAATCAACGTATCCCGGCACTTTTTCAGGTGCGCCACCACCTGCGGCGTGACTTCATCTGTACGCTGCAGGGCCACCACCCCGGCGCGCTGGATAAACACCGGCGCGCAGGATGTATTGAACTCCACCAGCTTGCCCATGTGGGTGGTCACTGAAGCCGGCAACACCAGCCAGCCCAGGCGCCACCCTGTCATGAGAAAACTCTTGGAAAAGCTGTGGGCCACCATCAGGCGGTCTTCAGGCGTGGCAATGTCCAGGAAACTCGGTGCGCAAACATGACTATCCCCCGAGGGGCTGCGCCCCTCCCCCACCAGGGGGGCGTCCGGCTTGGGGCGGCCCGGCGCCGGACCGTCGGGCAAATTTTCAAAATACAGGCGCTCGTAGACCTCGTCGGCCAGGATCCAGGTCCCGGTGCGGCGGCAATGCGCCAGGATGACCTCCTGCTCGCCACGGGTGAGCGTCCACCCGGTCGGGTTATTCGGCGAATTGACGATCAGCAAGCGGGTCGCGGGGGTAATAGCCGCCAGCAGCTCGTCCATATCGAGCTTCCACTGCCCCGCCGCAGGTTTGAGACTCACACACTGCACCCGCCCGCCCATGATGGCCGGCTGCGCGGTGAGGTTGGGCCACACCGGCGTGACGGCCACCACATGATCGCCCGCGTTCACCAGCGCCTGTACGGCCAGCATCAATGCATTGACACCGCCCGAAGTAGCGGTAATGCGGTCTGCACTCACAGGTGCCGCACCTTCGCAACGCAGCCCACTGCAATAACTGGCAATGGTCTCCCGCAGTTCTGCCAGGCCAAGGTTGTGCGAGTAGAAGGTTTCGCCGCGCGCCAGCGATTCGGCGGCGGCCTCGCGGATAAATGCTGGCGTGACCTCATCGCTTTCGCCAAACCAGAACTTCAGCACGTCACTGCGGCCCATGCCCGCATTGGCAACCTGACGAATCAGGGACTCTTCAAGATCGAGAACGAGTTGGCGCATGCTGGTGGTCTGTTTCTCAAGGCCGAATCATCTTGCAGCTGTGCGGCTGCTCGGAGCGGGCCGCGTCTATGGTCTTGATCACGCGGAAACCGTATCCCGAACCTTCGACGTCAAACTTGACCCCAGGCGCACCCTGCCTGTCCATCACTGCGACCAGCAAGGGTTGCTGGAACTGGTGGTCAGCGCTGCGCATGACGCCCTTGTGGGATGCAAAAACGATACTGGTCTTCTCCAGTTGCGCCGCGATTGCCGATGACTCGGTCACCCCGGCTTTTTCAATGCTTTGGACCAGTGCCTCGACCATCAGCTGCATGCGCATGTGCACATAGTCGTCCTGCGGTTTGGGAAAGCGCTGACGGAAAGATTTGTAGAAGGCCTCGGAAGACGCGCCCGCGGAGTTGGGGAACCAGTCCGCAACCGCGATTACCTTGCCGACGCCGGCGTCGCCAATTGCCGCCGGCACACCGAGCGCGTTGCCGTAAAAGGTGTAGAAGCTGCCTTCGTAGCCCACCTCCCTGGCAGCCTTTACCAGCAGGGTCAGATCATTGCCCCAGTTGCCGGTGAGCACAGCCTGCGCGCCACTGGCCTTGATTTTGGTGGCATAGGGAATGAAGTCCTTGACGCGGCCCATCGGATGCAGTTCGTCACCCACGATCTGCACGTCCGGCCGCTGCACACCCAGCTGCTTGCGGGATTCGCGCAGCACGGCCTGGCCAAAGCTGTAGTCCTGACCGATCAGGTAAATGCTTTTGAGCGCCTTGTCGTCCTTGAGAACTTCCATCAGCGCCGCCACGCGCATGTCGGCATGGGCGTCGAAACGAAAATGCCAGTAGCTGCATTTCTCGTTGGTAAGAATGGGGTCGACCGCCGAGTAGTTCATAAACAACACCCGCTTGCCGGGTTCGCGCTCGTTGTGCTTGTTGATGGCATCAATCAGGACTGCGGCAGCAGACGATGAGTTGCCCTGGGCTACCAGCGTGATGCCGTCATCGATGGCTGAACGCAGCGCCGACAGGGCCTCCTCGTTCTGGCCCTTGCTGTCATAACGCTCAAAAACCAGAGGGCGGTTGCCCCCGGGCAGTTTGATGCCGCCACGTGCGTTGACACGCTCTGCAGCCCACACCAAGTTGCGAAAGACAGCCTCACCGGTGTTGGCAAAAGGCCCGGACAGGCTTTCAATCAGCGCCACGCGTACCGGCGGCTGGGTTGCTGCGGCCGACTGCGCAAACACCTTTGGGGCAATGAGAAAAACCACGAGAGCTAGGGGCAACAGCAGTTGTTTCAAGAGGCTGCGTTTGAAAAAATACATTGAAAAATTTCCTTGAAATAACCGACGAGAGGCCTACCTGCTGTCCATGCGGCGATCACGGTTGAAAGCCGCGAAGTGTAAGGGAAAAGATTCCCTGTCCATCGTCAACCAACCTGGAGTCATCATGTTTTATTCCCTCGCTACCCGCCCTTCCCGCAGCATCCAGCGTACAGCCTCACCACTGGTGAGCAACGGCGCGCTGGACAGCTTTTTGAATGACACCATTGGCTCCCTGTCCGGCGCCCGTTCTTCTCATTCTGCAACCGTTGAAGACGGCGAGCAGGCCTATAGCCTGCAGCTGGATGTGCCCGGCCTTGCCAAAGACCAGTTGGACATCGGCATTGAGGGCGACGTCGTGCGCGTTGCCAGCAAGTCTGACGCTCCACGCGCGGTCAAGGCTGCATGGCGCTTTCCGCTTGAGATCGAAGCATCGGCCAGCACAGCCAAGCTGGAAAACGGTGTTTTGACACTGACCCTGGCCAAGAAGCTTCCGATCAGCAACGTGACCCAGCTGACCATCAGCTGATCTGGGCCAGACTCCAGCGCGGCTTCACATCGAAGGTGTAGCCGCGCTGCAGGGTTTCCAGCCCGGCCTGCACGCGCATGCCCGCCGCCAGAGCGATCATCGCTCCGTTGTCCGTGCACAGAGCAAGCTCAGGGTAATGCACCCGAATCCCTTTCTCCAGACATGCACTGTTGAGTTGCTCCCGCAACATCGTGTTGGCGCCAACGCCGCCCGCCACCACGAGCCGCTTCAAGCCACTCTGCTCAACGGCTTTGAGCGATTTTTTCACCAGCACATCCACAATGGCAGCCTGCGTTGAGGCCGCCAGATCAGCGCGTGACTGCTCACTCATGTGATCGCCCAGTTTTTTGGCCTGGGTCAGAACGGCTGTTTTCAGCCCGGAGAACGAGAAATCCAGGTCGCCACTGTGCAGCAAGGGCCTGGGCAACTTGAAGGCCGCGGGGTCGCCTTGCTGAGCCAGCTTTGCCAGGTGCGGACCGCCGGGATAGGGCAAGCCCAGCAACTTGGCGGACTTGTCAAACGCCTCACCCGCTGCATCATCAATCGTCTCGCCCAGGACCTCGTAGCTGCCCACGCGATCGACGCGCATAAGTTGTGTGTGCCCGCCGGAAACCAGCAACGCAATGAACGCAAATTGGGGCGGGTCCGCACTCAAAAAGGGCGAGAGCAGATGCCCTTCGAGGTGGTGGACACCCATCACCGGCTTGTTCAACGACGCGCCCAGGGAACAGGCGACCCCGGCACCGACCAGCAAGGCGCCGGCCAGCCCGGGTCCACGTGTATAGGCCACCACATCGACCTGGGCCAAACTTCGCTGGGCCTTCTGCATCACCTGGTCAATCAGCGGCAGCACCCGGCGAATATGGTCCCGACTCGCCAGTTCGGGCACCACGCCCCCATAGGCCTGGTGCATGTCTATCTGGCTGTGCAAAGCGTCACCAAGCAGCACGGGCACGCCGCTGCCAGACGCATCGACCAGCGCTACGCCGGTCTCATCACAACTCGATTCGATTCCCAGTATCAACATCGAGAGAGTTTAGCCCCCACGGTCGCTCACTGCGTGTAGCCTGCTCCCCCCTCGAGGGGGTGGCGCCTGCGGTCTGGCAAAGCCAGTCCCGCGGTGAGGCTAACCCTCCCCTGTCCAGGCTCACTGCGTGTAGCCTGTTCCCCCCTCAAGGGGGCGGCGCCTGCGGTCTGGCAGAGCCAGCCCCGCGGCACCCACCTCGAAGAGATCCTGGCGCGAAACTTGCAAACAAACCGCCCATGACGCCATCCCAGTCACTTCGCCTTGTCATCATCGCCCCGGATTTGCTGGAAGGGGTGTCCACGGACGAGCATGCGCGCACGCAGGCTGAGCGCTCCCGCCAGTTGCGGATTGGGCTGCTGGAAGCGGGCTACAACATCATTGCGGTGTTGCCTGCCGACACCTTTCTCGATGAACGCCTGGCACAACTGCAGCCGGACATGATCATCGTCGACGCTGAAAGCGAAGCGCGTGATTCACTTGAGCACGTCGTGATAGCCACCCGCGATGCGCGCCGGCCCATAGTGCTGTTTACCAATGACAGCGACACCACGCACGTCAAGGACGCTGTCGCAGCCGGTGTGTCCGCGTATATCGTTGCCGGGCTGTCTGCAGACCGTATACGACCGATTCTGGAAGTAGCCATTGCGCGCTTCGAGCATGAACAGGGTTTGCGGCGTGAACTGGCGGACGTCAGGACAGAATTACAGGATCGCAAGGTCATAGACCGGGCCAAGGGTCTGTTGATGCAGCGCCAGAATCTCGATGAAGCGGCAGCCTATGAAAAGCTGCGTAAAGCCGCGATGGACAAGGGCCTTCGCCTGGGTGAAGTGGCCCAGCGTATCCTGGACGCCGCTGCTTTGTTGGGCTGACCCTCCACAGGGGCTCCGTAGTTACCCGGACACGCGTGTACACCTCTGTCGGGAAGCACCGACGCGACGCGCGGATGCTCTCCTACGTTCAGTTACCTTTTACCAGCTTACAACTGGAGGTAGATCGAACCACTACATAAAGAGGGCCCCCATGAAAACTTTCCGCCGCTTCGTCTCCTGCCTTGCGCCATTGCTCGCCGCTTCCTTTATGGCAGCCGCACCGCAGCTGGCTAATGCCCAGCCAAAGAACGCGCGCTACGCGCCTCAAGTCACCAGTTTCCAGGTAGAGGCTTCTGATCAGCTCACGCCTGGCAGCGATCTTGACTTCACCCTCGAGGGAACGCCGCGCGGCCAGGCCAGCGTGCGCCTGAGCGGCGTCAACAGAAACATCGTGCTGCGGGAAACCGAGCGCGGCATCTACGAAGGCTCCTACACATTGAGCCGACGCGACAAGCTTGGCACACGGCCTACGGCGCGCGCAACACTGCGTGTAAAGAATTCTTCCACCACGGTCACTCAAGCCTTGAGCGGTAGCGTCACCCCTCCTGTTGCAACCACGCCTCCGGCTACTGGCCCGCTGGCGATTGAACGCTTTCTCGTGACCCCCGTAGCCAAAATTGAGCCTGGTGCCGAACTGCGCTTTGCAACAGTTGGCACACCAGGTGGACGCGCCAGCTTTTCCATCGATGGCGTGGTGCGTGACGTACCCATGACCGAGGTTCGCCCCGGCCGCTACGAAGGTGCGTACACCATTCGCCGCAATGACAATTTTCCGCCTTCGCTCAATATCGTCAGCTCGCTTGTCGCCAACGGCCAGACCACCACTTCAAAACTGAACCAGGCATTGCTGGTGGACGCCCGTCCGCCGACGATTCGCAACCTTGCCCCACAAAACAACGAAACCGTTCCTCTTGGTCCGGTGTCTGTTTCGGCAACCTTTGATGACCGTGGCGGCATGGGCGTCGACCCCAAGACCGTGAAGATCCTGATCAGCGGCCAGGACGTGACTCGCGCTGCCAGCATCACGCCACAGTTTTTGACATGGCGCGGTGAGCTGCGTCAAGGCACCCATCAAGTTGAAGTGACTGCTTCCGACATTGCTGGCAATGCTGTTCGTCAGAACTGGGTGTTCAACATCGCCAGCGCACAAGCGCCCGCCATCGTCACCGCGCTGCCGCTGGAAGTCACGAGCCACGCGAACAACGCACAAGTCAGCAGCGGTGCCATCACAGTGCGTGGCCGCACTGCCCCAGGCGCCAAAGTCGACATTCAGACCCAGGTGGTTGCTTCACTGGCCGGCCTTTTCGGTATCAACCAGCCGGTGGGTAATCAGTCGGTGACCGCGGATGCTGCAGGGAACTTCTCGTTCAGCATCAATTCACAGCTTCCCATTCCCGGTGCGCGTTATGAGTCAACCATCACCGCCACCAAAGGTGATCAGAAACGCGAAACCCAATTGGTGCTCTTCCAGCAGCGCTAATTTCAAAGTCCCCGTGAGTGGGGAACAACGAAGGGCGACCAGTGGTCGCCTTTTTTTTGCACCAGAGCGCCTGAATGGTGCAGCGCACAAATACAGTGCAGCACCCTGAGCTGGTGGCCTCTTGCAGCCTTGGCGGTCAGGTTGCTACACATTTAATAGCAAACTTTGCCGTCATCACTGGACTCCACCCCAAACTGACTCGCAAGACTGTCTGCGCACAGATAAAACCAGACTTGGCACAGCTATTGCTGTAATCCATGCACAAGGCATTGCGCTTCAACGGCGAAGCGGGATGCCTATCAAGAACAAAGGCGTTCGCACCCTGCACTCACATCTTTTTGTGACTGCCCGGGTCGAGCGCCTTTTTTGTTTTCGTTTTTTGTTTTCTTCTTTTCATTTCTGGAGACTTGACATGACTGATTTGCTGAAAGCCTCTCTCAAGCGCCGTACTGTTTTGCAGGCAGCCGCCGTTGGTGCTGCGGGCATCAGCCCAGCGCTGCGCGCTGTTGTTTATGCCCAGGGGTCAGACGCCCCCGAGAAAAAGGAAGTCAAGATCGGCTTCATCCCCTTGACGGACTGCGCCTCGGTTGTGATGGCCTCCGTACTTGGCATCGACAAGAAATACGGCGTCACCATCATCCCAACGAAAGAAGCCAGCTGGGCCGGCGTACGCGACAAACTGGTCAGCGGCGAGCTGGACATGGCGCATTCGCTGTACGGCCTGATTTATGGCGTGCACCTGGGTACCTCGGGTCCAAAGAAGGACATGGCGGTACTGATGACGCTGAACCAGAACGGTCAGGCCATCACTCTCAGCAAGAAACTGGCTGAAAAGGGTGCGATAGACGCCGCGTCGCTGGCCAAAGTGATGGCCGCAGAAAAGCGCGAATACACCTACGCCCAAACCTTCCCGACCGGCACCCACGCCATGTGGCTGTATTACTGGCTGGCCAGCGTCGGGGTCAACCCAATGAAAGACGTGAAAGTCATTACTGTTCCGCCACCACAAATGGTGGCCAACATGCGAGTGGGCAACATGGACGGCTATTGCGTGGGCGAGCCTTGGGGACACCGCGCAATTGCCGACGGCATTGGCATCACTGCGGTCACCACCCAGGACATCTGGAAAGACCACCCGGAAAAAGTGCTGGGCACCACCGCAGATTTCGTCAAGAAGAACCCGAACACTGCGCGTGCGGTCACGGCGGCCATCATTGAAGCTGGCAAATGGATTGATGCAAGCCTGGGCAACAAAAACAAGATGGCCGAGACCGTCGCCGACAAGTCGTATGTGAATACCAGCGTGGACGTGATCAACCAGCGCATCCTGGGCCGCTACCAAAACGGCATGGGCAAGACCTGGGACGACCCGAATCACATGAAGTTCTACAACGACGGCGCGGTGAGCTTCCCTTACCTGTCCGATGGCATGTGGTTTTTGACTCAGCACAAGCGTTGGGGCCTGCTCAAAGACCACCCCGACTACTTAGCCGTGGCCAAGCAGATCAACCAGATCGATATCTACAAGCAAGCTGCCACTGCCGCAAAAGCCAACGTGCCTAAAGATGTCATGCGTAGCAGCAAGATGATTGATGGGGTGGTGTGGGACGGAAAAGACCCAAAGAAATACGCCGACGGCTTCAAAATCCGCGCGTAAACGCAAGACTCAACCACAAGAGGTGATGCCATGGTCAGTGCTGTTTTTCATTCGCCGCTGGAGGCCGCTCCAGCCCACGTCCCGATTCCGTCGCCCGCACCGGGGCACGGCAATTCCGCTATGCATTCAGTAGCGGCCGCCGCTCGTCCCGCAATGGCGGAAGCACAAAACGCCTCCAAAAACACAGCCCCGGACCCGGGGCCTTCCCGGGTCTCGCGGTTTATGTCGGGCTTCTGGCTAGCCGTGTTGCCGCCCGTGCTGGGCATCGGGCTGCTGGTGCTGATCTGGGAGATGGTGTCCGCCGGTACAGGCAAAAGCATCCCCTCACCTCTGGAAACCTTCAAGCAGGCGGTTGTGCTGTTCAGCGACCCGTTCTACAGCAAAGGGCCGAACGATCAGGGCCTGGGCTGGAACGTGCTGAGCTCCCTGCAACGGGTGGCCATGGGTTTTGGCATGGCGGCAGTGGTCGGAATTCCGGTCGGCTTCATGATCGGCCGCTTTAACTTCCTGAGCCGGATGTTCAACCCGCTGATCAGCCTGCTGCGGCCGGTGTCTCCCCTGGCCTGGCTGCCCATTGGCCTGCTGGTCTTCAAGGGCGCCAACCCGGCAGCTATCTGGACCATCTTCATCTGCTCGATCTGGCCCATGATCATCAACACCGCTGTGGGCGTACAACGCGTCCCCAGCGACTACATGAACGTGGCCCGCGTGCTCAACCTGAGCGAATGGAAGATCGTCACCAAGATTCTGTTCCCCGCCGTGCTGCCCTACATGCTCACCGGTGTGCGGCTGGCGGTGGGCACCGCCTGGCTGGTGATCGTCGCGGCTGAAATGCTCACCGGCGGCGTTGGCATCGGCTTCTGGGTCTGGGACGAGTGGAACAACCTCAACGTCAAAAACATCATCATCGCGATTTTTGTGATCGGCATTGTTGGCCTGGTGCTGGAGTTTGCGCTGATCAAGCTGGCCACGGCCTTCACGTTTGAAGACGTCAAGAATTAAGGACTGAATCATGAGTGCCTCTTTCACCACCAAGTACATCGAGATTCAGGGCGTCGAGCAAACCTTCAAGACAAAAAAGGGACCCTTCTGCGCGCTGAAAAATATCAACCTCACGGTCGCCAAAGGCGAGTTCGTCGCGCTGATCGGTCACTCGGGATGCGGCAAGTCAACCTTGCTCAACCTGCTGGCGGGCCTGACGATGCCCACGCAGGGAAGCCTGATCTGCGCCAACCGCGAGATCGCGGGACCTGGGCCGGACCGGGCCGTGGTGTTCCAGAACCACTCGCTGCTGCCATGGCTCACCTGTCATGAAAACGTGTATCTGGCAGTCGAGCGTGTGTTTGGTGCAACCGAAACCCGTGCCGAGCTCAAGGGGCGTACCGAGGCGGCCCTGGCCATGGTGGGTCTGACCCCTGCGGCGCAAAAACGCCCCGGCGAAATTTCGGGTGGCATGAAGCAGCGTGTCGGCATTGCCCGAGCGCTGTGCATGGAGCCCAAAGTCCTGTTGCTGGACGAGCCCTTTGGCGCACTTGACGCGCTGACCCGCGCCAAGCTGCAGGACGAGCTTCTGCAGATTGTTGCCAACACGCAAAGCACGGTGGTCATGGTGACCCACGACGTCGACGAAGCCGTGCTTCTGTCAGACCGAATTGTGATGATGACCAACGGACCGGCGGCGACGATTGGCGAAGTGCTCAGCATTGACCTGCCCCGCCCCCGCAGCCGGGTGGAACTGGCCGAGAGCACGCAATACCTGCACTACCGCAAGGCCGTCATTGATTTCCTCTACACCCGGCAAGGCCATGTGGAAAAGGCGGCCTGACCAGGCGAGAGGCATCACAGAAAAGTAGAAACAAAAAAGCAATGAGAGCCAAAAGCAAAAAGAGACAAAAACCGCAGAGGTAACGGCAGAGGGCGTAACGGTGCCAGGTCGCCGCCGATTTTTCAGCAAAAGGGAGGTTTTATGTCCGCAGTTCTTCAAGCCAACGGTGCCGTCAGAGTAGCCGCAAACCAGAGCAGATCCTCATCACGCGCCCGACCCGCGGGCTCACGGGGTTTCGCCTCGCTGGGGAAATACCGGGAGCTCATCATCGCGGTGGGTTTCTTCCTGCTCTTCGACCTCGGGGTGTTGGTCCTCAATTTCTACACCTCTTTTCAGATCGCCGAAGACGCAGTGGGCATCAACCTGGCGGGACGCCAGCGCATGTTGTCCCAGCGCACGGCCAAAGCGCTGCTGTCGGTGGAGGCCGCAAAGATCAAGGGCGCACCGGCCACCAGTGAACTTGAGGAACTCAGGAATGCGGTGAAGCTGTTTGACGTTTCTCTCAAGGGATTTCAAAACGGTGCAACGGTGCCAGGCGGCAACGGTAAACCGGTATTTCTGCCTGCTGCGCAAGGTGACAAGGCCGCCGACATTCTGAAGAAAGCCCAGGACATCTGGACGCCATACCAGGAAAAACTGGCTCCGGTACTTGCAGGAACGGCGACAGAAGTCGAGCTGCAGGCGGCAGCCGACTTTGCCAAGGCCAACAACCTGAAAATGCTGGCCCTGATGAATGAGCTGACGACCGCGCTGGAGGCTGTGGCTTCAGACCGGGCCAGCGTGTTGCGAATGGTGCAGACCGGTGGCATTGTCCTTGCGCTCCTGAACTTCGCATTCATTCTTTTCAAGTTTCTGCGCCGGCTAAATACATCGGACGCCGCGATTGAAGCGGCCACAGAAGAGAACCGGGAAATTCTTCACAGTGTGCGCGAGGGCCTGTTTTTGCTGACCCCGGAATACACACTCGGCTCGCAGCTTTCGCGGTCGTCGCACGATCTGTTCGGCAAGACATTGGCTCCGGGTCAAAACTTCTTTGACGTGCTGACCACTCTGGTGTCCGAAAAGGCGCTGACTGACGCGCGCAACTACGTCGGGTTGCTCTTCTCGCCCCATGTCAAAGAGCAGTTGATCCAGGGCATCAACCCCTTGTCCGAAGTCGAACTGACGGTCAAAAACCGCCTGGGTCAGGACACGCCGCGCTTCCTGTCTTTTCACTTCAACCGCGTGCAGGACGGCGCCGCCGTGCGCCATCTGCTGGTGACGGTGCAGGACATCACGCAGAAAGTGGATCTGCAGGCCAAGCTGAGCGGCGAACGCCACCGTTCGCAAAAAGAACTCTCCATGATGCTCAAGGCATTTGAGACAGACCCCGCCATGATGCGCGCCTTTGTCGAACGCGCTGAAGCCTCCCTGCTGGAAGTCAATGACCTGCTGCGCAGCACGTCGTCGGCCGCCTCTGAAGCGCAGGTGCTAAAGGCTGTTGATGCTGCTTACCGCCGCATTCATGCGATCAAGGGCGATGCAGCATCGCTGGGTCTTGAAATCCTTGCCTCGCTGGCCCATCAGTTTGAAAACGAACTGCAAAAACTCAAGAACAGCGGCGTGGCTACTGGTGACGCCCTGCTGGCCTTGCCGCTGCCGCTGGAGGACCTGTTGACCAAGGTGGCCGCCTTCAAGTCACTCAGCCAGAAGCGCGGCGGCGCCGCAACGGCGCCAGTTCCGCCCCCTACCCCGCAGGCACTGAATGCCAGCCTGACGCAATTAGCCAGCGATGTAGCCCGCGATGTGCGCAAACAGGTCAACCCGATGGTGCGGATGTCCAGCGCACTGGATTTGCCCGCTGAGAAGATGGATCTGGTACGCGAAATCGCCATCCAGCTGGTTCGCAACGCCGTGGTGCACGGCATTGAGGCCCCCACAGCGCGCGCAACAGTCAGCAAGCCCGCTGAAGGCCAGGTGGCGGTCAACCTCACCCGGGACGAAAACGGCCAGTGGCTGCTCAGCGTGAGAGACGACGGTGCCGGGCTGAACGCCGCAACTGTCCGGATGCGCTTGCTGTCTCTGGGCTGGTACACGGCTGAGCAGTTGCTGAGTTACAGCGACAAGCAAATCGTTGCGCATATTTTCAAACCGGGTTTTTCCACCGAGCAGGCCGCCTCCGCACATGCGGGCCGGGGGGTGGGTCTTGACCTTGTGCAAGCCAACGTCCAACGGCTGGGCGCGCGGTTGCTGCTGTCGAGCATCCCTGGCCAGCACACGGAATTCAAAATCACGTTCGTCTGAAGATATGACCCCCACGCTTGTCACTTCGTGTACTACGCTCCCCCCCGAGGGGGCTGGCCTTTGCTTGGGGCGGCCCGGCGCTGCGGCCGACGAACCCCACCCTTGCCCCATGCAACAAACATTGGGAAAAGCACCATGCGACTTCTGATCGTTGACGACTCCAACATGATTCGCACCCGCATTTCACGCGTGGTGCAAAACGGCGGCCTCAAAGGTGTGGTGCTGGCTGGCCTGGCAAAAAATGGGCGCGAGGCACTGCGTCTGGCGCGAGCCACCCGGCCCGAGGTCGTCACCATGGACCTGACCATGCCGGAGATGGACGGGATTGAATGCATCCAGGAAATGCTGAAGTTCGACCCCACTGTGAACATCCTGGTGGTCAGCGCACTGAGCGACAAATCGACCGCGATTGAAGCCTTGAAGCTCGGTGCGCGCGGATTTGTTTCCAAGCCGTTCACCGATGAAGAGTTGCAGCTTGCGCTGCTTGATGTTGCAGAAGCACGCTGAGAAAATTATGGCCACACTCAATGAACAAGATCTCAAGCTGTTTGTCGACTCCATCAGAAACTACCTGAAAGTCACCACCCGGCAAGAACCCCAGATTACCTCTGCCTTTCTCGGCACGGGCGACGTGGAAGGCTTTGAATTCAATGGCATCGTCACCTTTTCTGGCAGCCACAACGGGCATGTCGTGGTGTCCATGCCTGACAAGCTGGTTCGGGAAGTTTTGCTGTTGCAGCACGAGACCGACATGAGCGCGGGCAATCTGCTCGATGCTGTGGGTGAGATCGCCAACACACTGGCAGGCAACGCCCGGAAAGTGTTGGGGTCCGACCTCCAGATATCGGTGCCCATCAAGATGCAGGGTGCAAACGGCATCAAGGCGAGAGTGCGCAAGCGACCCTATGTGATCACCCTGCGCTGGAACCACTACGAGGCGATGGTGTGTGTCGACATGGAGAGAAGGAACTAAAAGTCAGCCAAAGCGCGCTCTGAGAACGCACCCCGAGAGCGCACGAAATCCGTGCAGCGCACCATTTGAGCCCATTTTTTGGGACCCGCACTGGTCTGTGCGGAGCACTTATCTGCGCCCCAAGTTGGCATGCAATTTGCACAATCTTTGTGAGTTTTTGATCAATCACACAGGATTTGCACCATGGCGGGATTCCGCACCTTTCTCAATTCCGGTCACGCACCCACGCTGGGCGCCGCCTTTTTTTACTTCGCTTTCTCCTGCTGCATATGGGTGATGAACGGTGCCATGGCACCTTTTATTTCCGAGGCCTACAACCTGTCGCCCACTCAAAAGGGCGTGATGCTGTCGGTACCCATCTTCGCCGGCGCACTGATGCGGTTTCCGCTGGGCGTTCTTGCCCAATACATCGGCCGAAAAAATGCCACCCTGGTTGAAATGGTCCTGATCATGGTGGCCCTGCTGTTTGGTTACTTCCTTGTTGATTCCTACAGCAGCCTGCTCGCCATGGGCGTGTTGCTCGGTATTGCGGGGGCCAGTTTCGGCGTGGCGCTGAGCCTGGGCTCCGGTTCATTCCCCGCACGCTACAAGGGCCTGGCCATGGGACTGGTCGGAGCTGGTAACGTGGGCACGGCGGTGTCTGTACTCGTCGCGCCATTTCTCGCCCAACGTTTTGGCTGGCAGACGGTGTACGGCATTGCCGCAGTGGCCATGCTGCTGCCTCTCCTGGCCATGATTTTTTTCGCCAAGGAGCCACCCGACGTGGATGCCCACGCGCCCCTGCGAGAACACGTCGCCTGCCTGTTCGAAAAAGATGGCTGGGCCTTCAGCCTGATCTACGCGGTCACCTTTGGCGGCTTCATTGGTCTGGCCACGTTTTTGCCCTCCTACTATTACGACCAGTTTGGTGTGAGCAAAACACAAGCCGGACAGCTGTCCATGCTGGCGGCTTTTATGGGCGCAGCGGTGCGTATTTTCGGCGGCTGGATCTCGGACCACTGGGGCGGGGTTAACACACTCACCGCCGTACTCGCCACCGTCGCCGTGACGCTGGTGTTGTGCGGCCTGGCCGGTAACTCACTCGTGGCAACAACCTTGCTGTTCATGCTGTGCTTCGGCGCACTGGGCGCGGGCAATGGCGCGCTGTTCCAGTTGGTGCCGCTGCGCTGGCCCCTGGCCACCGCCGTTGCTGGCTCGATGATTGGCGAAATTGGCGCCCTCGGTGGCGGCCTGATCCCAAACGCGATGGGCCTGAGCAAACAATACACGGGTACCTACCTGTGGGGATTTGCCGGTTTCGCCCTTTGCGCGGTGGCGGTGCTGGTCATGCTGCGCACCATGCAAATCCGCTGGACCAGAACCTGGGCTGAAAAAGGAGGTCGCGCGCGCAGCGCGTGATTCGGCGTAGCCGAACGGCGCCTTGGCGCCGAACCTCCCTTTCAGTGAAGGCTAACTTTTTGCAAAAAAGTTAAGCGAAGCGTGCCGGAACCAAAAGGGTGGCGCATTCACCACGTGCTGCCTCGCTCAGCTCCTACCAACATGTGAATTTTTCACATGATTTTCGCACTTGGTGGAGCCTATGCCATGCTGTTTCCCCTGAACAACGCCCACCCTCCGCAGCCTACCTGCCCGTCCGGCTTTTAGGCCAGACCGGACGCAAGCGCTGGTAAGCTCCAGACCTTACGCATGCTTGTCTCACGGACGAAAAAACAATGGCTTTGATTGTGGCAATGGATGACGACGAGACGATCAGATCGCTGATCGTTGCGGCGCTGAGGGCAGAGGGATACAAGGTGCTGGAGGCTGAAAACGGCGCTCGGGGCCTGGAAATGGTGCGCGAGCACGCGCCCGATCTGGTCATCAGCGACGTCAATATGCCGGTGATGGACGGGCTGGCCATGCTCAAGGCCCTGCGCGCTGACCACACCATCCAGGCCATCCCTGTGATCCTGTTGACATCTCTGCAAGAACGCGAACACGTGCGCAGCGGCATGACCGGGGGCGCCGACGACTACCTGACCAAGCCGCTTGTGTTTGAAGAATTGCTTCAGGCAACCGCTGCCCAGCTGGACAAACACCTGATGCGCCAATCCGCCAAGGACACGGCCGTCGACTCAGCAATTGACCACGCACTTCAAGAACAGAAGCAGCAGCTGATCCGCGTGTATGAAAAGCGTTTGCTTAGCGAGCTGGAGGGTAAATGGCCTACGGCGGACACATCAACGCAAGACCAGAAATTTGCAAATGCAACCGTGCTGTTTGTCGATGTCGTGAGCTTTTCCGCGCTGGCAGAAAAACTGTCCACCACTGAATTGAGCCAGGTGGTGCACGAGTTCTACAGCAACGCAGGCAACACGGTTTATCTGTTTGGTGCGTACCACATGCAATTTGTAGGGGACGGCTTGCTGACAGTATTTGTGGACAGCACGGACACCGACACGGTCAACAGTGGACTACGCGCCACCAAAGCCGCGCTGGGCTTGATCGACGCCGCGCAGCGCGTCCAGGCATTTCTGGTGAGTCACTTCCCGGGCCGCTCGCTGCCGCGTTTCGAAGTCAGTGTGGGCCTCAACAGTGGCGCCGTGACCCTGGCCAGACTGGAAGAGGCGCTGTGGGGCACGCCGCAGATCCTTCCAGTGGGCGACACAGTCAGTGCCTGCCTGCTGCTGCAAAAGCAGGCCTCGGCTGCGGGCTGGAAAATTGCCATGAGCGCCACACTTTTAAAAGCCGTGTCAAAACACATAAAAAGCGGGCGGCACAAGCGCTTTTCAGCACCCGGGCGCAGCAGCGCGCTGAAGGGCACGGAGCTGCTTGGTTTGTCGCTCTGACCAACTGCAACACGTTAGCTATTGTATTGATAGCAAACTCCGCCCGTGGAATAAGGGCAAAGTCGGTATTTTGCTGATAAGCACCAGATCAGCTCCTGCTACTTTGGCAAAAAGAGCAGCCAATAAATCAGCAGCAAATTCACCACCACCGATACCGCCAGGGCAATCTTCCACAGCGCCGTGGGGTCTCGCTGAATCAGCGGTGTGGCCGATTGAGCTGTCAGGGGCCGCGAGGCGCCGCGCTCCAGCGCGAGCAACAATTCCTCGGCTGTCTCAAACCGTTTGCGCTTGTCCCGCGCTACGGCTTTGAGAACCACATGGTCCAGCCAGATGGGCACTTCGGGGTTGTGCCGGCTGGGCGGCGTGGGATCGCGGTAATAGCGGCCAGACTGATAGGGAAGCACTTCGCCGTAGGGCAACTTACCCGTCAGCAGCTGGTAGAGCGTGATCCCCAGCGCAAACAAATCACTTTGCGCATCGGGTAGTTCCTCAGGCCCGTCTTTCCCCGCATTGCCTGCCTTCACGTGGAATCCCCACTGTTCGGGATTGATGTAGCTGGGCGTGCCCGCGTGCAACTTGCGCATGGACTCAGGCTCCCTGCCTGTCAGCGCCACACCCAGATCAAGCAGGCGAAGCACGCCGTCTTCCCCCTGGTGCAGGTTGGCTGGTTTGACGTCGCGGTGGACCACACTCTGACGATGCAAGAGCCCCAGCGCTTTGGCTACCTGCGCGGCGGCTGCCAGCACTTGCGGCAGGCTGAAGGTGTGTTTGCGGTCCAGCAGTTGCTGCAAGGTCTCGCCGGGGTGCCAGTCGTACAGCAAATAAAACGCGGTCGGCTCCTGAACGCTTGGCAAACGGTCGTGAATATTAACCAGATGCCCCGCCGCCCGCGAGGATTGCATGCGCTTGGCCAGCCAGGCCTCGTGGGCGAGCATGGCGCGCTCCTGGGGATCATGGGCGCGCGCCGGGTGCAGGGTCTTCAGTGCATAAAGACGCTGGGTGGCGAGGTCCCTGACCTGGTACAGCACGTTGATGCCGTTGTCTGCTATTGGCGCGGTCAGCGCCAGGCCATCCAGCGTGTCGCCCACCTTCAAACGCTGCGGTATGGGCAGGGACACCGCACGCCGGTTTTCGTCCTGCAAGCTCGCGTCCAGCAGGCCCAGCACCCGAACCACCAGCGCGGTCACGTTGTCTCCCGCCCCTGCAGCCAGAGCGGTGTCAACCAGTTGCTGGCTGATCTGCTGTGCCCAGCCCTTAGCGGATGATTCAGGCGAGGCGCTTGCCATCGCCCTCAGCTTTTTATCGGGGACCAGGTTGTACACACCGTCGGACAGCAGTACAAACACATCACCCACTTGCAAGTCGCCCTGTGAGTAGTCAACCACCAGCCGGTCTTCTGCACCCACACACCTCAGCAACTGGTGACGAAAGTCGGGATGATCGACCACATGGTCCATGGTGAGCTGGGTGAGCCGCCCTTCGCGCAGCAGGTAAGCGCGCGTATCGCCGATATGTGCGACCGCATACGACTGCCCACGCAGCACGACTGCGGTCAGGGTGGTAAGCCCCAGGGCCGGATGGCGGCGCCGGTTCAGCCCCGCAAGCCAGCCGTTTTGCGCGCTGATGATGCGGTCCAGCGCCACCGTGGTGTCCCAGGTCTCCGGGGTGCCGTAATAGTCGCGGACCAGGCTGGTCACTGTGGTCTGGGCAGCCTCCTTGCCCATACCCCCTGTGCTGACGCCGTCCGCAATCGCCACGATAGACCCCATGGCCTCCTGGCCAGGCTCGGGCAGCATGGCTGCACAGAAGTCCTCGTTGATGTCTTTACGGCCCGCAAGAGAAGCGAAACCAATGTCGATGTCAAATGCCATGCACCAAGACACGCAAGTCCCATGCCCGCGTTTGGTGCGTTGCAGCAAACACGTTTTTACCCGACAAGCATTTGCATGCTCTGCTCGTAGTGCGCCGAGAGCTGTTCAAAGACATCCAGAACTTCTTCGCTGGCCACAGCCAAACGCTCCAGCCCCTGCTTCTTGCCAGAGGGCACGGCCCCCGCCAGCATGCGCTCCCAACACACGGCAGCCGCTTCCAGCGACGCGCGAATCTCCTTGCTGGTGAGCGGTATGTCATTGAGGTAACGCAGCGCCTGCTCGAAGGCCAGACGCGCCTCGTTCATGGCGGCCTCGTTGCCTTGGCGGGCCGAAGTGCCGCCAAGCAATTCCATCAGGGCGTATTTTGCGAAGCGCTGGCTGAGCATGCGCTGGCGTCCGGCCAGATTGAGCACCTGCAGGGGCGGCGTTGCACCCGCATTCTCCAGGCCGCTGGTCAGCCGCTCGGCCGCCAACAGCAGTTGCTCTGCCAGCTCATCAAGCCGTGCCACTTGGCCCGCCTGCGCCGGGGCCTGCAGGGCCGGTTTCAACTCGATCCAGGACCGCTCAATTTGTGCCAACAAATCGCCGAAGGTGGGCTGGGAAAGATTTTTGGCAAGCGTCGCGATATTGGTCTCAACGCGCACAATCGATTCGATGAGTCTTTCATCCGCCTGGGCTGATCTCACGCCCGCCTGCTGCAACAGCACCAGTTTGACCAGGCGCTGCGACAACATGCGCAGCTGCCCTGAGCGGTTGACGTCTTCTGCAAAACGGGCCGAATGGATGATGTGTTGCGAAACCTGCCCCAGGCGCTGGTTGCTGTGCATGGAAGCTGTGCGCAGGATCTGGAAGGCATCGTCGTCTGAAACCTGACGCGCGCGCATCAATATGCCCTTGGCACGGTCCACCACCTTGCGCTCCTCCAGACGCAGGCTGACACCCCGTAGCTCATCCTTCAGGGCCTGTTCCCGCCCGAAGCGCGCCTGCGCCAGGTGGATGAGGGGGCGCAAGCGCTGCTGGCCATAACCATTGACCACATAGGCGTGAATGCCCACCTCCATGGCGCGCGTGATTTTGCTGGCGTCACCGTCGGCTGTGAACACGACCACGGGACGCGGCGACGTCTCTCCAATCACTTGAAGGCTCTTGAACAATGCTTCATCCAGCAAGTTGGCCTGGCAAATGACCACGTCCGGCGCAAGCCTCAGCGCTTCGTGCACCAATTTGGAACAGTCGGTCACGCCAGCCAGAACCTCCACCCCGACAGCCTGGAGGTCAGAGGCCAGCGAATTCGTGCCCACAGGGCCAGTCAAACAGATCAGTGCGGAGGTCATAAAAGTCGGAGTGTTCAGAGGTAAGCCCGTAGGGGGCATGCACATCACACGCCAGGGTGATTGCGATGTTAGCGCCAGAGGCGCGCGTATCAGCCGGGATGGCACAACTTTTGCGTTGTATCGAACGGGCGTAACGAAGCGTCCAGGCTTAGCGACAGCACTGCAGGTTTTGCGCACAACGACGTGCGTAGCGATGTGCCTCATGCCGGACACCGTCCGGTGCCTGTTTACAGGAGAGGGCCTCATGTCTTATTTCCCTTGTTCCACTGACCCCCTCGGTCTTGAAGGCGGATTGCGCGCCAAGGCCTATGGCATGTCAATTGCGTTCAAGCCTTCTTCTGCACATGTATTTGCACCACTGAATCACTTTGGAATGACGTCATGAAAAAATCTAGGCTGGTTATGGTTGGCAACGGAATGGCCGGGGTTCGCACGATTGAGGAGCTGCTCAAGGTTGCACCTGATCTGTACGACGTCACCGTGTTCGGCGCAGAGCCGCACCCCAACTACAACCGCATCTTGCTGTCTCCGGTTCTGGCGGGCGAGCAAACCATTGACGAGATCGTTCTCAACTCCTGGGACTGGTACAAGGACAACCACATCACGCTGCACACAGGCAAAAAAGTGGTTGAAGTTGACCGCATCAAGCGCGTGGTGCGCGCGGACGACGGCACTGAGGCCGAATACGACCGCCTGTTGATGTGCACCGGCTCCAACCCCTTCATCCTGCCCGTGCCTGGCAAGGACTTGAAGGGCGTGATTGCCTACCGTGACATCGCCGACACCAACGCCATGATCGACGCGTCCGTGAAGTACAAGAAAGCGGTGGTCATCGGCGGCGGCCTGCTTGGTCTGGAAGCGGCCAACGGCCTGATGCTGCGCGGTATGGACGTCAGCGTGGTGCACGTCATGCCTACGCTGATGGAGCGTCAGCTTGACAGCGTGGCGGGCAAGCTGCTGCAGAAGTCGCTGGAAGACCGGGGCCTCAAGTTCCTGATGGGCGCTCAGACTCAGGAGCTGCTGGGTAACGCCGATGGCCGCGTCACCAGTATCAAGTTCAAGGACGGAACCGAGCTGGCCACCGATCTGGTGGTAATGGCCGTCGGCATCCGGCCCAACACAGAGCTGGCCGAAAAAATGCGCCTGCACTGTAACAAGGGCATCGTGGTCAACGACACCATGCAGACCGTGACCGACGCGCGCATCTATTCCGTAGGCGAATGCGCGGCGCACCGCGGTATTGCCTATGGGCTGGTGGCACCGCTGTTCGAGCAGGCCAAGGTCGCGGCCAACCACCTCGCGCTGTTCGGCATTGGGCGCTACACGGGCTCTCTGACCTCCACCAAACTCAAAGTCACCGGTATCGACCTCTTCTCGGCGGGCGAATTCACCGGCGGTGAAGGAACGGAAGAAATTGTCATGAGTGACCCGTTTGGCGGCGTCTATAAAAAACTGGTCATCAAGGACGACAAGCTCATTGGTGCCTGCCTGTACGGCGACACTGTGGACGGCAGCTATTACTTCAAGCTGCTGCGCGATGGTCGCAGCGTGGGCGACATCCGCGACAAGCTGATGTTCGGTGAGTCCAACATCGGCGACGCCGGCCACGAAGGCCACAGCAAAGCCGCGGCCATGCCGGATGAAGCCGAGGTCTGCGGCTGCAACGGCGTGAACAAAGGCACCATCTGCAAGGCCATCAAGGAAAAAGGCCTGTTCACCCTGGACGAAGTGCGCAAACACACCAAGGCCAGCGCCTCCTGCGGCTCCTGCACTGGGCTGGTTGAGCAGATTTTGATGTTCACCGCCGGCGGCGATTACTCGGCCACGCCCAAGCTGAAAGCCATGTGCGGTTGCACCGACCATGGTCACCAGGCGGTGCGTGACGCCATCCGCAACAACAAGCTGATGACGATTGCGGACACTTTCAAGTTCATGGAATGGAAAACACCCAACGGCTGCGCGAGCTGCCGCCCGGCCATCAACTACTACCTGATCAGCACCTGGCCCAAGCAGGCAAAAGACGATCCGCAAAGCCGCTACATCAACGAACGCAGCCACGCCAACATTCAGAAAGACGGTACCTACAGCGTGATCCCGCGCATGTGGGGCGGTGAAACCACAGCAAGCGAGCTGCGCCGCATTGCCGATGCGGTAGACAAATACAAGATCCCGACAGTCAAGGTGACAGGCGGTCAGCGTATCGATTTGCTGGGCGTCAAAAAAGAAGACCTGGTCAATGTCTGGAAAGACATCGGCATGCCCTCGGGTCACGCCTATGCCAAGGCGTTGCGTACGGTCAAAACCTGTGTCGGCAGCGAGTGGTGCCGCATGGGCACGCAGGACAGCACACAAATGGGCAAAGACCTGGAGCGCGCCATGTGGCGCATGTACGCGCCGCACAAGGTCAAGTTCGCGGTCAGCGGCTGCCCGCGCAATTGCGCCGAATCCGGCATCAAGGACGTCGGCATCATTGGCGTCGACTCCGGCTGGGAGATGTACATCGCCGGCAACGGCGGCATCAAGACGGAAGTCGCGCACTTCCTGGTCAAGGTCAAAACGGCAGCGGAAGTTCTGGAATACACCGGCGCATTTTGTGAGCTGTACCGGCAGGAAGGCTGGTACCTGGAGCGCACGGTTCACTACGTCAACCGCGTGGGTCTGGATTACGTGAAAAAGAAAATCCTGGAGGATCACGAGGGTCGCAAGCAGCTCTGGGAGCAGCTGCAGTTTGCGCTCGACGGCGAACCCGATCCGTGGTTCGATCTGAAGGAAGCCGCGGTGGATACGCGGCAATTCAACAAGCTGGCAGCAGCCGGGCAGGAGGCATGAAGATGAATGAATGGACCGTGATTTGCCGCGTTGAAGACATCCCCGTACTCGGCTCGCGCCGGGTCGCACGCCCACGCGGCGTGGATGTCGCTGTGTTCCGAAACGCAGATGACCAGGTGTTCGCACTGCTGGACCGCTGCCCGCACAAGGGTGGTCCGCTGAGCCAGGGGATTGTGTTTGGGACCAGCGTGGCCTGCCCGCTGCACAACTGGACCATAGGCCTTGCCGATGGCTGCGCCCAGGGGGCGGACGAAGGCTGCACACCGAAATTTGCATGCAAGGTGGATGCAGGCCAGGTCATGCTCAACCCGGTGGAACTGGCAACGCTGGCCCTGGATCTGGCGGCGCCGCGCGCCGGCCCCTGCGCCTCTACCGGCGCGCTGGGCGACCAGACCTTTGACGTGCAGGCCCCGCACACAGCATGACGGTTCTCCCCGTTCGCCCTGAGCCTGTCGAAGGGCTTCGACAGGCTCACCCTGAACGGAGAGAAACGCGCTCGACCTGCCCCTACTGTGGCGTCGGCTGCGGTGTGATCATCGAATCAAATGGCGACGAAATCACCGGGGTGCGCGGTGACCTTGAGCACCCCGCCAATTTCGGCCGGCTCTGCACCAAGGGGTCAACCCTGCACCTGACGGCATCAAGCATCGTCACCCGGCAAACCCGCTTGCTGCACCCCATGCAACGCACGCAGCGCGGTGCCGCGCCGCAGCGCATCAGCTGGGACAGCGCGCTGGATGCCGCCAGTGAAGGTTTCGCGCGCATCATTCGTGAACACGGGCCCGACGCGGTGGGCTTTTACATCTCCGGCCAGTTGCTGACCGAGGACTACTACGTCTTCAACAAACTCGCCAAAGGCCTGATCGGCACCAACAACGTCGACACCAATTCGCGCCTGTGCATGAGTAGCGCAGTGGCCGGGTACAAGCAAACGCTTGGCGCCGACGCGCCGCCCAGCTGCTACGACGATGTCATTCACGCGCAGTGCATCTTCATCGTCGGCAGCAACACGGCCTACGCGCACCCGATTCTTTTCCGCCGCATCGAAGATGCCAAGGCCGCCAACCCGGCGATGAAAATCATTTTTTGCGACCCGCGCCGCACCGACACGGCTGGCATTGCAGATCTGTACCTGCCGATCCAGCCCGGAACCGATGTCTCGCTCTTCAACGGCATGCTGCACATCATGCTGTGGGAAGGCTGGACCCAGCCGGCCTGGATTGCTGAACGCACCAACGGATTTGATGCCCTCAAAACAACCGTGCGCGACTACACGCCAGACCTGGTGGCAGATACCTGCGGCATCAAAAAGGAAGACCTGTTCACAGCGGCCAAACTGTTTGCAACGTCCGCCGCGACACTGAGCCTCTACTGCCAGGGCCTGAACCAGTCCAGCAGTGGCACCGCCAAAAACGCGGCATTGATCAACCTGCACCTGGCCACCGCACAAATTGGCAAACCCGGCGCCGGCCCCTTCTCATTGACCGGCCAGCCCAATGCCATGGGCGGCCGCGAAGTGGGTGGACTCGCGAATCTGATGAGCGCGCACCGCGACCTGGCTAACCCGCAGCACCGGGCTGAAGTTGCCGCCCTGTGGGGTGTGCCCTCGGTACCTGAAAAGCCGGGCAAGACCGCTGTGGAAATGTTCCAGGCGGCGGCCGATGGCGAGATCAAGGCCTTGTGGATCGCCTGCACCAACCCGGCCCAGTCCATGCCCGACCAGGCCACGGTGCGCCGTGCGCTGCAGTGCGCTGAACTGGTGGTGGTGCAGGAAGCTTTTGCCACGGCCTCAACCTGCGACTATGCCGATCTGCTGCTGCCGGCCACCACTTGGGGCGAGAAAACCGGCACTGTGACCAACAGCGAGCGACGCATCAGTCGCGTGCGGCCGGCTGTGTCTGCGCCGGGCGACACGCGGCATGACTGGTCGATTGCGGTGGCCTTCGCACAGCGGCTGGAGAAGCTGTTGCGGCCGCAGAAGATCAGCTCGCTTTTCCCCTGGTCAGTAGATGACGAAACGGCCAGCGTGGAAGCCATCTGGAACGAACACCGCGAATCAACACGCGGGCGCGACCTGGACATCACCGGTATGAGCTACGCCATGCTGGAAGCCGCGCCACAGCAGTGGCCGCTTAAGGAAGGAGAAAGCACCGGCAAGGTACGGTTGTACGAGGATGGCATCTTCCCGACCGAAGACGGCAAAGCGCGCTTCGTCAACACTGTTTATAAACCGGTGGCAGAGCCGCGCGAATCGCGCTACCCCTTCTCGCTGACCACCGGCCGTCTGCGCGACCAGTGGCACGGCATGAGCCGCACCGGCACGCTGGGCCGGTTGTTCGGCCATGTGGCCGAGCCGTCCATCCAGATGAACGCGCAAGACATGGCGCGGCGTCTGTTGGAGGAAGGCGATCTGGTCTACGTGACATCCAAACGCGGCTCCATCGTGGTGCCGCTGCAGGCTTCAGCCGAAGTGGGGGTCAGTCAGGCCTTTATGGCCATGCATTGGGGCGCTGAATATTTGAGCGGCCTGTCTTCGCGTGGTGAAGCACTGGCCGGCGTCAACGCGCTGACCACCTCTGCCTATTGCCCCAGCTCCAAACAGCCCGAACTCAAGCATGCCGCGGTAAAAATCCTGAAGGCTGAATTGCCCTGGTCGCTGCTAGCCATGGCCTGGCTACCCGCCGATCAGGCGTTGACAGCGCGCGAACAGCTTAAACCGCTGATGGCAAGCTTTGCGTTCAGCAGCTGCGTGCCGTTCTCCAATGAGGTGCCGTTGGGCGAGGCTGGTAGTCAGCGCACGGGTGTGCTGTTTCGCGCCGCAGGCTTTGAAGCACCGCCTGAAGGCGTCCTGCAAAAAATCGAAGGCATCCTGGGGCTGGGCGGGGCCGATGCCCTGCGCTACGTGGACAGAAAAAAAGGTCAGCATCGCACCGCGCGTCTGGTGCGCAAGGGCGATATGGCCGAGCTCACAGGCTTTGTGCTGGCTGGCGATGTCAGCGCGCAGGCCTGGATCAAAACGCTGCTGCAAGACGAACTGCCAGCGCAGGCCTACGGCCGGCTACTGCTGCTACCCGGCGCCAAAGCGCCGGGTGCCATGGCGCCGCGCGGAAAACCGGTGTGCAGTTGTTTCAGCGTCAGTGACGAACAGATCGCCACCGGCCTGCGCGAAATCGCCAGCGAACCTGGTGGCGCCGGCCTGCTTGCCAGCGACGAGGACCGACTGCTGGCCTTGCAGCAAAAACTCAAGTGCGGTACCAACTGCGGCTCCTGCGTGCCCGAGATCAAGCGGATCATCCGGACGGCCCCCACCACCGCCCGCCGCACCGTGATCCCGATCAAGACGCTGGCCTGACACGCACAAATAAAACACGGCTTAAGCTCATAACGGCAAGTTATCAACCTTCGCCGACAATCACGCATGTCCATCGCTCAGTACATCAAGGTCATAGGCCGCGGGAAAGACGGCGCCAAGCCGATCACCCGCGAACAGGCCTGCGACCTGTTTGGCCAGGTGCTGGACGGCACGGTGACCGACCTGGAAGTGGGCGCCTTTTGCCTCGCCATGCGCATCAAGGGCGAGGAGCCGCACGAGATGGCTGGTTTTCTTGACGCCACGCATGCCCGGCTCAATCTCATTCCCGCAGGAAGCAAACCCCTGGTGGTGCTGCCAAGCTACAACGGCGCTCGCCGCTTGCCGGTGCTCACCCCTTTGCTGGCGGCGCTGGTCGCCCGTCGCGGCTGGCCTGTGCTGATTCATGGGACATCGACCGAGACCAGCCGGGTTTTTGTAGAAAATGTGCTGTCTGCCCTTGGTACACGGGCGCAGACAGCTATCAAACCTGTAGCAAATGGCGAAGTGGCTTACGTCCCCACCGAGCTCCTGAGCCCCGGACTCAAGCGTCTGCTGGATGTGCGCCGCGCCGTCGGCCTGCGCAACTCCAGCCACAGCCTGGTTAAATTGATGAACCCCTGCGCGGGCGCTGCAGTCATCGTCAGCAGCTACACCCATCCGGAGTACGCCATTTCCATGGCAGCCGTGTTTGAACTGATGGGCTCCACCGCCCTTCTGCTACGCGGCACTGAAGGCGAAGTGGTTGCCGATGCGCGCCGTCTCCCGCAAATGGACGGTTTCATCGCCGGCAAACGCATCACACTGCAGGAGGGCCAAAAGGGAACGCTGACCGACCTGCCCGATCTACCCACAGAGATCGACCCAGAAACTACTGCGGCTTATATTCAAGAAGTATTGGCAGGAACCAAACCGGTTCCTGCCTCCATGGCATTGCAGGTGGAACATATCTTGCATCTGGCTCAAGCATCATGAATCACACTGGAAAAGTCACACTTGTAGGTGCAGGCCCTGGCGATCCGGAGCTGCTCACCGTTAAAGCCGTCAAGGCCATTCAGGGCGCTACCGTGCTGCTGGTGGACGACCTTGTCAGCGCAGACATCGTGGCTTTGGCCTCAACGAGCGCGCGCATTGTGTATGTCGGCAAACGCGGCGGCTGCAAAAGCACACCACAGGCCTTTATTGAAAAACTCATGCTGATGGCCGCGCGTGAAGGCGAAAACGTTGTCCGCCTCAAGGGCGGCGACCCTTTCATCTTCGGACGCGGTGGTGAAGAGCTGGAGCATCTGCGCGAGGCCGGCATCGACGTGCAGGTGATCAACGGCATCACCTCGGGCCTGGCAGCCGTCACGTCTCTGGGCGTGCCACTCACCCATCGTCAACATGCCCACGGCGTGGTTTTTGTCACAGGCCATGCCAAGCCCGGAGACGAAGGCACCGACTGGCGGTCACTGGCCGACACCGCTTTCAAGGCCAAGCTCACACTGGTCATCTACATGGGCGTCAGCGGAGCAGAACGCATAGAGCGTGAATTGCTGAGCGGCTTGCCAGCGAGTACGCCCGTGGCCGTGATTCAAAATGCTTCACTGCCTAGTCAGCGTCACATCACTACCCGGCTAGGCACTCTGTCAGGCGCGATCCAGGAAGCTGGCATGGGCAGCCCATCCATCATTGTGGTCGGTGACATCGTGGCGGGCGTGGCCGCAGCCATCAGCACTCCTGCAGTGACCAAAGTAGCCTGAACCAGACAGATCAGCCCCACGGTCCGAAAATCAGCATGTCAGCTATGAAGTGCCCCAGCACTATTGGCCACAAAGTCCGCAGCTTCACGTAGATGCCCGCTGCAAGTAGCCCGAACCAGAAAGCGGAGATGACTCCACCCACACCCTGCTCGGAGTGCGCAATGGAGAAGACGATCGCAGTGATCAGCACATATCCAACGCGCCTGTGACGTAGCGGCAACACGGCCGACAAATACATCCATCCCAAGCCGCGCCAAATGACCTCTTCTACCAGCGCCGCAGTAGCGGACATGTAGAACGCGACCAGCAGTTTGGGGAAATACGAGGCCGGCATCCCCTGCACGTCCTGAAAATTGCTGTTGAATTGGGAAAACCAGACCTTCGTCACCACATGCATTGGCCAATAGGCCGCCACTAAGAGTGCGGCTACAAACAAGGTGAAGCCAATGCCATCCCTGCGCGCAGATTCTTTGCTTCCAAGAGGAAGGCCACAGTCCTGCATCCTGACCCCGGTTGGACGAAGAAAGAAGTACCAGCCAACCATCGGCGCAACGAAAAACTGGGCGAAGTCTGCAACCCAGAACCAGGTCGGCGCAAGTTGAAACAGCCAAGGTTTGTAGAAATGGTTCGCCAAACTCAGCGCCATAAACGGAAACGAGGCGGCCAATGCCGCAACGTGCGGCGTTGAAGGCTGAGCTCCTCCAGGTTGCATAGTTTTCCCCCTGCTTGATAGTGTGCATCAACACCTGCGAGCAGCGGGACCTAACGCACTTTGGTGAACACAAGACTCATTCACGTCACGACGCTGTCACACGCCCTTTCTAAGCTGCGCAGTTTGACGGGATAACTTATGTCGACTCGCCTTCTGGCTGGTGTACTCCTCGTACTCAGCGTCACCTGCGCCCAGGCACAAACCTTTTCTTTCGGACTGTGGGGCGACATGCCTTACAAGCGAAACGGCGACGAAGCAAAGCTCCCCGCGCTGGTCAAAAGTATCAACCGGTCCAACGTGGTGTTCTCCATCTTCACAGGGGATATCAAGGACGGCGCGTCCGAGTGCAGCAACGAGGTCTTTGCCTCTGCCCTGACCCTGTTTGCTCAGGTAGCCAAGCCACTGATTTATGTCCCCGGCGATAACGAGTGGACCGACTGCCACCGTCTGAACAACGGCGGGTATGACACGCTTGAACGGCTGGACTACCTGCGTAAAACCATGTTCCCAGCCACGGGCAGCCTGGGCCAGCGCCGTATGCCGCTGCGTCATCAAGGCCAGGTCGGTGAAAAATTCGTGGAGAACACCCAGTTCAGCCACCGCGGGATTGTTTTCGTTACGCTGAATGTGCCCGGCACCAACAACAACAAAATTCTGGACGCAAAAGACTGCAGCGAAAGAAGCGCGCGGACCCCTGCGCAGTGCGAAGCGGGCAATGCTGAATACCTTGAACGCGACGCTGCCAACGTGCGCTGGTTGCAGGAAGCGTTTGAGCGTGCCCAAAAGCAGAAATCACGGGGCCTGGTGCTGGTGATTCAGGCTGACCCCGGTTTCGATGTTCCGGAAACGCCCCAGACCGACGAAAGCCAGGAAGCCCGCGTCAGCGGCTACCGCAATTTCATGGAAAAGCTGGTGGCTGAAACCGAGCAATTCAAGGGTGAAGTGCTGTTTGTTCACGGTGACACCCATTTCTTCAAGGTGGATAAACCGCTGTACAGCCCCAACAAGCTGCTGCCCAACCTGACGCGCCTGCAGACCTTTGGCAGCCCGATGGTTCATTGGGTCAAGGTCACGGTAGAGCCCCAAAACCCCAATGTGTTCGCGATTCACCCGGTGATCATGAAGCACTAGTTCTGTACCCAAGCTGGCCTGCGGATCCGGCGAACCAGGGACGCCGACCACGGCCTGCGGCGGCCTTGCCGACGCATGGTCACAGCTACACTCCAGGTTCCGCAGTGCGCCCTACAGCGGGCACCCGCTCGCATTTGCTACAGCTTTGATAGCTACTTGCGCCGTGTTTACTGGACCAGAGGCTTATTTGATTCATCAATTTGATGTCGTGGTGATTGGCGCCGGGGCTGCCGGCCTGTTTTGCGCCAGTCTCGCAGGGCAGCGCGGCCTGAAAGTCCTGCTGCTGGACCACAGCGAAAAAGTGGCCGAGAAGCTCCGCATCTCGGGCGGAGGCCGCTGCAACTTCACCAACCGCGATGCAACGCCAGCGCAGTTTTTGGGCGACAACCCGCACTTCTGCCGCTCTGCCCTTTCCCGCTACACCCCGCAGGATTTCATCGCGCTGCTGCAGAGCTACAACATCCCGTTTCACGAAAAACACAAAGGCCAGCTGTTTTGCGACCGATCGGCCGAGGATGTGATCAACATGCTGCTGACCGAATGCGCCAGGGGTCAGGTCACCCGGTGGCAACCTTGTGCGATCAAAAGCATCAGTTGCCCAGAAACCTCGGGCCAAGTCAGCTATCAAATTGAGAGTGACCGAGGCCTGATTGAAACGACCCAGATAGTGGTCGCCACGGGTGGCCTGTCGATTCCCAAGATTGGCGCGACCGATTTCGGCTACCGCATCGCCAAACAATTCGGCCTGCGCATCGTCGCCACGCGGCCTGGCCTGGTACCCATGACTTTTGACGGGGATGGCTGGGCGCCCTACGCCCAGTTGGCGGGTCTGGCCTTGCCGGTGTTGATCGAAGCCGGGCCACCCGATGCAACGCCCAAGCAACGCAAAAAAGCAGTTGTTTTTGCCGAAGACCTGCTGTTCACTCATCGCGGGCTCAGCGGGCCAGCGGTATTGCAGATTTCAAGCTTTTGGCGGGACGGGGAGGCCATTCGCATCAACCTGGCTCCCGGCGTGGACCCGCCTACCCTGCTTCTGCGCGCCAAGGCCAGCTCCAAAAAGCTGATTGCCAATGAACTGGCCACTCTCGTACCGGGCAGGCTGGCTGACGCATGGGCCAGCCGCGACGCCGCCTGGCAAAAACCCGTCAGCGACGCCAGCGACAAAGCCCTGGAAACCCTGGCCACCCAGCTGGGCGACTGGCAACTGATGCCGACAGGCACCGAAGGCTACAAAAAAGCCGAAGTGACGCTGGGCGGTGTAGATACCCGGGATCTGTCGTCTCAAACCATGGAATCAAAGCAGCCCGGACTGTATTTCATCGGTGAAGTGGTAGACGTGACCGGCTGGCTGGGCGGCTACAACTTTCAGTGGGCCTGGGCATCTGCCCATGCATGCGCCACCGCATTAACTACGCAGTCCCGCTGAGCCCTCCCCCGTCTTAACCAAGCAGGGGCCGCGGAACCGGCTTCGCCGGGCCGCAGGCGCAGCGCCCCCTCGGGGGGCAGCGCAGCACACGCAGTGGCAAGCGTGGGGGCTGGTATATAATCTCAGGCTTTGCTAGCAAACCCGCGTTCCGGCCTGATCCTGATCAGATCACTAACGACGCAAAATTTTTGGATCACTTCATCAATGACGACCATTCGTGTAAAAGACAATGAGCCCTTCGACGTGGCTCTGCGCCGTTTCAAGCGCACCATCGAAAAACTCGGCCTGCTGACCGACCTGCGCGCCCGCGAGTTTTACGAAAAGCCAACAGCTGAGCGCAAGCGCAAGAAGGCAGCCGCCGTCAAGCGCAACTACAAGCGTATCCGCTCGATGCAACTGCCTAAAAAGCTGTACTAAAAATACACGCCTCACGGCAAACCAAAAGCCCGCACGAGGACGCTCTGCGGGCTTTTGTATTTTTTGACTTTCAACTTTCAGACGGAGACGCCATGTCCCTCAAAGACCAGATCACCGAAGACATGAAAACCGCCATGCGCGCCAAGGACAGCGAGCGTCTGGGCACCATCCGCCTGCTGCTAGCCGCCCTCAAGCAAAAAGAAGTGGACGAACGCGTAGTACTCGACGATGCCGCTGTGATCGCCATCGTTGACAAGCTGATCAAGCAGCGCAAAGACTCGCTGGAAGCCTTCCAGAAGGCCGAGCGCAAGGACCTGGCCGACAAGGAAGCGGCCGAGCTTGTGGTGTTGCAGGCCTACCTGCCAGCCCGCCTGAGCGCTGAGGAAGTCGCCACAGCCGTTCAAGCCATCGTCGCCGAGCTGGGCGCCAGCGGCCCCGGCGACATGGGCAAGGTGATGGGCGCGGTAAAAGCGAAACTCGCTGGCAAGGCCGATATGGGACAGGTATCCGCGGCGGTAAAGGCAGCTCTAGCGGGGTGAACGAAGAGAGCAGCGCCGGGCTACGTCAGGAGCCGGCGACCTTCATCCGATTAATGAGAATCGACCCCACGCTTTTCGCACCGTAGTTGTAAACATCGGCGCCCACAGCCTGAATGCCCATCAACATGTCTTTAAGGTTGCCCGCAATCGTGATTTCTTCAACCGGAAAAGCGATGCGTCCTTTTTCCACCCAGAAGCCCGACGCTCCGCGCGAATAGTCGCCTGTCACATAGTTCACGCCCTGTCCCATCAGCTCGGTGACAAATAGGCCGGTACCGAGCTTCTTCAACATGGCGTCAAGATCATCGCCCGCTCTCGTCTGGCGGCTGCTCATCACCAGGTTGTGTGAGCCGCCTGCATTGCCCGTCGTTCGCATACCGAGCTTGCGGGCCGAATAAGTGCTTAAAAAGTAGCCGTGCACAATACCCGCCTCCACCACGCTGCGCGCCCGGGTTTTTACACCCTCCTCGTCAAACGGCGCACTGCCTTTGCCTTTGCGCAGGTGCGGGTCTTCGGTGATGTCAATGTGGTCAGGAAACGCGGCCTTGCCCAGGCTATCAAGCAAAAACGTGCTCTTGCGGTACAGCGCGCCACCGCTGACCGCCTGCACAAAGCCGCCCAGCAAGCCAGCTGCCAGGGGTGACTCAAACAACACCGGACATTGGGTGGTTTTGATCTTGCGGCTTTTCAGGCGCGCCAGCGCACGCTCGGCTGCATAACGACCCACGGCCTCGGGGCTGGCAAGCTCACTGGCGTCACGCATGGAGCTGTACCAGGCGTCGCGCTGCATGTTGCTACCTTTGCCGGCAATTGGGGCGACCGAAATGCTGTGGCGTGAACTGGCATACCCGCCGCGAAAACCACGGGTATGTGCGCTGAAAAAATGGCTTTGCTGCGCCGACACACCTGCGCCTTCGCTGTTGGTGATCTGACGCGAGGTGGACAGAGCCGCGGCCTCGCACTGCAGCGCCAGCGTTGCCGCCTGCGCAGAGTCGATGGCCCACGGGTGAAACAAATCCAGGTCCGGGTGAACACGAGCGATATCCCGATCTGCGGGCAGGCCGGAGGTTTTGTCTTCGGCCGTGAAGCGGGCAATGTCATACGCTGCCTGCACGGTCTGCTCGATGGCTGCTTTGGAGAAATCGCTGGTGGCCGCGTTGCCGCGCTTTTGGCCCACATAGACGGTGATGCCCAGTGACTTGTCCCGGTTGCGCTCAACGTTTTCAAGCTCGCCCTTGCGAACACTGACGCTCAAGCCGCAGCCTTCGGACGCCTCGGCAGCCGCATCTGTAGCGCCAATTTTCTTGGCATGCGCCAGCGCGGTGTCGACCAGTTCTTCAAAAAAATCGCGGTGATAACTGAAGCCGGATTCGGGTTGGGCAGGCTGTTTGGAGCGGTGACTTGTCTTGGTTGTCTTGAGGGTCATATGGGTAGCTATGATACTGACTGCTATGAACAACAAGACGATTAAAGGCTATTGGTCCAACGGCCGCTTTGTGAAACCCGAAGAAATTGCCCTGGAAGAGGTAGGCCCGCCCAGCAAGACCCAACTCAAGGCCGAGGCTGACGAAAAACAGGCCCTCGGCGAAGCGCTGCTCACCCTGCGCGCCGACCTGATGGCCAGGCTGGACCTGCCGGAAAAGTTGCTGGACGCGATCGCGCAGGCTAAAAAAATCACCAATTTCGAGGGCAAGCGGCGGCAGATGCAGTTCATCGGCAAGTTGATGCGGCCGCTGGATGCCGAGCCGATACGCGCCGCCATTGACGAGCAGAAAAACGGTTCCGCGCAGTTGACGCTGGCCTTGCACCTGGCCGAGCAGTGGCGCGACAAGCTGATCGCCTCTGACGACGCACTGGGCGACTGGCTCACCGAGCATCCCGACACCGACTCGCAACAACTGCGCGCGCTGATCCGTCAAGCCCGCAAGGATTCCAAGCCCGAAAAACCCGGCGAAGCACCGCGCCACGCCAAGTCCTACCGGGAAATCTTTCAGCTGGTGCGACAGGCCATGAGTCCGGACAAGGATTGAGCACCATGCATGACCCGGTGAAAATCGGCATCGTTTCGATCAGCGATCGGGCTTCCAGCGGCGTCTATGAAGACAAAGGCCTGCCTGCCCTGCGTGACTGGCTGACACGCGCGCTGCTCAACCCGATAACCTTCGAAGAGCGCTTGATTCCTGACGAAAAAGATCGCATCAGTGCCACGCTGATTGAGCTGGTCGACGCGGGTTGCTCGCTGGTGCTGACCACCGGCGGCACCGGCCCTGCCCCGCGCGATGTCACACCCGAAGCAACCCTGGCAGTGGCCCACCGCGAGATGCCCGGCTTTGGCGAGCAGATGCGCCAGATCAGCCTGAAATTTGTGCCCACGGCGATCCTGTCACGCCAGTGCGCCGTGATTCGGGACGAAAGCCTGATCCTGAACCTGCCCGGTCAGCCCAAATCCATCCAGGAAACTCTGGAGGGCCTGAAGAACGAGGCAGGCGATTCCACCGTATCCGGGATTTTTTCCGCGATCCCTTACTGCATTGACCTGATTGGCGGGCCTTATCTCGAAAGCGACCCGGCAGTCTGTAAAGTGTTTCGCCCGAAATCAGCCATTCGGGCCCCGGCAGCCAGTTGATACATCCCTGATCCGCCCAGGGCAGGCAGATCAAGGCCGGTGGCAGGTGCCGGCTCCGGGTGTAACAAAAAAAAATCCACCACCGCTTCAGGTGAATTAGGATGGGGCCCAGCCAGCCCCCGCCATGTCCAGAAACACCCCATCCGACTCTTCTTTTCTGCTGACCACAGATCTCATCGAAAGGGCCCAGAGCCACGGGCTTCGAAGCCTCCTCCTTCTCTTGCTGCTTGGTCTGCCCGTTGTGCTGGCGCTGTCGGTCTTTCAAAGCAGTGGCCTCGTGCAAATCAGCATTGTGTTGGCGGCCCTCGCAATGACCGGCCTTGCGTACTGGCTGCTCTACAAAGGACACCCCCTTTGGGCGTGCTACGTGGTGGTGTTCCTGATGCTGTCCTGCTCGACGGCCGGCATGGTGGCCTTTGGGTCCGTTCGCAGCGCGCTTGTGCTCGGCTTCGTTGCCGCCCTGGTCACGGCTGGAATGCGACTCGGAAAAAAGGCGCTCATTCTCACAGTAGTGGCCAGCGCAGCAACACTGGGCGTATTGACCTGGGCCGAAGCGAATGGCCTGCTGGGACGGCCAGATTTTGGTGTGAATGTGAGGTTCTGGTTGATCCAGGTCTTGCTGCTGACCGGCATTGCGGTAAGTGTCTTCACCAGCCGCCAGGTGGTGCTGAGGGCAATGCGGGAGCAGCTCACAGAGCTGAAACTGAGGGAACAGGTCGAGACGCAACTGCGCGTCAGCGAAGACAGGTTCAGCCGCGTCTTCCGCAACAGTCCGGCAGCCATCCTGGTAATGCACATTGCCGACATGAAAGTGCTGGACGTGAACCCGGCCTTCGAACGCATGTATGGCTATGCGCGTAACGACATTATTGGGAAGACGGACGCCCTGCTCTGGAACGATCCCCAGGTTCGCCGGAACTTCCGGCTGCAAATGGAGGCGCAGGGTCGCGTCCTCAGCTTCGCAATGGACGCCCGCACAAAAGACGACCGGGTCATCAATGTGTTGTTGTCTTCGGAGATGGAGGGAGAAGGCCCGGATCGCATAGTTGTCTCGACCATCACAGATGTCACCGCTGAAACCCGGGCCCGGCTGGAGGCGCGCCAGTCCGCGGAGCTCTTTTCGAAGGCGTTTGACTACAGTCCCATCAACATGTCGATCACCCGCGTGAGCGACGGTACCTATCTGGCAGTCAATGCCTCGGCTGACCGGGTTCAGGGCTACACGGCGGGCGAGCTGCTGGGCAAAACCTCGGTAGAGGTGGGTGTATGGCGCGACGCCGCTGAACGCGAGGCGTTTATCGAAGCGCTTCGTCAGCATGGGCGGGTCAGCGGGCTGCACTCGCAAATGCGCCACAAAGACGGCTACATGATCGATTGCCAGACCTGGGCGTCCATCATTGAAATTGGCGGCGAGCCCTGCGTGCTGAGCTCAACGATCAATATCTCCGAGCAGAAAAGGCGCGAAGCCCTGTTGATTGATGTGGCCAGGGGTCTATCGTCAGAAACCGGTGAGGCCTTCTTTCGCTCCGTGGTTCAGCATTTGGCAACTGCGATCCATGCCGATATGGTGATGGTTGGGGAAACGTCGCCTGATCAAAAATCCGTGACCTCGCTGGCACTGATCCATGACGGCTTGCTTCAGCCCGACATCAAGTACGAACTTGCCGGGACACCCTGCGACCGCGCGATCACCAAACGCGACCTGTGTGTCTACGAAGACAACATCCAGACGCTTTTCCCCCAGGATCCGTTTCTTGTTGAGGGCAACTTCGAAGCCTATACCGGCATTGCCTTGCGCGATGCCGATGGCACCCCGATCGGTATTGCCAACGCTTTCTGGCGCCATCCGCAGCCGTCATCGCCGGACCGCGACGCCCTGATGCAGATCTTCGCCAGCCGTATCACGGCAGAGTTGGTCCGGTTGCGCCGCGATCGGGAAATCACGCGTCTGAACGAAACGCTGGAGCAACGGGTGAACGAACGTACCGCTCAGCTGCAGGCCACCGATGCCGAACTGGAGTCGTTCGGCTACTCGGTGTCTCACGACCTGCAGTCCCCGCTGCGCAGCATTGAGGGTTTCAGTGTGCTGCTGCGGCGTCGCCTCAAGGGCAAGCTCAACGAGGAAGAAGAGCGTTTGTTCGACCGCGTGACGGTTAATGTGCTGCGTATGCACCAGTTGATCAGCGACCTGCTTGCGCTCACGCGGGCCAGCAAGGGAAAGCTGGTGTTTGAACAGGTCAATCTGAGTGCGATGGCGCACCAGATCGTTGCCCAGGCGCGGCAGCGTGATCCGGGGCGCCAGGTTCAGGTCATCATTCACCCGGGCATCAGTGCGCGCTGCGACAGCAAGTTTGCAAGGATCATTCTTGAACACCTGATTGGCAACGCCTGGAAATACTCGCGCGCCACAGAAGAGGCAAAAATCGAATTTGGGGCACTTGCCGCGCGCGAAGATGGGCGCCAAATTTTGTTCGTTCGCGACAACGGTGTGGGATTCAACATGGCTTATTCAGCCAGCTTGTTCAAGCCCTTTCACCGCCTGCACCATGACACGGAATTTGAAGGCAGCGGCATTGGTCTTGCCACTGCCCACCGGGTGCTTGAACGACACGGCGGGATGATCCGCGCCGAGTCACTTGAGGGCAAGGGAGCCTGCTTTTACTTCTCCTTTGATCCCCGAGCCAGCACGCTTACGAGTTGACGGCTTTTTCCACTGAATACCCGCTTGGCGAAACCGTCTCTTCGGCTGTGACGATTTGCTCGAGCACAGTGCGGGGGTCTGTGTTGTAGGCAAATTTTTTGATCTCTGCCTGATCCCTTTCCTCGATGTCCAGACGTTCTGCCACCTTGCCGAGAAGGCGCAGCATGGCGGTCATTTCCCGCTCATTGAGCAGGTTGATCTGAAGGTCCAGGTGGTGGCGTCTCTCACTCTCCTGGCGAGAAGCGCTCTGCCCAATCATGATGAAAAAGGACAAAAAAATCGCTTCCAGCGAAACCACCAAAGTGAGAAAAGTAAACGGGTAAGGGTCGAACGCCAACGGACTGGTATTGAAGGCTATCCACGCAGCAAAGAACAGCACGTGAATCAGCAAAATGGTTCCGCGCGAGCAGAAGGCAGCTACCGCCGAAGCCATGCGGGACGCCAAGGGCTGCATGGCTTTGCGCTCGCGTTCGATGCGCAAAATATCGTCAATGTTTTTTCGAGTGAACTGCTCGATTGTGCTGTCGCGCACTTCCTTCAAATGGATCACCCTCCTCTTAGAACTTCTTGATGCGGACAGGCGCCGACCCATCGGGTCGGCGCCGTGGCTCTACCAAACCTGCATCCTCAGGCTGGCATTTCGTAGTTGGCCATCAACTCTTCTTTTAGCGTTTTCAGCTCTTCGACCATTCCCTTCAGATCCATATCGCTCTTGCGGGCTTTGGTAAACATCTCGTTGCGCTCTTCTTCCACATGGTGGTCAATGTACTCACCCAGAACCGTGACCTTGGCGTCAAACAGCTCTTCCTCGGCACTCATTTCCGTGATTTGGGCGATCAAATCCTTGGCACTGGCATGCTCGACTTCCGCTTCGTTCAGCAGGTCGTCATCTTCAATGGCGTCACGCGCCGCGGGGTAAAAAATCTGCTCTTCAATTTCTGCGTGGATGGTGAGCTCCATACAGATCTTGTCGGCGAGAGCCTTCTTTTCATCGGCAGGCGCGTCCTCTTCACAGAGTTTTTTGAATTCGGTGAACAGCTTTTTGACGGCAACATGGTCTGCGTCCAGCAGGTCAATGGCGTCATTCTTTTTTGCAGGTGCTTTGCTCATTTTCAGTCCTTTGTTCGTGGGGTAACTTGTCAATAACAGCGCGGCCCTGGCGCCGTGTGGCTGGCAACATGCCAAACACAATTCACTTTAGAAAGCGCCTTTTTCACCCGTTGTCGGACGCTGTTGAACTTCCTGTAGGACTAGGACACGGTGTGGCCGCCTTGTGTTTGTCCTACAGGAATTTTTCCCTGAGCTTGACATGGACAGGCGCGGTGCGCCGCTCTGATGGGAGGTTCATCCACCAATCCGATTTGAAGCTCATGGCAAAAAAGAACACCGCCGCAAACCCAGCCGAAAGCGACGCTGCTGTCGCCACCACCGTCCGCAGGCAACGCGGCATTCAGGCTACGCAGGATGCACAAGACAAGCGGGCGAAGGGGACCAAAAAAACAAGTGGAGCCAAAGCTGTCCAGGCCGGCGCACGGCGGCAACCCACAACACCCCTGCCCGCCCAGCATCTGACCAAACCGGGACGCGAGGCTGACCTTGACCCGCGCCCCAACTTCATTGCTCCGCAGTACGAAGGAAGCAACAAGCTGGCGGGAAAGGTGGCCCTCATCACGGGCGGCGATTCGGGCATCGGGCGCTCGGTGGCCGTGCTTTTTGCGCGCGAAGGCGCCGATGTTTGTATTGCCTATCTCAACGAGCACGAAGATGCCCGGGAAACGGCTCGCTGTGTCGAAGCTGAGGGGCAACGCTGTGTACTGATTGCAGGCGATGTGAAACAGTCAGCATTTGCGGGCAAAGCAGTCAAGAAAACCGTCGACAAGCTGGGCAAGCTTGACATCCTTGTCAACAACGCAGCGTTTCAGGAACACGCCGACTCACTTGAAGACCTGGACGAAGCGCGCTTTGATGAAACATTTCGCACCAACATCTTTGGCTACTTTCACATGGCCAAAGCGGCGATACCGCACTTGAAAGAAGGTAGCTGCATCGTTAACACGGGTTCGATCACGGGCCTGGAAGGCAGCCCCAAACTGCTGGACTACTCCGCAACAAAAGGGGCCATTCACGCATTCACCAAATCGCTGGCAAGCAACCTTATCGACAAGGGTATTCGCGTGAATGCAGTGGCCCCGGGACCGGTGTGGACGCCCTTGAATCCGGCTGACAAAACGGTGGCGGATATTCAAGAGTTTGGCAAGGCAACGGATATGAAACGGCCCGCCCAGCCTGAAGAAATTTCGCCTGCGTATGTTTTTCTGGCAGCGCCCGTCTGCTCGGCGTACATCACCGGTATTGTGCTGCCCATCACGGGCAGCGTAGGGCCGTAGCCGGCTACTTTGCGAAGCGCAGTTAGCAAACAAATAGGCTGTTTGCCCAATACGGAAGGGCGCTGCGTGCTATTCAAACCATAGCGTTTGACCGCTGCCCCTGAGGTCAGTTCGGCTGCGGCGTGGGCTGAATCTGGCCTGGATTGGGAGGCGTTGCAATAGGAGCCAGAGGCTCCGGTGGGGGTACGTTCGGGTCTGTAGCCATATTACTTTTCGGGTTTATCAAGGGGCACGGCCGGCTCGAGTTTGCGGATCATTTTTTCGCCTTCAACATCGGGGCCATCAGACGGAATGTCAGGCTCACTGCCAATTTCCGGTTCTTCCTTGGCAGGCTGCGGGGCCGGGGTTTTTTCAGCCATCATCAGATCCCGGCCGCAATCCAGGGTGCTGTCTCCACGACCAAGGCAGCAGCGGCGGCAACACTGGCGCCAACGACAGACACATAAGCCAAGCCAGCAGCGACAAGGCTGCGAGCCCTGCCGGGCTTGGCGGGACGGTTTTGGGGGGTAAGGAGTTTCATGGCGGTTTCCTTAAGAGTTACCTCCATGGTGATCCTGCCCTGAATGCCGGTTTATAGGCGGCCAAGCTTCCCATATGTCAGCCACTGGCTGACAAGCCAGCCCGCGTAAACCGACCGGCTACAGGCTGTGAGCCAGCCCGCTTACCAGTGTCACCAGCGCGATGCCGACCGCGAGCCAGCAAATTTGCGCTGCCGTCTCCCGCGCGCTCAGGCGCTTTTGCAGTTGCGGTATCAGGTCAGCCAAGGCGACATACAGGAAACTGCTGGACGCAACGACCAGAAAGTAAGGCAGCCAGCTGCCGAGCATGTCGACCAAAAAATACCCTACCGCACCGCCCAGGGCGGTGACAGCGCCTGCCAGGGACACCTTAATCAGTGCAGTACGCTGATCGGACGATGTATGTCGCAACACCACCAAGTCTCCCATGTGGTGGGGAATTTCGTGCGCCAGTACGGCCAGCGAGGTGATGATGCCCAGACGCATGTCGGCGACAAAGGCTGAGGCAATCAGAATGCCATCGCCAAAGGCGTGCACGCTGTCCCCCGTCAACACAGCCCAGCTGCCGGAGCGCGCCCCATGGTTGTGATGGTGACTATGGTGGTGATGGTGGTGCCCATGATCAAGTGGCACGGGAACGGTGTTGACACGCTCGGCGCGAATGGAATTGGCGGTGCGCACTGGGGCAAGCATGTGACCCGCATCATCCCCACCGGCTTTCGGATCATGGTGCTCATGCCCATGGTGGTACAGCTCCGCCTTGTCCAGCAGAAAGAAAAACACCAGCCCGACCAGCAGGGTCGCAAACAGCTCCTGGGCGCCCGCCTGACTTTCAAAAGCCTCGGGGAGCAAGTGCATAAATGCCGTGGCCAGCAAGGCGCCCGCTGCCAGACTGAGCATGTGGGTGGTGTAGCGCGCCAACATGCCGAAACTCAGCAACGCCGCCAGCCACACACTGCCGATGCCGGCAGCAAGGGTCCCCACCAAAATTGCTATCAAAGTCATAGCTACTTGCGCTCGAATTTATTGGGCTGGAGCCCGAAATCATTTAAAAAATATCCGTGTAGGTTACACCACGGGCACCACAGACGACAAAACCCCGGCCGCAGCGTCCAAAGGCTGCGGCCGGGGTTGCTTTTTATCTTACCGTGGCTGTCAAGCCCCCAAAAGCGAAAATGCTGCCGCGGTCGCGCTCACACCCACAAGGCAGAGATGAAAAAAGCCGCCGGCCCTTCAGGGCCCGACGGCTTGCGGCCTGGCGCGAGGGATCAGGCCACCCCGTGGCCCTTGAACCAATCCAGAGCCCGCTTGAAGCCGTCCTCGGCGGCATCCTTGCGGTAGCTGGGGCGGTAGTCGGCGTGGAAGGCATGGGGTGCTTGCGGGTAGACGACAAACTCGGAAGCGGCAGCGGCTTTGTTGCCTTTGGCGCCGGCCTCAGCCATGGCATCTTTCATCTGGTTGACGGTGGTCAATGGAATGCCGCCATCCTGCCCGCCGTAAAGGCCGAGCACGGGCGCCTGCAAACTCGCGGCCAGGTCGACCGGATGCTTGGGTGTCAGAGCCGATGGCTGGCCAACCAGACGGCCATACCAGGCCACACCGGCTTTGACGTTTTTGCTTTGCGCGGCATACAGCCAGGTAATGCGGCCGCCCCAGCAAAAGCCGGTGATGCCCACTTTCCTGACGTTGCCGCCATTGGCCCCTGCCCACTTCACGGCGCCGTCCAGGTCGGCCATGACTTGCTCGTCAGGGACTTTTGTAACCACTTCGGCCTGGAGTTTGGCAATTTCGTTGTACTTGCTGGGGTCACCCTGGCGCGCATAGAGCTCGGGCGCGATCGCCAGGTAGCCCGCCTTGGCAAATCGGCGGGCGGTGTCGGCAATGTATTCGTGCACGCCAAAAATCTCCTGGATGACCAGAATCACGGGCAGATTGGTTTTGCCAGCGGGGGCGGCGTAATAGGCAGGCACCTTGAAGCCATTCACTTCGAAGGTGGTCTCCCCGGCCTTCAGGCCGTCTGAAGAGGTCTTGATGGCGGTCTGCGCCATGATGGGCATGGCGGTTGCGGCATAACCCACACCCAGCGCGGCTTTAAGCGCGGTACGGCGGGTTGCACCGTTTTCAGTGCTTTGGCCGGGGAGCAGGGAATCAAGCTCGGATTTCTGGTCACTGTTCAGCATGGTTTTTCCTTCTGGGTTTGGTGGATCGAAAGCGTGAGTCTATTCGGTCACGGAAATTCTTGCCAGTACAGGGAAATACTGTTGAGTTTTCGCTCATCCCGCGAATATGCGCCGTCGCACGCAGAATGCAAAATTTGGTAACGAAGCTCGACATTAGAACCAGATGACGCGTTTTGGCCACCGATGCAGCCGTAAGACAATGACTACCTCGATGCGTCCCTCATCCTCACAATCGATCAAACTGCCCCACAAGAAACTTTCTTTACACGAGCTGCGGTTATGCAGCAAGTGTGATTCAAAAACCAAACCAAGGATAGCAATATGACAACACTCACAAAAGCGGGTACGGCTCGCAACGCTCTGGTGGCACTCGCCTTGGGTGCGGCTTGCACTCTCCCTTCCATAGCGCAAACAAGTGGCAGTGGCTCCGCAAACAATGGCAGCACCAATACCACCCAACAGCGGGACAACGATTTCGATATGGGATGGCTGGGCCTGCTGGGCCTCGTCGGCCTGCTGGGCCTGAAGCGGAAAGCACCAGACGAGATGCATCGCACAGGAAGCACCTCACGCACCTGATGTTTTGACAATCCTCACAAGTCCGGTCCCGGCGGGCCTACGGGTCGCGCTGGGGCCGTGCTTGTCAAGCGTGGGCAGGAGCGCTAATGCGCCCTTTCCCAATTCGGTCCGATACCGATCTCCGCCAACAATGGCACCTTCAGCTCGGCTACCACAGCCATGATGCGCGGAATCTCACTGCGCACCCACTCAACCTCCGCTTCAGGCACCTCAAACACCAATTCGTCATGCACCTGCATGATCATCTTGGTACCGCGCTTTTCCACGTCGAGGACGTCCTGCACCTTGACCATGCTCAGTTTGATCAAATCCGCCGCAGTGCCCTGCATGGGGGCATTGATGGCGGCACGTTCTGCGCCGCCCCGGCGCGGGCCATTGGGGGAATTGATCTCGGGCAAATACAGGCGCCGGCCAAACACAGTCTCCACATAACCCAGGCTTTTGGCCGAGAGTTTTGTTTCATCCATATAGTTTTTGACACCCGGGTAACGCTGAAAATATTTGTCAATGTAGGCGGCAGCAGCCTTGGTCTCTATTCCCAGATTGCGCGCCAGGCCAAAACTGCTCATGCCGTAAATCAGGCCGAAGTTGATGACCTTGGCATAGCGGCGCTGCTCGCTGCTGACCTGATCCACTGCCACGCCAAACACCTCGGCGGCGGTGGCGCGGTGCACGTCCAGGCCGTCGGTGAAGGCGCGTACCAGCGCTTCGTCCCCACTCAGGTGGGCCATGATGCGCAACTCGATCTGGGAGTAGTCGGCGCTTGCGATAACGTTGCCTGGTGACGCTACAAATGCCTCACGAACCCGGCGCCCCTCGGCGGTTTTCACCGGGATGTTTTGCAGATTCGGATCGTTGCTCGACAGGCGGCCTGTCACCGCCACGGCCTGCGCGTAATGGGTGTGCACTCTCCCGGTTCGCGGCAAAGCCAGCTGGGCCAATTTGTCGGTATACGTGCCTTTGAGTTTGCTGAGCGAGCGGTGCTCAAGCAGCTTGGCGGGCAAGGGGTAATCTTCAGCCAGCTTTTCGAGCACTTCCTCGTCGGTACTGCGCGCGCCGCTCGGCGTTTTCTTGATCACTGGCATGCCCAGCTTGTCAAAGAAAATCTCACCGAGCTGCTTGGGGCTTCCTAAATTAAAGGGCTGGCCTGCAATCTCATAGGCCTCAGTCTCAAGCTGAATGATCCTTTGCCCCAGCTCGTGGCTTTGCGCGGCGAGCATGGGCGCGTCAATCAGCACACCGTTGCGCTCAATGCGGTACAGGGACTCGCTGCTTTTCATCTCCAGCTCGTAGATAAAACGCAGCTTGTCGTTGGCCTGGATCTGCGGCCACAACACGCGGTGCACGTCCAGCGTTTGGTCCGAGTCCTCGCATGAATATTCAGCCGCCTTGGCAATGTCAACCTGGTTGAACTTGATCTGGTGCGCACCCTTGCCGCACAGGTCTTCGTAGTTGATGCCGCTACGCCCCACGTGACGCTCCGCCAGGCTGGCCAGTCCGTGCGGCTTGTGCACTTCCAGCACATAACTCTGCAGCATGGTGTCGTGCGCGTAGCCCTGCACTTCGATGCCGTGATTCGCAAACACGTGCCTGTCGTATTTGACGTGTTGTCCCAGCTTGGCCTTGGCGGGGTTTTCCAGCCAGGGTTTCAGGCGGGCCAGGACTTCGTCGCGCGGCAGTTGCGCGGGCGCATCGGGGTAGTCGTGCGTCAGCGGGATATAAGCCGCCTCACCGGGCAACACACTGAAACTCACGCCCACAATCTCGGCCCGCATTTCGTCCAGCGAGGTGGTCTCGGTATCCACGGCGACCAGTTCTGCGGCGTCAATTTTTGCCAGCCACCGATCCAGCGCCTCCCAGGTGAATACGGTGTCGTACTCCAGGTTGGTGTTGCGTTGCGCCAAGGGCGCGTCGGGCGTCACTGGCTCATCAAACAGCCCAGGAGAGCCATCCGTACCTTTGCTGGCAGTTGGCGCGTGGCGTCCTTCAGCCCCACCGAGCAACTCAGGCGGCGTGGTTTCTATTCCGATCTGCCTGACCAGCCCCTTGAAGCCGTACTTCTCGTAAAAATCTTTGAGCGCCTCGGTCTGCTGCGCACCCATGGCAATCGCATCCAGCGCGGGCAGACCATCCACATGGTCGATCAGGTCGCAGTCTTTCTTGATGGTGAGCAACTCGCGCCCCCTGGGCAGCCAGTCCAGGCTCTGGCGCAAGTTCTCGCCGACCACACCCTTGATCTCGCCGGCGCGCGCAACCAGCGCATCCAGCGAGCCGTATTCCAGCAGCCATTTCACTGCCGTCTTCGGCCCGACTTTGGGAACGCCCGGTACGTTGTCGACTGCATCCCCGACGAGCGTCTGGTAGTCCACCATCAGCCGGGGCGGCACGCCGAACTCGGCCTCCACTCCAGCCAAGTCGCGGCGGCGATCGTTCATGGTGTCGATCACCGTGATGTTTTCATCCACCAACTGGCTCAAGTCCTTGTCGCCGCTGGAAATGATCACCTCGATGCCTTGCTTTGAGGCCATGCAGGCCAGCGTCCCAATCACATCGTCGGCCTCAACACCCGGCACGTTCAAAATTTTCCAGCCCAGCAGTTGCACCACCTCGTGGATGGGCTCCACCTGGCTGCGCAGATCGTCGGGCATGGGTGAGCGCTGGGCTTTGTAGTCGGGGTACAAGGCATCGCGAAAAGTCGGCCCTTTGGCATCAAACACGCAGGCTGCGTAGTCAGACCGCACGTCCTTGCGCAGCTTTTGCATCATGTTGATCATGCCGCGTATGGCCCCGGTCGCCGGACTGGCTGGATCGCCAGGGTTGGCGCGAAGGTCTGGCATGGCATGAAACGCCCGGTACAGATAGCTGGAGCCGTCCACCAGCAAGAGTGTTTTTTTGTCTGTGCTCATGGCTAGGGCCTGTTCACACTATTTATGCAAGTGCGAATATGGTTAAAACAGCGCCAATCTAGGCGCGCGACGACGCTCAGCCTGGGCGGCTGAGCTAGGAGTGCAACAACGAGTGGAGCTGTTTTAACCATATTCCCTTCGGGTTGCGGCCAAAAAGGCCATGCGCAGCGTTGCAAAGCCTTGCCGGGCTTCAGCCCGGCTGCATTTTGCGCCTCACGCATGGCCTTTTTGACTCGCAACGCATCTTGTATAAATAGTGTGAGCAGGCCCTAGATTGTCTCCGGTTTGGCTGGTGTATCCATGACAGGGCCAGCCCCCTACAATGCACCCATGCAACACCCCATTCGCTCTTTTTTGCTCGCCGGTGCCGCTTCGGTGCTGGTTTTGGCTCCGGCCTTCGCCCAGACCCCGGCGCCTGCCGCCGCAAAGGCGCCGATTCTGGAACCGGGCACCAACCCGGCCAGCAACCGGCCCGAGCAGACGATTCAGCGCATCACCGTTGAAGACGCTGGTTCGCGCATTGACGAGGTGCGGGTCGGTGGCGAAACACAAAGCATCACCGTCCAACCCAAACTCAACGTGCCTGCCTACGAGGTGTTGCCGTCCGAGGCCAGCAAGGGTGGCGGTAGCGGCCCGTCGCAGTCAGGCGCTGGCGCCGCCGGCAAACGCGTCTGGAACGTGCTGAAGTTCTAGCTTCCACTTCGCGCTTCAGTTTCAGGCATGGCCGTTTATACCGAGGTCTCGTTTGACGAGGCCGCGCCCCTGTTGCAGTCTCTTGGATTGGGAGCACTGCAAACCATCACCGCCTGCAGTGGCGGAATCGAAAACACCAACTACTTTGTCGATACCGATCAGGGCCGCTACGTGCTCACCCTGTTTGAGCGACTGACCTTTGAGCAGTTACCGTTTTATCTGCACTTGATGAAACACCTGGCCCAGCGCGGCATAGCCGTGCCAGAGCCACACGCGCTGATGACCGGCGATGCCACAAAGCCAGGCGATATTCTGCTGACACTGAACGGCAAGCCCGCGGCTGTGGTCAACCGGTTGCGCGGCCGTAGCGAGCTGTCCCCCACGCCGGCGCACTGCGCCAAAGTGGGTGAAATGCTTGCACGCATGCACCTGGCAGGGCTGGACTATCCGCGGCAGCAGCCGAACCTGCGCGGCCTGAGCTGGTGGAACGAAACCGTGCCCGTGGTGCTGCCGTATCTAAGCCCCGAGCAAAACAGGCTGATTTTGTCCGAGCTGGCCTACCAGAACCATATTGCGGCTTCGTCCGCGTACCGGGCCCTGCCACGCGGGCCTGTGCACGCCGATCTTTTTCGAGACAACGTCATGTTTGAAACCAGGGATGGCGCATTGGAGTTGACCGGGTTTTTTGATTTTTATTTTGCGGGCTGTGACACCTGGCTGTTTGATATCGGCGTTGCGCTGAACGACTGGTGTATTGAGCTGGACACCGGCGCACAGGATGCGGATCGCTCGCAGGCGTTCATGGCGGCGTACCAGGGCGTGCGCGCCTTGACCCCCCATGAGCGCACACTGCTCCCAGCCATGCAGCGGGCGGGCGCGCTGCGGTTCTGGACTTCGAGGCTCTGGGACTTCCATTTGCCGCGCGAAGCCGCCGTTTTGCAAGCGCATGATCCCGGGCATTTTGAGCGGGTGCTGCGCCAAAGGCTGGCCCACCCTTATAGTTTGCAGTCCTGAGCCAGTCATTCAGCTCTGATCAAAGGTAGCGGAGGCCCCCATTTTTCAAGCAAACTGGGCCCACACCGTTAAATTATTCACTGCGGCGCCGATTTTTCGGAGGGCCGGTTGAACTTGCCCCGCCCTGACTTCACCAACATGCAACTTTTGTAATGAAATTAAACATCGTCCCCGCACGCACTGGCATCACATGGGTCAAGCTCGGCATTCAAACCTTTTTCAAGCAGCCGCTCGCCTTGACCGGACTGTTTTTTCTGTACATGGCGGCGGCAACACTTGCCTCCATGATTCCCTTTCTGGGTGTGGTGATTGCGCTGGCGCTTGTGCCGGCCGCCACATTGGGTTTGATGGCGGCGACCCAAGTGGCCATCGGCGGCCGCTTTCCGATGCCAGCCGTTTTGATCAGTGCTTTTCGGGCCGGCCGGCAACGCGCGCGCGCCATGCTGGTGCTGGGGTTCCTCTATGCCGCTGCTTGCCTAGTGGTTGTATCGATTGTTCCGCTGTTTTTCGACGTGCCTGTAACCGCAGAAAATGCGCTGGCGCCCGAGATGCAGGGCGTGATGCTCGCCATTCTGGTTTTGTATATGCCGATTTCGGTTTTGTTTTGGCACGCCCCCGCGCTGGTTCACTGGCACGGCGTACCGCCCGTGAAAAGCCTGTTTTTCAGCGCTGTTGTTTGCTTTCGAAATGCGGGCGCCTACACGCTCTTCGGCCTGGCCTGGATGGTCGTGCTGGTGATCATGGGCGTGGTCGTCAGTCTGGCCGCTGGGCTCATCGGAGGGCCCAAGGTCGCAGCCGCGCTGCTTATGCCGGTCGCCTTGTTGATGGCGGCCATGTTTTCAACCTCGCTGTACTTCACCTTTCGCGACAGTTTTGAAGAGCCCCTTGTGATCACGACCGACGATACCCCCACCCCAGGAGAGACTCCATGACCCAGCACCTGCTGCAAGGCCGAGAAGAAAAAGAAATACTGTGGTTTCAACGGCGCGACACGCTCAAGGCGGCTGCCGCCTGGATTGCGATGGGGGGCCTGCCCGCAGCCATGGCGCAGCAGCGCAGCAACATTGTTCAACTGACCGGCGACGCCACAGTCAACGGCAACCGCCTGAGCGCGCAGCAGACCATCCAGTCGGGGGATGACATCCAGACGGGGCCGGGGAGCAACCTGGTGTTTGTGATTGGAAACGCTTCGTTTCAGGTCCGGCAAAATTCCAGTATCTCGGTCGAGCGGGGCGGCACGCTGAATGTGGTAAGTGTGTTGCGGCTTTTGACCGGCGCCGTAGGCAGCGTATGGGGCAAAGGCGTCAACCGCAGCATCGTCATGCCCACACTGACGGCCGGCATCCGCGGCACAGGCGTGTATGCAGAAATTTTTGCTGATCGCGGCGACCGCAACTATTTTTGCAATTGTTATGGCACGGTTGATGTGGGCGCAGGCCCAGAAAAAGTGGTGTCAGAGGCGCAGTATCACCAGGCCTTCTGGGCCGATGCAAATCCCCAGAATGGCCGCTTCCTGAGCCCCGCCGGGGCTATCAATCACAGTGATGAGGAGCTGGAGTTTCTGGCTCGCCTGATTGACCAGCGCACGTACTGGCAGATTGTCGGGCGTAAAGGCAATCGGGACGGCAGCGGGACCATGGGTTACTGAGCAAAAAGCTAATTCACCGGCGTCAGCTTGGCCACACTCAGCGCCAGCCATTTGACGCCGTGACGCGTGAAATTGATTTGGGCACGTGCGTCATCGCCGCTGCCTTCCAGCATCATCACCTTGCCCTCGCCAAACTTGGCGTGAAACACCTCCATGCCGGTTTTCAGGCCATGCGCGGGCGCATTGCGCTGCACCGGCACCGGTGGATTGGCAAAACGCTCCCCCGTGGAAACTCTTGAGGCATATGCGTTCTTCGCCCAGTCACCACGGTCACTGTTTGCTCCTGAATTGCTAGCACCTGACCAGCCACCCGAGTGACCGCCGTAGGCTGACGCAAAGCCCTGGTGTTTGGGCGTGATCCATTTCAACGCTGCCTCAGGCAACTCTTCAAAGAAGCGGCTCTTCAGGTGATAGCGGGTTTGGCCATGCAACATGCGGGTTTGCGAATGGCTCAGGTACAAACGCTGGCGTGCCCGTGTGATGGCCACATACATCAGCCGCCGCTCTTCCTCCAGACCGTCCTGATCGCTCATGGAGTTTTCATGCGGAAACAGTCCCTCTTCCATGCCCGTGATAAACACGCAGTCAAACTCCAGACCTTTGGAAGAATGCACCGTCATCAGTTGCACGGCGTCCTGTCCGGCATGCGCCTGGTTGTCACCGGACTCCAGCGCGGCGTGGGTTAAAAACGCGGCCAGCGGTGACAGCGTCTCGCCGGTTTCTGCGTCGGGGGCCAGAAGCTCAGGGAGCGGCTCGCTGGACAAAGGCGAAGACAGATCAATCCCCTGGCTGGCTGGCGACTGGCTCAAACTGGCGCCCAGTTCATCAACCGGCAAAGCGACCGCGTCACGGCCAAAACCCTCCATGCTGACAAAAGACTCAGCGGCATTCACCAATTCGCCCAAGTTTTCCAGCCTGTCCTGGCCTTCTTTTTCCAGCTTGTAGTGCTCTTCCAGGCCGCTGTGCTGCAGCACCAGTTCGATGATCTCTCGCAGACTCAGGCCGGGCGTTTGCTCGCGCAGAACGTCAAGCTTGGCAACAAATGCGCCCAAGTTGGCGCCCGCCTTGCCGGTGACAGCACTGACCGCGTCGTGCAGCGAGCAACCCGAGACGCGCGCGATATCCTGGAGCTGCTCAATGCTGCGCGCGCCTATGCCGCGCGGCGGAAAATTGACGACACGCATGAAGCTGGTGTCGTCGTTGGGATTTTCGAGCAGGCGCAAATAAGCCAGCGCGTGTTTGATCTCGGCGCGCTCGAAAAAGCGCAGGCCGCCATACACGCGGTAGGGAATCCCGTTGTTGAAGAGCGCAGTTTCCATCACCCGGCTTTGCGCATTGCTGCGGTACAGCAGCGCAATCTCCTTGCGGTCCGTGCCGTCACGCACGAGTTGGCGGACTTCATCCACAAACCACTGCGCCTCGGCAAAATCCGAAGTCGCTTCAAACACCCGAACCGGTTCACCCGGCCCGGCCTCGGTGCGCAGGTTTTTGCCCAGGCGCTTGCTGTTGTGGCTGATCAGCTCATTGGCCGAATCAAGAATATTGCCGAAGCTGCGGTAATTGCGCTCAAGCTTGATCTGATGCGCGACCTGAAACTCTCGCACAAAGTCGGCCATGTTGCCCACCCGCGCACCACGAAACGCATAAATGCTCTGGTCGTCGTCACCGACCGCAATAACAGAGCCGCCCGGCATGGCGACGGCACCCGCTGCAGAATCGTCCCCCTGCCCCGCCAGCATCTTGATCCAGGCGTATTGCAGCTTGTTGGTGTCCTGAAACTCGTCAATCAGGATGTGGCGAAAGCGCCGCTGGTAGTGTTCGCGCACAGGTGCGTTGTCGCGCAGCAGTTCGTAGCTGCGCAGCATCAGCTCGCCGAAATCTACGACACCTTCTCGCTGGCACTGCTCTTCATACAGCGCGTAAATTTCGGCCTTCTTGCGGGTTTCTTCATCACGCACCGCTACGTCTTTGGCACGTTGTCCGTCCTCTTTGCAGGCGGCGATAAACCACATCAATTGCTTGGGCGGAAAACGCTCGTCATCAATGTTGAACTGTTTGCACAGGCGCTTGATGGCGGAAAGCTGATCCTGAGTATCCAGAATCTGGAAGGTTGAGGGCAAATTGGCCAGCTTGTAATGCGCGCGCAAAAAGCGGTTGCACAGGCCGTGGAAAGTCCCTATCCACATGCCGCGCACGTTGACGGGCAGCATGGCCGAAAGGCGTGCCAACATCTCCTTAGCAGCCTTGTTGGTAAAGGTAACGGCCAGGATGCCGCCGGACGACACCTGCCCTGTTTGCAGCAACCAGGCGATGCGGGTGGTGAGCACCCGGGTCTTGCCGGAGCCGGCGCCGGCCAGGATCAGCGCATGGGTATTGGGCAAGGTGACCGCGGCCAATTGCTCCGGGTTAAGATTTTGCAAGAGTGGGGAGCTTGGTACGACTTCTAAATACATCCCCTCATTGTAGAAAGCCCTTGATGCCCTCGTTGATTCCGTTGCGCTTGGCCCTGCTTGCGCTCACCCTTGGTCTCGCCTCAGCCGCCCACGGCCAATCTTCCTGTTCCAGTGACGGTCAACCCAGGCCCACCGCGTTGCTGGAACGTTTCATCAATGCGGATTGCGCGAACTGCTGGGCAGACTCCGCTACAGCCAGAGCGCGCCGCGGCGAGATTGCACTGGACTGGATTGCGCCTGGAACCAGGGGCGACGACGCGCCCCTGTCAGTTGCCGCCACTCGCGACGCGCTGGGCCGCTTGCAGGCGCTCGGCCAAAGCCTTCCCCCGGCGCGAATGGACAACACCAGTTCCTTGCGCGGCATGCAAAACAATGTGCTGCGCGTGGCCCACGGTCTTCCCGTCTCCGGGTATGTAGGTGCCTCTATCGAGTTCAAGTCCCCCGCCCGCACTGCGAACGCGCAGCCGTGGACGGCCTGGCTGGCGCTGGTGGAAGCTATCCCCGTCGGCACGGAAGGATCACCCGTCGCCAGAAATCTTGTTCGAAACGTCTTCCAGTCCAGGTGGAATGCGGATCAGAAGCTATCAAAAAAGGAGCGCCTGAGTTTCTCCGACGCCCGCTCCATGGACATCCCGCAAGGCATGAACACAGAGAGGCTGCGTATCATCGGCTGGGTGCAGGATGCTGAAGGACGCATCATTGGAGCGGCGCAGTCGCGCTGCGCCAGGCCCTAGCGCAGTCCGCGCAGCATCCACCCTGGCGTATACCGGGTATACGTCAGCGGCTCTGGCCTCCTTCGATCCAAGCGCATAGAATCAGTCACCGGGCCCAAGCAATTGCGCCCGGTTTTTTGTTTCCGCTCTCGCGGACAAACACCGGTCCAATCCAAGTGCCTTCTGTTCCTCAACAGGTTTTAAAGGCTTGGACACCATGGAAATCTTCGACTACGACAATGTTTTGCTGCTCCCCCGCAAATGCCGCGTGGAGAGCCGCTCGGAATGCAACGCCAGCGTGACGCTCGGCGGCCGCAGCTTTCGCATCCCGGTGGTACCGGCCAACATGAAGACCGTGATCAACGAGGGCATTAGCGTATGGATGGCCAAAAACGGCTTCTTCTACGTGATGCACCGCTTTGATCTGGATAACGTCCAGTTTGTCAAAAGCATGGCCCAACAGGGTGCCTATGCCTCGATTTCACTGGGCGTCAAAAAACCTGATTACGACACGGTGGACCAGCTTGTTGCCGAGGGCTTGGCGCCTGAATACATCACCATCGACATTGCCCATGGCCATGCAGACACCGTACAGCGCATGATCACTTACCTGAAGGAAAAGCTGCCCTCCTCGTTTGTGATTGCAGGCAATGTGGCAACCCCGGAGGCGGTAATTGACCTGGAAACCTGGGGCGCTGACGCGACCAAGGTGGGCGTGGGCCCCGGCAAGGTTTGCATCACCAAAATGAAAACCGGCTTTGGCACAGGCGGCTGGCAGCTCTCGGCGCTGAAGTGGTGCGCCCGTGTAGCCACCAAACCCATCATTGCTGACGGCGGGATACGTGAGCATGGCGACATCGCCAAGTCCATCCGTTTTGGCGCGACGATGGTGATGATTGGCTCCATGCTGGCGGGGCTCGAGGAAAGCCCCGGCAAAACCGTGGAGGTCGAGGGCAAGCTCTTCAAGGAGTATTACGGAAGCGCTTCCGACTTCAACAAGGGCGAGTACAAACACGTTGAGGGCAAGCGGATTCTGGAGCCGGTCAAGGGCTCATTGGAAGACACGCTGCGCGAGATGGAAGAAGACGTGCAAAGCGCCATCAGTTACGCCGGCGGCGTCAAACTCATGGACATTCGCAAGGTCAACTACGTCATTCTGGGTGGCGACAACGCCGGCGAACATCTGCTGATGTAGACCTACAGGGATGGGGCTCAAGGGAGGTTACAGTCTCGGGCTGACCATGAAAGAGAGAACCCGTGCCCACCGCAGCTATTGAAGTACGCCGGCAATATTCCAGGGCGGAAGAAGCGGCGCTGATTGAGGCCGTGCAAACCGCGTTGGTCGAGGCGTTGAAAGTGCCGTCTTGGACCACCATGATCCGGCTGTTTGTCCATGAGCCCCACCGCTTTGTTGTGCGACCTGACAGGGGCGACCGTTACACGCTGGTGACCATCGACTGCTTCGAGGGCCGCACTGTGCAGACCAAGCGCGCCCTTTACGACGCGATCGTGCAGAACCTGACCCAGTGCGGCATTCCGGCCGACCACGTCAAGATCCTGCTCAGGGAGGCTCCTCGTGAGAACTGGGCCATTCGCGGCGGAACGCCCGCCTCCGAGGTGGCGCTTGAGTACGACGTCGATATTTAGATCGGCGAAGACGGGTCACTTTAGTCCGCGCTGGCCGCAACATACCCTCAACAACCAGACCTCGACGGCAAGGCTGCCGGCCCAGGTGATTATTTTTTCGAAAGCCCGAGCAGCTCCAGTGCCAGCCGCTGCAAACGATGCGAGGGCTCAGCCAATGCTTCGAGCACACTGAAATGATTCAGTCCGAGCAGGGCCTCCCGCACCGGGACAATTTTTGAACCCCAGGCCTGCTCCATCAGCTTGTTGTGGCGCAAAAATTCGTCACTTTCGTCGGCACCAGCAACTGTGTAGAGCTGCGCCTTTGCCGGAGGCGGCAGCCATGCCGGGCTTGCCTGCATAACCTGCGCGGGGGTCAGCCTGAGCGAGTCCTGCAGGAATGGCGTGCGCATGACGGAGTCGAGTTCGTAAATGCCGGAAATCGACAGCGCGTTTTTCACCAGATTGGGCGGCAGGTCCTTGGCATGCGCTGCCCAAAAGCAGGTCAGCAGCATGGCAGCAAGATGACCGCCGGCTGAATGCCCGATCACGGTGATGCGGCCAGGGTCTCCGCCAAAACGGGCGACGTTGCGGTAGGTCCATGCCAGGGCCTCCACCATTTGCAGGGTGATCTGCGGAATGGTCACCGCGGGGCACAGGGCGTAATTGGGAATCACGACACAAGCCCCTGCCGCCTGAAATGGGGCAGCGACAAATGAATGGTCGGCCTTGTCCAATGAGCGCCAATAACCACCGTGAATAAACACCAGCACCGGCGCACCGGGCTGAGCGCCGGGAAACACGTCCAGCGTTTCGCCACTGCCGGAGTCGTAGGCAATATCGAGCGTGCAGGCCTGTGTTTTTCTCGCCTTCGCAGAGTCTTCGCTCCAGCGGGTGAAATGGGCAGCATGCTCGGGCACCAAAGCCCGGTTGTTGTACATACGGTCCAGCCAGGCGGAATCAGGTCGGGTCATCTTTACTCCAGGAAATCATCAAAAATCGCCCGCCATCTTGGCACAGATGGTTTAGAGGATGGCGGCAAGGGTAAACCCACCCACGCAGGATCCGCCTTAAAGGTATTCTGTATACAGAGTACAAATTATGGCAAAACTTATCAAACTTGAATCGGCACCGGATCTTGTGGATCAGGTCTATCGCAGCCTGCTGGACGCGATCAGCGAAGGCTCTCTGGCTCCGGGCGCGCGCATCACACAGGAAGAGATCGCCGCGCAACTGGCGGTTTCACGCCAGCCCGTGTTGCAGGCTTTGCGGCTTCTGAAAAAAGACGGTTTTGTGCTGGATGCCCCCGGGCGTGGCGTGCTGGTGGCACCCCTGGACGTAGACCAGCTCGTCCAGATTTACCAGGTGCGCAGCGCACTGGATGCGCTGGCTGCACGACTCGCCGCACGTGCCCGTTTCCCCATGGACCCGGCACTGATCAGCCAGGGGCGGCAGGCCACGCGCAGCAACAGTGTGAAAGCCATGCTGGCTGCAGACGAGCGGTTTCATGCGGCGATCTACGCAGCATCGGGCAACCCCTTGATCTCCCAGAGCGCGCAATTGCACTGGCACCACATCCGCCGGGCCATGGGTGCGGTGCTGCAGGTGACAACCATGCGCGAGTCCATATGGGACGAGCATGAAGCCATTGCGAAGGCCATCGCCAACGGCGACGAAAAAACCGCGGAGTCCCTGATTCGCGAGCACGGGGCAGAAGCCAGTCAGAACCTGGCTGCCCTTCTGTTCTCTGTCCTTCAAGCCAAAACCATGGAGATTTCAAATGAAATTACGACCTGACCAGCTTGCACAGTTCGAGCGCGACGGCTACCTTTTTTTTCCCGGCCTCTTCACGCCTAAAGAGACGCAAGTGCTCAACGATGCGGTCCCTGAGCTGTACAACCGGCGCGAAGCGTACAACGTCAGGGAAAAAGGAAAAGACGCAGTGCGCACCAACTTTGCCGCGCACATGTACAGCGAGCCTTTTGCCAAGCTGGGCCGCCACCCGCGCATGATCGAGCCGGTGCAGGAACTGCTGGGCGAGGAGCTGTACATGCACCAGTTCAAGATCAACGGCAAGATGGCTTTTGAAGGCGATGTCTGGCAGTGGCACCAGGACTACGGCACATGGCTCAACGACGACATGATGCCCACCGAGCGTGCGATGAATGTCGCCATTTTTCTGGATGACGTCACCGAGCACAACGGACCGCTGATGTTCATCCCCGGCAGCCACAAGAAAGGCGTGGTTGATGCGAAACATGACCTCACCACCACCAGTTACCCGCTGTGGACCGTGGACAACGCCCTGATCAGCCAGCTGGTGCAGCGCGCGGGCGGCAAGCAAGGCGGCATCGTCAGCCCCAAGGGACCGGCAGGCTCCATGATTTTGTTTCACTCCTGTCTGGTTCACGCGTCGGGAAGCAATCTGTCGCCGTTCAACCGCGTCAGTGTCTACCTGAGCCTGTGCGCGGTCAGCAACCACATTCGCCGGCACAAAAGGCCTGAGTACATCGCGCACCGGGACTTCACACCCATCGAATGCCTGCCGGACGACTGCCTGCTCAAAGACTACCCGGTTGACCTGCCGTGGAAAAACGGCGTGCCAGCGACGGCCATGCAGACGTCCACTGTGCCCCTGGATGAAATGAAAAAGGCGGCATAACCAGGACGTCATGCCGGACTAGATCCGGCATCCATGCTTCATCAACCACTGTCGCCCTCCCTGGATTGCGGCCCAAGCTCCGCAACGACAACACAGTCCAATGAACCTCTATACAAAACTCCAACAACGTGCGGCCGCCAACAATCCGGTCCGCATCGGTCTCATTGGCGCGGGCAAATTCGGATCCATGTACCTGGCGCAGCTACCCAGAACACCCGGCGTGCACCTGGTAGCCATCGCAGACCTGGCGCCCGATCTGGCAAGGGTGAACCTTGCACGTGTGGGATGGAAACCGGGTTCTGCCCAAGCAGAATCAGCGGAGATAGCTATCAAAACAGGAGCGACCTGGATCACCGATGACTGGCAGGCGGTGGTCTCACACCCGCAAATCGACATCATTGTGGAGTGCACCGGCAACCCGATTGCTGCGGTGGAGCATTGCCTGCAGGCATTTGCGCATGGCAAACATGTTGTCAATGTCACGGTGGAAGCCGATGCCTTTTGCGGCCCGCTGCTGGCGCGCAAGGCGCTTGATGCCGGCGTGGTGTATTCACTGGCCTTCGGCGACCAGCCAGCCCTGATCTGCGATCTGGTGGACTGGGCCCGCACCTGCGGATTTCCGGTGGTGGCCGCGGGCCGCGGACACAAGTGGTTGCCACATTTTTCAGAATCCACGCCCGAAACGGTTTGGGCCAACTACGGCTTGAGCCCCGAGCAGGCGCTGCGTGGCGGACTCAACCCCAAGATGTTCAACAGTTTCCTCGACGGGTCCAAGCCTTCCATTGAATGCACCGCCGTAGCCAACGCTACCGGATTGACGGTGCCGAGTAATGGCCTGCTGTACCCACCCGCGAGCGTGGAAGACATTCCCTACGTGACGCGTCCCATGAGCGAAGGCGGTGTGCTGGAGCGCAAGGGCATGGTGGAAGTGATTTCGTCGCTGGAAACCGATGGCCGGGAAATCCCCTATGACATTCGCATGGGCGTCTGGGTGACGGTGGAGGCTGAAACCGACTACATCAAGAATTGTTTTGAAGAATACAACGCGCACACCGATCCAAGCGGCCGCTACTTCACGCTGTACAAACGCTGGCACCTGATCGGACTGGAGGTGGGCGTATCGGTGGCGAGTGTGGCGCTGCGGGGTGAACCCACTGGTGCAGCAGCCTGCTGGAACGCGGACGTGGTCGCAACCGCCAAGCGCGACCTCAAACCTGGCGACATGCTCGACGGTGAAGGAGGCTACACAGTCTGGGGCAAGCTGTTGCCAGCCGCGACATCTGTGAAGATGGGCGGCTTGCCTTTGGGATTGGCGCACCAGGTCAAGGTGGTGCGTGCCGTCAAAAAGGGTCAAAGCCTCAGCTGGGCCGACGTAGCCATGGACACATCCACAGCAGCCTGGAAGGTGCGCCGCGAAATGGAAACCGTGTTTTCGCCCGGTCTTCCAGCCATGCAGCAAGCTGCCTGACAGCCTTCTCCAGACGGCATGACTCATGATGGGGCGTAGAGCCATCCACCGGAAAAATCAATGACCAACAACGGCGCAACTCCCGCTCTGAAAACGGCCTTTCTGGGCATCGGCAGCATGGGTCTCCTCATGGCCAGGCGACTGTGCGAGGCGCGCCATGCCCCGCAGGTGTGGAACCGCACGCCGGGCAAAGCCGAATCGCTGGTAACGCTGGGTGCGACGGTCCATGAGCAAGCCAGCGCGGCCGTAGCCGATGCCGACATCGTGTTTGGCATGCTGGAAAACGGAACCGTGGTCGAAGACGTCCTGTTCAGGCGCGGTGTGGCCGCAGCCATGATGCCGGGCACACTGTTTGTAGACATGGCATCCATCAAACCCAGAGAGGCACGCGATCATGCTGCCCGCCTGGGCGCCTTGGGGATCGCACATCTGGATGCGCCGGTGTCGGGTGGTACGAGCGGAGCCGCCGAGGGTACTCTGGTCATCATGGTAGGCGGGAAACCTGCCGACTTCGAGCGCGCGCTGCCCGTGCTTCAGGTCTTTGGGCGCCCTACCCTGGTGGGCTCGCACGGCGCGGGTCAGCTGACCAAGCTGGCCAATCAGATGATTGTGGGCATCACCATTGGCGCCGTGGCTGAAGCGCTGCTCTTTGCCGCCAAGGGCGGGGCCGACATGGCGAAGGTGAAAGAAGCCATCACAGGAGGTTTTGCCGACAGCCGCGTCCTGCAGGTGCATGGGCAACGCATGGTGGACCGTGACTTTGTGACGCAGGCCCGGCTGGCCATTCAGCACAAGGACATGGACAACGCATTGGCCACCGCGCGCGAGATCGGCTTTGAAGCGCCGATCACGGCCTTGTTTGAGCAGCTTTATGCCGATGGTATGAAACACGGTTTGAGCGATTTGGACCACTCAGGCCTGTTTGTCGAACTGGCAAGCCGTAACGGCATGAGTTGAAAATCAACCCCATGCCCACCTAAACCCGCACATAAAAAAAGGCCCGCATCGCGGGCCTTTTTTGTGCTGAATACGAATCAACGTGCGGGGCGTGCCGGACGCTTTTGGGCGTCACGGGGGACAAACACCTTGCCAGCTGTTTTGGTGAAGGCAGGTTTACGGTCGGAAAAATCACCACGTGGCGCGGCTGCAAAACCTTCAGGACGGCCGCCGCCAAAACCGCGATCACCGCGGTCATCACGCTGGGCGAAGCCGGCGTTGTTGTTGTTACCAAAACCGCGGTCATCTTGACGACGTGGGCCACGGTCATTGAAGCCTGAGCGATCAGCATAGGAAGGACCTTGAGGCGCAGGACGTCCCTGGAAAGGAGCGCCACGGTCATCACGGTTGCCGCCAAAACCACCACGGTCCGCGCCACGATCGCCGAATGCCGGTTTCTTGCCGGCATAACCGCCGCCACCACCACCGAAACCACCCGAAGGTGCACGGTCGTTGTTGAAGCGTCCACCGCCACCGCCGCCAAAGCTGCGTCCGCCACGGTCACCACCAAAATTGCCGCGTGGGCGATCGGAGGTGGGTGCAAAACGCTGCTGTGGCTCCAGACCAGCAATCACGCTGGGCTTGAGGTTTTGCTGGGTGTAGTGCTCAATGTCCTGAATCTTGCGACGATCGCGGAACTCGGCGATCGTGATTGCCTGACCTTCGCGGCCGGCACGACCGGTACGGCCAATGCGGTGAACATAATCTTCGGCTTTCATGGGCAGGCCGTAGTTGATGACGTGTGTAATGGTTGGAACGTCCAGACCACGGGCAGCTACGTCAGTAGCGACCAGAATCTGTACACGGCCATCACGGAAAGCCATCAGGCGACGATTGCGCAGGCCCTGGCCCAAAGCACCATGCAGCGCCACGGCGCTGAAGCCTTCTTGCACCAGATCGTTAGCCAAGCCATCACATTCCACCTGCGTGCAGGCAAACACAATCGCCTGGTTGATGGTGGTGTCGCGCAGCCAGTGATCCAGCAACTTGCGCTTGTGCGTCATGTTGTCAGCCCACAGCAAAGATTGCGTGATGGAAGCATGTTTTTCGTGCGGGGAATCAATCTCCACGCGCTGTGGCTGGCGCATCACGCGCGTGGCCAGCTGCATGATGCGGGGCGCAAAGGTGGCGCTGAACATCATGGTCTGCTTGCGCTCGATGGTGAGCTGGTTGACTTCGGTCAGGTCATCGGCAAAGCCGAGGTCCAGCATGCGGTCGGCTTCGTCAACGACGAGGAATTGCACCTTGTCCAGCTTGATCTGCATGCTGCGCTGCAGGTCCAGCAGGCGGCCAGGCGTGGCCACCACGAGGTCGGCATTTTGCAGCTTGGCAATTTGCAACTGGTAAGGAATGCCGCCGACGACGTTGGCAATACGCAGGCCGCGGCAATGGCGCACCAGGTCGATCGCGTCGGCGCAGACTTGCTGGGCCAGCTCGCGGGTCGGGCACAAAATCAGCGCGCCGGGCGTGGCGGCCTTGAAGTTGCGCATATTGGTCGGGTCTTTGCGCTTGGGCTTTTTCAGGGGCGGCTCGCCACGGGCGACGGCCTCTGCGCTCAGGCGCTCAAACTCCGCACGTTCGTGGCGATCAGCCTCTTCCTGCTGCTTGAGCAGGGTGTGCAGCACGGGCAACAGGAAAGCAGCAGTTTTGCCACTGCCGGTCTGGCTGGAGACCAGCAAGTCGGTGAATTTGCTCGCCTTGGGGTCAGCATCCAGAGCCTGCATGGCTTTGGGGATGGTGGCCATCTGCACGGCGGTCGGCTGGGTAAAACCCATGTCGGCAACCGCTTGCAGGAGTTCTTTGGCCAGGCCCAGCTTCACGAAGCCGTTGGGCTCCGCAGCAATAGCATCAAGCGATGTTTCTGCAGCAGCAGGCGCATCGGAAAAATCGGGCAGCACATTGATTTCCATATCGGAAACGGTGTCGGTATTTGCTTCGGCCAAAAAGTCGCCGCGAGCCTCAAAAGAGTCAGTCATGTTTTTCTCACTAAGCACTTGCTCACCGCCCGACTTGTGGATTTGGGCAGGCGAACAAGAAACTACCACCTGCCGCGTAGCGGAAGGCTTCGTTTGTGGTTAATAAAACATCAACCACAAACGAATATGTCGGTTCGGGCGATTTTTCCGGTAAACCGGTGCCTGAAGCGATGGCTCTGTTGGTAGAGCCGTAAAAGTGTGAGGTAGATGTACAAATGCGGTGCACCCCGTGCATCCGTCAAGCCAATGATTATGGCACAGATTGCGGGTTTACACCAGTGATTGGCGTCAAAACACCGGATCGCCAGCAGCGCGTGCTCGTTTGCCGCAGCATCCCGCTCTTGTTTCGATAGCTACAACGCCCGCGGATACCGGGCCACAGGCCTAAATCACTTCAAAAAGTGAGTGCGGTAGTGCTCCAGCTCGTCAATCGACTCATTCACATCAGCCAGGGCAGTGTGGCTTTGCTGCTTCTTGAACGCGTTGTAAACCTCAGGGCGCCAGCGCTTGGCCAGCTCCTTGAAGGTGCTCACGTCAATATTGCGGTAGTGAAAAAACGCCTCGAGTTTGGGCATGTACTTGACCAGAAAGCGCCGGTCCTGGCCAATGGTGTTGCCGCACATCGGCGACGTCCCTTTAGGCACGTACTGAGACATGAAGGCAATCAGTTGCTTCTCGGCGTCTTCTTCCGTGACGGTGCTTGCCTTGACCTTGTCAATCAGCCCGCTGCGGCCATGTGTGCCCTTGTTCCAGTTGTCCATCTTGTCGAGCAGCTCATCGGGCTGGTAAATCACCAGCACCGGACCCTCCACACGGGGCGTCAGTTGCGGCCCCGTGATGACAACGGCAATTTCCAGAAGGCGCTCCTTATCCGGGTCAAGTCCGGACATTTCGCAGTCGAGCCAGATCAGGTTTTGGTCGGATTTTTTGAGTGAGGTATCGGGGTCAGACATCTTGCGATTCTCGCTGATCGCCTAAACTGCCAGCCATGAGCGACTATTCATTCTCTTTCACCCTTGTTTTCACCGCCGCGCTGGTGCTGGGTGTGCTGCTGAAGCTGTACCTGGCCTCGCGTCAAATGCGCCACGTGGCACAGCATCGCCATGAAGTGCCTGCCGCTTTCGCCAACACCATCTCGCTCGCTGCCCATCAGAAAGCTGCCAGCTACACGATCGCCAAAGCGCGCTTTGGACTGCTGGAACTGGCATTTGGCACAGCGGTGCTGCTGGGCTGGACCTTGCTGGGCGGCATCGATGCGCTGAATCAGTCCATCATGGCGAGCGGCCTGGGCAGCTACGGCAGCCTCGCGCCGCAGTTGGTGCTGCTGGGCGCATTTGGACTCATCAGCGGTTTGCTCGACCTGCCCTTTACCCTGTACAGCACTTTTGTGATTGAAGAGCGTTTTGGCTTTAACAAAATGACGCTGCGCCTGTGGGTCATGGACCTGCTGAAATCAACGCTGGTCGGCGTTCTCATCGGCCTGCCAATCGTGGCTTTGATTCTGTGGATCATGGGCAGCACCGGAAGCTGGTGGTGGCTGTGGGCCTGGGGTACGTGGATGGGTTTTAACCTGCTGATTCTTGTTCTTTACCCCACCGTCATCGCACCACTGTTCAACAAATTTCAGCCACTGGACGACGAAGCACTCAAGACACGCGTGACCGCACTGATGCAACGCTGCGGCTTTGCAGCCAAGGGTTTGTTTGTAATGGACGGCAGCAGGCGATCGGCACATGCCAACGCCTATTTCACCGGATTTGGCGCCTCCAAACGCGTGGTGTTTTACGACACCCTGCTCAAGCAGTTGAATCCAGGCGAGGTAGACGCGGTGCTCGCACACGAGCTGGGCCATTTCAAGCACAAACACATCATCAAGCGGATTGTCTCGATGTTTGCCATGAGCCTGGCGGGCTTTGCGCTGCTGGGCTGGCTGTCGACGCAGGTCTGGTTTTATACGGGCTTGGGCGTACGGCCGAACATGGGTGGAAGCAACGATGCGCTGGCTCTGCTGCTCTTCATGCTGGTGGTGCCACTCTTCAGCTTTTTTGTCTCGCCGGTGTTTGCGCTCTTCTCGCGCAAGCACGAGTTTGAAGCGGACGCTTACGCCGTGGCGCAAACGCAAGCGCGCGACTTGCAGACTGCGCTGCTCAAGTTGTACCAGGACAACGCCAGCACCCTCACACCCGACCCTGTGTTTGTGAAGTTTTATTACTCGCACCCCCCCGCCTCCGAAAGACTGGCCCGCATGGACGCAGGGCTTGGAGCTTCAGCATGAGCAACCCCATTCACCAGAACCGCCGCGCACTGAGTGCCACAGAAATCGTCACGCAGCTGAGTCAGCTCAATGGAGAACAAGCGCTGGGCTGGCGGCTGATCGACGGCTCGCTGGATAAAACATTTACCTTCAAGAACTTTCACGAAACCATGGGCTTCGTCAATGCCGTTGCTTTTATTGCCAATGCCGAAGATCACCATCCCGATCTCACGCTCAGCTACGGCAAATGCAATGTGCGTTTCAACACGCACGACGTGAACGGCATTTCTGTCAGCGACTTTTTCTGCGCGTCCAAAGTCGACGCCCTTCTGGCTTGACCACTGTTTCGTCGGCAGGGAGCCAGCCCGGCCTGGTTGTCGCCGGTTTTGGTAGGCATTGCCTGGTGGAAACGGCCAGTGGCGAACGCGTGATCTGCCACCCGCGCGGCAAAAAGAGCCAGGCTTTGGTTGGGGACCGGGTTCTCTGGCTGCCTTCTGAAGACGAAGGCACCATTGAAAAGGTAGAGCCGCGCAGCAACCTGTTTTACAGGCAGGACGAGATGCGAACCAAATCATTCGCAGCCAACCTCGATCAGGTCCTGATATTGATTGCAGCGGAGCCCGAGTTCTCCGAAAGCCAGCTCACCCGTGCACTCATTGCCGCCGAGGCGGAACGAATCACCCCCATCATCGCGCTGAACAAAAGCGATCTGGCAGAACCGTTTGGCCGCGCCTGGACCAAGCTTGAACCTTACCGGGCCATGGGGTATCAGGTTCTGCCACTGGCGATCAAACCGAAACTCGCCGGGTCCGCGGTCAACACCGCGCAGACAGAACAACTGATGGATTTGCTTCGCGGAAAAAAAACACTGGTACTGGGGCCCTCCGGCGCTGGCAAGAGCAGCCTCACCAACCTGCTGGTGCCCAATGCACAGGTGTTGACCGCAGAAATATCCCAGGCCCTGAATTCGGGCAAACACACCACCACCAGCACCACGCTGTACTGGATTGATGCCGCCAGAAGCAGTGCGCTGATTGACTCACCCGGGTTTCAGGAATTCGGCCTGCACCATATTGACCCCATGCATCTTGCCAACTACATGCCGGATCTGAAGGTGCATGCGCAGGACTGCAAGTTCTACAACTGCACCCACCTGCACGAGCCAGGCTGCGGCGTGAACACCAATGTCAAATCGGCATCTGGCCCCGGTGTTATAAGCGCAAGCCGCTATCGTTTATATAGCGAGCTTTTCGCCGAGTTGTCAGAGGCGCCACGCTACTGAAAAGTGCGCTTAGCCCAGCAGGCGTGCCAGGGTCAGTAGCGCAAGCAGCACCATCCAGAGCACAACCGAACGCCAGACCAGCCCCACGATGATGCGCAAGTGCGCAACTTCCGGTTCCCGGCCGGGAGTGGTTTCAGTCGCAGAGACAGGTTCACCCGAATCCGCACCGGTGGCCTGAAAGCCCTGGGATGCATGGGGCGCAAACGCAGCCTTCAAGGCCTCGCCACCCAGACGCACATTGACCGCGCCTGAAGTGGCGGCCAGGATCACACCATCGTTGCGATTGGGCGACCCCACGGGCCAACGCTGGGCATAGTTGCGCCAGCCATCTATCGCATCCTCAAAACTACCTACCACTGCGAAGCACAGCGAAGTCAGGCGCGCAGGAACAAAATCAATCACGCCCCAAGCCTGAGTGGCTGCGTCCTGCAACGCAGGGCTGGCCTCGTCGCCTGCCAGCTTGCTCCGGCGTGCCCAATAGCGCGAAACGAACTCGCTCATGCGGTACAGCACGGCCCCTGCAGGGCCAAAACCCAACGCAGCCAGCACTGAGAACCAGGCCAGCACGCCAAAGACATGGCGGTGCGCCGCAAGGACGGAATACTCAATCACATGGCGAACGATCTCGCTGCGTGGCAATTCGCTCGCATCGACCTGGCGCCACTGCGCCAGCAACTCGCGCGCAGTTGCTTCATCGCTGTCATCCAGTGCATCGCGGATATCGGTGAAGTAGTGACTGAACTGGCGAAAGCCCAGGGTGACATAAAGAACAGCCACGCCCCAGAGAAATGCCAACGCGCCATGAACACTCCAGAGGAGCCAGTGAATGGCCAGAGTGGCCAGCGCCGGAACGATCACGGCCATGGTCCATGCAACCCAGCCGTGATGAGGCTTGCCTGCGTCCAGACTTTTGCTGGCCCAGCGCGCCCACCGGCGCAGGCTGGCATGGATGGCGTTGCCCCGCGCCATGGGTCTGGCCTGTTCAATGATGAGGGCAAACAAAACGGCGAAAAAGCTCATGCCGAATGATACTAGCCCCCACGGTCGCTCACTGCGTGTAGCTCCCGAGGCCTTGCAGGCCGCGGCTCGCGAGACGCTTCACCTCTGTCGCCCGTCCAACCTGCTCAAGCAGGTTTGGAGCCGCAGGCTCCAGCCCCTCGGGGGCCGCGGGACTGGCTTTGCCAGACCGCAGGCGCCGCCCCCTTGAGGGGGGAACAGGCTACACGCAGTGAGCCTGGACGGGGGGTGCGTAAAACCTCAAGCGCTTAAGAAGCGATAGAAATTTCGCAACATCCCCGCCGTCGCTCCCCAGATGTATCGCTCTTTGGCTTCCTCGCTGTCCGCGCCCGGGTACGGCATGGACAACCACTGCCGCACCACGCCTTCAAACTCGAATTCATGGCGCTGATGGTTGGCCGGATTCATGAGGTAGCGCAGTGGCACTTCAAAAATATCGGCCACCTCAGTCGGGTTGGCTTGCAATGCAAAACCGGGTTGCACCAGCGCCACCACCGGCGTGATGATGAAGGCTGTGCCGGTGACATAGGTCGGCAAGATGCCCAGCACTTCCACATGTTCGCGGCTCAGGCCGATTTCTTCATGCGCCTCGCGCAGGGCTGTGTCCACCGCATCGTGATCAGCCTCATCGGTCTTGCCGCCCGGTAGCGCGATCTGGCCAGAATGGGTGGACATGTTGTCGGCCCGCTCTGTCAGCAGCAACATCAATTCATCACGCATGACCAGCGGCAGCAACACGGCTGCCAATGCAGGCTCCCGATTGGAGAATTTTTTCTCGACGCTGTGCTCGGGGGTCCACACCGGCGGGTGCCTAAAACGCTGACGCAAAGCCTCTGGCATCAAGGCATGCTCGGGCACGTCGGCCAGATGCGTATCCACCCCGATCACGGGAATGCTGCGCGGGTCAAATTTCGGCAAAGGCTTGGTATTTGTCATATGGGGTCATACGGGGCACAGCGTAGCAGGCAAAAAAAAGCCGCTCCAGAGAGCGGCTTTTTGGAGGCCATAAAGCTTATGCAGCTTTGGCGCCCAGTTTTTCCTTGATACGTGCCGACTTGCCGCTGCGGCTACGCAGGTAGTACAGCTTGGCGCGACGCACATCACCGCGGCGTTTGACTTCGATCTTGGCGATCAAGGGGCTGTAGACCTGAAAGGTCCGCTCCACACCTTCGCCGTTGGAGATTTTGCGCACGATGAAGCTGGAGTTGAGACCGCGGTTGCGCTTGGCAATCACGACGCCTTCAAAGGCCTGCATACGCTTGCGTGTACCTTCAACCACATTGACGCTGACGATCACGGTGTCGCCAGGGGCGTACACGGGAATGGTCTTGTTGAGGCGGGCAATTTCTTCCTGCTCAAGGGTTTGGATCAGATTCATATAAATTCCATCTCGCTATTTTTTCGTTCATACACGCGCTGCACTAAAGACCGCAAATCCATGGACACATCAGTGATGGTCAAGATGGTTGCAGTGGCCGCCAGAGGACCGAAAAGCCTTTGATTATAGCGTTTATGAGTCGCGTTCCGGGTTTTCCATCAAATCAGCCAGAAATGCCTCGTCCTGAGTTGTCAAACTCCCAATCGCCCTCGCTTTTTGCACCAAATCAGGGCGCTTGAGCTGGGTCAGGGCCAGTCGCTGGTCCCGACGCCAGCGCTCAATTTGAGCATGGTTTCCGGACAGGAGCTTGTCGGGCACCGACTGATCGCGCCAGGTCTCTGGCCGCGTGAAGTGCGGGCAGTCCAGCAAGCCATCCAGCGCGGGGTTGAAGCTGTCCAACTGGTGGCTACCCTCGTCGTTGAGCACGCCGGGCTGCAGCCGCGCCACCGCATCGAGCAGCGCCATGGCGGCAATCTCACCGCCCGACAGAACAAAGTCGCCCAGACTGATTTGCTGGTCTACATAGGTATCAATAAAGCGTTGATCCAGGCCTTCATACCGACCACAGACCAGCACCGCGCCGGCGCTCGCCGACCAGCCCGCGACTCCCGCATGGTCCAGCGTTCCGCCAATCGGGGAGAACAGAACTACTGGGACTCGCAGACTTGGAAGCTCAGCGCGATCCTCCCGGATTTTTTCAAGGCAGCGGGCCAACGGTTCAGCCATCATCACCATGCCCGGTCCGCCCCCAAAGGAGCGGTCATCGACGCGTCGGTAATTGCCGTCGGCAAAATCACGTAGGTTCCAGAGTTTGACCTCGACCAGACCGGACTCATAGGCGCGGCGCGTCACGCCACTGATCAAAAACGGCGCAAATAGCTCGGGGAACAGGGTGATGACATCAAAACGCATGTTTGTATTTTGCGTCACGAAGCGGCGAGCGCGACAGCTCTAATAGTCCGGCTGCCAGTCGACCGTTATGGTTTTACCAGGCATGTCCACCGCATCAACATAAGCGGCCACAAATGGAATCATGCGTTCCAGCGTCTGCTCGCCTTCGGTGTACTCGACACACAGCACCGAGTGAGGGCCCGTGGCCATCAGATCACGCACACTGCCCAGAGCTATGCCTTCGCGATTCACGACATTCAGGCCCAGCAAATCGACCCAGTAATACTCGTCCTTGCCCGCTTTCGGAAAGCTGCTACGCGGCACGAAAATCCGCGCGCCACGCAATGCTTCGGCGGGCGTGCGGTCGTCGATGCCGGCAAATTTGGCAACCACGGAATCGGAGTGGGTTTTGGACTCGCTGACAGCCAGAGCCACGGTGCCGGCGAAGGCGTCAAAGCCCGGCCGGTGTTTGGCATCGGGGGGCTGCAAAAACCAGCGGTCAGAAGAAAAAAGCGCCTCGGAAGAGGCGCTGTGTGCCAGGATTTTCACCCAGCCCTTGACGCCCCAGGCGTCAAGAATGCGCCCGACTTCGACGGCGTCGTCGGGCAGGCCCGACGTTTCCAGGCCAGGCAGCACGAGCAATTAAGCCGTAGCCGCTGCTTTGGTGGCGCCCTGCTTGACCAGGCGCTCCACGGTGGGGGAGGCTTGTGCGCCAACGCCCAGCCAGTGGGTCAGGCGGTCTTGCTCAATGCGCAGACCTTCTTCGCCACCTTTGGCAATCGGGTTGTAAAAACCGATGCGCTCGATGAAACGACCATCGCGGCGAACGCGTTTGTCAGCCACAACAATATTGAAAAATGGACGGTGTTTAGAACCGCCGCGCGAGAGTCGAATGACGACCATGATTTATCCTTCGGGTGGTGGGGCGAATTAATTCACCCCAAAATGTTCCTGCAGCGCTTGAGACACACGACATGGCACCCGGCCAGCGAAATGCTGCAAAGCCGCAGATTATAACCCGGCATGCAGAATTCATCCACTCCCCACTTTTTGCAGATCAACATGCCCCTGATACGAGCCAGCCGCGAGGACGATCTACCCTCCGTCACCGACATTTACGCACACCACGTGCTTCACGGCTCCGGCACCTTTGAAACAGAGCCTCCCAGCCTTGCCGACATGACATCGCGCCGGGCCGACGTGCTGGGCAAGGGCCTGCCCTATCTGGTGGCTGAAGACGCCGGCGTCGTCGTCGGCTTTGCCTACGGCAACTGGTTCAAGCCCCGCCCTGCTTACCGCTACTCGGTGGAAGATTCGATTTATCTGGCTCCGGGTCAGCAAGGCAAGGGGCTGGGACGCCTGCTGCTGTCCGAGTTGCTGGTCTGTTGCGAGGCCGTCGGCATTCGAAAGGTCATGGCGGTGATCGGCGATTCTGCCAATGCCGGGTCCGTGGGCGTGCACCGCTCGCTCGGGTTTTCGCAGGTCGGCGTGATCGATTCCTGCGGCTGGAAAATGGGTGCCTGGCGCGACATTGTCATCATGCAAAAGACACTGGGCGCGGGCGATACCAAGCCACCCAGGGATGTCGCCCCTGCTGCAGCCTCCCCGACATAAACTCAACCATGACCCATAAAAAAAACAAGACCCTTGCATCCTGGCTGGCCCTGATAGGCGGACAACTGGGCGCGCATCGCTTTTATTTACACGGATGGCGCGACCTGTGGGCGTGGCTCTTCCCCGTGGCCGCTGCGCTGGGATGGTCTGGCATTTCGCGGGTTCGCCTTTACGGCCAGGACGACCAGTTGGCGTGGGTGCTGATTCCGCTGCTCGGCTTCACGGTCGCAGCGACGGCTCTTACTGCCATTTATTACGGCTTAATGGCACCTGAAAAATGGAACGCGCAACACAACCCGGGCACCGCGCTGGATGCCAGCGCCGGCAAGACCAACTGGGTGACCATGGGCGCTGTGGTACTGGCCTTGCTGTTCGGCACGATTTCACTGATGTCCAGCATCGTCTTCAGCTTTCAGCGCTACTTTGAATACCAGGTTGAGGAAGCCCGAAAAATTTCGCAGTAGGAGTTACTGAAAATGGAATACCCCGAGACTGCGGACATCCTGATCCGTGCTGCCGAGCCCGGCGACGCGACGGCGATTTCTGCATTGCTAGGCCAGATCGGCACCTTTGAAGGCACCTTGCAACTACCCGACATGCCAGTGGCATCGCGTCTGGAGGCTTACCAGCGTGTCGATGCCCAAGGCTGCAGACTCGTGGCCCTCAGTGCAGGCGAGGTGATTGGTTTTGCGGGTTTGCATGTTCAACACCCCAGCCTGCGCCGCAGCCATGTCCGATCGCTGGCCATCGCGCTCTCGCCCCAAGGACAGGGCCGCGGAATCGGCAAAATGCTAATGACACGCGCGCTTGACTGGGCCGACAACTGGAGCGGCGTGCTGCGCATAGAGCTGATGGTGCAGGCTGACAACGACCGCGCTATCGCCTTGTACCGCGGTCTTGGCTTTGTGGAGGAAGGTCGGCACAAAGGCTACGCACTCAAAGGCGGCTGCTACATTGACAGCCTTTCCATGGCGCGGCTGCACCCGAACCCGCCACGCATCAACGCCTGAACAAAGGCCCGCTGCTAAAAAATTTGCAGGCTGACCCAGTAAGCAACGGCTGCCACAAAGGCACTGGCTGGTATGGTGAATATCCAGGCCCAGACAATGTTGCCAGCCACTCCCCACCGCACGGCAGAGGCGCGCTGCGCTGAACCCACACCAACGATGGCTCCTGTGATGGTGTGCGTGGTAGACACCGGAATCCCCAGGCCCGTTGCCAGAAACAGGGTAATGGCACCACCCGTTTCGGCGCAAAATCCGCCCACGGGTTTGAGCTTGGTAATCTTTTGGCCCATGGTTTTGACAATGCGCCAGCCGCCGAACAGGGTGCCCGCTGCAATGGCGATGTAACAACTGACGATGACCCAGGTCGGAGGGGCTGCATCGCCGGCCGAGGTGTAGCCGGTAGCGATCAGGAGCATCCAGATAATGCCGATTGTTTTTTGCGCATCATTGCCGCCGTGACCCAGACTGTAGGCGCCAGCAGACACCAGCTGCAGACGACGAAACCACCGGTCTACCCGCGATGGCGTGGCGCGACGGCAGACCCAGGCCACCAGAACCATCATCAGTGATCCCAACAAAAAACCGAGCATCGGCGAAACAAAAATGAATGCGACTGTTTTCAGCACGCCGGCTGAGATGAGCGCGCCCGCCCCAGCCTTGGCCATCACCGCGCCAACAATGCCGCCGATCAGCGCATGGGACGAGCTGCTCGGAATGCCGTAGTACCAGGTAACCAGGTTCCAGCTGATGGCGCCGACCAGCGCACCAAAAACGACATGCGTGTCAACCACCCCGGGTTGAACAATTCCCTTGCCCACGGTGGCAGCCACACTGAGATGAAAAATGAAGATGGCAATGAAGTTGAAAGTCGCGGCAAACAGCACCGCCTGCCCCGGTTTGAGCACGCCGGTCGAGACGACGGTCGCGATGGAGTTGGCCGCATCGTGAAAGCCGTTCATGAAATCGAAGGCAATCGCGAGAAACACCAGCATGATCACCACCCAGAGGGCGGCCTGTGCGGTTTCCATGTTCAGGAGTTTTCGAGGACGATGCCCTCGATCAGGTTGGCCACGTCCTCACACTTGTCAGTGATGGTTTCCAGCAACTCGTAAATCGCCTTGAGTTTGATCACCTCCCGCACATCGGGCTCCTCGCGAAACAGCTTGCTCATGGCCGAGCGCATCACGCGGTCAGCGTCCGACTCCAGTTTGTCGATTTCCTCGCAGGTTTTCAGCGCCGCCTCTGCGGTTGCTGCATCGCTGAGCTTGTCGATCAGGCCCACCGCGTCCTTGAGCCGTTCACAGCATTTGACGCTGAGGTCAGTCAGCCGCACGATCTCATCGGTCATGTGGCGCACGTCGTACAGGGCCATGGTTTCGGCTGAATCCTGAATCAGGTCGCACACGTCATCCATGGTATTGATGAGCTTGTGAATCTGCTCACGGTCAATCGGCGTGATAAAGGTCTTGTGCAACATCCGGTTCACCTCTTGGGTGATCCGGTCGGCAGCACGTTCGGCGTTGTCGACTTCGCGGTTGTAGGCCTCGCGCTTTTGCACGTCGCTGTAGTTGGCTACCAGGTTTGAAAAAGCACGCGCGGCCTCCACAATGCGATCCGCATGCTGGTTGAACAGCTCGAAAAAATTGCCCTCACGGGGCAAGAGTTTGCCAAACAGCATCTTCGACTCCAGGTAATCTCGTCATTGAATATGACAAATTTGTGACAGCGGAGAGTTTAACCGCGCGGCCGTGGGGGACGACCCCGCCTGACGACAAGGGATGCACCCTCTGTTGGGCTTTCTGCCTTTAGCCGGTAAAGTTTGCTTCACTTCTCCCTGCGCGCGTCACTGCGCCATGCCGCATGAAATACAAAAAACTCCTGATCGCCGCCGCAGGGCTATCCGTAGCCGGTCTGGCTGTGTTCTTCAGCTTGCCACCCATCGTGGACAAGCGCATGAATGCCCTGGCGCTGATGCCGCCCTACACCACCAGCGAAAAGGCCAAAGCGCTGCATGAAAAACTGTTTGTCGCCGATCTCCACGACGACGCATTGCTCTGGTCGCGCGATCTGCTGCGTCGTTACGACTACGGCCACAGCGATTTGCCGCGCTTACTGGAGGGGCGCGTGAGCCTGCAGGTTTTCTCCACCGTCACCAAGTCGCCCAAAAATCTCAACTTCGAGCGAAACGCCGACGACACCGACAGCATCACCATGCTTGTGATGGCTCAGCGCTGGCCGCAGCGCGCCTGGGGCAGCCTGCTGGAGCGCGCCCTGTATCAGGGCGAAAAGCTGCATGCGGCCGCCAGCGACAGCCAAGGCGCCATGCGAGTGGTGCGCTCACAGGCTGACCTTGCCGCAGTGTTCAGCGGCGCGCCGCCGCAGGGTGGACGGCTGGCTGCGGTACTTGCAACAGAAGGCCTGCACCCGCTTGAAGGCAAGCTGGAAAACGTGGACAAACTGTATGACGCCGGTTTTCGCATCACCGGCCTGACCCACTTTTTTGACAACGAGCTGGGCGGCTCCGCCCACGGCATGGAAAAAGGCGGCTTGACCCCATTCGGGAAAGACGTCATCCGCCGCCTGGAAGAAAAGCAGATGATCGTGGACCTGGCCCATGCATCACCCAAAGTGATAAACGACGTACTGGCCATGGCCAAGCGGCCGGTGCTGGTATCACATACCGGCGTACAGGGCACCTGCCCTGGCCCCCGCAACCTCAGCGACGCCCATATCAAGGCCATTGCAGCCACCGGTGGTGTGATCGGCATCGGTTATTTTGAAGGCGCCGTCTGCGGGACGGACGTGGCGTCCATCATCCGCGCCATGCGTCACACCGCCAACATTGCTGGCGCCAAACACGTTGCGCTTGGCTCTGACTACAACGGCGCGATCAAAGCCACTTTCGACACCACAGGTCTCGTGCTCCTGACCCAGGGGCTGCTGGAAGCGGGCTTCAGCGAAGAAGACATCCTTGGCATCATGGGAGGCAATGTGCTCCGCCTGTTGAAGGGGCAGCTGCCTGTGAGCTGATCTGCAACCGCCGGCGCCGGTAGGCTTAACTGCTGCGAAAGATGAAATACACCGCGCCCACCATACAAAGCGCCGCCCACAAATAATCAAGTTTGAGCGGCTCGTTGAGATAAAAAACCGCAAACGGCACAAACACCGCGAGCGTGATCACCTCCTGCATGATCTTGAGCTGCCCGATGCTGTAGACGGTGAAACCGATGCGATTGCCGGGCACCTGCAGCAGGTATTCAAACAGGGCAATGCCCCAACTGACGAGCGCTGCGATATACCAGGGTGAAGTGGCCAGGTTCTTCAGATGGCCGTACCAGGCAAATGTCATGAAAACGTTGGACAGCATCAGCAAACCAATGGCTTGGGCAGAGACAGGAAGGGACTGTAAAAACTGCATGAAACCTCCGTACGATTGCCAATAAGGTTATTCGGGCTATTCGGGCTATTCGGGCTATTCGGGCTATTCGCCAATTCGCCCGACAGGGCAGTCGCCAAACACCAGCGCCGGCGTCACCAGCGGAAAGATCGGATTTGAGATATCTTTTCTGGCTGCCACCCTTATCCAGCCTGCGCGACGCGCTATAAAAACCATAGCAATCAACAAACGATCGGAGCCAGGGTGGCCAGAACGGCGGCGTACGCCACCTTGACCGGCCTGGTCAAAACACCCCGGCAATCAGCAACGTGGACGCGTACCGAGAAAAATCGCTCAGCCAACCTGTGCCGCAGCGTGCCAAGCACCTGAACCAGGCTCATGTGATGTGACTACTTCACAGCCACCGCATCGGTGATGCGGTAATAGAGGCCATTGGCGTCATCATTGAGAACAAGAAAACGCCCCTCCACCACCACGGCTTCCATGCCGTACTCCACGGGCGTTTTGGTTCTAACCTCGATCATGCTTTCAGGCCCGCCGGGCAGGCAGAAAGAACAGGTCAGTGGCACCGACGACAGCAAAAAATGGCGCTGCTTTTTACCCGGCTCCAGCGGCATCATGAAGCCCTGGATACGCTGGGTTTTTTCATTGAGCGCGAGCTGGCTGGCGTTGAACACCGGCATGATGCGGTTTTTTTCGTTCTTCGTTTTGACATCGGTCAGCATGGACCAGGCAATCACGTCCGTGCGCGAGGGCAGAGGTGCATAAGGGCTGTTGGCCCCGTGCACACCAGCGCCCTGCCCTGCAGGCAGGTCTATGGTGCCCAACGGTGCAGTCGCCGGCGCCGCCTTGCCCACGGCGGATTTGCTGCCCGCGGGCGCGGCCGGCTTGGTGCTTGCAGGGGCAACTGGCTTGCTGCTGCCCGGCGGAAGTGGCGAGCTTAATTGCGCATGGGCAGAACCCACGGCCAGCAGGAGCCCGAGCAAACCGGTTTTAACAGCGGTGAAATCAGACCCACTCATGGCAACTCTCCTGAACCAATTTGCTTAACTTCAATGTGCGCTCGATGTGCTCAATGCGCGTGTTTCATGCCGCAGTATTTTCCCACTGCAAGGCCTTTGCAGGAGGCCTGAAGGTCCTTCATGCACATCTCCTCTTTCTTGCCTGATTCCAGACACTTGGCCGCAGCCTCGTGGGCTGCCGCCATGGCGCGATGACGCTGGACGTCCTCTTTGACTTCCTTGCCGCTGTGCTGCGCATTTGCTACTGAAAACGTAGCAGCCAGCGCAAGCGATGAAAGGGCTAGAAGCACATTTTTCATAATATTCATGATGATTTACCTTGATTGAAGAAGTTCAAACACACTAATCCGATAGGCCTGCACCGCTGGCAGCAGCGCAGACAACAGCGCCACAACCGTGGCCAGCAGCGGCACCAGCCACAACTCGACCGGCCAGGCCCAGGCAGCGACCAGCAAGGACTTTTCCACCTGCAAAGACCAGCCTATCAGAGCTGTCAAGCCCTGCCCGACGAGCAGACCCAGTACGGTTGCCAGTAGCGCCAGCCACAGCGCCTCGCACAGCAAGAGCCCGGCCACCTTGGCGGGCGGCGCGCCCAGCATGCGCAGCAAGGCCAGGTCCGCCCGGCGCTCACGCACGGCGCTCCACAGGGCAATAAATACACTCAAGCCTGCGGTGAGCAGCAGGACCCCGGCCAGGGCGCGCAGCATGTCGGTCCCCACACCAATCATGTTGAGCAGACGCGTGATTTCCAGTGCCGGGGCAGCCGCCTGCATGTCGGTGGTGGTGTTGATAAAGCGAGGAAAGGTCACGGCCGCCAGGGGCGTGCGGTACTGAATCAACGCCAGCGTCAGCTCGCGCTCACTTTCCAGAATCTTGCGGTCTTCGGCATCCAGCGCGGTGTCGGTTTCATGGACCTGCCAGACCGACTCCAGCGCGGTGAGCACCAGCCTGTCGAGCACCGAGCCACTGGGTGCCAGCACCCCACTAACCACATAAGGCGTTTGGCCGTGGCTTGCTCCACCGCCGCTGAGGCCGTGGCTGCCGGCAAACTGATCGCCCACTTTAAGCCCGCTTTGCTGCGCCACCTGCGCGCCCAACACCGCCTGCATGGGGGCTGTCCATGGCTTGCCCTGCGCCAGCGTCGCGCGGTAGTGGGCGATGTAGTCCGGCGTGCTGCCCACGATCCGGAACCCGCCAAAACTGTCTCCCAGGCTGATGGGGATGAGCTTGGCGACGTGGGGGTGTTCTTCCAGTTCCTGGACGGCAGCCAGTGGCACGTTGCCGGTTGGCACGTCAAGATGAAAGACGCCCGACAAAATCAGTTGCATCGGACTGCCCTTCGCGCCCACTACCACGTCAATACCCGCCAGGTCGCGCTCAAAAGCGCGCTCGATCTGGTGACTGACCAGCAGCACAAAAGCCATGGACGCCAGACCCAGGCTGAGCAGCAACACATTAAGCCCCGCAGCCAGAGGCCGGGCCCACAGGTAGCGCCAGGAAATTGCTACTATATTCATAGCAAACTATGCCCGTTATTAATGGGCAAAGTGATGATTTCGCCCTCAAGACCGTTCAAGACGCGCGAATCATGCGTTGCAATCACCAAGGTGGCGCCCTCGCGCGCCGCGCAGGCCTGCAGCAGCGCCAATGCTGCCCCCGCCGAGTCATCGTCCAGACTGGCTGTCGGCTCGTCGGCCAGAATCACCAGCGGTTTGAGCAGCACCGCCCGGGCCAGCGCCACACGCTGTGCCTGCCCGCCCGATAGCTGGGCTGGCTTGCGGCGAGTCAGGTCCTGCACACCCAGCGCCGCCAAAGCCTCGGCGATGCGCTTTTCGTCTTGCGGTTGGCCAGCAGCCCACTGCGCCATGGCCAGGTTGTCATGCACGGTGAGGGCGGCGCTCAAATGAAGTTTTTGCGGCAGAAAACCAATGGTCCTTGCCCGCCATGCATCGCCCGCCGCTTTGCCGAGGGCTTTGACCGATTGGCCGGCTATGGTGATATCGCCTTCGCTGGGCGCCAGCAACCCTGCCGCCAATGCGAGCCAGGTCGACTTGCCCGAGCCCGATGCGCCGCGCAGCACCAAAACACCACCCTGCGGCACATTCACATTGTCAAACCGCAAAAGCGACCCTTGTTGGTACGCGTAAGCGAGCTGCTGCGAATCAATCACGCTGCGGCATCCGATGCGCACTCCACACACAACCCTCGCACGGCGACATCCATGCTCAGTCCTTGGTAGCCCAATGCACGCAGGGCTTCAAGCGCCGTTTGAGCGGCGCGCTCCAGGTCGTCGGCGTTGGCCTTCAGCGCCCCGGCCAGCGGACTGTCGCGGTGGCAGGTTTGGCACTCGAAATGCGGGATGGCATGCACGCTGGTTGGCATGGCCTGGTAACGGCGCACCCGGCTTGAGTCCACCCGGCACAGCAGCAGCCCGACCTGGGTGAGGCGGTCAATCAGACGGTATAGCGTGACGCGGTCTAGTGCCGGTGTGTCCGCCTTGACTGACACGTCCGCATCACCAGCCAGAGCCACCTGCAACTGGGCGTGGGTGTAGCTGGTGTCGGGGTGAGCCAGCAGCCACCCAAGTACCAATCGGGCCGCACTGGTTCGGCGCAGGCCGTGGGCTGTCAACAAGGCGTCGATGGGCGCGATAGCGGGGTCGGCAATTGGCGGTTTGGTCATGAGCAGATGAAATGTTTGCCAAAAAAAAGCAGCAAATCCAATAACGCAATCGTGTTGCGTTAAACTGTATCGCAATCGTGTTGCATTATCGACCCAAAAGGGTGCAATTCCACACCCCTCCTTTCGTAAAGATCGTCCGTGACATTCCCAACTCCCCAGAAAAAAACCGCACAGAGCCCCTTGGCGCGGCCCGCCTGGTGGCGAGTGCTGATGATGCTGCCGGTGCTTGCCGCGTTGTGGGCGGCTGTGTGGTGGAGCAACCTGGAGGCCGCTCCGTGGTGAGCCTGGACAACCTCACGGTCAGCTACCACCAGCACCCGGCGCTGCACCATATCAGCGGCGAGTTTTTATCTGGCTCGCTGACGGCAGTGGTCGGCCCGAACGGTTCAGGCAAAAGCACCCTGCTCAAATCCATCATGGGCCTGCTGCCCACCTCGGGCGGCAACATCAAGGTATCTGTACCGGGCGCGCGTATGGCCTACCTGCCCCAAGTGGCCGAAATCGACCGCAGTTTCCCCATCAGCGTGCATGACTGTGTCCTGCTGGGTTGCTGGCAGCAACAGGGGCCCTGGGGCTGCGTTGATGATGGGCAGCATGCACGCGTCAGTGCGGCCATTGACGCGGTTGGTCTGAACGGTTTTGAGCAGCGTCCCATCAGTTCGCTATCCAGCGGGCAACTGCAGCGGGTGCTGTTTGCCCGCATGCTGGTTCAGGATGCAGATTTAATTCTTCTTGACGAGCCCTTCAACGCCATCGACAGCAAAACCACCGCGGCCTTGTTAGGCATCATTGCCCAGTGGCAACAGCAAGGGCGCACCGTGATGGCGGTGCTGCACGACGATGCTCAAGTGCGCAGGCATTTTCCCCAGACATTGTTGCTGGCGCGTGAACTGGTTGCCTGGGGGCCGACGGCACAGGTCATGACTGAAGCGCATCTGAGCACCGCTCGCGCCATGGCCGAGGCCTGGGACGAGGACGCTGAACTGTGCGCCATCGACGCCAGCTCCGCCAGCAAGGGCGCTCCTCGGGATCTCCTGCGAGTGGGTGTCTGATGCCAGGCGTATTTGCATACTTTTTCGACAGCGCCTGGAGCTTGCTGTGGGCTCCATTTGCCGAGTTTGCTTTCATGCGGAGGGCACTGGTTGCCACCTTCGCCCTGTCGCTGAGCGCTGCGCCGCTGGGCGTGTTTTTGACGCTGCGCCGCATGAGCTTGCTCGGCGATGCGCTCAGCCACGCGATCCTGCCGGGGGTGGCCATCGGCTTCATGCTGTTCGGCCTGTCGCTTTCGGCCATGGTGGCGGGCGGCGTACTGGCCGGCATGGTGGTCGCGGCCATTGCAGGCTTCATCAGCCGAACAACCGCGCTCAAGGAAGACGCCAGCCTGGCTGCCATCTATCTGGTGGCGCTGGCGATGGGCGTGACGCTCATATCCGGCAACGGCACCCAGCTCGACCTGTTGCACATTCTCTTTGGCAGCGCACTCGGCGTGGACACCCCCGGTCTGCTGCTGGTGGCCAGTGTGGCCAGCGTCAGCGTGCTGACCCTCGCCGCTGCTTACCGCGGTCTGGTGCTGGAAAGTTTTGACCCGGTGTTTTTAAGCGCCTCCGCGCGACGCAGCCGTGGAGGCATCGCACCGTGGTTGTGGCAGCAGGGGTTTCTGATGCTGGTGGTGGTCAACCTGGTTGCGGGTTTCCAGACCCTGGGCACGCTGATGGCGGTGGGGCTGATGATGCTGCCGGCGGTATCCGCCAAGCTGTGGCACGAGACCCTGCCCAAGCAACTTGTCAATGCCAGCGCCCAAGCCCTGCTGTCTGGCTACGCCGGCTTGCTGCTGTCTTACCACGCAGGCACCCCTTCGGGCCCCACCATCATTGGCTGCGCCGGCGTCCTTTACTTCATATCGTTACTGGCCGCGCCCAACGGCTGGCTCCCTCGCCTTTTTGCGCCGCCGCACCGCGTTGCCTGATCTTTTTTTTAACCCAAGGATGCCATTGATGAAACTGTTTCAAACGATCGCCAAACCGCTGGCTTTGCTTGCTTTGTTTGCGGCCAGCGCTGCCAGTCCACCGGCCGTCGCGGCCGACAAGATCCCGGTACTGGTCAGCTTCAGCATCCTGGGCGATTTGGTGCAGGTGGTCGGCAAAGACCGCGTGGCAGTGACCAGCCTGGTCGGGCCCAACGAAGATGCACATGTCTTCGAGCCCAAAGCGGCGGATGCCAAAAACCTGCTGCAGACCAGGCTGCTGGTTACGAACGGACTGGGTTTTGAACACTGGACACAAAAGCTGGTGAAGTCGGCAGGCTACAAAGGGCCCGTCGCCATCGCCAGCCAAGGTATCCAACCGCGCAGCATGCAGGCAGAAAAAGGCAAAGGCGCCGAGAGTGACCCGCACGCCTGGCAGGACCCGACCAATGTAGCGATCTATGTACGCAACATCGCAGCGGCATTGGGCAAGCTGGACCCGCAAGGAAAAAGCCAGTACGAGGCCAACACCGAGGCTTATGTCAAGGAGTTGCAAACGCTGGACGCCGACGCCAAAACCCAGATCGCCGCAATACCTGCGGACAAACGCAAGGTCATCACCTCGCACGACGCCTTTGGTTACCTCGGCACCCACTACGGTATCAAATTTTTGGCACCACAAGGCATGTCTACCGAGGCGGAGCCCAGCGCCAGGGACGTCGCCAAGCTGATCAAGCAGATTCAAAAAGAAAAGATCAAGGCCGTGTTCGTCGAGAACATGAGCAACTCGAAGCTTCTGGCTCAACTGTCCAAAGATGCCGGGGTAACTCCAGGCCCCGAACTGTACGCCGATGCACTGTCAAAAGCCGGCGGGCCTGCGGACACCTATCTGAAGATGATGCGCCACAACATGGCGCAGCTCGTTGCTGGCATGAAGCAGAACTGAGATCACCGGATCCCGAACAGCCGCTACTTGCGCATCTACCATGCTATGGCTTTTATAGCACTTTGCGCCCGTGTTCATTGGGCCAACAGCCTTTTTTGTTTAAAAAAATTTCAGGAGCATTCTCATGAGCCTCATCCCCGTCACCATCCTGACCGGCTTTCTGGGCAGTGGTAAAACAACGCTGCTCAACCAGATACTGAAGGCAGACCATGGCCACCGCATCGCCGTGATTGAAAACGAGTTTGGCGAAGCCGGTATCGACAACGAGCTGCTGGTGCAAGACACCAACGAACAGATCGTCGAGATGAACAACGGCTGCATCTGCTGCACCGTTCGCGGCGACCTGGTGCGCATACTCAATGAGCTGGCAGCCAAGCGGAAAGCCGGCGCGCTGAAATTTGACCATGTGGTGATCGAAACCACCGGCCTGGCTGACCCGGCCCCGGTGGCTCAGACCTTTTTTGTCGATGAAGATGTGCAGATGCACTATCTGCTTGACGCGATCGTCACGCTGGTTGATGCCGTGCACGCGCCGCAGCAGCTTGACGAACACCATGAGGCGCAGGAGCAAGTCGGTTTTGCCGACCGCTTGCTACTCAGCAAGACCGATCTCGTGACACCCGAAGCGCTGACCGCACTCCGCAACCGGCTGGTGCGCATCAACCCGCGCGCCAAGGTGGCCGAGTCACGTCACGGCGTGACCAACATCGCCGAGGTGCTGGATATCCGCGGTTTTAACCTCAATGCGATTCTGGAAATAGAGCCAGCCTTTCTGACTGACGTGGACCACGAACATGATGACGACGTCACATCTTTCGTCTTTCGGGAAAAGCGGGCGCTCGACCTTGAAAAGCTGGAAAACTTTCTCAGCGGCCTGGTGCAGTTGTACGGCGCGCAGATGATGCGCTACAAAGGCGTCCTCAACGTGCGCGGCGAAGACAGCCGTATCGTCTTTCAGGGCGTGCACATGCTGATGGGCTCCGACCGCGGTGCCAAGTGGAAACCGGCCGACACCCGCGATTCCAAGATGGTTTTTATAGGACGAGACCTTCCGCGCCAGTTGATTGAAGACGGCCTGGCCGACTGCGTATTTACGGGAAAGCGAAAGCAAGCGGCTAGTCAACCAGCGTGATAAGCCCTTCCCTGGCCCGCTGGCCAACACTACGCCCCGAGCCGCCGGGGGCAGCATCGCAATCCCGTTAATGGCGAAACCAGCTATCCGCCCTTCAAGAATGGGGAAAGTTTGCTATCAAAATTGAAGCATGGGCGCCGAACGGACGTGAGCCCAGCGGGCCCGCGGCGAAGCCCGCTGCGACTACACCCGCTTACTCGGGCCGATGGCACACCGCTTCGATGTTGTTGCCTTCCGGGTCAATGACAAAAGCGCCGTAGTAGTTGGCGTGATAGTCGGGGCGAAGACCGGGGGCGCCGTTGTCTTTTCCGCCGGCGTTGATCGCAGCGCGGTAAAAAGCATCTACCTGTGCATGGTTCTCTGCACGCCAGCACAGGTGGCAACCCGTCGTCGCCGGTGGTCCCCCGTAAGGCGAAGGGCCGTCAACAAACCAGACATCCGCCTTTTTGCCATCGGGCTCAGCGGCATCGGGGTAGGCAAACCCAAGGATGTTCATGCCGTAGTTGCCTTCAAAAGACAGGCTGTAGCCCAAAGGTGCCAGTGCGGCGGAATAAAAAGCCTTGGCGCGACCGATATCGGTCACGCGGAAGGTCATGTGGTCAAGCATGGGGATGGCTCCTGAGTTGATGTAGAGTGCGGCTGCAGCACCCAAAGACTGTACATAGATACAGTACTTTTGGCAAGAGATGCTGCCCAGTCAAGCAGGTGGTGAGTAACGCCGGCTGAAAGAAATCGTGGATCGCGGATCGAGTCCGGGATGACGACCGTGCCGGTGCTCAGGCCTTGGCGTATTCTGAAAACGTCTTGAGAAACTTGGCGACCTTCGGACCCGCTACCGCCACACAATAACCCTGGTCCGGGTTTTTCTCAAAGAAGTCCTGGTGGTAAGCCTCTGCCGCCGAGTAGTTGGACAGCGGCAACACCTCGGTAACCACGGGGTTGCCAAACAGCTTTTGCTGGTTCATGTCACTCACCATGTCTTCGGCGATCTGCTTTTGCTCTGGTGTGGAGTAGTAAATCCCGCTGCGGTATTGCGTGCCGCTGTCGTTGCCCTGCCGGTTCAGTGTGGTCGGGTCATGGATGATGAAGAAAATTTCAAGAATCACGCGAAGGCTGATCTGCGCAGGGTCATACACCAGCTTGACGACTTCGTTATGGCCCGTCGTACCGGTGCACACCTGCTCATAGCTGGGCCGCTGCGTATGGCCATTGCTGTAGCCGGATTCCACATCCGTGATGCCGCGCACCTGCACAAATACCGCCTCGGTGCACCAGAAGCAGCCGCCGCCTAGGGTGATGGTTTGCGTTGCTGTGCCCGTAAACTCCTGCTGTGTC